>NZ_CP172896.1:592500-2065000 GCF_050532945.1 Enterococcus sp. DIV2467a | reverse complement strand
CTGTTAAATCATTGATTTAACAGTCTTTTTTGTTTATTATTTTCTAGAATACATAAAAAAACCATCTCAAAAAAATGAGATGGAAAGTTAAGTGAGAGAGTGATAAGTATAGTGCGAATAAATACAAGGGTTACAGAAGAATGTGGGGGTTCTGCATCATCGTCATTAAATGTTCCTGCAGTAGGAATATGAATTTCTGTCATATTATATTCAATAACTTGAACTGTGATGATTGCAACAGTTCCAATGATTGCTAACATAGTAGTCATACTTTCACTCCTCTCTTAATTTTAAATAAAAGTACTTACTTAACTGATTGACTAGAGACTAAAAAGATACATCAACATGAACGTTGAGCTTTAGCACTATACAACGTAAAGATCACTCTTAGCTATTTTGAGAAAAGCCTTCTCCTCGACCAGTCTTGTTCTACTCATTGGTGTCTCTCGACATTTCTGAGCAATAGCCTATGTTTGTATAGGAGCCTCACCTAACTTATTACAAAGAAATAATAGTCTTTTAAGTAACTCTTTGTCAAGACATAGCAGAAGTCAAAACAGTTCTATTTACAAATGAATGCGACGAACCATTTCTTCTGTTATTTGTTCTACAATATCAATGGTTGTTTTTGGCGAACGTTGATTTCTGGGGATATCGATTGAGTAAATTTTGGCAATACGACCAGGATTTGCATCCATTAATACAACCCGATCAGAAAGTTGAACTGCTTGTTGAACATCATGCGTGATCATCACAATTGATTTAGTCGCAATTTGATTGTTTAGCCAAATTTCTAATAAATCGTTAGATAATTGGCTGGCTGTAATGATATCTAAAGCTGAAAAAGGTTCGTCTAAGAGCAATAAGCTAGGTTCGATGGCTAAAGCACGAGCAAAGCCTACACGCTGTTTCATTCCACCAGATAACTCTCTGGGATAAGCTTTTTCAAAACCAGTTAAACCAATCATTTCAATGAGATTACTGACTCTTTTATTTATTTGTTCGCGAGAAATTTCTTTACGGTTTTCTAAGCCAAAGCTGATATTTTTTTCAACTGTCAACCAAGGAAAAAGGGCAAAATGTTGAAAAACCATGCCGATATTGGCATCAGGCTCATTAATGATTTTATCTTCAAAAGTAATTTCACCTCTAGTTGTACGAAGAAGTCCAGCGATACTTCTGAGCAACGTTGATTTTCCTGTTCCTGATTGTCCGATAATACTTAAAAATTCATTCGTTTTAACTGTTAAATCAATATTTTCAAGGACTTTTAAATGTTCTGAATGTCCTTCAATTTCAAATTCTTTATATACTGATTTTATGCTTAATAATTCTTTATTTTCCATCGTCTTATTAGATAGGTCAAGGGAAATCACCTATCGTTCTCCTCTCTAGTTTATCTTAAAAATTTAGTCGAGTTGAGTCGTCCAGCTATTAATAGTGAAATTTTTGTTTTGCTGCTCGATATAAAGGTTGCCAAACAAAGGCGATACATAAACCAACAACGAAACACATCGCTAAGGTTCCTAAGGCAGATTTATCTTTTACGCCATCGTTTGCCGCAATATATTGTCCTAGGCCAGTAACATCTATTGATTTTTTGCCCCATTGAATGCTTTCTGCTGCGATATCAGCGTTCCAAGCAGCACCAGCAGCGTTAATAATTGCTGTAATGAGGTAAGGTAAAATAGAAGGGATCAAAAATTTTGTCCACCATTGCCATTTAGATAATTTAAAAAGTTTGGTTACGTCACGAATATCATCAGGGATGGCTAAGTAGCCAGCAATTACATTAAAGAAAAAATACCATTGGCAACCAACCATGATGAGTGGTAGAATCCACCATTCTAATTTGTTGAAGCCCATACTAATAATCAACACAATGAATGGAGTATAAACATTTGACGGAATGGAGCCTAAAATTTGTCCAATCGGTTGAACGATACTTAAGCGTCGATTATCATTCGCAACCCAAATTGCTAAGGGAGTAAAGATAATGCCAGCAACGACCATGGCCAAGGTAACCCGTAGTGTAGTATAAAGGGTTAATCTAGGAATCATGCTGAAATCTTGATGGGGCAAGAAATGATAGAGCTTAATAGAACAATAAACCCCAATAATGGTTAAGCTGACATACCATAATGTTTTGAAGAAATGGCGTAATTTTGCTAGTAATCGATAGAGATAGTCTAGCTTGAAAAAGTACCAAACTTTTGGTAAATCGTAAATCCAAAAATGACTGAATTTCACAAAAGCTTTTGAAAAGTATTTCGTTAAAGTTGCTTTTTTTAATAAATGATAAATGATGGATTTAGGTGGCGTCGTACTTTCGACATCTGTTTCATATTTAAAATAATAAGTGGCTCGAACTAAAGGTTGAAAAACTAAAAAGTTTAAAATCACCACATTGATTAATAAGGCAAAAACAGCCCATAAACAGGATTTAAAGTCGGCTCGATTTAATGCTACTTGGATATAAGAACCAATTCCTGGTAAATAAAGGTTGGTTTCTTTAGGAAAGGCAACAGAAGCTTGCTCGCTGGCCACCAAGGCAAACCAAGCCGCAGTTTGAGAAATAATAACGTTCCAAAGTAAGCCAGGAATTGAGTAAACAAATTCAAGCCGCCAAAATTTTTCCCAAGCATTGTACTTGAACTGATCGGTCACATTGACTAGATCTGAAGGAATAACTTCCATTATTTGATAAAGAGTCAACATGATGTTCCAAGCTTGACCTGTGAAGATGGCAAAAATAGCAACCGCTTCTGCGCCCATCACATTTCCTGGAAATAAACCAAGTAACCAAGCAGTTGTAAAGGTTAAAAATCCTAGTAATGGAACGGATTCAAGGAAATTAACTAATGGTAAAATGACTCTTCTTGCCGTTTTATATTTTACGGCTAAAATACCAAAAACAAAGGAAAACAGGAAGGACCAAGCCATACCCACAATCATTCGAAACATGGTTCGAATTGAAAAGTAAAAAAGATTTGATGGAGATAAGAAATCATCTGTTTTACTTGGTGTTGCGAGGAATTCTTCTGAGGGAAGGGTGTGGAGAGGGCGATTCATTTTTAGCCAAGAGAAGACGATGATAAAAATGAAAATGCCTAAAATGATGAGCAAGGTAAGATTCCCGATACTTTTAGCAAGTAGGGTATTTTTCTTAGATGATGCAGTGACAGCTTTCAATTTAAAAACCTCCAATTAATCATATTAAAGAGGTCGCCGAATAAAAGAAGAAGATTATAGGGTAATCACAATAATTGAGCTTTGGCTTTCTGAGACGTAAGAAAAAAAATTCTAGTTATCTTAGGAAAGCCTTAATTCGACAATCCCTGCTTTACTCGTTACTGTCTCTCGACATTTCCGAGCGATAACCTGTGTTCTTCAGAGTAACCTCACCTAATATGATTCTATTTGATTTACATGCTTATCATACTCGTGACTAAAAATAAAACAATTTCTAGCTGGTTATACCTGAATTACTGTTTGTTGTTATTCTATTCAATGATTCTTAAAAAGATTGCCCACATTCTGTTTTTTTAGGGAGAAATTATCAGATCAGTATGTTATGTAACCCGAGGTTAATAGCGTAGGATGTTGTATTTTTAGTTTGTCTCGTTTACTGTTAAAGATGTAAGTAGTAACTATACGTGAATGTCTAAAATTTTGGGAGGTAGTGTATTGAAAACAAAAGTGATAGTAATTAGCGGTGTGACAGCAAGTGGAAAAACGACACTCATTAATGCTTTATCTGATACTGTTGAAAATGCTTATGTACTTTCATTCGATGATTATAGTATTGATGCTTTGCCATCGGCACCATCCCATGCTTTTTTATTAAAAAATTTCAACGTTGCAGTCAATTTATTCGATATTACCCAGTTAATGAAAGACTTTTTTTCTGTGAATGCTCAAGGCAAATTTAATTATATTTTTATAGACTTTCCATTTGGCTATTTACACGATGATTTGAAGCCTTTTATTGATATTGTGATCTACCTGAAAACGCCATTAGATGTTTGTTTTGCTCGCCAAGTGATTAGAGATTATTCTTATTCTCAAGGAGAAAGTATTATTAAGTGGGCCCATAACTATTTAAATAATGTTAGACCGCTATTTATAGAACATGAAAAAAATGTATCAGCAAGTTCAGACTATCTTTTAGATGGCACACATAGCGTAGATGAACAAATACAAAAGCTAAAAAAATTAAAAGTAATCTAGCACCTAAATTAAGCAACAAAGAAATGTGTTCAGAAGAAAGGAAATTATGATGATTATTTGGTTAAACGGTGCGTTTGGAGCCGGAAAAACGACCATTGCACATGAGTTACAACAAAAACTTCCCAATGCAATCATTTATGATCCAGAAATTATTGGTAGTGCATTGATGGAGTTAGTTCCCGAAGAAATGAAAGAAAATGATTTTCAAGAGTATCAGGAATGGCGTTGCTGGAATGCTCATTTATTAAAACGAATGTCCAAAGAGTCTGGACGGCCGATTATTGTTCCAATGACCCTTTATAAAAATGAATATGAAGAAGAGCTGATTGGATATCTGAGACGAGCAGGCATTGACGTTTATCATTTTTTGTTAGCGGTCGAGAAAGAAGAAATTTTACAGAGATTATTGAAAAGAAATGATGGAACTTTTGAATGGGGGAAAAATAAGTTGCCCGAAGTACTTGAAGGTTTTCGTCAGATTCAGTTTACCGAGATTTTTAGAAATCATTCAGCTGACACGACAGAAATTGTAGCAACCATTCTTAATAGAGTAACCGAATAAAAACAAAATAAGGGACCTAAGCCGAAATGACTTAGGTCCTTTATTTTCTACTTCTTAAGATAATCAACTACCAGCTACCCTGATTTCTTCAAACTTTAAGACCGCACATTTACGACAATCTATTTTTACACTGTCAAAATTTTCTTTCAAGTCTTGCATTTTGTTATTTTTAGCAGTATATTTTAGGTGTGCCTAAAATATATTAGAGGTTAACCTTCTAACGGGAAGGGCCTTTTAAAATTATTGCAAAACGAAAGAAGGAATTGAATTGAAAAATTCAGAAGAACATGAACCAAAGCAAAGACATCATTTGATTGAATATGCAAATGGTCCTTCGCTTGAAGAAATTAATGGCACCATCGACGTGCCTAAAAATATGAGTTTTTGGAAAACGTTATTTGCTTACTCAGGTCCAGGAGCATTGGTAGCAGTGGGGTATATGGATCCAGGAAACTGGTCTACTTCAATTACTGGGGGACAAAATTTTCAATATTTATTGATGTCGATTATTTTAATTTCCAGTTTGATTGCAATGTTGCTCCAATATATGGCTGCTAAATTAGGCATTGTTTCACAGATGGATTTAGCACAAGCGATTCGTGCTAGAACTAGTAAGACGTTAGGTATTGTATTATGGATTTTAACAGAGTTAGCAATTATGGCTACAGATATCGCTGAAGTTATCGGGGGCGCAATTGCCTTATATTTATTATTTCATATTCCTTTAGGTCTGGCTGTCTTCATTACGGTATTTGATGTTTTACTTTTGTTGTTATTGACAAAAATTGGTTTTAGAAAAATTGAAGCTATTGTTGTTGCTTTAATTGTTGTTATTTTTGTGATTTTTGCTTATCAAGTGGCATTGTCAAATCCAGTATGGGGAGATGTAATTAAAGGGCTGGTTCCTAGCGCAGAAGCTTTTTCTACATCACATGCGGTGAATGGGCAAACGCCATTGACAGGTGCATTGGGGATTATTGGTGCAACAGTGATGCCTCATAATTTGTATTTACATTCTTCTGTTGTGCAAAGTCGTAAAATTGATCGTAAAGATAAAACCGATATTCAACGCGCTTTACGCTTTTCAACTTGGGATTCTAATATTCAATTAACGATGGCATTTTTTGTTAACTCTTTATTATTGATTATGGGTGTGGCCGTTTTTAAATCCGGCAGTGTCAAAGATCCTTCATTCTTTGGTTTGTTTGATGCTTTATCAAATCCAGCGGTTATGAGTAATTCTATTTTAGCGCATATTGCAGGTTCTGGAATTTTATCAATTTTATTTGCGGTAGCCTTATTGGCATCAGGACAAAATTCAACAATTACAGGAACGTTAACTGGTCAAATTATTATGGAAGGGTTTATTCATATGCGCGTACCAATTTGGTTACGTCGGATGGTCACACGTTTGTTATCTGTTATTCCTGTCTTAATCTGTGTTTTAATGACCAGCGGAAAAAGTACAGTGGAGGAGCATATTGCGATTAATAATTTAATGAACAATTCACAAGTTTTTCTAGCATTTGCTTTGCCATTTTCGATGTTGCCTTTACTGATGTTTACAGATAGCCGTGTTGAAATGGGTGAACATTTTAAAAACTCGTGGTTAATTAAATTGTTAGGCTGGGTTTCTGTCATTGGCTTAATTTACCTCAATATGAAAGGCTTACCTGATCAAATTGAAGGATTTTTCGGTGATAATCCGACAGCGAGTCAAATTACGTTAGCCGATAATATTGCTTATGTCATCATAGCACTCGTCATCCTCTTGTTAGTTTGGACGGTTGTGGAATTATATAAAGGTGATAAACGATACGCACAGCAGCTTGCAGCTATGGAGCAACAAGTAGAGGAGGTTAAATAATGAAATTTTCAAAAATTATGGTTGGTGTTGAAGAGTCGCCAGATGCGTTAAAAGCATTTCATTATGCTATCCAAAAAGCAAAAGAAGAACAAGCTGAATTGGTTATTGTTTCGATTTTAGAAGAGAAAGAGATTAATGTTTACCAATCGTTAGATAAAAATTATTGGCAAGAACAGTTGGCGAAATTAGAGAAACAAACGGAAAAATATCAACAAGAAGCGTTAACGAATGGCATCGATAAAGTAAGTGTAATTGTCAATGAAGGGAACCCGGGAGAATTAATTATTAATAAGCTTATTCCTTTGAATAAACCAGATTTGTTAATTATTGGCTCCAAGTCAACTAGCAAATTAAAAAGCTTTTTTGGTAGCCAAGCAGCTTATATGGCTCGATATGCCCCAATTTCTGTAATGATTATTCGCTAACAAAATTGAAACAGTTAAAAAAGCCGCCACGATTTACTATTCGTGGTGGCCTTTTTATAGTAATTTTTGTTTATATAAATAAACAGCCAAACTTAGTTGTAGCGAACTATCAGGAAATTCTAAAGTTAAGTGAAGAATCTCTTCTATTTTTTTTAAGCGGTAAATAATTGTATTACGATGTACATACATATTTGTGGCAGTCAACGAAATATTTTTATTCGACTGAAAGTAGGTGTTGATGGTTTCTAGTAGGGAACTTTCATGTTTTTGATCTTCTTTTTCCAATGGTTCAATCAATCGTTGATATATTTTTTGTTTGGCTTGTTTGGTCAGGGTTTCGATCATTAAACGATAAAAAAAGAGGTCGTCATAATTCAAAATAGTTCGTTGTTGTAATTCTTGACTTGCTTGTGCTAAGTGGAATGTTTCTTGTGCTAATTTATAAGAATCACACAGATTGGTGATTTTTTTGACAGTTGGCCCAATCGCTAATTTAAATGATAATTTTGGATTCAGTTTCATTAGTTGCTCTAGTAAATTCTTGGCAAGATGAGTGGTTTGTGCAAGGTAGGTGGCTTCCTCTTGCGCTGGATTTTCTAGTAATAAAATAAAGCCAGTTTGTGTAGGAAAGGCAGTAATTTTTTGTCGATATCCTTCTAAAATATGATTCAATTGATGGCCAATGCTATTCATTTGAATAGTCGGATTAAACAGTTGTTCCAATTGTTCAATGGCTACAAGCAAGAGACTAAATGTATCTTTTTCATTTAATTGCAGATAATTACTAAATTCTTGCCAAGCTTGAGGATTGGTATTTTTCTCTTGGATAAGGTCTTGAAACAGCGCCCCGATCTTTTGCCTCGTTGTTAAATTTTCCGAAGATTCTAATTGAAGTTGTGGTAAAAGGTAGTGAGCACAGACCTCCACAGATAATAAATCAATCGTCTGTAATTTTTTGGTAGTTTGCCAAATCACTAAGTAAGATAAGCTGAGATTTTTCTTTTTGATGGGTAAAATTCGCAAAGATAACTGATGGTTCGCTAAGGAAAATTCAACAGTCAATGGTTCTTTATAAAATAATAGGAGCTCATTGTTCTGGGCTTTTAAAGCTGTCTCAAACTGTTTTTTGAGAGTCGCGTTGTTTAAAATACTGGTGATTCTTGTTGGCGCATCAGGTAAATCAAAATGATTCATAATCTGAAAACGCTCGTCTAAAAGCATTACAGGCGCTTGAATCGCGGCACTTAATACTTCCAGTAATTGGGTACTTTTTCCGCCAGCTTTGATAATTGTATAAAATTTATTATGCATATGAACAGAATGTTGGCTAATCGTTTCGTCAGGTTGATTGACTCGGCGATTGACCAATGAAATAATTTGAGAAAAGTTGTAATTATAAGGGATTGAGAGAATTGGTAATCCGACGTCATTCGCTAATTGGATCATCTCTTGTGGAACTTCATTGAAATAACGTTGGACTTTAAAGCCTAGAGCAGCGCAGTTCATATTTGCTAGTTCTTGAATAAGACGTTTTTGCAAGCAAGGCTGATCTTTGAAAATATAGCCGGTAGTTAATAAAATTTCTCCTGGCGTTAACCAGTCAAAAGCATCAGGATTTTCTAAAATATTTGCTTGTAGAATTGGCGCATCTAAATTGGTCTCGTGCGTCAATAAGGTTAAACCAGGTAGTTCTTCTGCATGGAGTAGATCATTGACCGTCATCATTAGCAAGGCCTCCTTTTGTATGAATTATCTAAAAATTAAGTGTATTTATTGTAAGATGTTACAAAACTATTTTAGGGAAAATAAGGTATCCTTATACTAATAGAAAAAAGTTCCAAGTCATCACGTGATTGGTAGTCACAAGTGACCAAATAAGAATAATCAGCGCTTACAACCTATAGAAACGCATCGTTTAAAGATATAGCAATAGTATACTTAATTTTTAATGCTTTTACTATTGTTTCAGCTACTTTAAATTTCTCAAGTATTTCTATAATCTGTAAGTTTTTTGAGACTCTTATCAGATATGCTTCTTTTTCTATATTTTATCAGAAAATTCTGGTAACTTTGAAGGTTATAGTTTGTAAAATGGAGGGATCGGTATGAAAAAATTAAAAATGTTAGGATGCGTCGGTTTGCTTTTAGCTTTAACGGCTTGTCAGGCGGGAACGGGAAACTCGGCTGATAGTAACAAAGCAGCGGAACAAAAAATTGCAATTAGTTCTGAAGCGGCTATTTCGACAATGGAACCACACACAGCGGGGGATACGACCTCGACTTTAGTCATGAATCAAGTTTATGAAGGACTCTATGTTTTAGGTAAAGAAGATGAATTAGAGTTGGGGGTCGCTGCCGAAGAACCAGCAATTTCTGAAGATGAAACCGTTTATACATTTAAGATTAGAGAAGATGCCAAATGGTCGAATGATGATCCAGTAACAGCAAATGACTTTGTTTATGCATGGCAACAAGTTGCTTCCCCTAAATCAGGATCGATTCATCAAGCGTTATTTTTTGATGTCATTAAAAATGCTAAGGAAATTGCTTTAGAAGGCGCAGATGTGAATACTCTTGGGGTTAAGGCGCTAGATGATAAAACGTTAGAAATAACTTTAGAACGGCCCACCCCTTATTTTAAATCATTACTTTCGTTTCCTGTTTTGTTTCCACAAAATGAAAAATATATCAAAGAACAAGGGGATAAATATGCCACTGATGCAGAACATTTGATTTATAATGGTCCTTTTAAATTGAAAGAATGGGATAATGCCTCTTCTGATGACTGGACCTACGAAAAAAATGATACGTATTGGGATGCTGAAAAAGTTAAATTATCAGAAGCAAAAGTTTCAGTAATTAAGAGCCCAACGACAGCGGTGAATTTGTTTGACTCGAATGAATTGGATGTAGTGAATAAGCTAAGTGGTGAATTTATTCCTGGTTATGTTGATAATCCAGCCTTTCTTTCAATTCCTCAATTCGTCACATACTTTTTAAAAATGAACAGTGTTCGTGATGGAAAAGAAAATCCGGCTTTAGCGAACAACAATATTCGTAAAGCGTTGGCACAAGCTTTTGATAAAGAAAGTTTTGTAAAAGAAGTCTTGCAAGATCAATCAACGGCTACAGATCAAGTAATTCCGCCGGGACAAACGATTGCGCCAGATGGAACAGATTTCACAAAACTAGCTGCTAAGAAAAATAACTACTTAACCTACGATACAGCGAAAGCAAAAGAATTCTGGGAAAAAGGGAAAAAAGAAATTGGGCTGGATAAAATCAAATTAGAATTTTTAACAGATGATACAGACAGCGCCAAAAAAGCTGCTGAGTTTTTCCAATTTCAATTGGAAGAAAATCTAGATGGATTAGAAGTGAATGTTACTCAAGTTCCTTTTACTATTCGTGTTGATCGTGATCAAACGAGAGACTATGATTTAGAATTATCTGGTTGGGGAACCGATTATCGTGATCCATTAACAGTTATGCGCATCTTTACTTCGGATAGTACCTTGGGCGGCGTAACGTTCAAGAGTGATACGTATGATCAATTAATTCAAGAAACTAGAACAACACATGCGGCTGATCAAGAGGCTCGTTTAAATGACTTTGCTCAAGCACAAGATATTTTGGTGAATCAGGAAACGGTTTTAGCACCAATCTACAATCGAAGCATTTCTGTATTAGCTAATCAAAAAATCAAGGATATGTATTGGCATTCATTTGGACCTACGTACAGTTTAAAATGGGCTTATGTTAACTAATTGAATGAAGGTAGGAAGGGGTTTGTCATGCTTTTAAAAAACTGTAAATTAGAAACAGGATTTTCTACTGTGAATCAGCGAATTGTTGCGACAGAAACAGCTAGCTATGATATTCGAATTGAAAACGAGGTCTGTACTGCGGTCGCACCGCAGTTAAGGCCTTTAGAGAACGAAACAGTTATGGATGTGAATCAGCAACTCGTTTTACCTGCTCTAAGAGAAATGCATATTCATATTGATAAAACGTATTTTGGGGGACCTTGGAAGGCCTGTCGTCCACTAACGAAAGGAATTTTAACACGTATTGAAGAAGAAACTTGGCTGTTACCTGAACAATTACCAACTAGTTTAGAACGTGCTTGCCAAGTTATTGAGCAGTATATTCAACAAGGCCATTATCATATTCGCAGTCATTGTAATGTAGATCCATCTATTGGAACGAAACATATTGAAATTACTAAAGAAGCATTTAGTCGATATGAACAATACATTACTCATGAAATTGTGGCTTTTCCTCAACACGGATTACTCCGCTCACAAGTCGAACCTTTGATGCGCGAAGCCTTACGCATGGGGGCAACTCATGTCGGTGGCGTTGATCCAGCCCTTGTGGATCGTCATGTGGATCATTCAATTGCAAAAATATTTGAATTAGCTACCACATTTAATAAAAAAATTGATGTTCATTTACACGCCCGTGATACTTTGGGACTTTATGAATTTAATAAATTTGTTGATTATACAGAACAAGCAAAAATGTTTGGCAAAGTTACTTTAAGTCATGCTTTAGCCTTAGGGAGCTTAGAAGAAGCAGCAATTAGAGACATTGCGCAAAAATTCATCGAAACAGGTATTGATTTGACTTCGACTGTACCAATTGGAATGCCCACCATGCCGATTCCAACCTTGGTTGAACAAGGTGTTAAGATCTCCGTGGCTCATGACAGTTTGACGGATCATTGGTCGCCTTTTGGCAGTGGCAATACAATAGAAAAATTAAATACAGCCGCTCAAAGGTTTAAAATTAGCGATGAGTATCGCTTGAATCGTTTATGGGGCTTAGCGAGTAATTTTGTAACGCCTCTTGATCCTAACGGGCAGCGAGTTTGGCCTAACGTCGGCGATTCTGCAGATTTCCTACTATTTAATGCTGAGAGCACTGCTCACGTGATTGCACGCCAACAGCCAATCCAACAACTGATACTAAAAGGACAACTGGTTGAAGCCGTTCAAAAGGGGGAAAAAGAATGACAGCATCCATTGTTTATTTGAATAATGTTCGTTTAGAAACTGGTTTTGCTAAAGACCACCACGAATTAACGTATACTAAAACCGCACGCTATACTTTAGCGATTCAAGAAGGCAAAATCCAAGCGATTATTCCGCAAAATCAAGTCACTGAAAAGCAACAAGGCACTGATTTAAACGGACAACTGGCTATTCCCGCTTTTCAAGAGAGCCATAATCACTTAGATAAAACCTACCTTTCATTAGGCTGGCGTGCTAGCCAACCTGTTAAAAATTTAAAAGAGCGTTTAGCAGACGAAGCCAGTGAACTTAAATTGTTAGCGCCGTCAACAGAACAACGAGCGACGGCCATGATTGAAAAATTGATTGGTTATGGAGCCTCTTATATTCGGACACATGTCAACATTGATCCTTATGTAGAACTAGAAAACTTCTGGGGCGTCAAAAGAGCCTTAGAAAAATATGCGCATGTGATTGATTATGATATTGTTGTCTTTCCACAGCATGGATTATTAAAAAATCCCCAAACGGTTTTACTCATGAAAGAAGCCCTAAAAAATGGTGGAACAATGGTTGGCGGTTTAGATCCTGCAGGCATTGATTATGCAATTGAAGAATCTTTAGAAACTATTTTCGATCTGGCAGAAGAATTTCAAGTAGGAATCGATATCCACTTGCATGATACGGGGGAAGTGGGCGTTTATACAATTGATAAATTTTTAGACATTTTAGAAGAACGAAAATTTACTCAGCGAACCGCTATCAGTCACGCCTTTGCGCTGCTAGATGTACGACCAGCAGAAAAAGAAAAACTATACCAACGCTTGGCAACGCATCAAACGGCGATTATGTCTACAATTCCCTATGATCCTCGTTATTTATTGCCACCAATTGATGTGTTACGCCAAGCTGGTGTATCGGTTCTTTTAGGTAGTGATGGCTTTTTTGACTCTTGGAGTTCTAATGTTTCAGGTGATTTATTTGAAAAATTACGTAATTTTTGTGAAATGACAGGAAAGATTACAGAAGAGCAACTTACTCAAGCTTACGTCCATGGCTGCGGCAAAGAAGCACCTTTTTCATTTGAAGAAGAACGTCTTTGGTTTACAGAAGGCGACGAAGCAAACTTTATCTTTACAGAAGCAGCTTCTACAGCAGAAGTGATTGCTAGAAAACCGCAGAAACGCAAGATTATGTTGAAAGGACAATGGGTTTAACTTGCTTTAAAATTAGGTAGAAATAGAATGTTAAAAAGCCAAACAGAGGAAACAGGGTTCAGCTCTGAGCAACGCATAGTGTCAGTCCAGCGGTTACTCGTCACAGTTTAATCCTTATAAAGTGCTTCTGCTCACAACGTGGATCAGCGTTTCAAGTTTGTTTGACTCACTTTAACATAGCACTTTTGCGTATCTTCCTTTATAATAAGACAAAATGAAGGAGATGAACCAAGCATGACTGAACAAACGAGAGAAAACAAAAAAGCAGCCTACGAATTGTGCTTACAACAATTGAGCGGTTTGTTAGAAATAGAAACGGATGCTATTGCAAATTTAGCAAACTCGTCCGCGTTACTTGCACAAACATTACCAGATACCGTTTTTGCTGGGTATTATTTATATAAAGATGAAGAATTAGTCTTGGGGCCTTTTCAAGGGAAAGTCTCTTGTACCAGAATTAAAATGGGCAAAGGTGTCTGTGGTGAGTCCGCGGAAAAACAAGCTACATTGATTGTTGATAACGTGAAGACACACGCTAATTATATTTCTTGTGACTCAGCTGCGATGTCTGAAATCGTTGTACCGATGGTAAAAAATCATCAATTGGTCGGTGTTTTAGATATTGATAGTGGTGTAACAAATAGCTATGATGCGGTTGACCAACTGTATTTGGAAAAATTTGTTACCTTATTGCTAGAAAAATCAGATTTTTAAGCAGACTATTTTTGCTTTCTGACAAATCATGAGAAAATAAAGTATAAAATTTGATCATGAAAGAAGGTGAGTCATTTGTTAGAGCTGTATATAAATTTTAAAGGTGAAGCAAAAGAAGCAATTGCGTTCTATGAAGATGTTTTTGATACAAAATGTCAAAATTTAATGACTTTTGGCGAAGCACCTGAAGATCCTGAGCATCCTATAAACGACGAGATAAAGGATTTAGTGATGAACGCAAGTATCATTATTGAAGGAACCTATGTAATGATTTCAGATGTTCCTGATATGTTTGGTTTTGAAGTTACGGAAGGAAATAACCTTTCGCTCGTGGTTAGCACAGATGATGATGAAAAAATTGATCGCTTATTTAAGCGATTATCTGAAGGTGGCACTGTTACAATGCCGTTATCTGAAACTTTTTGGTCCAAAAAGTATGGTTCCCTAAAAGATCAGTTTGGCATCCATTGGATGTTTAATTATTATGAAGAAGATTAAAAAAATCCCCAATCCGTTATTTTCATTGGATTGGGGATTTTTTATTCATGAAAGAATTGCTTCTTAGCGATTTGATACTGCCGTTGCTTTTCTGTCCAAAATTGCTGATCGTTTTCATCAATTTTGCGAATGACTTTTGCTGGATTACCCCCAACAATCGTGTTGGCAGGAACGTCTTTTGTAACCACAGCACCAGCAGCAACAATAGCATTTTTTCCAATTGTAACGCCAGGTAAAATGGTGGCACTTCCGCCAATCCACACGTTATCTTCAACAATAATTGGCGTACCGAATTCTAATTCTGCAGTTCGAATCGTTGGATCAATTGGATGGCCGGCAGTATAAAAACTAGCACGAGGGCCAACCATGACATTATCACCGAAGATGATTTTGTTTACATCTAAAAAAATGCAATCCATATTTGCATAAAAATTTTCTCCTACCTCAATATGGCGACCGTAATCTACATGGAGGGGTGGAGTGATATATAACTCATTGCCAGTTTTTCCTAATAATTCTTTTTCTAGGGCCACAATTTCTTTCACATTATCGATAGGAAGTTGATTGATTTTTTGAGCTAACACCTTGCCTTTTGTTGATTTGTTTTCGGGTAAAATGGTGGGGGCGTAATATAATTCACCTTTTAACATTTGCATATAATCAAAGTCATTTTGTTTCATGTAAGCGCTCCTTTAGGCTTTTTCTCTATTGTATCAAATCAATACAATAAGTCGAGGAATATGTAAAATAAAAAAGGACAGATAGCAAAATAGCCTTGCTTATCTATCCTTTATCTAAGGTTATCCAATTTTTTTAACTCTCCCGCCAATTTTATCTGCTAATTTTTGTGCTTCTTTTTCAGAGTGGTAAACTAAACAACCTGATTTATCTCGCGTACGTTTACCATCTGCAGTTAAATAGCCATGAAAAAATTTGATTGCATACATAGACATCACCGCCTTTCTAATTGAAAATAGTGTAAATGGAGCGATTAAAAATGTCAAATAATAGAAGTGCTCTTAACCATTCTTATCTTTTTTAGTTCGAAGATAAGCTTGGTTAAGAGCACCATTTCACTTAATAAATTAGTTTGAAACGGGTCGTTGAGTGAAATTCCTGTTCAGGTGAGAGGGTGATAGAACCGAACAACGGAAATCTTTCAGCACCAGGACAGACTTGGGTTTCAAATGTGAGCGCTCCGTGATTGACTAATTTTTGCCCTTGAATATCGGGACCGTTATCAGCAAAATTTGCTGAAAAAATAACAACTGAAGGTTGATCAGTGAACATCTCTAAGGTGATATCTTTAGTAGGACTTTTTAAGATAACATCCGGGTTAATTAAATCATGATTGGTTAAGATGAAAGGGTGATCGAAGCCGTTCATCTTTTGGATTTGTTCATCGTTACTTGAAAAAACCTCAGCTAATTTTTTAGGTTTTTGTAAATCAAAAGCTGTCTGGTCGACGGAAGCTAATTCTCCAAGCGGTAAAACTCTTTCATCAAGCGGGACAAACTTTTGGGCATTTATTTGTAACTCATGCGCATCAATGGGGATTGTAGGATTTCCAGTTAAATTAAAGTAGACATGATTGGTTGGATTAAAAAGTGTTTGTTCATCTGTAGTTGCCTGATACTCAATTTGCCATTCATTTTCTTCAGTCAATGTATACGTGACTGAAACAGTGAGATTTCCAGGAAAACCATTTTCACCAGCAGGACTCTCTAGCCAAAATTTCACAGAAGGATTCGCTTGTGCCTCTTGGATTTCGCTGTGCCATTTTTTACTTTCAAACCCAGGTGTGCCACCGTGAAGTGTTGTTTGAGTAGGAGTATTAATCATCGTTTGATACTTTTTACCCGCTAGTTCAAAGGAGCCATCGGCAATTCGGCCAGCTGTTCGACCAATTGTTGCACCAAAATATAAGTCTTTAGACAAATATTCATCTGCTGAGGGAAAGCCTAGCACGAGTGATCGGGATTCATTTTTTGTAAGAGGAACGTCGAGCGCAACAATTCGCGCACCAAAATCTGTTGCTTTTAAAGTCACACCATTTTTATTCGTCAGTGTGTAAAGAAGCATTCCTTGTCCAAATGATTCAGTTGAAATAGTCAAAATAATCAATCCTTCCTTTAAGTAAATATTTAGTAAATTTAACTTTGTTGTTTAGATTATTTAAATAGTCAAAAAGAAATGCTAAGAAAATAAATCTTTATTTAATTGTATTGTACACGTTTTCAATTGAAATGACAATTAAGAAAATATTAAGTAAACATTTGCAAAAGTTTAGTAAATATTGTACAATTTGTTTACTAGTGAAAGGAGCGATTAGTGATGGAAGAACTGTTAATGAATCGATTTGTAGAAATATTTGGTGAGAAAGGGACAGCCTGTTATTTTGCCCCTGGAAGAATTAATTTGATTGGTGAACATACAGATTACAATGGCGGTCATGTTTTCCCAGCGGCTATTACTTTAGGGACATTTGGTGTGGCAAGAAAAAGAGACGACCAAAAAATTCGGATGTTTTCTGATAATTTTAAAGAGGTTGGTCTCATCGAATTTTCATTAGAAGATTTAACCTATTCAGATTCAGATGATTGGGCAAATTATCCTAAAGGCGTTTTAAATTACTTGATTGAAAGCGGACACAATATTGATTCTGGCTTAGATGTGCTCTTCTACGGTACGATTCCTAATGGTGCTGGCTTGTCTTCTTCTGCTTCTATTGAACTTTTAATGGGAACGATCTGTAATGATTTATATGCTTTACACTGTCCAATGCTTGAATTGGTGCAAATCGGTAAAAAAGTGGAGAATGAATTTATTGGCGTTAATTCAGGAATTATGGACCAATTTGCCGTAGGGATGGGAGAAAAAGATCAAGCTATTCTACTAGATACCAATAATATGCACTATGAAATGGTTCCCGCCAAATTAGGTGAGTATACGATTGTCATTATGAATACTAACAAACGCCGTGAATTAGCAGATTCAAAATATAATGAACGTCGTGCAGAATGCGAAGAAGCCGTTCGTTTGCTTCAAAAAGAGTTATCTATTGAATTTTTAGGTGAATTAGACAGCGAGACATTTGAACAATATCAAGCATTGATTGGAGATCCAGCGTTGATTAAACGAGCGCGTCATGCCGTCACAGAAAATGAACGAACTTTATTGGCAAAACAAGCGCTAACTGAAGGGGATTTGGAAGAATTTGGCTTATTATTAAATGCCTCACATCGTTCGCTAAAAGAAGATTACGAAGTAACTGGCATTGAGTTGGATACCTTAGTGGCTTGTGCGCAAGAACAACCAGGCGTTTTGGGCGCACGGATGACTGGTGCAGGGTTTGGCGGTTGTAGTATTGCTTTGGTACCAAAGCAAAATATAGATGCATTTATTGAAGCTGTTGGCCAGAGTTATCAAGATAAAATTGGCTATGCTGCTGATTTTTATCCTGCATCAATTGATGATGGTGCCAGAAAGTTATTTTAGAAAGGAAGGCTTTAAATGTCTATTTTAGTATTAGGTGGCGCAGGCTACATCGGCTCACATGCCGTCGATCAATTAATTTCAAAAGGCTATGCCGTTGTTGTTGTTGATAATTTATTAACGGGGCATCGTTCAGCAGTTCATGAACAAGCGACTTTCTATGAAGGCGATATTCGTGATAAAGCTTTTTTACGTAGTGTCTTTGAAAAGGAATCAATTGAAGGGGTGTTGCACTTTGCGGCCAATTCTTTAGTAGGAGAATCCGTGGAGAAACCGTTAATGTATTTCAATAACAATGTTCACGGCACTCAAATTGCCTTGGAAGTCATGCAAGAATTCGGAGTGAAACACATTGTTTTTTCTTCCACAGCGGCCACTTATGGCGAACCAAAAGCAATGCCTATTACAGAAGAAACCCCAACGAATCCTAAAAACCCGTATGGGGAAAGTAAATTAATGATGGAAAAAATCATGAAATGGTGCGACAACGCTTATGAAATGAAATATGTTGCTTTGCGTTATTTTAATGTTGCAGGAGCAAAAAAAGATGCCTCAATTGGTGAGGATCACACGCCAGAAACGCATATTGTGCCAATTATTTTACAAGTGGCATTGGGCCAACGAGCAGAGCTAAGTATTTTTGGGGATGATTATGATACACCAGATGGCACGTGCATTCGAGATTATGTTTACATTGAAGACTTGATTGCAGCACATATTTTGGCTTTAGAATACTTGAAAAATGGCGGCGAAAGTGACGTCTTTAACCTGGGTAGCAACAACGGCTATTCTGTTAAAGAAATGTTAGATGCTGCTCGCGAAGTGACAGGTCAAGAAATTCCTGCGACAATCGCCCCACGCCGAGCAGGGGATCCTAGTACGTTAATTGCTTCTAGTGAAAAAGCCAAACGAGTTTTAGGCTGGCAACCAGAAGTAACTGAGGTCAAGGATATTATCGCCACCGCTTGGCAATGGCATGTGAAACATCCTCAAGGCTATAATGAATAGGAGAACATCAGATGATGAAAGAAAGTAGTAAATGGATTGCTGCATTTGTAGAGATAATCATAGAAAATGGCGATTGGACGGAAACAGACCGCTATTATTTGACGAATCGGATTGCCAAACTAGTTGGCTGTGATTTTTTTGAACAACCAGAAGCGGTTGCTTGTGAGCAAGAACCGTTGCGTGTGGTGGAACATCTTTTAAATATTGCACAAGCCAATCACCAAATCGATGACTCAATTACGGAAGCAGAACAACTAGAAGCGGAGTTAATGGATTTTATTACGCCGACCCCAACCATCATTAATCGGAAGTTTATGGATTATTATCAAGAGTCTCCACGAAAAGCAACGGATTATTTTTATCAGTTATGTAAAACGAATAACTACATTAAAACGAAAGCAATCGCCAAAAATATTATTTTCCCAATGGACTCACCCTATGGTAAACTAGAAATTACCATTAACTTATCGAAGCCAGAAAAGGATGCTCGAAAAATTTTGGCTGAAAAGAAAATGAGTCAAAAAAAATATCCAGCGTGTATGTTATGTATGGAGAATGAAGGCTATTATGGTCGTGTGAATTATCCAGCACGGACAAACCATCGGATTATCCGACTAAATTTAGAGGACGAAGCTTGGGGCTTTCAATATTCGCCATATGCTTACTATAATGAGCATGCGATTTTCTTGGACCAACAACATCGAGAAATGAAAATCGAGAAAAAAACGTTCCAGCGGCTCCTTAAAATTACGGAGTTATTCCCTGAATATTTTGTGGGCTCTAATGCAGATTTGCCAATTGTTGGTGGTTCTATTTTATCTCATGATCATTACCAAGCAGGACGTCATACATTTCCAATGGATTTAGCACCAATGGAAAAAAGATTTTCTTTGAAAAAATATCCTGAGATAACTGCGGGTATTTTAAAATGGCCGATGTCTGTGATTCGTCTTCAAAGTGATCATCAAGAGGAACTCGTTGAGGCGGCCGAATTAATTTTGACCAAATGGCGCAATTATTCTGATGAACGAGTCTCAGTTCGGGCCTATTCAGAAGATGGCACACCGCATCATACGATTACGCCAATTGCTCGACGCAAAGGGTCATTATTTGAATTGGATTTAGTTTTACGAGATAATAATGTTTCGGAGGAATTTCCAGATGGCATTTTTCATCCACATCCAGAAGTACAACATATTAAGCAAGAAAATATTGGCTTAATTGAAGTAATGGGACTAGCTATTTTGCCACCAAGGCTGGCACAAGAATTAAGAGAAGTCGAAAAGTATTTATTAAAGCAACCCAATCAAATTGCTGAAAGTCATCGAGCTTGGGCGGATGAACTCAGTCAGCAAACCATCACTGAAGCCAATGTCAAAGAAGTGATCCAACAAGGAATTGGGACAATTTTTGTTCAAATTTTAACAGATGCCGGTGTCTTTAAACGTGACGAAGAAGGCCGTCGTGCTTTTGAACGATTTATTCAATGTATTGAAAATGATTAATTTGAGGTGAGGAACATCGTAACCATTAAAGATATAGCAGAGCAAGTCGGTGTTTCTTCAGCGACAGTTTCGAGAGTTTTGAACTATGATGAAACATTATCAGTTAGTGATGAAACGAAGAAGAAAATATTTGAAACAGCAGAAACGTTAAATTATAAAAAGCGAGCCAGAAAAAAACAAGCAGGCAAAAAGAAAATTCGGTTTGTCCAATGGTTCAGCGATCCAGAAGAACTGGATGATATTTACTATTTATCGATTCGTTTAGGTGTTGAAAAGCGGGCAGAGGAATTGGGTTTTCTTTTAGTCAAAGAATCTCTGACAAACCTGTCTCAAAAAAGATTTGATGGGACAATTGCCCTAGGAAAATTTGATGAAAAGCAAGTGGCGGCCTTAGCCGCCTTAGGCGCACCTCTTCTATTTGTAGACTTTGATGCAATGGCTTTTGGCCAAAACTCCATTGTTGTTGATTTTGCTGGAAGTGTTAAAACAATTGTGCAAGAATTTTTGGCGCAAGGGCATCAGAAAATCGGTATGCTTTCTGGGCAAGAATATACGAAAGAGTCCCGCGTGGCATTGGTTGATCCACGTTTTGTCGCTTTTAAAGAAACCTTAAAAGATTTGGACCTTTATCATCAAGAATGGGTTGTCGAAGCAGCTTTTTCTGTTGAAGAAGGCTATCAAGCGATGAAAGACTTTATTGAAAAAGCGGACACTCGTCCAACCGCTTTTTTCGCTGCAAGTGATACGTTGGCAATTGGTGCGATGCGGGCGTTACAAGAAGCAGCCATTCGTGTGCCAGAAGATATTTCTATCATTGGTTTTAATGATATTAGTGTCGCAAAATATGTTTCACCCACATTAACAACAGTCAAAGTTCATACTGAATGGATGGGTGAGCTAGCCGTTGAGACAATGAAAGAGTTATGCTTGAATACCCCACCAGTTCCTAGAAAAATTATTGTCGGAACGGAATTCATTCAGCGAGATTCAACGAAACATTCATCAAAATAACAGCAAAACTTGGAGAGTTTTTTCCAAGTTTTTTGCTCTTTTCTGCTGGTTTTCAACAATCAAGAAAATGGAGGGAAACAGATGCAACCGAAATTAATTATTTTACGTGGTAATTCTGGTAGTGGTAAAACAACGATAGCTAACGCGCTTCATCAGTGTCTTAAAGAACAATCGTTATTGATTTCTCAAGATGTGGTGCGCAGAGAAATGCTTCGTGTTAAAGATGAAACAGGTAATCTAAGTATTGCTTTGTTAAAACAGTTGGTAGCTTTTGGGTATCAAGAATGCCAGTATGTGATTGTTGAAGGGATTTTTCAAAAAGCCATTTATCATTCCTTTTTTCAGGAAATAATCCATCTCTTTGAAGGAAACGTTCAGGTTTATTATTTTGATATTTCTTTTGAAGAAACGTTGAAAAGACATAGCCAGAGAAACAAGAATCAAGAATTTGGTGTCGTGGAAATGAAACGTTGGTGGCTACCAGAAGATTATTTAGGGCTTGCGGGAGAACAGCGGTTATCTGAACAACTGTCTGAAAAGCAGATTATCAGGCAAATTTTAGCAGATATTCAGTAGTAAGTGCTGCGCTTTTTAGAGAAATGGATGTTGTGGTATGATAAAAAAGAAGGAGTGGTTTCAATGGATTACCAAGAACGATTAAAAAATTTACCACCTGAAGTCATGACAGCTTTTTCAGAATCATTTATTTTTTTAATCAGTAACGATAAAGTTCAACATTTTCCTGCACGATACTTAACGCAAGCTGAAATGATTCAACGAGTGAAAGAGAAATTAGGTGAAGCGGTGACGTGGTCCTTATGGCAAGGGTTCGTTATTGCTGTTAATTCAGAAAAAACATGTGTTGCTGTTTTGCCCAAATATCATCAACTCGATGGTTTTTGAAAATGAATAAGGGAGCGAAGAATTATTCGCTTCGTTTTATAAAATGAAAACGCTTTTCGGGAGGGAATGCTAATGTCTGAGCTAGTGGTTATTAGAGAAATGCAAGAGAAAGATATCTTAGCGCTGGATACTCAATTTGTCCAACAAGGTTGGCCAAGTCGCCAAGAGATTGTAATGAACTATTTAGAAGAACAATTAGTCAAGCAACGAACGGTTTTTGTAGCGGAGAAAAAGGCAACGCTGTTAGGTTATGTGACGTTACTGCCATTAGCTAAGGAAGGACCTTTTAAAAATTTATATCCTGAAATAGCTGATTTCAATGTATTCTTGCCATTTCAAAAACAAGGAGTGGGGCGGTTATTATTAAATCGTGCAGAAAATGTTGCCAAAAGTTATGCAGATACTGTTTCCTTGGGAGTAGGCCTGCATCCTGGTTATGGTGCAGCGCAAAGATTATATATCAAACAAGGATATGTGCCAGATGGTTCAGGAGTTTGGTTTCAAAATAAGCAGCTGAAACCAAACGATCGGTGTGTTAATGATGATGCGTTAGTTCTTTATTTATCGAAAAAACTATAGCAATTGTCAATCAATAATGGAGGAATAATCGTGGTTCATCAATTATTAGCTCAAATGGAAAATGGATATATGAAAATAATAAAAGAAAATTTAGTTGGAATATATCTTCATGGTTCTTATGCTTTTGGAACCTATTGTCATTCAGTAAGTGATTTGGATGTACTGATTGTGGTTTATGAAAAGCTTACTATTGATGAGAAGAAACAATTATTAGATTATACAATTAATATTTTAGATAAGTGGGCACCAAAAAAAGGGATAGAATTCCATGTGCTACAATTAAAAGATACAATAAATTTGAGTTATCCGATTCCCTTCGATTTACATTTTTCTCCGATACATCGTTCCAGATATCTGACTAATAAAAATAAATATATTGAAGATATGATGGGATACGATGAGGATCTAGTGGCACATCTTATGATTACAAAATTATATGGAAAAGTACTCGTAGGAAAACCGATTGATTCCGTTTTTGGCTGGATAGATCAAAAGAAATATTTTGAAAGCATTGTAGCTGATGTGAAAGAGGCAAAAAAAGAAATTGTTCAACAACCTATGTACGTTATTTTAAATCTGTGTAGAGTAATGGCGTTTAAGCAAGAGAATAAAATTTTATCAAAAAGGGCTGGCGGGGAATGGGGCCTAGTACATTTTCCTACTAATTATCATTCGCTGATACAACTAGCTTTAAAAGAGTATCGAGGCGAAACAGTTTTGTTAGAGCAATACAATGATTCAGAATTAAATGATTTTGCGGATATTACGCTTTCGTTATTATTTAAGTAAGAATGTAAAGGAGGGTGTTACCCTTGATTAGAAAAATGAAGCCAACAGATGCAGCGGCGTTAACTATCATTAATAAAGAACAATTGGGCTATGAAGTTCCCGTTGACGTGACCTGTAAACAGATTGAGAAATTACTACTAGCCAGTGACAGAGAGTTTTTATATGTTTATGAAGAAACGAAGACAGGCAAGATTTTAGGCTATGTGCATGCGCAACTGTATGAAACAATTTATTCCCAAACGTTATTGAACGTTCTGGGGTTAGCAGTGGCAAAAGAAGCAGAAGGCCGTGGAATTGGCAAACAATTAATGACGAAACTAGAAACGGAAGCTAAAAAGTATAACTTGTCTGCGATTCGCTTAAATTCAGGGGAACAGCGTACAGCAGCACATCAATTTTATGAACACATTGGCTATGTTTCTGATAAAAAACAAAAGCGATTCATTAAATACTTGGATACTTAAGTTATGTCTTTAAAAAATAACAATTTCCTTTAAAAAAATAAGTAAAAACTAGTGAAATTTTCAGTGAATTAGTGTAAAATGTATCTCAATGACTCAACGAGTGTTTCAGCCGAAACACTGTCAAAGAAAGTACATACAAAGAAACAGAAATAGCCATTTTTGATGGCTGTTTTTTTATGGAGGAGGCAAATTATGACGAAAAAAAATAGTATGATGTACTTAGCAATTTCTAACTTATTTCTTGTTTTTCTAGGCGTAGGCCTAGTCATTCCCGTAATTCCCCAATTAAAAGAAGAAATGCATTTTTCTGGTACCACAATGGGAATGATGATTTCTATTTTTGCGATTGCCCAATTAATCACATCGCCAATCGCAGGTGTCCTTTCGGATAAAATTGGTCGGAAAAAAATGATTGCGACGGGCATGTTGGTGTTTTCAATTTCTGAGTTATTATTTGGTTTAGCCCAAGCGAAAAGCGGTTTTTATATTTCTCGTGGTTTAGGTGGGATTGCCGCCGCGTTATTAATGCCGTCAGTGACAGCCTTTGTGGCAGATATGACCACGATTTCTGAACGTCCGAAAGCGATGGGGCTTGTGTCAGCTGCAATTAGTGGTGGTTTTATTATCGGACCAGGAGTTGGTGGTTTTATTGCTTATTTAGGCATTCGCGCTCCATTTTTTGCGGCCGCATTTTTAGCGTTTATTGGTTTTATTTTGACATTAACTGTTTTGAAGGAGCCAGAGAAACGAATTTTAGCCGCTGTTGAAGCGAAAAAAGGTTCATTTATGGATATTTTAAGAAATCCAATGTTTACCTCATTATTTGTGATTATCTTAATTTCCTCTTTTGGCCTGCAAGCGTTCGAATCTATTTATAGTATTATGGCGACCATTAATTTTGGCTTTACCACAAGTGAAATAGCAATCGTGATTACGGTTAGTGGTATTTTAGCGTTGATTTGTCAGCTGTTTTTCTTTGATGCAATCGTCCAAAAAATAGGTGAAATGGGTTTAATCCAATTAACCTTTTTTGCAAGTGCCATTTTTATTGCCGTGATTGCCTTTACAAAAAATAATTTAGTTGTTGTATTTTCAACGTTTATTGTCTTTTTAGCGTTTGACTTGTTTAGACCAGCAGTAACTACTTATTTATCCAAACATGCTGGAGATCAACAAGGAACCATCAACGGACTAAATTCGACATTTACAAGTTTTGGTAATATTTTAGGACCAATGGCAGCAGGAGCTTTATTTGATATCAATCACTTTTTCCCTTATTATGTTTCAGCAGTAATTCTGTTAGGAACGGGCTTTTTATCGTTATTTTTAAATCGAAATAAGATGTAAAATAAAAAATAAGTATTTGGAATATAATAATTCCGAATACTTATTTTTTTGATCACCGACCGTTCTTGAAAAAAACAAAAAAATAAACAGTGTTCGCTTGATTAATCGAACGTTTGTTCGTATAATGATTTTGCAAGTGAGGTGATGTTTGTGAAATTTGATTATGAAAAAGAACCTAGTCGCGATATTCTTTGTATTGATTGCAAAAGTTTTTACGCTAGTGTAGAATGCGCAGAACGTGGGTTAGATCCGTTGAAAACGATGTTGGTAGTGATGAGTAATGCCGAAAATGCGGGGGGATTAGTTTTATCAGCATCGCCAATGGCAAAAAAAGTTTTAGGTGTTTCAAATGTTACGCGTAAAAATCAAGTGCCCGCTCATCCTGATTTATATGTGGTTCCGCCACGAATGAATTTGTACATGAAAAAAAATCAAGAAATCAATAATTTATATAAAAAGTTTGTCGCAGATGAAGATCACTCTGTGTTTAGTGTAGATGAATCATTTCTTGATGTAACTGCTTCTTTAAGTTATTTTCATTGTGAAACCGCCTATAAGATGGCTCGGATTATCCAAAGAGTCGTTTATAATCATGTGGGTATTTATGTGACCGTTGGGATAGGGGACAATCCGTTACTGGCTAAATTGGCGTTGGACAATGGCGCCAAACATTCGCCAGATTTTATTGCAGAATGGCGGTATGATCGTGTACCAGATACTGTCTGGCAGTTGCCTTCTTTGACAGATTTTTGTGGGATTGGTCGCAGAATGGCTAAACGACTGAATCGTTTAGGAATTGATTCTGTATATGAGTTAGCGCAAGCGAATCCGCATCTTTTACAAGAAACATTTGGCGTGATGGGGCTTCAATTGTATGCTCATTCATGGGGGATTGATCGTACCTTTTTAGGGAAAAAAGCACCACATAAAGCTGAAAAATCATTTGGGAATAGTCAGATTTTACCGAGAGATTATGCGCGAAGAGATCAGATTGAACTAGTCTTAAAGGAACTGACAGAACAAGTGGCTGCTCGTTTAAGAAAAGCGCATTGTCAAACGGAATGTATCACAGTCTACGTTGGTTATTCCAAAGGACAAATTGACCGTGAAGGACGAACTGGTTGGCGAAAACAACAAACGATTCCTGCAACAAACAATACAAAAGTTTTGATTACCTATGTATTAGCCCTTTTTAGAGAACATTATCTAGCGGGAACCGATGTCCGGCAATTAGGGCTTTCTTATGGAAAATTAGTTTGGAATGAATCTTTACAATTAGATTTATTTTCGGAACCAGAAGAGCAAATTAGTGAAATGGAGTTAAACTATCTGATTGATAAAATCCGACAAAAATTTGGCTTTCAAGCTTTAATTCACGCCTCTTCTTTGTTGGAAGGCGCGACGGCAATTCATCGTTCAGGATTAGTCGGTGGACATGCTGGAGGAAATGTCGGTTTAGGAGGATAACATCATGAAACGAACAAAAAAAGAATTTACACCTTATAATGAGTACCATGATCGGCCCTTTGAACTGAAATGGGCGACCGCTTTTGCATTGGGGGAGTTACAAGAAGGAATCGAAGCTTCTGACGAATATTCTAAGAGAGCGTTTGAACGCTTACCGCAACAGACAACAGAAGAAATTGAAGAATACTTAGAGCAGTCTTTAAAAAATAACCAGGTTTTAGAAATCCAATTGAATACATTGGATGATTTTGGCCGTGTTCAACCGCCAATTGTTGGTGTTTTTGAAGGGATGAGTTCAATGGAGTATGCAAAAGTTGGACATACACATATTTTATTTGAAGAGATTCGGCATATTAAAAGTCATGAGTTTACAAAGTGGTCGAGCCTTGATTAAAAAACTATTGTTATACGTGTGTTTTGTGAAAACATATGAGATAATGTTCATAGGTAATAGAAATAAAAATTATGGAGGTGGCTAGGATGGGACATCATTTAAAAGGACACCATGGCAAAAAAACAAACGCAAATGGCGGCTTTTTAACAAAGTTATTGGCAGGCGGCGCCTTAGTGGGCGTAGGAAAAAAGTTATACGACAATCGTGAAAAAATTAAAGAGCTGTTAAGTGACGACAAAGAAAAAAGCAACGACACTGAAAACAAATAAAGGACTGGATTGACGGAATGGTAAAAGATGCAGCGTATATTATTGAAGAGATTACCACGATTTTAGAGGGAACCTATTTTGTGATAACCAAGAAAGCGAATAAGCGCCGCATGTGTTTACATGTTTCGGATACCGCGAAAGAATTTTTACGTTGTCGACTGGAGTATGAAACATTCTTAGAGCAACAGTTTGATTATGCCACAATGTTTTTAGAAACATGTACGGAAGATGTTTCTGTTGAAATTCAAACGGGACTACTTGAAGAAACAAATTATCAAGCATTAACCGTGGAAAAATTACAACAGATAGCCACTAAAATGTAACACAGCTGTTGTGTTAGTTTTGATTCTTAATTTGGTTAAGGAGGCGGATAAAATGTCAGTATATCAACATATTTTGGTTGCTCTTGATGGCTCAGATCAATCTGAAAAAGCTTTTCATGAAGCTGTCAGGATTGCCAAAGAGGAACAATCTACTCTTTATTTAGCTACAATTATTAATGATGCTGAATTTACGACGAGTCCATTTTCTTTTGAAGAATTGTATGATTTAGAAAAACACAAGTCAGAAGAGATGCTCACTGGAAAGGCAAAACAAGCGAGTGAAATTGGTGTAAAAACAGTCAAAAAAATTGTTGAACTTGGGAGCCCAAAACGTTATCTTGCCAATACGATTTCTGAAAATTATGCCATAGATTTAATTGTGCTAGGTGCCACGGGAAGAGGTGCTATTCAACGAACCTTGATTGGTTCTACTACAGATTATGTGGTTAACCATGCTTTGTGCAATGTCTTAGTCGTTCGCTAATTGTGAGTAAATAATCAAGGAAACAATGTTTTATCGGGACGTTTTTTTAAATTAAACGAGAGGTGAGTTTATGAAAACAAAAATCGGAAAAACAGTTATCTTGTCAGCGTTTTTATTCACAAGTTTCCTTTTACTGAGTGGTTGTACCTCGGCTGGCGAAGAGATGGAAAAAACAATTGATCGACAGAAAGAAAAAGTCGATAAAACGGTCGATAAGCAGAAACATAAAAATGAAAATTCCATGGAAAGTTACGACGAAAAAGTTTACCGTTCTTTAGATAGTCAAGAAGACAAAATCGATACTACTGAGTAACGGGAAAGTTTTCAACTATCGGCTAGTAAATAAATAATATACAAAAGGGAGCATCCACTGCAGTTATTTCTCACAGCGGATCCTCTCTTTTGTGGTTAAAAAGAAAAAGTTAACTGCTCCCCAACAGTTAACTTTTAATCATGTTGCACATAGTTAAAACACTCTATATATCATTTATATCATTTGAAACGGGTGGTGTAAAAAGAAATCTCTTGAAAAGAGTCTCCATTTATAGGGAAGATTTCCCATAAAAAAGAGAAACGTATAATCACAGAAAGTTAGAGAAAGCAAAGGGAAATAAGTATGTTAAAATAAGAAGCAAGAAAGAATACAAGTATGCAGAAAATAACAACTAATTAGGTGAAAACAATGGAAATACATTTTGAAAAAGTAACAAGCGATAATCGTAAAGCAGTGGAAAACCTACAAGTTTTCGCTGAACAACAAACCTTCATTGAATCAATGGCAGAAAATCTAAAAGAATCGGACCAATTTCCAGAATGGGAATCGGCAGGTATTTATGACGGCAATCAATTAATCGGCTATGCCATGTATGGACGTTGGCAAGATGGGCGCGTTTGGCTAGACCGCTTTTTAATTGATCAACGGTTCCAAGGACAAGGTTATGGGAAAGCAGCCTGTCGACTTTTAATGTTAATGCTAATAGAAAAATACCAAACAAACAAGCTATACTTGAGTGTTTATGATACGAACAGCTCAGCAATTCGGTTGTATCAACAACTCGGTTTTGTATTTAATGGTGAATTAGATACGAATGGCGAGCGGGTAATGGAATGGACATATCAGAATAAGTAGATAGAACAGGTGAGACAAAAGCCACAGCGCATTTTGTTTCACCTTTTTCTTTTAATTGGCTTCATTTGTTTACTTTTAGTAAGTAAAATGGTAAATTTAGTTCAATCTGTTTTGAAAAAAAAGTTACTGGAGGGTAAGGATGAAAATAGAATTTTTCCATGATATTATTTGTAGTTTTTGTTTTCCAATGTCTGACCGCATGCATGAGATTCAACAAGAATTTCCTGAAATTGAATTGATTCATCGGTCGTTTGCGTTAGGATGGTCAGCAAACGATTTTGAAACAATGTTTGGCTCACGAGCAGCAGTAAAAGAAGAAGTTTTGACGCATTGGGTGCATGCCAATCAAAACGATTCAAAGCATCGTTTTAATATTGAAGGGATGAGGAAGCAACGATTTGATTTTCCAACATCAAAGAATGCATTATTAGCAGCAAAAGCAGCTGGATACATTGGCAATCAAGACACCTATTGGTTACTGTTTGATAAGTTACAAGAAGGTTTATTTATGAGAAGTTTAAATATTGAAGAGCCAGAAGTAATTGAGGAGCTAGTAAAAGAGACAACGATTGATTTTGCTTTGTGGAAAGAAGCTGTTGCTTCCGAGGCTGTTTGGACGGCGGTTCAAGAAGATTTCGCGCTAGCTTCTGCTTATGGTCTACAAGGAGTTCCCGCACTAATCATTAATCAAAAATATTTAATTAATGGTGCAGTACCGAAACAGCAAATCAGCCAAACTATTCAAAAAATTCTCGCAGAAGAAAAACAACAGCAACCGTTAGTTTCATTAACTCCTTCTTCTGAAGAGTCAGCTTCGTGTGAGTTTAAGGAAGGCACATGGACGTGTCATTAAGCGGCATAAAATAACGTTATTCTTTGACAAAACGAAAGACTTCTGTAATAGTTAATGCGGGGGTGATAATATGTTTAACGCGTATAGAGAATACTGGAATAATATTACAACAATGAATGCGTCAGCAACACGAGCACAATATTGGTGGCCACAATTAATTAATTATTTGGTGTTAGGGATTTATTCAGCAATTACGGGCGTTTACAGATATATTGAAGTAACACCCAATGATGGAACAATCATTAAAGAATGGAATACTGTGACCATTATCTTTTTCTTGCTGACTGCTTTAATTTGGTTGGCAAACTTTACTGTTCGAGCAAGAAGATTGCATGATCGCGACCACAGTAACTGGTGGATTTTATTCTATTTACTTCCTTTTATCGGTACTTTAGTGATCTTCATTACATTAATTTTGCCAAGTAAAAGTCACACAAGATGGCCAGTGAATCAATCAGAAATTTAATTTGCTGGTTTCGTTTAGCTGATTATCTTAAGAGTGAAAATAGGACATAAGTCGGAATGACTTATGTCCTATTTTCTTTTTTATTTCAGAAAAATAAAAATATCTTCTGTATGATGGCACCTCACATTACGCGGTTCTTGCTAAAAGGGCTATCTTTTTGGTAGATAGGGAAAACCATTAAGACGTTAAAAGTTTAATAAATCGAGCAATTCTCTTTTGTTAGAAAATAAGATAGCATCATTAATTAAAATACTTGGAACACTGGTTTCAATAATTGGTTGATTGGTAATAATCAAGTCAAATTCTTCGAGTCGATGGTCACCTAATTGTTCTTCCGTAATTGCTAACGTATTTGAACGAATCCGATGCAAAGCTAAAATATCGTGGACATAGTTTCCAATATATTGACTATGATTCAGGCCCATGTCGCTAATAATCAAAATCTTTTTTGAGTCGAAACTCTGGTTAATTTCTGGAAAAGTATTAAGCAAGCAAAAAATATAAGAAGATGAATAGTTTAATAGATTTGTTTCTAAAAGAGCGGAAAAGAAATGCAATTCTGCTTTTAATCGTGCATATAAGTGAAGCTGAGTAAAATGAATTTGTCGAGTGAAAAAGGTGGCCCTTTGTGTCAATTCGGAGGTGTCAAAAGGCACTAATTGAGAAAACAAATAAAGACAGGTTAACAAGTGAACAGCGAAGTCGACGACTTCTTCTGTTAATTGTTCAATCTGTGAAAAAGCATTAAATTTTAAATTTTCACGTATTCTTTGACTGATGACTTCTTGGTCTTCGGAGTAGTATTGCTGAAAAGCGCCTCTTTGAAAATACCGGAGAACTTCCCGATAGGTTTCACGGCTGAGCCCAGTAAAATGACGACTGAGTAAAAGATAATCTTCCATTTTGATTGGACTCTTTTTATCTGTTTTTTTCTGGAAACGTTGCTGAAAGCCTTGATGCTCTCTTAATAAATCAACAATAAAATACATAATAAAGAAATCGTGTTCATAACTGTTATCCATACTAATAATATTTAATTGGCATTGATTACGGCGCATTAATTGTTTGATTTCCTGCTTATCTAATTGATAAGGCAATTCATAATGACCATAATACATTAAAAAGAAAAAGGTTGTAAAAATACGTAAAGGCAATTCTTCTGTTTGGCTAGTTAATTGATAGCCTTGATCAACGATAACGCGAAGAGAGTAAGTTTCCAAGACCTGATTACACTGCTTCAATTTTCGAGCAAAAGAAGAGCGACTAATATTGATGGTATCGCAATAATATTCGATGGTTTTGCCAGGATTTTGGATAAACTCATGGAGCAATTGGGTGGTCGTTGACGTTTTTGCCATATCCGTCAGCACGTTTAAATATAAGGACACATTAAAGTTTTCTAAACGATAGCCTAATTTATGCGATGTTTTAATGGTTAAACTTTCGCCCCAACGCTGTTTAATCTCCTCAATATAACGAATAAAAGTAGACTCAGAACTACCAATATATTTTGCAAGTTCTTTTTTAGTCATCCATTTATCAGAAATGGATAAGACACGAATGATTTCTTCCATTTTCCGATAATTTTTTTCTAAAAACCTAATCATATTGTTTCCTCCCAAGTCCTTTACTTTAATGAAACAATCATCGAAACAATAACGCAATTTCAGAAATGAAACCGCTTGGTATGAAAGCTGGTGTGATTTAATGAGCTCCTTCTCTGTATAATAATTATCAGATTAGAATAATGAAATTTTACGTGCTAGGCAATTCTAATTTAACTGTTAATTCATAAAAGAAAGGAGAGAACAGACATTAAATTACTAAAGAAATTTGGGGTTTTCGGCGTAGTCTTTTTACTTGTCTCATCCTATTTCATACCGCTCATTGGCTATGCAGAAACAGCCAAAGAAGTTGAAATTACATCCGCTCAAATGATAACAGATGAGAATGATAAAACGAATATTAATATCGAGTTAAATCTTCTCAACCAAACAGAGCAGCCATTACAACGAGAAATTCAATTGAAAAATGCACAGTTCATGGATACTGCTGTAATTGAAAAAGACGGATATTCTTACCAAGTGACTAATGGTACGCTTTATCTGACTTTGGACGCACAAGTAAAAAAGTCGGTACAGCTTTCGTTAGCTGTTGAGCAAAGTTCGCTTCAAACAGCTCAGCCACCTAAGTTATTGTATGAAAACAACGAATATGATGTTTCAGTTACTTCTGAAAAAATAACAGTAGAGGATTCTGCTAAAGAATCAACTGAACCAGAAAAAATAACTGTACCAGAAAATACGAAAGAAACTAACAAAAATGATTCGGCTCCAGAAAAAACAGAACAGCCGACCGCAACAGAAGAGGTAACCAATCCATTTGCAGAAGCAAGAATGGCGCCAGCTACTTTGAGAGCGAATCTGGCACTGCCTTTAATTGCACCACAATACACGACGGATAATTCTGGGACTTATCCGACAGCTAATTGGCAGCCCACAGGCAATCAAAATGTGTTAAACCATCAAGGGAATAAAGATGGTGGTGCCCAATGGGATGGCCAAACGAGTTGGAATGGGGACCCTACTAATCGCACAAATTCTTATATTGAGTATGGCGGTACAGGAGACCAAGCCGATTATGCCATCCGAAAATATGCTAGAGAAACAACAACACCAGGGCTTTTTGATGTATATCTTAATGTGCGTGGAAATGTTCAAAAAGAAATCACGCCATTGGATTTGGTCTTAGTCGTTGACTGGTCCGGAAGTATGAATGAAAACAATCGGATTGGTGAAGTTCAAAAAGGAGTGAACCGTTTTGTTGATACATTGGCAGATAGCGGTATTACCAATAACATCAACATGGGCTATGTTGGCTACTCAAGTGACGGTTATAATAACAACGCCATTCAAATGGGGCCGTTTGATACAGTCAAAAATCCAATTAAAAATATTACGCCAAGTAGCACTAGAGGAGGAACTTTCACTCAAAAAGCATTAAGAGATGCTGGTGATATGTTAGCAACGCCAAATGGACATAAGAAAGTCATTGTACTTTTAACGGATGGCGTCCCAACCTTCTCTTATAAAGTGAGTCGAGTTCAAACAGAGGCAGATGGTCGCTTTTACGGGACACAATTTACGAATCGACAAGATCAACCAGGTAGCACTTCTTATATCTCTGGTAGCTATAATGCGCCAGATCAAAACAATATCAATAAACGGATTAACAGTACGTTTATCGCCACGATAGGTGAGGCAATGGCCTTAAAACAACGTGGGATTGAAATACATGGATTGGGCATTCAATTGCAAAGCGATCCACGAGCTAATTTATCTAAACAACAAGTTGAAGATAAAATGCGTGAGATGGTGTCAGCCGATGAAAATGGAGACCTTTATTATGAATCCGCGGATTATGCACCAGACATTTCTGATTATTTAGCGAAAAAAGCCGTTCAGATTTCAGGAACGGTTGTAAACGGAAAAGTAGTTGATCCAATTGCTGAACCTTTTAAATACGAGCCAAATACATTATCAATGAAAAGTGTGGGTCCTGTTCAGGTTCAAACATTACCAGAAGTGTCGCTAACAGGCGCTACAATTAATAGTAATGAGATTTATTTGGGTAAAGGGCAAGAAATTCAAATTCATTATCAAGTACGTATTCAAACAGAGTCAGAAAACTTCAAACCTGATTTTTGGTATCAAATGAATGGTCGGACAACGTTTCAGCCATTAGCCACGGCCCCTGAAAAAGTTGATTTTGGGGTTCCTTCGGGAAAAGCACCTGGCGTGAAGTTAGACGTGAAAAAAATCTGGGAAGAGTATGATCAAGACCCAACAAGTAGGCCAGATAACGTGATTTATGAAATTAGTAGAAAGCAAGTAACTGACACAGCCAACTGGCAAACTGGGTATATTAAATTATCAAAACCAGAAAATGATACCAGCAATAGTTGGGAGCGCAAAAATGTAACCCAACTTTCCAAAACCGCGGATGAAAGCTATCAAGAAGTTCTTGGGCTTCCCCAATACAACAATCAAGGACAAGCTTTCAATTATCAAACAACCCGTGAATTAGCAGTTCCTGGTTACAGTCAAGAAAAAATCGACGATACGACTTGGAAAAACACGAAGCAATTCAAGCCATTAGATTTAAAAGTAATCAAAAATTCTTCCTCAGGTGAGAAAAACTTAGTGGGAGCCGTCTTTGAATTGAGTGGTAAAAATGTTCAAACAACATTAGTGGACAATAAAGATGGTAGCTATTCTTTGCCAAAAGATGTGCGCCTACAAAAAGGGGAACGCTATACATTAACTGAAGTAAAAGCACCTGCAGGACATGAGTTAGGTAAGAAAACGACTTGGCAAATTGAGGTGAGTGAGCAAGGCAAAGTAAGCATCGATGGACAAGAAGTGACCACCACAAATCAAGTTATTCCATTGGAAATTGAAAATAAATTTTCTTCTTTGCCAATCAGAATTAGAAAATACACCATGCAAAACGGCAAACAAGTGAACTTAGCAGAGGCGACTTTTGCGTTGCAAAGAAAAAATGCTCAAGGAAGTTACCAAACTGTGGCAACTCAAAAAACAGATACTGCAGGATTGAGCTATTTTAAAATTAGTGAACCTGGTGAGTATCGAATGGTGGAACAATCAGGACCATTAGGCTACGACACTCTTGCTGGAAATTATGAATTTACTGTTGATAAATATGGGGAAATTCACTATGCAGGCAAAAATATTGAAGAAAATGCGCCAGAATGGACACTGACACATCAAAATCATTTGAAACCTTTTGACTTAACGGTTCATAAAAAAGCCGATAATCAGACGCCACTTAAAGGAGCGAAATTCCGTTTAACAGGGCCAGATACGGATATTGAATTACCAAAAGATGGCAAAGAAACGGATACTTTTGTTTTTGAAAACTTAAAACCAGGGAAATATGTCCTAACAGAAACCTTTACGCCAGAAGGATATCAGGGGTTAAAAGAACCAATCGAATTAATAATTCGCGAAGATGGTTCAGTCACGATAGATGGAGAAAAAGTAGCAGATGTTTTAATTTCTGGAGAGAAGAATAATCAAATTACTTTAGATGTTACTAACCAAGCAAAGGTTCCTTTACCTGAAACTGGTGGCATAGGACGCTTGTGGTTTTACTTGATAGCGATTAGTACATTCGTGATAGCGGGTGTTTATCTCTTTATTAGACGACCAGAAGGGAGTGTGTAATCAATGAAAAACGCACGTTGGTTAAGTATTTGCGTCATGCTACTCGCTCTTTTCGGGTTTTCACAGCAAGCATTAGCAGAAGCATCGCAAGCAAGCGTTCAAGTTACGTTGCACAAATTATTGTTCCCTGATGGTAAATTACCAGAACAGCAGCAAAACACAGGGGAAGAGGGAACGCTGCTTCAAAATTATCGGGGCTTAAATGACGTCACTTATCAAGTCTATGATGTGACGGATCCGTTTTATCAGCTTCGTTCTGAAGGAAAAACGGTCCAAGAAGCACAGCGTCAATTAGCAGAAACCGGTACAATGAATAGAAAACCGATCGCAGAAGATAAAACACAGACAATAAATGGAGAAGATGGAGTGGTTTCTTTTTCATTAGCTAGCAAAGATTCGCAGCAACGAGATAAAGCCTATTTATTTGTTGAAGCGGAAGCACCAGAAGTGGTAAAGGAAAAAGCTAGTAACCTAGTAGTGATTTTGCCTGTTCAAGATCCACAAGGGCAATCGTTAACGCATATTCATTTATATCCAAAAAATGAAGAAAATGCCTATGACTTACCACCACTTGAAAAAACGGTACTCGATAAGCAACAAGGCTTTAATCAAGGAGAGCACATTAACTATCAGTTAACGACTCAGATTCCAGCGAATATTTTAGGATATCAGGAATTCCGTTTGTCAGATAAGGCGGATACAACGTTGACACTTTTACCAGAATCAATTGAGGTAAAAGTGGCTGGAAAAACAGTTACTACAGGTTACACACTGACGACGCAAAAGCATGGATTTACGCTTGATTTTTCAATTAAAGACTTACAAAACTTTGCAAATCAAACAATGACTGTGTCGTATCAAATGCGTTTAGAAAAGACCGCTGAACCAGACACTGCGATTAACAACGAAGGACAATTAGTCACGGACAAGCATACCTTGACTAAAAGAGCCGCAGTTCGTACAGGCGGCAAGTCTTTTGTCAAAGTTGATAGTGAAAATGCGAAAATCACCTTGCCAGAGGCTGTTTTTATCGTCAAAAATCAAGCGGGGGAATACCTCAATGAAACAGCAAACGGGTATCGTTGGCAAAAAGAAAAAGCATTAGCTAAAAAATTCACGTCTAATCAAGCCGGTGAATTTTCAGTTAAAGGCTTAAAAGATGGCCAGTACTTCTTAGAAGAAATCTCTGCACCAAAAGGTTATCTTCTGAATCAAACAGAAATTCCTTTTACGGTGGAAAAAAATTCTTATGCAACGAACGGACAACGAACAGCACCGTTACATGTAATCAATAAAAAAGTAAAAGAGTCAGGCTTCTTACCAAAAACAAATGAAGAACGTTCTATTTGGTTGACGATTGCAGGCCTGCTAATCATTGGGATGGTAGTCATTTGGCTATTTTATCAAAAACAAAAAAGAGGAGAGAGAAAATGAAGCAATTAAAAAAAGTTTGGTACACCGTTAGTACCTTGTTACTAATTTTGCCACTTTTCACGAGTGTATTAGGGACAACAACTGCATTTGCAGAAGAAAATGGGGAGAGCGCACAGCTCGTGATTCACAAAAAGAAAATGACGGATTTACCAGATCCGCTTATTCAAAATAGCGGGAAAGAAATGAGCGAGTTTGATAAATATCAAGGACTGGCAGATGTGACGTTTAGTATTTATAACGTGACGAGCGAATTTTACGAGCAACGAGCAGCAGGCGCAAGCGTCGATGCAGCTAAACAAGCTGTCCAAAGTTTAACTCCTGGGAAACCTGTTGCTCAAGGAACCACCGATGCAAATGGGAATGTCACTGTTCAGTTACCTAAAAAACAAAATGGTAAAGATGCAGTGTATACCATTAAAGAAGAACCAAAAGAGGGTGTAGTTGCTGCTACTAATATGGTGGTGGCGTTCCCAGTTTACGAAATGATCAAGCAAGCAGATGGTTCCTATAAATATGGAACAGAAGAATTAGCGGTTGTTCATATTTATCCTAAAAATGTGGTAGCCAATGATGGTAGTTTACATGTGAAAAAAGTAGGAACTGCTGAAAATGAAGGATTAAATGGCGCAGAATTTGTTATTTCCAAAAGCGAAGGCTCACCAGGCACAGTAAAATATATCCAAGGAGTCAAAGATGGATTATATACATGGACAACGGATAAAGAACAAGCAAAACGCTTTATTACTGGGAAAAGTTATGAAATTGGCGAAAATGATTTTACAGAAGCAGAGAATGGAACGGGAGAATTAACAGTTAAAAATCTTGAGGTTGGTTCGTATATTTTAGAAGAAGTAAAAGCTCCAAATAATGCAGAATTAATTGAAAATCAAACAAAAACACCATTTACAATTGAAGCAAACAATCAAACACCTGTTGAAAAAACAGTCAAAAATGATACCTCTAAAGTTGATAAAACAACACCAAACTTAGATGGTAAAGATGTGGCAATTGGCGAAAAAATTAAATATCAAATTTCTGTAAATATTCCATTGGGGATTGCAGACAAAGAAGGTGACGCTAATAAATACGTCAAATTCAATTTAGTTGATAAACATGATGCAGCCTTAACTTTTGATAACGTGACTTCTGGAGAGTATGCCTATGCGTTATATGATGGGGATACAGTGATTGCTCCTGAAAATTATCAAGTGACTGAACAAGCAAATGGCTTCACTGTCGCCGTTAATCCAGCATATATTCCTACGTTAACGCCAGGCGGCACACTAAAATTCGTTTACTTTATGCATTTAAATGAAAAAGCAGATCCTACGAAAGGCTTTAAAAATGAGGCGAATGTTGATAACGGTCATACCGACGACCAAACACCACCAACTGTTGAAGTTGTGACAGGTGGGAAACGTTTCATTAAAGTCGATGGCGATGTGACAGCGACACAAGCCTTGGCGGGAGCTTCCTTTGTCGTCCGTGATCAAAACAGCGACACAGCAAATTATTTGAAAATCGATGAAACAACGAAAGCAGCAACTTGGGTGAAAACAAAAGCTGAAGCAACTACTTTTACAACAACGGCTGATGGATTAGTTGATATCACAGGGCTTAAATACGGTACCTATTATTTAGAAGAAACTGTAGCTCCTGATGATTATGTCTTGTTAACAAATCGGATTGAATTTGTGGTCAATGAACAATCATATGGCACAACAGAAAACCTAGTTTCACCAGAAAAAGTACCAAACAAACACAAAGGTACCTTACCTTCAACAGGTGGCAAAGGAATCTACGTTTACTTAGGAAGTGGCGCAGTCTTGCTACTTATTGCAGGAGTCTACTTTGCTAGACGTAGAAAAGAAAATGCTTAATTTCTAGCATCACCGAAGAAATTTTTAGAAAAACAAAGAGCCTGGGCCAATCACTGTCCCAGGCTTTCATGCTTTATTTTTAAGGAGGAAGCAATGAAGTCAAAAAAGAAACGTCGTATCATTGATGGTTTTATGATTCTTTTACTGATTATTGGAATAGGTGCATTTGCGTATCCTTTTGTTAGCGATGCATTAAATAACTATCTGGATCAACAAATTATCGCTCATTATCAAGCAAAAGCAAGCCAAGAAAACACCAAAGAAATGGCTGAACTTCAAGAAAAAATGGAAAAGAAAAACCAAGAATTAGCGAAAAAAGGCAGCAATCCTGGATTAGATCCTTTTTCTGAAACGCAAAAAACAACGAAAAAACCAGACAAATCCTATTTTGAAAGTCATACGATTGGTGTTTTAACCATTCCAAAAATAAATGTCCGTTTACCAATTTTTGATAAAACGAATGCATTGCTATTGGAAAAAGGAAGCTCCTTGTTAGAAGGAACCTCCTATCCTACAGGTGGTGCGAATACACATGCGGTCATTTCAGGACATCGTGGTCTCCCTCAAGCCAAATTATTTACAGATTTGCCAGAATTAAAAAAAGGCGATGAATTTTATATCGAAGTTAATGGGAAGACGCTTGCTTATCAAGTAGATCAAATAAAAACCGTTGAACCAACTGATACAAAAGATTTACACATTGAGTCTGGCCAAGATCTCGTCACTTTATTAACTTGCACACCGTATATGATAAACAGTCATCGGTTATTAGTTCGAGGACATCGTATCCCATATCAACCAGAAAAAGCAGCAGCAGGAATGAAAAAAGTGGCACAACAACAAAATTTACTATTATGGACATTACTTTTAATTGCCTGTGCGTTAATTATTAGCGGCTTCATTATCTGGTACAAGCGACGGAAAAAGACGACCAGAAAGCATGGAAATTAACGATTCGTATAATAAAAGTGACTATGTTTTTATTTTTTTAAACCCTTTACGTAGTAAATCAATGACCAAACCTAAGCAAAAATAAGTACAAAAATGAAGCCCAGAAGAAATCAACATTCTGGTTGTTAAAGGCTGCTGGGAATAATAAGTATCCAGCACAGGCGTTTGGTGAATAATAGAAAAACTTAGAAAATCTGTAAGGGCCAATAGAAATCCCTTACTATCATATCCAGAAAACCAAAGTAGTATGACGAAAAGGCTAAACATACTAAAAAAAAGAGTAAAAAAATAGCTTTTCAATTTTTAAGCCTCCTTATCGTGCATAATTGAACCAGAGAAACAGAAGTATTAACGAAATAACTAAAAGAGCAAGCCCTGAATAAAAAGCGACAAAGGGCCAATCAATCGACTGTTTAAATTCCTGCCAAGTTTGGATTTTTCTGTTTTTTTTCGCGCTATCCTCAAGCGTGAGTAAATAATTCAATAGTAAGAGGAGCAGCAACACCGTGAAATCATTTGTGGTAAAAAGCACATGTAAAAATAGAATGACAAAGACAACACGGGATAACACTCGATTCCGCAAAATTAAAAATAACTTAGCACGCATAATAAACCACCATTTCTTATCAGAGATAATGAATCTGTTTTTGTCTACTCTTTAGTTATATCATAAAATTCTTAATAACGAAAAAATGATTCGAGAAAATAATTGAAAAAAGTTTTTTTCCTGAATCATTATTTTCGTAAATAAAGAATAAACGTGTTACTCTTGGCTTATCAAATTTGGAAGGAGTGTTAAAAATGAAATATCTGGATATTATTGCTTTAATTTTATTGATTGTCGGAGGTTTAAACTGGTTATTAGTTGGTGCATTTAATTTTGATTTAGTTGCAACAATTAGTGGCGGTGCAACCACACCATTAGCAAAAATTATCTATATTATTGTCGGAATTTGTGCGATTTATTCTATTAAGTTTTTAGCTCCTTTGTTCCGCGAACCATAGGATTGATTTAAAAGATTTAGATAACGTGAAGTTATTTTGACTTAGCAATTGAGAGTTTCCTTGAGAAAGGGGACTCTTTTTTTATTTTCTATATTCGTTTCAGAAGGTTTAGATAAGCTCAAAAAATATTTCAAGAGAGCTGCGTTGTTTTCAAAATAGAACCTAGCATTACCTCGAACGTACCTCAAATAACCTGTGTCTTTTTTTGAATCATTAGTTCAAATTGATGTGATCACTAGTGAGAAAAATCAGCTCTAGGATATATAGGAAAATATAAGCATCAAATAGGGATTTTGATGATAAATTATCTTTTTCCTTGTTATGATTATAACAAGGAAAAAGAAAGTAGGGATTTATTTATGGAATTACAGGTGACAAAAAAGGCTAAATTTTTTTGTTTGGCGATGGCATTACTAATGACATTAGGTATTTTTATCAGCGCTGGTACAAGTGTTTATGCATCTGACCAGCTAGAGGATTCAGAAGTTGAGGCTGTAGCAAAAGGACTGGAAGAAATGTATGCGAATGGAGTGACGGAAGATAACTTTAAAAACTATGTCAAAAATAATTTTGCTCAGCAAGAGATTTCTTCAGTTGAGGAAGAATTAAATGTAAATATTTCTGATGCTTCAACAGTAGTTCAAGCACGTTTTAATTGGAATGCATTAGGAAGTTGCGTTGCTAACAAAATCAAAGATGAGTTTTTTGCAATGATTAGTATCAGCGCAATTGTAAAAGCTGCACAAAAGAAAGCCTGGAAAGAATTAGCAGTGACTGTATTACGCTTCGCTAAAGCCAATGGGTTAAAGACGAATGCTATTATTGTAGCTGGACAACTAGCTTTATGGGCAGTTCAATGTGGGCTAAGCTAATGAATTTAAAAGATCATGTTACGGAAATAGTAATTACTTTTATCATCGCTTTTGTGTATACTTGGATAGATTCAGGAGAAATTGAAATCTTAAAAACTCTTTTGATAACAATAATATTTTTAGCCATGTTCTATGCAATACCCAAAATCACCAATAGAAAAAGAAAATGAAGTGGTTTTAGAAAGATAATGTGATAGGAAGTGTAAGAGGAGGTAACGAGCCTTCTCTTTATTTTTTTATTGACTTGCTATGTAGATGGTTCAAGATAGCTAAAAAGCCTACCAAACCGTTAAAATGAAGTTTGGTTCACGACAACCACATTAACAGTTTAAGAGGTAATACTTATAAAAAAGCCATAGAAATTTCATTACACTTAAGGTAGAAATATAAGTATCCTATATAACATTCAGGTTTAAACTATTCAATGTTTCTTTGATAAGCTTAGCATAACTTGATTCCTACTTAGAATGGGTTCAGTAACTTTAATTCTACAGAATTTTTGGGGGTCTTTTTTTGTGAATCAAAAAAGATGTTGAAAAAAATATTGATATTAGAAATATAGAAGCTAAAAACTACATCATATCAAGATATGTTTTTTTCTAAATCATCAAAATACTTTACTAATATTTCCGCTTTTCCAAGTCCAATATTTTCAATAGCTGTTTTTCCACTTCTGATTTTGTCAATGTATTGCGTGCTGATTCCAGTTTCTTTTGCAATACGATAGCTCGTTAAATCTAGGTCTATTAATTTTTCGATTTTTTCAGTGTAAGTCATTTAATCAACTACTTTCTTTTGCTTAATATGCCTACAATTAACAAGATCACTGAGTAAGTAATCCAATTAATTACAGTAAAAAGTGTCAGTACTAAACCGACTAACACGATAGTTAATAATAGTAATACATAATTTTTATTATTCATGTTATTCTTGCTAGAATTATTCTATAGAGAAGGGAATACTAGCAAGAATAATAGGGTTAGTTTATTTCTATACTATCTAGATTTGATATAAAACATAGTTATTAGTAATTGAAAAGATGGCTAAAAAGATAAGTTTTGTAGCAGTCTTTTTCTTAATTCTTCCTTCCTATCTGTATACATTTGGATGAATTCATTCTTTTTATAAACTTTATTTAGTAAATTCCTATTTAGATAATAATCCAGTTCCTCGTTAGAATTATATCTTTTTAATAACCAATCATCGAAATACTTATTATTTTTTTCTGTATTAGGAATGCCTTCTAGTAATTGTAAATTTACAATTGTATCGATGTGTTCAACAATAAATGTTATTTCTTCTTCTGAATAACCTATTTCTCTTAAATTCTTTTTATTTTTATATTTGCTTGAAGGGAATATATGATCTTGGTGAAACTTATTTTTTAAATCTATGGCTGGAAAAATTACCGATAAAAGTGTGAAAGAGTACTTTCCAATTTTTGTATCTAGTAAATAATCAATGTCTTCATCCGTTAGGATTAAAGATTTGTTTGTATCTCTAACTTTAAGAAGTTTTGACAATGGGAACCCTTCGGATAAATCCTGCATATTTTCTCTCATTTTAAGTAATATTGAGTCTGGAGTTCCTCCAAAGATTCTTTTTAACAAAGAAATCTGAACAAAATATTTTATTTTATTCCTATCATTTAAGTATCTATCAGCTTCTAAATAGTTATTTGGGCAATCAATTTTGTATAGGTAATAAACAACAGGGATGATTACACTATTAGCAATTAAAGTATCTCCATTAAACCCAAAATTTGAAAGTAAATTCACTGCTAAAGATATTGCTTTTTTTGTCTTTTCCCAGTTAGTTTCGATTAGGTTTGTGGTTTGTTTGTCAAAATTGGAAGCTCTAAATTTAATATTCTTTTTATCAGTTAACACTAAAGCAGCCTTTAAAATATTATCTTTGTTAAAATTGAAACCGTTTCCTATCATATTTAGTTCATCAACTAATGAATAAATTTCTTCTCGAGCATTCAGATTTTGCCATTTAGCAGTCGCTAAAGAAAGCAAAAGGTCAGAATAAGTTAGCGTAGTACCACCGCTATTCATTCTGATAAAGATATCTAAAACCTTATCAATTTCTTGTGAGTTTTCTTCATAATATGCCAATATATCTTTTTCCATCATTTGATGTAAAGTTCCTAAAGAATTCATAATATAACTTGTTTTTTCAACGGATTCATTAGGAAAATTTTTCCGATAAAGCTCTTGATATCTAGCAATCACAGTAAACATTTCACCTACTTCAAATTGCAAAATATCGGAGACAGGGTACCAAAGAGTATCTTCGGTAAAATCTTCTGCTTCCTCATTAGTTAAAAATCTAAAATCAAATTGAACATCTTTGTTGGTATCTAAATTTGGAGAAACGATATTTAAATAAAGCTGTCTCGAAGGATAAGCATTGTCATTATTTTTCCATGCTCCTTTTATTTTGTAGCTGTAGGTACCTTTCAAAGCTATATAGATAGATGTTATTCTTTGTTGCCCATCTAGTATTGCTGTAACACTATCTTTATGTGAAATATTGATTTTTGTATTATGTCTAGCATCTCTTTGATGGTATTCTTTTAATATGTTATAAAATTCATATTTATTTATATTTTCATTTTGGACGTTCCAAAATAAGAACGAGCCGATGGGATATCCTTTCATAATGGAATCGAATAATCTTTCAATTTGTTCTGGTTTCCATACAAATTCTCTTTGAAGCGCAGGTAGTACATATTCATTGTTATCTATTTTCTTAATTAAATTTTTTATAGTGAAATTTACGTAACCCATTTTGAGAATCTCCTTTGACATTATTTAATTAATTTTACCACATAAAATACAAAAATATTGAATCTATTTTTATTATACAAATTTGTTATCTGGATTCTATAAGGTAATATAAATCGAAATTTCTACAGGTTTATCCATTAGAATATCTATTCATAAATATGAAATAATTACAATGGAGATTCATTTTAGAAAAAGTGGATATCCATGTGAAGCTAATCGAATCAAGTATAATTTAAATAAATTGAAATTATTCAGCAGAAAATTGGTTCGTTATGTAAAAGATTACCTTTTTAATAATGTTTTCTTGAAAGTATTCACCAAATTTTGATTATTAGTTGATACCTTTTTCTATTTTCTTTATGATTTTTCTCAAAAGTCCGAGTTCAGTCCAACTCCCAAGAAAATAAGGAACTTACTAAATCGTTGATTTAACAACGTTTAGCAAGTTCCTTTTTAATGGAGACGGCGGGAGTCGAACCCGCGTCCAAACATATTGCCACTTAAATCTCTACGTTCATAGACACTCATTTAAAGGTTCGCTTTACAGCGTGCCGAGTGACAGGCATTCTGTATTGCTAGTCTGGTAAGCTCTTCTAAATTTTACAGACGGAAAAATTTAGCGTATCCCACTTCGATTAGGACCCTGACCCGAGCACATGGGCGATACCGGGAGGATCTTCGCTAGCTGGTTTTTAGGCAGCTAAAGCGAAAGAATTGTTTTCGTTTTTAGCAGTTATATTTAACTGTAACGTTTTAACGTAGCCGTAACCTACGAAACGCAATTCAAGCTCAACTATGCCTGTCGAATCCGTAACGCCCCCGAAATAACATAAGTATCCCTTGATACTTATCAAAGTATAGCATAAATTCCTTGTTTTTTCAAAGAGTAGGATAACACTCTTTTAGATATTCATAAAAAGAGGAAGGATGGACCGTAACTCAGTTCATCCTTCCTCTTTTTATGAAAGTGTGTGGGTATGTTTTGTAATCCATTGTTGCAAACGGATATTCAACCAAAAACCATAAATTCCTAAAGTAATTATAGTTAATAAAAGCCATTTAATCCAATGACCGAATAATTGCATAGCTGTACCATCAAAATAAAGGCGTTTACCATCAATAACGGTATGCTTGATTTTCCAGTTGTACATCATACAAATTCCCCAAGGTGCGCAAATGCCTAATGTAAAGACAGTAATCAAGGTTGCTAAAATTGAAGTCCCGATATACGTTGCTAAACCACCGTCAAAATATGAATTTTTCATTCTTTTCCTCCTTAACTCATAAACTTTATTATAACAAGAATAAATGGCCTGGGAAACAAAATGAGGATGAAATAAGTATTTTTATTCATTATTGATGTGAAATATGTTATTTATGCAACTCAAACTTGGCAGCATTAGATATTTTGTAACAAATGTTATCTAATGTAACTACCATAATAAAACGTTTTCCTTAGGAAGTGAATTAGAAATTTAAAAAAAAGGCTACTTAAATGAGCATTAATATTGTACGAGACATATCTTTTTGCTATTGTCAACTTCTGAAAAAGACCACTAAGTGGAAAAAATAAGAGAAAAGAAAGGTGAATAATTTTTTATGACAAAAAGTGTAAAATTTTTAGTGTTACTGTTGGTAATGATTCTACCAATTGCGGGGGCGTTATTGATTGGTCCAATTTCGTTTGGCGCCGAATTGAGCAAAAGTCCAATCGTTGACAAAGTAGAATTGGATCATACTACTTTATATCAAGGAGAGATGACCTCCATTAAAGTATCTTTTAGTGACAAAGAGAATCAGAAAATAAAACCTGGAGATACTATTACTTTAACTTTACCAGGTGCATTAGTTGGAATGACCGAGAACGATGGCTCACCACGAAAAATCAATTTAAATGGTTTAGGGGAAGTTTTTATCTATAAAGATCATGTTGTAGCAACATTTAACGAAAAAGTTGAATCTTTACATAATGTGAATGGGCATTTTTCTTTCGGGATTAAAACGCTTATCACCAATAGTTCGCAACCGAATGTGATAGAAACGGATTTCGGAACAGCAACGGCGACTCAACGTTTGACGATTGAAGGAGTGACTAACACAGAGACTGGCCAAATTGAGCGAGACTATCCGTTTTTTTATAAAGTAGGCGATTTGGCTGGAGAGTCAAATCAAGTACGTTGGTTTTTAAATGTGAACCTCAATAAATCCGATGTCACAGAAGATATTTCAATTGCGGATCGACAAGGAAGTGGTCAACAATTAAATAAAGAGAGTTTTACATTTGATATTGTGAATGACAAAGAAACTAAATATATTTCACTTGCCGAGTTTGAGCAACAAGGTTATGGCAAAATTGACTTCGTAACAGATAATGACTTTAATTTACGTTTTTATCGGGATAAAGCACGCTTTACTTCCTTTATCGTCCGTTACACTTCGACAATCACAGAAGCAGGCCAACATCAAGCAACATTTAAAAATAGTTATGACATCAATTATCAACTAAACAATCAAGACGCAACGAATGAAAAAAATACATCACAGGTTAAAAATGTTTTTGTAGACGGTGAGGCAAGCGGCAATCAAAATGTGGAAATGCCAACAGAAGAAAGTCTAGACATTCCTTTAGAGACAATAGAAGAATGGGAACCAAAGACACCTACTTCGGAACAGGCAACAGAAACAAGTGAAAAGACAGACACAACAGAAACCGCAGAAAGCAGCCAACCAGAAGTTCATGTCTCACCAACAGAAGAAGAAAATCCAGATGAAAGTGAAACACTAGGCACGATTGAGCCAATCATACCTGAAAAACCAAGTGTGACAACTGAAGAGAATGGCGCAACAGAAACGGCAGAAAGCAGCCAACCAGAAGTTCATGTCTCACCAACAGAAGAAGAAAATCCAGATGAAAGTGAAACACTAGGCACGATTGAGCCAATCATACCTGAAAAACCAAGTGTGACAACTGAAGAGAACGGCACAACAGAAACCGCAGAAAGCAGTCAACCAGAAGTTCATGTCTCACCAACGGAAGAAGAAAATCCAGATGAAAGTGAAACGTTAGGTACAATTTCACCAATTATTCCTGAAAAACCAAGTGTGACAACTGAAGAGAACGGCACAACAGAAACGGCAGAAAGCAGTCAACCAGAAGTTCATGTCTCACCAACGGAAGAAGAAAATCCAGATGAAAGTGAAACGTTAGGTACAATTTCACCAATTATTCCTGAAAAACCAAGTGTGACAACTGAAGAGAACGGCACAACAGAAACGGCAGAAAGCAGCCAACCAGAAGTCCATGTCTCGCCAACAAAAGAAATTACTACAACTGAGAAAAAACAGCCATCCACAGAAACAACTGTGGAGACAAATAAAACTATTACATCAAAAAATCAACCACAAATACTAAACGTTCCATTAAATACATTGAAAAATGAAGGAAGCCCACAATTGGCTCACCAACTGCTTAGTGAACCAATTCAAAAATTAAATGAAGCAAACGGGCAACGAGAACTTCCCAAAACAGGCACAACAAAAACACCGTTTATGCTAATAGCAGGAATACTGGCAAGTACATTTGCCGTTTTAGGTGTAAGTTATCTACAAATCAGAAAGAATTAACAATAGAAAAGCCATCCAGCTTTCGCTGGGGGGCTTTTCTATTATCTGGAGATAAATTGCTGATAGGCGCCAATCAAAAACTATGCTACAGTAAGGTATGTACTGCTCGAAAAGGAGGGAGTAAATGACTAAAAAAATATGGTCGCACTTTCGGAAAAGCTTCACTTGGTACATTTTGATTGGCGTGATTGTTTCATTATGTAGTGCTTTAGCAATTTATTTTTTTCAACAGTTGTTAGATCATTATCAAAAAAGTTTCCAACTAGGGTTGTTAGTAGCGTATGGAACGACAATTATTTTAATTCCGCTATTGTCTTACTGTGAACAGAAACCGAAAGCTTACTTAACTAATGGCATCTATTTCTATTTGAAGAAATTAAGTTTAATAAAAATGAGCAAGATTTCCTATGAAGAATATCTAAAACTGGGAGCGGGAGCTTTACTACAAAAAGTAGAAGTTGGTGCAGCAGCTGGGAGAAATATCCACTTGAATTTTTATGGGCGCTTATTTCGAGAGTTAATTCCAGAGACGTTATTTAATTTATTTTTCATAGCATTGATTGATAAAAAATTATTACCAGCAATTCTAATTGGTTATGTGATTGTATTTATTTTAACCAAAATACTTTTGAAAACGCTACAAAAAATGAAAGAAAAAACACTTATTTCTGAAGAAGCAATGAATGCTACTTTGATACGAGGGATGACAGAACTAGTAACTTTTAGAATTAATCGAAAATATAAAAAAGAGATTGAAAATTACGCGTTAATGGCAGAGGAAAATAGTCAAAATATAACAAAAATGACTATGATCCATGAATTTTTCTTTGGCTTTTTTGCCTTGTTAGTTGCACTTATCAAAGTAAGTATTGTCGTACTTAGTTTTACTAACGTCGTGACGCTAAGTTTAGGTGGACTTGTAGCGATAGTGATGTATATCGATCGAATTTATACGCCGATAGCCATATTTAATGTTTTATTTGTTCAATATAATTTGGATAAAGTAGCCTATCAGCGCTTGGAAGATTTTTATAAAAAAGAAGATGATCCTGACTTAGCGGTTCCAGGCAAAGCGTTACCTGAAATTCAAACAATTTCATTAAAAGAGGTGTGTTTTAGCGTAGATAGTCAAACGATTATGTCCCAACAAAATCGACAATTTTCAATGAACAAAACCTATGGCTTGATTGGAAAAAGTGGGACAGGCAAATCTACCCTGATTAAATTGATTTTAGGATTATTGAAGCCGACAGAGGGGACAGTTTATGTGAATCAATTTCCTCTAACACAATTCAATTTGGAAGATTATTATGAAAAAGTTTTTTATTTATCTCAAGATGTGCCAATATTTCAAGGAACGTTGAAAGAAAATATTGTATTTAATCAAGAAATTTCTGATGAACAAGTAATTGAAGCTATGTATCGTTTTCAGTTGGGGGAACTTTATGAACGGTTACCGGAAGGCTTAAACACTATTGTGAGTGAAAAAGGAATGAATTTTTCTGGTGGCGAGAAACAACGGATTGCTTTTACACGCTTAGCATTTACACAAGCAGAGATCCTTATTTTAGATGAGGCGACTTCTGCATTGGACGAAAAGACCGAAGAAAAAGTGTTACAAGAAGTACAAAAATTTACCCATAATAAGTTGACTATTTTGGTTACTCATCGACCTAAAACCCTGCGATTTGTAGATGAAATTATTGATTTAAATGAGTGAACTTGTTAGCTCTTTGGCGCTTCTTTTGCTACACTTTTTATAAGAATTGAGAGAAAGGGGCAACTGTTGATGAATAATAATGAGCAAGAATTAGCGGAATTTTGGGATGAATTTGCAGAAGAATATGAAGAAATTCAACAAGAATCGCCATTTCCAATTGCTCGAGAATTACGTGATTTCTTGGTCCAAGAAGGCATTTTTCCGTGTCAGACATTTCTGGATATCGCAGGTGGGACGGGACGATATTTACCTTTTTTTCAAGAGCAAGTCACGGAGTATACGCTAGCCGATATTTCTCAGAGAATGTTGGAGATTGCGGAAGCAAAAGCACAAAGCAACGTTGTTTTTCTTCACCAAAGCCAAGAAAGACTGATTGAGACTGGGAAAAAATTTCAAGTCGTTTTTTCAGCGATGAATCCTGCTTTGGATACGCCGGAAAAAGTTAATGCATTGTGCCAATTAAGTGAGGAATGGTGTCTTATATTTCGGCTAGTGGAAGAGCAAGATTCGTTATTTTCTCCTTTTGAGCAAGAGAGCAACCCGCAGTTAAATTGGATGGCAAAATACAAAGCATTTCTAAAAAAAGAACAGCGACCTTTTTTCACAAAAAAATTTTTCTTTGAAGCATCAGAAGCTATTTCAAAAGACTTTTTCCGCAACTATTTTGAAGAACAATGTTCAGTTCCAATTTTAGAACAACGCGTACAAGAAATTTTTGGTTCTCATGAAATTAAGCAAAATCAGCGTACCATTATTTATGAATTAATTGTTATTCCATGTAAAAAAACAACCAGCGATGACTAATTATCGCTGGTTGTTTTTCGGTTATTTAATTGTGCGAAAGCTTTTTCTGGAATCTCTTTTTTATCAATTTTGACAGGAGATTGGATGATTCTTTTTTTACTAATGGTTGCTTCTATGTAAGCATTTGGTTCCAAAGGTTGAGGATTTTTGTCTGTCCGTTCGTAGTCCATAACTTGCGTTTTTCCATTACTTTTAACAAAAGTTAGTCGATAGTGTAAAGAATATTGGCCATCTATGCTTTTTTGATTGTCATCTACTGTTTGTTTTCGTTCAGGAATTTCTAGAGGAACTTGTGCATAGGCTTTTTCACCCTTATATGTATCTGCATAATAACGATAGCCTGTATAACCACCAACAATAAATAAGCCAATAAATAAAATAGCGCCGATTTTTTTCATTTTTTCTCCTCCTAACAATTTACAAAAATAGCATAGCAAAAGAAGAAGGAGATGGAACATCGAAAAAACGAACAGTTATCTTACAAAACTGTTCGTTTTTTTGGTCTATTTAGCTTTCATCAGAGAGTAGAAAGGAATCATTTTTATTACGATAACTAAAGAAAATAACAAAGTACAATAGGCCTGTTAAAAGAGTAACGCCTAACGAATTTGTAAATAAGATGCCAATAAAGATGAGTCCTAAAATGATTAAAGCAAGGAGATTAATACTTTTTTCAAAGAGAGACCCTCGTTTTAAAGACAGAACAAACGCCGCAGCGCTAATTAAAATCCAAATTAGCAAGACAGTGTAAGAGAGAGAACCGGCTAAGTAACCAAATAATTCATCGCCAACAAAATAAGAAAGAATAACGCCCAGATATAAAACACTGGCGCAGAAGAAAACTGAACGTTGAGGTACTTGGTGCTTGTTTAAAACCGCTAGTTTACTCATGGGTCCTTTTTTATCTTTTAAGCGAAAATATAAAAGGCGAGAAGAGGCGTATACCCCAGAATTAATAGAAGAAAACAAGGCTAAAATAATCACAAAATTTACGATGTCAGCAGCAAAAGGAATATTCATTTTTTCAAAAACCATAACAAATGGACTCACCGTTGTGCCTGCTAAGGTATTCCAAGGGAAAATAATCAAAAGTAAGAATAATGGAATGATATAGAAGGAAATAATCCGTCCCATCACACCACGAATCGCTTTAGGAATGGCTTTTTTAGGATCATCTGCTTCACTGACAGTAATCGCGATTAATTCTGAACCGCCATAAGAATAAATAACTACTAATAAAGAATTAACAATACCTTTCATGCCATGTGGGGCGAAGCCACCATGCTTGGTGATACTTTGTAAAGTAGGGAAGACACCACTGCCTAGCATTTGTTGTCCCACCAGATAAACACCAAAAATAATTAACAAAATGATGACACTAATTTTAGCAAACGCCAACCAATATTCTGTTTCTGCAAATAAACGAACCGAGTAAAGATTAATGAGCGTCGTTAAAATAGCTAAAATGAAAACAAAAAACCAAGCAGGAATATTAGGAAACCAAAGTTGTAAAAAGGAAGCTGCGGCAACCGCTTCTGCGATAATATTAATTGTCCACATGGAATAATAAACCCAATCAATAAAATCAGCAGAATGTGCACCTAAAAATGGTCGAACTAAGCCAGACAAACCATGATGTGTGTCTCCGCCATCTAAAACAAGTTTTCCTAAACCACTCATGACGATGAAGAGAACAGCACCGCCAATTAGAAAGGCGATTAAAACAGAAGGACCAGCAATACCAATTGCTTCGCCACTTCCTTTAAAAAGACCTGCGCCAATCGCTCCCCCTAAGGCTAACATCGTAATGTGGCGCGAGCTTAATTGTTTTTTTAAGGTTGTTTGTTGTGTTTCACTCATAGGATTCTCCTTTAATTGAAAAAAATAATATGAAAATAACTTTCTTTATTATATACAATTTTCTGACAATTACAACTATTCTGTCAATGAAAATGAAAAAATAAGTGAAAAATATTATGAAAATAAAAAAATTGAGCAATTTAAGTGATTAAAATTGCTCAATTTTTTTATTAATTTTTATTTTTTAATAGAGTCATAATTGTTAATGGAACAGTAATGACTACATAGCCGATGATACTAGCCACTACTAAATAAGCTATAGGACTCGAGAAATTAAATAAGTCCGTTAAAAGTATTGCGACAATCATTGAAATAGCATAACAAATGAATAATTGAATAAACCGCTTTGCAGACAAAAAATCACCTCTTCCTAATTAGTTAAAGTCTCTTTTCAATCATTTAGTATACACCTGAAAAGAAGAATAAACTATCATTAATTAAAAGAAAAAGTGAAACCACTAGCGGATTTTTTGTTCAGCTGATTATCTTAAGAATTAGAAAATGGGCCATAAGTCATTTCGACTTATGGCCCATTTTCATTTATGACGTTGGCTTCGTGTAAATTGAGAAGTCTCGTCTTCTCTAGTGGTTGGTTGCTGTGTTCGTTGTACGGTTTGCTTTTCCGGCTCGCTCTTTTTTGCAACATCAGTCACAACATTTGGCTTCTGAGAAGGGGGAACGGTTGTTTTTTTGTTTGAAGTTGGCGTAGTTCTTTTTGCTTCTTTCTTTTGTTTCTTTTTATTATTTTTATCATTTCCAGTGACTGTCAAATAGATAATCAGAAAAATCATTAGGATCGTTGCAACAATTAATAGAATAAACATGTTAAATGAAATGAACATGCATGGCCCTCGTTTCTCGTTTTTTCTTAGTTTACCAAAATTTCAAAATTTCGTCACTCTTTTCTTCAGAAAAAACGAATTTCAAAGGGGTTAAAAGAAACTTTTATAAAAAAGCCTCCTTTTTTGTGTGAAAATGCACAAAATTTCTGGAATCGTTTGCTGTTAAAACCAGATACTGGTAAAATAATTATTGTATAAGAATCATTTTAAAAAAGATTTTTGTTACAAATAACGTATTTGTTGAAAAGGCACTGTGAAGTAGTTAGAGACGACAGCCAAGTGACTTTTAATGACAGCCGCCCAATTAATTTCATGGAGCCTTTTCGTAGAAAACGAGGAGGTTATTTTGCGTGAAAGTGAGTATATTTTCGACATGCGTGGTGGATTTACTTTTTCCAAATGTAGGGCAAGCAATGGTAGAGGTTTTGGAACGATATGGCTGTGAAACGGTTTTACCAACAAGCCAAACGTGTTGTGGTCAGCCAACGTACAATAGTGGCTATGTGACAGAGAGCACGACAACGCTTAAGAATCAAATTGATAGTTTTGACGGTGCCGATTATGTGGTGGGACCTGCGGGGTCTTGCGTCGGCATGATGAAAGAATACCACAAATTTTTAGCAGATGATCCTATTTATGGACCAAAAGCACAACGTTTAGCTGAGCGAACTTATGAGTTTAGTCAGTTTCTTTATCGTGTCTTAGGGGTCAAAGATGTTGGCGCAACGCTATATGGGAAAGCCACTTATCATCGTTCTTGTCATATGACGCGAATTTTAAATGAACGAGAATCACCCTTTGTTTTGTTGGATCATGTGAAAGGATTAGAAATGATTCCTTTAGGACATCTTGAAAATTGTTGCGGATTTGGCGGAACGTTTTCAGTGAAAATGCCAGCTATTTCTGAACAAATGGTGACGGAAAAAATGAACGATGTGATTGATACAGGCGCAGAAATTTTAATTAGTGCGGATATGGGTTGCCTGATGAATATCGGGGGTAAATTCAATCGTGATGGGAAAAAGATTAAGATTATGCATATTGCAGAAGTCCTTAATCACGAAGTGGATGAAGCACGCATGGACCAACCGCAAATCATATCGGTAGGGTAAGGGGGAAGAACTGTGGGATTATCAACGAGCAATAAGCCGTTAAGTGAACGAATTGAAGAAAGTAAAAAAGATGTGTTTATGCAAAAGGCTGTCGCCAAAGCACAAGATGCCCAATGGGAGAAACGAGAAGGTGCGCGGGAAGCTTTAGGCAATTGGCCACAATGGCGTGAACTGGGAGAACAAATTCGCCAACATACCATTCAATATCTGCCTGACTATTTAGAAGAGTTCAGTGATAACGTTGCCAAACGAGGTGGCAAAGTCTTTTTTGCTCAAACCGCCGAAGAGGCCAATGAATATGTGAAACAAGTGGTTCTAGAAAAAAGGGCGAAAAAAATTGTGAAATCTAAATCAATGGTGACGACCGAAGTCGATATAGATCCAATGTTATTGGGATTAGACGATGTTAGTGTGATGGAAACAGATTTGGCGGAATTCATTTTACAAATGGATGACTGGGATGAGCCGTCACATATTGTTTTCCCAAGTATTCATAAAAATCGCGAACAGATTCGTCAGGTTTTTGCGAAAAAATTAGGGTATCAAGGAGATAATGACCCGGTAAATTTGGCACGCTGTGCACGAGAAGTGATGCGCAAATTCTTTTTGGAAGCGGAGATTGGCATTACAGGTTGTAATTTCGCTATTGCGGATAGCGGCTTAATTAACTTAAATACAAATGAAGGAAATGCTGATTTGACCATCAGTATTCCTAAGACACAAATCGTGTTAATGGGAATGGAAAGAATCGTACCAACAATGCGTGAAGCAGAGGTTTTAGATAACCTTTTAGCCAGAAGTGCCGTTGGTCAAAATTTAACAACGTATGTGACGTTTGCTGGGCAAAAAAATGCGGATGAATCCGATGGTCCGGAAGAATTTCACGTAGTCATTTTGGATAACGGGCGTTCAAAAGCTTTAGGAACAGCCTTTCAGCCAGTCTTACAGTGTATTCGTTGTGGGTCTTGTCTGAATGTTTGTCCGGTCTATCGCCATATTGGAGGGCACGGTTATGGCTCTATTTATCCAGGACCAATTGGTGCTGTGCTTTCTCCAATTTTAGGTGGATATAAACAGTTTGGGGAATTGCCTTATGCGTCTAGTCTTTGTGGGGCATGTACGGAAACGTGTCCTGTGAAAATTCCATTGCACGAATTATTAATTGAACATCGTAAAGTGATGACCGATGATCTGAAAATGAAACATGGATTTGAAGATTTCCAAATGCGTATGGTAGGTAAAGCCACTGGTTCACCAGCAATGTTTAAAGCAGCCATGAAAGTCGATCATGCTGCAGCGGGCATTTTAAGTAAACAAAAAGACATTACTGTTGAAAACATGTACAATCATGGGGGCTACCTTGATAAAGGACCAGGGTTAGTAAAAGGTTGGACCGATGTTCGTGATTTGCCAAGACCACCAAAATCTTCAGAAAACTTCAGAAGTTGGTTCAAAAAACATCAAGAAGGTGAAAAAAATGACTAACGAAGCGATTCAAAATCGAGAACCTTTTTTACAAAATCTACGAGAAAAATTAGGCGTAGAAAAACAGCCTGTTTCGGCCCATCCATTTGAGCCAGTTAATCATTTACCAGAAGAACAGTTGGCAGATAAAACACCAGCAGAGCTATTAACGATTGTGAAAGAACGTGTGGAAACGATTCACACGAACTTAGTGGAAACCACACAAGAAAATTTACTGACGACGATTCAGCAAATTGTTGCTGAGTTTGGTGGGGGCAATCTTTTATTGCCAACAGATGCACGTTTTGAAGCCTATGGATTAGCTGATTTAGCTAAGTCATTAGAGGCTGTTTCTGTTAAGCAATGGCAACCTGGAAGTGAGCAACGAGAAGCGAATATTCAAACAGCTGCTCAGGCAAATATCGCGATTGCCTTTGCTGAGTTTTTACTAGCTGAATCAGGAACGATTGTGGTGGAGTCCAATGCGGGACAAGGCAGAGCCTTACATTTTTTACCGAAGCATTACATTTCAATTATACCGTTTAGCAAACTCGTTCCACGTTTGACTCAGCCAGCAGCTTTTTATACAGAAAAAATAGAAAAAGGCGAAAAAATCGGCTCAGCGATTCACTTTATTTCAGGGCCTTCTAATTCAGGAGATATTGAAATGCAACTGGTTGTCGGGTTGCATGGTCCTTTAGAAGTTTGTTACGTGGTTGTGATGGATCGCTAAAACGCTAGAAGCATAATCAATTCAGCCCTTTTTAGAATTGATTGTGCTTTTTTTATGAGCAGGATCAAAAAAGTAAGAATCAAATTTGAAAGAAATACGTTTTTTTTCTGACCATTTTGTAAAAAAAGCGTACATAAAAATTAATTGAGTGTTAAGCACTATAGGATTGATTTACTTTGTGGTAGAATATGAGACATAAGATAATAAGGTTTTTGGAGGAATGAGTTTGAAATCAAAAGAATTAATTAAAACAGTCGTCTTTTTTGCCTGTTTAGCTTTGGGTCTGTTTTTACTGAGACAATTTGTATTTACGCCTGTCGTAGTGAGAGGTCATTCAATGGATCCAACGTTAGCAGATGGTGAACGGGTAATTACGTTAAAAAACACAGAAATTAATCGTTTCGATATTATTACTTTCCCAGCGCCAGATGAACCAGATAAAAATTATATTAAACGTGTGATTGGTTTACCTGGAGATACAATTGCGTACAAGGATGATACGTTGTACATCAATGGAAAAGAAGTTGACGAACCCTATTTAGATGAATTTAAAAAAGCCTTAACAGATGGTCAACCTTTGACAGGCGATTTTTCATTAAAAGAAAAAGTACCAGCAGATAGCTACTTTGTTTTAGGTGATAATCGACGGAATTCAAAAGACGGTCGTGTCATTGGTTTTATTCATAAAAAAGATATTTTGGGTGAAGTGAAATTTGTGATGTGGCCATTCTCACGGTTTGGTCCAATACCAGAAGTGTCAAAACAATAAAAGAGACAATGAGTAAAAGAGAAGGACGGAAATGTGTAAAAACAAACACATGTTTCCGTCCTTCTTTTGTGGTAAAATAAAGGCAGTGCAAAGGAAAAGGATGTGAAACCATGAGTGTGCAGTTTATTAGAGGAACCGCCGTGGCAGACTTAGAAGCGCCACTTATACAGGCGACAAAACAATGGCTAGAGGAAGACGCACAGCATGAAGTATTCTATTTAGTCCCGAACCATATTAAGTTTGAGCAAGAAATTCAAGTCTTGCAAAAGTTACGTCAATTACAGACAACTACGTCTGATTCAATAACCAGTACCCGTCTGCAGGTTTTTAGTTTTTATCGTTTGGCTTGGTACTATTTACAACATACACCTTTTTACTCGGCAGATGTTTTATCTGATGCAGGCGCTGCGATGATTTTCCGCAAAATTTTAGTAGAAGCAGAAGAAGAGTTACAAATTTTTAGAGGTGAAATTAACAAGCCCGGCTTTATTCAGCAACTATTTCAGCTTTATCAAGAAATGCGCGAAGGCAATATTGAGATTGCGGAGCTTTATCCATTTTTAGAAAAACAAACGGAGAACCCTAAAGGACAAGATTTACAACTTAAGTTTCAAGATTTAACGTTAATTTTTACGCGATTCCAATTACAAATGAGTCAGTATGGCTATGAATCAGCGGAGATTATTCAACATTTAAGCGAGTATTTACAAACGGTTGATTTGTCGAATGTTCAATTCGTTATTTCAGGCTATCAGCAGTTTACTGCCAGAGAATTAAAGTTGATTGAAGTGCTAATGGCGCAAGCAGGTTCTGTGAAAGTAGCCCTCGTATTGGACAAACAATATCCGCATGACTTACCTGATCCGCGGTCGTTATTTTATGAAGCGGGACAAACCTATCATCAGCTTTATCAACTAGCAAGGCAGAAGCAAATCCCGATTCTTTCAGATTATGTGGAAAAGAAAGAGGTATTAATTACAAATCCAGACTTGCAAGGATTAAACGATTATTGGATTCAATCGCAAGAACACCTGCCTCCATTAAGCACATCTGACTGGAGTGGCGATGGCTTATTTCTGTGGCGTGCTGAAAACGTTAAAGAAGAATTAACACATGTTGCAACCGAAATTCGCCGTTTAGTAGTGGAAGAAGGGTATCGGTACAAAGAAATTCAGGTGTTGACTCGTGATTTAGATTGTTATGAAAATTTATTAGAACCGATTTTTGCGGAACACGAGATTCCTGTTTATGTCGACCGAGATATGGCTATGGATCGGCATCCTTTAGTCGAATGGATTGAATCTTTATTTGCTATTCATTCGTACAATTATCGTTATCGCGATGTGCTCCGTTTTTTGAGAACGGAATTATTTATGCCAATGAATCAACTCGCTACTTCTGAAGAAAGCTTGACTGATTGGTTAAACCAACGGAACGCTTGGCGCAGAAAAGTTGATATTACCGAAAATGTGGTCCTGGCATACGGCTATGAAGGTTATTATTGGTCGCAAGAAAAAGATTGGGAATTTATTCGGTATGATTTTGAAGCGGAAGAGCAAGAAGATGTCGCTACGATGGAAGAAGAGTCAAATGCGATTCGTCAATCGCTTCAACGGCTGTTACCTAGTTACTTTCAAGCAATGATAAGTGCCAAAACTGGTTTGGAAGCAGCGACCGTCTTCTATCACTTTTTACTGCAAAGTGGTGTGGCAACACAATTAAAAATGTGGCGCTTACAAGCTATCGAAGCAGGTCAACTAGAAACAGCTCGTAACCATGAACAGACTTGGGATGCATTGATGTCGTTACTAGATGAATACGTCACTGTTTACGGAGAAAGTTCGTTTGATTTTACAACGTTTCAAGAAATATTTGTTAGTGGCTTGGAAGGTTTGCACTATAGTAAAGTGCCGACAGCGATTGACCAAGTACAAGTTCGCGCAATGGATTTAACTCGACCTGGCGCTGCCAAGGTTACTTTTGCTATTGGGATGACGGAAGAAATTTTTCCACAAAAGATTGAAAATAAAACACTGTTGTCTGATGAAGAACGTCAGACAATCAATGATACGTTAACGGAAAACCAATATTTACGTGGGACAACCGGACGCAAAATTGCGCAAGAACCTTATGTTGCGTATCTCGTCTTTTCTTCTGCGCGAGAACGGTTATATTTAACCTATCCAAGTGTTAAAGACACCGCTCAAGAAGTCAAACCGTCTCCTTATTTTAAAAATATCCAAAAAGATTTAAACTTGCCCGTTTTTGAAAAAAATGAAACAACCATTTTCGATGATGAAACGACCAGTTTAGCCCATATTAGTACGTATCGGACGTTAATCGGTGAATTAACGCGTTTGAAAAGACAACGGAAAGAAACACAAGAAGCATTGTTGCCTTTCTGGTTAAATATGGAAAAAGCGCTAATGAACCAATCAATTGCGCCGCTAGCCAAGCAAGTTTTCGAAAGTTTAACGCATCAAAATATTCCTGAAAAGATTGATGAGGTCTTAGCAGAACCTTTATATGGTAAAGATATTTATACGTCCGTTTCTCGGATGGAGAGTTTTTATCGCTGTCAGTATCAATACTTTTCTCGCTATGGCTTACGTTTGAAAGAAAGAGATGTCTTTGGGCTTTCGCCAGCAGCTACAGGGGAATTTTTCCATGAAGCATTGGATCAGTTCTTTAAATTATTGATTATTAATCAACGGAACTTATCTGAATTAACCGATCAGGAAGTCAATTTATTGGCGGAGGAAGTGCTAAATAGTATTTTAGGGGATGCGCGTTTTTCTGTATTAACGACCTCTAGTCGCATGAACTATATTCGCTATCAATTGAGTCAAACAATTAAAAAAGTCAGTTGGGCGCTGAAACGTCAAAGCCAACGAAGTGGCATGACGACTGTTCAAACAGAAGTGTTATTTGGCCAAATTGCCGCTAAAAAAGGAATTTCTGGTTTGGAATTACCATTAAAAAATCAAGGGAAAATTCATGTTCGGGGGAAAATCGACCGGATTGATCAATTGGTTACACCCGAATCAACCTATTTAGGTGTGATTGATTATAAATCGAGTCACCGTAAATTTAATATGACAGAAGCGTATTACGGCTTAGCCATGCAAATGCTGACGTACTTGGATGTGGCTTTAATGGATGCTGTGCAATTAGTTGGTCAAGAAGCTAAACCTGCTGGCTCACTTTATCTGCATGTACACAATCCTACATTATCTTATGAAGGCAAAGACGACATTGAACAACAAATGCTTAAAAAATATCAGTTTGATGGTCTTTTGATGAAAGACCCAGATTTATTGGATCATTTAGATACGAGTCTGCAAGCTAAACAAAGTTCGTTGCTGTTTCCGATTGAAGAATCCGCCAAAGAACAAATTAAACCTGGTCGTCGCCAAGAAGATAAATTTGTGACAGAACCAGAATTAGGCGCGTTGCTTTCCCATAACCGAAATAAATTTATTGAAGCGGGGAATCAAATTATTGGCGGCGAAGTTCAACTTAATCCCGCTTATCAAGGCAAGGAACGGATTGCTTGTCGCTATTGTCCGTTTCGAAGTGTCTGTGATTTTGATGTGATGCTAAAAGAAAATAATTATCATCGTATTGAGAATTTATCCAAAGAGGAAATTATGGCGCGCTTGTTAAACAAAGATGAGGAAGGAGCAACCGAAGATGAGTAAAACAATTCCACTACGTCCAGCCAATGAGCAATTCACCGACAGTCAATGGCAAGCGGTGTTTGATGGCGATGAAAATATCTTAGTTTCTGCTTCGGCTGGCTCAGGAAAAACCACTGTTTTAGTCCGCCGTGTCATTGAAAAAGTCAAAAGCGGCGTCGATATCGATCGTCTCTTGATTGTGACGTACACTGAAGCCGCCGCCCGTGAGATGAAAGAACGTATCCAAGTGGCTTTACAAAAGGCAATGAATGAAGAACAAGATCCAGAAAGAAGACGGCATTTTTCTCGTCAAATTGCTCTTTTGCCAACAGCCAATATCAGCACGTTACATGCCTTTTGTTTAACTGTTATTCGTCGTTTTTATTATTTAATTGACATAGATCCAGTTTTTCGGATGTTAACAGATGAAACAGAAACATTGTTATTAAAAGAAGATGTTTGGGATGCATTACGTGAACAATTTTATGCGGAAAATCAAGAAGAATTTTACCAATTAACAGCGAATTTTTCCAATGATCGTAGTGATGACGGACTCACTAACTTAATTTTTTCTTTTTATGAATTTGCCAAAGCCAATCCTGATCCAGAGGCGTGGATTAATGGCTTAACACAAGCCTACGAAGTAGGGGATCAGCTAGGCGAATCAACGTTATTTCAGACGTATTTAAAACCGCTAGCCGTTGAGACGTTACAACGAACTCTTCAGCGTTACGAAGAAATGGTGACCTTAACAGAGGGCGAAGAGAAACTTCAAAAGATTTGGTATTTAGCTCAAAATGAAAAGGAACAAACAAAACAATTTTTACAATTTTTAGAGAGAAATGATTTAGAAAGCGCCTATAATTTGACTGAATTGTTAAGCTTTGACCGCTACCCAACGGTTCGTGCCGAAGAGTTGAAACCAACCGCGGAACAAGCCAAACAGTTACGAGAACAAAATAAAAAAGCGTTAAATGATTTGAAAAAGCAACTGTTTACACTTTCTCCAGATGCCATGAAACAAGTCTTGAAAGAGGCCACGCCCATTGTTCAAGAAATGGCTCACGTGGGGAAACAATTTATGGAGGCCTATGGCACAGAAAAACGGCTTAAAAATTTAGTGGATTTTAACGATTTAGAACATTATACGTTAGCTATTTTAGCGAAAAATCAGGCAGATGGCTGGCATGCATCAGAAGCCTCTCTTTACTATCGCGAAAAATTTGATGAAGTGTTAGTCGATGAATACCAAGATATCAATCAATTACAAGAATCTATTTTGTATTGGTTGCGCCGCCCGCTTAGCGCAGAAGGAAACCTTTTTATGGTAGGGGATGTGAAACAGTCTATTTATTCTTTCCGCTTGGCAGATCCTACGTTGTTTATTGAAAAATACAATCAGTATGGGCAAGGCAAAGAGGGCAAACGAATTATTCTAGCTGAAAATTTTCGTTCCCGCAAAGACGTTTTAGACTTTACGAATTTAGTATTTAGTCAATTAATGGATGAGCGAGTGGGCCAAATTGCTTACGATGAGTCAGCCGCTTTGCTTCATGGCTTTGATCAATTTTCGGAGGCGGCTGATTATTCAACTGAATTGCTAATTTATGAAAAAAAAGCAACAGAATCAGTTGAATTTCCAGAATTACAATCCCCTGAGTTGTTGATTGAAGATAAGACAGAAGGGGAACTTTACGTTACTGCTTTGAAAATTCGTGAATTAATTGACCAAAATTTCTTAATTTATGATAAAAAGCTGAAAACGGATCGACCGATTACTTATCAAGATATTGTCTTATTAACGCCTACAAAGAAAAATAATTTAACTATTTTAGATGTTTTTAAATCATTAGAAATTCCAGTTCAAGTCAATGATGCTCAAAATTATTTCCAAGCAACGGAAATTCGTACAATGATTGCCTTGCTTCAATTGATTGATAATCCCTATCAAGACATTCCTTTGGCAGCTGTGTTACGTTCACCAATTGTTGGATTAAAAGAAAACGAATTAGTGCTTATTCGTTTGGCTAATAAGGAAACCAGTTACTACGAAGCATTTTTAACGTTTAATCAAAAGATGGAACCAACCATGGAGGAAGCAGTTGTTCAGGAAAAAACTATACGTTTTGCTGAATCATTAGAAAAATGGCGGGAACAGGCTCGACGCAACCAGATTAGCACCTTGCTGTGGACGATTTATCGAGAAACGGCCTACCTTGATTATGTTGGCGGGTTGCCTGTTGGCAAACAACGCCAAGCCAATTTATATGCGTTGGTCGATCGGGCCGCGGCGTATGAAAAAACAACCTTCCACGGATTATTTCAATTTGTTCGCTTCATCGAAAAAATGCAAGAAAAAGACAAAGATTTAGCAGAACCAGTCGTTTTAAGTGAAGAGAATGCCGTACGCGTCATGACGATTCACGCTAGTAAAGGGTTAGAATTTCCGGTGGTATTCGTTTTAGATATGACCAAAGAATTTAATGTCAGTGATTTGAATGAACGCTATATCTTTGAAGAAAATTTAGGGGTAGGCATTCGTTATTTACAACCTGAAGAACGAGTTATGTACGATACTTTACCATTTTTGGCGATTAAACAAGTACGATTGAGAAAATTACTATCCGAAGAAATGCGGAAGTTATATGTGGCGTTGACACGTGCAGAACAAAAACTTTTTCTGGTGGGCTCCTATAAAGACCAAGCGGCAATGTGGAAAGAGTGGCTGAAAGTTGGCGATGTGGAAACACTGGTGCTACCAGCTGAAAATCGCTTGCAAAGTAAAAGTAGTTTAATGAATTGGGTTGGGATGACATTGGTACGCCATCAAAAAGCCGATGAATATCAGCAAGAAGTAGTAGTAAGTAACGTTCCGCAAGTCAAAAAGCACCCAGCTAACTTTCATATTCAGTGGTTCAACGAAGAACAACTACGAGCAGCCATTCAGCAATTACAATTGCCAGAAAGACAAGCAGAGGATTTAGCCGAAAAAGCGCAATTATCTGCTGACAAAATCAATCGTGGTCTTGCACGGTTAAGTTTCAATTATCCGTTTGAAGTGGCTACTCGGACTACCAGTTATCAGTCTGTTTCTGAAATCAAGCGAGTATTTGATGACCCCGATAACAAAGAAATTGGTAAAATTGAGGTTCGGGAAGACAATACTATTCAAGCGCAACCGTTGATTGTCAATCGAATGATTGAAGGAGATTTAAGTAAGCCTAAATTTTTAGATACGGTTCAAGCGCCCTCAGCAGCTGAAATTGGGACAGCAACCCATTATTTATTACAACTAATTGATTTAAGTAAGCAACCTTCTTACGAGGAAGTGCGAGCTGTTCAAGAACGCTTAGTGGAAAATAAATTGATTTTACCAGCAATTGCTGAAAAAATGAATCTGGAACAAATCGTGGCCTTCTTTGACACCGCCCTAGGAAAACAATTGATTCAACACCATCAAACCGTTAGAAGGGAACAACCTTTTTCTATGCTGATTGAAGCAGAAGAGCTCATTCAAAATTATCCAGAAACGACACAAGATGATTTATTAATTCATGGGATTATTGATGGCTATATCGAATTAGACAATCAATGCATTTTGTATGACTATAAAACCGATCATGTAAAAAGCACCTCTCCCCAAGCGATTTCTGAAATTGTCGAACGGTATCGCGGACAGATGAATCTTTATCGTAGAGCACTACAAGAGGCAACGCATAAAGAGGTGTCGCACGTCTATTTAATTTTATTAAATGGAGGAGTAATTATTGACATGCAGACAGGAAATGTTGTAGATTTTATAAAGTAGAAAAAATTAGAAGCAGAAACACTTACATTTTGTAAGGAATGTGCTATACTCATTGAAGAGGTGAGGAAGATGGAAAAAGTAAAAACAGAATCGTTTGTACTTTGTCCCAAATTTGAAAAATCATTTTCAATACTTGGTAAAAAATGGAATGGTTTAATTATTGATGTTTTATTAGAACGAGGTCCTCAACGTTTTGGCGAATTAAAAGAAAAAATTCCAATGTTAAGTGATCGTGTCTTAGTAGAGCGATTGAAGGAACTAGAAGCTGAAGGAATTATCACCAAAGCTGTTCGTTGCGGTGAAGGAAATCGCTTAGAATATTTCCTAACCGAAAAAGGCGAAGACTTGCAATTAGCAATGGAACAAATTCAACATTGGGCAGAAAAATGGGTAAAAGACGAAGAATGCAGTTGACCGCAAGCAAAACTTCTTGTAAACTAAACGTAATTAAATAACTAAAAAAACAGTGATGGAAACAAGTAGTTTGAATTGACGTGTTTTAGGGAGAGTCAGCCAGAGACTGGAAGCTGATTTACACAGTCACCAAGCGAAATTCACTTCCTGAGTTTGTTTGTTTTCAAGAAGAAAGCAAACCGGTAATTGCCGTTAAATGAAATGAGTGCATGACAACAATTTGTTATGAATTAGGATGGTAACACGATAGCTCGTTCCTTTGAAAGGAATGGGTTATCGTTTTTTTTAGTTTAAATAAAAGATAGAGGGGAACGCATAATGACATTACAAGCGCAATTAGAAGCTCTTAGAGACAATACGCTCAAAGAAATCGCACAAGTTGCTACTTTAAAAGAATTAAACCAAATTCGCGTAGAAACATTAGGAAAAAAAGGACCAATCACCGAAGTATTAAGAGACATGAAAAACCTTTCACCAGAAGAACGACCAGTGGTGGGGGGCTTTGCAAATGAAATTCGTGATTTATTAACAGAAGCAATTGAAGCGCGCAAAGTTGTTTTAGAAAACGAAGCGTTAAATGCGGCACTAAAAGAAGAAAGTTTAGATGTAACTTTACCTGGAAAACAAATGCCTCAAGGCACACGTCATATTTTGACACAAGTTATGGAAGAGATTGAAGATATTTTCTTAGGCATGGGTTATCAAGTAGTGGAAGGATACGAAGTAGAATCCGATCATTATAATTTCGAACGCATGAATCTACCAAAAGATCATCCGGCACGCGACATGCAAGATACGTTTTATATTTCAGATGAGATGTTAATTCGTACGCATACTTCACCAGTTCAAGCTCGAACAATGGAAAAACACGATTTTTCAAAAGGTGCATTACGAATGATTTCTCCTGGGAAAGTATTCCGTCGTGATACAGATGATGCGACACATAGTCACCAATTCCATCAGATTGAAGGCCTTGTTGTCGATAAAAATGTCACAATGGGTGATTTAAAAGGGACGTTAGAAGTCATGATGAAAAAAATGTTTGGTGAAGATCGTAAAATTCGTTTACGTCCTAGCTATTTCCCTTTTACAGAACCTTCAGTCGAAGTAGATGTTAGCTGTTTTAAATGTGGCGGCGCAGGTTGTAACGTCTGCAAACATACAGGTTGGATTGAAATTTTAGGTGCGGGGATGGTTCATCCAGATGTGTTACAAATGTCAGGGATTGATCCAACAGAGTACTCAGGCTTTGCCTTTGGCTTAGGACCAGATCGCGTTGCTATGTTACGTTACGGTGTAAATGATATCCGTAATTTTTATCAAAATGATTTACGTTTCTTAAATCAATTCAAGGTAAAGGAGTAGTTGAAAAATGTTAGTTTCTTATAAATGGTTAAATGAATATGTTAATCTTTCAAACGTTACTCCGCAAGAATTAGCGGACAAAATGTCTGTGACAGGTATCGAAGTTGAGGGCGTTGCTGTACCTGAAGAAGGCTTAAAGAAAATTGTTGTCGGTGAAGTAAAAGAATGTGTTCCTCATCCAAACTCTGACCACTTATCAATTTGCCAAGTAGACATCGGTGAAGAAGAATTGTCACAAATTGTTTGTGGAGCACCAAATGTAAAAGCCGGAATTAAAGTCATCGTAGCATTACCTGGTTCAAGAATTGCAGGAAATCAAAAAATTAAAAAAGGTAAAATGCGTGGCGAAGTCTCTAACGGAATGATTTGTTCGTTAGAAGAGCTAGGATATTCAGACAATGTCGTACCAAAAGCCTATGCTGAAGGGATTTATTATTTACCTCAAGAAGCAGTGAATGGGACACCTGTTTTCCCTTATTTAGACATGGATGATGCGATTATTGAATTATCAATTACACCAAACCGTGCAGATGCACTAAGTATGAGAGGGGTAGCCTATGAAGTTGGCGCAATTTATCGTCAAACGCCTCAGTTTAATGATCCCGAACTCAAAGAAGATGCTTCAGATAACGTGGGAAATTACGTAACAGTGACTGTTGAAGATTCACAAGATGCGCCAGCGTATCAAATTCGTGTCATTAAAGATGTGACGATTGCAGAAAGTCCTCAGTGGTTGCAAAATCGATTGATGAATGAAGGAATCCGTCCGATTAACAATGTGGTGGACGTGACAAATTATATTTTATTATTATTTGGTCAACCGTTGCATGCATTTGACTACCAAAAATTAGATAGCAAAGAAATCTTGGTTCGTCGAGCAACAGCAGCAGAAGAACTAATTACATTAGATGGTGAAACACGTCAATTAACAGAAGAAAATATCGTCATTACGAATGGAAAAACGCCTGTCGGTTTAGCTGGCGTAATGGGTGGGGCTAATTCTGAAATCAGTCAAGAAACAACAACTGTGGCTTTAGAAGCGGCATTGTTCAATCCATTGTCTATTCGCAAAACGTCTAAACAATTCAATTTACGGAGTGAATCTTCAAGTAGATTTGAAAAAGGCATCAACCAAGCGACAGTTGGGTTAGCTTGTGATGTGGCAGCCGCGATGATTGCAGAGTTAGCCGACGGAACAGTGGTTTCAGGCACTGCAGTTGGTTCTGAAGTGGCCGTTAAAGAAGCGCAGGTAGCTGTGACTTTAGAACGAATCAACCAATATTTAGGTACTGCATTAGATAAAGCAACGGTGAATGAAATTTTTGAAGCACTCGGTTTTGCTTATGAAGTAAATCGAGGCGCCTATGAAATTACGATTCCACCAAGACGTTGGGATATTACGATTGAAGCAGATATTATTGAAGAAGTGGCGCGCATTTATGGATATGATCATTTACCTTCAACATTGCCAAGTGGAGAAACAGTTGCTGGAAGTCTAACCAAAGCACAACATGTTACGCGCCAATTAAAGAGCTTACTGGAAGGTCATGGTACGAGTGAAGCCATCAGCTATGCATTGACAACAGAAGAAAAATCCCGTCAATTTATGATGAAAGAAAGTCAAACAACACGGTTGCAATGGCCAATGAGTGAAGAGCGTTCTGTGTTACGTATGAACTTAATTTCTGGTTTATTAGATGATGTCGCATACAATGTGGCACGTAAAAATAATAATATCGCCTTCTACGAAGTAGGACGCGTTTTCTACCAAACAGAAGATCCAACAAAAAATTTACCTACAGAAGAAAATCACTTAGCACTTGCTTTAACTGGTAATACAATGGTTAAAGATTGGCAAACAAAAGCAACAGCCGTTGATTTTTATACAGTAAAAGGCTTAGTGGAAAGTATTGTAGCTGTTTTAGGATTAACAGAAAAAATCAGTTATCAAGCGACAACGGCGATTCCAGAAATGCATCCAGGCCGGACAGCATGGATTTATTTAGAAGGTGAAGTGGTTGGTTTTGTCGGACAAGTTCACCCAACGACAGCGAAAGCGTACGATATTCCAAAAACATATGTTGCTGAATTAAACTTGCAACAATTAGTAGCCATAGAAGCAGGCGGGGTTACTTATGAAGCAGTTTCTAAATTTCCAGCAGTTTCTCGAGACATTGCTTTATTAGTCGATGAAACAGTTACCAATCAAGAACTAGTTAAAACTATTTCAGATAACGCAGGTAAATATTTGAAAGAGATTCATTTATTTGATGTATATCAAGGTGAAAAACTAGGCGCTGGCAAAAAATCAATGGCGTATAGTTTAACTTTCGTTAATGCAGAAGCGACATTAGTGGATGAAGAAATTAACCGTTCAATGGAAAAGGTTGAAAAAGCGCTAATTGAAAAACATCAAGTAGAAGTAAGATAAAATAAAAACAGGAAAGTGGGGCATAAGTCGAAATGACTTATGCCCCACTTTCTAAATCTTAAGATAATCAGCTGAACAAAAGCAGCTCCTTCGGAAATAAGCCGAAATTCTCCAAAAATTAAAGAACAATTTTCGGAAATTCCTTCTTATTTCTTGGAGCTAAACACTTTTGTCTCAGCCTCCTGTTTTTAACTACATTAATAACTTTTCGCCCAATTTCGTGAAAGCCAACGTGAAAATTGTGAGATACTAAAGTTAATAATGAAATAAATTAGGGCGACGATTCCGTAAATAGTGAATACTTGTCCTGTTTGTGCGTAGCGCCCCATTAAGATATAAGATTTGCCAAAGAGTTCTTGCAAAGCAATCACGGAATACAAGAAACTTGTATCCTTGATGACAGTAACAAACTGAGAAACAATTGCTGGTAAGACATTGCGAATGGCTTGAGGCAAAACAATATGATAAAGAATTTGCCAATTTGAAAAACCTTGAGAACGTGCCGCTTCAATTTGGCCTTTATCGACCCCATTTAAACCACCACGAATAATTTCCGCTAAAGCAGCGGTGGTAAACACAGTAAAACTCACAATTCCAGCAGGTGTGGATTTGATTTTGAAAATCAAAAAAATAACATAAATCCACAATAAGTTTGGAATATTACGCACCACTTCTACATAAATACTGGCAAGTAACTTCAGTGGTCCATGGGTTTGATTTCGCAAAACGGCTAGAATGGTGCCAAAAATCGTACTCAAAATAATTGAGACGAAGGAAATATAGAGTGTCAATTTTAAGCCGTTAAATAGAAATTGAAAATTATTTGCTGTCAGTAATTGACGCATTTCTTCTGAAAAAGGCATCTGTTTTCCTCCTATCTGCTATATGCTTTCTTATTTTTTTCTTCCATTTTTCTAGCCAAATTCGCTAATGGGAAGCAAAGAATGAAATATAAGAAACCAGCAAGCGCAAAGGCGGGAATATAGTTCAAGTTGACAGACGACCAACTATTGGCAGCAAACATTACGTCAGCGCCAGAAATAATGGCAACTGTTGACGTATTTTTAATTAGGTTCACTACTTGATTGGTTAAAGGCGGTAACATAATCCGCCATGCTTGTGGTAAAATCACATACCGCATCGTTTGACCATACGTTAATCCTTGGGAGTAAGCCGCTTCAAATTGCCCTCTTGGGACAGCTCCGATTCCTGAGCGAACCACTTCAGAAATGTAGGCACCATGATAAAGGCCTACACACAGAATGGCAATCGTAGTAATAGAAAATGAAAGCAGCGGGCTTAGCAGAGGAAAACCATAATAGACTACGATAAATTGAATCAACAAAGGTGTGTTTTGAAAAAATTCTACATAGACACGACTAATTGCGTGTAAAAGTTTACTTTTAGTCGCTGATAAACTGCCAAAGAAAATGCCTAAAGCAAAGGCAACTAAGATCGCTCCTAAAGAAAGCAGAATAGTATAGAGAAATGCCTGACCAAAAATTCGCCAATCTTGAAATAAAGCCTCCCAACGATATAAGGCAAATGGCCCTTCTTCAAGCCAGGAAATATTGGCTAACAAAAACATAAAAATCCCTCCTAAAATTTTTGATTCTTCAAGTCTTAGGAATGATTAATTTTTTAAGCCCCAGTCTTGATAAATTTTTTCTAGTGTGCCGTCTTTTTCCCATTTTTCAATTAAACCATTTAGATAATCATTTAATTCAGTATTTGCTTTCTTTGTGGTAATTCCATATTCTTGTGGCGAAAAACCATCTTTTAAAATTTCTGTCTTGCCATCCACATAGCCAGATAGGATTGATTTATCCACTGAAAATGCATCAATTCGTTTAGAAGTTAACGCTGTTTTTAATTCTGGATAGGAACCTAATTCTTGATAAGTAAATTTGATTCCTTCCTCTTGCGCTTTTTTCTCTAAGTTTTCTTTTGTCGTAGCAGATTGTGCAACGCCGATTGTTTTTCCGTCTAAATCTTTCATGCTGGAGAAGTTATCCTCTTTGCGCACAAGGAAACCAATCTCATCTGTATAATAAGGAGTTGTAAAATTATAAGTCTTTTTACGTTCATCAGTAATTGTAAATGTAGCAATTACCATATCTAGTTCACCATTGTCTAAAAGGGGACCGCGCGTTTTCGCTGTCACGCCCACAAATTCCACATTCTCTTCGCTGCCGGTAATTTCTTTCGCAATCAAGCGTGCAATATCTGGTTCCATTCCTTCATTTTTGTTTGTATCAGGATTCATATAGCCAAAATTAGGAATGTCTTCTTTGACACCTACTTTAATTTTCCCCGCTTTTTTTAATTGTTCTACTGTGACCGTTTTGTTTGATGAAGCACTTTTGGAAGTTGAGTCATTGTTGCCGCTACCACAGCCCACAATGATGCCTGCTAATACAAGTAAGGAGAGTCCAGCTAGCCATTTATTTTGTTTTTTCATTGTTCATTCCTCCAATTTTTTGTTTTTTTATTCATTACCCGTTATGAATAATTTTACTTAGAAATTCTTTTGCACGAGGGTTTTCAGTGCTTGTAAAGAAATGTTCAGGTGTTCCTTGTTCAATAATCTGTCCTTGATCCATAAAGATTACACGGTCAGCCACTTGACGAGCAAAGCCCATCTCATGTGTGACACAAACCATGGTAATATTTTGTTTGGAAAGATCGACCATTACATCTAAAACTTCTTGAATCATTTCTGGATCAAGTGCCGAAGTCGGTTCATCAAAAAGGATAATCTCAGGATGCATATTTAAGGCACGAGCAATAGCGACCCGTTGTTGCTGCCCGCCAGAAAGCTGCGAAGGATAAGCAGACGCTTTATCAGCTAAGCCGACCCGTTCTAAATACTCCATGCCAGTACGAACCGCTTCGTCTTTAGAAACGCCCATCACTTTAATCGGTGCTAACGTTAAATTATCAATAATCGTTTTGTGAGCATATAAGTTAAAATTTTGAAAGACCATGGCAACTTTCTGGCGAACCTTTTGAATGGGTGCCTTCGGTTTGGTGATGTCAATGTTATCAATTACGACGGAACCATCATTGACTTTTTCCAATTGGTTCATACACCGAATTAATGTACTTTTGCCAGAGCCAGAGGGTCCGATAATGACAATTTTTTCTCCTTGTTCTACATTCAAAGTAATGTCTTTTAAAACGTGATGCTCCCCAAAATACTTATTTACATGTTCTAAAGAAATCATAGGCAGTCTCCTTTGCAATCATTTGGTAGAAAAGATAACAGAGGATTCGGTGAGAAACGTGTTATTTAAATTAAATTAACCAAATGTATTTCTAATTGTATTCTCAATGTTAGGAATTATAACATACAAAAAAATGAATTACTAGTTTTTTAATCGAAAAAGATTTCCTTCAAAAAAAGAAATAAATGAGAGCAAAACAGGAAAAATTGACAATAGTCCTTAAAAAGTAGAAAATAAAGGCAGTGAATAAAAGGCAAAGGTAGGATGAGAATGAGCAATCAAGAAGCCATTGGATTAATTGATTCTGGCGTTGGTGGATTAACTGTTTTAAAGGAAGCGCTAAAACAATTACCAAATGAACGATTAATTTATTTAGGAGATACAGCCCGTTGCCCATATGGTCCACGACCAGCCGAACAAGTCGTTCAGTTTACTTGGGAAATGGCCGATTTTTTATTGAAAAAACGAATAAAAATGCTAGTAATCGCATGTAATACCGCGACGGCTGTCGCATTAGAAGAAATTAAAGCTGCCTTGCCAATTCCAGTTGTCGGTGTTATTTTACCTGGCGCACGAGCAGCCGTTAAAGTCACAAAAAATAACAAAATTGGTGTCATAGGTACCTTAGGGACAATCAAAAGTGCTTCCTATGAAATCGCCATTAAAAGTAAGGCACCAGCAATTGAGGTGACTAGTTTAGCTTGCCCTAAATTTGTCCCCATTGTTGAAAGTAATCAATATCGTTCTTCCGTAGCAAAAAAAATTGTGGCAGAAACACTTCAAGCACTACAATTAAAAGGACTTGATACGTTGATTTTAGGTTGTACCCATTACCCGTTGTTACGTCCGGTGATTCAAAATGTGATGGGGAGTCATGTGACATTAATTGACTCAGGAGCCGAAACAGTTGGCGAAGTCAGCATGCTTCTCGATTATTTTGACATTGCCCACACGCCTGAAGCGCCTACACAGCCCCATGAATTTTATACAACTGGTTCTGCAAAAATGTTTGAAGAGATTGCAAGCAGTTGGCTTGGTATAGAGAACTTAAAAGCACAACAGATTCACTTAGGAGGAAACGAAAATGATTAGACATGATAGTCGTGCACCAAAAGAATTGCGAAAGATCACTATTGAAACCAATGTTTTTAAACATCCAGAAGGTTCGGTGGTTATTTCGTTTGGCGATACCAAAGTAATTTGCTCAGCCACTGTCGAAGAAAAGGTTCCCCCATTTTTACGAGGCGCGGGAACAGGTTGGGTAGCAGCTGAATATAGCATGCTCCCTCGCGCGACGAACACAAGAAATATTCGGGAAAGTGCGAAAGGAAAATTAACAGGGCGAACAATGGAGATTCAACGTTTGATTGGGCGGTCATTGCGAGCTGTTGTTGACTTAGAAAAGTTAGGGGAACGGAGCATTGTTGTCGACTGTGATGTGATTCAAGCAGATGGTGGAACCCGTACAGCTAGTATTACAGGCGCTTTTGTTGCTCTACGCTTAGCAGTCAATCATTTATTGATGACTGGTGCGCTAGCGGAAGACCCAATTAAAGAGCATTTAGCTGCTGTCAGCGTGGGTATTTTACCCGATGGTTATTGTGTGCTGGACTTAGATTACGCAGAGGACTCGAATGCTGCAGTGGATATGAACATCGTGATGACCGAGTCTGGTGAATTTGTGGAAATTCAAGGAACGGGTGAAGAAGCTACCTTCTCAGGAGATGAGTTAAATGCCATGCTCTTTTATGGAAAAACAGGGATTGAGGAATTAATTGCGTATCAGAAAGAAGCGCTTTATGCTTTAGCCTCTGAAGAAGTCCCTTCGCAAGATTCAGAAGAGAAAGTGATTGTCATTGCAACTAGAAATCCTGGTAAAGCGAAAGAGTTTAGTTCAATTTTTGGTGAAAAAGGATATACGGTTAAGACGTTATTAGATTATCCGAATTTGCCAGATGTAGAAGAAACTGGTCGAACATTTGAAGAAAATGCTCGTCTAAAAGCTGAAACAATTGCAGAAATTTTACAGAAACCAGTATTAGCAGATGATTCAGGATTAATTGTTGATGCGTTAGGGGGAATGCCAGGAATCTATTCTGCTCGTTTTGCTGGTGAACCAACTAACGATGCTTCAAATAATGCGAAACTATTGCACGAGTTAACGGGCGTGCCAAAAGAAAAAAGACAAGCGCGTTTCCATTGTACATTGGTTTTTGCTGAACCAAAGAAAGAAAGTCTGGTGGTCGAAGCTGAATGGCCCGGAGAAGTCGGCACGATTCCTCGTGGTGAAGGAGGCTTTGGGTACGATTCACTTTTCTATGTCCCAGAGCTTGGTAAAACGGCAGCTGAATTGTCTGGGGAAGAGAAAAATAAAGTTAGTCATCGTGGACAAGCAGTGGCAAAATTAAAAGAACAATGGGAAGAATGGCTAAAAAAATAGGAGTTGAAACGTATGAAAATCTTGGTAGTAAGCGATAATCATGGCGACCGTGACTGTTTAGTTGACTTAGTGAATCATTATGAAGGACAAGTCGATGCACTCTTTCACTGTGGTGATTCTGAATTAGAACCGACAGATGAACTTTGGCAGAAATTAATTGTAGTCCAAGGAAATTGTGATTTTTATGATGAATTTCCCAAAACTGTGACTAAAAAAGTGGGGGATCAAGTTATTTATATGACACATGGTCATTTAGCCAATGTTAGAATGGGACTCACGACACTTGCTTTACAAGCGGAAGAAGCAGGAGCGACAATTGCCTTATTTGGTCACACTCATGTACTGGGCGCAGAGCGACACAATAACATTCTCTTTGTTAATCCGGGAAGTATTCGTTTACCTCGTGGACCAGTTCAAGAGAAAACATATGCCATAATTGAAAGTACATCTGAACAATATCTCGTTCAGTACTATAACAAAGAGCACCAACCATTGGAACGATTAAAGGCAACGTTTACGAAGTAAGTGAATGTTAAGAAATAAGTGCTACTTTTTTATTTATCAGATTTTGAGCGTAGGACAAAAATCCAAAAGAGATTTTTGTCCTACGCTCTTTTTTTAGTCGACTTGAATAACCTTTAAGCCGGTCTTACGAAGTTCTGTAATTAAAGTTGATGAGCAATGTTTGTCTGTAATCAAACAATCAAAAGCGGTAATATCAGCAATTTTAAATTTAGATGTCAAGCCGATTTTTCGATGGTCCGCGACCAGAATTTTTACTTTTGTTGTTTGTTTTATCATAAGCTCATTAATTTTTGCTTCATTGAAAATTTTTGTAGTGACGCCATGTTCTAAACTGACCCCGCTACAGCCAATTACGCAAACATCGGCATGCGTTGCGGTGATTGTGTTAATGGCAATATCTCCTACCAGAACTTCTTTGGGAAAACGTAATTCGCCTCCGGTCAAAATATAATTGTATTGAGAAACATGAGGCTTGGTGGCAATTTTTAAATTATTCGTTACGATGGTCAGATGGTCGGCCTTTAAATAATGGAGAATATTCAAAGCAGTGGAACTTGAATTAATGAAAACGGTATCATAATCACTTAGATAGCTACAAGCAACACGAGCAATGGCTTGTTTTAATAACTCCGGTCCTGATTGATCAAAGTCTTTCTGATTTTGGTCGTTGTAAATACAATACCCATATTTTCGAATGATGTCATTCTTAGTTTCTAAGACATTTAAATCACGACGAATTGTGCTTAAGGAAACATTTAAAGCATCTGCTAATTTATAGGTAGTCATTTGTTTGTTTTTTTGCAGCAGCGCGAGAATGTTTTGTTGCCTTTTTTCAATGGTTTCTAATGAACTTTTCAAGTAATACAACCTCCTTTAGTTATTTTTTTGGACACGGTCCCCCATGAAATAGTATAACTCATAGGAAAACAAAACACGTAAAAGAATCATTAAAAGTGCAAACAATCATATAAAAGGGTTTTCATTGTGATTTTTTGCGGCTATGATTTTCTTATAAAGCATAACACAATCATTTGAGAAGAGGAGTGGTAGCATGAGCAAATCGATTCATGAAATTACAAAAGAAAGTTGGTTGAAGGCGACATTTCCAGAATGGGGCACTTATTTAAACGAAGAAATTAATCAGACAAATGTGCTTCAAGGAACGGTTGCACTCTGGTGGCTTGGTTGTACAGGCATTTGGCTGAAAACGCATGAGAACACGAATATTTTATGTGATTTATGGTGTGGAACAGGAAAACAAACGCACGGGAACGGCTTAATGAAAAATGGCCATCAAATGATGCGCATGAGTGGTTGCCAAAAAATGCAACCTAATTTAAGAACACAACCTTTTGTGATTGATCCTTTTGAAATAAAAGAGGTAGATGCTTTAGTTGTCACACATATTCATTCAGACCATTTGGATATTCACACAGCTGCTGCTGTTCATCAAAATTGTCCTAAGGCTCTATTTATTGGTCCAAAAGAAGTAGTGAAAACATGGCAGCGTTGGGGTGTTCCGGCAGAAAAAACACGGGTTATAGAGCCTGGTCAAGAAATAAAAGTGAATGATGTGAATGTAGTGGCCTTGGAAGCTTTTGATCGAACCGCGCTAATTACTTCTGATGATCCTGAAAATACATTTAAAGGTAAAATGCCTCAGGACATGAATGAACTAGCTGTCAATTATCTATTTGAAACCTCAGGTGGTACGGTATATCACGCCGGAGACTCTCATTATTCTAACTTGTTTGCGAAACATGGTAATCAATATGCAATTGATGTTTGCTTAGGAGCATATGGCGAAAATCCTCGCGGTATCACAGATAAAATAACTTCTGTTGATATGTTGAGAATGGCAGAATCTTTAAATGCGAAAGTAGTCATTCCTGTTCATTATGATATTTGGTCTAATTTTATGGCGGATCCAAAAGAAATCATGGAAATTTGGAAATTTAAAAAAGATCGTTTACATTATCAATTTAAACCATATATTTGGCAAGTGGGTGGCAAATTTGTTTATCCAGATGACAAAGACAACTTAGAATTTAACTTTGATCGTGGCTTTGATGATGTTTTTGTTAAAGAAAATGATACACCATTTCCTTCATTCTTGTAAGAAAGGCTGGATGTACAATGTTAACTTATTTTTGGGAGCAAGAGCTTATTCATTACCCTGATAAAGAACCGGTTAGTTGGCAAGAGGCGATTCAGGAAAGTTGTTTGATTTTACTCCAAAAACACATCATCGATCAGAGTTATGTCGATGAGATTATTCAGTGTGTCGAAACGTTTGGACCTTATATCATCATTGCTCCTGAAGTAGCCATGCCACATTCATCAGAGGAAAGCGCAGGTGTTTTTGGAACGGCCATTTCTTTTACAAAATTTAAGCAAGCAGTCACTTTTACTGGCGATCAAGAAGCAAAAACAGCAACCTTATTTTTTACATTGGCAGCCCAAAATCCCGCCGAACATCTTGAAAATATTCAGCAATTGATGGATTTATTGATGACGGATGGCGTGATTGCTGACTTGTTAGAAACAAACACGCCAATGGATTTTAAAGAAGTTATGGAGAAATATCAATTATAGGGGGAAAAATCAATGGGGGAGTTCTTGTTAAATAGTTGGACTTATTTTGCTACGAACGTTTTAACACAGCCAGCATATTTGATTGGTTTCATCGTGTTATTAGGTTATCTCTTGTTACGGAGGCCCTTTTATGAATGTTTAGCAGGTTTTCTGAAAGCGACAGTTGGTTATTTTATTTTGAGTGTTGGTTCTGGTGGTTTGGTTAATAATTTTCGCCCTATTCTAGTAGGATTGAAAGAGCGATTTAATTTACAGGCGATGGTTACCGATCCATATTTCGGGCAAAATGCAGTCGATGCAGGATTGATGAAAACCTTTGGACGAACCTTTGGTGATGTGATGATTTTGTTATTGATTGCATTTATTATGAATATTTTGTTGGTTCGTTTTCAAAAATATACAAAATTGAGAGCCGTTTTTACAACAGGGAATGTTCAGATTCAACAAGCAGCTACCGCTTTCTGGATTTTACTCTTTTGTTTTCCTAACTTAGGTAGGATCGAAGTACTAATTTTTATGGGCTTAATTCTTGGGTGTTATTGGGCAGTTGCTTCAAATTTAACGGTAGGGATTACGCAGGAATTAACAGAAGGTGCTGGTTTTGCGGTAGCCCATCAACAAATGTTTGGCATATTTATTTTTGCAAAATTAGCAGAATGGTTGAAAAAACGTGATCAAAAGAAACATAGTTCAGAGAAGGTCGATAAAAAATTGGAAGATATCGAATTACCAGGATTTCTATCCATTTTTAATGAAAATATGGTTGCTACGTCCATTTTGATGCTCTTTTTCTTTGGCATTATCTTGCTTGTTTTGGGACAAGATTATTTAATTCAAGCTAAATTTATGCAAGAAGGGCAGAGTTTCTTCTTTTATATCATGACCACTTCATTAAATTTTGCTGTCTATTTAGCTATCTTACAATTAGGCGTTAGAACCTTTGTCGACGAGTTGACGCAGTCATTCCAAGGGATTTCAAATACCATTTTACCAGGCGCTGTTCCTGGGATTGACGTAGCAGCGACTTTCGGGTTTGGCTCGCCAAACGCAGTAACAATTGGGTTTCTCTTTGGCGCATTAGGCCAGTTTTTAATGATTGGCTTACTGATTCTATTAAAGTCTCCGACAATCGTTATTGCGGGTTTTATCCCATTGTTTTTTGATAACGCTGTCATAGCTGTTTATGCAAATAATCGTGGCGGAGTAAAAGCTGCTTGTTTATTCCCATTCCTTTCAGGTTTAATCCAAGTAGGTGGCTCAGCTTTATTTGCTACATGGATTGGATTATCTCAATATGGCGGTTATTTGGGCATGTTCGATTGGGCGACAGCTTGGCCGTTATTTACAATCATTATGAAAGTTCTAGGCTATGTTGGCGTAGCAGTGGTGGTGATTGGGTTACTAATAATTCCGCAACTTCAGTATCGAAAAAATCCAGAAGGTTACTTTATGATTGTCAATGATTATGAACAATATGCTAAAAAATTTCAAGAGAATTAAAGGAGGAATTTAAAATGAGAATACTTGTTTCCTGTGCCAATGGTTCTGGCACGAGTCTAATGATGATGCGTAGTGTTGAAAAAGCAATGAAAGAACTAGGTGTACCGATTACAAAAATTCATCATTGCGCCATTTCAGAAGGAAAAAGCTCTGCTAGCCAATACGACGTTGTTTTTACTCCAGTCAATTTTTTACAAATGTTTCAGCAAGCAGAAAAACGTGGAGTCACAGTGATTGGCATTAAAAATGTAATGTCTGCAAAAGAAATTCAAGAAAAATATATGGCTTCAGATCGTTATCAAAAATCTGAATAAAAGGATGGGAAAGATGAAAAGACCAAACTTACAAATCGCTTTAGATCATAATAGCTTAGAAGACGCTTTAGCAGATTGTATGAAAGTCGGAGAAATTGTCGATATTATCGAAGTTGGCACTATTTTGTGTTTACAAGAAGGCCAAAAAGCAATTCGTTGTTTAAAACGCATGTTTCCTAATAAAACGATTGTTGCTGATACAAAATGTGCTGATGCGGGCGGTACAGTTGCTCGTAATGTCGCACAAGCAGGCGCTGATTTCATGACGGTCATTTGTTGCGCCACCTTGCCAACGATGGCTGCAGCTCAAAAAGAAGTCCGAGAATTACAAGTAGAACTATATGGAAATTGGACAATGCAACAAGCTCGACAATGGCGAGAATTAGGGATTAATCAGGTGATTTATCATCAAAGTAGAGATGCTCTTTTAGCTGGCGGCAGCTGGGGAGAAAAAGATTTGAATAAAGTTCAAGAACTAATTGACTTAGGCTTTGAAGTGTCCGTCACAGGTGGTTTAACTGTCGAAACGCTTGAATTGTTTCAAACAATGGCAGTTGCAACATTTATTGCGGGCCGTGGGATTACTGAATCAAAAAATCCTGAACAAGCAGCCAAAGATTTTCAAAAAAAAATCGATCAGATTTGGAAGTGATAAAATGGCACGAATTGGACTGTATGAAAAAGCACTCCCGCAAAATTTAACTTGGGCAGAACGATTCACATGGGCCAAAAAGTTAGGGTTTGATTTTTTAGAAATGTCAATTGATGAATCCGATGAACGTTTAGCACGATTGGCTTGGACACCAAGCCAGTTACAAGAACTTTCTCAATTAATGGTGAAAGAAGATTTTTTTATCCATTCTTTGTGTTTAAGTGGTCATCGGCGGTTTCCTTTAGGCTCTTTAAATAAAGAAACACGTGAAAAAGGGCGGAAAATTTTATCTCAAGCGATTCATTTGGCCCATCAATTAAACATACGGGTAATTCAAATAGCTGGCTATGACGTCTTTTACGAAGAAAAAACTGCTGAAACAAGGGAATTTTTTCTTCAAGGTCTGAAAAAGGGTGTTGAGGAAGCTGCACAATACGGTGTCATTCTGGCTGTTGAGATTATGGATGATCCTTTTATGAATAGCATACAAAAATTTCTAGAGATTAAGGAACAAATTCCGTCTCCTTTTTTGCATGTTTATCCTGATTTAGGTAATTTGTCTGCTTGGCCGGAAAATAATCCGGCGGTTGAGCTTGAAAAGGGAATTGCTGAAATCGCTGCTATTCACTTAAAAGATACCTTCGCTGTAACAGACACATTTGAAGGGAAGTTTCGGGAAGTTACTTTTGGAGAAGGCTGTGTTGATTTTACAGGCTTATTGAAAACACTCAAGCGGTTAAACTATAGTGGTCCTTTTTTAATTGAAATGTGGAATGAAACGGATTTGAATTTTCAAGAAAAAATTCAAGCCGCGCAGCAGTATCTCTATCCCAAATTAGCAGAGGTGGGTTATTATGAACAATAAAGCGATCATCCAAGCAATGAAACAACGTGTTTATGAAGCGAATCTGGCTTTGCCAAAACTGGGCTTAGTCAAATTAACGTGGGGCAATGTTAGTGAAATCAATCGGTCATTAGGGATTATCGTAATTAAACCAAGCGGCGTCAAGTATCAAGAAATGACCAAGGAACAGATGGTAGTAACTGATTTAAACGGACAACTATTGGAAACCAATGCATTAAAGCCGTCTTCTGATTTACCCACACATCTTTATCTTTATCAAAAAATGCCAGAAATTGGAGCGATTGCGCACACGCACTCCCTGAATAGTGTTACATGGGCTCAAGCAGGGCGAGCCTTACCTCCTTACGGTACAACCCATGCGGATGCTTTTTATGGCGCTGTACCTTGCACAAGAGCGCTCTCTGAAAGTGAAATTAAAGAAAACTATGAAGAAGAGACTGGCAAAGTCATTGTTGAAACATTTCGTGAACAAGAACTAGATCCTTTAGCAGTTCCAGGAGTGCTAGTTTATGGACATGGCCCATTTACTTGGGGCATGACTCCGGAAAAAGCAGTTGAAAACAGTTTGATTTTAGATGAAATCTGTTCAATGGCACGTTTGACGGAAACAATTAACCCAGCTGTTGAACCAATTGATCATTTTTTATTGGATAAACACTATCTTAGAAAACATGGGATTTCCGCTTATTATGGTCAGTGATGGCTGTGATGAAACGTGTGAAAAAGAAGGATAATTGACTGATTAATTGGTCTTTTATAAAAACTTAGTTGTCTGTTATGGGACAACTAAGTTTTTATTTTTTTAAGAAAGCGTTCTCTTATTTTTGGAGAGAATAGAACAAAACGTTAATTTTCGTTTGTTAAGTTATGAAGAATTTGCGAATTCCAAGACTTTTTCCGCAAAATTAGGTACAATAAGTTACGTGTTAAAGAATTAGAAATGGAGGCAACCCAATCATGATAGGGACTGCTGTAAAAGAATTATTATTAGAAAAACAAGAAACGTTTTTAGTACCCGCCGAAAATGTCGCCAATGTAATGTGTTTAAATCCGTTAAGTCACGCGGCATTAGTCTTATCGCAAGTTCGCTATTCCAAGATTCCTGTGTTAGATAAGGGAGATCGCTTTGTTGGCTTAATCGGCTTGACAGACGTTGTAGATAAAATGTTTGATTTGACTTCAGTGGATTTTGAAAAATTGAATGAATTTACTGTGGCCGATGTAATGGAAGTCAATGTTCCTGTAATTGGTGAATCGTGGGATTTAGAAGAAGTGTTACATTTATTAGTAGATGCTTCTTTTTTACCAGTGGTTGATGATAATCAACGCTTTAAGGGCATCATTACACGCAAAGAAATTTTAAAAGCGGTCAATCATATGGCGCATGAATTAGAAAAACATCATCTTGTTCTGCCTAAATCAGAAGAAGAAATGAAAGTAATTTAAATAAAACGCAAGAAACTCTTTACTTTTTTCTCATAAATGCGTTATTCTGTATGATAACACGAAGTAAAGGAGTGCTGTGATTGGACGCATATGAGATTATTCAGTATATTGGCAATGCCAAAAAGCAAACGCCTGTTAAAGTAACACTGAAAGGGCAATTAAAAGAAGTCACGTTTCCGGAAACAATTAAGGTCTTTAATAATTGTAAAACTGGGACATTGTTTGGCGATTGGGCTGACGTAAAACCTTTTTTAGAAGCAAACAAAGAAAAAATTGAGGATTATGTTGTAGAAAACGATGCACGTAACTCAGCAATTCCTTTTCTTGATCTGAAAGACATTAATGCTCGGATTGAACCAGGTGCTTTGATTCGCAAAAAAGTTGAAATTGGCGATCAAGCGGTGATTATGATGGGGGCTATTCTAAATATTGGCGCCGTCGTTGGTGCAGGGACTATGATCGATATGGGCGCTGTTTTGGGCGGTCGTGCAACTGTAGGGAAGCATTGTCATATTGGCGCAGGAACGGTTTTAGCTGGTGTCATTGAACCACCAAGTGCCGCACCTGTGGTTATTGAAAACGAGGTTGTCATTGGAGCGAATGCGGTCGTACTAGAAGGGGTTCGTGTTGGTGAAGGTGCCGTTGTGGCTGCTGGGGCAGTAGTTGTGGAAGACGTTCCAGCGCATACCGTTGTTGCAGGCGTGCCAGCAAAAGTAATTAAACAAATTGATGATAAAACCAAGAGTAAAACAGAGATTTTAGAAGAATTACGTAAACTCTAAAAATAAATTAGTCAGTCGCGATGAAGAAACTTCTTCATGGCGGCTTTCGATTACCCAAAAAATGAAGGAGTGGCTTTTGTGGAGCAAGAAGAATTAATTGCGATTAGACGGCAACTACATCAAATACCTGAAATCGGTTTAGAAGAAAAGGAAACACAAGCCTTTTTACTTAATGAAATTGATAAAATGAAGCAACCTTATCTGCAAGTTCGAACATGGCAAACGGGGATTTTAGTCTTCATAGAAGGCAAAAATCCTCAGAAAACCATCGGCTGGCGTGCTGATATTGATGGTTTACCTATTCAAGAGGAAGTGGTTTCTGCTTTTCAATCAAAACGACCAGGGTTTATGCATGCCTGTGGGCACGATTTTCACATGACAATCGGTTTAGGGGTTTTGAAAGAATTAAGTCAACAGCAACCAGACAATAACTTTTTATTTTTATTTCAACCTGCTGAAGAAAATGAAGCAGGGGGGATGTTGATGTATGAAGACCATGCGTTTGGTGAGTGGTTACCTGATGAATTTTATGCGCTTCATGTTAATCCTGATTTGCCAGTCGGAACTATTAGTACCAGAGTAGGGACATTGTTTGCTGCCACTTGTGAAGTGAACATTACCTTAAAAGGAAAAGGTGGACATGCGGCTTTTCCGCATCAAGCGAATGATATGGTCTTAGCGGCCACCAATTTAATTCAGCAAGCGCAAACGATCGTTAGTCGAAATGTTGATCCTGTGGTTGGGGCAGTCGTTACTTTTGGGACTTTTCATGCAGGGACTGCCTGCAATGTGATTGCCGAAGAAGCAACTTTATCTGGTACAATTCGCACATTGACAGCAGAAACTAATGAACAAACGCAGCGAAGAATTCGCGAAATTAGTGAAGGTATTACACAATCTTTTCAATGTGAAGTAACTGTTCATCTTGATCAAAAAGGGTATTTACCTGTAGTGAATGAGCCAGCATGTACCACGAATTTGATTGAATACATGAGCAAACAAGCAACAGTTCAATTTCAACAAGCACCGGTTGCAATGACAGGTGAAGATTTTGGCTATCTATTGTCTAAAGTCCCAGGCACGATGTTTTGGTTAGGCGTGGCAAGTCCTTATAGCCTTCATTCTGCCAAGTTTGAACCCAACGAAGAGGCGTTATTGTTTGGAGTGGAGGCAGTTAGTGGCTTTTTAAAATCATTGGACAATTAGAAAAACAGCCACCAGATAACTAATAAATATCTGGTGGCTGTTTTTTATTTTGCAATAATGGGCGTATTGGGAATCGTAAAGCCGGCCTCTGTTAATGCTTTGATATATTGAGCTAGAAATTCTTCTTTGACCGCAAATTGTTTGCCGTTTAGTACATACATGGTCGTTCGCACCGCAAAGTTACCATTGCCTAAATCGACCATACCAAAAATATCTGGCCCAGTTTGAATACTTTCGATATACTTTTCTTTTAACGTTTCATTGACTTCTGTAATCACTTCACAAATTTTTTCATAACCTTCTTCAGGATTGATGCGGACATCAATTAACACTTGCATATTGGCACGAGACAGGTTACTGATTGTGGTGATGTTTCGGTTTGGAATAAAATGAACAGTTCCATCAACCGCTTTAATTTGAGTGGTTCGTAATCCGACAGAAGTAACAGTTCCTTCAATATTTAACGCCAATAAGCGAATATAATCGCCTACATCCATTTGTTGTTCTAAAATAATGAAAAATCCGGTAATTAAGTCATTCATGAATCCTTGAGCCCCTAAACCAATGGCAACACCGGCAATTCCCGCTCCGGCTAATAATGAGCCAACAGGCACACCGACAATGGTCAAAAGAGAATAGATGAAGAAAAAGAACAGCGTATATTGAAATGCATTAATGATTAAAGTGTGTAATGTTTTTAAACGGCTTTCACTAAAATGTTGCTTTTTACTATAATTTGCATAGGTGCGATCAATTAAATATTTCCCGATTCGCTGAATAATAAAAAATAGAAAAATTAAAAATAAAATTGATAAACTTTTTTCAATTAAGGTAGCGACAATGGCATCCCAATTAATATTGTTCCAAAAGCGTTGTAGCGCGCTCACTTTTTTTACGGTCGCTTCTGCTAAATCAGGAGCAGAAGAATCGACTGTTTCAGTACTGGCTAAACCAAGTATCAACATAAAAATCCAACTTTCTCTAAAATTTCTTCTTTTAGTATACTAAATCTCTCGGCGAAAGGGGAAGAAAATAGAAAGTTTTTTTAAAGACTTAACATGTTTTTTTAGGAATGTTATAATTTTGTAAATAAATAATATATTTTATAATTTTGTTAAAGGTTGTGAGTGCTGCGTGAAAGTTTCAATTGAATGGGCAAAAAATGATTTACTTTCTAAATTACCTGTAACAATTTTTATTGATGAGCGATGTGCTACTCGCTTGACGGCTGACAAGCGACGAACATTTATCTTCCATAATCCAGTCGCTTTACGATTAGGGAGTCGTTTTTTTAGTAGTCAGATAATCGAAATTGCGGAATCATGTACATTGAAAGTTTCCTTTAATTGGTCCTGTGTTTATCTCTTTTGTATCTGGTTACTTGCAGTTAAACTGTGGATTGGAAGCGTTAGCGGTCGAACAATTGTAGTTGTGGCACTAATCGGAGTGCTGACCTATTGGCGTCGTTATTTATTGAAAATAAAGAAAATGACCTGACGAGTCGTGATTGTTTCGTGAAAGAAGAATGCGTAGTATACTAAAAGTAATGAAAATGAAGGGACTGAAGAAACACATGACTTTGGATAAAACAAAAAAATTAGCAAACGGCAATGAAATGCCACGCCTAGGTTTAGGTGTTTGGCGTGTAGAAGATGGCTCAGAAGCAACAAATTCAGTAAAATGGGCTTTAAAAGCGGGTTATCGCTTGATTGATACGGCAGCCGTTTATAAAAACGAAGTAGGGGTGGGCGAAGGTATTCGTCAATCGGGTATTCCCCGCGAAGAAATTTTCGTGACGACGAAATTATGGAATGAAGATCAAGGCTATGAAAATGCGATTAAAGCATTTGATAAAAGCTTAGAAAAATTAGGGTTAGACTATGTTGATTTATATTTAATTCACTGGCCTGTTGCTGGTAAATATAAAGAATCATGGAAAGCATTAGAAGAAATTTACGCAAGTGGTCGTGCCAAAGCAATTGGCGTTTCCAATTTTCATCAACATCATTTGGAAGATTTATTAACAGAAGCAAATGTTGTGCCAATGGTGGATCAAATTGAATTACATCCTACGTTAACACAAGAACCGCTACGAAAATATTTAGCCGAAAATAAGATTGCCGTGGAGGCTTGGTCTCCTCTAGGACAAGGTAATTTATTATCTGAACCAGTACTAGTGAAAATTGGTGAAAAATATGGTAAATCAGCGGCCCAAGTGATTATTCGTTGGCACTTACAAAATGATATTATCGTGATTCCTAAATCTGTTCACGAAAAAAGAATTCAGGAAAATTTTGCTGTCTTTGATTTTGAATTAACACCAGAAGAAATAACCGCAATTAATCAGTTAAATAAGGATCATCGTTTTGGTGCAGATCCAGATAATTTTGATTTTTAAGTATGATAGCAAGTAAAAACGGAGGGGCGAAAGACGTCCCTCCGTTTTTACTATAATTTTTGAACAAAGTAGTTAAAGAGTGCTTGGGATTTGGCATCACGTGCGTACATTAGTTCAGGATGCCATTGAACAGCTAATAAAGGCTGCTGTTCATTTGTTGATTCCACTGCTTCTGCAAGGCCATCAGAGGACCAAGCAGTAACGCGTAAATCTTTTCCTAAAGTATGTAGTGCTTGGTGATGGTACGAGTTGACTTGACCAGTTGTACCATATATGTTTGATAATTGACTGTCTGGTTCAACATCAATACGATGCGTCGCAAAGATTGGTTGAGTGGGTTGTTGTCCGTGCTTAACTGACCATTGAGGATACATCGATAAATCTTGATATAATGTGCCACCTAAAGCAACATTGACTAATTGCATTCCACGGCAAACCGCAAAAATAGGTTTGTTTTGTTTTAAGGCTTCTTCAATTAGGGCTAATTCAAACTCGTCACGATCACGATTCGTTTCTTCTAATTTTATATGGGGTTCTTGTCCGTAAAATTCAGGGGCAACATCTTGACCGCCTGCTAAAAGTAGTTTATCAATTTGTTGTATATACGTAGCGGCTAATTCTTTGGGGCCAATTGGCAAAACGAGAGGAACGCCACCTGCGGCTTGAACAGCGCTAACAAAACCTTGTGGGGTGTAAGTCACTTGGTTACCGTGAAACACTTCAGCTGCCTGCAAAAGTTGATTGCCAGCGATTCCAATAATTTTTTTTGTCATAATAACATCACATCCTCAATAAATTCATACGTTCTATTGTAGCACTTTTTTTGAAAAAAGTGTTTGAGAAGAAGTCGAGACAAGTTTTGTCTCGGACAGCTCTCAAACACAAAAAACTCAGTAAGTGAACAAGTGAAACTTTTTAACGTTCACGAATGACTTCGATTTTATAACCATCTGGGTCGACAACAAAGTAATAAGATGGTGCAGTTCCGGGTAAGCCTTTTAAGTCAGTAACAGTTAAGCCAGCCGCTTGATGTTTTTCGTGTAATCCTTCTAAATCATCTGTACTGATGGCGATATGACCATAACCGTTTCCTAAATCGTATGCTTCATGATCATAATTATAAGTTAGTTCTAGTTCGTAGTCGTCTCCTGGTAAAGTTAGATAAACCAAAGTAAATTTATTTTCTGGAAAATCACGACGGCGACTTTCTTCAAAATTGAAGGCTTTTTGATAGAAATCTAATGATGCCTCTAAATCTTTTACACGCACACATGTATGAGCCATTTTCATAGTTAAAAACTCCCTTTCAAACTTAATTATATTTCCAACGTTAATAGTAGCATAGATAAACGTGAAATGTAGAGAAAAACGCTTGGTTTCTGACTTGTTCTAAAGGAATTTCTCAGGTAAAATAGATGAAAAGAGAAGAGGTGCGCCAATGAAAACGCCAACGTTTGGAAAAAGAGAAGAGACATTGACCTATCAAACAAGATATGCTGCATACATTATTGTTTCAAAGCCAGAAAATAACACAATGGTTCTGGTACAAGCGCCAAATGGAGCTTATTTTTTACCAGGAGGCGAAATTGAAGGCACCGAAACGAAAGAAGAAGCGATCCATCGAGAAGTGCTAGAAGAATTGGGAATTAGTGTAGAAATTGGCCGTTATTTAGGGGAAGCTGATGAATATTTTTATTCGAACCATCGCCAAACTGCCTATTATAATCCTGGCTATTTTTATGTAGCGAATACTTGGCGGCAACTTAGCGAACCCTTAGAAAGGACCAATACTTTACACTGGGTTGCACCAGAAGAAGCAGTCCGTTTATTAAAAAGAGGAAGCCACCGCTGGGCCGTTGAAAAATGGCTAGCGGCAGCATCATAAAATAACGAATAACCCTCAATCTATGTTGATTAGATTGAGGGTTATTGTTATTGAAAAGAATGTTTAAATTAAAACCATTTTTTCAATAATTTGAGCGACACCATCTTCGTCATTACTAGTGGTATGCACATCGGCAATTGTTTTAACATTTTCTGTCGCATTGCCCATCGCAACACCAATCCCAGCGTAATCAATCATGGATAAGTCATTTTCATTGTCACCAATGGCCATCACTTCGTCTTTATTTAAGCCTAAATGGTCTGCCAATTTTGCTAGAGCATTGCCTTTGCTAGCATTTTTATTCATGATTTCATAGTAAAAAGGCGTACTTTTAACAGTCGTATATTTTTCGGTAAAATGTAATGGTAATTTTGCAATGGCAGGATCTAAAACTTCCGGCTCATCAATCATCATCATTTTAATAATGTTCATCTCTGGTGTCATTTCATCCACCGTACGATATTTCAAAGGCATGTTCACTAAAGATGCTTCGTGAATCGTATATTTACCAATATTGCGATTGGCAGTGTAAATAGCGGAATCATCAATTGTGTGCAAGTGAGCGCCGACTTTACGAGAATACATTTCAATTTCTAAAAAATCCTCATAACTCAAGGTATAGCGTGAAATAATCGCATTATCTTTGGTTGCTTGGACAAGCGAACCGTTGTAGGTAATCACGAAATCATTTTCACCATATAAGGCTAATTCATCCAATTGTTCTTTCACGCCTGGCAAAGGACGGCCTGTACATAAAACAATACGAACGCCTTGATCATTTGCTTTTTGGAGCGCTTCTTTGACCCGTGGGGTAATCTTGTGTTGTGAATTTAGCAATGTTCCGTCGATATCAATAGCAACTAACTTAATTGACATAGAATCCTCCTAGAAAACCTATTTTTTTAAAACTAACGCACCATTATGAATGTAACTTGAAAACTCACGATACGTCTCATCAAATAAATCGTAATGTTTTTTATTTCCTTGGTCAAGCATTTCTTTAGGGAAATAGAAACGTTCATCTCCTTGACTCTGACCAGCAAGTGCTGCAACTAGGGGACTGACCGTTGCCAATTCCACTAATGAGCCATCTTTTTGCATCAATTCAATTTGTGTACGATGACGGTCTTTATTTGGACGATAAAAATCGTAAGGTAAATCATAGCTTGAATTAATGGCAGTATAATATTTAGGGTTGAAACCAACTTTTTCAATCAATTCCCTTAAATAAGCAATCGTTGCTGCGCTCTCTTTTTCGTTCGTAAAGGTGGCTGACTTCAGAGGCTTACGCATAAGGAAACGTTTGGCTAAATCACCTAGAATTGAATCAGGCACATCCATCCATTGTGTAAAGTACGTAGAGAGGACGCCATCATCTAATTTTAAATATTCTTGTAAGGTGAAGTCCCCTTTAAAGAATGGTACAAGCAGAGAGGCTTGTAAATCATAGTCAAATTCAGGGTTTTCAAATAATTCTTTCGCCCGATGCAATAAATGATCAAGAATCACTTCCATCCCGCGAGAAACAGGGTGGAAATAGACTTGGACATACATTTGGTAACGACTAACGATATAGTCTTCCACCGCATGCATCCCATTCATAGCAAAGGCAATGCCTCCTTTGTAGGGTCGAATCACACGTAAAATTCTAGTTAAATCGAAAGTTCCGTATTCCGTCCCTGTAAAGTATGCATCACGTAACAGATAGTCCATGCGATCGGCATCAATTTGACTAGAAATCATTTGCACCACTTGAGGATTTGGGTATTGTTTAGTAATAACGCTGGCGACTTTTTCAGGAAAATCTGCCGAAACACGGTTTAAAATTTGATAGACTTCCGTTTCTGGTGAGGTGATGATTTGGACCGTGATTGCTTCATGGTTTGTATCAAAAATATGCTCGAATGTATGTGAATAAGGACCATGACCGACATCATGTAATAAAGCTGCGCAAAGTGTAATCAGGCGCTCGTCGTCATTCCAGCCGTTTTCACCTAATCGTTCCACAGAGTAGTTACGTTGGAAAATCTCACAAATCCGACGTGTAATTTCGTAAACACCCAAAGAATGGGAAAAACGACTATGTTCGGCACCGTGAAACGTAAAAGAAGAAGTACCTAGTTGCTTAATGCGACGTAATCGTTGCACTTCAGCAGAATTAATAAGGTCTAAAATCACTTGGTGTTGGACATGAATATAATTATGGACGGGATCACGAAAAACTTTTTCGATTGGTAATCGTTGCTCTTTATACGGAATCGTCATACGATCTCTCCTTTAATTAAGGCGTTTCGTTGCGCCATTTTTTCCAGCTGGACAGTTAAATTTGTTTGGAACCATTCTGAGGTTATAATTGGTTCGGTTAAGTTTGGATCAATAGATTTTTCAAATTGTTGAGGTAATGCTTCGATTAAACGGGTTTTTACGGCGTCTATTGTTAATGGAGTCTCAATCAGGGTTTCTAAATTTGCCATCACTGCTGGATCAACGGGTGGATAGCCATTTTCACCAAATTGTTGTTGTAAGCCAGCAAGGTAAAAGTCTCGCACCACTTCTCCACGAGCAAGTTGATTGCCGTTAACGCTGATGTAAATCATGACAGCAATACCGTCTTTGACGCGTCGTTGGGCAATCCCAGCAAACTTTTGACCGCCAATACTTAAATCATAAGTACCGGGACAATAGGATGTAGTAATTTCAAAGGCGTCAATCTCTTTCTCCGGAAAACTCTGACGGAGCCAAGTCCACATTAATTCATAAGCCGCATCGATACTTAATTTGTGTTCAGAATTATTTGGTAAAATAAGTGAAACATTTAAAATACCCGAATCGGCAATCACCCCTAAACCGCCGGCATTGCGAACGACTACAGAATAATCGTTTTCTTGCAGAGAAGTGATGCCTTCTTTTAGATGTGGTACACGGGTATCTTTCATGCCAAGAATCATTGCTTGATCCAATTGCCAGAAATGAATGATTGGTTGGTGCTGCATTCCTGAAAAAGTAGTTAAAACATCGGTCAAGGCAAAAGGTAAAAAATAGTCACTGTTTGTTAAACAACCTGAATCAAGGAGCATAAATGATTCGGTGTGAAGGGGAAAAGTTGTGCTCATAAAAAACGTCCTGTCTATTTATAATTACGTCATTTAATACGTTTATTTTCTTACTCTCTCTTATATTATATACAAAAAACGCAAAAAAGCATGTTATATAAACGAATTCTGAAGGAATTCTCTAAAATAGTAAACGGTTTTCTTATTAAATAGATGAAACAAATGCTTGCAACCCGTGAAAAGAGCTTATACAATAAGAAAAGGTACATAAGCAAGGGAAAATTGACTTTAGTTGACAAATACATTGAAAAAGTCAACAATAAGAAAGTTATATTTTGGAAAAGGAGTGACCATTATGGATTTATCAACAGGCGTTCCTGTATCGATTCAACTAAAAACGATTGTCCAACAAGGCAACGAACAAAAAGATTTTTTCTTTGACTTAGAAGGTCAATTAGTAAAAATGGGTGATACATTATACATTCGTTACAAAGAAGAATTATTAGAGGATACAGAACCAACCCCCGTAACCATTAAAATTGAACCAGACGGGCATGTTCAGTTGATTCGTGCTGGCGAATTACGGATGCGTTTAAGATTTGGCTATCAGGAAAAATTAGATACAAGTTATCGAACCCCTTATGGCTTGCTACAGATTAGTACGTTTACACATAATTTGCGTGTTAGTTTAAAAGATCAACCAATGTCTGGTAAGATTTTAGTTGATTATGATTTATACTCTCAAACAGAGCGAATCGGAGAATATCATTTAGAATTAGAATTTACTGCATAAATATTGCAGAATAGAATTGATTTTTTTTCAATGTTTTTGTATGATAAGGAGTAGACTGTGAAAGGACGTGTACCTCTTGGAAATTAATGTATTTGAAGGGTTAAACAAAAAAGAATTATCCATGATTGAAGTAGCACACGCTATTTTAGAACAACATGCAGATGTAATGGATTTTTCTGATTTAGTTAACCAAATCCAAAATTATCTTGGCAAGTCTGATAGTGAAATTCGTGACCAATTAGCACAATTTTATACAGATTTAAACATCGACGGTAGCTTTATCTCATTGGGAGACAATCGTTGGGGCTTACGTTCATGGTATCCAATCGATTCAATCGATGAAGAAGTTACACATGGCTTGGAAGAAGACGAAGAAGATGCACCACGTCGTAGAAAACGTAAAAAAGTAAATGCCTTCATCACTAATCCAAACGATGAAGATGTAATTGACTATAACGATGACGATCCAGAAGATGCTGAATTAACAAATGATGATGAAGAAGACATCTTGTACGATGATGAAGAAGATGAAGATGAAGAAATCAAAGCATACAACTCTGACTTACAAGAGATTGGTGCAGATTCAGACGATGATGAAGAAGACATTCCGCAAATCGAAGAAGATTTAACAATCATTGATGACGATGATGTTGAAGATGAAGACGATTTTGATGACGAATATTCTGAAGAGTAAGAAACCAAAAAGCTTGATTCCTAAGAAGGAGTCAAGCTTTTTAGTTGAATGCCCAAGAAAAATGAGAAAATAGAAAAAATTATTTTCTTGAATAGAAGTACTTGACCTGATGTCCGTTTGCTTGTATTATACTACTTGGGCACCTTTAAGAAGGTCAGAAGTTTGAACGAACTTACAAGCTCCCTATTCGTAATGGATAGGGAGCTTTTCTATTTTTGTTTCTTTTTTATTTGGAGAAACGTAAGAGTCTCAAAGTTGTTTTACTTCTCTCTACAAAATATTATCAAAGAAAGGGTTTTTAACTATTATGACAAAATACATCTTTGTTACAGGTGGCGTGGTTTCTTCTATCGGAAAAGGGATTGTCGCAGCATCTTTAGGACGATTATTAAAAAATCGTGGATTAAAAGTAACGATTCAAAAATTCGATCCATATATTAATGTGGATCCGGGGACAATGAGTCCTTACCAACATGGAGAGGTTTTTGTCACAGATGATGGTGCCGAAACAGATTTGGACTTAGGTCACTATGAACGTTTTATTGATATTAACTTAAATAAATACTCAAACGTAACCACTGGAAAAATTTATTCAGAAGTCTTACGTAAAGAACGTAAAGGGGAATACTTAGGTGCAACAGTGCAAGTTATTCCACACATTACCAATGAAATCAAAGAAAAAATCATGCGTGCAGCGAAAATGACGGATGCCGATGTGATTATCACAGAAGTAGGTGGTACTGTCGGCGACATCGAATCATTACCTTTCCTAGAAGCATTGCGTCAAATGAAAGCTGATATGGGTAGTGACAACGTAATGTACATCCATACAACCTTGATTCCTTACTTAAAAGCGGCTGGCGAAATGAAAACTAAACCAACACAACATAGTGTCAAAGAATTAAGAAGTTTAGGGATTCAACCAAATATTTTAGTGGTCCGTACGGAATTACCTGTTTCTCAAAACACTAAAAACAAATTAGCACAATTCTGTGATGTTAATCCGGAAGCGGTAATTGAATCTCGTGATGTTGAAACGTTATACTCCATTCCATTAGCACTTCAAGCACAAAATATGGATCAAATTGTTTGTGATCATTTAAAATTGGATGCACCGGCTGCAGACATGACTGAGTGGCGTGCATTAGAAGAAAAAGTTCTTAACTTGAAAAAGAAAACAAAAATTGCGCTGGTTGGTAAATATGTTGAATTACCAGATGCCTATATTTCTGTTGTAGAAGCATTAAAACATGCTGGGTTTGATTTTGATTCAGATATCGAAATTGATTGGGTTGATTCACAAGAATTAACTGCTGAAAATGTCGCTGAAAGAATTGGTTCAGCAGATGGTATTTTGGTTCCTGGTGGTTTTGGTGATCGTGGAATTGAAGGAAAAATTGAAGCGATTCGTTTTGCTCGCGAAAATGACGTACCATTCCTTGGTATTTGTTTAGGTATGCAAATGGCCTGTGTAGAATTTGGTCGTAACGTTGTGGGCTTAGAAGATGCTGGTTCTGCAGAAACTAATCCTGACGTGACAAATAACATTATTGATTTAATGGCAGATCAAGAAAACATCGAGAATTTAGGTGGCACACTACGTTTAGGTTTATATCCATGTAAATTGAAAAAAGGAACGAAAACTGCGGCAGCATACGGAAATGAAGATGTTGTCCAAGAACGTCACCGTCATCGTTATGAATTTAACAACAAATATCGTCAATTATTTGAAGAAAATGGCTTAGTTTTCTCTGGAGTTTCACCAGATAATCGTTTAGTTGAGATTGTTGAAATTCCTGAAAAACAATTCTTTGTGGCTTGTCAATTCCACCCAGAATTAATTTCTCGTCCAAATCGCCCACAACGCTTAATCAAAGGATTTGTTGGTGCAGCTTTGGCAAATAAAGAAAGTAAATAAGCAAAAATGGACGAAGTGATTCAGTTCACTTCGTCCATTTTTAATCTAAAAAAGTACGGGGCTCATCATGAGCCCCGTACTTTTTATGCTGCTTTATTTTCATCTGGTTTAGAACTACTTTCAGGTGGTTGCGGCGGTTCTTGTGAACTAGAACTTGATGGTTCAGGTGGTTGTTCCGATGTTGCCGGTTGCTCTGCTGAGGAAGAGCTTGCCGGTTGTTCGGTTGATGGTGGCGCTTCAGAGGAAGAAGGCGCACTTTCTGAACTAGAACTTGATGAACTTTCCGCTTCTTTTGTGGAAGAGGATTCCACCGTACTGCTAGATTCCGGCTGTGGTGCTGAAGAGGTAGTACTTGGTAAAACTTGTACATTTGGTACCTCATAGGCATCTTTCACGTATAATTCATTACCTACCCGCACAACACTGTCTGGCTGCACCCAGTCATCGTTTGAAACATTTTGAGACAAGTAACTCATTATTTCACGATAAACATCCGAGGCAATCCCATAGTATTCTTGATAGATTGGTGTATTTCGATCATTGTATCCAGTCCAAACAGAAACGGCATAGTGTGTTGTATAACCAACAAAGGTACTATCCGGGGCAATTCCTTTTTCTGTTGTGCCCATTCGCGCTAAATCTTCATCAGTATAGTTAGAAGTCCCTGTTTTGGCCGCTTGGATTAAGCCTGGAATGGCGCCGTTAAATCCTGTTCCGCCGTTTAAAACATCTTTTAACATATCCGTCATCATATAGGCGGTAGAGTCTTTCATCGCACGTTTACCATCAGGTTGATAATCAACGCTAGTTCCATCATTGAAAACGACTTTGTTTACGTAATACGGTTTGTTGTAAATCCCGTTATTGGCGAAAGCCGCATAAGCTGCTGCTAACTTCAATGAGGAAATTCCATATTTATCGCCATCTACATCGCTTGTGTTACTTGAAATGGCATTCGAGGCTTCTAAGTTTTTATAGTCAATTCCTAGTCCTTTAATGAAAGGCATGATGTTTTCTTTACCAACTTCATCAAACGTCTGGACCGCGGTCGTGTTACGAGAACCCATAATCGCACGGCGCATAGTAATGACGCCTTGATATGTTAAATCAGAGTTGAAGACATCAATGTCGGTACCAGGATATTTCGTTGGTTTATCCACCATGAGGCGACCTGTCGAATAATTTAAATTCTCAATTGCGGGACCATAATCCATGATTGGTTTCACGGTTGAACCAACATCACGTTGGGTGTTAACAGCTAAATTGTTTCCTAATTGTACATCATCAGGAATGTGACGACCACCAATCTGTGCTCGGACTTGTCCAGAGGCAACATCAATAACGGTTGAAGCCACTTGCATTTTATCATCTGGAAACGCAACGTATTGATCACTGTTGACAATATCGTAAAGTTGTTTTTGGGCATTCATATCTAAGTTTGTGTAGATATCTAGTCCGTCTGTGTAAACATTTTTACCAGTTTTTGCTTTCACTTCATTGATTACTTCTTTGACATAATTATCTACGACTTTTCGATTGTCATCACTGGCTTTTAATGGCACTAAGCCTTCATCGATTGGGGTCGCTTTAGCTTTTTCGTACTCTGCTTTCGAGATTTTTTTATTGTCGTACATTGTGTAGAGTACGACATCTCGGCGTTCTTTAGCAGTATCTGGTTTTGTATAGGGATCATATGAGTTTGGCGCTTGTGGCATTCCTGCCAGTAGGGCCGTTTGTGGTAAATCAAGTTCAGATAAATGTTTACCATAATAATTTTCAGCCGCTGTTTCCATTCCATAAAAACCATTCGCCATGTAGACTTTGTTAATGTAGTAAGTTAAAATTTCTTCTTTTGATTTTTCACGTTCTAAACGAACAGCCATCCATGCTTCTTGTGCTTTCCGTTTCAAGGTTTGGTCAGATTCTTTTGTAGAGAAGTAGGACAATTTAATTAATTGTTGGGTTAAGGTACTTCCGCCTTGTAATCCACCATTTTTGACATTTGAAAGGGCAGAACCGATAATCCGAATCGGATCCACACCAATGTGTTTATAGAAACGACGGTCCTCGACAGAAACAATGGCATCTTTTAATAATTGAGGCACATCATTTGGTTGAATTAATTCACGCTTTTCTGCGCCTAAATCCTCAAAAATTTCATTATTAATATCGTAAAGCTTCGATGAAACTGTCGCATTCAGTTTGTCATCTTCTAATTTTGGGGCTTGTCGTGCATAGAACCAAAAAAGACCAACGCCTGCTAAAAAAGCGACCATCCCAGCGATAAGTAAGCCAAGAAAGATTTTTAAAACAAGCCGTTTTTTCTTTTTCGGCGGTTGTGTCTTTTTCTTGTAACTCGACTTCGATGAGGTGTTGGATGCATGTCTAGCAGCTCGCGAGCCTGAATTTGCGGTTGGCATAAATAGCAACTCCTTTGTTATACTTTCAAAACTTTATGAATCTAGTGTGTCTGAATATATTGTTCCACTGCGTCGAGATAAGGGATTCGCGGTGCGATTCCAAAAGATAATTCAATTCCTTCTTTCTCGATGAGTGCAAGCGGCATAGATTTTTTTCCAGTAACTGCTTGGTTTTTCCAATGCGTTATTAGATTTTCACCACTAAAAAAGAAGCAGCGTTTTAAGCTTGAAAACCATAATAGCACAAAACAAATCCCTTGTTGTGCTATACATTGTTCCATATGATCAATTTGATGTTGATGAAAATTTTTAAAGGGAAAGGACGTGGTATTTTTCGTTTCTTTCGCTTCAAAATCTATGTAACGGCCTTGATATACACCGTTATAATCAGTCGTTGAAGCTTGTCTAAAGTAGGCCTCCTTAATAACAGCCGCACTTCGTTTGGGATAATCTACTTTAACAATTTGAACAGGAGTTGGTTTCTTATGAACGACTGCTTGCTTATTCAATAGATAATATTGATTGCTTTGATTGATCGCTTCTTCGAAATCCATCCCACGATTACCAAATTCAACGGGGCGTTTCTTTTTTACTTGTTTTTTTGGTGATTGTGCTTCATGATGATTATAAGGTATTCCGTTAGGATAATGGAACGTCACGTTTATCACACTCCTAGCCTGTATTATACCAAAAAAAAGACCTGAAAGAAAAGGGATGACTTATGGAAATGATAAAAACCCTCTATGTCACCGGTTATCGCAGCTTTGAATTGGGGATATTTCAAGGAAAAGACCCGAAAATCACAGTTATTAAAAATGTCTTAAAAAAAGAGTTAGCCAGTTATATTGAAGCGGGAGTAGAATGGATTTTGATTTCTGGCAATTTAGGTGTTGAACTTTGGACAGCTGAAGTAGTTGGGGAATTAAAAACGGAATATCCAGAAGTTCAGCTAGGTTTGCTTTATCCATTTAAAGACTTTGGCAATAATTGGAATGAACAAAATCGAGAACTGTTAACGAAAGCGGAAAGTTTGGCTGATTATATCAACTCAGTAAGTCATCAGCCCTATCAATCGCCAGCACAATTAAAAATGCATACAAAATTTCTTTTGGAACATTCTGGGGGCAGCTTACTTATTTATGACAAAGAGTACCCTGGCAAAACGGAGTATTTTTTAAAGGACGCACAACATTTTTCGGAACGAGAACCCTATGATATTCGCTTAATTACAATGGATGATTTACAAAACTCGGTGATTGATTAGAGAATCTGTTTGATTTTCTAGCTATTTTTCGTTACAATAGTATTTGTGGAACTATGAAATTTTCTATCGTAAATAAACAAATGAGGTGTAAACATGGCAAATTTAGTATATAGTCCTAAAGACATTTTACAAAAAGAATTTAAAACGAAAATGATGAACGGGTATGACCCAATTGAAGTAGACGAATTTTTAGACAATGTTATTAAAGACTACGAAGCTTATAATAAAGAATTATTAAGCTTGCAAGAAGAAAACAGCCGCTTAATGGCAAAATTAGACCAATTATCAAAAGCCCAACCAACGCCTCGTGTTGCTCAAGAAGTACCAAAAAGTGCAGCAGTGACCAACTTTGATATTTTAAAACGTTTATCAAACTTAGAGCGTGAAGTTTTTGGTAAAAAGTTAGATGAAACACCTTCAACACCTTCAACACCTGTAACGCCTTCTGCACCGTCAATGACTGCAGAACCAGCGAACCATGATGTTGATAATGCACAAACACGTCAATTTTAACAAGACAATTTAAGTCAAGTTTTCACAAGAAACAAAAAGCATTTGTTAGAATAGCGGACACTTGTTGTAGTGTATAAATTTTTGCTGTTCGTCTAAACAGATTTGTAATTTTCGGGTGATCGCGGTTTGCTTTTGCAAGCTGAGGAAAGTCCATGCTCGCACAAGCTGAGATGCTTGTAGTGTTCGTGCTTAGCGAAATCATAAGCTAAGGTACTCTTTTAGAGTAACGGCAGGAAAAATGACTAAGGTTTCGACTATGTCAAAGTATCCTTGAAAGTGCCACAGTGACGAAGCGATGTGGGAAACTCCATCGGTGGAACGCGGTAAACCCCTCGAGCGAGCAACCCAAACAATGGTAGGGGCGCTCTTCTAAAGGAAATGAACGAGTAGAAGAGGCAGAGTTTACTCTGCAGATAGATGATGACCGTCACCAATTTTTCCTGAAGAATTGGTGATACAGAACATGGCTTATAGAAAATTACAAGTAATTCAGGAAGACCTTCCAACGTAGTTGTGAAGGCTTTTTTTACGAAAAGAATAAAAAAATGTTAAAATAAAGAAACTGAGATAAAAGTAGTAAGCTGTCTGTTCTAAAGAGGCCGGGACAGGACCGTTTAGTTCAGAGAAAGCGGACAATTATAAAAAACAAGCGGAGCAGTAGTCGGCAGGACTGTTAGCTCCAGACAATAAAAAAGAGTCAAGAAGGAGTTTTTATGACGAAAGAAAAAACATTCAAACTTGTTGCAACGGCTGCTAGTGGCTTAGAAGCATTAGTTGGAAAAGAATTGCGTGATTTAGGGATTCCCTGTGAAGTAGAAAATGGCCGGGCCGTCTTTGAAGGCACTGTTGAAACAATTGCTACTGCCAATTTATGGCTACGGACAGCAGATCGGATTAAAATCGTCGTTGGCGAATTTAACGCCTATAGTTTTGATGAATTATTTGAAAAAGTTGAAGCACTTCCTTGGGAAGATTATTTGCCTTTAGATGCAGAATTTCCAGTTGCAGGTAAATCAATTAAGTCAAAATTGTATAGTGTTCCTGATTGCCAAGCCATCACCAAAAAAGCCATTGTTAACCGTTTAAGAGAAGTTTACCATCGTCCAGCGACGGTGCCCTTAACTGAAACAGGAGCTTTGTTTAAATTAGAAGTGGCTCTGCTAAAAGATAAAGTGACGTTGACGTTGGACACGACTGGGCCAAGTTTATTTAAACGGGGCTATCGCATTGAAAAGGGGGGCGCACCTCTTAAGGAAAACATGGCAGCTGCTTTAGTGATGTTGACCAATTGGCGCAAAGATCGTCCTTTTTATGATCCAGTTTGTGGTTCTGGAACGATTTGTATTGAAGCAGCGTTAATTGGCCATAACATTGCCCCTGGCTTTAATCGTAGTTTCACTTGTGAAACATGGGATTGGGTTGATCCAGCAATTTTTGAAAAAGTACGTAACGAAGCCGAGGCAAAGGCAGACTACGATGTTGAATTAGATATCTGTGGTTCAGATGTTGATGGGCGAATGATTGAAGTCGCACGAGCGAATGCTGAGGAAGTTGGTTTAGGTGATTCAATTACCTTTAAACAATTGGCATTAAAAGATTTTACAACCGAGAAGGAATATGGTGTAATGGTAGCTAACCCGCCTTATGGTGAGCGTTTAGGAGAAGAGGAAAGTGTTCGTCGTTTGTATAAAGAAATGGGCCATGTTTTCCGTCCGTTAACTACTTGGAGCAAGTATATACTGACGAGTGATCTTGCTTTTGAAGAATATTATGGTGCCAAAGCTACTAAAAAACGGAAGCTTTACAACGGAGCCTTACGAACAGATTTATTCCAATACTGGGGAACACGTCCACCAAGAAAACCACGGGAAGACTAAGAAAGCTGGTGTAAAAAAATGAAGGAAGCTGTATTTTTACAAGAAGTGAAAGAAATTCAATTACTAAAAAATGCCTTGACATTATTAGACTGGGATTCATCAACTGGGATGCCAGAAAAAAGTAGTCCTTTTCGAGGAGAAGTAGAAGGGTATTTAACCGGATTATATTTTGAACGAAGTATTGGCCCAGTTATTCAAGAAGCATTGGCCTATTTTGAGACACGCCCTGAAGAATTATCTGAATTAGGGAAACTGGTTTTTGAAAAAGTAAAAGAAGAATATGCTTTGAATAAAAATGTTCCAGCTGAACGTATGCAAGAATATGTTAAAGTATTAAACCAAGCACATACAGATTGGCTAAAAGCACGCGCTGCACAAGATTTCGGCTTGTTAGAAGAAACCTTAACGAAGGTCGTTGCGTTCCAAAAAGAGTTCATTCCTTATTGGCAAAAAGAAGAAAAAACTCCGTATGATGTGTTATTAAATCAATTTGAACCAGGAATGACGGTTGAGAAGCTAGACCAAGTATTCGACCAAGTAAAACAAGGGATTCAAGAAATTCGGACCGTTTTAGCGGAAAAAGGTACGCCGCCTAGAACTGACTTTTTATCTAGAAAAATGACCAAAGAACAACAACGCCGTTTTGTGATTGGTGTGGTTGAACAATTAGGCTATGATTTTTCAAAAGGCCGATTAGATGATACAGTTCATCCATTTATGACAGCTCTAAATCGAAATGATGCGCGGATTACTACGCGCTGGGAAGAAAATAATTTCTCAATGGCAACATTTGGTGTGATTCATGAAGCGGGTCATGGGATGTATGAACAAAATTTTGATCCTAAATTTGACTTTACGCCGCTAAGCGAAGGTGCCTCTATGGGGATTCACGAATCACAATCGCTCTTTAATGAAATTATCATTGGTAGCAACCGGGCTTTTTGGCAAAAACAATACCCGTTTTTCCAAGAATGCGCAGAAGGTACTTTTGATGATATTGCTTTTGAAGATTTCTATGCTTCTTTAAAAGAAACGAAAGCAAGTTTGATTCGGATTGATTCCGATAGTCTCACCTATCCTTTGCATATCATTATTCGTTATGAAATTGAAAAAATGTTATTTAATGGTTCTTTGGAAGTCGCTGATTTGCCAAAAGTGTGGAACGAAAAATACCAAGAGTACTTAGGCGTATCACCTGAAAATGATTTAGAAGGTGTCCTTCAAGATGTTCATTGGTCTGGAGGTAGCTTTGGTTATTTCCCATCTTATGCCTTGGGTTATATGTACGCCGCGCAACTATTTCACGCAATGAAACAAGAATTATCTGTTGATGAAATTTTAGCTTCGGAGGATTATTCTGATATCCGTAAATGGTTAACACAACATATTCATCAGTACGGCGCTTCACGTAAACCAAATCAATTAATTTATGATGCAACGGGAGAAGAATTGAATCCTAGTTATTTAATTGATTATATGAAAGCTATTTATTTTGATGTTTATCATGTGCAATAAGTGAAACAAGCAAGGGGAAGTGGACAACAACAATGTTATCAATTCGTGAATATTTAGAAGCTGGTGAAACAACAATCTCAAACTTACTATTTGATCATTACCAAAAAATTGGTTTGAAAGATGATGAATTTCTCTTTTTACTGCAACTTTTTCGTTCGCAAAATGCAGGCGATTTATTTCCAGACTTAATGGCGATTGCAGAGACGATGGGCAAAACGCCAGATACGATTTATAAGTTATTAAATCAATTGGTTTCTCGCGGATTTATTCGAATTGAAACACAACAAAACCAAAAAGGTCAAATGATGGATACGTATGATTTACTGCCTGTTTTTCAAAAGATTCAATTATTTTTACAAACGAGCAAAGAAAAACAAGTTGTCGCAAACCACGAAGATGAAATTAAACAGCTTTACCAAGGCTTTGAAAAAGAATTCGGACGTCCACTTTCACCCATTGAATTAGAAATGATTGGTCAGTGGTTGAACACGGATCATTATTCCCCTGAATTAATCCGGTTAGCGTTGCGAGAAGCCGTTTTAAATCAGGCGTATAGTTTGAAATATATTGATCGTATTTTACTTGCGTGGGAGCGTAAAAATATTACCACCAAAGAACAAGTGGCTGCTGATCAGAAAAAACGAAAAGATTCTATGATTCAAAATGAGATTGAACAACAAGGTCAGACACAAGAATCGTTGCCAAAGGTTACATTACACAATTGGTTAAATCCAGAAGATAGTGAATAAAAAGGAGGTGGGCCATGCTATCAAAAGAGAAAACAATGGAAGCTATTGAAATTATGTATGAGATGTTTCCAAATGCAGAATGTGAATTAAAACATAAGAATCCTTTTGAATTATTAATTGCTGTGATTTTAAGTGCGCAAGCAACCGATGTATCGGTAAATAAAGCGACTCCTGGTTTATTCGCAGCTTTTCCAACTCCAGAAGCTTTAGCAGCTGCGCCGGTGGAGGAGATTATTGCTAAAATAAAAACCATTGGCTTATATCGCAATAAAGCAAAAAATATTAAAGCGTGCGCACAACAACTTTTAGAACGTTTCAATGGAGAAGTTCCGCAAACCAGAGATGAACTGGTCAGTTTACCTGGCGTGGGGAGAAAAACAGCCAATGTAGTAATGGGAGATGCTTTCGGCGAACCGGCTTTTGCAGTAGATACACATGTGGAACGAGTGTCCAAGCGCCTTAGAATTTGTAAGCTAAATGCGAATGTTACTGAAGTTGAGCAGACCTTAATGCGTAAAGTTCCGAAAGAACTCTGGGTGAAAACGCACCATACCATGATTTTCTTTGGGCGTTATCACTGCCTAGCAAGAGCGCCTAAATGTGAAGCCTGTCCGCTACTCTATATGTGTCAAGAAGGCAAAGAACGGATGAAAGGGAAATAACATATTTTTCCTAAAAAAGCGAGCCACAAGTCCAACCGACTTTTGGCTCGCTTTCTTTTTTGATTTTTAAGAAACGCAACAAATGATTGCGGTTTCTTAAAAATTGATTTAGTATAGACAGTGTGGTATATACTAGAAAATTTATTTTTTTGAAGAAAGATAGGCGATGAGATGACAGAAAATGCACCCAAATTTAAGCAAATTTCTGCAGAAATTGAAAAGAAGATTCGAGACGGTCTGTATGTAAGTGCACAAAAATTACCTTCAGAATATGATTTAGCTAAAGAATATAACTGCAGTCGCTTGACCATCCGTAAAGCGATTGATGATTTGATCCGCAAAAATATTTTGGTAAAACGACATGGTAAAGGTAGTTATGTGATGTCGCAAGCGAAAATTCAAAGTGGCCGCGCTGGCTTACAAGGTTTTACTGAGGCAGCCAAAGCTTACGGGAAAAAAAGCCAGACAGAAGTCATTTCCTTTGAAGAAGTAGTACATCCCGCTGAGAAAATTCGGGAGGCGCTCCAAGTAGGCAAAAATGAGGCAATTTATGAACTGATTCGCCGCCGAATGTTAGACGGCGAACCAATGACAGTTGAAAAAATTTATTTGCCACAGGCATACGTACAAGGCCATACGAAGCAAGACTTCGAGGGCTCTCTTTTCTGCTTAATCGAGAAGAACGTCGAGATTGCTTATTCGCATCAAGAAATTGAAGCAATCTTAGTTGAAGCGGAAATTTCAGAATTATTGCATGTTCCTGTGGGCCAGCCACTTTTACAAGTCCACTCTATCACCTATGCGCTTGATGCAACCCCCATTTTATATGATGTCTCTTTATATCGAGCAGATCGGTACACATTTAAAAACACACTGACCCGCTATAGCCCGTCTGAAAACAACCAAGTGGAGCTAGGAGGTTCTTGGAACGAATGAAGATAAAAGAAGAAATAGCCGCTCAAAAAGATTTATTTTATGAAGACTTAAACAAAATTATGGCGATTCGAAGTGTGAAAGGGTCGCCTAAAAAAGAGGCACCTTTTGGCGAAGGACCGAAAAGAGCCTTGGAAGAAACGCTGAAACTAGCAGAGCGTTATGGCTTTCAAACTGAGATTGTCAATGACGCAGTTGGCTATGCGCAATGGGGAACAGCGGAAGAATATCTGGGAATTATTGGTCATTTAGACGTAGTACCAGAAGGTTCTGGCTGGTCAGTGCCGCCCTTTCAATTAACGAAAAAAAATCAACGTTTGTATGGTAGAGGAATTCTAGATAATAAAGGTCCTATCTTGGCTTGCCTGTATGGAATGAAATTACTGAAAGAACTTGGTTACCAACCAAAGAAAACCATTCGCTTAATGTTTGGCACGGATGAAGAAAGTGGGAGTGGAGATATCCCCTTATATTTAGAGAAGGAAAACGCACCCGTTTTTGGATTTACTCCAGATTGTAAATATCCAGTAGTTTATGGGGAGCGAGGGATTGTTAATTATGAAATCACAACGACCATCCCAGATGATTCAAGTGAACAAATTGGTCAGATTATAGGTGATCAAGCAAAAGACCACGTACCTGATCAATTAAGTGTGGTGATTGCGGGAAAAACAACGGCAATCACGGGAAAACGTGCTCCTTCCAATGCGCCAGAACTAGGCAAGAACGCGATTACTTTATTGGCACAGAAAATTAGCGAGGAACAGTTAGTCAAAGGAAATTTATTACAGTATTTCGACTGGTTAACCGCTAGTTTTCACGAAAAGCACTATGGCGAAGGAGTAGCTCTAGACTTTAAGGATCAGGATAGTGGGCAATTGATTTTAACGCCCTATGCGTTGGAAAAACGAGGACAGCAATTGGTGTTATCATTGGCCGTGCGTTATCCTGTTTCTATTACAGAAAATGAAGTAACCACGCAGCTAACAAAGGCACTATTTCCAGAAAGTGAAGTGACTGTCATCCGCCGTCTCCCTAGTACGTTGTTTCCAAAAGATGAGCGCAATGTTCAAAAATTAACCAAGGTTTATGAACAAATTACTGGCTTAGATGGGACGCCAGTTACAACTACAGGTGCTACGTATGCTCGCTTTATGCCGAATATCGTTGCTTTTGGGCCGTCATTTCCTGGTCAAAAAGGCATTGCGCATAACCAAGATGAATATATGGATGAAAAAGATTTACTGCTTAATCTGGAAATCTATATGCAAGCGATGATTGCATTAACAGAAGCGTAAAACCAATAGAAGATACACGTATGAGAAGAAGCCAATGTGTTTCGTAGAGGTCGCATACGTGTATCTTTTATTTTTCTGTATAAAATTTCATTTTCAGTATATACAAAACAGTATATACTAGTTTATAATGGTGGAGAAATGTAAGCGTTAACGAAAGGGCGGATGGAAAATGACTTGGGGTGCAATTGCGACATGGCGGATGGCACATGATGGGTTACTAAAAGCTGCAGAAGAATTACAACAAGGAGGTGCTGCAGGCACAGCTGTGGAACAATTAATTAAAGAAGTAGAAGACTATCCTTTTTATAAGTCAGTGGGCTACGGCGGTTTACCTAATGAGGAAGGAATTTTAGAAATGGATGCTGCCTATATGGATGGAGATACATTTGCAATTGGTGCTGTGGCAGGAATTACAGATGTTAAAAATCCGATTTCAGTGGCTAAAGCATTAAGTAAAGAGAAGTTTAATAGTTTTCGTGTTGGCGCAGGTGCAACGAAATATTCAATGTTGCACGGTTTTGAAAGAAAGAATATGTTGACAGAACGCGCTAATCAATGGTGGCAAAAGCGTTTAAAAGAAATTCAGGAAAATCAGTTGAACCCCTATGATGGGCATGATACTGTCGGCGCTATTACGTTAGACCAAACAGGATCAATGGCAGCTGGCACTTCCAGTTCGGGACTCTTCATGAAAAAAGCAGGACGTGTTGGTGATTCACCACTGTCAGGTTCTGGTTTTTATGTTGATAGCGAAATTGGTGGTGCTGCGGCTACAGGATTAGGTGAAGATTTAATGAAAGGCTGTCTTTCTTATGAAATCGTCCGTTTAATGGGGGAAGGGTGCTCGCCACAACAAGCATGTGATCAAGCCGTCTATGCTTTTCATGAAAAATTGACCCAACGTTATGGGAAAGCAGGAGCTTTTTCACTAGTGGCCATGAACAAACAGGGAGACTGGGGCGTAGCTACGAATGTGGAATTTACTTTTACGGTTGGTACTGATATGCAGCAACCAGAAATCTATATTGCAAATCCAGGCAAGAATCATACCACAGAGATTCAGCCGATTTCACAAGAATGGTTAGCAGCCTATGAAAAAAGAATCAAAGCACCAATTGAATAAATGAGGAGAGTGAAGGAACATGAGTAAAAAACAAATTTATCTTTTTTGTGATGCAGGAATGTCTACAAGTATTATGGTTAATAAAATGATGGAAGTGGTGGAAAAACATCAAATGCCTTTAATGATTACTGCTTTTCCTATTGCAAGAGCACAGGAAGTGGTTGAAGCAGAGAAGCCTGTTGCTATTTTATTAGGACCACAAGTCCGTTTTTTATTAGAAAAAACAAAAGAACAATTTGCTCCTCAAGGGATTCCTGTCGCTGCAATTGCGCCAGAAATTTATGGCATGATGGATGGCGAAAAAGCATTGAAAGAAGCGCTGCGGTTAATTAAGCAAAATAAAAAATAATAGATAGGAGTGACGACCGTGCAAAAATTTTTGGATTGGTTAGAGCGCGTATTGACCCCTTTGGCAAAAGTGATAGGAGAAAATAAGTATTTAGTAGCGATTCGTGATGGCTTCCTTTTATCAACGCCCTTGTTGATTGTTGGTTCGGTCTTCTTATTAATTGCTAATTTTCCTTTGCCGCAATGGGATACTTGGATGTCTCATTTGCTTGGTAAAGACTGGGCGACAATGATGTCTGTTCCAGCTAGTGCTAGTTTTGATGTAATGACCATTCTGGCCGTTGTCGGTATTGCCTATAGTTTAGGGAAACAATTCAATGTGGATGCAATGCAAGCAGGAATTATCGCATTGGTTTCATTTTTTATTGTAACGCCTTATCAAACATTATTTACACCGGAAAATAGTTCAAAGGTTTATGAAGTTACTAGTTTACCTTTAAAATGGATGGGTTCCAGTGGCTTGTTTTTAGGAATGATTGTCGCATTAATTGCGACTCGTTTATTTGTGGCCATTGTTCGTAAAGGGTGGACAATAAAAATGCCAGAAGGAGTGCCACCAACAGTGGTTAAGTCTTTTGAGGCCCTGATTCCGAGTTTTTTAGTTGTTACTCTCATGTTTTTAGTCAATTGGCTGGCTGCTTTAACTCCTTATGGTAATTTACAAGATGTTATTTTTGAATTTCTACAAACGCCCTTATTGAGTCTTGGTAATACCTTAGGTGCAATGAGTATTGCTTATTTATTTTTACACTTCTTTTGGTTCTTTGGCATTAACGGAGGTAGCGTGGTTGGCGCAGTCTTTAATCCTGTTTTGCGGGCATTGTCTGTTGAAAATTTACAAGCATTTAAAGACGGTCATGAAATTCCCAACATCATCACTGGACAATTTCAAGATATGTTTGCAACATTTGGTGGCGCCGGTTCCACACTCTCATTAATCATTGTGATGGTCTTATTCTGTAAAAGTCAACGAATTAAAAAGCTTTCGCAACTTTCACTAATTCCTGGTGTTTTTGGGATTAACGAACCAATCATTTTTGGGTTGCCAATTGTTTTAAATCCAATCCTTTTAATTCCATTTGTATTAGTACCTGCGATTAATATTATTATTGCCTATTTTGCTATGGATTGGGGCTTAGTTCCATTGACGAATGGTATTCAATTGCCGTGGACGACCCCGCCAATTATCTCAGGATTTTTAGTCAGCGGTTGGCAAGGATCAATTCTGCAAGCTCTCTTATTGGTACTAGGAATGTTCATTTATTATCCTTTTATTCGAGTTATGGATGACCAATATTTACGTGAAGAATGGAAAGCACAAGAAGAAGAGAGTGAAGAAATTGATTTTGATTCCTTTGACTTCGATGATTTATAAAAAAGGAGGAAATAGGCGTGAAAAAAATCCTTTTAGTCTTAAACCACAGTTTAGCAGGATTTGGCAGTGATGAACAAGCTCAGCTGAAACCAAGTGGTAAAAAAGCTCCCTTAGGTCCAGGGGTAACATTGCTACCATTTTTACAGAAGCAAGGAGCGGAAATTGTTGCGACACTTTATTGTGGTGACCAATATTATTTGGAAAACGAGGAAGAGGTAGCAAAGAAATTTATTGGCTTTGCAAAAAAGTTTCATGCCGATGCGGTTCTTTGCGGACCTGCCATGCATTATCCTAATTTTGGAGAAATGGCCGCTCATCTAGCTTGTAAGTTTAATGCTGCAGGCATTCCTGCAATTGCAGCGATGGCAGAAGAAAATCCAGCAGTTAGTCACTATTATCAGCAAGTACCGATTGTGAAGATGCCCAAAAAGGGCGGCATTGGTTTAAATAATTCGTTTAAACAAATGGCGCAATTGGTCGTGGCAAAAGCAAATGGAAAAGAAACCAAACAGTTAGAAGAAACAAGTTGTTTTTAATTGTTGATAATCTAAAGAGAAATCCAGAATGAACACATGATTGTGTTCGTTTTGGATTTTTTGCTTTTGTTTAGCGAATGTATGTTCTATAATAGGGAGGCAGATAGGTGGGATTACGTGAAATCAACGAGAAAAATTGCGGTTCGTCAAGTGGTCGAATTTATTTTAAGGCGGGGAAGTATCGATTCTCGCCATGTGAGTGAACATACACCACAAGAAGGTAGTCGCCTTCATCGAATGTTGCAAAAGGAAGCGGGGAGCCTTTATCAAAAGGAAGTATCTTTAAAAATTGAGGTGCCTTTAAATGGCCATAATTATTGTGTAGAAGGTCGTGCAGACGGCATTTTTGTGAAAGAAACTGGGCAAGTGGTCATTGATGAAATTAAAACATCCGAGCCAGCGTTTGAAGAATTGCCGCCAGAAAAGGTCGAATTGTTTTGGTATCAAGCGATGTGTTATGGTCACATGTATTGCCAACAAGAACAACTTTCTGAAATAACGCTTCAACTCACTTATTATCAGACCACCACAAAACAAATCACACGACAAGAACGCCATTTTACAGAAGCTGCATTAGCGGAGTTTTTTACTGATTTGATGAAGCGCTATGAACAGTGGGTAATTTTTAAAGAAGAGTGGCGTATTTTGAGAAATAAATCATTAAAAAATCTTAGTTTTCCTTACGGGGAGTATCGCAAAGGGCAACGAGAATTGGCGGTAGCCGTCTATAAAACAATTCTTAGTAAACAGCGGCTCTTTGTGGAAGCACCAACTGGAACAGGCAAGACAATGTCCACTCTTTTTCCAGCGATGAAAGCAATTGGTGAAGAAGAAGGCGAACGGATTTTTTATTTAACAGCTAAGACCATCACGCGGCAAGTGGCTGAAGATGCTGTCAAAGCGCTGTCTGAAAAACAAGCGCAAACTAAGAGTATTACGTTAACAGCAAAAGATAAAATTTGTTTTTTAACTGAACGAAATTGTACACCAGAACATTGCCCGTTTGCTGACGGCTATTATGATCGTTTAAATGAGGGACTGTGGGATTTATTGCAACATGAAAATCATTTAACGAGAGAGGTTATTGAACGGTATGCACAAAAGCACCAATTGTGTCCATTCGAGTTGTCGCTAGATGCAAGTCTTTGGTGTGATTTAATTATTGGCGATTACAATTATCTATTTGATCCAACGGTTTATTTACGGCGCTTCTTTGAAGAACCCCAAAGTGCAGAAGAGAATATTTTTTTAGTGGATGAAACCCATAATTTGGTTAATCGTTCACGGGAGATGTATTCGGCCGCTATTTCTAGGAATGCGGTTTTGCAAATTCAAAAAAGATTGCAAAAAGAATCTGTTCAATTAAAAAGAGTTTGTCAAAAAGTCTTAACTACGTTTGATGATATTGAAGCAATCTGTGAAGAAAAAGACACGGATTTTTTTGCCCAACGCGCGCCAATTGATTCATTAGTTAAACAGATACATCGATTAACAGAAGTAATTGCAGAATGGTTGCCAGAAAATCAACACATTGAGGAATTGGCGTCGATTCTCAGTTTTTATTTTGATTGTTTAAGTTATCTTCGAATCAGCGAGTATTACGACAACGGCTTTTATACGTCTATTTCTTTGCGAAACTATGACTGCGTTGTGAAACAATTTTGTGTCGATCCGGCTTATTTATTGTCACAACGATTAGATAAAGGGAAAGCGAGTATCTTATTTTCGGCAAGTTTAACACCTCTGAATTATTATCAAGAAGTGCTTGGTGGAGGTGAAGAAAGCCTACGTTATCGGATTCCGTATCCTTTTCCAGAAGAAAATCAATTGTTGATGATTGGTAGTCATCTTCAAACAACCTATAAAAACCGTGAAAAAAGTTATCCACAGATTAGTGAACTTTTAGGGAAGTTAAGTGAAACAAAAACAGGTAATTATTTAATTTTCTTCCCTTCTTATGCCTATATGGATGATGTCTATCAAGTATTTAGCCAACGTTACCCGCAAGTAAAAACTCAAATTCAGGGAACGGACTTAAACGAAAAAGAGCGAGAAGCATTTTTAGCTGAATTTAAAGAGAATCCTCAAGAAACTTTCATCGGTTTTTGTGTTTTAGGTGGTATATTTTCAGAAGGAATTGACTTGAAAGGTACCCGATTGATTGGTACGATAATTGTTAGTGTCGGGCTACCACAAATGAATCCGGAGCAAGAACTGATTCGCACTTTTTATCAAGAAGAGCGAGGGCAAGGGTTTCAATTTGCGTATCAAATTCCTGGCATGAATAAAGTCTTGCAAGCGGCTGGACGTGTCATTCGAGATGCGCAAGATAAAGGCTTTGTGTTGTTATTAGACGAACGATTTGAATTACCAAGTGTCCAGCGTTTCTTTCCGCCGCATTGGTTGGCGCATCGAAAGGCAAACACCAATGAACAACTCATTCAACAAGTGAAACAATTTTGGTTAAAAAATAAAGAAAACAAAGGAGGAAACAAATGAAGACCATTTTAGTCCTTCATACAGGTGGGACCATTTCCATGTCGAAAGTAGCAGGAGGAAGTGTTGCCCCGAATGAAAAAAATCCGTTGATGGAACAAGAAGCATTATTTTCTGGCAAGGTTCATTTAGTTGTTGAAGATATTTTTAATATTCCCTCACCACACATGACCTTAGAACGGATGTTTCAATTAAAAGAACGGATTCAAAAAGCTTATTCTGAACCAATTGATGGCGTGGTTATTACGCATGGAACAGATACATTAGAAGAAACTGCTTATTTTTTAGATATAACCTTAGAGAAAAAAATCCCCATTGTTTTAACAGGAGCAATGCGGTCAAGTAACGAAATCGGTAGTGATGGCTTGTATAATTTCATCAGTGCTATTTGGACTGCTTGTTCAGACGAATCGTACGATAAAGGTGTTTTAGTCGTGATGAATGATGAAATTCATACGGCGCGTTATGTGACAAAAACACATACAACGAACGTAGCGACGTTTCGGACGCCAACTTTTGGACCAATAGGAACCATTGCGAAAGAACGTGCTTTTTTTGCGAAAGAGGTCTTACCACAAGAAGTTTGCGATGTTTCTTCTGTGAAAGGAAATGTTCACGTAGTGAAGGCCTATGCGGGGATGGGTGAACGGATGTTTGAATTATTAAACACCCCAGAAACGGATGGGTTAGTAATTGAAGCGCTAGGTGCGGGTAATTTACCGCCAGAAACGCTCCCAGCATTACAAAAAATGCTAGATAACGGGATTCCAGTCGTTTTAGTTTCTCGTTGTTCCAATGGCATTGCTGAAGATATCTATGATTATGCTGGTGGTGGCGTTGGCTTGAAAAAAATGGGGGTTGTTTTTGCTCGTGGCTTAAACGGACCGAAAGCGCGGATTCGTTTAATTGTTGGTTTAAACAGCGAAAAAAATCCTGCAGAGTTAAAAGAATTTTTGGAACAGTAACTAATTTTAAGGAGAAAATAAATGAAGCTGTTTGAACGCATTCATCAAGATACTGAAATTCGACAAATTTATGATGCAATTGGTCAAATGGAAGATGAAGAAGCTGGGTGGGCATACCATAATTGGTTTCATGTAAACAATGTCGTAGCCATGACGGAAATGATTTTGAAACAACTTGCTGTTTCAGAGGAGTATTTAGAGGCGGCAAAAATTGCGGCACTGCTCCATGATGTGGGTGCGCTACAAGGAAAAGCAGGACATGCACTTCGTGGAAAACAATTTGCAGAAGCATATTTTCGTAAGCAAAAGATTTGTTTGCCTTATCAAGAAGAAATTTTATCTTCTATAGAAAATCATAGTAATGGCTTTGATTCGGAAGAGTTAATGACACTAGCGCTAATCATTAGTGATAAATTAGATATTACAACCTCTCGTGTTGCAAAGGCTGGTTATTTCGTGCCAGGAATGCGGCAATTTCAATTTTTAAAGAAAATTGAAATTATGCTTTCAGAACAAGAGGTTTGTGTCGCGTTTACGGCAGAAGAAGAACTGGATTTAGAAGAATTAAATGCGTTTTATTTTATGCCAAAGGTCTTCAAAGCAATTGCCGCTTTTTCAGAAAAAATTCAACGCCGACCAATCGTTTTATTGAATAATCAAGAATGGCCAGTACCAAAACAAAAAATCCTTCAACTATTCATTAACAGTTGAAGGATTTTTTTAGCGATAATTGTTAAACTCAAGAGCCATTGGTAAATCTAATTCTCGTAAAAGAGCCATGACTTTTTGTAAATCATCCCGACTTTTTCCAGTTACCCGAATTTTGTCTTCTTGGATTTGTGACTTAACTTTAATCCCAGAGTTTTTGATAGCTGTGTTGATTTTTTTCGCATTTTCTTTATCAATACCACTGATTAAATCACCATATTGGCGAGCGGTACCGCCTAAGGCTTTTTCACTTTCTGAAAAATGAATATTTTTAATCGGAACATTGCGTTTGACTAATTTTCCAAATAAAATATCCTTCACTTGCTCGACTTTATAATCATCTTCAGCTACGACTACTAATTTATCGTTTTCCAATTTAATATCAGCAATTGACCCTTTAAAGTCAAAACGATTTTTCAATTCTTTCAAGGCAATTTGAATCGCGTTTTTGACTTCCTCCATATTGACCTCTGAAACTACATCAAAACTTGCTTCTTTTGCAGCCATGTAAAAACCTCCTAAAATATTCTTTGCTTCATCATATCATGAAATAGTAAAAAAGGTTAGGCTAGAATCATTTTGAATAGAGAAATAAGAAGATCAGTTTTTAGGGATATCTTCCCGCATTCTTTCATGGAAACGTTGCAAAAAAATTTTTTTCAATGTTCGCTTTTAGCCCCTTTTCTTTTAGGATAGAACCTGTTATTCTAAGTCAGAAGAATAGCGAAGGAGCGAAGAAAAATGAGTCGATTGGTTAGTACTTACCAAAGGAATGAATCGATAAAAAAAATAGCAGTGATGGCGATAACCGCTTTGACTTCTGCGGTCGGTTTGAATTTCTTTTTGATTCCGGCAAAAGTTTTTTCGGCAGGGATGAACGGAATTGCGCAAATCATTGCTACATTATTATATACAAATTTAGGAATCCATATTAATACAGGGATTTTCATTTTATTTTTAAACATTCCCGTCTTCATTCTAGGGTTTGTAAAATTAGGGAAACAATCAACGATTCTTAGTTTCATCAATGTTATTGGTATTTCCGTTGTCACTATGTTTGTGCCAATCGTAACAGTCACAACGAATCCTTTGATGAACGCAATTATGGGTGGTGTCTTAGTCGGCGTTGGCGCAGGGCTTTCATTGAAAATGGGCTTTAACACTGGCGGCATGGACATTATTTCACTGATTCTTTCAAAAACAACAGGGAAAACCGTTGGTAATTTTATGTTCTTATTAAATGGTATTATTGTGCTGTTGGCTGGTTTTGTATTTAACTGGGAAAGTGCGTTGTATACTATTATTTCTATTTACTGTTTGAGTCAGGTGGTCGACATGATTCATACCAGTCACCAAAAAGTCACAGCAATGATTGTCACCACGAGACCAGAAGCCGTTGCCTTAGAAGTTTCTCAACAAATCGCTCGTGGCATGACCTTGTTGCCTTCAATCGGCGGCTATTCAGGTGCAGAAGGTCGGATGATTATGATGGTCATTACTCGCTACGAGCTCTATGATTTAGAACAAGCAGTTTACAGTATCGATGAGAATGCCTTTGTAAATATTTTACCAACACAATCGGTTTTAGGGCGTTTTGCCAATGAAGATGAACAACGGATTTTTCATAGTACAGGAACATTTCCTGAGCTTCAATCCTACAAGGTGAAACGTTATCCACCAAAGAAAAAATTAAAATAGCAAGTCGGCCTTCAGGTCCCAAAGTCTTAACGGGAAAACTGGAGGTTTTTTTATAAAAATGAAGGTTATGTGAAAGAATAGACAAAAATTTTCTGAAAAAGGGAATTTTACTAGAAAAGTGTCAGGAATTCTGCTAAAATAGAACCGTTGGTTAGGGAACACCTAACAAATAAAGTTTTTAAAAACTTAGGAGGAATTTTTTATGCCAGTAGTATCAGGAGCAGAATTCTTAAAAGCAGCACGTAAAGGCGGCTATGCAGTAGGTGGCTATAACACAAATAACTTAGAATGGACACAAGCGATTTTAGAAGCAGCAGAAGCTAAAAAAGCACCAGTTCTAATCCAAACATCAATGGGCGCTGCTAAATACATGGGCGGCTACAAAGTAGCTAAAGACATGATTACTAATTTAGTAGACTCAATGAATATCACAGTTCCAGTAGCAATTCACTTAGACCACGGTGACTACGAAGCTGCTTTAGAATGTATCGAAGTTGGCTATACTTCAATCATGTTTGATGGTTCTCACTTACCATTCGAAGAAAACTTAAAATTAGCGAAAGATGTAGTTGAAAAAGCGCACGCTAAAGGTATTTCTGTCGAATGTGAAGTTGGTTCAATCGGTGGTGAAGAAGACGGAATCATCGGTACTGGCGAATTAGCTGATATCGAAGAATGTAAACAAATGGTTGCTACAGGTATTGACTACTTAGCATGTGGTATCGGTAACATCCATGGTCAATATCCAGAAAACTGGAAAGGTTTAGCATTTGATCACTTACAAGCGATTGCTGAAGCTGTCGGTTCTGATGTACCTCTAGTATTACACGGAGGTTCTGGTATTCCTCAAGAACAAATTGAAAAAGCAATTTCAATGGGTATCTCAAAAGTTAACGTAAATACAGAATTCCAATTATCATTCGCTAAAGCAACGCGCGAATATATTGAAGCTGGTAAAGATTTAGAAGGTAAAGGATTTGACCCTCGTAAATTATTAGCACCAGGTAAAGCTGCAATCATCAAAGATGCAGAAGAACACATTGATTGGTTCGGTTCAGCTAACAAAGCTTAATCAACTAGTTACGTTAAAGACAGCCACAGCACGTGGCTGTCTTTTTTATTTTTTGTTATTTTTTCATTCTATTAAAATACCTGAGAAGTTTTCTTTTTTCTTAAGCTTGATTATGATAGAATGATTGGGTAGTTTATTTAGAAAACGTATATTATAGATAGGTGAGAATATAAATGAAAAAAATCGTAATCAATGGGAATCGTCCATTAAAGGGCGAAGTAACCATTAGCGGCGCCAAAAATAGTGTGGTCGCTTTAATTCCAGCTGCTATTTTAGCAGATTCGCCCGTGACTTTAGATGGCGTTCCTGACATTCAGGATGTTCACTCATTAATTGAAATTTTAGAAATTATGGGTGCTAAAATTACTTTTGAAAATAATACATTAATTATTGACCCAACAGAAGTTGTTTCTGTGCCAATGCCAAAAGGAAAAATCAATAGCTTACGTGCGTCCTATTATTTTATGGGCTCACTTCTTGGTCGATTTGGGGAAGGCGTTGTCGGCTTACCTGGCGGTTGTTACTTAGGACCTCGTCCAATTGATTTACATATCAAAGGATTTGAAGCATTAGGCGCTCATGTAACCAACGAACATGGGGCGATGTACTTGAGAACAGACGAAGCTGGCTTACAAGGAACCCGAATTTTTATGGATATGGTATCTATTGGCGCTACAATCAATGTCATGTTAGCTGCAGTTAAAGCCAAAGGCAAAACGATTATTGAAAATGCTGCGCGTGAGCCAGAAATTATTGATATTGCTACATTATTAAATAACATGGGTGCAAAAGTCCGAGGAGCTGGAACGGACGTTATTCGGATTGAAGGTGTCGAAGAATTACATGGTTGTCGTCACTCGATTATTCCAGATCGAATTGAAGCTGGGACTTATTTAGCTATGGCAGCAGCTATGGGTGAAGGAATCAAAGTTCGAAATGTTATTTATGAGCATTTAGAAAGCTTCATTGCGAAATTGCAAGAAATGGGCGTTAAGATGACAATTGAAGAAGACATGATTGAAGTTCATCCGTCACATGATCTGAAAATGACGACGGTGAAAACCTATCCGTATCCTGGGTTTGCCACAGACTTACAACAACCGTTAACGCCATTACTTTTAAAAGCGCAAGGAACTGGTGAAATTATTGATACGATTTATGCTCAACGAAATAAGCATATCCCTGAGTTAGTGCGGATGGGGGCTGATGCTTCGGTTGAAGGCAATATGATTATTTTAAATGGTCCAAATCAATTGCACGGTGCAGAAGTAGTCGCCTCTGATTTACGGGCAGGCGCTTGCCTAGTCACTGCCGGCTTGATGGCTGAAGGTACGACCACTATTTATAATGTAGAATATATTTTACGTGGGTACGACCACATTATCGAAAAGTTAACTGCTTTAGGCGCTGATATTCAAATGCTAGAAACCGAAGAACAAGAAGGTCCGTTTGAGGTGGATCAATGAGCGACTATTTAACAATGGCTGAATTGGAAAACAGTACGTTAAAAGATATTTATGCGTACGCGAAAGAGTTTAAAATTCCTTATTATAGCCAAATGAACAAAAAAGAATTGTCTTTAGCTGTGATTCGTGCACAAGCTGAGAAGCAAGGGTTTTTCTTCATGGAAGGAATTTTAGATATTGTTTCTCAGGATGGTTATGGCTTTTTGCGGCCAATTAATTATGGACCAAGTGCAGAAGACATTTATATTTCTTCTTCTCAAATTCGTCGTTTCGGATTGAGAAATGGGGACAAAGTAGCTGGCAAGGCGCGTCCGCCAAAGGAATCAGAACGTTACTATGGACTCATGCATGTTGAAAGTGTCAATGGGAAAGATCCTGAAGAAGCGAAAGAGCGGCCACATTTTCCAGCGCTAACACCGTTGTATCCTGAAAAACAATTAACGTTAGAAACAACGGCTGGCAGATTATCAACACGAATGATTGATGTATTTGCCCCAATTGGTTTTGGGCAACGTGGTTTAATTGTAGCGCCGCCAAAAGCCGGGAAAACAAGTGTTTTAAAGGAAATTGCTAATGGGATTACAGAAAATCATCCTGATGTGGAATTGATTCTGTTGTTAATTGACGAGCGTCCTGAAGAAGTGACTGATTTAGAGCGAAGCGTTAAAGGCGATGTGGTTTCTTCAACTTTTGATCAACAACCACAAAATCATACGCGAGTTGCTGAATTGGTTCTGGATCGAGCAATGCGCTTAGTTGAAGACAAACGGGACGTAGTTATTTTAATGGACAGCATCACTCGTTTAGCAAGGGCCTATAATTTAGTGGTCCCGCCTAGTGGTCGAACCTTAAGTGGCGGAATAGATCCAGCTGCGTTTTTCAAACCTAAACGATTTTTTGGTGCTGCCAGAAATATCGAAGAAGGGGGCAGTTTAACTATTTTAGCCACGGCATTGGTGGATACAGGTAGCCGAATGGATGATGTCATCTATGAAGAATTCAAAGGCACAGGCAACATGGAGCTCCATTTATCTCGTGAATTAGCAGAACGCCGTATTTTCCCAGCAATTGATATTAAAAAATCAAGTACGCGAAAAGAAGAGTTGCTAATGACACCAGAACAACTAGAAGAAACGTGGAAATTGAGAAATAATATGTCAGGAGACTCGCTGGAATATACGGATCAATTCATAAAAATGTTAAAACGGACCCAAAATAATCAACAATTATTTGAAGTTTTCCATGATGTTTCGTTTGGCAAACAAATTAAAAGAAATCCAAAAAGATAATTGCATACCAACTGAAAACATGGTAAGATAGCATTGTTGTATACCGACAAAATAACTCTGATACAGCAAATGGATCAGGGCAAAGGAGCGAAAAAACGTATGAAACAAGATATCCATCCAAATTACCAACCAGTAGTATTCATGGATTCAACAACAGGTTTCAAATTCCTTTCAGGTTCAACTAAAGGATCTTCAGAAACTGTTGAATGGGAAGATGGCAACACTTATCCATTATTACGTGTTGAGGTTACTTCAGACTCACACCCATTCTACACTGGTCGTCAAAAATTCACACAAGCCGACGGACGTGTGGACCGTTTCAACAAAAAATACGGTCTCAAAGACGAAAACGCAAATCCAGACGCATAGTCTTTCAAAACATTGTTATGACAAGGTTTATAGAGGTTTTCCACTGTGGTGGGAAACCTCTATTTTTGTTGGATAGGCAGTTTTAAATTCAGAGAAATTATTTAAATATTATTTTATTTAACTGAAAGTATAGCTAGTCCGTATACCGTATAATTTAAATTATTTGGATAGTATACATATTGTAAAGTGCAATTGTCTTTTTAGAATCTTTAAGGTATAATTTGTTTTAATGAGTTTATATGTAAGCTTTTTCTTTTTAAAGACTTTGATCATATCTTTTTTATAAGAAAACTATTGTTTGTGAAAGGATATAAAAGTGCTAAAACAATTGTACTTAACAGTATTAAGATGGAGACCGTACAAGCATAAAAAAGTAAAAATTGTGTACATAATGAGTTTCCCAAGAAATGATGGACATTTAATTGAACAATTAGAACAACACTATCACGGAATGATAATAGTACTTTATACAAAAAATTGTCAATCATACGCAGCATCCTTAAATCAAAAAGGCATAAAGACGATACTTTTTGATAAGAAAACTTTGTTGATTACAACGGCGATTTCATACTTGAAGTCAGCGCCGTTAATTTTTGTAGATAATTATTTTCCAGAATTGGCAATTTTAAAAAAAAAGCAAGTAGTTATCCAATTATGGCATGCTAATGGGGCTTTAAAACAGTTTGGCTGGGGTGCTTATCACACGAAACATAGAAGTAGCAAGGATCAAATCAGGTTTCAAAAAGTTTACGATAAAATGAATTATTTTATCGTTAATTCACTAAAAATGGAAGCAATTTTTAGAAACAATTATCGTCTCGAGAATGCTCAATTTTTTCATTTTGGTTCGCCGCGTCTTGCTTATCTTGAAAAATTAGAGGTAGGAGAAACAAATCAGAATAACAAAATTTTATATGCACCAACTTATCGAGAGGGATCGAACGAAATGATGCTTGTGATAAATCAAGCAATAAAGGCTTTTTCTGCTATGCCAAAGTTTCATTTTTATATGAAATTACATCCATCAATCCAGTTAGATGCCATTGAACTACCGAGAAATGTTTCTATTTGGGAAAAGCATATTTTTGAAAGCTTTAGTGAAATAGGCTACTTGATTACTGATTATTCGAGTGTGGTCTTTGAATACATGCATGTTAAAGAGCAACCGAACATTTTATTTTTTTGTCCAGATTTAGAAAAATACGCATTAAATCCTGGAATTGAGCCTGATTTTTTTGAATATTTACCAGGACCGTTAGTTGAAAATGAAAAACAGTTGATTGTGGCATTGTCAAATTTTTCAATAAATAGTTATAAAGATAATATTACTAGAATTAACGAAGAATGGAATCAATATCAGTCAAAAGAGACCATTAATAAAATAGTAGAGTTGGTAGAGAGAATCTTGGGGGGATTTTGTGAAAAGTAAGGTACGCACTGAATATATTGGGGGATTACCAGTTGACGTATTAACACATCAAGAAATTATGGATGACTTAGAAAGTTATCTCAAAGCTAAAGAGAAAATGATTGTAACTAGCGTTAATCCGCAGATTTCATTGTTAGCATTTGAACATCCAGAAGTTAAGTTATATTTGAAAAGAGCAACTCATCGGATTGCAGATGGGATAGGTGTGGTCAAGGCATCGAAGCTAATGGGTGGGTCTATTCGTGAAAGAGTTACAGGAATTGATGTCATGGATAATTTTTTAGAGTATGCAAATCAACATAAGGAACGAATCTTCTTGTATGGTGCAAAGCAAGAAGTAGTTGAAGCAGCAGCTAAAAATATTCAACGACAATATCCAGGGATTGTTATTAGCGGTATTTTACATGGCTATACAAAGAAAAAACAGCAAGAAATTGTGGAACAAATTAACAAAGCTGAACCAAGGTTTGTCTTTGTAGCATTAGGTTCACCGAAACAAGAGATTTTTTTGGAACAAACAATTGATCACCTGACAGCTAATGTATTTTTAGACGTAGGCGGTACTTTTGACGTATTAGCTGGATCAGTAAAAAGAGCGCCAGAATTTTATATAAATCACAATTTGGAATGGTTATATCGTTGTTTGACAATGAAGAGATACGATCGGTTAATGCAAATTCCTAAATATATTTATTTGACTATTAAGTATCGGAACAACAAATCTAGGGGGCAGTAAATGATTATTTTGTTTATTTGGGAAAATGACGTAGACACAACTTTTTATATCGTGAAAATAGAGAAAGATGAGAAGTTCATTTTACGAGTACCACCTATTCACAAACTAAGTAAATTTGTTCAAAATAATCAATGGAATAGTTTGATAGAAGAATTAAGAAAATTGTCTTCATATGAAGTAACTGAGTACATAATTATAAAAAAAGCAATGCTTTTTTCGTATCTTTTTGAAGACGATAAAGAAATTGTTATTTCAAATCAAAGTGAGCGGCATCTAATAGATCAAAATGGCAAAGAATGGTTTTTACCAAAAGGAAAAGTTGCTGTAAATCAAGAGGTGCTTTCAGAATATCTTCGTTTTAATCATTCAGATGCTGAACGTTCATTTGAGCATCAGGAACACATTTTTCGTTTAACGAAAATTAAATTATTAAAAGATAAAAATCCGTTAAAATTGCAAAAGCAGTTAAAGCAATTAAAAAAAGCTACAACAACGTCTTTCTCTATAAAATCTCTGAGTAAGTTATTACTAATTTATACTGCTACAGAAAATAAAAAATTTGATCGAAAAACCATCAAAGTCAATCAAGAGTAGCCTTTTTTCTATTCACAAAAATTGATAATTAACGAAGAAATATCAAAGTACAATGGAGGTTTTTATGAAAAAAATACTTACTTACGGCACATTTGACCTCCTACACTATGGTCATATTAATTTGTTGAAAAAAGCGAAACAACAAGGGGACTACCTGATTGTTGGACTTTCAACAGATGCTTTTAATTTAGAAAAAAAGAAACAAAGTTATTTTTCATATGAAAAACGTAAACAATTATTAGAGGCAATTCGTTATGTTGATTTAGTTATTCCTGAAACTAGTTGGAAACAAAAAGTTTCCGATATTGCTGAATTTAAAATTGATACTTTAGTCATGGGCGACGATTGGCAAGGGGCTTTTGATTTTCTAGAAGTTGAAACAACCGCAAAGGTTCTTTATTTGCCACGAACGCCAGAAGTATCAACCACACAGATAAAAAAAGAATTATATTATAGTGAATAATAAAAAGTCTCCTTGGTATTTTTCAAGGAGACTTTTTTCAAGATTATCCTTCCCAAAAGTCAAAGATTGATCAGCATTGTTTCGCTGATTTGTTAGACTAGTAGGTACATTCAGCTTTATAAAGGAGATCTTGAAGAAATGAGTAGAAAAAAAGTCGGTGTTTTCTGTCTATTTCTGTTTTTCACATTTTTTATTATTGTTCCAAAAGTAGAAGCTACAGAAGAAATGAAGACTAAATTTACAGTAACGCCTGTTTTACCAGAAAATCAAGTGTCAGGAACATCTAGTTATTATGATTTAATTCTGGCACCAAAGCAATCTTCCACTATTGTCTTAGACATAAAAAATAAGACAGACGAAAAATTGTCCATTGTATTGACTCTAGCAAATGCATCAACAAATGATAATGGGTTGATTGTGTACAATGATTTTGATAAACCACTTGATTCATCGTTAAAGGTTCCGCTGACAGACTTGGTTACTTTAGAAAATGAGGAAGTGAGTGTGCCGCCTCATCAAACAGTATCAGCAAAGATGAAGGTGAAGGGACTTGATCAGCCTATCAAAGGAGTTGTTTTAGGCGGGGTTTATGCGCATCTCAAAGATGAAAAAACAGAGGAAGAGAACCAAACAACGGGATTAACCAGTCGCTACGGGTTTAATGTTGCGATTGCCATGAGGAGTGCTGAGAATGCTCCTTTAACAGAGGTGAACCAACTGAAATTAGTGAAAGTAACACCTACAATTGCTTTAGGGGCCAAATCACTAAAGGCGGTCATTCAAAATCCATATGCTGCTATTTTTCCAGAAGTTCGTTTAGAAGGTCAAGTGATAAAAAAAGAATCCTCTAAAAAAATTGCACAACGGACACTAAAAAATGTTCGCTTTGCCCCAAATAGTTCCATGAATTTTCATCTTGATTTGGGTAAACAACCGCTAGATGCTGGGACTTATATATTTACAGGACGTGCTATTTTACAACAAGATGAACAACAGTCTTGGCCTTTTCAACAAGAATTTACGATTAACACTCGTGAAGCAAAAAAATTGAATCAAGAGGCTACGGTCAAATGGGTCCTACCTACATGGTGGTTACCGACTTTCTACACGTTGTTAGTAATCACAATTGGGGCAATTTATAGTGTCATTTGGCGCAATAATTATCAAAAAACAAGCGAAAAGGAGAGTGAGAATAATGGCTAGTTGGTTTTGGTTGTCTGGCGGTTTAGCGGTCATTTGTTTTATGTTTTTCCTCTTTTCTTTGCTGACTAGTATGAGTTTTATTCAGCATGCAAAAGAACCCAGAAGTATTCTAAAAGAAACGCTTTTAAGTTGGTTAATGCTTTTACTTAGTGGTGGGTGGATTACAATCGGACTATTGTTATATTTTTCGCTAAAGAATCAATAAACAAAAAACGAGCATTCATTGTTAGATAACCGTGAATGCTCGTTTTTTTGTTTTAGGAAAATGCTCTTTAGCAACTTGCCAGATTTCATTGGGCAACCTGACTGAAATTGTTAAATTGTTCTGTCGAAACGACAAAAAAGTGGTAAACTAAACGTGTATGTTAGTTATTTAATCAAAAGTAATGTATCCGCTTACTTATAAAATGGAAACGAAGGAGCATATTGCAATGACAGAAAAACTTTTAGGAAGTATCGAAGCCGGTGGCACAAAATTTGTATGTGGCGTTGGGACAGATGATTTGACCATCGTAGAACGTGTCAGTTTTCCCACAACAACCCCAGAAGAAACAATGAAAAAAGTAATAGAATTTTTCCAACAATATCCTTTAAAAGCGATTGGGATTGGTTCGTTTGGTCCGATTGATATTCACGTTGATTCTCCTACGTATGGTTATATCACTTCTACACCAAAATTAGCTTGGCGTAACTTTGACTTGTTAGGAACTATGAAACAACATTTTGATGTGCCAATGGCTTGGACAACGGATGTGAATGCTGCGGCATATGGTGAGTATGTTGCTGGAAATGGGCAACATACATCTAGTTGTGTATATTATACAATTGGAACTGGTGTTGGCGCTGGAGCGATTCAAAACGGTGAGTTTATTGAAGGCTTTAGCCACCCAGAAATGGGGCATGCGTTAGTCCGTCGTCATCCTGAAGATACGTATGCAGGAAATTGTCCTTATCATGGAGATTGTTTAGAAGGGATTGCAGCAGGACCAGCAGTTGAAGGTCGTTCTGGTAAAAAAGGTCATTTATTGGAAGAGGATCATAAAACTTGGGAACTAGAAGCTTATTATTTAGCGCAAGCAGCGTACAATACGACTTTATTATTAGCGCCAGAAGTGATCATTTTAGGTGGCGGCGTCATGAAACAACGTCATTTGATGCCGAAAGTTCGTGAAAAATTTGCTGAATTAGTCAATGGATATGTGGAAACACCGCCTTTAGAAAAATACTTGGTGACGCCTCTTTTAGAAGATAATCCAGGAACAATTGGTTGCTTTGCCTTGGCAAAAAAAGCTTTAATAGCTCAAAAATAACCATTTATTCGCAGTTCATGCATTATATTTGAAGGAAATGGCTAAGAATGATACTCTTATTATGTAATTAATTATTTAGGAGGGATTAGCATGGCAGATTTAAAAGGACGTTTTGACGATGCAAAAGATAAAGTAGAAGGTACTGCAAAAGAAGCGCAAGGCAAAGTTACGGATGATAAAGGCAAAGAACTTGAAGGAAAAGCTCAATCAACCTTTGCTGACGTAAAAGACAAAGCACGTGATGCCGGCGACGACCTTAAAGAAGGCGCTGAAAAATTAACTGATAAAGTTAAAGAAGGCTTTGAAGACTTAAAAGACAAATTTAGTAAAGATAAATAAAAATTAACAAAAGAGCGTGGGCTTACGTTGAAATAACGTAAGCCCACGCTCTTTTGTTTAGACATCAAATCCTTGTTTTTGCAAGAAAATTTTTACTTCTGGGCGACGATTATAAGAAAAATAGGACAAAGACTTCTGTGACCAATCCGCTGTTTGGGCGTTACTTGAGCGGCTGGCATAATAATCTTTTAATAATTCATCATATGTGTGCATATCTGTCAATTTGTCTGATTGGTAGTGATTTTCGCTTAAAATATTTTCAAAAGGCATCCGTGGTTTTACACCATTTAACGTTTCTGGTACACCGATTGTTAATCCGAAAAGTGGTACAGTTAATTCAGGCAAAGATAAGCGTTTGGCTACTGTGTCTAAGTCATTTCGAATGCCGCCAATATAACAAATCCCTAAATCCATAGATTCAGCCGCAATGGCCATGTTTTGCGCAGCAATCGTTGTATCAACGGCAGCTACTAATAATGATTCTGGTGTCTTTAAGGGTTCTAATGATTGCCCCTCTTTTGACAAAATCGTTGCATGACGATACAAATCAGCAACAAAAACATAGAACACACCAGTGTTAACGACATAGTCTTCACAATTCGCTAAACGTCCCAATTCTCTGCGTAGCTCAGGATCTTTGATTTCTATAATTGTATAAGCTTGTAAAAAATTGGAGCTTGATCCTGCTTGAGCTGCAGTAATTAACTGTTGTTTCTGCTTGTCCGTTAACGCTTGCTTTTTAAAATGACGAACGGAACGGTGACTTAGTAATTGTTCGATTGTTTGATTCATAAAAAACCTCCGTTTAAATTAAGAAAGAGAACAGAAAAACCCACAGCTTAATAGTGGGTTTCTCTGTCGTTAATTGCTAAAGATTACAGAATACGTTCAAATGGATCTAAACTAATTCCTTGGTCTAAGACGATTTTTGCGTATTCTTTCGCTGCAAATAAAGAATGATCTTTGTAGTTTCCGCACTCTTTTGCAGAGACTGCTGGAACAACTTCTGTATTGATTACTTTGTTTAAAACGTTGACTAATGCATCACGGATTTCTTGTGGTGAATGTTGATCCCACATAATCATATAAAAACCAGTGCGGCAACCCATTGGCGAAATGTCAATGATTCCTTTTAATTCATCACGCATGTTAACTGCTAACAAATGTTCCAACGTGTGTAATGCGCCTGTTGGTAGGGCATCTTTGTTTGGTTGTAAGAAACGTAAGTCATATTTTTCGACTAACGCATCACCATTTTGTTCTGTGCCAGCAAGGCGAACATATGGTGCTTTTACTGTGTTGTGATCTAATTCAAAACTTTCTACGCGTGCCATGAAATTTCGCTCCCTTTATAATTAAATTCGTTTTAACTATAACAAATTTAAGTCAAAAGTCAATGGATAGTCCTTTGATGGGTAATAGTTTTAAAATATCATGGGAAAATAAAAAAATCATTTTTTTGACTATGTAGGTTTTTTCAATACTATGGTAAAATAGGACAAGTAGCTTTTACAAGAAGGTAAGAGGGGAGTATGAAAATATGGGAAAAGAATATCATGTTGCCGTGGTAGGAGCAACAGGTGCTGTCGGGACAAGAATGATTGAATTGTTAGCAGAGACAAGTTTGCCAATTGCCAGTGTGAGGTTATTGGCGTCTAAGCGTTCTGCTGGACAAGCGATTCAGTTTAAAGGGCAACCTCTTATCGTGGAAGAATTAGTCCCGGAATCATTTGAAGGAATCGATTTAGCATTATTTAGTGCTGGTGGGAGTATTTCCGAAAAGTTTGCACCAGAAGCAGTTAAGCGCGGAGCTGTCGTTGTTGACAACACTAGCCATTTTAGAATGGCAAAAGATGTTCCTTTAGTTGTTCCAGAAGTGAACCCGGAAGCCTTGAAAAATCATCAGGGAATCATCGCAAATCCCAATTGTTCTACGATTCAAATGATGGTGGCCTTAGAACCAATTCGGCAAGCGTTTGGCTTAGAACGAATCATCGTTTCAACGTATCAAGCTGTGAGTGGCGCAGGTATCCGTGCAATTAATGAGCTAAAAGAACAAGCCGAAGATTTTTTAGAGGGAAAACCTGTCAGCGAATGGTCAGCTGAAATTTTACCAGCTGGCAGTGACGAAAAACATTATCCAATTGCTTTTAATGCGTTGCCTCAAATTGATGTTTTTTCAGAAGCAGGGTATACCTACGAAGAATGGAAAATGATGAATGAAACAAAAAAAATCATGGGAGACAACAAGCTAAAAGTCGTTGCCACCTGTGTCCGTATTCCGGTAATTTCAGGACATTCTGAATCTGTTTATATAGAAGTGAAACAAGCAGATGCATCGGTCTCAGCCATCCAAGAATTAATGGCGCAAGCTCCAGGTGTAATTTTGCAAGATGAGCCAAGTGAACAACTATATCCACAAGCGCTAAATAGCGTCAACCAGAAAGAAACATTTGTCGGCCGTATTCGTCAAGACGTTGACGTGAAGAACGGTTTCCATTTATGGATTGTGTCAGACAACCTATTAAAAGGAGCTGCTTGGAACTCGGTCCAAATTGCTGAAACGCTACACGAAATGAATTTGCTTCGTGTACCTGAAAACGACTAGAAGGTTTGTATTGTATACTCGGGAGGGAATAGGATGGATTTAACGAATGCAACAATTATTACGGCAATGGTTACGCCGTTTCAAGAATCGGGAGAAATAGATTTTGATAAACTACCGCAATTGGTAGACTATTTATTGGCCAATCATACAGAAGGCGTTATTTTAGCAGGAACAACTGGTGAATCACCCACGTTAACTCATGAAGAAGAATTACAATTATTCCAGCGAATTATTGAACTGATCGATGGACGTATTCCGATTATTTGTGGTGTGGGTACGAATGATACACGTGACTCAGTCGCTTTTGTGAAAGAGTTAGCGACAATCGCTGGTATCGATGCTGTTTTGGCGGTTGTTCCTTATTATAATAAACCAAATCAAGAAGGTATGTATCAACATTTTAAAACCATCGCAGAAGCAAGTGAACTACCAATTATTTTGTACAATGTTCCTGGTAGAACGGCTGCATGTCTAGAAGTGGAAACTACTTTGCGCTTAGCACAATTGGAAAAAATTGTGGCGATTAAAGAATGTGCAGGGTTAGATGCAATTACTGAGTTGATTGAAAGAGCGCCAAAAGACTTTCTAGTGTATACTGGAGAAGACGGGTTGGCTTTTGCCACCAAGGCACTTGGCGGACAAGGGGTTATTTCGGTAGCCAGTCATGTCTTCGGTTCGTCAATGTATGAGATGTATCAAGCGCTGGAGCAGGGGAACTTGCCGGAAGCGGCTAAAATTCAACGACAGTTATTACCAAAAATGAACGCCTTTTTTTCAGTGCCTTCGCCGGCACCCGTGAAAGCGGCCTTAAATCATTTAGGTATTCCTGTTGGAAATTTACGTTTACCTCTAGTTGCTTGTACACCAGAAGAAGAGCAAAGAATTATTCGCACGTTAGAGATTTAAAGAACGTGTAATCATAGAGAGGTGAAAAGAGTGAGTACAATAAAAATCGTTCCATTAGGCGGCGTTCGTGAAAATGGAAAAAATATGTACGTTGCTGAAGTGGAAGATGAAATTTTTGTACTGGATTGTGGATTACAATATCCAGAGAACGAACTTTTAGGAATTGACGTCGTCATTCCGGATTTTACGTATTTAGAAGAAAATAGTGAACGAATTGCAGGGGTCTTTTTAACACATGGCCATGCAGATGCAATTGGGGCCTTACCGTATTTGCTTTCAAAAATTCAAGTGCCTGTTTTTGGGACAGAATTAACGATTGAACTAGCAAAACTAAGTGTCAACAGTCATGCGGAAACGAAGAAATTTAAAGATTTCCATGTGATTGACCCGCATACAGAAATTGATTTTGGTCAAGCAACGGTGAGCTTCTTTAAAACAACGCACACCATTCCAGATTCGATTGGTGTTAGCATCAAAACAAAAGAAGGTAACATTGTTTATACTGGTGATTTTAAATTTGATCAAAGTGCGATTGAGATGTATCAAACCGATTATGGCCGCTTGGCTGAAATTGGGAAAGAAGGCGTCTTGGCGCTACTTAGTGATTCATCAAATGCTGAAAACCCAGCCCAAGTTGCATCGGAAGCCCAAATCGCTGATGAAGTGTTCGACACGATTCGCTATTGGGAAGGACGAATCATCGTGGCATGTGTGGCAAGTAATTTGCAACGGGTCCAACAAGTATTGAATGCAGCGGATCGTTCTGGTCGTAAAGTCGTTTTGACAGGCCAAGATTTTGAACGGATTATTCGGACGGCGATGAAATTGGAAAAATTACAATTGCCAAGCGAAGATCTATTAGTGAAACCAAAAGAAATGAAAAAATATGCACCCGAACAATTATTAATTTTAGAAACAGGCCGGATGGGAGAACCTATTAAGTCACTTCAAAAAATGGCTAATAATACACATGGTGTCGTTCGAATTGAAGAAGGCGATTTAGTTTATATTACGACAACGCCAACAACGGCCATGGAAACAACGGTTGCCAAAACAGAGGATATTGTCTATCGGGCCGGTGCTACGGTGAAGCAAATTTCCGACAATTTACGTGTGTCTGGTCACGCTAATCCGAATGACTTGCAATTGATGCTGAACTTAATGAAACCAAAATATTTCATTCCTGTCCAAGGTGAATACCGCCAGTTAGCTGCGCATGCGGACTTAGCACACGAAATTGGCATGCCTTATAAAGATATCTTTATTACAGGTCGTGGGGACATTCTAGAGTATACAAAAGGTAGAATGTCGGTAGCTGGCAGCACAACGGCCGAAAATATTATGATTGACGGGATTGGTGTCGGCGATATTGGTAATATCGTTTTACGAGATCGTCGTATTCTTTCCGAAGATGGTATTTTTGTGGCTGTTGTGACAATTAATCGCCGAGAAAAACGAATTGTTTCACCAGCTAAAATTACTTCTAGAGGTTTTGTTTACGTTAAAACAAGTAAAGACCTAATGAAAGAAAGTAGCAATATTGTTACAGAAATTGTTGAAAAACATTTAGAAAGTGACGATTTTGAATGGAGCAAACTGAAACAAGAAATCCGCGAAAACTTAAGCCGTTATTTATTTGAACAAACCAAACGTCGTCCTGTGATCTTACCAATTATCATGGAAGCGACGCAACGCAAGCGTCCCAAAAATAACGCATAGTTCGTCCTGATAAAAGCAGGTGATTTTAGGAGAAATTCTTCTAAAGTCATCTGTTCTTTTTTGTAACTTTCTTCTATAAATATGGTACTATTAATCAGAGCGCTGAATAAAGGAGGCGATTTTAGTGGAAGAGATTGTGTTGTTCCATACCAATGATCTTCATTCTCACTTTGAAAATTGGCCCAAAATACGGCGTCTGGTTAAAGCCAAACGTTCGCTGTACCAAAAAGAGGGCAAAACAGTCGTAACCATTGATTTAGGTGACTTTTCAGATCGGTGTCATCCTTTGACCGAAGCAACAGATGGTCGAGCAAATGTAGCTATAATGAATACATTAGCGTATGATCTGGTTACAATTGGAAATAATGAAGGAATCGGCAATTCAAAGAAACAATTAGAGCATTTATATGATCAGGCAACATTTGAAGTGGTCTTAGCTAATTTAGAAGATCCAAAAACCCAAACGTTACCAGATTTTTGTCAAGCATATAAAATTATGACAACTAAAGAAGGCACAAAGTTAGGGTTTATTGGCTTAACCGCACCATTTCCTTTAACGTATAATCCCAATGGCTGGACAATCAAACAAGTGGAAGCAGTCCTTCCTCAACTGATTACAGAAGTTGCGCCTCAATGTGATGTTCTCATTTTGCTTAGTCACTTGGGGATAGATACTGATTTTATGATTGCGGCGAATTATCCTGAAATTCAAGTGATTTTAGGTTCCCATACACATCATTTATTTAAAGATGGTGAAAAAATTAATCATGTGCAACTAGCAGCTGCTGGCAAATATGGACAGTATATTGGTGAAGTGCATCTGTTTGTGGATGCCGACACGAAGCAAGTCACAAGTTATGCAAAAACGATTGAAACAGCAAGTTTAGAAGAGCAAGCAACTGATGCCAAGGAAATTGCGGGTTACTTAACGGAAGGTCATCGACTATTGCAAGCGCAGCAAATTGCACAAATCCCTGAAACTTTGTCAACGGACTTACGGCAACCGCATGCCTTTATAACTGTTGCCTTGAAGGCGTTAAAAGAAGCGGGGCAGACCGAAGCGGCTGTGTTAAACAACGGGTTATTTTTAGCAGATTTACCAGAAGGAATAATCAATGCAGACCAATTACATGAAGCCTTGCCTCATCCAATGCATTTAATCAAGGTTACCTTGAAAGGGTCAGACATGAGCCGTTTGATTCGTGAAATGGAAAAAAGTCGTCAATTTCTGCGGAAATTTCCGATTCGCGGGATGGGCTTCCGCGGGAAAATTTTTGGCGAATTATGTTATGATGGGATTCGTTTTGAGCGAAATAGCCAGACCGTTTTTTGGCAAGGGAAACCTATTCAGCCAGAGCAGAAGTATACGCTGACAACAGTGGATCACTTTCAATTTGTTCCGTTTTTCCCAACGATTGAGTTAGTTGGAGAAGTCGAATTTTTATTTCCAGACGTTTTAAGAACTGTCGTGGCGAACTATCTGCATGCCCACTATCCAATCAAATAAAAACAAGGTATAATAAAAACTAGGTGGTGAAAAAATGACAGACAAAAAGACAACCGAAAAAAAAGAAAAAGAAACAGAAACTGCTGCAACCTTTACAGAAGAACTAACAGCAGTTCTTGAAGAAATAAAAGAAGAACCTGTAAAAGAAAAGAAAAAAGGGGAAATTGTCACCATTGTGAATGAAACAGATATTCAAATTGGTGAAAGAGAGTACCGAATTGTTAAAAATCATCGTGATGCCTTTGATCCTGAACGCTTAGGTGAACGGTTTAGTGAAGTATTAGCGCGTTATGATTATATCGTAGGAGACTGGGGCTATGAACAGTTACGCTTGCGTGGCTTTTTTGATACTTCTAATCGTCGGGCAGCGCCGGATCAACGCATTGATACACTAGAAGACTATTTGTATGAATATTGTAATTTTGGCTGTGCCTATTTTGTAATTGAACGAACAGGGGAACGTAAAGAAAAAACAACGCATCGTCGTCGTCGCCATAAAAAGAATAATCGTTCTAACTCGTTTGTCGAGGAAAAGAGTGCGCCCGCTAATAAAAATAGCAAGCCAGTGATTCGTACGCGAAAAGAAGAAAATAAAAAAACGACTACACCCAAACAGCCTAGTCCCAAAAAATCTGGCAAAGGCTTTACGATTCGTCAACGTGAGGAGTAAACAGAGTGAAAAAAGACTATCAAGGATATTTAATTGATTTAGATGGAACGATTTATTTAGGAAAAGAACCAATTCCAGCCGGAAAACGTTTTGTCGAGCAGTTACAGGAAAAAGATTTGCCTTTTTTATTTGTAACGAATAATACCACTAAATCTCCTGAAACAGTGGCACAACGTTTAGCAAATGAATTTGATATTCATGTCCCAGCATCCCTTGTTTATACAGCGACTTTAGCGACGATTGATTACATGAAAGAAACCAATCGAGGCAAGAAAGTCTTTGTCATCGGCGAGGCTGGTTTAATTGACTTAATTTTAGAAGCAGGTTTTGAATGGGATGAAACAAACCCTGATTATGTTGTCGTGGGACTTGATACAGAATTATCTTACGAAAAAGTGGTTTTAGCTACCTTAGCCATTCAAAAAGGGGCGTTGTTTATTGGGACCAATCCAGATAAGAACATTCCGACAGAAAGAGGCTTATTACCTGGTGCAGGTTCAGTTGTGACGTTTGTGGAGACAGCTACTCAAACAAAACCAGTTTATATTGGCAAACCAAAAGCGATTATCATGGAACGAGCGATTGCGCATTTAGGCGTGGAAAAAGAGCAAGTAATTATGGTTGGAGATAATTATGAAACCGATATTCAATCAGGGATTCAAAATGGTATTGATAGCTTGTTAGTTACATCAGGTTTTACCCCTAAGTCAGCTGTTCCAACTTTGCCAACGCCACCAACCTATGTTGTTGATTCCTTAGATGAATGGACTTTTTGAGTATGATGAGGTCGAAATTGCGTTTAAGGGAAACACTTGGACTCATTTGTTTGTTTTTAACGATTGTGGCTTTAAGTATCACGATCACGATTAATTTTCGTCCATTGTATCTTTTTGATATCCAACACTTAAATATTTTAAAAGACGTAGAGGTTGATCGTGTGACCTTGATTAAAAATTACGATCATTTAATGATGTACTTAAACAATCCTTTTGAAAAAACATTAGTATTTCCTGATTTTCCAATGTCTGATAGCGCGGCTTTTCATTTTTATGAAGTGAAAAAATTGTTTTTATTGTGCTATGGCATATTACTAGTTACGTTGTTGCCTAGTGTCCTTTATTTAAAATATTTGGTAAAAAATCAGCGTTTATGGACATTGATACGGCCATTTCAGTGGGGAATGTTTTTGCCTGTGCTTTTTGGCTTTTTCATGCTGATTGGCTTTGATCAATTTTTTATTGCGTTTCATGGATTATTTTTTAACAACGATGCTTGGTTATTTAATCCGCTGACTGATCCGATTATCAATGCCTTACCTGAAGCCTACTTTATGCATTGTTTTATCTTGTTTTTTGTTTTATTAGAAGGCCTGTTTTTGATAGGTGTTTTATTCGGAAAACGTTCTTTAAAAAAATAAAGAGAGAAAAGTGAACAATTCCAAAATTGCTCGCTTTTCTTTTTTATTCAATCTAGTTTTAAAAACTAGATTGAATAATTGTCAAAAGTATGATATTCTTTTTTAGAAATGGTTAGGAGGGTTTTTATGGACGAGATAGAAAAATCACTACAAAATTGGGGCCAACAATTGGAAAACGTTCATTTGCCAAGATGGCATGAGTTACCAGACATTGAATTATATATGGATCAAGTGATTACTCTGATAGAAAAATACTTATCCCCATTGATTACACTGGAAAAACATACTTTGTTAACGTCCTCAATGGTTAATAATTATGTCAAACACGGGTTAATCCCGGCCCCAGTGAAAAAGCGCTACAATCAAAAGCATTTAGCGTTTTTAATTGCGATTACGTTGTTGAAACAAGTGTTAACATTGCCAGAAATTAAGCAAGGCATTTTATTCCAAGGAGCCACGGTTGGTATTCGTGAAGCGTACAATTTATTTTGTCAAGAACAGGAACGAGCGATTTATGTGATTGCTGCTCAAGCGCAAGAAAAAGAAGTTCAGGCCAAATCACAAGAACCTATGGGGATTGAATATTTGGCTGTAAAAGCAGCGACAATGTCTTTTGCTACTAAAATGTTTAGTGAAAAAGTGATTGAATTGGAACAAGAATACTTAAAAGAAATGGATGAGATGACACATGAATAAAGAAAAGATCGCACTACTGGTTGATTCTGGGACAGATGTTCCAGAGGCATTAGTCAAACAATACGGCATGTATGTCTTGCCTTTACAGATTATTTATCCTGAAAAAACCTATACAGATAAGGTAGATATTACACCAGAAGAAGTGTATCAACGTTTAGAGAAAGAAATCCCTAGTACTTCATTACCAGATGGAGCAACAATCCAAGCTATTTTTGACAAAATTAAAGAAGCGGGTTACGAAAAAGTCTTAGCGGTGACCATTTCTAGTGGTTTAAGTGGAACCTATAATGTGGTTCGCTTGCTTGGAGAACAAACCGAAGGACTAGATGTATTTGTTTTAGATACAAAGAACATTGGTATCGGGGCTGGCATTCAGGCGATACGAGCAGCAGAATTAATTGAAACAGGATTAGGATGGCAAGAATTACAACAAAAATTAACAGAAGAAGTAGCCAATGCAAAAGTATTTTTTAATGTAGCCACTTTAGAATATTTACAAAAAGGTGGACGAATTGGTTTAGTCACTTCTATTTTAGGCAATGCGCTAAAATTAAACCCCATTATTTCTTGTAATGAAGAAGGCATTTACTATACGGTGGCTAAGTCTCGCGGCCGTAAAAAAAGTCTTGATAAAACGTTTGAGTTGGTGACGAACTTTATAGGTGAGGCACCCCGTTTTCGTTTGGCAGTCGCTCACGGTGCGGCAGAGGAAGAAGCAAAAGCAATGATGGAACGCTTGAAAGCAGCTTTTCCACAAGCAGAAGAAATTTACTTTGGAACGATTAGTCCGGCATTAGTTGTTCATACAGGACCAGGACTTTTAGGTGTTGGTATACAGTTATTAAATGATTAATTAAATGAAAAATCTCCTCAAATTTTTTTGAGGGGATTTTTCATTTAAGATTTCTCTTTTTCATAGAAATATCATTTTGCTGAAAAAACAACGAAAATTATATTGAAAATTTCACGAATGTGTTACAATTTGTCTGCAAAGGGGGAATTTTTTGTGAAAAAAGCAATAGCAGAATGTTTAGGAACATTTATTCTTGTCTTTTTTGGGACAGGAACAGCCGTTCTAGGAAATGGTATGGAAGGGATTGGAACAACGGGGATTGCCTTAGCATTTGGGTTAACAATCGTTGCTGCTGCCTATAGTATTGGCACAATTTCAGGTGCACATCTAAATCCAGCTGTTTCTATAGGAATGTGGCTTAATAAACGAATAACAACAATGGAACTAATCTACTATGTAGTGGGACAAATTGTTGGCGGCTTGATTGCCTCATTTGCATTATTAAGCATTCTAAAAGGTGCTGGTAAAAGTATTGAGAACTTAGGTCAAAATGGCGTAGGGGAATTAAGTGTTGCTGGTGCATTGACAGTCGAAATTATTTTAACATTTATTTTTGTTTTAGTTGTCATGACAGTTACAAGTGCTAAGAAAGGTAATGCTTCATTAGCAGGAATCGTAATTGGGTTAACACTAACAATGATTCACTTAGTCGGCATTCCTTTGACAGGAACTTCTGTCAACCCAGCTCGTAGCATCGCGCCAGCCGTTTTTGCGGGTGGTTCAGCGTTATCTGAGTTGTGGATTTTTATCGTTGCGCCATTAATTGGTGGATTATTAGCCGCTCTTGTAGCAAAATTCGTCTTAGATACGGAAGAATAGATTAGCGAAAGAAGAATCTTTGATAACAAGCGTCAATTGTTGTTAGAGATTCTTTTTTTGTTATACTAGGAGAACCTAAAGGCGCATTTTTAACCAAAGATGAAAACATCATCAAAATAAGGTATAATAGGAAAGTATCAAATAAGATTAGAAGGAAAAAGAGGTGTCTCTTTGTGAAGAAAATTTTAGTAGTTGATGACGAGAAGCCAATTTCAGAGATCGTTAAATATAATTTGGTTAAAGAAGGATATGAAGTATTTACTGCTTACGATGGAGAAGAAGCACTTGAAAAAGTGGAAGAAGTGGAACCAGACTTAATTATTTTAGACTTAATGCTCCCTAAAATGGATGGCTTAGAAGTCGCGCGAGAAGTGCGCAAAACACATGATATGCCAATCATTATGGTGACTGCCAAAGATTCTGAAATTGATAAGGTTTTAGGATTGGAATTAGGAGCCGATGACTATGTAACGAAACCATTTTCAAATCGTGAATTAGTTGCTCGTGTAAAAGCCAATTTACGGCGAGGTGCAACCAATGCGAAAGAAGCTGAGGTGACAACACAATCTGAATTAACGATTGGTGATTTAACCATTCATCCTGATGCATACATGGTCTCAAAACGGGGTGAAAAAATTGAATTAACCCACCGTGAATTTGAGTTACTTTATTACTTAGCAAAACATATCGGACAAGTGATGACTCGTGAACATTTATTACAAACCGTTTGGGGTTATGATTATTTTGGGGATGTGCGGACAGTGGACGTAACCGTACGTCGTTTAAGAGAAAAAATTGAAGATAGTCCAAGTCATCCAACGTATTTAGTTACTCGTCGTGGGGTTGGTTATTATCTAAGAAATCCTGAACAGGAGTAATCAGGTATGAAGAAAAAAGTTCACTTTTTTCAATCTGTTAATTTTAAGATTGCTTTATCATTTATTCTGCTGTTACTGATTGCGATTCAAATCATTGGTGGCTATTTCATTCGTGAACTGGAAGCCACTACAATTTCCGATTTTAAGAAAAATATGGATTCCCAGGTTGTCCAATTGTCAAATACGTTAAGCACGCAGATGAGCAATAAAGATCTCGAACGTAGTGATGTTGATGCAAATTTAAAAAAAGCGTTATCTGATTTTTCAAATGCAGATATTTCTGAAGCGAGAATTGTCGATGATAAAGGGATTATTCGGGCAACCAATGATTTAAATCAACAAAATATTATTGGGAAAAAGAATGATTATCGTGATTTAAATGACTTTACGAGTAAAAAATATCAAGCTTTAGATAATGATAAACGCGTGTATGTGAATGTCCAGCCGATTCAATCGCCTACTGGAGAAACAGTGATTGGTGTCCTTTATGTGAAAAGTAATTTAGAAAATAAATACCAAGAAATTACCAACACAGCAAGTATCTTTTTCACTGCTTCTATTATTGCCGCAGCAATCTCGATTATTGTGACTTTACTGATTGCACGATCAATCACGAAGCCGATTGGTGAAATGCGCGAGCAAGCCATTCGAATCGCTCGTGGTGATTACGCTGGAAAAGTAGAAGTCCATGGAAAAGATGAATTAGGCCAATTAGCAGAAACATTTAATCAATTATCAGAACGGATTGAAGAAGCACAAGAAACAATGGAAGCAGAAAGAAATCGTTTAGATAGTGTCTTAACGCATATGACAGATGGTGTCATTGCGACGGATCGCCGCGGAAAGGTGATTACGATTAATGAAATGGCCCTTTCATTATTAAATGTAAAAAATGAAAATGTGATTGGGACCTCGTTATTAGAGTTGTTAGATATTGAAGAAGATTACACATTGCGGAAGCTGTTAGAAGAGCCAGATGAACTGCTGATTGATCGCTCAACGTCTGATCGTGAAGAAGACCAAATGATTATCCGGGTAGACTTTACAATGATTCGTCGGGAATCAGGATTTATTACTGGCTTAGTTTGCGTGCTTCATGACGTCACAGAACAGGAAAAAAACGAACGGGAAAGACGGGAATTTGTTTCCAATGTTTCTCATGAGTTGCGAACGCCTTTGACAAGTATGCGTAGTTATATAGAGGCTTTGAGTGAAGGAGCTTGGGAAAACCCTGAGATAGCGCCGAATTTCTTAAAAGTCACGTTAGAAGAAACCGACCGGATGATTCGTATGATTAATGATTTGTTGAATTTATCTCGGATGGACTCTGGAAATACACATCTTCAATTAGAATATGTGAATTTTAACGAATTGATTAATTTTGTCTTGGATCGCTTTGATATGATGATTGAAAATGAGCAAAAAAATTACAAAATTCGCCGTGAATTTACTAAACGCGATTTATGGGTAGAGTTAGATACAGACAAAGTAATTCAGGTTTTAGACAACATTTTGAACAATGCGATTAAGTATTCGCCAGATGGCGGCGTCATTACCTGCCGACTAGTTGAAACACATAATAATGTCGTCTTTAGTATCTCGGACCAAGGTTTGGGCATCCCTAAAAAAGATCTCGGGAAAGTCTTCGAGCGTTTTTATCGTGTGGATAAAGCACGTGCGCGAGCACAAGGTGGGACTGGTTTAGGTTTAGCAATTTCTAAAGAAGTAATTCGGGCCCATAACGGGAGTATTTGGGTGGAAAGTACAGAAGGTGAAGGATCGACTTTCTATATTTCACTACCATATGAACCTTATGAAGAGGATTGGTGGGAATGATGAAATTATCAGAATGGATTACAAGAATTGGCTTGATTTTGATGGTCATTTTAAGTATATATTTTTCAGTCAATATCTGGCTGAATTCTGCCAAAAAAATACCAGAAATGAAGTCGGGAAGCCAAGTCACAACAGCTGTCAATGAAAAAGCCATTGGCGATGTTTATTTACCTTTGCAATTGATTCGAATAACTGATGGAAAAGCGATGCAAAGTAATCGTGAAACATTAATTAGTAATGTTCAAAATGATATTAAAATGGCTACGTTTGGTAAATTGACACAAGTTGTGACAAAAAATGCAGAGCAACTTAAGCGCTACAACCAAATGGAACAAGGCATTGAACTTCTTTATCAAGGTCCCTTTTTAATCTCGGACTATGCTTCGATTTATAATCTATCCATTAATTTTACTAACTTTAATGAGTTGACGGACCAGTATTTTACGAAAATTCAATTGGATTTTAACGAAAATAAGATACGTTTTTTAGATTATGATCAATCCAACGTCTATGAAGCGCCCATGACTGTTAATAAGGCGCGCTTAATGGGAATTATCAATAAAGAGGGATTGCAATATCAAGACGTTTCCGAAAATACGCTAACCAAACAAGGACAATGTTATTTAACCAATGATATGAAGTTGAAAAAGTACAGTTATATCTTAGCTTCGCAACCAGTTACTCGTTTTAGGAATGCTTTTTTCAATGAAACGGAAGATATCCAAACCAATGAAGACAGTCAAGACTTAACCTATACGAGTAAAGAAGAACGATTGTTTGCAGAAGAAAAACTGGGGAAAATCGATTTTAAAGGGACCTTGCCAGAAGAGAATAAACGGGACTCAATCTATAATCAAAGCTTTTCTTATGTAAAACGTTTAGGAACCAATATGGGGAATTTACGTTACTTTGATCGAACGAAAGATAGTGTCAATTATCGGACTTTTGTGGAAGGTTTCCCAGTGTTCAGTAATGATTTAAAAGGCCAAGTGGATATTCGCATCACGAACAACGATGGTGCTGCACCAAGCGTAACCATTAACACAAGTGTGAATACGATCCAAGTGCCGATTCCTTCAGAAGAAGAAGTGACGCTGGAAAGCACGGAAAAATTGATTAAGCGTTTAGAAACGGCTGGTGCTAAAAAGGAAAAAATCCAATCGGCTGTTATCGGTTATACGTGGCAGACAATTGAAGAAGTCAAACAAGTCGTTGATTTAAGTCCGGAATGGTATGTCCTTTATAACAACAATTGGTACACTGCAACGGACTTGGTAAAACAATTACCAAGCTTGGAGGTGGGCTAATGGATTTTAAACGAATTGAGTGGATTTTCTTCTTAGCGTTTTTAGGATTAAATATCTTTTTATTTGGAATTTATCGGGAAGGTCAACAAGAGGAGAGCAACGTCTCTTCTTCCAGCCAAACAGAATCGATTGAAAGTCGGTTGGAAAAAGATAACATCTCGTATAAAGGGACACTTTCTTCAGAACGATTGGAAGGTTATTATTTAAGTGGCGAACAAACCAATTTTTCTGCTGCTTTAAAAATCCAACGTGAAAAGAATAAAAATTTTTTGAGAAATGGGCTGCAAATTGCGGATAATACTTTAACGAGTGTACCTAGTAAAAACTATTTTATTGATCCTAAGAAAATTGATAAAGATTTAAGTACCTTTTTAAATGAAAAAAATGCTTTATTATTCGGAGACGAATATCAATACTTACCAGAATTTTCTCATTTAAAAGAGCCGACGGCAGAAATTGTGGCTGCACAATCGTATAAAGGAATTCCTTTTAGAGACGACACGGCAAAATTAAGTATTTTAGCAGATACGTCAGGTGAATTATGGAAAATTAGTAAATATTCGCAAACGCACATTGAAAATATTGAAGAGTTACGGGACAAAACGGATTTATATTCCAATCGTGATGCGATAGACACGCTCTATATGAATAACCGGATTCCTAGTAATTCCAAAATAACATTCATTAAATTGGCCTATTCAAGAATTTATAAAATTCGTGAGAAAAATGTATACGTTCCAGTCTGGTTTGTAGGAATTTCTACTGGTGAAGATTCAGTTGAAATTGAACAGGTGAATGCCGTAAGTAATACCATCATCACAAATAATACTGTGCCAAAGGTGGAAAAACATTAAGGTCCGTTGTATAATGAAACACGTTAATGTTGTAATGTAGAAGGGAAGAGTTTTAAATGGATTCAGAGTTTGCTTTTAATATCAGTGTTCTTGCCAGTGGCAGTACAGGCAATTCCCTTTTTATTGAAACCAACCAAAAGAAAGTATTAGTAGATGCGGGTTTAAGTGGCAAAAAAATCACTTCACTGTTAGCAGAAGTCAATCGCAAACCAGAAGATTTAGATGCGATTTTAGTTACACATGAACATCGGGATCACATTCACGGCGTTGGCGTGTTAGCGCGAAAATATAAGTTAGATGTCTATGCCAATGAAAAAACGTGGCAAGCGATGGATCCCATGATTGGCAAAGTCGATGTCGCTCAAAAACATATTTTTGAAATGGGCAAAGTTTTGACCTTGGGAGATATGGACATTGAAAGTTTTGGTGTCTCACATGATGCGATTGCGCCTCAATTTTATCGTTTTCATCGCAATAATCGTTCCTTTGTTGTTCTAACGGATACAGGTTATTGTAGCGATCATATTCGTGGCACGATTGAAAACGCAGATGCTTATTTAGTCGAAAGCAATCATGAAATTGAAATTTTGCGAGCAGGACCTTATCCATGGAGTCTTAAACAACGGATTTTAGGAGATAAAGGCCATCTATCCAATGATGATGGTGCTCTTGTGATGGCGGATGTGTTAGGTGATAAAACAAAACGCATTTATTTAGGCCATCTTAGCAAAGAAAATAATACGAAACTTCATGCGCGAATGGCAATGGAGTCTACTTTGAAGCAAAAGGATTTAGGCGTCGGTGAAGCATTTAAGGTATATGATACAGACCCCGATTCAGCCTCAGAGTTATTTCAAATTTAGAATAATGGTGGTTTATCAGTTTTTGAGCGTGGAGCAAAAATCCAAAGTGATTTTTGTCCCATGCTCATTTTTTGTTCTTTTATCCAGCTGGTTTGACAGAGACATCGGTGATAATACTTTTAAACTCTTAGTTAATTTTTTGACAAATACTTGTGTTTGTCTGGTGTTAGGAGTATAGTTAACTAGATTTTTACTAGTGGGAGGTCTATAATGTTTCAATTTTTACCAAACTCTGTTTTACAGATGAGCACTATTTTTCTTTCGATTATTATCGAAGCATTGCCTTTTGTCATGTTAGGTTGCTTGATTTCAGGCGCTTTACATGTTTTTTTAACACCAGAACGAGTAAAAAAAGTGTTACCTAAAAATAAATTTTTATCAATTTGTGTAGGTAGTTTCCTAGGGTTTTTCTTCCCTTCTTGTGAATGTGGGATCGTACCCATTGTGCATCAATTTGTTAAAAAAGATGTACCAACACATACCGCTTTTGCTTTTATGTTAACGGCACCAATCATTAATCCAATTGTGCTATTTTCAACATACGTAGCCTTTAGTGGCGCAACAAAATTTGTGATTTGGCGAGTTTTAGGCAGTATGATTGTCGCGTGGGTTATCGGCATTTGGTTAGCTTATTTTCGAAAAGAATCAATTTTAACAGAAAAAGAGTTAGCGCAGATTAAAGAAGAGCAGGTTGCTCATACGCATGAACACGTTGATGAAGCTCGTTCATTTTGGAAAAACGGCTGGTCAGCGTTAACCCATAGTATTGATGAATTTTTTGATACGGGTCGTTATTTAATTTTTGGTTCTTTGTTAGCAGCAATCATGCAAACCTATATTCCAACTGGTGCGCTTATGCAATTGGGCCATTCAAAGATTTTAGCGATTCTAGTCATGCTAGTCATCGCTGCCACTCTATCACTTTGTTCAGAAGCAGATGCATTTATTGGTTCTTCTCTTTTGAGTTTATTTGGCACAGGACCAATTGTCGCCTTCTTAGTTTTTGGTCCAATGGTAGATATTAAAAATTTATTGATGATGAAACGTTATTTTAAGATGTCATTCATTGTACAATTTGTTTTGATAGTGGCGCTTGTCGTAACTATTTATGCGGCAGTAGTTTAGAAAGGAGGCCTACAATCGATGATACGATTTATTATTTTAATTGGATATATGGGGTTGATGATGTATCTTCAAATTTCAGGTGAACTGAACCAATATATCAATATTCATTATAATTACTTAGCTGTTTTATCAATGGTTTTAGCTTTTATTATGGCGATTGTCCAATTGATTTTGTGGAACCAAGCAGATCCATCAATGCAAAAAAAACATGAAGACATGCACCAACATGGGGGACATGAACATCATGGCCATCAGCATAATTTGGAAAAACCTAGCCAAAGAGGGCTTGCCTATTTACTACTTTCTTTACCATTGATTGTTGGCTTATTATTTCCGACAGTTAGTTTAGACACAACAATTGTTGAAGCAAAAGGATTTAACTTTCCAGTAAGTAAAGAATCAGTAGGGGATCCTGATATGCAAACGCAATATTTGAAACCTGATACAAGTATGTATTTCAATAAGACGGATTATGACAAGCAGATGGCAAAAGCCATGAAACAATATGATGGCCAATCTGTGATTTCAATTACTGATGAAAACTATTTGGAAATTATGGAACTAATCTATAATTATCCAAGTCAATTTGCAGGGAAAAGGATTTCTTATAAAGGCTTTGTCTATAATTCAAAAAGAGAAGAAAGTGTTGACCAGTTTGTCTTCCGTTTTGGGATTATTCATTGTGTCGCTGATTCTGGCGTTTTTGGCTTGTTGGTTCATTTTCCTGAACATACTCAATTTCAAAACAATGATTGGGTAACGATTACCGGCACGGTTGAGTTATCCTATTATCCACCGTTTAAACGGCAAATACCAACTGTGCAAGTGGAGAAAGTCAAAGCAGATCAAGCACCAAAAAATCAATATGTCTATCGTTCCTTTTAAAAAAAGTTGGTTGCTTCCTTATCAAATGGCAGCAACCAACTTTTTTGCTATCTATTTTTTAATTTTGTTGCGCTTACGACGAATAAAACCCAAAGATTCTCTTTTTTCTCGAAAGCTGCGGATATTCTGATTGAAAACCTCAGAAGCGACTAAGCCTAACGCAATTGCCCCAGCAATCATTACAGCTTGCACGGTAAAATAGGCGCCTTTTTCATAATTGCCAATTACGATATTCCGAACAGCTTGATAAGCTAAGCCACCAGGTACCAATGGAACAATACCAGGAATATTAAAAATCGTGACAGGCATTTTCAATATTTTTGAGAATAGGTAGCTTACTGCCGCAACACCGACAGCACCGATAAGGGAACCTAATGCTGCATTTCCACTAAAAACTTCAACGATTACCCAATAAAGCATCCAGCTCACACTACCAGTTAGACCACAAGCCACCAGTGATCGTCGAGGAACATTAATAATAATCGCAAACGCCGCAGAAGCTAAAAAACTAAAGATAAATTGTACCAAAACGATTCCTAGCAAGTAAGTCACTCCTTTTAATAGAAAAGTTGAAAGACAAAAGCAATGCCAAAACCAATCATTCCTGAAGTCATTAATGCTTCAGTCCCACGAGAAACACCCGATAAGTAGTGTCCAGCTAGCAAATCGCGAAGAGCATTGGTAATTTGCACACCAGGCACTAAAGGCATGACACAACCAATGATGATTAAATCTTGTGATTGTCCGAGTCCCAATTTGACTGAAAGAATAGCGGCTGCACCAATGAACAGCGAAGCTAAAAATTCAGATAAAAATTTAATCTTGAGAAACTTTAAACTAAAATAATAAAGACTATAGCCGCAACCACCAATCAGAAAAGTCAAGAATAAATCGGACCAGACACCACCAAAAAGAATCATAATTGTAGCGCTGACAACAGCCGCACTAACAATGCGTGCGCTAATTGGAAAATGTCGGTGTTCACTATCAATCACTTTTAGTTTATTCAGTAATTCCTCTAAAGAAAAATCACCAGCCACATAAGCACGAGACAGCTGATTCACACGAGAGATTTTTTCTAAATCAATGCCACGTTTCATTACTTGAACCATACGAATCGTGGAGGTTCCATCTATGCCAACAAATAACCCGGTTTGTGTCACATAGCTAACCATTCGATAGTTGCCAGAAGCAAGCGCAATTCGGCTCATTGTATCTTCAACACGGTACATTTCTGCATCGCTTTCTATCATAATTTTACCAGCTAACAAACAGGTTTCTAAAAGTAAATCCAAATGAGCAGGAGTCATTGAGCAAGCCTCACTTTATGTATTTTCTTCTAGTGTACTACAAACGAACCAAAAAGAGGAAATAAATAACAGCTGCAATCGAAAATTTACATCGTAAACAGATTGTTAGCGAATTGTAACATTAAAAGGCTGATATTATTTAATCATAGATATTTAAAAGTTTTCAAAAGAAAAACGTCGATTTTTTCGCAAAATGAATTGGAGGGAAAGGTGATATTCTGGCGATTTAGCAGAGCTTTATTCTTGTTTTATAAAGTTGTGTATTTGTTTTTATAATTTTAAAATTATCGATGGCTGTCATTTTTTTACGAAGCCTTTATTAATAAAAGACTAAGAAATAACAAAAAAGAGAGAAGGAGAAGAAATTTTGTTTGTAGTTTCGGTTCTTTTCTAGTAAAATGAAATTGTATAAAAGTAGAAGTGAGGTGTAGTAAAATGGGTTTTACAGACGAAACAGTACGCTTTGATTTTGATGATAATCGAAAAAAAGCAATCAGTGAAACGTTAGAAACCGTATATCGGGCATTAGAAGAAAAGGGATACAATCCTATTAACCAAATAGTAGGGTATTTACTTTCTGGGGACCCGGCTTACATTCCTCGTTATCAAGATGCTCGAAACTTAATTCGTCGTCATGAACGTGATGAAATCATGGAAGAATTAACCAAATATTACTTAGCGAACCACGGAATCGATATCAAATGAGGATCATGGGGCTAGATGTAGGTTCACGGACAGTCGGTGTGGCTGTTAGTGATTTATTAGGCTGGACAGCACAAGGCATCGAAATTATTCGCATCAATGAAGAGGAAGAGAACTTCGGTTTTGAGCGATTAGGTGAATTGGTGAAAGAATACGAAGTCACAAAATTTGTCGTAGGTTTACCGAAAAACATGAATAATTCCATCGGTCCTAGAGCTGAAGCATCCATGGCATATGGTGATAAGATTCAAGAATTATTTCAATTACCTGTTGACTATCAAGATGAACGATTAACAACTGTCCAAGCAGAGCGTTTCTTGGTGGAGCAAGCAGATGCTTCAAGAGCCAAAAGAAAAAAAGTCATTGATAAACTAGCGGCAGTAATGATTCTACAAAATTATTTAGATGCACATAGCCGATAATTATCGAGCTTTGAATACATCAAGGGAGAGAAGAAGAATGACAGAACACAACCACGAACATGATCACGAAGGACATGAACACATTACTTTAGTAGACGAACAAGGAAATGAAACATTATACGAGATCTTACTAACTGTTGACGGTCAAGAAGAATTCGGTAAAAATTATGTTTTATTATATCCAGCAGGAATTCCTGAGGATGAAGATGTTGAATTGCAAGCTTACTCATATGTGGAAAACGCAGAAGGTACAGAAGGCGATTTACAGCAAATCGAAACAGACGCTGAATGGGATATGATTGAAGAAGTTTTCAATACATTCATGGCTGAAGAAGAAGAGTAAAACTGTAACGAGAGAAGCGCTACTTCTCCTATTGAGAAGTAGCTTTCTTAATAATAATTGTTATAATGTGCATGTTGTTTCTATCATAAGATACTATCGCTATCATTGAGTGTGGTGAATAAAGAAGAACAGTAATGTCTAGTTTTACAAGATGTTGTAAAAACGTAACATCCTTGTAATGACGTTAATTTGGTAACTATCTAGCATAATTTATAATTTGTGTTATACTAAGTATGAGGTTTTGGAAATACTGTTAATTTTATAATATTAAATAAAAAAATGGCTCCACCTACTGGCATAGGTAGAGCCGTCAGAAATTCAGTTAAACAAACACGTAATTATTGGTGTGGTGCATTGCCACGAACTGAAATTCCAGTTAATAAAGCAAGTAAATCAAACATATATTTCACCTCCTTTATTATGATAGCTTCATTATAACATTATCTGTAAAATGATGGTATGTTTAATACAAAAAAAATAGAAAGATTGGAGTTTTGACTGTGAGAGTAGCGGGAGAAAAAATCAAAACAGCGCGTAAAAAGAAAAAATTATCGCAAGCTGAATTGGCAAAAGGAATTTGTACACAAGCAACAATTAGTAACATTGAAAACAAAAATGTGTGTGACAGTTTAGACATTTTCTCATCTGTATGTCTACGTTTAGACTTACAAGTAGAAGAATGTATCGAAGGTTCTAGTGAGAAAAAACTCGAAAGCTTATTAAATAAAGTAGAAGAATTATGCTTTTACTTTAAGCACGATGAAGCCTATGATTTGTTGAAAGACTATCCAGATGATATCGAAAGTTCAAACAGAATTTTAGAAACAAAATTTTTCTATTATAAAGGAATTACGAGTTTATTAGGTAAGAAAAATAATAGCGAAGCATTGTTCTATTTACATCGTGGTTCTGAAATTAGTCGTGATATTAATATTTATAATATTTTGAGTATGAATGCGATCGGTATTTTATATGAATTAGAAGATGATATTGAAAAAGCAAAAGTTTATTACGATAAATCTTTACAATTGCTAAGCGAATTCAAATTAGATTATCCATTAGAGCAATGCCGTATTTATTATAATACCGCAAAATTCTATTCATTAATTAAAGACTATGCAAAGAGTATTGAATTAAGTGATAAAGGAATCGAAATTAATCGGACACACAGTTCTATTTACTCTTTAGATTGCTTATTATACGAAAAAGCGTTTAATAAACAAATGCTAGGACTAGATGCTGTTGAAGATTATCGTATTGCGTACTACTTTACACGTTTCTTTGAAAATAAAAAATTACTTACTTATATTGAAAAAGATATGCAAGAGTTTAACATCAGTTTTAAATAATGAATTATCGTTTCAGATTTTAAAAAGAACAACCTAACTCAAGAGGAGTTAGGTTGTTCCTTTTTTCTCTTTTTAATTTGTTTCTTTGACAGCGTTACGGACGCTTTCGGCGACGACTTTTGCGACTCCTTCTTGGAATGGATCGGGAATAATATTGGTCGGCGTGAGTTCGTTATCGGGAATTAATTTTGCAATACCTTTGGCAGCGGCAATTTGCATTTCAATCGTAATCTTTTTCGCCCGAGCATCTAAGGCACCGCGGAAGATACCAGGGAAGGCCAACACATTATTAATTTGATTCGGAAAGTCACTACGACCAGTTCCGACAATATAAGCGCCTGCCGCTAAAGCTTCATCAGGAAAAATTTCAGGAACTGGGTTAGCCATTGCAAAAATAACTGGCTGCTCATTCATCTGTTGAATCCACTCAGGTTTTAAAACACCTGGTGCCGAAACACCAACAAAGACATCAGCGCCTTCAAGAGCAGTAGCTAAATCACCGGTACGGTGTTCCCGATTGGTTAGCTTCGCAATTTCTGCGTGGTGTGGTGGCAGAGCTGTATCTGTTTCGCTCAGAATCCCTGCACGGTCAACAATGATAATATGTTTTACGCCAGCAGCTAAAAATTTTCTTGTGATCGAAAGACCAGCGGAGCCACCGCCGTTGATTACCACATGAATGTCCTCTATTTTCTTGTTGATTAATTTTAAGCTGTTGTACAAAGCCGCTAGAACAACAATCGCTGTCCCGTGTTGATCATCATGGAAAACGGGAATATCTAGTTCATCGATTAAACGCTGTTCAATTTCAAAACAACGAGGAGCGCTGATATCTTCCAAGTTAATCCCCCCAAAGGTTGGAGCCAAAAATTTCACCGTTTGAATAATTTCTTCGGTATCTTGTGTATCTAAAACAAGGGGAATCGAATCCACACCAGCAAAGCGTTTAAACAATGCAGCTTTTCCTTCCATGACAGGCATCGCTGCTTCAGGACCAATGTTACCTAAACCTAAAACTGCTGAACCATCACTAATAACGGCGACGGTGTTTTTCTTTGTCGTTAATTCGTAAGCGCGTTCTTTTTTTTCATGTATGGCAGAAGAAACAGCCGCAACACCTGGTGTGTAGGCAATTCCTAAATCTGCTTTTGTTTCAATCGGAACTTTAGGGCAGACTTCTAATTTCCCCCCAAATTTTTTTGCTTGCTCAATCGCTAATTCTTTTACATCTTTTGTTGACATATCATTTTCCTCCTAAATAATTTACTTATAGTTAAAAAAGCATTCTAAAAATAGCAGTCATTGTTATTACTGTAATGGCACCGCCTAAACGTGTCGCAACTTGTGCAAACGGCATTAAGTTCATTCGATTGGCTGTACTTAAAATAGCCACATCGCCAGTCCCACCCATACCACTCTGACAAGCGGAGACAATGGCAGCCTCGACGGGATTCATATTCATGAAGCGTGAAACGAAAAAGCCTGTAGCAATAACAGTGAAAACGACACTAATTACCACAACAAAATATTGCCAGCTAAGCATTCCTACGACATCTTTTAAAGGAATATATAACATACCTAAGCCGACCATTAACGGGAACGTAAAATTGCCAGAGATAAATTTATAAAGCTGTTTTGATCCGCGTTGGGTTTCTTTCGGTACTACGTTTAAGTATTTTAAAAAGGCTGCGACAACAATCATCAAAACAGGACCAGGAAAGCCTGTTAAGTGTTGTAATAAACCGCCTGTAATAAATAAGGTACATGCAATTAAAACACCAGCGCCCATTAATTTTACATCAATTGGTGCTTTGTCTTCTTCTAAAGCATCACTTAAATCATCTGAATTGGTAATTTTAATCAACTGACCTTGTCCAGAAAGTTCAGGGCGTTTTTCTCCTAAACGACTAAGTAAACCTGAACACATGATAGCAAAAAAATTACCAATAATGGTTGCGGGAATTAATTGCCCCACTAATTGTTCACTTGGCAATCCAGTAATGGCACTATAACCAAGGGATAAAGGAAGAATACCTTCACCGATTCCACCAGCTAAAACAGGAGTGACGATATAGAAAAGGCTATGTTTCCAACTGAGACCTAACAGCGTTCCAACTAGGGTCCCAACCCCCATTGCTAAAATCATTCCTAATGCCATCGGGACAATCATGCGCATTAAACCTTGGACTAAAATTTTGCGGTTCATTCCAAGGATACTTCCACAAACTAAACAAGCAATATAGAAATAGAGAAAGTTTGCTTGTTTCATTAAAATATCTGTTGAGTCTAAGACATTTTGGTTGAGTAAATTAAAAAAGACCATAATTGATGGTACTAATAAAGATAAAATTGCGGGACCGCCAAAATGTTTCAAAATAGGAATATTTCCACCAATTGTTCCAAGTAACCAACCCATTGTTAAAATTACGGCAAAACCACCTAACATATTGACTGGTAGTTGTTCTAATAGAGCCGTAACAAGAATAATGCTAGCTGTTACAAGATAAACAGGTAACGTAACCGAACCAATCCTCGTTTTGGTTAATTTGTTGCGCCAATCTGTTTCATTAGCAGCTGTTGCGGGCAATTTCTTTTCCATGCTATTTCCTCCTATAACTTTAATCTATATTCATCATAATGTAAACGTTTTCTGTAGAGTAGATTATTTAATTAATTTAACTAATTTAACTAAAGAAAAGTTTTTTAACCAAATCTTCCTATGCTATACTTTATTTGAAGAGAAAAGAGGGATGGAATGAAGCGTGGCGGGAAATTATGGTGCTTCTTATCAGTGATTTTTATTGCAACATTAATTATTATGATTACTTTCTTTTACGGAGTAACGACGGTTCAAACAATTAAAGAAGTTCGTAAAAACCAAGAGCAAGCACTTTTAGCCGTCGGGGAACAGTTGGCTATTGAACCGAATGTTATTGAAGCCTTAAAGAATGATCACTATTCAGATGAATTGGAAGCGTATACGGTTCGTTTAGGTGAAATCCATCAGTTGGATTTTATCGTGATTATGAATATGCAGGGGATTCGTTTAACACATCCTGATCGCCAAAAAATAGGTAAGCATTTTGAAGGTGGCGATGAAGTGCGAGCATTAAAAGGGGAGGAACATTTATCTGTTAGTCAAGGGAGTTTAGGAGAATCATTACGAGGTTTTGTCCCAGTCTATGATCAAGGAAAACAAATTGGGGTTGTGGCAATGGGCATTAAAATGACCTCGCTTTCACAATTGATTGAACGAACAAAAAATGATTACACAGTGAGTGTCCTTTTAAGTGTTGGTTTTGGCTTTATATTAGCCATCGTGGTTTCTTATTATTTAAAAAAACAACTTCACGATTTAGAGCCAAGAGAAATTGCTCGTCTATTAGAAGAGCGAAACGCCATGCTTGAGGAAACGAAAGACGCAATCCTTGTGATTGATACCGATCAAAATATTTTATTAGCAAATATTGAAGCAACTAAAATGTATCATAATATAACAAATAGTGAAGAAAATTTACTAGGAAAGAAACTTTCAGCATTGGTTTTATCTCCTGAAAAATTAATCGTACATTCAAAAACAGAGCAATTCTATCGTCAAAATGGCCAGGATTATTTCGTCTCAATCGCCCCGATTAATGTCCGTAAAAAAACAATTGGGCATGTTATCTTTCTGAAAAATGCGACGGAAACGTTTATTGTCGCAGAGCAGCTTGTCAGCACAACAACATATGCTTCGGCATTACAAAGTCAATCACACGAATTTATGAATAAGATGCATGTCATTTATGGCTTAGTCGATTTAGAAGATTATGAGGCGCTAAAACATTATCTAGCCGATTTATTGAAACCAGAAAAGGAATTTGCACAGCGCTTAGCTATTTTGGTTAGGAATCCTATTCTAGCAGGTTTTTTAAGTGGGGAAAGAATCAAGTTTGCAGAAATTAAAACACAATTAGCTATTGAAATTTATCCAGAAATTCCACCAAATAAACGAGATGAAGATACACAAAATTTGATTGCTATCTACCGTTATATTCATCGTTTCCTGATGGAACAACCGTTACCAGAAGAGATCATTGAAACCATTGATTATCAGCCAGGAAGTTTAACGACTACTTATTCGTTTGCTTATCCAAAAGAACAACTGGAACGCTTTGAGCAAGAATTTTTCACTTCTTATTTGGCAAGATTATTAGAGAATGGGGAAGCGATATTGACTTGGGAAAACCAACAAAACAATTGGCTTGTCATTCGCATAAATGTTCATTACGAAGGAGCAGAGGAAAATGAACCTATTGATTATTGAAGACGATCCTATGGTTGCATATATACATCAAAAATATCTTGAAAAATTAATTCACCAACCGACTATTTTTACGGTTGCAACAATTGCTGAAGGTCTACAATTAACGAAAGAAAAACAACCAGTACTTGTTTTATTAGACGTTCATTTAAAAGATGGCAACGGCTTGACCTATCTGGCAACAATTAGAGATGAAAAAATTGACACAGAAGTTATCCTGATTACGGCTGCCAACGAGTTGGAAAATGTTAAACGAAGCTTACATTTAGGCGTTTTAGACTATTTAGTTAAACCCTTTTCTTTTGAGCGATTTCAACAAAGTATCGAAAACTATCAGAAAAAAAATGCTCAATTCACGCTGGAAACGAAGGAGCTTTCGCAAACAAAAGTGGACCAATTGTTTCATTCTTCACAGACAAACGCACGTAAAAATGAACAAGCTCTTCAAAACCTGTCCTTAGAAAAAGGACTAACACAAGCAACATTACAATTATTGTTAAAAAAAATAGACGAATTTACCGACTATTTTACGATTCAAGAATTATCAGAAGCGAGTCAGCTTTCACATGTTTCTGTTCGCAAATATGTGTTGTTTCTAGAAAAGAATAACCTTTTAGAAAGTAAAAATAGCTATTTAAAAGTGGGGCGTCCCTATCAATCGTATCGGAGAATTTAGTATTTTTTATTTTTTAGTAAATAAAAAAAGTAATTGAGAAGTGGCGAAATACAGAGGATACTCCTTTTTATTCTCATTTAAAGAACTTAATTGAGAATGGAAAAGAGGATATTATTTGTTATTTTTTGAGAATATATGATATTCTTTATTATGTAAGAAATAATATTATATGGGAGGAACGAGCGATGAAAGTTATTGTTTTAGGATCATCACATGGAGGTTATGAAGCGGTAGAAGAATTACTAAATCTTCATCCTGATGCAGAAATTCAATGGTATGAGAAAGGTGATTTTATCTCATTCTTGTCTTGTGGCATGCAGTTGTACCTAGAAGGAAAAGTGAAAGATGTTAATTCTGTTCGCTATATGACTGGCGAAAAAATGGAGAGTCGTGGTGTGAATGTCTTTTCTAATACTGAAATTACAGCGATTCAACCAAAAGAACATCAAGTGACAGTGAAAGATTTAGTGTCAGGTGAAGAACGTGTTGAAAATTATGATAAATTAATCATCAGTCCCGGAGCTGTCCCATTTGAATTAGATATTCCAGGTAAAGATTTGGATAATATTTACTTGATGCGTGGTCGTCAATGGGCCATTAAATTAAAACAAAAAACAGTAGATCCAGAAGTCAATAATGTGGTTGTGATTGGTAGTGGTTATATTGGGATTGAAGCTGCCGAAGCATTTGCAAAAGCCGGCAAAAAGGTTACTGTTATTGACATTTTAGATCGTCCATTAGGGGTATATCTAGATAAAGAATTTACAGATGTTTTAACAGAAGAGATGGAAGCTAATAATATTACCATTGCAACTGGTGAAACAGTTGAACGTTACGAAGGCGACGGTCGTGTGCAAAAAGTCGTTACAGATAAAAATGCGTACGATGCTGATTTGGTCGTTGTAGCGGTTGGTGTCCGTCCAAACACTGCTTGGTTAAAAGGTACCTTAGAATTACATCCGAATGGCCTAATCAAGACGGATGAATACATGCGGACAAGTGAGCCAGATGTATTTGCAGTAGGGGATGCTACGTTAATTAAATACAATCCTGCAGACACAGAAGTAAATATTGCCTTAGCAACGAATGCTCGTAAACAAGGTCGCTTTGCTGTGAAAAACCTAGAGGAACCAGTTAAACCTTTCCCTGGTGTTCAAGGATCTTCTGGCTTGGCCGTCTTTGATTATAAATTTGCTTCAACAGGGATTAACGAAGTCATGGCTCAAAAATTAGGAAAAGAAACAAAAGCGGTGACAGTAGTAGAAGACTACTTGATGGACTTCAATCCAGACAAACAAAAAGCTTGGTTTAAATTAGTGTATGATCCTGAAACAACACAAATTTTAGGCGCTCAATTAATGTCGAAAGCAGATTTAACTGCAAACATTAATGCTATTTCATTAGCGATTCAAGCAAAAATGACAATTGAAGACTTAGCCTATGCGGATTTCTTCTTCCAACCAGCGTTTGACAAACCTTGGAATATTATTAATACAGCGGCTTTAGAAGCGGTGAAACAAGAACGTTAATAGAAGAGAAAATAAAACCCATGAGTATTTATAGTACTCGTGGGTTTTATTTTTATTTTGTATTCAATTGATTTTTCAACTCTTGTTGGACACGATTTAATTCTTGTTCATCCACACGTTGGTAGGAAACACCATCTTGCATAAAACCAGTACCTTGAAGTTGGTCTTGTTTCACTTTACCAAAGGCACTGCGATAGTCTAAGGCAATTTTTTTCATGTCATCAAAACTTAAATCTGTCTTCATATTATCAGAAACAGCTGTTAAAATTTCTTGATAGTTGCTTACGCTGTTAAGACTTAAGACTTTTTGGACGATGCCTTCAATCACTTTTCTTTGACGTTCTTGGCGGCCGTAGTCACCATTAGGGTCTTCGTAACGCATTCTTGAATAGGAGAGTGCTTGTTCACCATCCAATGAAATTTTACCAATCGTAAAATCATATCCGTCTTGAGAAAAAGTCAAATTATTGTTCACTTCGATTCCGCCAACCGCGTTGACTAATTCTTTTAAACCAGCCATATTAATTGAAACATAATGATTAATAGGTATGTTTAAATAGTTTTCAACTGTGTCCATTGCTAAAGATGCGCCACCAAAAGCATAGGCGTGATTCAATTTATCTTGTTTTCCTTGACCTGGAATATCAACATAGGTATCGCGAGCAAGACTGACTAAGGTTGTTTGCTTGTCACGAGGATTAACTGTTGCAACAATTGTTGTATCCGAACGACCTTGCTCGACACGCCCATCATCGCCTGTATCGATCCCTAATAATAAAACAGAAAAAGGCTCCTTATTGTTTAAATTGACCTGACTTTTTTTAGATCGTTCTACTGTTTCATAGGTTTTATCCATTGATTTAGAAACATCCCAATAAAGTTTTGCTCCCATTCCAACAACTGCAAGAAATAGAACCAAGATAATTCCAAAGATAATGGCAAAAATTTTCTTCCCTTTTGACATATTTTTCCTCCAATAATTTATCACAGGTTGTGATTTTTTTCTTATAGGTTAATCTTACTAATTTTTAGTGAAGAAGTATATAATAATTGTTGAAAGACTATAAAACTTTAAGGTATTTTGCATTATTTTTGCTTAATCTTTTGAAATATCTCAATTCTATTAAAATATGCGAATTAGTATATTACACGTTTTCAATGTGTTTCATTGTTGATTAATTAGAATTTTAGTGGTATTTTTGTATTTGTAATTAGTACAGATTTTAATTGGAGGTATAACAGTGAGTAAAAAAGGATCAGATATCATAGTAGAAAGTTTAATCAATCACGAAGTGCCCTATATTTTTGGGATTCCCGGTGCAAAAATTGATGGGGTTTTTGATGCATTAGTTGACAAAGGTCCAGAATTAATTTTAGCTCGACATGAACAAAATGCAGCCTTTATGGCACAAGGGATTGGTCGTTTGACGGGAGAGCCTGGCTTAGTTATTGCAACTAGTGGACCTGGTGCCAGCAATTTAGCAACTGGGTTAGTAACTGCGACTGCAGAAGGGGACCCTGTTTTAGCATTGGCTGGACAGGTGAAACGGTCCGATTTGTCAAAATTAACTCACCAAAGCATGAATAATGCTGCATTATTTAGTCCAATAACAAAATTCAGTACAGAAATTCAAGATCCAGAAACATTATCTGAAAATATTGCCAATGCTTACCGTATCGCCAAAACAGCGAAAAAAGGCGCAACATTCTTATCGATCCCACAAGATGTCACAGATAGTCCGGTGACAGGCGAAGCAATTAAGCCTTTGTCGGCTCCGAAACTGGGCCATGCATCAGCAGAAACAATCGCAGCTTTAGCTGAACGAATCAAGCAAGCGAAATTACCTGTTTTACTTTTAGGAATGCGGGCCTCTGCACGAAAAGTTACCGCAGCCATTCGTGAATTGGTTGCTATAACTGGTTTGCCAGTCGTGGAAACGTTCCAAGGAGCAGGAATTATTTCAAAAGAATTAGAAGAACATTTCTTTGGGCGTGTTGGTTTATTTCGAAACCAACCTGGGGATCGTTTGTTAAAAAGAAGTGATTTAGTGATTGCGATTGGTTATGACCCCATTGAATATGAGGCACGTAATTGGAATGCAGAAAAAGATGCGCGCGTTATTGTCATTGATGAAGTTCAAATGGAAATTGATCAATATATGCAACCGGAAGAAGAGCTAATTGGTGATATGTCTAAAAATATTTTGAAATTATCAGAAGCATTTAGTGAACCAATATTAACAGAAGATGCGCAAGATTATTTAGAAACGCTTCAAGAAAAATTAACGATTAAAGAAGTAAAAACAAGTACAATTGAAAATCGATTACATCCATTAGAAATTGTTCAAACGCTTCAAGAAAAAACCACGAATGAAATGACAGTTACTGTTGACGTAGGGAGTCACTACATTTGGATGGCTCGCCACTTTAGAAGTTATGAACCGCGTCATTTATTATTTAGTAACGGTATGCAAACATTAGGTGTCGCTTTGCCTTGGGCAATCTCGGCTGCGCTGGTTCGTCCGAATACACAAATTATCTCTGTTTCTGGGGACGGCGGTTTCCTATTTTCAGCGCAAGAATTAGAAACAGCGGTTCGGTTAAAGCAAAATATCGTGCATATTATTTGGAATGATGGTAGTTATGATATGGTTAAATTCCAAGAAGAAATGAAATATAATCGATCCTCTGGCGTAGATTTTGGTCCAGTTGATTTTGTGAAATATGCTGAAGCTTTTGGAGCCAAAGGGGTTCGAGTACATTCACAAGCAGAATTTGCCGCAGCTTTAGAAGAAGGAATGCAAACAGAAGGCCCAGTGATTATTGATGTTCCTGTGGATTATTCAGATAATCAAGAATTAGGTAAAACATTGTTACCAGATCAACTTTATTAGGAGATGGAAAAATGAGCGAACAATATGTTTATCAACATGGTACGCTAGGCGGTTTAATGGAAAGTTTGATGGCAGGAACGGCAGAAATTGGTACGTTACTCACGCAAGGTGATTTTGGAATTGGGACATTAGAAGGCTCAAATGGCGAAATTATTTTATTGGACGGTACATTGTATCATGCAAATCAAACTGGCGAAATTACTATTCTAGAAGGCGAAGAATTAACGCCATATGCCGCAGTTACTCGTTTTCAAGAAGATGGCGCATTCCCTGTATCAACAGAAACCGATGAAAATATTAAAGCACAAATTTTAGAAAAAATTAGTCCTAATTTTTTTGCGGCAATTAAAATTAGCGGTCTTTTTGCGAAGATGCATGTCCGTGTGGCACCTAAACAAGAAAAACCGTATCCACCATTTGTAGAAGCCGCACGCAATCAACCTGAATTTACAGCGGAGAATATTCAGGGAACAGTTGTAGGGTTCTTTACACCTAAATTATTTCATGGTGCCTCTGCCGCAGGGTTTCATTTGCACTTTATCAGTGAGGATCACCAATTTGGTGGGCACATTCTTAATTTTGGCATTAAACAAGGGACTGTTTCGTGGATGGAAACAGCAGAATTGCGGCAGCATTTTCCAGTTCATGATGCTGATTATCGGAATAAAGAAATTGATATTGCAAAAGCTTTGTCCGCAATTGAAGAAGCGGAATAACTGAATAACAAGGCACATTTCTCCACGCCCATTCAAGTTGACCTAGTTAGTCAACTTGAATGGGCTTATTGCTGTTCGTCGCTTTTTGTTGTTATTTTTCAAAAAAAAATAGTATCCTTTTTATAATAAGCAAATAACAATTGGAAAGGATGGCGTAATGGACACACTTTATAGAAGTTGGCAATTATCTGGTTGGCTCTATCATGATATTTTTGTTATCATTGTAGCAATTATTTTTATAGTAATTAGTGGTATTTTGGTTATTTCCTTAATAAGAAGGCGGAGTACAAGGAGACTGGTTCCCTATGCGTTAATTTTATTGGTTTATCTTGCAGTGGTACATTTTGCTGGTTTGATATTTTTCGGAATGTTTCGTTCAGTAACGGTTGAAGAGAAAAGTGCGACGTTTTATTCTGAAAAAACGAAAGGCTTAACTTCTATAGAGCGAATGATTATTCCGAATGGACGAACGAATGGCATTAGCACCAGTAACTCATTGTTCCAAGTGATTTCTGTTAATAGTCAGACGGGCGAACGAATGTGGAGTAAACGTTTAGGCTGGCGTGATTATTTAATTGGTCAAACAGATCAATATGTGGTTTTGAATAATGCTGATAACGAGGCCATTTACTTACTCGATACAAAAACAGGGAAAAAACAGTTTTCTGAAGCGGATTTAGTGAAGAAATTCCCTGAATTAAAAGACTATTTAAGCTCTGATTTCGTTGATTATCGTTTTATGGATAATCGCTATCTCTATATTTATGGATTAAACAATCGATATTATCAATTAGATTTGAAAAATTGGCAGTTAAAACAAGACCTAACTTTCAAAGAAGTCTTTCAAACACAAGAAGCGCCTAAATGGACGGTAGATTCAAATGAGAGTCAAATTGGTCAAAAGCTGTCATCGGAAGAGCGTACAACAGTGCAAGGAAAACTAGAAGAGCAACTAATAGCACCAGTTTTATTAGGCAAGAAAGATGAAGCAAATTATTATGTTCTGTCATACAAGAAAAGACAAAGTAATCAAGCGATAGTTGGCTTATACAATTGGCAGAAAAAAACATACGAGTGGCAAACACCGTTGCTTTTAACTAAAGAAAATGTACCTATTGAAGCTTTTCAAGTAGAGGATGCGTTATTCATTAAAGTCCCGCGTTATTTATACAAAATTAACCTGAATAATGGTAATCAAGAGTATCAGTTTGATTACCGTTGGGGCCAAGTGATTCGTTAAACGAAAAGTGGTAAAGCATGCTTAGACAAATAGAAGGAGCAAATAGTCCTTATGATATAAAAAAACGCTTAGAAGAGTAGTGATTCCGCTAGTTTTCTAAGCGCTTTTTTATTTTATGCAGGTCCAGAGATTAAATTCCAGATAATCGAACCTGTATATGCGCCAGGAAATAATTGTGAAACAGGGGTTTGGATTGCAAGAGAAATATCGGTCATGCGGCCGCTCCACATTCCTTGTCCTTTTCTATCACCAGCGTTACTCATTAAAGTCGCACCGTTACAGATAATAATTGGGTTGGTCGGGAAGTCGGGTGCAGCAGGATCTTCTGAAAAATCCAGTCCATACATTGTATTTGTCATAAAGAAACGCCTTAACGTTTTGTCATAGCGAGCATAGCCGCCTGTTAATTGAAACGTAATGATGCCTAGTAAAGAATGAGCTTCGTTTCGCATGTGTGGGATTTCAGCAGTGACATGCCAACCAGTTAAGGCTCCGCGAACATCCCCCATCCCGAAGTGTCTCATTGTATGAGTATTGCCTTCAGAAGGTCGTATAGGAACTGCCGTTAAATCACCAGAAATCGCTTGGGTTTCAAAAGTAAATTCTTTCGGAATAAAGAGCAAGTCAAAACTAGTGTTAGGATTTTCTAAATCAGGATAAATGGCATCGTCAACCGATTCATCACCAGGCAGCCCTCCAATTTCTAGTTCAACTGAAACGGGCGTTTTTCCAGAACGGGTGGCAAAAGAAACCGATGGGTCAAAACTAAAGAGACTGAATACTAGCAACAAGGCTGCAAGTGATTGATAAGTGAGTAGATTTTTTTGCTTCAAGAAAGTTCCTCCTTTAGGGGCTGATAATATAAGTATACGCAAAAGGAGCTGTTTTTATTTATCAGTAATTTACAGGGAATTCGAAAATATTGAGACAGATAGTGTTTAATATTAGTAGAGAAAGATGAGTCGACAATTTTTACTTGTTGATTCTGTCTTTTTTGAGCACAATTCGTTATATCAAGCATGCTAAAATATAAAAGAAATCATCAAGTATCACTAATCAAAATGGAGAGGAGGAGAAAACTTTGAGTAAGTGTTTCGGGTTGTTGATGATTTTATTTGTATTATCTGGCTGTTCAGGAAGTAGGAATTCGCAACAGGAAGTCGTTATAGAAAAGTCTGCTAATAATGACAAAGCAAGACAATTTGTTGATCAAAAAAATCCGCATTTAGGAACGCAATTAGAAGCAGAATCTTATACTAAACAGGAAGCGATTGAATTTTTACAAAATGGTTTAGGGATACCAACGAATGACTCGGCGTTTCATTATACGTTTAAGCAGTCAAATAAAGGAAGTTATGTTGTTCAAATTATATCTGAAAAGAATAGTGTCTCAAAAGAGAATGAATTGTTCGGATATTATCAGGTGTATCAAGATGGTATTATAGTGAAAATGATGGAAAAGGATCAAACGTTCCAAGAAAATTAAGTGATAAATAAAAAAGTTGACAAAAAACACAAACAGTCTTGTTTGTGTTTTTTTGTTTAATGTTCGTGTTTTATTTTTTAATAACCTTTTTCGAAAAAATATACGAACGTTCGGGTTTAAAAACGAACAAAAAGATGAAAATGTGTTGAAATATACGTTTTCCTTGCGTATACTGATGAAGTGAAAAAACGAACGAGGAGTGTACGAATGAACAAGAAAGTTCCTTATTTAATTGTGGCACCGGGGCTAGTACTATTATTATTTTTCTTAATGATTCCATTAATTACTAGCATTTTGCCAACCATTTTTACTGATCATGGCTTGACACTAAATCAGTATGTTACTTTTTTTAAAGATGACTATAATGTTTCAATTTTCTGGCGAACGATAAGAGTTTCGTTAATTGTGACGGGTATTTCAATCGTGTTGGGCATTCCAACGGCATACTTTATTGCTGGGGTTTCCAAAAAATGGCGTGGCTTTTTAATGGCTATGACCTTGTTTCCATTATTAACCAATTCAGTTATTCGAAGTTTTGCTTGGATTAACATTTTAGGAAAAAACGGTGTAGTGAATACGTTGTTATTAAAAACAGGCTTAATTGAGCAACCGCTGAATTTATTGTATACAGAATTTGCAATTATTATCGGTTCAGTGTATTTATTTTTACCAACAATGATTATGACCTTAGTTGGGGTTATGGAAAACATTGAAGGAGAAATGCTAGAAGCGGCTGAGACGCTAGGCGCCAATCCAATGACGGCTTTTCGGAAAATTGTTTTACCTTTATCAATTCCAGGCACCATCGTAGGAAGTATATTAGTGTTTACAGGAACTTTAACGGCTTATACGACGCCACAGCTGTTAGGTGGTAACCAAAAAATGATGATGTCGACCTTCTTATATCAAAAGGCTAATACTTTAGGTGATTGGCAATCGGCGAGTGTTCTTGCATTTATTATGATTTTAACAACATTAATTGTGATGAAAGGCCTAGACATGGTCGCTAAGAAAGTAGATCGGAGAGAAGCAAATCATGCGTAAGCAAAAAGGACTATCTGTTATTGCAATTCTAGTTTTTCTGTTTTTATTTTTACCATTATGTTTGATTGTGGTGACTTCTTTTGGAACAGCCGCAGCGATTCAATTTCCGATTAAAGGATTTACTTTAGATTGGTACGCCAAAGCATTACAATCGGAAACGTTTATGGACAGTTTTAAGTTAAGCTTGTTGATTGGGGTATTAGCGACTGTTTTAGCATTAATAGTAGGGATTCCAGCTTCCTATGCGCTGGCACGTTATTCCGTTCGTGGGCGCAACTTTATTAAAAGCTTTTTCTTATCCCCAACTGTGATTCCAGGAATTGTGGTCGGGTATACGTTATTTCAATATATTGTTATTAAATTAGGTTTGCCTGTCTTTCAAGGATTATTAATGGGGCATTTTTTAATTAGTTTGCCTTATATTATTCGAGTGGTTGGGTCAAGTATGGAACAACTAGATTATTCAATGGAAGAAGTAGCTTGGACATTAGGTTGTACAAGATTGCGAGCTTTTATTCAAATTGTTTTACCCAATGTGTCTTCAGGAATTTTTGCAGCCTTTATGTTAGCATTTGTCAATTCGTTTAACAATGTTCCTGTATCGATGTTTTTATCAGGTCCCGGTGTGACGATGCTGCCTACTTCTTTATTAAGTTATATGGAATACAATTATGATCCAACTGTTTCAGCAATTTCTGTATTGTTGATGCTACTAACAATGGGCTTAATGTTTTTAATTGAAAAAACGTTGGGACTAGCTTCCATTGCCTAAAACATGGAAGAAGCACGAGATAGAAAGAGGAGAAAATTTTGACTTTTGTGGATTTAAAAGATATTCGCGTCAGCTATGACGGAAAACAAGATATTTTAAAAGATTTAAATATTTCAATGGAAAAAGGAGAGTTAGTTTCTTTATTAGGACCGAGTGGTTGTGGTAAAACGACTACGCTAAGAGTGATTGCTGGATTAATTAAGCCAAACGACGGACAGTTTTTCGTTGACCAAGAAGAACTAACAAAGGTTCCTGTCCATAAAAGAAACTTCGGGATGGTTTTTCAAAGCTATGCGTTATTTCCCCATTTAACGATTGCAGAAAATGTCGCTTTTGGGCTGAAATTACGCAAAGAAAACAAACAAACCATGGACCAAAAAGTCACGGAAATGCTAAAAGTATGTGGTTTAGAAAGCTTGGGCGACCGTTATCCAAAACAATTATCTGGTGGTCAAAGACAGCGGGTTGCGCTAGCACGTGCTCTGATTATTGAACCTAAACTATTACTACTAGATGAACCGTTGAGTAATTTAGATGCAAAATTGCGAGTGGCAATGCGGATTGAAATCAAACGGATTCAACAACAATTAGGCATTACGACAGTTTTTGTCACACATGACCAAGAAGAATGTTTTTCTATTTCAGATAAAGTGGCCATTATGAATAATGGCGTGATTGAACAATATGATTCACCAGAAACGATTTATCGTTTGCCTCGTACTAAGTTTGTCGCTGAATTTATCGGTTTTGAAAACTTTTTCTCTGTCGAAAAAATGGAAGCCGGTCATTATCGGACACAAACAAATCAAATAGTGAAAACGACTAATCCTGAACCAAATGTTACAACGACAGTGGCAACGATTCGTCCAGAGGACATCGAGATTGTTTCAGAAGCTGCTACTAATACTGTCGCAGGTACTGTCGCTGTCCGAACATTTTTAGGGAAAAGCTATCAATATGAAGTGGAAACAGCGTTAGGTACATTGCTGGTTAATGGAACAAGTGAACAGTTATATGAAACAAACGAAACCATTCACTTGGCTTTTCCAGCTGAGAAATTAGTTATTTTAGAAAAATAAAAACCATTTTGGAGGAAGATTTAAAAATGAAAAAACGCGTAATTTTAGGGACATTAGTCGCTGCAACGTTATTAATGACTGCTTGTGGAAACAGCGAAGCAACTACGAAAAGCGAGAGCAAAGGTGGAAGTAATGCTTTAGTCGTTTCAACTTTCGGATTAAGTGAAGATATTGTCAAAAAAGACATTATCGCTCCGTTTGAAAAAGAGAATGAAGCGAAAGTTACCTTAGAAGTAGGCAATAGCGCAGACCGCTTTACGAAATTAAAAAATAATCCCAATGCGGGAATTGATGTCATTGAATTAGCACAAGCAAATGCAGCACAAGGTGGAAAAGAAGGGTTATTTGAAAAAATTACAGAAAAAGAAGTACCTAATTTAAGTCAGTTAACGCCGGGAGCAAAAGAGGTTTTTGAAAGTGGTGCTGGCGTACCAATCGCTGTAAACAGTATCGGGATTGTTTACAACAAAGAAAAATTAGGCAAAGAAATTAAGAACTGGGATGACTTATGGTCAGCTGATTTGAAAGGTAAAATTTCTGTTCCAGACGTTGCCACGACGGCAGGTCCTTTAATGTTATACGTTGCCAGTGAACATGCTGGTCAAGATATTACAAAAGATAACGGGAAGGCCGCTTTTGAAGCGATGAAAGAATTAAAACCAAACGTTGTTAAAACGTATTCAAAATCGTCAGACTTAGCTAATATGTTCCAATCTGGTGAAATTGAAGCAGCTGTGGTTGCTGATTTTGCGGTTGATATTATTCAAGGCGCAGCAGAAAACGTGACGTATGTCGTCCCAGAAAGCGGCACGTATGCCAACTATAATACAGTCAATATTCCTAAAAAAGCACAAAACAAAGAAACCGCCTTTAAATTTGTTAACGCACGGATTAGTGAAGAATCACAAAAGGCCAAAGCGATTTCATTAAATGAAGGACCTACAAATCAACAAGTAACGTTAAGCGAAAAAGAAGCGAAAAATAAAACATATGGTGCCATTGCCGAACGTGCCAAAACAGTCGATTTTAATTTTATTAATAGTCAACTAGCGGATTGGATTGATCAATGGAATCGGACGATGAATCAATAGTTTTAGAAAAGAGGGACAAAATGAACGTCGATGTATTACTAAAAAATGTGTGGCTGTATCAAACAGTCACTCAAACATTCGTTCAACGAAATGTTGCGATTAAAAATGATAAATTTTATTACATTTATGAAGAAGAGAACGTCAATTTGCAGCCCAAAAAAACAATTAATGCCGAGAATCAATGGATGATTCCCGGCTTAATTGATGCACACATGCATATTGAAAGTTCCATGACGACACCTACTATTTTTTCCAAAGCAGTAGTGCGTTACGGTGTGACAACGGTGATTGCCGATGCCCATGAAATGGCTAACGTATTTGGCTTAGAAGGCTTAAAAGCTTTTATGGCCGCTGAAACAGAACTAGATATCTTTCACGCAATTCCTTCTTCAGTTCCTTCGACCACTCCCGAATTAGAAACAACTGGTGGGATTATCGGCTTAGCAGAAGTAGCAGAATTACTCAAAGAACCAAAAGTGATTTGTTTAGGGGAAGCCATGAATTTTAAAGGGATTTCCTATGAGCCAGATTCTTTAATTCGTCAAATTATCGATTTGTGCCAAAAACAACGACCAACCATGCCTTTAGAAGGCCACTGTCCTAAAATCGAAGATCAAGAGTTAGCAGATTTTCTATATAGCGGTATCACTTCAGATCATACCCATCAATTTCCTAAAACGTTAAAAGAAAAAATTGAAGCGGGCGTCTTTATTCAATTTCAAAATAAATCAATCACTCCTGAAAACATTCAGGTGATAGTAGACAATGACTTCTACAATTATGCAAGTATTATCACGGATGACGTGATGGCTGATGATTTGCTAAAAGGTCATCTAAATGAAAATGTCAAAAAAGCCGTTCATGCAGGATTGCCTATCGAAAAAGCCATTTATATGGCAACTTATACGCCGGCCAAACGAATGGGTCTCCATGATCGTGGCGAAATTGCACCTGGTAAAAAAGCTGACTTTTTGTTATTAAATGACTTAGAAAGTTTTGATATTAATACGGTTTATAAATCTGGAAAGGTCGTTTTTGAAAAAGGCGAGCCCTTCCATTATCCAGAAAAAATCGAAGAGTTTCCAGCCACTTATCAACAAACCATCCAATGTAAAAGGTTAACAGAAGAAGATTTACTTTTAAAGGTGGCTACAACAAAAGAAACAGTTCGTTGTAATGTGATTCAAAAACAAGAAATTGGCACATTTACAGAGCGAATTACAAAAGAAATTCCTGTTGAAAATGGATTGTTGCAATGGCAAAAAGCCAACTGTGCCTTATTAATTGTGATGGAACGTTACGGAAAAAATGGCAATATTTCTTTTTCTTTAATGGATCAACCCCTTTCCGAGAAAGGAGCCATTGCGACAACCTGGGCCCATGATCATCATAATTTAATGGTGATGGGTAATACGATTGAGGATATTCTGTTAGTGCAGAATGAATTATTAGCGATGCAAGGCGGCTATTTGGTTGCTTCGGATCAGCAAGTGATGGCAACTTGTCCTTTACCAATTGGTGGGATTTTATCGCAAGCACCGATTGAACAATTAGGCGCTTCTTTACAAAAAGTTCGACAAGCTATGCAAGCGTTAGGCTATCAAAATATGAATGAAATCATGTCCTTTTCCACACTATCATTGCCTGTCTCGCCAGCCATTAAAGTGACAGATTTTGGGATGATGGATACGAAGTCACAACGTTTCTATCCATTAGTTTTTCCAGAGGATGGAGTTCTTTTGCATGAAAACACTCATTAAAAATGTGCATATACTAACAATGGATGAGCAATTTTCAGAAATCAAAGCCGGCTATTTAGTGATTGAAGAAGACACAATTGTGGAATTAGCATCAATGACCACACTTGATGAAAAGCGAGTGGCTGCAAATCAAGTAATCGATGGCCAAAATGGAATTTTAATACCTGGGATGATTAACACCCATACCCATGCAGGCATGATTCCGTTTCGTTCGTTAGGAGACGATGTGCCAGATCGACTCCGGCGTTTTCTTTTTCCATTAGAACAATTCATGACAAAAGAATTAGTAGGATGCAGTAGTGATTATGCAATTGCTGAAATGTTACTGAGTGGTATTACGAGCTTTTGTGATATGTATTATTTTGAAGATGAAATTGCTAAAAGTTGTGAAAAAATGAGTGTTCGTGCTTTGCTCGGAGAGACGATCATTGATATGCCCACTTGTGATAGTCCAGAACCTTCAGGCGGTCTTTTTTACGCGGAAACCTTTATTCGCAAGTGGCAAGGCCATCCGTTGATTACGCCTATACTTGCGCCACATGCACCGAATACCAATTCACCAGAAGTGTTGGCGAAAATTATTGAACTTAGTCGGCAATACCAAGTTCCTGTGACCATGCACGTTGCTGAAATGACTTATGAAATGGCTGAGTTTGAAAAAGCCTATCAAAAAACACCAATTGCTTTCTTAGAAGAACTGGGTTATTTGAGCGAGCCGTTTATTTTAGCGCATTGTATTTTGGCAACAGATGAAGATCTTGCGAGTTTAGCTGCTACTAATGGAAAAGCGCGTGTCGCTCATTGTATCGGTGCGAATACTAAATCAGCCAAAGGCGTAGCGCCGATTAAGCAAATGCTTGATCAAGGGATTATTGTCGGTTTAGGCACGGATGGACCTAGTAGTGGGAATACATTAGATTTATTCACCCAAATGCGTATGGTTGCGAATTTTCATAAGACAGCACACCAAGATCGCTCTTTGTTTCCTGCTAAAGAAATTGTTTATCTGGCAACGATGGGGGGCGCTAAAACGTTAGGCTTGGCGGAGCAAGTCGGCTCATTGGAAGTGGGCAAAAAAGCGGATATAACATTAATTGAAACGCAATCAGTTAATATGTTTCCGATTTTTGATGCCTATTCAGCGTTGGTTTATTCAGCAAATGCTAGCAATGTTGAAGCCGTTTGGGTGAACGGTCAACAGTTAGTTGCCAATAAAGAATTACAACAAGCTAATCTCAAAGAAATCAAGGAAAAATTATATCAGGCCATGAATACGTTTGTGAAAGAAGCTAAAAAAAGAGCAGCTCTCTAAACAGAACAAGTAGGACGTATCGGATTGATTAAATAACGCTGGATTGACGTTTAGTGATTCAGGTTCTAATAGAGCGCAGACAAACTTTTAATGAAAGAGTTGTCTGTGTTCTTTTTTGTTATAAACATTTTTCTTTTTCTATATATATTTTTAAGGTAAGTTGTATTATAGTAAGTTTGAGAAGATGAGAATGAGAGGAAAAGCAATGAATATACAACGGTTTATAGAAAAACGCAAAGCACGTGGTTTGTCGCAAAGTGAATTAGCTAAAGGGATTTGTACGCAAGTTACGGTTAGTCGCTTTGAAAAGAATGGTCAAGTCCCAACTTTAAAAATATTGATCCAACTATGTAATCGTTTAGAGCTACCTTTGGGGGAACTCTTCCCGCGCGTAGGTATTAAACAACCTGAAATTCTTGAAAAAATGGAAGAAGCAGAATTCTTCTTGATTACCAGCGAACATGACCAATTGCAAACAATTTTAAAAAATATTCCTTTTGATGAAATCAAAGATTCCCAACTGTTATTAGAATATTATTATTTACAAGGCTTTGTCATGATTTTTCAAAATGCTTCGTTGATGGATTGCTTATTTACCTTTGAAAAACTTCTGTTTGAAGAGCAAAAATACACGAGCGATATTTACCGTTTGTTAGCTTTTACTGGAATTGGCATGGCCTATGCCAAAGAAGGCGAAATTGAGAAAGCCGAATTTTATTTCAATAAGGTCTTCAAGGAAATTTATCTTTATACTATTCAATCAATGGAAGATACTTGGCGAGTATTAAATGTTGTCTTTCACTGTGGTGTTTTTTATGCAGAAAAAGGCGATTTAGAAACAAGTGATGCTTTGTTAGAGTATGCGATTTCCATCTGTTCTGATAATCACGTCACGTATTACTTGGCAAGAGCAGCTTTCCAGCTTGCGAAAAATGCCTTAGCTGAAGAAAAGCCGCAAGAGCAAATTTTAGAACTACTACAAGATGCCCGCGCGTATGCAAAAATCAATAAAAATCGCATCTTGTTGGAAGCAATTCAAACATTGAAAGAAACAATTTTATCTAAGAATAATTAGTTTATATAGAAAATTATATATTTATTTTCAAAATATAATAAAAAAAGCGTTTTTTAAAAGAGTTCAAGACACGTTACGACCTTAAATGAAAATTTTAAGGTCGTTATTTTATATAAAAAAATATATAAACGACTTGACTGGCATCAAATAAAGGCGTATGATTCATTTGTGAATAAATGTGAAATAAAACACAATCTTTCGTGGAGAGGAAGTCTTGAGGTGCAACAAAGTCAAACTATTTATTTGATGGGCACAGTAATAGATGTATTTGTAGACCATGAAGAACCTGAAAAAATTCTAGAAGAAGTGCATCAACGATTGATCACTTATGAACAACGCTTTAGTGCAAATGATTCAACTTCGGAACTGATGGCTGTCAATCAACAAGCTGGGCAAAAACCAGTCAGCGTTCATCCAGAGTTGTATCAATTAATTGCATTAGGGAAAAAACATAGTTGTGATCCAGCTAGTCATTTGAATGTTACCATTGGCCCGTTAGTTCAAACATGGCGAATCGGTTTTAAAGATGCCCGTGTCCCGTCAGAAGAGGAAATTAAAGCCTGTTTGAAAAAAATTAATCCAGAAAAGATTCACTTAAATCCCTTAAAACAAACGGTTTTTTTGGAAGAAGAAGGAATGAAATTAGATCTGGGGGCTTTAGCAAAAGGCTATATCGCTGATTTACTAATTGCCTATTTGAAAGAAGTCCATGTGACGTCTGCTTTGATTAATCTGGGCGGCAATATTGTGACGTTGGGGCCCTCTACGCATCAAAACAAAAAATGGCGAATTGGTATTCGCAATCCGCAAGAATCCAGAGAAACAATCAGCTTACTTGTCGAAGTGGCTAATCAATCGGTTGTGACGTCGGGCATTTATGAAAGAAGTTTATCCGAAGCTGGGCGATTCTATCACCATCTGTTGGATCCGACAACCGGTTACCCATTGGAAACTGAAATGGCCAGCATCACAATTATCTCGGATGCTTCAGTGGATGGTGAGATTTGGACAACGCGTTTATTTGGTTATCCAATTCCAGAAGCGCTTGAAATCCTCAATCAACTAGATGGGATTGAAGGAGTCATCATTACACAAGACCAGCAAATTTTATATAGCAGCGGGTTAGCAGATACTCTTCACATTATCCATTCATAGAACCGAAAAAGAAAGGACAGCTCATTATGAAAAAAATTATCGGCTTAGTAGGAACGAACTCAGAGCAATCAACCAATCGTCAACTTTTGCAATTTATGCAACACTATTTTGCGCAGGAGGCTGACATTGAACTAGTTGAAATTGTTGACTTTCCTATGTTTAACAAGCCAGAAGACAAAGTTTTGCCAGAAATAGTTAAAACGGTTGCTGAAAAAATTGAAGCAGCAGATGGCGTCATTATCAGTACGCCTGAATATGACCATGCGGTGCCGGCTTCTTTGATGAATGCCCTAAGTTGGTTATCTTACGGGATTTTTCCGTTTGTTGATAAACCAGTTATGATTACTGGTGCATCCTATGGCACGTTAGGTTCCTCTAGAGCACAAGCGCATCTGCGTCAAATTTTAGATGCTCCTGAATTGAAAGCACGAATTATGCCAAGCTCTGAATTTCTATTAGCGCATTCCTTACAAGCTTTTGATGAAAACAATGCGTTAAAAGATTCAGAACAAATAGATAAACTAGCTGGTCTGTTTGCAGATTTTTGTGTATTTATTGAAATTACAGAACAGCTGAAACATGCGCATGCGCAAAATAAAAAAGAAGCAGAAAATTTCTCATGGGAAACGATTTAACGAAATGGAGTGAATAAAATGAAATTAATTGGGATCGTCGGATCAAACGCTGATTCTTCTTATAATCGGTTACTACTGCAATATATTGGCAAAGAGTTTTATAAAATGTTCGACTTGGAAATTTTAGAAATTAAAGATATTCCAATGTTTAATCAAAGTAAGGATCAAACGAACAGTGTCTTGATTCAGAATATGAATCGCAAAATTTTACAAGCAGACGGCGTAATTATTGCGACGCCCGAACATAACCATACCATTCCTGCCGGTTTGAAAAGTGTGTTAGAATGGTTATCATTCAAAATTCATCCGCTGGAAAATAAACCAGTAATGATTGTTGGTTGCTCTTATTATGATCAAGGAACCTCGCGTGCGCAATTACATCTCCGTCAAATTCTTGATGCACCTGGTGTCAATGCAATCGTGATGCCTGGGAACGAGTTTTTATTAGGAAAAGCGAAAGAAGCATTTGATGAAAACGGCAACTTAATTGCGGAGGGAACACGTCAATTTTTAGAAAGCACATTACAAAAATTCGTGGAATTCATTGATGTGATTTCAAAATTAGAAGGGGCTAAGCCAAAAGACTTACCTGAAGATTTACATGCAAAAGGAACCATTGAAACAACGATCGAAGGGGTTGATATGGCAGCAGATGATTGGGTAGAACAAGCAGCAGAAGCGGTTCAGGCTGTGGAAGGCGACACATACGTAAAATTAGATCGAGGCATTTTAACCGTAGATCAGCTAAATTATTTCTTAAAATCAATGCCAATGGAATTGACTTATGCAGACAGTAACAATCAATTTTTATATTACAATAAAAAAATGGCTGCTGAAGAAATGTTTGCTAAACGGCAACCAGGACAAGTTGGTAATCCATTAGCGAATTGCCATCCGCCAAAAGCATTGAAAAATGTAGAATGGGTGATTCAACAATTACGGTCAGGAAAAACAGATGCTATTCGCGTTCATGTTCCAATGCACGGACCAGATACCTATGTAGTGCATAATTATCAAGCGATGTATGATGATAATGGAAATTACGCGGGAATTAATGAGTATATTTTAGACTTTAAACCAATTGTTGATTGGTATTTAAAACAAACTGGGCAAGAATTAGTCGGTGGAAAAAACGTCGATGCAGTCAGTGGTGCCTCCAAAAAAGAAGCGCCAGAAACGGCAGATAGTGTCTCAAGTGCATCAGTCCATGAAGAAGAGTCAGCGACCGAAAAGCCAACAGTTGACAGCGTTTCTAGCGCTTCAATTAAAGAGTAAAATAACAGCAAAAAATAGCGGCAACAAGTAGTCATACTGTATTCAGATTAGCAATGCCAAATGAGGACTTTTATTGACAGAAGCTGATACTTAAAAGAGTAAGAACTTTATAGGAAGATAGTATAGAAGACGAACCAAAAGTTTCAATCATTTTTGACGAATAGGCTAGAAAAGAAACAGAAAATTAGTCAAACAAATCAGCTTTTCTTTAAATTTAAAGTAAAAAAATAACAAAAAAAGCCTCCTTGGTGACGCAAGGGGGCTTTTTTTGGTTAAAATAATACTTTTCTATGAAGATTCCTAAATATTGAAAGAATCATTTTTAAATTTGTGGAAAAAATAAGCAAGATTGACACTCACGTCTTGTTAAAAAAATAGATACTTAAGGCGTGATAGTTTGGAGTTGAAAATGTGACTACTTTGTTAGATGAATTATTAGACCAAGAATTCCGAGATAAATTACTTATTTATCAAACTTTTATGAATAGTGAAGGTCCATTATTAAAAGAAGAATTTTATGGATATTTTGATTTATCCACTCAAAAGTTAGAATCGTTGTGTCGTCAAATAAATTATGAATGTACACAGATTTCTTCAAGGAGTCAAATTCTTTTTCCAGCTAAAGGACTGATTAGTGCGCAAAAATTATCGCAAATTGATTATCAAGCCTTAAGAAAATATTATTTTGATCAATCACTAATGGCCAAGTTGCTTCTTGATGTGGGCCTCTATCAAAAGCACACGATTCAAGAATTTTCTCAAATTCATTTTATGAGCAAAAGCAAAATTTATGCCTTCTCGTATAAACTAAATCTGATTTTAGCTAATTGGCGTATTAAATTAAAGTCAACAGGCTTGGTTGGAGAAGAGAAAAATATCCGAAGTTTTTGTTTTCAATGCTTGTATTATTTTTATGGAAGTAATCAAGAAAGGCTGCCTAACATTTTGCTGGAAAATAGTCCTGGTATTAAACAATTTATAAACGATCTACAATTGATGTATCAAAGAACGTTTAGTCTTAATCAAAGCGCACAACTATTTATTCTTTTAACGATTCAACGTTTTCGTGTATTTTCTGATCATGTAGTGGACTCTTTTACGGAAGTTCATGTGCCTAGCTGTTTACAGCATGCGTTTGAAAAAATTTATACAAGCGAAACCCCTCTTTTTAAAGAGGATTTTGGCAAAGAGACTTCATATATTTTTCTTTTTTTAAGTTTAAATGAATACATTGATAGTCCGATTGTTTTTCCAGATAAGTTAACCATGTTAGACGAATTTATTGATCATATGAATAGTGTTATTCCTTTCTTTGAAAAGCGAATTACGGTGGAAACAAAAGAAAAATTAAAGTTGATTTGTTATCGCTGGGACCGCCTATACTTTTCAGTGGCTGCATTTCTTCCCGCCAAGCAGAGCAGTTTCTTTGAAGAGCGGTTTCCTCAAATTCATCGCGCCTTAGATGGTTTTATACAAAAGACAGAGTCGCTGTATCAAAAACGATTTTTAATGTATGAACGCGTGCATCTATACTATGATTTTATGTTTTGTTTGTTAAATGATCGGTCTTTTTGCGCAATTGAAAAAACGATTCATGTATTTGTTGATTTTTCTGGTGGGGAGGATTATAACCGCTTTATTGCAAAAATTATTGCTTCTTTCAATTATATGGATGTGATGATTGATCACAAATTAACCTTAGAAACCGATTTGTATTTGTCCGATTTTTATAGTTCGAAAGTACGGTGTCGTCAATTGACATGGCGTCATTTGCCGGAAACAAAAGATTGGCAAGTATTTGCTGAGGTGGTCAGAGAACTAAGAAAGGGAGAGACTCAGAAAAATGAGCACTATGAGAGAGACCCAATCGAGATGTGGCGAGAACAAGAATACGAAGGATAGTCAATTGAGACAAGCAGTTAACTATAAAGACTTAACTGGTCAAAAGTTTGGTGAGTTGACAGTAGTAGCACCAACGGTAAAAAGAAAAGAAGGGCTAATTGTTTGGACCTGTCGCTGTTCTTGTGGGAGCTATACAGAAGCTTCAAGAAGACAACTAATTCGTGGGTATCGAACCAAATGTGCGCACCATCGCTATCAAACAATGTTGAAAAAAAACTATCATGAATTAGTCGTGGTACGGATCGAAAGTATTCAACAGACAATGAAAGCGTATTGTCTGTGTTCGTGCGGACAATCTTGCTGGGTTCGCTGTGAAAATTTGTTGAATGGCCATACCAAAAGTTGCGGTCATCGTAAAAAGAAGGATTACCGACAAAGAGTTGCTGGCGTAATTCCAGGGAAGTTACAAAGTAAACGCCCCAAAAATAATAGCAGTGGACACAAAGGGGTGAGCCAGACCGCTTCTGGGAAATGGCTGGCTTATATCTCTTTGAAAGGCAAGCGCCATAACTTAGGTATCTTTACGAAAAAAAGTGAAGCAATTTTAGCAAGAAAATTAGCAGAACGTCGTCTATTTCAACCAATTTTACAACAAGAAATAGTGACTACAAATAAGGAAGTTTAGCAACAGAGAGGATGCGAAAGATGTTAGCAGGCTTATTTTCAGTAACTGGAATGATTTTATTGGGGATTTTATTTTGCTTAATTGGTTATCAAACGTTTCGAAAACATCATCATTAAGAGAAGAATGTTCTAGCTAGATAATTTCATCGACAGATGAAATTATCTAGCTTTTTTTATAAAAAAGCTAAGAAAAGGATAAGAGATTGTGGAAATTCTTTAGGTTGTTTAACAAAGCCTTAATTTCCTTTGTTTTAGATTGTGGTTAAGAAGATTTTTCTCTATACTAAGTCTTCGGAAATCAAAGAAAAGAAAGGAGCGAGTGATGTGGTTAAAAAAATTGGTTTAAGTATAATGCTCTTATTTTTTTTCTTAATTATCGCACTCCCAATCTATGCGTGGAAGATTGAGCCGAATTTAGTTCACGTTAATCAGGTGACTTTGGGAAAGAAAAATCAACGAGAACCATTGAATGTTGTGCAACTTTCGGATATACAAGTTTCAGAATTTTATGAGACGAAGCGGTTAGATAAAGTCATAAAAAAAGTTAATCGTGAAAAACCAGATATTATCGTTTTTACAGGTGATTTATTTGACAATTATGCCAAAAATCCGCAACAAAAAGAACCGATGATTGAAAAGTTAAAACAGTTGCAAGCGACAATTGGAAAATATGCAGTTTGGGGAAATCATGATTATGGTGGCGGTGCTTCTGCGGTGTATGATGAAGTCATGGAGGCCAGTGGCTTTACCGTTATGAAAAACCAAGGAGAAACAGTAACCTTAGCAGATGGACGCCGTCTTTTTATTGGTGGTTTAGATGACTCGTTATTAGGAAATCCTTCCGTTTCAGAAACATTATCCTATCGAGAAACGTATGACTATGCGTTATTAATGACCCATGAACCAGATGTCGCGGATGCATTTGTTGGTACGGGTACACAGTTAGTTTTAGCAGGACATAGCCATGGCGGACAAATTTGGATTCCTTTTTATCCAATCACAAATGTTTTAGCAGAAAAGTATACCAGAGGATTGTATCAGTTGGACCAAGAAACGCAACTATATGTTAATACAGGCTTAGGAACGACCGCCATTCATGCCCGTTTTGGGGTGATCCCTGAAATTACACATTTTACTATCTATATTTAAAAAGTCTGGTCAATCCGACCAGACTTTTTTCTGTTATTTAACAGAATTATTTTTAAGAAAAAGGTGTTCATATTTTGGTGAAACGTTTCTATAAAATGCTTTAAAATATCTAGAAAAGAGTATTTTTATGGAAAAAGAATCAGGGAAAATAATTTCTTTATAAATGGTCTATAGCGCTTTTTAATGCTGTTATTTTTAAATAAAACCGTAATGTAAGGGTTTACAACTGTTTGAAGTGAATGTATAATCTGTTTGTAGAAACGTTTCACTAAAAAGAAAGGAACCCTGCTTATGAAAAAACTAAAAAAGTTTTATGATCAGCGGCAATTGCATTGGATGGTACTTCCGGGTGTAGCATTCATGATTGTCTTTAACTACATTCCAATTTATGGAATTATCATTGCTTTTAAAAATTATACGATTGTTGATACGGTTTCTTCTGCACCATGGGTTGGACTTGAAAATTTTCGAATCATTATGGAAGATAGTTTTTTTTGGGAAGCAGTTCGTAATACCTTAGCGATTAGTTTAATGAAACTTTTTTTAGGATTCGCTATTCCGATTATCTTAGCGGTAATGATTTTTGAAATGAGAGATGGACATTTAAAAAAAGTGATTCAGACAATTTCTTATATTCCGCACTTTTTTTCTTGGATCGTTTTAGGCGGGATGTTGATTTCGTGGCTTTCAACAAATGGCTTTATCAACCAAGTCATGATGTCGTTAGGCTTAATGAATCAGGGCGTCAATCATTTGTTAGATCCTGATAAGTATTGGTGGATTGCTGTTCTTTCTGATTTGTGGAAAGAAGTAGGTTGGGGCACGATTCTCTATCTTGCTGGCATGTCTCGTATTGATCCAACGTTTTATGAAGCGGCGAGAATTGATGGTGCTTCAAAATTAACACAAATCCGAACGATTACTTTGCCCTTATTAGCGCCGATTATTTCGTTGAACTTAATTCTAAATGTTAGCGGTTTATTGGGATCGAACTTAGATCAAACGTTGGTTTTAATGAATGCTCAAAACCAAAACAAATCAGAAGTAATTAATTCATTTGTTTATCGTATGGGGCTAACGCAAGGGGACTTTTCTTATGCGACGGCAGTTGGTTTAGGGATTTCTGTTATTTCAATTGTTTTATTAGTCATTACAGATCGCATTACTAGAAAAATGAACAATGGTCGGTCGGTTATTTTATAAAGGAGGCAACAGCTGTGATTAAAAGAAAATCAAAAGAAAACAAATGGTTTTACTTTTTCAATACGTTAATTCTTGTGTTGTTTTCTTTATTAATTATCGTGCCAATTTGGAATATTTTAGTTTCCTCAGTTTCGTCAAGTTCGGGTTTAGCCGGTAAAGGCTTGGTTTTATGGCCGAAAGGATTTACGCTAGAAAATTATCGGAAAGTTTTTTCGGATAGTAGCATTCCGCGAGCGTTTTTGATTTCTGTTTTAAAAACAGTCATCGGTGCGTCGACGCATACGCTGTTCTGTGCAATTGTCGCCTATGGACTTAGTAAATCTAGACTAGTCGGGCGTAACATTTATACAACGATGGGTGTCATTACAATGTACTTTGGTGGGGGCATGATTCCCACGTATCTTTTGATTAAGTCATTAGGACTCTTAGATACCTTCTGGGTATATATCATTCCAGCTTTATTTAGCTATTATGATGTAGTTATCTTAATGAACTTTTTCCGAGAAATTCCACCATCTTTAGAAGAATCCGCCAAAATAGACGGCGCCAGTGAGTTTCAAATTTTTTATAAAATCTTTTTACCTTTAACAAAACCGGCATTAGCCACCATTATTTTATTTAATGGGGTAGGTCAATGGAATGACTTTATGACCACGAAATTATATATTACCAAAGAATATCTGTATCCATTGCAGATGAAAATTTATGAAATTATTGTTCAATCAAACTTGAGTACCATGACAGAGAGCGGCAGTACAGATATGGTGGTGCAGGCAACGACACGTGGTGTTCAGCTGGCAACAATTGTCATTACAACGATACCAATTTTAATCATTTATCCATTACTACAAAAACACTTTATCGGCGGTATGATGGCCGGTGCAGTAAAAGAATAAAGAAAGTAGGGAACAATATGAAAAAAGTTTTAGGCGGTTTATTGGTGGCAACGGCGGTCGTTAGTTTAGCGGCATGTAGCGGTGGGGAAAAGAAAGCTAGCTCAGATGTCTCAATTAAGGATCGGTATGAATTAGATGAAAAGACGCCTGCTTGGAAGTTAGATAAGAAGAAAGAACCGACCAAGATTAAATGGTATATTAACTCAGATTGGACGGCGCTGCCTTTTGGAAAAGACGTGACCACTGCGCAGATTAAAAAAGACTTAAATGTGGATATTGAATTTATTTCCGGCGATGATTCAAAATTAAATGCCATGATTTCAAGTGGAGATATGCCTGATATCGTGACATTAACTGAAAAAACTGGACAAGCAGCATTGAAAGCAGATTCTTGGGCCTATTCTTTAAACGATTTAGCTAAAAAATATGACCCCTATTTAATGAAAGTTGTTAACCAAGATACGTTTAAATGGTATGCCTTAGAGGATGGAAAAACATATGGTTACCCTAATTACTCTAATACAAAAGCGGATTATGAAAGTGGAAATATCCCAGTAAATGATAATTTTGTTATTCGTGAAGATGTCTATAATGCATTAGGCAAGCCAGACGTTTCAACACCAGAAAATTTTGAAAAAGTCATGCAACAGATTAAAGAAAAATATCCTGAGATGACCCCAATGGGCTTCACCACAGTGGGCGATGGTGCAGGACCATTTTTAGACAAATTACAAGACTTCTTAGGTGTTCCTTTAGAGGATAAAAATGGTAAATACTATGATCGAAATTTAGATAAAGAATACTTAGAATGGTTAAAAACATTTAATGATGTTTACCGAGCAGGCAATATTAGTGATGATAGCTTCACAGATGATGGGGCAACGTTTGATGAAAAAGTGAAACAAGGAAATTATGCAACCATGCTCGTTGCTGGAACCAGTGGTCAAGGTGGGAACTTCACAGAATTTATGAAAAAATCTGGCACACGTTATATAGCCATTGATGGACCAAGTAGCACTTCTGGCCGAAAACCAACATTAAATCAAACTGGCATTTCAGGTTGGTTAAGTAATTACATTACGAAAGATGCGAAAGATCCAGCGAAAGTCACTCAACTATTCACATATTTAATTGATGAACCGGGACAAATTTTAACAAAATATGGTGTTGAAGGAGTTACTTATGCGTACAATGATCAAGGAAAAATTGATTATTTACCAGAAGTGAAAAAATTAGAACAAACAGACAATGATGCCTACAACAAAAAATATGGCATTAGTCGTTTCCTATACTTTAACAACGACCGTGTCAATAAACTAAAAGTGCCAATGGAAAGTGCTTTAACGCAAATGCAAGAATGGGGCAAAGGAAAATTAGTCCCACATTTCGTAATTGAAAATATTAATCCAGATGCAGGAACGCCGGAAGCTCGGGCGAATGAAGCGATTGAAACCAAACTAAATACAACCGTTATTTCAATGATTCGTGCGAAAGATGATAAAGCCTTTGACAAATCTTTAGAAGACTACAAAGCATTCTTAAAATCAAATAAATGGGATGCAATTGAAAAAATAAAATCTGAGAAAATGGCGGAAAACAGAGACAAACTTAAGTAAGAGAGGAGGAGAGAAAAGCGGATAAAGCAACGAGAAATCCGCTTTTCTCTTTTAATATGAATAAGCTATTTGCATATGAAGGTTGGTATTATCGGATTTTTTCTTTTATTGCCAACTTGATCATTATTAATTTTCTCTTTTTAATTACCTGTATAACAGGCATCTTTAGCGGTGTCGGCTTAATTGCGTTGTATCGAACGATCTATCGTTTGTATCGTGAAAAAGATATTCCTGTTTTGCGAACGTTTTGGACAGCATTAAAAAATAACATCATGCGAGGTTTTATTTTAACAGGTGTCTTGTTCGTTGCTTTTTTACTGGGCGGTATTGTCGTAACAAGTTTATTTAAAATAGCCACTAGTTTAGGTTTCTTAGCTATTTTTCTATTAAGTTTTGTTGCATTATTTTTGACGAGTTTTCTTTTTCTCTTTTCCGTTTTTAATTGGTCCGTTAAAAAGACACTAGGTGAGACGGTTTATGTGGTCTTAAGTAATAGTGCAAATGCGATTATTTTGTTTATTTTACCTCTTTTAACGTTTGTTTTTTTCTATAAGCTTAATTTGTTTTTATATATTGCGTTAGGATTCGGGACAACGGCTTTTCTTCAAGTAGCGTTTTTTCAGAAAGTGTTAGGTGTGGAACATGAATGAGTATTTTGAGTTTTGGGAAAAGACTAAGGAAGAACTTCAAAAAATACCGCTAGATATTCATCGGCGGGTCATTGACTATCCATTGGAAAATGTTCAAGTGGAACAGGTCGACTTTTTAAGTTTCCTAGGTGAGCGCATCTTTGGCTATTTGTTACTTCCTAAAACGGCGGGGAAACAGCCAATAGTGATTGATTGTTTAGGCTATATGAATCATATTCAAGAACCTTGGCAATTTGCTCATTGGACACAAATTGGTTGTGCTTGTTTTGTCATTGATAATCGAGGTCAAGGGGGATTAACCAAAGATCGCGTGCCATATCAAACAATTTGGCATGAAGCACCAATGGGACGAGGATTTCTAGACAAAGAAGATTGGTACCAACGCCGCTTGTTTGCCGACCATTTACGTAGCGTAGAAGTGGTGCGGACCTTTACTGAAATTAATCAGGACCAAATCATTCTTCGTGGTGGTTCCCAAGGGGGTGGCGTAGTGTTAATGGTGAACAGTTTAGTCGACTTCCCGATTTTAGCTACTTTTGCAGATGTTCCAAGTCATTCTTGTTTAGAAAATAGAGTAGCAGAAGGAACGGGTTCGTATCAAATTATTCATCAGTACTTACAAGAGCATCCTCAAGCGCATGAAAAAATTGCCGCGGTCCTTCCTTATTTTGATAGTCGTCACTTTGTTTCGCAAATTAAAAATCCAGTCTTTGCTTCTGTTGGGAGTCACGATCCGATATGTCCGATGAAAGATTTTTTCCCTTCTTATCATCAGATAAAGGCAAGAAAAGCAGTCAGAGTGTATTGGAAAAAAGGCCATGGTGGCGGTGAAACAACCCAGATCCGTCGTGAGATGCGTCAAATTCAACAACTATTGCAGGAGGTTAAAAATGAAAATAGCTACGTATAATGTCCGGGTAGATACAGAGTATGACCAAGATTGGCAATGGTCTTTTCGTAAAGAGGCTGTTTGTCAGTTAATCAATTTTCATGATTGGAGCCTTTGTTGTATTCAAGAAGTACGACCGAATCAAGTCAGGGATTTAAAGGCGTATACAACATTCACCTGTCTTTCTGCGGAAAGAGAAGGGAATGGTCAAGGAGAAGGACTAGCGATTCTCTATAACGAACAAAAAATTCAGGCTATTGATACAGGGTATTTTTGGTTATCTGAAACACCTCAGCAGCCAAGTATCCATCCTGAAGCTGGCTGTCCAAGAATTGCTTTGTGGGGACTATTTAAGGAAACGACTCAAAATACGCCTTTTTTAGTCATCAATGTTCACTTGGATCATATTTCAGCTCATGCTCGTTTAGCAGGAATGACCGTTATCTTAGAGGAGTTACATGACAAAATTGCACAGTATCCAACTTTATTAATGGGCGATTTTAATGCAGAGTCGGAGGAAGCGGTTCATCAACTTGTTCAAAAAAAATTTCAAGATAGCAAAAATTTAGCTACTCATTATGGCCCAAGAGGAACATTTCAAAATTTTATTTACACAAAACCTTGGGCGGAATTAGAAGAAATTGATTATATTTATGTAAAAGGTTGGCAAGTACAGCAAACCGCAAGTTTAACAGATAGTATCGATGGACGTTTTCCCTCCGACCATTTTCCTTTAGAAGCAGAAGTATGTATTGAAGAAAGGTGAAAGTATGAAAGAAAATCAACTGATTCAATTAGTCGAAGAAATGACGATTGATGAGAAAATTAATCAATTATTACAATTAGCAGCAGCGTTTTATTCAGATAAAGCAGAAGAAAAGACCGGCCCTATGTCAGAGCTAGGACTAAGTCAAGAAACGATTGATACGGCTGGGACAACACTGGGTGTTTCTGGTGCAAACGAAGCAAAACGTGTTCAAAAAGAATATATGCAAAATCATCGATTAAATATTCCAACACTTTTAATGGCGGATATTATTCATGGTTTCAGAACCATCTTTCCGATTCCTTTGGCTTTAGGAAGCACTTGGGATGAAGCAGCGGTTGAAAAAATGGCGGAGATTTCAGCAAAAGAAGCTGCTGTTTCAGGATTACATGTAACCTTTTCACCAATGGTTGATTTAGTGCGCGATCCACGTTGGGGACGTGTCATGGAGTCAACAGGTGAAGATCCATTACTCAACAGCCGCTTAGCTGCTGCAATGGTTAGAGGTTACCAAGGAGAAAATTTAAAAGAAGACAATTGGCGAGTAGCCGCGTGCGTGAAGCACTTTGCGGCATATGGTGGTGCCTTAGCTGGTCGGGATTATAATACGGTAGATATGTCTGAACGGCAGCTAAGAGAAATGTATTTACCTGGCTATAAAGCTGGATTAGATGCGGGTGCAAAACTTGTCATGACGTCCTTCAATACAGTGGATGGGATTCCTGCTACAGGCAACCAATGGCTGTTTAGAGACGTATTACGAAATGAATTTGGCTTTGAAGGGGTTGTGATTTCAGACTGGGGAGCGATTAAAGAATTAATTCCTCATGGCGTTGCCAAAGATGAAAAACAGGCAGCAGAATTGGCTATCAAAGCTGGTGTAGATATTGAAATGATGACCACGTGTTATCCAGATTATTTAAAAGAATTACTTGAAGAAGGCCGGATTGCTGAAACACTTATTGATGAAGCAGTTATGCGAATTTTAAAACTAAAAAATGAGCTAGGCTTATTTGAAAATCCCTATCGTGGTGCGGATGAACAAGCGGAAGCAGAAGTGATTTTAAGCAAAGAACATCGAGAAATAGCTAAAAAGATTGCTCAAAAATCAATGGTTCTTTTAAAAAATGAAAATATTTTGCCTTTTACACCGCAAGAAAAAATCGCGCTTGTCGGCCCAGGGGCCCAATCACAAGATATTTTAGGGGCCTGGTCATGGCAAGGAAAGAAAGAAGAAACCATTTCCCTCGTGGCTGGGGCCCAAAAATTAACCACAAATCTTCTAGTTGCCCAAGAACCCTTTGATTACTTTGAACCGACCGCGGCGGCCATTGAAGAGGCTTTAACGTTAGCTAGTCAAGCAGATAAAGTAGTAGTGGCACTAGGCGAAACAGATTGGATGAGTGGGGAAGCTGCCAGTCGCAGTGATATTCGTCTACCCGAAAAACAATTAGCAGTAGTGGCACAAATTATTGAGAAAAATCCCAATGTTGTTGTCACGGTCTACAGTGGCCGGCCCTTAGATTTACAAGGGATAGATGTTGCAAAAGGAATTGTGCAAGCTTGGCAACCTGGAACAGAAGGGGGCAATGCGCTAGCAGAAATTTTGTGGGGACAGTACAATCCAAGTGGTCGTTTAAGTATGTCGTTTCCAGAAACGGTTGGTCAAGTGCCAATTTTTTACAATGTCGACAATACTGGGCGTCCTTATGAGTCAGCACCAGAAGAAAAATATGTTTCTAAATATTTAGATGTCTCTAATTACGCTAAATATCCCTTTGGATTTGGCTTAAGTTATAGTCATTTCTCTTATCAACCAATTCAACTAAGTGCATTAACATTTACCAAAGAACAACCAGTCATGGTCTCTGTTTTAGTAAGAAATGACAGTCCAATCGCTGGAGAGGAAACCGTGCAATTTTATGTACGTGATTTGGTGGGACAAGTGGTTCGCCCAATTAAAGAGTTAAAAGATTTCCAAAAAGTTTGGCTGGAACCAAAGGAAGAAAAAGAAGTTCAGTTTCTTCTTTCAGAGGATATGGTGCGTTATGTTCATTCAGACAATCAGGTAACCAGTGATGCAGGTGAATTTATCGTAATGATTGGTGGAAATAGTCGCGATGTACAAACCGCAACAGTCACGTTAAATGAATAAGATGGGAAGGATAAGTTATGCAGATAAAGAAGCTTAAGCAAGCAGACACAGTCGCTACATTTCTAGAGACAGGTGATTTAAAAGAATTGAACAGCTGTGGCATGATGATTAATCAATTAGAAGGTAATCCTTTAGACGGCAGTATGAATCAACTCTATTTGCGGATAATTACAGGGGACACAATTAATTATCGACCAATGATTGGTTCCAACAGTCAAAGTGATTTTTATCTTTCAGATAATCAATTGACATGGCGGGGTGAATTTGAAGCGGTTCGTTACCAAGTTGACTTTCGTTTGGGGCCAAGCAATCAATGGTTCTGGCGGGTTAATGTCACTGGAACTGGCTTAGTAGATATTGTTTATGGTCAAGATATTGGCTTAGCGACAAAAGGAGCCGTTCAGTCAAATGAAGCGTATGTGTCGCAGTATCTTGATCATCACATTTGGCAAGAGGGCGAAGAGCTTGTTGTTTTATCAAGACAAAATCAACCGCAAAATGAGAAGTTTCCAGCCTTTATTCAAGGGAGTTTTCAAAAATTAGCAGGCTACTCAACGGACGGCTATCAATTTTTCGGACGTTCATTTAAACAAACAAACACACCAGAAGCATTGAGGAAAAGATATTTAGCAAATGAAGTCTATCAATATGAATTTGCTTACACCGCTTTACAAACGGAAGCCGTCCAATTAACGAATGAAAGTAAGGAATTTGTTTTTTATGGTGCGGTAACAGAAACACATTCGCAAGCATTAGCTGAACCTTTTTTATCGAAAGAAGACTTACAAGCTATTTATGAAACTGTGACATTCGATTCATTAGAAGAAACACAGGACTCTCCTCCGAAACTTTTAGGAGAACCTATCACAGGAAATCCATTAACAGAAGAAGAGTTGGCCGCACTTTATCCCCTTCAGACACAAATTGAAAAAGTAGGAGGTCAGACGTATTCCTTTTTCACGGAAAATTACCATCACGTTGTTCTTCAAGAAAAAGAAATTGCCATGGAAAGAGCGCATGGCCACATTTTATTAAGTGGTAAAGGATTAACGGTTGACGAACCCTTGCTTAGTACGACAGTGTATATGTATGGCGTTTTCAATTCACAAGTGGTTTTAGGAAATACAACCATGAACAAATTAATGAGTAATAGCCGAAACGCTTTAAACGTTATGAAACGCTCTGGTCAACGAATCTACATTTTAGAGAATGGCTTATGGCGCTTACTAACAATGCCTTCTGCTTTTGAAATGGGGTTGAACTCTGCTACGTGGTATTATAAGTTGCCAAAGGATACAATTCGAGTACGCACCTTCACTTCGCCTGATTCAAGAGTGATTCAATTGGAAGTGACCAGTCAAAAGGATGCATATATGTGGGCTGTTTCTAACCATTTGTTATTAGGACCGGAAGAAGTACCAACCTATCAATTAGAACAAACTGGCAAAACGCTTCGAGTGACGGGAAATCATTCTGCTACAGAAAATTATTACCCAGAACTAACCTATGCATTGACAGTTGATAAATCATTTCAAGTAACCGATAGCACATTATTTGGTGGAGCTGAAGCGGACTTATTAGTCTTGGCAATCGAAAAGACCCAAAAATTTTCACTACTTATTACGGGCAGTATAGAGGACCAATCATTAGTCAATATACCATTAGATTTTGAAAAAGCAGAAAGTCAATATTTAGCATTCATTAATGGCTTGTTGCATCATTTTGAGTTAACACACACAGACTCAAGTGTGCAGCAAATGAATCAATTGACTCGTTGGTATACTCATAATATGCTCGTTCATTATTTGTCGCCACATGGCTTAGAACAATATGGTGGAGCAGCTTGGGGCACACGAGATGTGTCGCAAGGACCGACAGAATTTTTCTTTGCGACACAACAGCCTAAGATCGTGGCCTCCATTATTCAGCATCTATTTGAAAATCAATTTGAGGACGATGGCAACTGGCCGCAATGGTTTATGTTTGACCGATACGAAGAACAAAAAGCCAGTGAAAGCCATGGCGATATTATCGTCTGGCCGTTGAAAGTAGTGACTGATTATTTGGAACAAACTGCAGATTATTCAATCTTAGCTACGGAAATCCCTTATACAAGTCGCAAAGATAATCACAAAACAAAAGAAACAGCATCTTTATTTGAACATTTGAAAAAAGAAATAAATTATATTGAACAACATTTTTTACCAGAAACTTTTCTATCCTGTTACGGTGACGGCGATTGGGATGACACGTTACAACCTTATGATAATCGTCTTAAAGAGCAAATGGCTAGTAGTTGGACCGTTGCCTTAACGTATCAAGTGTTGAAAAAATTTGCGGCTTTAATTACGGAAATCGATGCTACTTATAGTCAACACTTAGCAATTTTAGTCGCAGGAATAAAGAACGATTTTCAAAAATATATGTTGGCGGATGAAACGATTCCAGGGTTTATTTATATGGAAACGCCAGAAACTTTTGAACAAATGATTCACCCAAATGACCAAAAAACAGGGATTCAATATCGATTATTGCCAATGACTCGTAGTATGTTAGCCGAATTATTAACACCGGAACAAGTAAGTCATCATTTAGAAATTATTGAAAAAGAATTAACGTTTCCTGATGGCGTGCGTTTAATGAACAAACCAGCGAACTATCGAGGCGGTGTGAGCACTAATTTTAAACGAGCAGAACAGGCGGCTAATTTTGGTCGCGAAATTGGTTTACAGTATGTTCATGCGCACATTCGCTATACAGAAGCGATGGCGAAAATTGGTCAGCGAGACAAAACCTGGCAAGCATTAATGCAAATCAATCCAGTTCAATTAAAAGAAGTGGTTCACAATGCAGAGTTACGCCAAGCCAATGCCTATTTTAGTAGTTCCGATGGCGATTTTAAAACAAGGTATGAATCACAAGAAAATTTTGGTAAACTAAAAGATGGAAGTATTGGGGTAAAAGGTGGTTGGCGAATTTATTCAAGCGGGCCGGGAATTTATTTAAATCAATTAATTACAGCTGTTTTAGGGATTCGGCAAAAGGCCCAAAGTGTGGTTTTCGATCCCGTGTTACCAGAAAAATTGTCTGGTTTAGCACTAACTTACCAATTGTTTGATAAACCTGTCACATATAAATTTTATCCAAATCAGTCAGCGAAAATAGTTATCGATGGTCAAGAAGTTCCGTTTAAGTTTGAAGAAAACCCTTATCGAGAAGGGGGAATAGAAGTTCAAAAAGACGAGGTGCTTTCATTATTAAATGAAGCAAGTGTTATTGAAATTTACCATTAGAAAGGAGAGTAGTCCATGGTAGGAATTAAAGATATTGCAAAAAAAGCAGGCGTATCAATCTCGACCGTTTCTTACGCATTGAATGGTAGTTCAAAGGTAACTGAAGAAACACGAACGCGCATCCAAGCAATTGCTGAAGAGCTAAACTATGTTCCTAACATGGCCGCTCGCACATTAAAACGTCGTCAAACCAATATTATTGGTGTCTATTTGGCCGATTATGGCGGTAGTTTTTATGGTGAATTGTTGGAGGGGATTAAGAAAGGCTTAGCACTGTTTGATTATGAGATGATTGTCTGCAGCGGTAAAAAGTCACATCTTTTCATTCCTGAAAAAATGGTGGATGGGGCAATTATTTTAGATTGGACATTTCCAACAAAAGAAATTGAAAAGTTTGCTGAACGAGGCCATTCGATCGTTGTCCTTGATCGAACCACTGAGCATAGGAATATTCGGCAAGTTCTCTTGGATAATCGTGGCGGTGCCACGCAGGCAATTGAGCAATTTGTCAATGTGGGTTCAAAAAAAGTTCTTCTGCTTTCTGGACCAGAAAAAGGTTATGATAGCCAAGAAAGATTGGCTGTTAGTACACGAGAATTAACTCGTTTTGGGATACCTTATGAAATTATCCAAGGCGATTTTACCGAACCTTCTGGCTATGCGGCTGCTAAAAAAATTTTGAGTCAACCACAGACAGAACCAGTCGATGTTTTTGCTTTTAATGATGAAATGGCGATCGGTGTCTATAAATATGTTGCAGAAACAAATTACCAAATGGGGAAAGACATTCGGATTATTGGTTTTGATAATTCTGAACTAGGTGCGTTTGTGCAACCGCGATTAGCAACAATTGCCTATTCTAAACATCGATGGGGCATGGTGGCTGCAGAGAAAATTATTCATTTAATGCGGGGAGAACCTGCTGAGAGCGAACACATTTACACTCGTTTTATAGAAGGAGAATCTTTTCCGTCTGAATAATAAATAAAAAGTTTGGTCCAATGCTAGCTAAGCTAGCGGACCAAACTTTTTTCTGTAATGGTAATTTCTTCTGATGCAATGGGTTCATCCAGACTGAGAAGGCGATCTCTAAATTTAAAATGGACCGGCTTATTCTCATTAATAAATTCATACGGGTAAGCGCCTTGGATTGTTTCACCAGGATTGATTTCATCTGCTAAACGATCTAATTTGTCTTGGAAAGGTGAATCTGTTAAGACTGCATATTGTAAATTTTGGGCTTTTCCGTGGACAGTTTGACTAACTTCCATAAAACTTTGAATCATTAGCTGAATATTTTGTGTTTTTTCGGTTGTATTGGTTAATTCAAACAGGACATAAAACATTGGTTTGCCTTGATAATCTTTTCCTTTATGCAAGGCAGTTAAGGCTAAACGACCATCTGGAACCAACAATGTTCGATTTTCATACGTCCCAATACTTGTCGCCAACACTTCATCAGGTGCGGGCGCACTTTGACTTGCTGGGCTGCCACTTACAGTTGAACAAGCACTTAATAAGGTACTTAGAACGAGTAAGCTCATTAAAATGTAGGGTTTCCTCATATAAAGTCCTCACTTTGGTTGATTGACTATGTAAAAAACAAATTGCTTGTATCTATATAAAAAAGAGTGCTACAAGCAATATTTTAATCGTAGTTCTAGTAAATAGCAATACTTTTATCAAAATTCATGTTTGGAAATATAATTTGAAAAATATTTTTAACTAACAGAAAAACATTTCTAACAAAAAGTATTGGCTCAAAGTAAAGAGATCGTTTTGTTAGAAATGAGAAATGGCAACATAAAAGTTTTCTATTTTTCTGCAATTAAGACAGTTTCAAAAGTGAATTCACTAGGAATATGATTCGCAATTGAGTATTCAAAAATATGTCCATTGCCTAGGTAAGCAATTTGTTCTGCACGCATCAGGAAATCATTATCGGTTAAGTTTAAATATTTTTTTTCCAACGCAGAAGGACGGATCCCAGAAATGCTGACCCGCGCACTTTGAATTTTTTGATGCAATTGTTCCGAAATATATTGATAAATGGAGACTTTCAATTCTTTCATTGTCAAGTTCGGAATTAAAGCAACGGGCATCCAAGTGTATTCAATAATTGAGGGCACATCTTCGATAATCCGTAAACGAATAATTTTGTAGACTAACTCTTCTTCTGTAATACTTAATTTTTCAGTCACCCAAGGCTCAGGTACTTCTGTTGCAAAGCCTAAAACCACGGATTCAACTTTTCCATCGTAGGTTGAGTAAGTGCCGGTTAACGGAGAAAATTTAGTAATGGTTCGATTTTGAAAGTCTTGAACAAAGCTGCCCGAGCCACGTCGTCTGACAACATAACCTTCTTGCACAAGCAAATGTAAGGCTTTTGTAATGGTTAGTTCGCTGACCTGATATTTTTCTGCAAGAAGACGACCTTGGGGTAACTTTTGATTAATGGGATAAACACCTGCTTCAATATCCTGTTTTATAGCTGCATAAATTTCTTTATAACGTGTATTTGTCCGCATCAGAGTCCTCCTTTATCACCAGTATTTCTCTCATTATACCATGAATTTAACGTGTTAAAACTATATATTTATTTTTAACGTAACCACTTAATAATCAAGTACTTAAATAAAAGTAGTTGACTTATTCTTTTTAAAACTATATAGTTTTAAAAGTAAACAGAAGAACTTATTGATCTGATTGGTACTTTTTGTGAAAACCTTTTACAATAAAAGGGCAGCACAGAAAAGAGGGAGGTATGACAATGGAACATCACCAACTAAAAGCATTTCCGCAAGATTTTTTATGGGGCTCAGCTTCGGCAGCTTATCAAGTAGAAGGTGCTTGGAATGAAGACGGCAAAGGCGCATCTGTTTGGGATGAATTTGTTCGGCTACCAGGAAAAACGTTCAAAGAGACAACTGGCGATTTAGCCGTCGATCATTATCATCGTTTCAAAGAAGATGTGGCTTTAATGAAACAACAAGGTTTAAAAGCATATCGTTTCTCGATTGCATGGACACGAATTTTACCTGAAGGGCGTGGTCAAGTAAATCAAGCGGGACTGAAATTTTATTCAGATTTAATTGATGAGTTATTAGCGGCAGGAATTGAACCAATGGTAACTCTGTATCATTGGGATTTGCCAGCTGTTTTGCAAAAAGAATATGGTGGCTGGGAATCAAGAAAAATTATTGCTGATTTTGTGGCCTATGCGAAAATTTTATTTGACGCTTTTCGTGGCAAAGTTCGCTATTGGATTAGTTTAAACGAACAAAATGTGTTTACTTCGTTAGGTTATCAATTAGCCGTGCATCCTCCCGGCGTAACAAATAATAAACGGATGTATGAGGCCAATCATATTGCTAATTTAGCCAATGCAGCAGTGATTAATGCGTTTCATGAATTAGAAATGCCTGGCAAAATTGGCCCTAGCTTTGCTTATACGCCTGTTTATGCCGTTGATGCGCATCCTGCCAATGTTTTGGCGGCAGAAAATGCAGAAGATTTGTTGTCGCATTTTTGGTTAGATGTCTATCTTTGGGGAGAATACCCAATTGCCGCATTAAATTACTTAAAGGAGCAAGGTGTGGCCCCAACGATAAAAGAGGGCGATTTAGCGTTACTACGTTCAGCCAAACCTGATTTTCTAGGTATTAATTATTATCGGACGGATACGGTTGCTGCTAATCCATTAGATGGCGTTGGAATAGGGAAGATGAATACAACGGGTGAAAAGGGTTCTGAAACGGAATCTGGGGTACCGGGTTTATTTAAAAAAGTAAATAATCCTTATGTTGAACGAACGAACTGGGATTGGGCCATTGACCCGCAAGGTTTGAGAATTGCCTTACGACGATTAGCTAGTCGCTATCAAGTGCCTATTTTAATTACTGAAAATGGGTTAGGCGAATATGATACCTTAACAGAAGATAAACAAATTCATGATACGTATCGCATTGATTATTTACGAAGCCATATCCAAGCGATTCAAGAGGCGATTACGGATGGCGTTTCAGTTATTGGTTATTGTACATGGAGTTACACCGATTTACTGTCGTGGCTCAACGGCTATCAAAAGCGTTATGGTTTTGTCTATGTGGATCAAGATGAAACACAAAAAGGTTCCTTAGAAAGAATCCCGAAAGACAGTTATTATTGGTATCAAAAAGTCATTGAAACAAATGGACTTATCTAATTATAAGAAAAGAGTGTGGAAAATATGACAGTAAAAATGGGGTTTATTGGATTTGGTAAAAGTGCCAACCGCTACCATTTACCTTACGTAATGATTCGAGAAACACTAGAAGTGAAAACGATTTTCGATTTACATGTTAATGAAAAAGCAGCAGCGCCCTTTAAAGAAAAAGGCGTAAATTTTACCACTGACCTTAATGAATTATTGACGGATCCAGAAATTGAATTGATCACAATCTGTACACCTGCGCATACACATTATGATTTAGCCAAACAAGCCATTTTAGCTGGTAAATCAGTGATTGTGGAAAAACCATTTTGTGATACGTTAGAACATGCAGAGGAATTATTTGCTTTAGGGCAAGAAAAAGGGGTAGTAGTGATGCCTTATCAAAATCGACGTTTCGACGGCGATTACCTAGCGATGAAGCAAGTAGTAGAGCAAGGCTTTTTAGGAGAAATCAATGAAGTGGAAACGCATATTGATTATTATCGACCAGGAAGTATCACGGAACAAGGACCTAAAGAAAATGGTTCGTTTTACGGACTAGGCATTCATTTAATGGATCGCATGATTGCTCTTTTCGGGCGTCCAGATCAAGTCACTTATGATATTCGTAATAATGAAGTGAGCGAGGCAGTCGATAATTATTTTGACGTTGATTTACATTATGGTTCAAAATTAAAAGTAAAAGTTAAAACGAATCATTCTGTCGCTAGTCCGTATCCACGTTTTATTGTTCATGGCAGCAATGGCTCGTTCATCAAATATGGCGAAGATCAACAAGAAAATGATTTAAAAGCCGGAATCATGCCGGATGCACCAGGATTTGGAGAAGATTCACCAATGTATTATGGAGAAGTGACCTACCGTAATGGCAATGGCGACTGGATTAAAAAACAAATTAAAACGCCTGTAGGTGATTACGGTCGTTATTATGATGCCGTCTATGAAACGTTGAAAAATGGTGCACCGCAACTAGTAACTGAAGAGCAAGCATTAACTAACATCGAAATTTTAGAAGCAGGTTTCCTTAACCCAAGTCCAAGTGTTTATCATTTGAAAGAAAACTAAAGCGTATTTAAATGACTTGAAAAGCGCCTGCCCTACAGTCCAGACAACTGTGGGGCAGGCGCTTTTATTTATAAAGAATTGTGAATTTTAATATAAGAAACGTATATTGTTAGTAAAAATAAAAAAAGGAAAGACATCTTAGTAGCACTACTTCCCCAAGAATTGCTACTAAAATGTCTTTTGTGATGCTCGCTCAATTGAAGAGCCTTAAATAGGATATCGAATATCCAGTATAAATGCAAGTAAACTACTTTATAGTTAATATTAGTATACTTCATAAAATAATTTTTCAAAGAGAAAAAGGCTTGTTATGAGAAAAAATTAATTTTTAACTCGTTTTTTCTAAGCAAGATTCGGGTGAAAAAGACAATAATTACTGAAGCTGAATGGTAATTAAAGAGGTTCTTTGCTAAAATAGGAAAGACAAGAAAGTTTGGTTAACGAAAGAACCAAATCAGAAAGGAGGACAACCAGTGGAAAGTTGGCTTTTTTTACTACTGATTGCCTTGATTGCGTTTGTTGCAAAAAATCAAAGTTTATTAATTGCATCAGTTGTTGTGCTTGCTTTAAAAGCTTTACCAAATAGTGCGAAAATCATGTCGTGGTTGTCAGATAAAGGCATTAATTTAGGGGTCACAATTATTTCAATTACCATTTTAGTCCCGATTGCTACAGGACAAATTGGCTTAAAGGATTTAATCCAATCATTCAAAACACCGATGGGATGGCTGGGGATACTTTGTGGAATTCTGGTAGCTGTTTTATCCTCAAAAGGAGTAGGTTTAATTAATCAATCGCCAGAGATTACGGTGGCCTTAGTTTTTGGAACGATTCTTGGCGTCGTTTTTTTAAAAGGAATTGCAGCTGGTCCGATTATTGCATCGGGGATGATGTACGTAATCATTACTACCTTTCAAGCCTTTCAACACTAAAAAAGCAAACAAAACGCGTAAACGTTTTGTTTGCTTTTTTAGTGTTGATAAATGTCCACATTACTATCTAATATGCCACTTTCATTTTTTAAAGTAATGGTTCCCGCATTCGGATGAATCACTAGCTGTAAATGCCCTGTTAAAAACATTTGGTCATACGTCGAAGTATAGACGTGAAAAGAATCATTAGCAATTGTTTCGGTATAAGGCGCTTCCGCTTGATCAACAGGAACGATAATGAAACGATCGCCAATCATACAACAACCTTCTGCGGAAGAATAAGGATTAGAGCCGTCATTTGCTACCAACAAGAAGGTGTTCGTTTCAGTTAAGAAAGGGGCTAAACGTTGTTTTACTTCTTCAGAAATAGTCAGAGACATTTGCCTCACTCCTTTAAATAGTATGTAAAAGGAAGAGGGTAGCTTGTCGCTATGCCGCTCTTCAAAGGTTTTATTATTTGCTTGTTTCTTTACTGCTTTTTTTGAAAAGAGCAATAGAAAAGGCGACAACTAAGACAACTGTTGCAGCTAAAACAAATGGATTTTTTGTTGCTGATGTGAACCCTAGGACTGTTGAACCAATCGCACCTACGTAAGATAAAATAATCGCTGCTTTCTTTGGTGTTGAAAGTTCTGTAAAGCTATCGCGGAAGGCGACACCTAAACCTAAAGCGCCAATAAAGGCAAACATCCCAAAAATAATGTGTAAAAAGACCATGAATTTCACCTCCAACAGTCAGTATAGAGAGAAATGGCTAGTTTGTAAACTAATTGAGCTTACTTGTGTTATTTATCACTTGATAAATGTCTTTGCCAATGCAAAAAAACAACGTACGATCAATCGGCAGTACGTTGTTTTTTAGTTTAATATAATTAGGAAGCAGAATCCTTATTTTGCTGGATTTTTTTGATCGATTCTTCTGTTGGCGTCACATATAACGTTCGTTGGTTTTCATAAATCACATAACCTGGTTTTGCTCCATTGGGTTTATGCACATGTTTTACTTGGACATAGTCAACAGGCACTTGTGAAGAAAGTCGATATTTTGAAAAATAAGCTGCTAGAAGTGCGGCTTCAGTAAGGGTTTCTTCGCTAGGATGTGCGTCACGAATAATTACATGAGATCCAGGAATATCTTTGGCATGGAGCCAATAATCAGTTTTTTTAGCGGTTCGTAAAGTTAATTGATCATTTTGCAAATTGTTTTTTCCAACGAGAATAGGTGTGCCATCTGTGGCATAAAAAAGATCGGGTTGGCTTTTTTTCGGCTGTTTTTGTTTTTTATTTTTTTTACGTTTTAAATAGCCTTGCTCAATCAGTTCTTCACGAATCACTTCAATGTCCATTGGTGTCGCAATTTCAAGTTGTGCCACAACTGACTCTAAATAAGAAATTTCTTGTTGTGTTTGCTGAATTTGTGTCTTAACAACTCGAACAGCATTTTTCAATTTTTGGTATTTTTGAAAATATTTTTGTGCATTTTGATTAGGTGAAAGTGCAGGATTTAGCGAGATACGCAACGGTGCATTTTCTTCATAATAATTTGGTAATTCCACCTCGGTGGCTCCTTTTGGGACTTGTGCCATGAAGGTTGTTAATAGTTCTCCGTCGCGACGGTAATTTTCAGCGTTTTCTGTATCGGCTAAGGTTTGCTGTAATTTTTTAAGTTTCTTTTGATTTCTTTTTAGTTCATTTTCAATTTTGCGAATTAGTTCGCCACCTTGTTGTTTGACACGGTCTTTCTCTGCTTTACCAGAATAAAAGGCATCTAGTAATTCACTGAGTGTCGGATACGTTGTTTGTTCACCAACTAATGATTGATAAGGAATGGGCGTAAAATATTCTTTTTTTTCAGTGACTGTTAATGTCGGTACAACAGCTTCAGTGACTGAGGACCAAAATTCCGTCCAGATGGCCATTTTTTCATTTGGTTGTGCAAGTAAACGGGCACTTAATTCGTCTGCTGTATCTTTGCCTAGACCTTGGAAATGTTGTTGTAAATAGCGTCCGTTTAATTCAGGAGCTGTAGAAAGAAGCGCAAAGACTTCTTCTTTTGAGGCCGTGAGCGGATTAAGTCCCATTGGTTTTGGCGGTTCAATATAAGTTGCTCCAGGAAGCAACGAACGATAACTATTTTGGCTCATTCCAATGTGTTTTATTGCATCTAAGATTTTTCCAGAAGATTGGTTAACTAAAACGATAGTACTGTGACGTCCCATTAATTCAACAATCAAAACAATATTTTGTAAGTCGCCTAGTTCATCTCTTTTTGAAAAGGTGAAGTGAATCACGCGATCATTTTCTATTTGTTGAATCGTTTCTAAAATGGCACCGTCCAGAAATTTTCGTAACATCATCACAAAATTAGGAGGTGTTTCCGGATTGCTATAGGTAATTGTAGATAGTTGTATGCGCGCATAACTAGGATGTGCTGATAATAATAATTTATGGTTTTTACCTTTCGCACGAATGACTAAAACGACTTCGTTTTCATAAGGCTGATGGATTTTTGAAATCCGGCCACTTACGAGTGTTTCTGTCAACTCATGAACCATGCTATGAGTAAATACGCCATCAAATGACATAATAAATCCCTCGTTTCTTTCCGACTAATAGCTTTATTATAGCGGAGTTTTTGAATTTAAGAAAGAAGCTTGTTAAAAAGGGGTTGGGTTTTCCTTAGAAAGCTGGGGAAGTTTGCTGGTTTTTTTAGTAATTAAAGCGCAAGGGTAGGCAAGAAAGAAAATGATTAGTATAATAGATAAGAACTAAAAGCGAGGAGCGATTAGAAGTTGAATAATTTTATGGAAGAACTAAAAGAGGCATTTTATGAATTAAGACAAAGAAAACTGTTAATGATTACCGCTATTGTAGCATTAGTATTAATAATTGGCTCAATCATTTTTATTCCAACGATGCAAAAAAATATTCGAGCTGCTCAAGTTGAATCGTTAGTCGCAGGACCCATCAAATCAGAGAAAGTCAGTGTCTTAGATTACAAAACAGCAGACAAGAAAATCCAAGAAACAGGAGCCATGTCAGTCATGTTTGCTAAACCATCTGGCAAGCAATACGATCAAATGGTGAAGCTGTTTAATTCAGATAAAATGAATGAATTTCATCGTTCGCTGTATATCTATCCGTTAATTTATAATGCTGGCAAAGCACAAGAGCAATACAATGTTAGCGGCGATGAGATTACGCTTGTTTTCTTTGAAAACGGCAAAGAAAAGACACGGACGGTTGTCGAAAAATCTATGGATTTAAAAACACAATTAATACCAGAATTAAATCGATTACCAATGGCTGGCGTTTTGAAAGACCAGAAAAAGGCGGCCCAAGAAGCTGAAAAAGAAGCAGCAAAGACCGCGGAAACACAGACGACGACCAGCACGACTGGCGTTGCTCAATCTACTGAAACGACGACAGAAAGCACTGATACAGTACCAGAAACTGGTGAATAATAGCTAGCTATGTTAAACTTAGATTGTAGAAAGTTTTAAGGAATTAGAAAGAGGGGATTTTCGATGGCATTAGTAATTTCAATGACGATTTTAGTAAGTTTATGGCTGATTCAATCGCAAAAACAAGCAGTTAAAGTTCCCGTGAAAATTGAAAGAAACCGAAACAATTAAGTGGTAAATATGCTGAAATAAAGAAAAACGAGCCTCTCATAAGAGTGGCTCGTTTTTTAGAAGTAAAAGAAATGCAAGAAAATAAAAACTTTTTCTTGACGAACAAAATCAATATAGTGTAGACTACCTTTAACAACATAACTAGGAGGGAAAATACATGACACAATTATCTAACGTAAAAGAAATGCACCAATCATGGCAAAACTGGCGTAGATAGTTGTATGTATGATTCTTTCATAGATACAACTTTAGAAGACTTATTCTAAAAAGTGTATCTATGCTGGTTATATTCAAGAAGAAAAAACGACCACATAGAGGACCCATCTATGTGGTTTTTGTTTTGCATAAAAACAACGACCACTCCTAAACACTTAGGATAAGTCGTTGTTTTTTTGCTACGAATCACTACGATTGGCACGAAGTGACAGAGTAGATGATGAGTAGTACAAGGTGAACGAAGAGAACGTTGTCCCATTCGTAGAAAAGTGCTCCTGCGATTCTCACCAAAGTTGCGATCCTCGTCGCAGTTAAATCCTGACAAGCACTACGATTGGCACAAAGTGACAGAGTAGATGCAGGCTGCGTATACTCGCCGAAGTTTGGCCTTTAAGAGTGATGAGTAGCACAAGGTGAACGAAGAGAACGTTGTCCCATTCGTAGAAAAGTACTCCTGCGATTCTCACCAAAATTGCGATCCTCGTCGCAGCTAAATCCTGACATTTGTAAAAAAGTGTTCCTAGGATTTTGACTAAGCAGAGGATTACGAATCTCAGTTTCACTTTCAACGGAAGAAACGCCCTATAGATAATGGTTTTATTATTAAAAAGAAAAAGTTGCCAAACAAAAGGGCAGTTAGGAGAATGCAAAATGAAAAATAAACGTTTAACGTTTGTCGTGTCTTTATTAGCTATTTATTTAATTGGTGCTTTTTTTGTGAATCAAAAAGTGACGAATTCAAAGAAAGAAACAGTTACTGTAGGGGTTCTGCAGTTTGTCAGTCACCCCGCATTGGATGAAATTTATAAAGGTGTTGAGGAAGGGTTAAAGGAAAATGGCTATGACAAAGGCAAAAACTTAGAAATTATTTTTCAAAATGGTCAAGCCGACCAGAGTAAGTTAGCAATCATGAGTCAACAATTAGTACAAAAAAAGGCAGACGTTTTAATTGGCATCGCCACGCCAGCTGCGCAAGCGTTATCCAACACTACCCAAGAAATCCCAATCATTTTAGGCGCCATTACGGACCCTGTTAGTGCTGGATTGGTGAAAGACAATCAAAAGCCAGGCGGTAACATCACGGGTGTTAGTGATCAATCACCTTTGTCAGCCCAGATGGATTTACTAAAAGAATTGATACCAGCTGCCAAAAAAATAGGTATTCTCTATGCTTCCTCAGAAGAAAACTCTCGATACCAAGTAGCTGAAGCGCAGAAAGCAGCTGAAGCCAAAGGATTGACAGTGAAAACATATGCTGTGCCATCAAGTAATGAAATTGCACAAACGGTTCAAGTGATGACTAAGGAAACAGATGTGATTTATATACCAACTGATAATACGATTGCTAATGCCATGCAAACGGTAGTCGGAGAAGCAAATCGAACCAAGACGCCGATTATTCCTTCGGTGGATACAATGGTAGAACAAGGCGGTTTAGCAACAGTAGGGATTAATCAACATGCGTTGGGGGTACAAGCCGGCAAAATGGCAGCAGAGGTTCTGTCTGGAAAAAGTCAACCAGCAACTACACCCATTTATACCTTTAATACAGGCGACACAATTATCAATGAAAAACAAGCTCAAAAGTTAGGAATTACGATTCCCGCAGAGTTAGCAAAAAAATCGAAATTGATTAACTAATTATCAAAGAAAGTAGGAGAAGCGATGATTGTTTCAGCAATTGGACAAGGAATGTTATGGGCCTTGTTAGGACTAGGTATCTTTATGACTTATCGTATTTTAAATTTTCCAGATATGACCACAGAAGGTTCATTTCCGTTAGGAGGGGCAGTTTGTGTAACTGCCATTACAACAGGGGTTTCACCATTTGTAGCGACTCTTTTAGGGGTCGGAGCAGGAATGCTTGCCGGTTTAGTGACTGGTTTACTATTTACAAAAGGAAAAATTCCAATTATTTTAGCAGGAATTTTAGTGATGTCTGGTTTAAATTCCGTGATTTTATTTGTGATGAAATCGCCAAATAAGTCTTTACTAAACCAACCGAAGATTCAAGATGTCTTTCAAAAAATGGCCTTACCAGATTATTATGATACTATTTTTTTAGGGATTAGTGTTTTGGCTGTGGTAATGATTTTACTGTTATTTTTCTTTAACACTAGTTTAGGACAAGCCTATATTGCGACAGGTGACAATGAAGAAATGGCTCGCTCGATTGGCATTCAAACGGATCGCATGAAAATTTTAGGATTGGTTTTATCGAATGGCTTGATTGGCTTATCTGGCGCTTTGATTGCCCAAAATGATGGATATGCGGATGTAAGTAAAGGAACCGGCGTCATTGTGATTGGCTTGGCTTCACTCATTATTGGTGAAGTACTGTTTGGAGAATTAACGTTTGGTGAACGGTTGATGGCGATTGTTGTAGGGAGTATTATTTATCAACTATTGATTTTATTAGTGATTAAATTAGGCTTTGATACGACATATTTGAAAATCTTCTCAGCAGTGATTTTAGCAATCTGTTTAATGATCCCACAATTGAAAAAAGCATTACGACTACATGGCTTTTCTGATAAGGGGGAAACGAAATGAAACCAGTTGTTGAATTAAAAAATGCGACAAAAATCATTGATAATGGGATGAATGAAAAAAAAGTGATTTTGGATCATGTGAACTTAGCCATTTATCCTGGGGACTTCATTACTGTTTTAGGTGGAAATGGCGCAGGCAAGAGTACGCTATTCAATAGTTTAGCAGGAACTTTGACACTAACAGAAGGACAATTTTTAATTGAAGGAGTCAATCGCACCAATCTTTCTGAAGTCAAACGGGCCAAATCTCTAGCGCGTGTTTTTCAAGATCCTAAAATGGGGACAGCACCAAGAATGACTGTGGCAGAAAATTTGTTGCTTGCCATGAAACGCGGACAAAAACGTCCCTTAACATTACGGAAGATAAATGAGCAACGCGCCTTGTTTACAAAAATCTGTCAAGAAGTTGGCAATGGCTTGGAAAATCATCTGGATACACCGACAGGTAACCTTTCTGGCGGTCAACGCCAAGCCTTAAGTTTATTAATGGCCACTATCACAAAACCAGAATTATTACTTTTAGATGAACATACTGCTGCCTTAGATCCCAAAACGTCCAAGCAGTTGATGCACTTAACGGAACAACGGATTGAAGAAGGGAACTTAACTTGTTTAATGATTACCCATCGAATGGAAGATGCTTTACGATATGGCAATCGTTTAATTGTTTTACAAAAAGGTAAAATTGTTCAAGATTTAAACGCTGCTGAAAAAGCACAATTAACACTACAAGATTTGTTGCTGTTCTTTGAAGAAGTAGAATAAAAAAACAAGCTCAGAAAATGAGCTTGTTTTTTTATTTTTTGACCAATCGGAAGAGTCGCTTGGGGAAAAAACGTTTGACAATTCGTTCCAGTAGCGAGGTCACCATAAAGCCCGCTGCGATAGCTGCAGCAGTAAAGACAACTTTTAAAATCAACTGCAAACCATCATCAATATTTCCTAACAAAATGCTCCGAACTGCTTGATAGGCAGGGCCTCCTGGCACTAAAGGAACCAAACTCGGAATATAAAAAATAATCATCGGCATTTTTTTGTAACGGGAAAAAAAGATACTAGCGATTCCTAACCCGACCGTTCCTAAAAAGTTTGCAAAGGTTTGACTAGCATCAAAAGTTTGCGTTAAGACATAATAAATCATCCAGCCTGTCATGCCAGTAATGCCACAAGCCACCAGTGCTTTACGAGGAATGTTCGTAATAATACCAAACGTCACAGTCGCTAAAAAACTAAAAAGAAGATGAAAAATTAGTTCCATTTGAACACTCCTTACATAAATAATTTAAAAATCAAGGCAATTCCCAGGCCAACAGACCCAGCAATAAAAATAGCTTCTGTCCCTCGCGCCGTCCCGCTGATGAGGTGGCCCGCTAAAATGTCGCGAAAAGAGTTCGTAATCGCCACACCTGGAACTAACGGCATCACCGCACCAATAATAATATTATCGATGTTGACTGCTAAGCGAAAATGTACAGCCAAATAGGCCAACAAACCAATGACAAAAGCGGCTGCGAATGAATCAAGGTAAGGAACTTGGAATAACTTTTGGGTAAAAAGATAACTGGCATACCCAATCACGCCAACAAAAAAAGTTGCAATAAAATCTTGCCAAGTGCCACCAAAAATGTACATTAACGTACAACTAACAATCCCGGCTGCTAACAAGCGTAACGAAATTGAAAAAGTGGGGGTATCCGTTTCTAATAGAGTTAAACGCTGATAAAGCTCTGGTAGAGTAATCTCTTTTTGCGCAAATTCTCTTGATAATTGATTGACAAGGCTAACTTTTTCCAAATTAATCGAGCGCTGGGGGATGTTTTCTAATTGCGTATAATTACTGGAACGAAAACCCACGAAAATCCCTGTAGCCGTCGTGTAACAAACGCTCTCTGGCTCGCCAGCATTTGCAGCAATCCGAGTAATTGTATCTTCGGTTCTATATACTTCAGATCCGCTTTCCAGCATAATTTTTCCAGCTAAAATGCATGTATCAATAATTAATTGTTTTCTTTTTTCGCTATTAACCAAAGGAATGGCTCCTTTCATTTCGAGTTCACTTTTAGTGTATCATTTTTTTTAAGAACTGTACGCAATTTAAAACAGAGATAGAAAAAAAGTGTGATTTTTTACAAAAATGAAACGAATCTTAAGAATAAATGAAAACAAATAAGGAATTAGTAAAAATTATGGGTTAGTTGTAAGAATCTAGGATCTTTCCTTGCATTTTAGTAGGAAACATCCTATCCTAAACATAGAAAAACAAAGGGGTCAATAAAAATGGACAACCAATGGTTACTCTACGGAATTAGCAGTGTTGTATTAATTATTTTAATCAGAAGAACAATCCTATCAGGAAACATCGTATTAAGTTGTTTGTTGGGAGCGATTTTGCTGATTCAAGTAGTGGGAGTAGCTCTCTGTGCACAGCAGAAAAAGAAAAATGAACATACAAAAGAACTACCTTCTTCTAAAGTACATCAATAGAAGAAGGTAGTTTTCTCTTATAGTAAATCAAATTTTTTCAAGCCATTAACAATGCCATTCTCAGTATTTTTAGTTGAAATAAAGGTGGCTTTTTCTTTTAGTTCTTCTCGCGCATTACCCATGGCAATTCCATAATCACAGGCCTCAAACAGCGCCAAATCATTGATGCCATCACCAAAGGCATAAGTGGGAATGCCGTTTAATCCCAAGGTGTTAAAAAGATTTTTGACACCAGAGCCTTTAGAGACCCCTTTACGAACAATATCAATTGAAAAAGGACCATTGCGATAAAAGGTCAATTCAGGAAACCGCTCATAGTAATATTCATCATCATCGCCATGTTGACTTAAGACCAACATCATGTTGACGGCATCATTCTCATAACCTGTGGGATCAATTTCTGGAACAGCTGAATGAATATAATCATAGGCTTGTTTCACTGTGCCAGTATGCCCTGTACAAAAAATACGGCGCTCATTGTAAAAAGCCAATTCATGACCACGCTGTTTGACATGTTCATGCAGTAAAACACATTCCTCTGTTGTAAATTCATCTGAATAAATCGTTTTTCCTTCATAATGAATAAATTGCCCGTTCATTACAATCGCAGAATCAATGCCACTGGCTTTCATAATTGGCTGAATCTCACACAAGGTTCGTCCTGTCGCAATTAAAGGTAAAATTTGATTGTCTTTCAAGGCCGCCACTGCTGCCGTAATCTCAGGAGTTATTTGCGATGTTCCATCTAACAAAGTTCCATCTAAATCAAAAAAAGTAATAGCTTTCATTTTATCCATACCCTAACATCCTCTCTACGCTTGTTATTTTAACAAACTTTTCTGAAAAGACAATGGGTTCCTTTCGTTTTCTTTAAAAGAGCAGGAAAAAAAGTGATTTTTGATGGTTCTGTAAAGGATTTTTGAAGAAATATAGAATCGGTTGGTACAAATTCAATTTTAGAGTATACTACAATAGAGCAGTTTTATGAAAAGTGAATAAGGAGTGAATGAAATGAATATATTAATGATTGAAGACAATGAATCCGTCTCAGAAATGATGCAAATGTTTTTCTTAAATGAAGGGTGGGAAGCTACCTTTAAAGATGATGGCAAAGAAGGATTGGCGACTTTTCTTGCTTCGCCAGAAAAATGGGACATGATTACGTTAGACTTAAACTTACCTAGTATGGATGGGATGGCTGTTTGTCGTGAAATTCGCAAAGTTTCAGCCAATGTTCCCATTATTATGTTGACCGCTCGTGATTCTGAAAGTGACCAAGTAATTGGCCTTGAAATGGGTGCGGATGATTATGTGACAAAACCATTTAGTCCATTAACTTTGATTGCACGGATGAAAGCTCTACATCGTCGTGCCGAGGTGGCAGAGGCTGCGCATGATACGTCTGAGAATACAGATGAAACGTTTGATGTGATTACGGATCATTTTAAAATGAATACGAAAACACGAGAAACATATTTAGATAATCAATTAATTGAAGGCTTAACACCTAAAGAATTTGATTTGCTATACACTTTAGCAAAAAAACCACGCCAAGTCTTTTCACGCGAACAACTACTAGAATTGGTTTGGGACTATCAATACTTTGGCGATGAACGGACAGTTGATGCCCATATCAAAAAATTACGACAAAAAATTGAAAAAGTGGGTCCTCAAGTCATCCAAACGGTTTGGGGCGTAGGGTATAAATTCGACGATTCAGGTGTTGCTTAATGAAGTATTTGTATCAACAATTACTTGCTTTTATAGGTGTGATCGCTCTGATTATTCTCATTGTCGGGACGTCTTTCACACAATTGACCAAGCGCACAATGCAAGAAAATAACTATGAACAGCTATATGGTTATGCAGAATCGGCTTTAGAAACACGTGACTTTTTTATTAATGTCGCAGGCGTTTCGGATCGAGATGTTTTATCCTATTCATTTCAGTTGACTGAACGTGTACTCCAGAAGCAAGATGTGCAATTTGTGTTTATTAACAAGGACCGCGAAGTGCAGTACCCACCAGTTGATAGCACAAAAAAATTAGACTTTTCCTTAATCGATAAAAATTGGGATCAAATCATGAAAGGCAATCGTGTTTATGCAACAGAAAACATTGATATTTACGGGGCCCGAAATACTTCGTCCTATGTAATGTTACCGGTGTATGCATCAAATCAGTCTTCTGATAAAAAAGTGATTATTGGTTCACTCGTTATTACACAACCTGCCAAAAACGTTGACCGAAGTGTTCAGTCCGTGACACAAAACTTGATTAAAGGCTTTATTTTTTCTGGTGTGATTGCCTTGTTACTAAGTTATCTATTTGCGACTTTCCAAGTGAAACGAATTAATCGGATGCGTAAAGCCACCAAAGAAATTACTAGTGGAAATTTTGATATTCAATTACCGGTTCATGACAAAGATGAATTTGATGACCTAGCAGAAGATTTTAATAAAATGGCCGCGTCTTTAAAAGAATCACAAGAAGAAATCAATCGGCAAGAAGAGCGCCGTCGTCAATTTATGGCGGATGCCTCTCATGAAATGCGGACGCCTTTAACAACTATTAATGGCTTGTTAGAGGGATTGCAGTATAATGCTATTCCTGAAAATCAAAAAGAGAATGCGATTAAACTGATGCAAAATGAGACCGCTCGCTTGATTCGCTTAGTGAATGAAAATCTTGATTATGAAAAAATTCGGACCAACCAGATTCAAATTGTCGTGAAGAAGTTCAATGGAACAGAAGCTTTAGAAAATATTGTGACTCAACTAACGGCCAAAGCTGAAGCCGCCGGTAATCAATTGTATTTAGACACCACCGAACCAATTGATGTGTATGCCGATTATGATCGTTTCGTTCAAGTGGTTGTCAATATTGTTCAAAATGCTATCCAATTTACTGAAAATGGCGAAATTCATATTGTTTTAGAAAAAGGCTATTTAGAAACTATTGTCCGTATTTCTGATACAGGAATCGGCATGACGGAAGAGCAAATTCTGAATATCTGGGATCGTTATTACAAAGTAGATCCATCCCGTAAAAATACGAAATATGGAGAATCAGGATTAGGCTTACCAATCGTTCAACAATTGGTCCGTTTGCATAAAGGAAAAATCAATGTTGAGAGTGAACTTGGTAAAGGCACCACGTTTATTATTTCATTTCCTGATGTTGAAATCACTGAAAACTAAAGAAAACGTCTGGTCACAATCAGTGCCAGACGTTTTCTTTAGTTTAATAACGCATGTAGAGACAGGGGGTGCACATAGGGACTATCAATAATTTGTGGATCTTTTGTCAGAAATAGCAAGCGCTTGTTTCTTTTTTGAACTGCTATTTTTAATTGAGGTAAAATTTCTTGACGTTGTCCAATCGTTAATGAAGAAAAGATGTCATCAATCACTAACGTACTTGTTTTTGAAAGCAAAAGTTGTATTATGCGCATTTTAATTTTTTCAAAAGTCGTAAAAGAAGTAAAGGAACGACCAAGTAAGGCAGGTTCTAATTGGAACACCTGGAAAGCTTCGGCTAGAACTACTTTTCGATCCCGTTCTTTGATCGTACTAGCGATAAATAAATTTTCTTCTAATGGCAAGTAGGGCAAAAAGGTTTCACTAGAAGAAAGCCTAGTAATGGTTAATTGGTTTGTTTGGAAAAAATCGGCCAATGCGAGTTCTTGTTCTGGAGCAGAATAAATGATTCCATAAACTTCTCGCAAAGCTAACGCGTCGAATGAGGATTTTTTTTCGGTTGTTTTTTTGAATGATGGTGTGACATTCATAGAAAATCCCTCCCTTATTTCTTATGTGTGCGTAAATAAATCAACGTGAAAGGAGTCCCGCAAACAAGAGGAATGCCAAGCAAGATTAAGCAGTTAACAAAGCAATTACGGATTGTATAAAGCGACTGCATACTTTTAAAATCAAAAGAAAACGCTTGGATCGTTTGAATCCCTAAATGCTGGATATTTGTAATTGTGACATCCTGGTCGGTACTTTTAGCTAAAAATGCTGGAGTTTCCAAATGAGACCACTGTAAAATAGCATCACGAGCAGCCCAAAGAACAGTATTATACGTTTCTTGAAACATTAAAGTGAAAAGTAAAAAACTGAAAATTCCTAATAGAGCCGGTAAACATAACTCTAGTAAGAGCTGTTTGGTGACATACATATTTGAAAAGTGCATGTGATACCATGTATGTATTTCTTCCTTTTTTATGCGTAATGTCACATACATCAACAGAAGAAAAGTAACACCAAAGAAAATGACACTACCTAGATAGAGGTGCCAATAGTATTGGATCAGTTGGTAATGGTAACTAGTTTGTTTTTCAATATCGACAAAGTCTGGCATCGTTCGTAAAAACTCTTTTTCAAAATCAATTAAGTTAAACAGCCCAGTCAATAAGAAAGAGAACAGGAAGAAGAAGAGTGCAGTGATTAACGTGATTTTTTTATGATAAAAACTACTAGCTGTAGCGTAACGGACACTTCTCATCAACTTTCACCTCTCTAAACTATCTTTAGTATAGTGAAATAATATGAATTAATTATGAAAAAGTAGCAAAAAAGCTTGAGCAAATTGCTCAAGCTTTTTGAAGATTTATTTACCAGTTTTTTGATAGCCTTGATAACTGTCAGTGTGATATTCATCAACGGTTGATTTATTATTGTTTTTACTGTAAACACTCGTTGATTTTTCACCTTTTTCTTTTTCAATTGCTTCCAGTTGTTGCAATTGGTTCTTGTAATCATAGTCTTCTGGGTTAACTGGTTTTAAGCCGCTATTGGTATAGAAACGAAGCAAGTCACCGTTAGTAATTTGGTCAGACGTTTCTAATTGTTTCGTCGCTTTGGCTTTTAAATCAGCGACTTCTTTCTTAACTTCTTCGGTTGGTTCTGTAATTAAAGTGCCTGTTTTAGTATCGTAAATGCTAGAACCTAAAATAGTATATTTAGGTGTTACAACATTGCCGTTGCGGAAAGCAACGATTTGATTGTGTTGTTTAGAGAATAAATCTTGGCCTAGCTGAATGTAGTTTTTCGTATCGACACCAAGCAAGTGTAGAAGGGTTGGTAAGGCATCAACTTGGCCGCCATACGTATGGTTCACACCGCCATTTTCTTGACCAGGAACGTGAATCATATAAGGAACACGTTGCATATTGGCGTTGTCAAAATCGTTCCAATCTGCTTTGGTTTTACCTACTAATTCTGCTAAGTTTTGGTTTCTTGAATTAGAAACCCCATAGTGATCGCCATAAAGAACAATGACTGAGTTTTCATAGAGACCTGAAGATTTCAAGTAGTTAAAGAATTCTTCGACCGCTTTATCTAAATAATTCGCTGTTGCAAAGTAACCATTAATTGTTTCGTCAGAGGTTTTTGCAATTGGGAATCCTGCTTCATCGTTTGTAAATTGAGAATAAGGATAATGATTGGACACAGCAATAAATTTAGAATAGAACGGTTGTTGTAAATGTTCTAAATATTGAACGGATTGATTAAAGAATGGTTTATCGTGTAACCCATATTGGAATGAGTTATCTGAATTAACATCATAATAACTAGCATCAAAGAAATAGTCATAGCCTAAACGTTTATAGGTTTCATTTCGATTCCAGAAGTTACCGGCATTTCCGTGGAAAGCAGCGCTAGTGTATCCTTGCGTTTGTTTTAAAATATCGGGTGCTGCTTCAAACGTATTTTTCCCACCAACTTGTGTAAAGAGTGAACCTTGGTCTAAACCAAATAGTGAATTTTCAAGTAACGTTTCGGCATCACTTGTTTTTCCTTGACCAACTTGGTGGAAGAAGTTATCAAAGCTAAAGGTACTTTTACTATTGTAAAGACTATTGATAAATGGTGTGACTTCGTGTTCTACGCCATTTTCATCTTTTAATTTGTAATTAACTAAAAATTGTTGGAAACTTTCTAAATGGATATAAATTACATTTTTGCCTTTTGCAATACCAAACTTACTATCATCGGGTGCCGCATATTGTTGTTTCACGTAATCTTCAACTTGTTTCATATCGTTAGCACTGGCTTCGGCACGGACTTGGTTTGTTTGGTAAGTTGTAATGCCATCGTATACGGTAAAGGCATTTAAGCCTAAGAATTTCACGATATAGTCACGAGAGAATTGACGTCCTAATAATTGGGGACGTTCTGTTTCAGCCATAAATAGATTGAATAAGAAAAAGACAACAGAAAGGAGTGTGACAGAGACTGCTACACGTGCGCGGACTGGACGCGCATCTGTTTTAATTTTTTTCGTTAATAATAATACGCCAATAATAATGAAGTCTAAGAAATAAATGACGTCATAAGGTCTAAAGAGACGTAAGGCACTTTCGCCAAGACCGCTAGCTACTTTGCCAGCACCAAGCATCGTATTAACTGTGATGAAGTCAGTAAATTCTCGATAATACACAACATTTGAGAAGAGCAGTAAACTCATCAAGAAGTAAATAATCATCATTGTAATATAAGAAGCTTTTTTACGGCGAACATACAAAGCAATGGCTAATAAAAAGACCGTTGTGGCAATTGGATTAATTAAGAGTATGAAGTACTCGTTAATATTTTCCAAACGTAAATGGAAATCAACGGCGTACGCAAAGAGGTTTTTTAGCCACAGTAAGATGGCGATTAGTGAGAATAACCCCAGTCGCGTGTTCAAAATATTTGTTTTAAATAATTTTTTCAAAATAAACGTCCTTTCTAAACGATGATTCTATAAAAGTAAAATTAGGTAAATTTCGTATTTTACAATATCGCTTTAATTTTACTCTTTCACAAATTTTATGTCAATTCTTACCGAAGTGAGGAATGGTGATGTTAAAGAAAACTTACCATTTCCTTAAACTTTTTAGTTCGTTAAATGACGTGAAGCTTGAATCCTTTAAAGACAGATGGGCCTTTTTTTGCTATACTAGATAGGACTTTGAAAAGTAGGTGTACAGAATGAAACTTCAAGTAACTAAAAAAGCAGAACATAAATTTAAAAAAGGATATCCTTTAATTCAGAAAGAAGATTTGCAACAAGTGCCGGCGCCGTTGCCAACAGATTGGCTTACTTTGATTGATAGTAAAGGCCAGCGTTTAGCCGAAGGATATTTAGGCGAACAAAATAAAGGAATTGGTTGGTTGCTGTCATGGCATGGACCAATTAATCAATCTTTTTTTCAACAACTCTTTGAAATAAGTCGTGAGAAGCGGACGTCTTTTGAAAAGGATTCGCTGACAACCGCGTATCGATTATTTAATGGAGAAGGGGATGGCATTGGGGGTCTAATCATCGATCGCTATGCAGATTACGCCGTTTTTTCATGGTATAATGAAACCCTTTATCAGAAAAAAGCCGAACTTTTGACGGCGTTTCGCACAGTTTACCCTGACATTATTGGTGCCTACGAAAAGATTCGCTTTTCCACAAAAGATTTACCAGAATCACAGTTTTTGTATGGCGAACAAGCACCCGAGCCATTACTTGTCACTGAAAATGGCGTTCAATTTGCTACCTATTTAAACGAAGGATTAATGACAGGCATCTTTTTAGATCAAAAAGAAGTTCGTGGTCGATTAGTAGATGGTTTTGCAGTAGGTAAAACAGTCTTAAATATGTTTAGTTACACAGGTGCTTTTTCAGTAGCTGCCGCTATGGGAGGTGCCGTGGCCACCACTAGTGTGGATTTAGCTAAACGAAGCTTACCGAAAACGACTGAGCAATTTGAAGTCAATCATTTAAATCTTGCCGCGCAAAAGATTATTGTTATGGATGTTTTTGACTACTTTAAATATGCTTCACGTAAAGGCTTGAGTTATGACATGATCATTTTGGATCCGCCGAGTTTTGCTCGCAACAAAAAGAAAGTTTTTTCCGTTGCTAAAAATTATGGGGAGCTAGTGAAAGATTCTATTGATATTTTAACGGATAAGGGAACGCTTATTGCCTCAACCAATGCGGCAAATTTATCCTTAGCCAAATATAAAAAAATGGTGATTACTGCCTTGCAAGAGAAAAATGTTCGTTACAAGATTACGGACACGTATCAATTACCGGCAGACTTTCAAGTGAATCCTAATTTTCCAGAAGGTAATTACTTAAAAGTCCTGTTTATCGAAATTGAAAAATAATTTTTTACACCAAGCAAAAGTCCCAGCGCCGCTGATCGGCATTGGGACTTTTGCTTGGTGTTTATTTTATAGTAACTTTTGGGCTTTTTGGGTATTTGCAAAATGCAGCTTCGCGTAGTTCGCTAATAAGTCTAGGCCGCCTTTTTTCAAAATACGGGCGGCTACTTGGTCTGATTTGCTGCCAGCACCAGAGGGCACAGAGAAACCCAATTCTGCAGATTCTTTGTCTAACTCTTCTAAAAAAGCAGCGCGGCTAATAATAGAGGCGGCAGCAACGGCAACATGATACTGCTCTCCTTTAGTGACGAAGAACAATTTTTCAGTGACTTGATTTTTTTCATTACGAACATATTTCCGATAATTATTTTCAGGGGTGAACTGGTCAATCAAAATCCCTTCTGGCTTTGTGGGAGCCAATTCTTGTAGCAACAGATAAATCGCTTGGTTATGCAAAGCGGCTTTCATGTGTACAGCATTGTAGTTTGGTTGGATCTCATTGTATTTTTTTGGTTCAACGATTAATAACTTGTAAGGAATCAGTTCTTTAATGACATGTGACAATTGAATAATTTGTGGGTCGGTTAATTCTTTGGAATCACGAACACCCAATGCTTTTAGTTTGCTAATCATGCTTTTGTCAACATAGGCAGCACAGACAGTTACTGGACCAAAATAGCTACCATTACCGACTTCATCGGAACCTATCACAGACCAGTTGCCAAAATCAGCAGGCAGTGTAGTAGTCTGGGGAGAAATTTTTTTCTTTGGTGTGGTACTCGTTCCTTCCCAACGAGCGGCCTCTTTTTCAGCTTGAGGTCCCTGAAACATGACTTTACCTGATTGATAAGCGGTGATAGTAGTGGTGCCAACCTTGGCTACAAAGACAGTATAAGGGACCGTTTTATTTAAACGATTGGGTTGATAAACAGTGGTCATCTCTGCTAATGTTTTTTTACTAACTTTAATTACGTGATTCTGTGCCATCAATTGTTCCTCATTTCTTGATATTTCTTCTTTACTATAGTAAAGGAAAAACAAGTAAATGAAAAGGTTTTGCGTTAGCTTGTTCCTGAAAATGACAATGTTTAGGAAATGTATAATTTTTTTCTATAGTTGGACGCTAGTTGTTATCTAAATTTTTATTCAGTGCTATACTGTGGGAGAGAAGGAGACGATGAAAGAGTCGACTAGAACAAGGGGTGATGTGTTTGAGAAGAAAAAAAGAAATGCAAGAAAATGAACCAATAGCAGTGACTGCTAACGCGGAACGCTATTATCCAGAAGATAAACAAGGCTTGACGGCCGCACAAGTTGAAGAAAGACAGCGAAAAGGCTTAGTCAATGCCGCCGTCGATACAGAGTTTATCACAACGAAACAGATTGTTATTAATAACGTATTTACGTATTTCAACTTAATTTTTGTAGTACTAGGTGTGTTATTAATGCTGGTACAATCTTATAAAAATATGACCTTTTTGCCAGTAGTAATCATTAATACGGTCATTGGAATTTACCAAGAAATTAAGTCGAAGAAAGTATTAGATAGCTTAAATATTCTAAACGCTACAAAAGTAACCGTTGTGAGGGATGGCCAAGAACAAGAAATTTCGCCAGATGAACTGGTTTTGGATGATGTGGTGCTCTTTAAATCGGGTGAACAGATTTCTGGGGATGCAATTGTCTTATCTGGTGAAGTCCGTGTGAATGAATCCTTGTTAACTGGGGAATCTGATGAGATTACCAAAGTAGCAGATAGCCAACTTTTGTCAGGTAGCTTTATTGTGTCAGGTTCTTGTTATGCAAGAATTGATAAAATTGGCGCTGAGGCCTATGTTCATCAATTAACGCTTGAAGCGAAATCAATTAAAAAAGGGGAACAATCAGAGATGGTCGGTTCCATTAACCGTTTGGTGAAATGGGTAGGGATTATTATTATCCCGATCGGCTGTGTTCTATTTTTCCAAAGTTATTTCATCAACCACCAAGGGCTTCATGACAGCATTGTCTCCATGGAAGCTGCCTTGATTGGGATGATTCCGGAAGGGTTGTACCTTTTAACAACCGTTGCATTAGCTGCCAGCACAATGCGCTTAGCGAAGCGCGGCGTTTTATTGCACAACATGAAAAGTATCGAATCCTTAGCACGTGTTGATGTGTTATGTGTAGATAAAACAGGAACAATTACTGAAAACACGATGGAAGTCCAAGAGTTGGTTCCTGTGGTGAGTATCGAAAATGATGGTACAGACTTAACCAATGTCGAAAAATTAATTGGCGATTTTTGTCGAACAATGTCAGCTGACAATGATACGATGAAAGCGATGAAAGAATTTTTTGTTACTAATAATCAGAGGGAAGCCGTTAGCTATACCTCGTTTTCGTCTGTCGAAAAATTTAGTAGCGTGACTTTCCCAGAAGCGACGTATATTCTTGGGGCGCCAGAGATGATTTTGAGAGACAATTATGAAATGTATCAATCTGAAGTGGAACATTATACAAGTCAAGGCTATCGCTTATTGGTGTTCGGAAAGTATTTAGGAGAATTTCAGGAAACGTTGACAGCAGAGGTTCAACCTCTAGGCTACATTCTTCTTTGGAATCCGATTCGTAAAGAAGCCAAAGCAACTTTTGAATATTTCGCTGAACAAAATGTGGCCATTAAGGTCATTTCTGGCGATAATCCTTTAACAGTATCCAATGTAGCACAAGCGGCAGGCATTATTGGTGCTGAAAATTATGTGGACGCGCGAACATTAACTACAATGGAAGCCCAGACAGAAGCTTTAGAAAAATACACCGTTTTTGGTCGTGTCACGCCAGAACAAAAGAAACAATTTGTACTATTGTTGAAAAAATTAGATCATACAGTGGCGATGACAGGGGATGGAGTCAATGATATTTTAGCCATGAAAGAAGCAGATTGTAGTATTGCCATGGCTTCAGGAAATCAAGCTACAGCACAAGCCTCGCAAGTTGTGTTGTTGGATTCTGATTTTTCAACGATGCCGGAGGTTGTCTTTGAAGGCCGCCAAGTAGTTAATAACATTGAACGTTCTTCAAGTTTATTCCTTGTAAAAAATATTTTCTCCTTGCTGATGTCTGTCTTTGCTATGATTTTTGCCGTGACATATCCTTTACAACCGACACAAGTCACATTGATTAGTTTATTTACAATTGGGATTCCTTCGACATTTCTAGCTTTGGAACCAAATCATCGTCGCATTGAAGGGAAATTTCTTTTCAATGTGTTATCAAAAGCAATTCCTGGTGGGTTAACGGATATGTTAGTAGTCGGTGCCTTACTAATTTGTGGTGATATTCTTGCACTTCAAAAAACGGACATTTCAACGACTGCAACATTGTTGCTAGTTTCAGTCGGCTTTATGGTTCTTTATAAAATTAGTTCACCAATGAATCGTTACCGCAAGCGCGTAATGATTGGCTGTTTAATCGGAATGGTTATTACAAGTATTTCCATGAAAAACTTGTTCTCGTTAACTTCGGTATCGCCAACAGCCTTGTTACTTTTAGCCATTCTTTTCTTTGCAGCAGACTCAACTTTCCAACATTTATCAACCATTTCTGAAAAAGTTCAATTATGGTTTTATAAGAAAAGACATTAGGAGCAAAACACCGAGCCAAAATTATTTTGGTTCGGTGTTTTTTGTTTTTTATTGTTGGGAAAAATAAAAACACTTGCACCTAGTTAATCCTTGATAGTATAAACCTAACCAATTATTTTAGATAGGAAGGATTGAATAAAAATGAAAAAAAGAAGTTTTGTCTATTGGGGAATGTTTTTCATTCTTTTGTCGACGCTGATAACGCCTTTTCTGAAACTTGAAACAGGATATGCGCAAACGGAACCAACTAGTACCAGTGAAACCAATCAAATTTCTGCTACGCCAAACGTAGTGCCGCGTAAGCAAGTAGGCAACATTGTGACAGCGATTCATCTAACGGACAAAGAGGGAAACCCACTTGGGACCATTAATCAATATACAGACATCTACCTCCGAATTGAGTTCAACTTACCGGATAATACCGTTAATAGTGGGGATACGAGTGTGATTACTTTGCCCGAAGAGCTACGTCTCGAGAAAAATATGACCTTTAATGTAGTAGATGATACAGGTGCTGTGGTTGCAATCGCACAGACCGATTTAGCAAATAAAACGGTCACGTTAACGTATACAGATTACGTAGAAAACCATGCCAATATTAGTGGGTCTTTATATTTTACAAGTTTGATTGATTTCGAAAATGTCGAAAATGAATCCAAGATTCCTATTTACGTCACGGTTGAAGGGGAAAAAATATTTGCTGGCGATCTTGATTACCAAGGTGAAGGCGATGATGTTAACGAAAAATTTAGCAAGTATTCGTGGTTTATCGAAGACGATCCAACCGAAATTTACAATGTACTACGGATTAATCCAACAGGGCAAACGTATACTGATTTAGAAGTGGAAGATGTGCTAAAAACAGAAAGTTTAAGTTATATGAAAGACACTATGAAAATTGAACGAGGACAATGGACACTGGATGGAAATGCTATTTGGCAGTTCACGCCAGAGGAAGATATAACTGGTCAGTTGGCTGTCCAGTATGGTCCTGATGACCGTAATTTTTCGGTGCATTTTGGCAATATTGGGACTAATGAATATCGTATCACCTATAAAACCAAAATCGATCATCTTCCCGAAAAAGGTGAAATCTTCACAAATTATGCAAAATTAACAGAAAATCAAACGGTGGTGGAAGAAGTCGAAGTGAGTCGTGTCTCACAAACGGGTGGTGGAGAAGCTAATGGTGAACAATATGTTGTTGAAATTCATAAAGAAGATGAAGCAGGCCAGCGTTTAGCAGGTGCAGAGTTTAAACTCATTCGTAACTCAACCAATCAAACAGTGGCCAAAATCACAACAGATCAAAACGGAACAGCGATTGTTAAAGGCTTGTTAAAAGATAACTATACTTTAGAAGAAACCAAAGCACCTACCGGTTACCAGCTTTCGCAAAACAAGATTTCAATAACACCTGAAGACTTTGGTAAAAACTTAGTTGCACTGAAAACTGTTGTGAATCATAAGATTTCATATCAACCAGTCGCTGCTTCATTTTTAGCTGGAAAAGTTCTTTTAGGAAAACCACTGAAGGATGCTGAATTTCAATTTGAATTGTTAGATGAGAAAGGTACAGTACTAGAAACGGTTAGTAACGATACTTTAGGGAAAATTCAATTTTCACCATTAACCTTTGAAACTCCCGGAAACTATCAATACACCATTCGGGAAGTAAACACGCAACAGGCAGGTGTTTCCTACGATACGCACAACCTTCAAGTTCAAGTAACCGTCGAGGCGCTTTTAGGAAATCTTGTGGCGACTACTCAGTATGATGGAGGTCAAGTATTTACTAATCACTATACGCCAGAAAAACCTATAGAAAGTACCACACCACCAACGAGTGGGACAACAGATACTACCACGAATTCAACCACAGAAACTACTTCAATAACCATTGAAAAACAGGCGATTCGTAATAAGGAATTGCCAAAAACAGGAGAAACAAAAGAAAACGCGTTTCTTTTCTTAGGTAGCCTTCTTTTGATTCAAGGATTATTTATCTATTTTAAAACGAAAAAATAATCGCTTAGATAGTTTCAGTAATCGAGACAAAATGTGCAAATTTCGAGAGATTTAGCTTGTTCATTTGAGTTTGGAGTGGTTCTGTGCTATACTATCTTTAGCGTAATGATACTAGTTGGGAGTGAGCGGATTTCTGCTCACTCTTTTTGATGGAAAAGTCATCAGGACACGGTTCGTTACATCAATCTCGAAGGAGGCGAAAATTTTGAGTAGTGCTGTGGAAACTGTAACAAAGTTAGTCACACCAATCTTAGAAGAACAAAATTTTGAACTTGTGGAAGTAGAGTTTGTTAAGGAAGGAAAAAATTGGTTTTTACGAGTATTTATCGATAAAGAAGGTGGCATTGATATTGAGGAATGTGCCTTTGTCAGCGAAAAATTAAGTGAAAAACTAGATGCAATGGATCCAGATCCAATTCCGCAAGCGTACTTTCTGGAAGTTTCTTCTCCGGGAGCAGAACGTCCGTTAAAGAAAGAAAGCGATTATGAACAAGCGGTAGGTAAGTACATTCATATTTCTCTTTATCAAGCAGTTGATGGAGAAAAACAGATTGAGGGTACCTTAGTCCATCTTGATTCAGAACAATTAACATTAAGTGTAAAAATTAAAACCAGAGTGAAGGAAATGACTTTTGAACGTAAAAATATCGCAAAAGCTCGTTTAGCCATTCAATTTTAATCAACAGACTCGAATGTAAAAAAGGGTCCACTAAAAGTTTTACTTTTAGCCGGGCCTGTGACAAGTTTTAACGAGAAGTTTTTCCCTTGGAAGAAGAACCACTCGTTCAGCTTTAACGAATCCATAGGAGGAAAAGAAAAACAATGAGCAAAGAAATGTTAAATGCATTAGACGTATTAGAAGCTGAAAAAGGGATTCCTAAAGATACGGTGATTGAAGCGTTACAAGCAGCTTTAGTTTCTGCATATAAAAGACATTATGGACAAGCAAGCAACGTCGAAGTTGAATTTGAACCAAAAAAAGGCAATATTCACGTGTATGCTGTCAAAGAAGTAACAGAAGAAGTATTTGATTCACAACTGGAAGTTTCATTAAAAGATGCGGTTGCATTAAATGGTGCATATGAAATCGGCGACAAAATTCGTTTTGAAGTTACGCCAAAAGACTTTGGCCGCATTGCTGCCCAAACAGCAAAGCAAGTAATTTTACAACGTGTCCGTGAAGCAGAAAGAACAATTATTTATAATGAATTTAGCGAATATGAAAATGACATCATGCAAGGAATTGTTGAACGTCAAGATCGTCGTTATATTTATGTAAACTTAGGTAAAATCGAAGCAGTCTTATCAAAACAAGATCAAATGCCAAATGAATTTTACCAACCGCATGATCGGATTAAAGTTTACGTATCACGTGTTGAAAACACATCAAAAGGCCCACAAGTTTTTGTAAGCCGTAGTCATCCAGATTTACTAAAACGTCTTTTTGAACAAGAAATTCCAGAAGTTTATGATGGAATTGTTGAAATCGTAAGCGTCGCTCGTGAAGCTGGCGATCGTTCAAAAGTAGCCGTTCGTTCAACAGATCCTAATATTGATCCAGTGGGTACCTGTGTTGGTCCAAAAGGCCAACGTGTCCAAGCGATTGTGAATGAATTAAAAGGCGAAAATATGGATATTGTGGAATGGAACGAAGATCCAGCTATTTATATTAGTAATGCCTTGAATCCAGCTCAAGTATTAGATGTTATTTTTGATCCAGAAAATAGCAAAGCATGTACAGTTGTTGTACCTGATTATCAATTGTCATTAGCAATTGGTAAACGTGGTCAAAATGCGCGCTTAGCTGCTAAATTAACGGGCCATAAAATTGATATCAAATCAGAATCTGATATGGCTGAATTTTATGAACAACAAGCCAATCAAGAAGTTGCCGAAGTGGCAGAAGAAATGGATGAAGCAATTATCCATTCAGATATGACGGCAGATGATTACGAAAACTTGGCTACTGAAGAAGCAGTTGTTGAAGCAGAAATTACAGAAGAATTACCTGAACAAGAATAACGTTTTTGGAGGGTGAAAAATGAAAAAGAGAAAAATTCCAATGCGTAAATCGGTTGTTTCAGGCGAAATGAAACCGAAAAAAGAATTAGTCAGAATCACTCGCTCCAAAGAAGGCGAAGTGGCCTTAGATCCAACTGGTAAATTACCTGGACGTGGCGCTTACGTTGATTTGGATCCTGCGGAAGTCCAAAAAGCTTGGGATAAAAAAATTCTTGATCGTGTCTTAGAAACAAAATTAAGTGATGAATTTTATCAAGAACTATTGGATTATGTAACACATCAAAAAGCCCGCAAAGAGTTGTTTGGCGATGGAAAATAAAACCAAAATTTTGAACCTTTTAGGTTTAGCAATGCGCGCCGGTAAATTAGTCACAGGCGAGGAATTAACCCTTAAAGATATTCGTGCAAACAAAGCGAAATTTGTGTTTGTTGCGCAAGATGCCAGTGAGAATACTAGAAAGAAAATCAAGGACAAAAGTTCTTATTATAATGTTCCTGTTAGCGAACTGTTCAGTCAATTCGAGCTCAGCCAAGCGATTGGGCGACCACGAATGGTTATCGGAGTAACTGATGCAGGATTTGCCACCAAAATCAAGGAATTACTAAAAGGTTAGGAAGGTGATTGCATGGGAAAAAAAAGAATTTATGAACTAGCAAAAGAAATGAATAAAGCAAGCAAAGACGTTGTCGATAAAGCGCATCAATTAGGTATGGATGTTAAAAACCATATGGGCGCAATTAGTTCCGAGCAAGAAACAAAGCTTCGTCAAGCATTCGGAGGAGGAAGTACCGTAAATACTCAATCAAAAGCAACAAACAACCAAAAGCAACAAACAACACAAAATAAACCAGCCAATAAGAAACCAATGAACAATAAACCTGGTGAACAAAGAAATAACCAAAATCGTCCAAACAATCAATCAACGAATGGACAACAAAGAAACAACAACAACCAAAATCGTCACGGCCAAAGCAACACACAAAACCGTAGCAATCAAACAAATACAAACAATCAAAACCGCAATACCCAAAACAATAACGGTTCTACAACGAATCAAAATCGGACCAGCCAAAATAACAATGGCGGGAACAACCAAAACCGTGGCGGCCAAAACCGTAACAACAATTTTGGTGGCGGTCAAAATCGTAATAACCGGAATAACTTTAATAACCAAAACCGCAATCGTTTCAACAAAAAAGGGAAAAAAGGCAAACATCAACAAGAATCAGCGAAGCCAGCAGTACCAGCACGTAAATTCCGTGAATTACCAGATGTTTTAGAATATACAGAAGGTATGAACGTGGCGGATATTGCGAAAAAAATCCACCGCGAACCAGCGGAAATCATCAAAAAATTATTTATGATGGGTGTCATGGTTAACCAAAACCAAGCCCTAGATAAAGATACAATTGAATTATTAGCTGTGGACTATGGCATGGAACCGCAAGAAAAAGTTCAAGTTGATATTGCGGACATTGATAAATTCTTCGAACCAGAAGCAGTTGTTGAAGAAAACTTAACCACACGTCCCCCTGTTGTCACAATCATGGGACACGTAGACCACGGGAAAACAACTTTATTAGATACATTGCGCCATTCTCGTGTGACTTCAGGTGAAGCGGGCGGAATCACGCAGCATATTGGTGCCTATCAGTTAGATATTGATGGCAAACCAATTACGTTCTTAGATACACCAGGACATGCGGCCTTTACAAGTATGCGCGCGCGTGGTGCCAGCATCACTGATATTACCATCTTAGTTGTTGCAGCGGACGATGGAGTAATGCCACAAACAATCGAGGCGATTAACCATGCCAAAGCGGCAAAAGTACCGATTATTGTAGCAGTTAACAAAATTGATAAGCCTGGTGCGAACCCTGATCATGTGAAACAAGAATTAAGTGAACATGAATTAATTCCTGAAGAATGGGGCGGAGATACGATTTTCGTCAATATTTCAGCGAAATTCAATCAAAACATTGATGAGCTATTGGAAAATATTTTATTGATTGCTGAAGTAGAAGACTTAAAAGCTGATCCAACGCAAAAAGCAATTGGAACAGTGATTGAAGCACGCTTAGATAAAGGTAAAGGTCCGGTTGCGACATTACTCGTTCAACAAGGAACTTTACATGTTGGTGATCCAATCGTTGTTGGTAATACTTATGGACGTGTTCGTGTGATGACCAATGACATGGGCCGCCGTGATAAAGAAGCAGGACCAGCAACTCCTGTGGAAATTACCGGATTAAATGATGTTCCTCAAGCGGGTGATCGTTTTGTGGTCTTTGAAGATGAAAAAAAAGCACGTCAAGCAGGGGAAGAACGGGCTAAACGTGCGTTGCTTGAACAACGTTCAGCAAGTAGTCGTGTGACATTGGATAACTTATTTGAAAGCCTAAAAGAAGGCGAATTAAAAGAAGTTAATATCATTGTCAAAGCAGACGTACAAGGATCTGCCGAAGCCGTTTCAGCAAGTTTACAAAAAATTGATGTAGAAGGCGTTCGTGTGAAAATTGTTCACGCGGCAGTTGGGGCCATCAATGAAAGCGACGTAACTTTAGCCGCAGCAAGTAATGCGATTATTATCGGCTTTAACGTTCGCCCAACACCACAAGCGAAACAACAAGCAGAACAAGAAGAAGTTGATATTCGTTTACACCGTATTATCTATAAAGCCCTAGAAGAAATCGAAACAGCGATGAAAGGGTTATTAGATCCAGAATTTGAAGAAAAAATTACGGGTCAAATGACGGTTCGTGAATTGTACAAAGTATCTAAAGTTGGCACAATCGCTGGCTGTTATGTTACAGAAGGCTTTATTCGCCGCGATAGTGGCGTGCGTGTCATTCGTGATGGTATTGTTATTTATGAAGGTAAATTAGCAAGCTTGAAACGCTTTAAAGATGATGTGAAAGAAGTCAAACTTGGTTTTGAATGTGGCGCTATGATTGAAAACTTCAATGATTTACGTGTAGATGATGCGATTGAAGGCTTCATTATGGAAGAAATCAAACAATAATTTTAGTAATTGGAGGAAGACACTATGGCAAATTATCGTGACCGTCGTGTAGGTCAAGAAATCATGCGTGAAGTGAATGATATCTTGAACAAACGCATCAGAGATCCACGCGTCCAAGGCATCACTATTACAGATGTTCGTGTGACCGGTGATTTACAACAAGCAACGATTTATTACAGCTTGTTATCTGATTTAGCTTCCGAACAACAAAAAGCTCAACAAGGCTTAGACAAAGCCAAAGGACTGATTCGTAAAGAATTAGGACAACGGTTGACCTTGTATAAAACACCAGAGTTGATTTTTGAAAGAGACGAATCTGTCCAATACGGAAATCACATTGATGAGTTGATTCGTAAGTTGAATCAAGGTGAATAATTAAAAAGAAAAAGCACACCAGACGAATGGTGTGCTTTTTCTTTTCATGATTTCTTGATAAAATAGTCATGGAGGTGCAAAGATGAAAAGAATTGTTGCTTTCTATAAAAATGGAGATCGTTATTTAAAAGAAATGGGTTCAGGCAAGAGTTCCCTGTACTTTTTTCTTTTCTTATTTGTACTACATAGTATGCGGGAACGTATTATTCTGTCCCCGCCGTTTATTAGTTTTTGAGCGTGGAACAAAAATCCAAAGTGATTTTTGTCCCACGCTCATGCTTTTTAAGTTAACCCAGTATTTAATACCATCACAGAATAATCCCTAAATTCAAAAATCCGTCCTTTATAAAGATAAGTGGCGCCATACTTTTGTCGATAGTACGTAATCACATTTTTTAATGTTTCAACATCGATTTCCAAAAATTCAGCACAAGAATAATGGTTACTTAAGCCAGCTTCAGAGCAACGAATTAAATCGTCTAATGTAACTAATTGCTCTAAGGCCACATTGCGAGCTTTCAACTCTTGCTTCCGATTTTCTGTACAATTTTGATTTAAAATAGTGCCAACGGATGTTTGATAATGCCCGTATTCCTCGGCTAAAATGTTCTTCTTTTGACGGGTACTCAATGTTTTTTCAATATAAATTTTGCCATTTCGATACAACCCATAACAACCTGTTTGATTGTATAAATCAATTTCTAAAACCGTCACATCCTTTTGAATGGAACTGACGAGTTTTTCATAATCATTCACTTTACCATTCACCTGCCATTACTTAATAAAAAGAGTAGATGGGAAGTTAATCCTCTTTTTTGTCAGAAGAAATCGATTGTTGATATTTGGCATCAATTTCATCCAAGTAATCGTGAATTTTCTCGATTTCTTCTTTTGAAAATATCTTTTCTGGATCCCCAGCGTGGGCAGCCAGTGTCATTTCGTCACGGCGAGGGAATGAGAGAATTTCTGCTTGCGTTTGTTGTTCGTGTAATTGTTGTTCGGCAAATTGATAAACGATGGCTTGTCGTTGGGGCTCTAATTTTTTATAAATGCGGTCGATAGTTGAGGCATTTTTTTCCATGGGAACCTCTTGTCCCATCAACCAGGCCTCATTAATGTCTAATGCATCTGCAATGCGATAAACTTTGTCTTGTTTTGCTTCGTAACGACCAGCTAGCCAATCGCTGATCGAAGATTTACCGATGCCAGTTTTTTTCGCTAAATCACTAGGTTTGATGTTCTTGGCTGTTAAAGCCTCTTTTAAACGGACAGCAAAAATGTTCATATTTCCGAACCTCCTATTGTCTCAAAGTATACTACACCTGTTTAGAGAAGGCAAGTAACAATCGCAATTAAAATTAGAGGTTCATAAAACCGAACTTACGAGTTGACAGTGAAAATATTTGATGCTAAGATAGAGCTATTCAAATGTTCGGTTAACTGAACTATTTTTTTGAACATTTTGTTCGGAAAACCGTATTTTTGTAGAAAGGGTGAAGAAATGAGTCGGAATTATAAAAAAACGTTGTCGGATATGTTACTTTTAGCAATTATTTTATTAATAAGCAGTGTCTCAATAAAAATTGGGGCCATCGTGATTGGTATGATTGGCCTCATGGAATTACTAACAGAGTAACAATAATTTAGTCAAAAGGAGAGAAGCGGATTGGCAGAACGACGCATGTTTGCAAAAACGATTATTGATAGTGATGCGTTTTTAGATATGCCCTTATCAAGTCAGGCCCTGTATTTTCATTTAGCGATGCGTGCCGATGATGATGGATTTATCAATAATCCCAAAAAATTGCAGCGAATGGTTGGTTGTGGGGAAGACGATCTAAAATTGCTAATGGTTAAAAAATTTATTCTAGTATTTGAAAGTGGTGTGATCGTTATCAAACATTGGAAAATTCATAATTATATTCGCAGTGATCGTTACAAACCAACCTTGTATCAAGAAGAGAAAAATCAGATTGTTGAAAAAAATAGCAAAGCTTATACGTTTAAAGCAGAATCGTCTGTCAGTGGTCAACCAGCTGACTACCAACGGTTACCACAGGAAAGCATAGTCCAGTCTAAGTTAGGTCAGAGTCAAGGTAGTAGTTCAGAAAACGATTGTTTAAAGAAGATTTATCATTTTTATGAGGAAAAAGGCTTTGGTACACTGGCCTCAAAAACAAGCCAAGATTTTAAGTATTGGTTGCAAGATTTTATACAAAAAGGGGCTAGCCAAGAGGAAGCATGCCAATTAATCTTGCATGCTTTAGGAATTGCCGTCGATCGAAATAAACGGAATTACGGCTATGTAAATGCTATTTTGAAAAGTTGGGAGCAACAAAATTATTTATCCGTACATGAAGTTCTGGTAAATGATAAAAAACAAGTGTTGGAGCATGCGCCGCAAATGACAGAAGAATATCAAGAGTTAGGTTTTTAAAGAAAGGAGGAAATCAGTATGCATGCGACAGATCAAACTTTTCAAATACTATTGAGTCAATTGTTAGAAAAAGTTGAAGACCGTTGTCCTGAATGTGGCAGTGAACAATATGTTTGGCAACAAAAAAATAAAGATGGCACAGAACGTTGTGCCCCAACTTGTTGGTCGTGTGGGTATAAAATGCTAAAAAAACATGAACAAGAAGCCACTCAACAACGTTCTCAAGAGAGTTTTATGGCACGTACACAAAAATTTTTTCATCAAGGGTCCTTAATTGCTGATGATGCGCTACGGCAATGTCGTTTAACCAATTACCAAACCACTGAATTAGAAACAAGACAAGCAAAAGAACGGGCCTTAGCAGCAGTTTCAGCGATTGTTGAAGGAAAGCCAATCCACGTTATTTTTTCAGGGAAACCTGGTGTCGGTAAAAGTCATTTGGCTATCAGTATTTTAGTTGAAGTCTTAGAACGCTCTGCATATCAAAAGTATTGTTTATTTGTCAGCTACTCTGAGTTATTAGAAAAACTAAAAATGTCCATGAATGAATCGGCCAAAAGCCAAGCAAAGGCTCAAGCGTATATTACTAGAATGAAAAAAGCAGACGTTTTGGTCTTAGATGATTTAGGTGCTGAATTAGGAATTAAAAATAAAGTTAGTACGGATTTTAACAATGACATCTTAAACCGAATTTTAGAAGCTAGACAGAATAAAGCAACTATTTTTACTACTAATTTTTCTGGAAAACAACTGGTGGAGGCCTATGGAACACGCATTATTTCTCGTCTAATGAAGCACGCCAGTGGCTATGTTTTCCAATATAAAGACACAACAGACAAACGAATGAGGAGTGTGAAATAAATATGTTAACAATTATTATTGGGTTTATCTTTTGGACAATGACACTAATGTTAGGTTATCTAATTGGTGAAAGAGAAGGCCGTAAACATGAGTAATTTAACAAAACGTAAAAAAGATTTATTTGAAATGAAAAGCGTTGTATTTAAAGATATTTCAAAGCAACAAAGCGAAAAAGCACAAAAAAGAAAACGACTCTTACAACTAATGAATCAATATCCCGATTGGGCAAGTCAAAAAAATAAACTTATTATGCAGGAAATTCAAGAATTAGGACAAGCAATCGGCAATTGGTCGATGGATCAATCAAGACCCATCCAATCCATCAAGGCCGCATCGTTTACAAAAAGCGAGTATCTCTATTTAATCTGGCTCGGTTATTCAGATGAAGCGATTCGTCACGGCTTAGACATGTCGAAAGAGTGTTATTTTATTTATAGATTAACACTTTTAAATGAATAAAAGTAAAGGAGATTAACCAATGCGTACGTCAACATTTAATTATATCAAAGATATTTTAGCAGACTTTTATAAAACAGATGAGTATATCCGTCAACGGGAAGAAGAATTACGGCACCCTTATCAAGAAGCAGATTTAAATGCTGGTATTAGAGGACAAGGACTTCACTCTGTAGTGACCGAACGAATGGCGATTACGATAGCTATGGATCGTCGTCTGTGGAACTTAGAGAGAAATCGAGACATTATCAAAAATTGTTTAGCTGAAGCGGATGAACAAACGCGCGTGATTATTGAAGAACTATATATGAAAAAACGGCCCTCTTTAACATTAATTGGACTTGCCCAGCAATTATTTATTAGTAAAAGCCAAGCCTATAAATTAAGAAATCATTTCTTTGAAGCGGTGGCGGATGAACTAGGGATGTAAACATGGAAAAAGCGTGGAATTTTTTCAGGTGTCAACATGGTAAATTAATAGTGTCGAAAGAGATAGATAAACGTGAGGCAACCAAAAAAATGAAGACACGGAATTCTATGATTTTGACTGCTTTCTTGTGTCAGCTATGAAGGAGCAGAAAATGCCGGCTACTTTCAAGATCCTTCATTTTGACTAGAAGAGAGCCAATTTGTTAACCAATCCTGAATTTTTTGAATGGAAAGGTGGCGCTAAAAATGAATGAAGCGGAACAAGAGTTATATGAAGCCCTTGTTGCAATCTGCCAGACGTCAGGATTTTTGTTGCTAGAGGAACTGCCGACAGATTTACCAGATCAGCCATTTGTTTACTTAGGTGATAGTAAAGAATTACCTAAGCCAACTAAATCAGCTATTTTGGGTGAAATTGAATTAATAATGCATGTTTATGGTGCGTTATCTGAACGACAACAAATTTCTACAATTAAAGGAACGATTTTACGGCAGGCAACCAGTAACTTAAAACGAACGGCTCATTTTAATTGGGGTATCAAACATCAAGAAGTCAAAGCACAAATGGTAAAAGATACCAAACAAATGAAAAAAACAATTTGGCATGCTGTACTACCATTACACATGCAATTTTACTAGGAGGAATTATCAATGGGAGAAGTTATGCAAGGAAAAGACCGTATTTTATTAGTTCGTCGCTTGGATGAAGCAGCGACAAAGAAAGCAATGAAACCCTTATTTCAAATTGAACATGAATGGGAATTCTCACGTGAATCGAGCGGTACGCAAACAAAAGATGGCGTTGCGAATGCTGTTTCTGGTTTAGAAGTTACGTTATCGTTAAGCGGTTTAGCCTCTCGAGATGATGAAAATTTATACATGAAAGACGCAGTTGAAGATGGCATCTTAATGGAATTTTGGGATGTTGATTTAAAAGGTGAAAAAAATGCGGAAGGTAAATATCCAGCAATTTATGCCCAAGGTTATGTAAATTCATGGAGTTTACCAGCCAATGTAGAAGAATTAGTAGAAATCGAAACAGAAGCCTCTATTAATGGCAAACCACAAGATGGTTTTGCAACAGTAGAAGCAGATATTATTGCGGAAGCACAATATGCGTTCCAAGATACTGTTCCAGATAAAGTACCACAACCTGGCGAATAATCAAAAAGTGTTGAATTTTAGGAGGATAAAAAATGAATTTAGAGATTAACGGAAAAACAATTGAAGTGAAATTTACGATTGGCGCGATTCGCGAATTAGATAAACGTTACCAAATTGAAAATGGCGCTGCCAAATTCGGCATGGGCATCAGTTCAGCAATGATTTATTTACGCCAATACAATCCAGTAATCTTAGTTGACATCATGGAAGCTTTACAAAGTGGGCAATTAAAAATAGGTAAGTCGGAAATTGAAGCATGGTTAATGACCCAAGATGTCAAAAAACTTTCAGATGATTTGCTTAAAGAAATGGGAAAGCAACCTCTTACAAAACCAATGATCGATCAGTTCAGCAAAGAAGCGAAGAAAGCAGAAGCGCAAGCGACCAACTAATTAAAACGAGCGATGACGTGTATCACGACATCGCTCTTTCTGCTTTTCGCTACTTAGGCTGTCGTTCATTTGAAGAAGTGGATCAGATGACCATGTCTGAATTTGAATTACGAATGATTGCTTTTAATTTAGCAGAAGTAGATGAAGAGCGGAAAAGGCACGAGCTTGCCTACTTAAATGTTAAAGCGCAAGCGACAAACAAAAAAGGAAAACCCGTTTTTGAAAGCTTTAAAAGTTTTTATGATTATGAAAAACGAGTTGCTGAAGTTCTGGCAGCTAACCAGCCACAACGAACAAAATTAAATGAGCGGAAAAAAACGCAACTTGCCACTGTGGCAGAGCGTCTACGCCGCTATCGAGAAGGGAGGAGAGTAGATGGAGAATGACAAAGAAAAAACGCCGTTATCGGAGGCAAAGAAAAGCCTTGCAGGCGTCCAACAAGCATTAAAAAGTATGAGCGGTGAGTATGCCTTATTAAGTGGATATTTAGGGAAAATTAGTGCGGGTGTCAATCAGTCAGCCACGGTCATGAACACATTTAAAACCGTCATGCAACAATCTGGAGAAACAGTGAAAAAAACAGGAGACGAAACAGCAAAGGCAGCAGATCAAATGAACACAGCGTTAACAGATTCTGCTGAACAAGCCGGTGAAGCAGCTAAAAAAGCGGGGAAAGAAACCTCTGATGGCTTTACTAATGCACAAAATAATATGCTGAGCTTTGGGACGGCCATGACTAGTGCCGTTTCCTTACCTATGCTGAACGTTTTAAAAACAGCTATGGGCGTCGGTGCTGGGGTCAGTGGCGAATTTCAAGGAATGCAAGGACTGATTATGGCTAGTGCAGGAGGGATTTCTGATTCATTGCAAGGCGAGTTGCAAGGGGCATTGACTCAGATGAATCAATCATTTGAAGCGGCGGCACAAGTGATTCAAAGCGTGATGGCTCCAGGAATGGAAATTTTGGTTCAAGTGGTTATCACAGTCGTCAAAGGCATTACAGCTTTGGTGAATTTATTTATCAAATTACCAAAACCCGTCCAAGTTTTTATTGTTGCCATTATGGGCATTTTAGCCGCCATTGGGCCCATGTTGATTATGGTAACGATGGCTCAGCAAAAATTTCAACAGTTTAGTGCTGGTTTGGCTCTTGTACAAGGAAACATTGGGAAGTTAGGTGGTGGCTTATCAAAACTAAGTGCTAGTTTTAGTGCCTTAGGTGGAGGACCATTAATTTTAATTGTAGCAGCCGTTTTAGCAGCGGTAGCAGCGTTTATTTATTTCTATAAAACCAATGAAACATTTAGAAATAGTATCAATAGCTTAGCTAGTGCCATTCAAGGAGCTGTTTCAGCGGCGTTTGGTAAATTGGTAGGACTGCTACAACAGATCCAGCCGGCCTTTCAACAAATAATGGCAGTTTTTAAACAATTTTTTGCAGTAGGCTTAGAGAAAATGGCGACTATTTTTTCAACAATTGGTCGTGTGCTAGCAGGCGTTTTTGCCAGCGGTTTGCAATTAGGTAGTAACTTATTAGGGCAATTTGGTGGCACCTTTGACAAAGCTGGTTTAGCGGTTGGTCTTTTGGTAAAAGTTCTGACAAAAGTTGCACTGGCTGCATTAGGAATTTCCGGGCCGTTTGGTCTAATTATTTCCTTGATTGTTTCATTCGTGACGGCCTGGATGAAAACCGGTGATTTGAGTGCGGGTGGTATTACCCAAGTCTTTGATAATCTAGGTAACACGATTACATCTGTTACAACAATGCTTGCGGCTAATCTACCGAAAGTTATACAACTTTTTACAACCGTCTTAACCAGTATTCTCGGGAAAATAACAGAAGCTATTCCAAGCATCGTAACCGCGTTATCTAGTTTAATTACGTTAATTGTTGGTGCGATTGTTGCCAATTTGCCAGTCTTAATTGAAGCGGCAACACAAATTATTACTACGTTGATTCAGGGGATTACAACAGTCTTACCAATGTTGATAGAAGTTGGTTTGAGCTTATTAATGACTTTAGTTAATGCGATTGTCACCGCCTTGCCAACAATTACAACTGCAGCGATTAATATCATCACTACATTAGTGACAGCTTTTGTCACAGCGTTACCAATGCTAGTTACAGCAGGTGTTTCAATTATCACGGCCTTAGTCAATGCATTTGTTACGATGTTACCGTTGATTTTGACTGCTGGTTTACAAATTTTGATGGCATTAATCACTGGGATTATGACGATTTTACCTCAGTTAATTCAATCAGCGCTGACGATTATTCTAGCGTTAGTGACAGCGTTGATAGGTGCCTTACCACAGATTATCAGCGCAGGTGTCAAATTGTTAATGGCGTTAATTCAAGGAATTATTTCGATTTTACCAACCTTAGTTGCGGCAGCTATTACCTTAATTTTGACATTGGTAAATGCCTTAATTGGTGCTTTGCCACAAATCATCAGCGCAGGCGTCAAATTGCTAATGGCTTTGATCCAAGGGATTATTTCAATTTTACCGCAACTGGTTACTGCAGCAATTACGCTAATTACCGCTTTAATGGGTGCGTTAATCAATGCGTTGCCACAGTTGTTAAGTGCTGGGATTCAACTGATTCAAGCCTTAATTAATGGTGTACTCAGTCTATTGGGTGCCTTGCTGTCCGCAGCAGGAACATTAATCTCACAAATGATCACGAAGATTGGTTCTTATTTTGGTCAACTGTTAGCTTCGGGCGGACAGTTAGTTGAAAATATCAAAAATGGGGTTACCAATGCAGCCGATCAGGTAAAAAATGCCATTGGTTCTGTAATTGAAGGTGCTTGGCAAGCAATCCAAGGTTGGTTTTCAAAATTCACCGATGCCGGTGCGAATATTGTCGGTATGATTGCTGATGGAATTACAGGCGCAATTGGAAAAGCCAAAGAAGCAATCGATGGGGTCGTCAGTAAAATTCGTAACTTTTTACCATTTTCACCAGCAAAAGAAGGTCCCTTATCTGATTTGCATAAATTGAATTTCGGCGGCACGATTGCCACGGGGATTTATGCAGGCGAAACAGCCGTTAGTAGAGCAATGGCTTCTATTTTAGATTTACCGCTGTTAAATGATTTTGCCTTGGACTTAGCTGGTCGAGGAAACTTCACGGCAACGATTGACCATCGTTTAGAAAATGATGCATACAATCGACCATTATTTGTGACAGTAGAGTCAACGTTAGATGGGAAAGTTGTCGCAGCAACTACGGCGCCTTATTTAGCAACGGAGTTACAACGACAACAAGTGAAACAAAATAACCGCTTAGGAAGGAGAGGATAACATGTATAAATTTGTTGATACCAATCAAGCAACTCATTCAACGCCTCTTCCTTCAGAAGCGTTGAATTTTAACGGCCAATTTTTAGAAAAAGTCATCCCTGGCTATCAAACATTATCAGTTTCAGGACGAGAATTAGTTCCAAGCGAAATTGAAAGCTATCAATTAGGGATTCGTGATGGTAAACGTCACGTTTATGCGCGAATTCCAGAACGAGAATTAACAGTCAAATATCGCCTTTCAGCTGTGAATAATGAAGCGTTTCGAGATGCATTTAATCATTTAAACGTTGCTTTGTTTACGGAAAAAGACGTTTCTATTTGGTTTAACGATGAACCGGAAATGCTGTGGTTTGGCAGTAAGTCTTCAGTGAGTGATGTACCCGAAGGTGTTAACCAAGTAACAGGCACCTTTACTTTATTGCTTTCTGATCCGTATAAATACACACGGAGTGATGCGACTAGTGTGATGTGGGGTTCGCCAACCATTACATTTCAAGCGAATTACTTAATGGGGAATACAGGCTCAGGTGCAGTTGATTTTCCAATTTTAATTGAAGGCGGGGCTTATTGGGGATCAACCATGATTACCTTTCAAAATCGGGCTTACACGATGGGGGATTTAGGCAAAGAAGTTCGGCCAATTGAAATTTATCCTACGGTCGAAGGATTAAAAGTCAAACCGACCATTATTTTAATAGGAACCGGACGTGGTGTTTGGATTAAAACACGGAACGATACAATTAACTTAGGAGACTTTGATCGTTCGGAAATTATCATTGATACTGAAAATTTTTATCTGACAAAAAATGGTGCACCGATGATTCGACCAATGAACGATTTTTATCTATATCCCAATGAACCGCTGTATATTCAAGCCAAAGATAGCGACTTCCGCTTGACGATTCGCTATCCTAACCGATTTGTGTAGGAGGGTGATTAAATGTTAATGGTGCTGGATTTGAAAAGAACATATACGGCAATCTTGGATAATGCCTATCAAGTCAGTTATGAAAAAATAGAGAACAAAATTGGCAGTTTAGATTTTACCATGCCGCTAGATGATCCTAAAAATGAATTTATTGCAGAAATGCAATGGGTGGAACTGACCGACAATGAGAATGAATATATTGGTTTATATCGCGTGATGCCAACCACAATTAAGAAAGATGCGAACAATAATCAAATTCACTACTCTGCCACAGAAGCACTATGTACCTTAGGCGATACTGTCCTTTTTGGTTGTCACGAAATTAAAAACAAAACAACGAAAGAGGCCATTCAATTTCTATTGAATAAACAAAAAACAAAGCATTGGGTCCTGAAAAAATGTGATTTTTCAAGGAAATTAACCTATAAATGGGAGAATGAAAATGGGCTAGTCGAGCCTTTATTTAGCATCCCAGCCGATTTCGAAGAGGAATATCTTTGGCAATGGAATACAGAGGTCTATCCTTTTGAACTTTCATTAGTCAAACCGCCAACAGAACCAGTTGCGCGAATTCAAGAAGGTTACAACATGCAAGGATTTGAAATAGAACGTAATCCCAAGATGCTAATCAATCGGATTTATCCATTAGGTTCAGGCGAAGGTGTTAACAAAGTCAATATTCGCTCGGTCAATCAAGGGGTTCCGTATTTAGAGAACAAGGCCGCAATTGACCGCTATGGTTTATTAGAGTCAATTTGGGTGGAACAGCGTTTTTCTGATCCCAAGGCATTAAAGGAAAATGCTTTGCGAATGTTAGAAGAATGGACCAAACCACAAGTTTCTTGGGTAGTGACTGCAGCTGATTTAATTAAATTAACAGATCAACCTTTGGCAATCGATCGTTTGCGGTTGGGTACGGTTATCATGATTAATACGAATGAATTTGGGAGTGTCAACCTTCGTATCAAAAAAGAAAGTAAAAAAGATGTTTTTGGTGCCCCCCAAGACATTCAGCTAGAGTTGGGAAATCTGCAAGAAACAATTCATAGTACCATGACAGCTTTCAGTCGGAAACAAGAGATTAGCGAAACTTACGCACAAGGGGCGACGACACTTTTAAATCGTTCAATACAAGGAGAACTTAGTAAGACACAGCCAGTGGAGCTGAATTTATACTTTGACGAGGACATTCTTTATGTAAACACCGCAGAATTAACGTTCAAGGCAACTGCTAAAGGACCTTCGCATTCTGTAACGAACATTGATTTGGTAGTGGATGGCAAAAAATTACCCCAACTATCATTGCAACAACAACGGCTAAACATTTTGAGTTATTTACGAAAAACAACAGATGGAAAAATCGAACGCGGCAATCACACGCTTCAATTTTTCTCTCATCAGCCACTATGGTTGGATGCTTCGGTCATCTGTCGTGTGTATATTCAATCCCAATTGGGTGGCCAGTTTTAATAAAATAATGAAAATTAGAGGAGTGTGACGAAATGTCAGTAGAACATATTGAAGAATTAGATACCCTGAATCAAGGTCGCCTTAAAATCAATGCAATCTTGGATCAGTCGAATGCATCAGCTGAGAAAGTAGATGCTTACCAAGTCCAGTTAACGAATGGAATTTCTGAAGCAAAAAACATCGCAGATGAAGCTGGCAAAGAAGCTGTACAAATTGCCACCGATGCAGGCAATCAAGCAAATGAAACAGCCAACCAAGCGATGAACAATGCCAAAACAGCAATTACGATTGCAGGAAATGCAGTTTCAACGGCAAATAATAATAAACAAGAATTTGATACTTTGCGAAATGATTTCGATCAATTAGTAGCAGAAGCAGGTGATAGTAATCCAGAAATTGTCCAAGCACGCACAGATACACAAGGCATCAAACAAGCTACCTTAGCGAATCGTCTTCAAATTGATTTGAATAACCGTATGACAAAAGCAGACGGTATTTCTTTATTGGCTAAGCCAACTACTGTCAAAATGAAGTTAGACTTTAACGGTAAAACGGCCGGCAATACAGCCACCAATGCAAACAGTTATTCCACTGATTTTACGGCAAAAATTCTTAAGAAGCCAACAGACGTTTGGGAGGAAGTTTCCCAATCGGACTACAATAAAATGGCCAGCCGTGATGATGAGGGTGTGAAAACAGGTTCCACCCAAAGTGGTGTGATTCCACAACAATTAGCGGCCTTCAATCTCGTTGAAGCCGCAAAAAAATTAATTCCACAAATGTTTGAAACATTCACAACTGACGAGGCGGTAGCATTTATTCGCCAGAACGTTCAATTTTTTACGATTAATCAACGTGTGAAAGCCGCTGCGCCGAATAATCAAACGATTAAAATCGCTGCGTATTTACCAACTACGGATAATTGGGTAACTCAAATCCAAGAATCAGCAAAAGAGTTCGGCGATTTTTCAATTCAAATCAATGATCAGAATTTTATCACAGATGAAGGTTTCATTTATTTAATGAGCTATACAGATTCATCAAATGGGGTAACGCCAGCCAGCGTAGAAGTTGATTACGTGGGGCTTCATATTGGTCTGTCTGTTGATGCCCAAGCGGTTTTAGCGAAGAGTGGTTTTGTTCAAGCAGAGCAACTCAATACCCATGTGGAAAATCAGGATAATCCGCACCAAGTAACCGCTGAACAAGTGGGGCTAGGCAATGTAGAAAATTATGGCTTCGCATCAGACAGCGAAGCAGTCGCGGGAACTTTAACTAGTAAATATATGCACCCGAAAAACGTTGCGGAAGCGATTAAAGGTCAAGCTGTGACACAAACAGGTGATCAAGAGATTGCTGGGGTGAAGAATTTTGTAACTATGCCAACCGTCAATGGTTTGCCTTTGGAATCCTCTAGAATGGCCATTTATGAAGCTAGTGGAGTTGGTGAAGTCGAGGCAAAATATCAGGCGGCCTTTAATAAGGATAATATGAAATTTGTATTAATTAGGGTAGGAAATCGTGTCGATGCATTTGTAAGATGTAATTTGAGTGATCCAACGAAATTGAATACCCACATGCCTAAAATATTTAATATACCAACTGGGTACAAAATGTCCTCAAAAATAAGTGCTAGTGTCTGGAATATTCCGCTGTCAGTTGCACCTGCCGCTTTTCCGTATCCTAATTGTAATGCACTATATGAAATCGGGAATCAAGGGATAATTTTTGCCTCAAGCAGAGCTGGAAATATTTACCTACAAGGAAGTTGGTACACGGACGATCCGTTTCCGACAAAATAACAAGCTAGTTTAGGAGACTTTTTATGGAACGTTATCTCAACACAATAACAATGCTTTTAAGCATTTTCGGTGGGATTGTCGTACGTTTATTAGGCGGATTAGATCAATTGTTGGATGTCTTCCTCTTTTTAATTATTGTCGATTTCATCACAGGTTGGATTAAGGCAATCGCCACAAAAGAATTGTCCAGTCGGATTGGTATGCTCGGAATTGCGAAAAAAGTGACGATGTTATTTGTGGTTGCCGTAGCGGTTCGTGTTGAAAAAGTTGTGGGGAACAATTTGCCAATTCGGGAAATGGTTCTGATTTTTTACATTGCGAACGAAGGACTTTCTTTTTTTGAAAATATTGCGACCTTTATTCCTATGCCGAAAAAGTTAAAAGAGTTATTTATTCAGTTAAAAAATAAAGATGATTAAGTAGAAGTGGTCGGGACAAACGTAGAACTTTCGGCTGATTGCCGAAGAAATTACTTCTGTCCCGCCATTTATCTGCAGGTTTAAGCCGTGGAAGGGAAGTTATTTTGACTTTCTTTTCATGGCTTTTTTAGAAAGGAGTATGCTATGTTTAAAAAATTAATGGTTCAACTTGCTTTAGTGATTGGCTTAAGTTTAACGATTCCGATGACGGCTTGCGCTTACACCATCGAAGCGGATCCAATCAACTTTACTTATTTTCCAGGCTCTGCAAGCAATGAATTAATTGTTTTACATGAATCTGGAAACGAGCGGAACCTAGGACCACACAGTTTAGACAATGAAGTGGCCTATATGAAACGAAATTGGTCAAATGCTTATGTCTCATATTTTGTCGGATCTGGTGGACGAGTGAAACAATTAGCTCCTGCTGGCCAAATTCAATATGGCGCAGGTTCTTTAGCTAATCAAAAAGCCTATGCGCAAATCGAATTGGCTCGAACGAATAATGCGGCGACGTTTAAAAAAGATTATGCTGCCTATGTTAATTTGGCCCGTGATTTGGCTCAGAACATTGGTGCTGATTTTTCGCTAGACGATGGAACAGGTTATGGAATAGTCACTCATGATTGGATTACAAAAAATTGGTGGGGAGATCATACAGATCCTTATGGTTATTTAGCGCGTTGGGGGATTAGTAAAGCGCAGTTGGCACAAGATTTACAAACGGGCGTTTCTGAAACAGGTGAGACTGTCATTGTTCAGCCAGGTAAACCTAATGCACCAAAATATCAAGTAGGACAAGCAATTCGTTTCACTTCAATCTATACAACACCAGATGCTTTAATCAATGAACATCTATCAGCAGAGGCACTTTGGACACAGGTAGGAACAATTACAGCGAAATTACCGGACCGACAAAACCTTTACCGTATTGAAAATAGCGGACATTTGTTAGGTTATGTGAACGACGGCGACATTGCTGAACTTTGGCGCCCGCAAACGAAGAAATCATTTCTAATTGGTGTGGACGAAGGCATTGTTTTAAGAGCAGGACAACCTAGTTTGTCAGCACCCATTTATGGTATTTGGCCTAAAAATACTCGCTTTTATTACGATGCGTTTTATATTGCAGATGGGTATGTTTTTATTGGTGGAACAGATACAACAGGCGCGAGAATTTATTTGCCAATCGGACCAAACGATGGCAACGCACAGAATACATGGGGATCATTTACTAGCTAAAAAAAGCCACAAACTCTGATAAAAGCAGAGTTTGTGGCTTTTTTTGCATTTAACAGAGATTTTGCCAAAGGGAATAAGCAACGGAGACTGCGAAGCTAGGTACTTTTATGCTATAATGACAAAGTTAGTATTATCGGAACTGGAGGAACTATAATGGACGGCATTTTACCGTTATGGAAAGAACGTGGCATGACAAGTCATGACTGCGTATTTAAATTGAGAAAAATTTTACATACCAAAAAAATTGGTCATGGTGGTACGTTAGATCCAGATGTCGAAGGGGTCTTACCCATCTGCGTTGGCAAAGGAACGAAAGTGATCGAATACATGGTAGATTCTGGCAAAACCTATGAAGGTGAAATTACACTTGGATTTGCTACGACAACCGAAGATGTTAGTGGCGAAATTGTTGAAAAAAAACCAGTTACAACACCTCTATCAACTGAACAAATTGATCAAGCAATGGCCGAAATGACAGGTGAAATCACACAAATCCCACCGATGTTTTCTGCGGTGAAAGTCAATGGTAAACGTTTATATGAATATGCCCGGAACGGGGAAGAAGTTGAACGGCCCCAACGAAAAGCTACGATTTATTCATTTGAACGTACTAGTGAACCAATTTTTAACGAATCCGCTCAAACACAAAGTTGGCGGTTTAAAGTGGTCTGTGGCAAAGGAACCTATGTGCGGACACTATCCGTGGATACTGGCAAAAAATTAGGTTATCCTGCCCATATGTCGGATTTAACGAGAACGGCAAGTGGCGGTTTGCAAGCTGCGCAATGCTTAACGTTAGAAGAAGTAGCCAAACAAATGGCTGCTGAAACAATCGATCAATGCCTGTTGCCCATTGAGACAGCAGTAGAACAATTCCCACGAATTGATTTATCAGATGAATTGTATCAAAAAGTAAAAAATGGCATGCGTTTGCACAAAAAAGAATTAGGAATAAAGGCAATGCCGGAATCCTTAGTCGCCTTATTTTACCAAAATCAAGTGGTTAGTTTATACATGCCACACCCAACGCATGATAAATTATTGAAACCAAGTAAAGTTCTACGGAACAATTAAATAAAAAAGAAGGAAGTTTTTGCACATGCAAGTTATTCAACTACATCATCCCTATGAACCCAATCAAATTCCTAATGAAGAAGTCGTGATGGTCCTAGGCTTTTTTGACGGTGTTCACAAAGGCCACCAAAAAGTAATTGAAACAGGCAAAAAGATTGCTGAGGAAAAAGGCTTGAAGTTAGCTGTGATGACCTTCAACCAACACCCATCAATCGTTTTTCAAAAAGTTTTACCAGAAAATATGAAATATTTAACTAGCTTGGAACAAAAAGAACGCCTAATGGCCAACTTGGGCGTTGATATTTTATATATTGTCGAATTTACTTCAGCGTTTGCTCAATTAAAACCGCAAGATTTTGTCGATCAGTATATCGTTAATTTAAATAGTGCAGTGGCAGTCTCTGGGTTTGATTATACGTATGGTCCTAAAGAAATCGCTGGAGTCAAACAGTTACCAACTTATGCGCAAGGCCGTTTTGAAGTGGTGACAGTACCAAAAGAAGAAATGACTGGTGCCAAAATTAGCTCAACAAGAATTCGCGAAAAAATGGAAGCCGGCGAAATGGAGGAGGTCACGGAGTTGTTAGGATATATTTATGAAACAGAAGGAACAGTTGTCCATGGCGATGCTCGTGGCCGTTTATTGGGTTTCCCGACCGCTAATGTCAAAGTGAAAAGCACCGTGCGCTTACCAAGAATTGGCGTCTATGCTGTGCAAATCGAAGTTGGTGGCAAATGGTATGTCGGCATGGGCTCAATTGGTCATAATGACACCTTTGGAGAAGGACGCGATTTAACCGTGGAAGTCTATATTTTGGACTTCCATCAAGACATCTATGGTGAGCAAGTGGTGGTTCGTTGGAATCATTGTTTACGTGACCAAGTGAAATTCAATGGGGCTGAAGCCTTGATCGACCAATTAAAACAAGATGAACGAGATACGGCTGACTATTTCCAACAATCTGAGGACAAATAATGAAGATTCGTCAAGAAAAACCTGCAGAGTATCAAGCTGTAGAGCGTTTAACGTATCAAGCGTTCAAGGAATTAAACTTGACCGAAAACTGGCGTCCCACAGAGCATTTTATCGTGCATTTATTAAGAGAAAGTGCCGACTTTATTCCGGAGTTGTCCTTAGTTTCAGAAACTGATCAAGGAAAATTAACGGGTCATATTATGTCTTCAAAAGCCAAACTACGATTACCTGATCATACAGAGAAGGCTGTTTTGACCGTTGGGCCGCTAAGTGTCCATCCAGAAGCACAGAACACGGGCGTAGGCTCAGCGTTAATTAAGCATTCTGTGCAGAAGGCCAAAGAATTAGGCGTCGGCGGATTGATTATCCTGGGCCATCCAACTTACTATACGAAGTTCGGTTTTGTTCCAGCGACTACTTTTCAGATTACGTTACCAGAAAAAGAAACATCAGAAGCATTATTGGCTTTGGAATTACTGCCAGGTTATTTTGGTACAAGTGGTGGGGAGTGGCATTTTTCAACATGCTTTGCTTATCCAGAAACACACCTTGTAGAATTAGAAGCCTTTGAAGCAGAACTCGGAATAAATGAATAAAGAATAATAAGACGCGACAACTACTAGTTAAGTACTGGTGGTTGTCGCGTCTTTACTACTTTTTATTACAAAGTAGTTGACAGAACCGGTACTCAGTATTATTATGTAGTGGTACATAGTACTAAAGAGTAGTTTAGGGAGGAAAAGCAGTGAAGCAGACAGAGTTGCTAAAAGGCATTTTAGAAGGTTTAGTTTTAGCCATCATCCGAAGGAAAGAAACATATGGTTATGAAATTACAAAAATTTTAAATGACCAAGGTTTTACTGAAATTGTTGAAGGAACCGTTTATACGATTTTACTGCGTTTAGAAAAAAATCAATGGGTTATAGCTGAAAAAAAGCCTTCAGAAAAAGGGCCAATGCGGAAGTTCTATCGCTTAACCTCATCAGGAGAAGCAGAACTCGCTGATTTTTGGCAGCGGTGGACGTTGCTTTCAAAACAAGTAAACAAGATGAAAAAAATGGAGGGATAGAGCATGTCAAATTTTAAAGCGTTGATCAAAAAAGTTGTGGGGGATAAAAAAGAGTACAAAGAATATAAACGACGGATTGCAGCATTACCAGCAGAGTATCGACAAGTATTTCAAGAAATTGAAAAATATGCATGGCATTTTTCAGATCATAGCGGAGCCAATATGTTCAATGCGTTGACTGATTTACTTGATTTGTTTGAAGAAGGAGCTGCTAACGGAACACCTATCAAAAATATTACGGGAGAAAAAGTAGGCGATTTTGCTGAAACAATTGTCAATGAAGTCGCTGGCAAATGGACCGATAAACAGAAAGAAAAACTGAATCATCAATTTTCTAAACAATAGTCAAAACAAAAAAAGGAGAATAAACATGGTTGAAAATTTTTTTAAAGAAGGAAAGTTGCTGGTTATTCCCAAGAAAAATGCGAAAAAAGTCCAAGTGTTTCAACGTGTGGCCAACCAATTTGAATTTGGGAAAGAATATACGGAAAAAGAAGTCAATCAGCGACTTAGAGAAATCTATGAAGATTATGCACTTTTGAGACGGTATTTAGTAGATTATCAGTATTTAGAAAGAGATAAGTTTGGAAAAATTTATCAGAAATGTGAGCAACACACAAAAATTATATAAATGGCTTTTTTTAAAAGTAGCGAAACTAGGTGAAATGAACCAAGTCTAGCTACTTTTTGTTATGTAAGCTTAGTAATAGTTCTATAAAAAACTCTCTATTTGTTTTCTAACTCAGACTGGTAAGATTGATTTAATTAGAAAAAGATAGAGGTGAGAGAATGAATCTACGTACTTTAGGTCTAACAAAAATTCTTTTGACCTTTATTATATTAAGTATTATTGGCGCGTTAATGATTTATAGCGCCAGTAGCTATGACTTGTTGATGCAAGGCGTGAAGCCCACTGCTGTGTTTATTAAACAAGGCATTATTATGTGTCTCAGCTGGGTGCTAATGTTCGTGATTTACAAAGTTCGACTAGAAGTGTTATTTAATAAGAAAATTGCGATTGGACTGCTTTTAGTTTCGGTACTATTACTGTTAATGGTTCGACTACCTTTTTTTGGTGTAGCAGCGAATGGCGCACAACGTTGGATTTCTCTCTTTGGAATCCAGTTTCAGCCATCAGAACTTTGTAATTTTGCGATTATTTATTACTTGAGCTGTTATTTAGGTGAAAAAGAAAATGGCTTGACAACGAAGCAGTTAAGGAAACAATTGCTGTTTGTTTTGGTCGTTGCATTTTTAGTTTTGATTCAACCCAAAGTTGGCGGGGCCATTCTTATTTTAGTTATTGGCAGTGTCTTGATTTTCTCAGCAAGTATTCATGCAAAATTTAGTGTAATTGCTGCGGGGATTGTCGTTGCTAGCGCGGCGCTTCTTTCTAAAATAATTATTTTTCTAGGCGATCACCAGTACTTACCACATTTTTTTGCGCATGTGTATGACCGCTTAGTTGTTTTGAAAAATCCGTTTTTATCCTTTCATGATCGCGGATTTCAGCCTTCAATGGCCTATTTAGCGATGTATAACGGTGGGTTTTGGGGCACTGGACTAGCCAATGGTATGGTAAAAAAAGGTGGCTTGCCAGAAGGTCAAACCGATTTTATCTTTGCGGTGATTGTGGAAGAACTTGGTTTGATTGGCGGCTTACTATTACTATTTCTTTTGTTATTTTTAGCGGCCTCGATTTTGCGGAGTAGTTGTGTAATAAAAAATCATTGTTACGGCTTGTTTTTGTTAGGAGTCGGGACCTTGATTTTAGCTCAAACGGCGATTAACATTGGTGGCGTTTTGGGTTTGATTCCAATGACGGGAATTCCTTTACCGTTTGTTAGTTACGGTGGGACAAGTTATTTAATCTTTTCAGTGGCATTAGGAATCGTCATTAAAATTATTGCAAACGAAAGGCGGCAGTTAAATGGTCAATACAAAAAAATTCAACTTACATCTTAATTATGATTTATTATTGCCCATTTTTTTACTCACACTTTTATCTTCTGGTGTGCAATATTGGATTGCCGTTAATGAAGGAAAAGACGGAACTGTGCCAGCATTAAAACAACTCTTCTTTATTTTTGTTGGCTATGCAGGCATGTTTTTAGCTAGTCGGCTGTCACAGAAGTTTATTTGGAAAGTAGCTCCTTTTTTCTATGGGTTTTCATTAATCTTAATGAGTGCTTTGTATTTTTCCTATGACAAAGGAATGTATTTATTGACGGGCACAAAGCGCTGGTTAGATTTAGGGTTTATTAAATTTCAGCCATCAGAAATTGCGAAAATTGCGTTTATTTTAATGTTGGCAAAAATTATTGTCCAACATGAGCAACAAGACAGGTCTGATAAATGGCGTTCAGACAAGCAACTTCTAAAAAAAATCGTTGCGGTTAGTGTCCCTGTTTTTTTCTTGATGGCGGTACAAAAAGATTTTGGGACATCCCTTGTTTTCGTAACGATTATTCTATCTCTTTTAGTTATTTCAGGAATTGATCGCAAAATTTTAATCATTATTTTCAGTGCTTTAGCAACGTTAGGCGTGGTCTTGATTCTGTTAGTCTTTACAGAGTGGGGGCACAAAGTACTCTTCTTTTTACATTTTAAACAATATCAATTGGATCGAATTTTAGCATGGATTCATCCCTATGATTATGTCGATAAAATCTCCTATCAACAAGTGCAAGGCTTATTGGCAATTGGTTCGGGTGGTTTATTTGGCAAAGGTGTACATGGGATTGAGGTGTATGTTCCTGTTCGTGAGTCTGATATGGTTTTTACTTTTATCGGGGAAGCCTGGGGCTTTGTGGGCAGTGCCACCGTTGTTTTTCTCTATTTTTACTTGTTTTATCAAGTTTTAGTAGCTGGCTTGCGGAGCAATTCGCGTTTCTGTATGTACATCTGTGTCGCCCTTATTTTTTCGCTGGTCTTTCAAACGGTGGAGAATATCGGTGCGGTGATTGGACTGTTGCCGTTAAAAGGTATTCCGCTTCCGTTTTTAAGTCAAGGAGGCACTTCGTTAGTGATGGCTATCACTTCTTTAGGATTTGTCAAAGGAAGAGAAGCCGCTACCTGAAAACACAAATAAAAACCAAGACTGGAACTCGCTTGCCGACAAGCTCTAGTCTTGGTTTTTACTATTGAAATTGTTTTTGGCATTCAGCCAAAAGTTGTTGAAGTTGTCGACTCATGTAACGTTCTTTTAAATAATAAACTGCCATGTTTCGTTTAGGTAGTTCTTGGTAAGTTAGTGTATGGATCGAATTGTCTAAAAGTTGAATATTTGTGTATTCGGGGACAATAGCGAAACTATCGGAATGAGACACCAAATGAGTAATAAGTGAAAGAGTATCCACTTGAATGACTTTCTCTGGAGAAAAATTAGAAAACGTAGTATCTAGCCAATTGGTTAATTTGTTTTGCTCGGAAAATTCGGTATTTAAACGGACGAAGGGGTACATTGTTAGTTCTTTTAAAATTTCTTCCGTCGTGGCTTTTGCCAAAGCTGGATGATCGTTTCTTAAAATGAATTGATAATTTGCTGTAAATAAATCAATTTTACCAATATGTTCAGGTAATGGTAAGTCAGCAAAGGAAATACCAAAATCTGCATCCATTGTTTCCAAGGATTGAAGAATATTTTCTGTAATAATAGTGTGGACTTGTAAGTTGGATGAACGATCCGTTAATGTTGTCATTAGTAAGTCATTCAATTTATATTCTAAATCACAGAGATAAGTGGCTACATAAATATGGTTGGAAGAATGATTAATTTCTTTTAGCTCTTCTTCAATTGAGACCAACTCATTGGTGATGCGCCAACAATATTTTTCTAAAATTAATCCAGCTGGTGTTAAGGTGGTAGTTTGGCCTTGGCGATTAAAAAGTTCCGCGCCTAACGTTGCTTCAAGAATTTTTATTTGCTTACTTAATGCAGCTTGAGAAATTGCTAAATTTTCGGCTGCTTTAGTAAATTGTTTCACTTTGCATAACTCTAAAAAATAATGTAAACGAAATAGTTCCATGGGAATTCCTCCTTTTTCTATTCCTAGAATAAATAACGTAATTGTTCGAATAAATAACGGTGTGCTTCACAATGTCCGTGATGATTATTCTGAACTAAATAGATGGCTCGTTCTGGACTATCTTCCAGAGGAATACCAACTAAGTTACGTCTGTTTAGTTCATCAGTGAGTGAATAGGGAAGGATGCTACAGGCTTTTTCTCGTTGGACCATGTCTAAGACTAAATGAAGAGAAGGGAGTTCGATGACGATTTGCCGATTTTCCCAATTGATTTTACGTTCCCAACGTTTAAACACTTTTTTTTCATATACTTGATCGGAATATGCAGCAAAAGGTAAAGAACGAATTTCGTCAATCGTCACGCTATCGGCATGGGCTAAAGGATGATTTTTATTGACACAAAGGAGATAGCTTTCTGTATAAATTAATTCTTTCTCTAATGGAATCGAGGTATCCAAAAATATCCCAATCCCAATGTCAATTAAATCTGTTTCCAAGGCTGTTTCAAGATCGTAATAATACTTAAAATCAATACTTACATACGGATAGGATTGATTAAATAACAACAAGACTTCTCCAAATGCTTTATCTATATCAATTAAGTTTGTTCCAATCCGAATGGTCGTTGTCGATCCTTGGGTCACTAATTCATTAATCTCTTCTTGCGCTTCCTTAATGAGTGCAAAAATCATTTCTGTTCGCTTGGCGACGACTTCGCCTGCTGGAGAAAGCCGACAATGTTTCTTGTCTCTTAAAATTAATGAAGCACCTAATTCACGTTCCAACTCCTTGAGCTGGGTACTTAAATAAGGTTGACTCGTATGGAGCTTTTGAGAAGCTAAAGTAAAACTCGCATACTTTGAAACTGCCATAAAATATTCTAGTTGTTGTAATTTCATTTTCCTCACCGCCGTTTCTTTAACTATACAAAAAATAGCAGAAGAAAAGCTTCTCGACAAGGCTATCTGACGGTCTTTAGATTAATTTAACCAGTTATGATTCTATGAATAAATACGAATCATACCAGAAAACCATAGTAAATAAGCGGATTATTTTTCTTTTTGTTACTGAATGGACAAAAAGTTATCTGCTAAAAACTTTTTCTATATCGTTATTTTTTCAAGGAAGAATTATACTTGCTGTTGTAATTAAATAAGATTTGTTAGGTGAGGCTCCTATACAAACATAGGCTACTGCCCAAAAATGTCGAGAGACGCCAATGGGTAGAACAGGAACTGTCGAATGAAGGCTTTTCTTAAGGTAGCTAAAAGCAATCGCTTTTTACGTTGTATAGTGCTAAAGCTCAACGATAAGAACGATTATTCTTTGACACGTTGAGTTTTCAGCGTGTCTTTTTTTGTGGAAAGGGTGAGGAAAATGGAAGATGAACCGATCGTCAATTCAAGTCAACAACAGATAAATGAGGTGAAAGAAAATGGAAAAGAAAATGCGTCACTTGGGCCATGACTATAGTTACAAAAAGTTTGCCCATTCAGAAGTAGAAAAAGTTTTACAACGTTTCGGCTCAACTTGGGATGGCATTAAACACCAAGATATTGAAGAATTACAAGAACGTTATGGCCGCAACAAAATTATGAATGAAAAAAAAGCTTCACGGCTGCGACTTTTTATAAAATCGTATATCACGCCGTTTACTTTGGTGTTACTAGCACTAGCCACGATTTCATTTTTTACAGAATATGTCTATGCTGCGCCAGAGGAAAAAGATGTTACTGGCGTGTTAATCATGTTAGCGATGGTCATCTTAAGTGGCACGATGAGTTTTGTCCAATCAGTCAAATCAAGCAATGCAGTTGAAAAATTACAAAATATGATTAAAGTTACAGCGACAGTCATTCGCGACAAGAAGCAAATGGAAATTCCTATTGAGGAAGTTGTGTGTGGCGACTTAGTCCAACTATCCGCTGGCGATATGATTCCAGCCGATTTACGTTTAATCCAATCTAAGGACTTATTTGTTTCCCAATCATCCTTGACTGGAGAGAGTTTTCCCATTGAAAAACACGCGACTCATCAAAAAGATAGTGATCAAATTGATACAGAATACGACAATCTTTTGTTTTTAGGAACAAATGTCATTAGTGGCACTGGTTTGGGCATTGTCATTAAAGTTGGTAATCAAACTTTATTCGGACGGATGGCTTCTGATAACGGAGAAGAGCAACAGCAGACGAGTTTTGAAACAGGAATTAATAAAACAACGTGGGTGCTGATTCGCTTTATGTTGGTCATTACGCCAACTGTTTTTCTAATTAATGGGTTAACAAAAGGCGATTGGGTGGAAGCGTTAATGTTTGCGATTGCCACAGCTGTCGGCTTGACACCAGAAATGTTACCTATGATTGTAACAACCAATTTAGTCAAAGGTTCTCGAGAAATGGCTAAAGAAGGCACGATTATGAAAAATGTCAATGCCATTCAAAATTTTGGCGGGATGGATGTACTTTGTACGGATAAAACAGGTACCTTAACACAAGATAAAGTAATTTTAGAATACCACTATAATATTGGGTGCCAAGAAGATCAAAAAGTCTTGGATTTAGCATTTCTAAACAGTTATTTTCAAACAGGTTTGCGTAATTTAATGGATAACGCCGTTATTCAAGCGGCGACGCAAGAAAGTGATATACAATCAGATGATTTTTATAAAGTAGATGAAATTCCTTTCGATTTCAATCGACGTCGAATGAGCGTGATTATCAAAGAGTTTAAAACGCGAGAAACACGCTTAATTACCAAAGGTGCGGTTGAAGAAATGCTCTTGGTCTGCACACAGGTACTTTTAGATGGCGAAATTGTGCCCTTAACAGAGACGCTGCGTCAAAAAATTACCAAAGACGTTGAAGCTTTAAATCGAGATGGTTTGCGCGTTCTAGCAATTGCCGATAAAAAAGTCGAAGCGGCTGAATGGGAGTATACAACGAAAGATGAATCAGAGTTGATTTTACAAGGCTATCTTGCCTTCTTGGATCCGCCAAAAGAAACAGCAGCGGCAGCTATTCACGCCTTGCATCAACATAATGTAGCTGTGAAAGTATTAACGGGGGACAATCAGTATGTGACACATTCTGTTTGTAAAGAAGTTGGTCTGGCTGGCGAAAAAATTATTACAGGAAATGAACTTCAACAATTAAACCAAGAAGAATTAAGAAAAACCGTTCAAGCGTATAATATTTTCGCCAAAATTACGCCTGACCAAAAAGTTCGTATTGTAAATGCGTTAACTGAAAATGGTCAAACTGTTGGCTTTTTAGGTGATGGAATAAATGATGCTGGAGCAATGCGTGCTGCTGATGTAGGAATCTCTGTTGATACAGCTGTCGATGTGGCGAAAGAATCGGCGGATGTAATTTTATTGAGAAAAGATTTAATGGTTTTGGAAAAAGGAATTTTATCTGGACGGCGCGTGTTTACGAACACGATGAAGTACGTCAAATTAACAGCAAGTTCTAATTTTGGCAATGTTTTTTCCGTGATCCCAGCAAGTATCTTTTTACCATTTTTACCGATTGCTCCGATTCAATCGCTATTATTAAATCTAATTTACGATACTTCGTGTATGTCAGTTCCTTGGGACAAAGTAGATGAAGAATACGTAGAAAAACCAAAAAAATGGGAACCAAAATCAATTGGTAATTTTATGCGTTGGTTTGGTCCAACGAGTTCTATTTTTGATATTGTTACCTATTTATTTATGTATTTCATTGTGTGTCCGGCTATCCTAGGTGGCTCATTCTTTGAATTAAATGGAGCAGATCAATTGCTCTTTATCGGTATTTTCCATGCAGGATGGTTCATTGAGTCCTTATGGTCCCAAATGCTCGTCTTGCATTTCCTACGAACAGAAAAAATGCCTTTCCTTCAAAGTAGTGCTTCTGGAATTATGACGTTAGTCACTACAGCAGGGATTGTTCTCGGAACTGTTTTACCCTTTACCGCTTTCGGTGCAGAACTAGGATTTGTCGGTTTATCACCAAGCTATTTCTTGTATTTAATCCCGACAATTGTTGCTTATTTAGCACTGGTTGCGTTCATTAAAGTTTTATACGTCAAACGTTACGGTCAATTACTGTAACTGATTTGTACTATTATATATAGAAAAATTTTTTTACTTTTCTTTCAAGGTTGAGGAGGTGTCGGTTTTTATGACAGCTCCTCGTTGTTGTTTTAAGTGACTGTGCGAATTTTTTTATGGATTTATTTGTCATTTACAGTTAGTATGGCTAGTAGAGACTTTCCAAAAAGAACGAGCTTTTTGGTAATAAGGAGATAAAACGAGCTAATGACCAAAACAAACCAACTTTCAACTTCAACGCCGATGTTCGATCGGTCGGCCTATATTCATATTCCATTTTGTGAGCATATTTGTTATTATTGCGATTTTAACAAGGTCTTTTTAGAAGGACAACCAGTTGATGAATATATTCAGAGTTTATTAAAAGAAATTCAACTTACGCAAGCATTGTATCCAGAACAAGAAATGAAAACCATCTATATTGGCGGAGGCACGCCAACTTCATTATCAGCGAAACAGTTAGATGTGCTACTAAAAGGGGTTCGCGAACAGCTAACGTTTGATGACCGAAATGAATTTACGGTGGAAGCAAACCCTGGTGATTTAACCCAAGAAAAATTACAAGTCATGAAAAACTATGGCGTCAATCGTCTTTCGATGGGCGTTCAGACATTTGATGATCGCTTGCTCAAAAAAATCGGTCGCAAGCACACCGCCGCAGATGTTTATGAAACAATGAAATTTTTAGAGAAAGAAAATTTTACCAATGTCAGTATTGACTTAATCTATGCTTTACCTGGACAAACATTGGAAAGTTTTCGCGATACTTTGACAAGAGCCTTAGCATTGGACTTGCCGCACTATTCGCTTTATTCATTAATTCTTGAAAATAAAACAATGTTCATGAACTGGGTTCGTCAAGGACGGTTACAGCTGCCTGAAGAAGAAATCGAAGCACAAATGTTTGACGAAACGATTGAAGCAATGGAGAAAAAAGGACGTCACCAATATGAAGTCAGTAATTTTGCTTTAACAGGAAAAGAAAGCCAGCATAATCTGGCTTATTGGAATAATGACCACTACTATGGATTTGGCGCAGGTGCCAGCGGCTATCTTGGGCAAACTCGTTACAAAAATCACGGTCCAATCCAACATTATTTGAAACCCTTGCGAGAAAATCAATTGCCAATTGTGGAGACTGAAGAATTAACTCGTCTAAATCAAATAGAAGAAGAGCTATTTTTAGGCTTACGTAAAAAAGTAGGCATTTCTAAACAAAAATTCCAACAAAAATTTCAGGAACCAATTGAAGCAATTTATGGAGAGGTCATTCAACGCTTAATCAAAGAAGAATTATTAATTGAAGAAGCAGATATCTTACGTTTAACGAAAAAAGGGCTATTTGTGGGGAATAATGTTTTTGAAGCATTTTTGTTAAGTGAAAAAGAGTAAAAAAATAAAAAAATCATCGAAGTGTGACAAAGCATTTCGATGATTTTTTTATTACAAAAGTTGGTATTGATGGTTTTTGAAGGTGGTTTGCAGCGATTAGCACTCTTGCGTTAAGAGTGCTAAAAAGTTGCGTATTTCCCTTGACAAAAAGGTAAGGACTTGTTATATTAGTATATGTAGTTAGCACTTAGATGTTAAGAGTGCTAATGAAGGGTGGTAATAACGATGATTACAGAAAGACAACAAAATATCTTGAGACTTATCATCCAAAATTACACGAACACGGGCTTACCTGTCGGTTCTAAGAAATTGATGGAGGATGGCATTGCCTCTAGTTCTGCCACAATTCGTAATGATATGAAAGCATTAGAGGAATACGGCTTATTAGCTAAGACCCATTCTTCTTCAGGGCGAATCCCCTCAATGGCTGGTTATCGTTACTACGTGGATCATCTTTTACAACCAACACAAGTAGAAGAGAACGAACTTAGAAGAATCCGTCAATCTTTTGGAAAAGAATTTCATGAGATTAATGATATTATTCGACAATCAGCTGAAATTCTATCAGAATTGACAAGTTATACTGCTTTTTCATTAGGACCTGAAGTGAAAGAACGGAAATTAACCGGCTTTCGAATGGTTCCTTTGAATGATCGGCAAGTCCTTGCTATTATAGTGACAGATAAAGGCAATGTTGAAAACCAAGTATTTGCCATTCCTGCCGCTGTTTCTAGCCAAGATCTTGAAAAAATGACACAAATCATCAATGATAAGTTGGTTGGACAACCTTTGTTGACCGTTTATCATCGTTTACGGACGGAGATTCCGATGATTTTACATCGCTATTTCCAAACGCCAGAAGGAATGATGAACTTATTCGATGAGATGTTAGGACATGCCTTTGAAGAAAAAGTCTTTGTCGGTGGTCGCATGAATTTGTTAGATTTTGGCATCAAACAAGATATTGAACAATTGAAATCTGTCTATTCCTTTATGCAAAATTCTGATGAGCTGACGCATTTATTAAATGGTTCTGCAACAACAGAAAATCCAATTGTTTTTCGTATCGGCTCAGAAATTGGCAACAATCTCTTAGAAGATATGAGCATGATCACTGCTACGTATGAAGTATCAGGACATGGCAAAGGAACAATTGCCCTGCTAGGACCAACCAGTATGCCGTATTCAAAAATATTCGGTTTGGTAGACACGTTTCGACATGAGCTAGCTTCACAACTAGGTGACTATTACCGTTTTTTAGGTAATTAAGCAAACCTTGTTAGGATAAGAAGTAGATGCATAAAGAGAAAGGAAGTTGCTGAAGTGAGTAAAAAAGAAGAGAAGCAAGAAGAATTACAAGAAGAAATGGAAGCTGTTGATGCTGCTGGCGTTTCTGAAGTAGAAGTTGAAGCAACAGAGATTGAAAATCTTAAAGCAGAGCTTTCCGAAATGGAAGACAAGTTCTTGCGGGCAAGAGCCGAAATTGCTAATATGAGCAATCGAAATAAAAACGAACGAGAATTATTAGTTCGTTACCGCTCACAAGATTTAGGTAAAAAGATTTTACCATCCATTGATAATTTAGAACGAGCAATGGCTATTGAAGTATCAGATGAACAAGGCGAAAGCTTGAAAAAAGGTATTTCGATGGTGCTAGAAAGTATTACTGTGGCTTTAAAAGAAGAAGGAATAGAAGAAATCCCAGCAATGGGTGAAACCTTTGATCCAAATTTACATCAAGCCGTTCAAACAGTCCCTGCTTCTGAAGAAACCCCAGCAGATACCATTGTTGAAGTTCTACAAAAAGGGTACAAATTACAAGATCGTGTGTTACGACCATCAATGGTCATTGTTGCACAATAACAAACGTTAATTAAAAATATATTATTATAGAAAACTAATACAGATTGGAGATATTCACTATGAGTAAAATTATTGGTATTGACTTAGGAACAACAAACTCAGCTGTCGCAGTGCTAGAAGGCGGCGAAGCGAAAATTATTGCAAACCCAGAAGGTAACCGCACAACTCCTTCGGTCGTTTCATTCAAAAACGGTGAAATTCAAGTGGGCGAAGTAGCAAAACGTCAAGCTGTTACAAATCCTAACACGATTTCATCTATTAAACGTCACATGGGTGAAGCTGGCTACAAAGTTGATGTTGAAGGAAAATCATATACACCACAAGAAGTTTCTGCAATGATCTTACAATATTTAAAAGGTTTTGCTGAAGACTATTTAGGTGAAAAAGTTGAAAAAGCAGTTATTACAGTTCCTGCATATTTCAACGATGCGCAACGTCAAGCAACAAAAGATGCTGGTAAAATTGCTGGTTTAGAAGTAGAACGGATCGTTAACGAACCAACAGCAGCAGCTTTAGCTTATGGCTTAGATAAAACAGACAAAGATGAAAAAATTCTTGTCTTTGACCTTGGTGGTGGTACATTCGACGTGTCAATCCTTGAATTAGGCGATGGCGTTTTCGATGTATTATCAACAGCCGGTGATAACAACCTAGGTGGGGATGACTTTGATAATAAAATCATTGACTACATGGTTGCAGAATTTAAAAAAGAAAATGGCATTGACTTAGCTAACGATAAAATGGCATTACAACGTTTGAAAGATGCTGCTGAAAAAGCGAAAAAAGACTTATCAGGTGTAACAAGCACACAAATCAGCTTGCCATTTATTACTGCTGGCGAAGCAGGACCATTGCACTTAGAAATGAACTTAACTCGTGCAAAATTTGATGAATTAACAAGTGATTTAGTTGAACGTACAAAAGTACCAGTACGTCAAGCCTTGAAAGATGCTGGATTAAATCCTTCTGAAATCGACGAAGTTATCCTAGTTGGTGGTTCAACACGTATTCCAGCTGTAGTTGAAGCTGTTCGCAAAGAAACAAACAAAGAACCAAACAAATCAGTTAACCCTGACGAAGTAGTAGCAATGGGTGCTGCAATCCAAGGTGGCGTAATCACTGGTGATGTTAAAGACGTTGTCTTATTAGACGTAACACCGTTGTCATTAGGGATTGAAACAATGGGTGGCGTATTTACAAAATTAATTGATCGTAACACTACGATTCCAACAAGTAAATCACAAGTATTCTCAACTGCTGCTGACAATCAACCAGCTGTTGATATTCACGTTTTACAAGGTGAACGTCCAATGGCCGCTGATAATAAAACATTAGGTCGTTTCCAATTAACAGATATTCCTGCGGCTCCTCGTGGTGTGCCACAAATTGAAGTAAGCTTTGACATTGATAAAAACGGGATTGTAAATGTTCGTGCGAAAGACTTAGGCACTCAAAAAGAACAAACAATCACGATTAAATCTTCTTCAGGTTTATCTGATGATGAAATCGAACGTATGGTGAAAGATGCTGAAGCAAACGCTGAAGCAGATAAACAACGTAAAGAAGAAGTTGACTTACGTAACGATGCAGATGCTTTATTATTCACTGTTGATAAAACATTGAAAGAATTAGAAGGCAAAGTAGACGCTGAAGAAGTGAAAAAAGCAGAAGATGCGCGTGATGAATTAAAAGCAGCGATCGAAGCAAACGATATCGAACAAATGAAAGCAAAACGTGATTCATTGAATGAAATCGTCCAAAACTTAACAGTAAAACTTTACGAACAAGCTGCGCAACAACAAGCACAAGAAAATCCTGAAGCTGCCCAAGGTGGCGCTGATGATGTTGTTGATGCTGATTTTGAAGAAGTAAATGGTGATGACAAATAATCAATAACAATTGATTTTAGGGACTGGATCATTAGTACAATGACTAATGTCCCAGTCCCTTGTCTTTTGTGAGAAAATCAACCACAATCAAGTTAGCAAGAAACTATTTAGGTTTTGAAAGAACTGTGGTATGATTACAACGATGTTAAACAAGCTGAAAATACCTATTCACAGCTAGTAACACTGATTCAAGGTGTGACAGATAATCCAACCAGAGAGACCGAAAGCAATCGATGAATTTGGCTGGTTCTAAACACATTGTAAAGTTTGAAGAAAGTTGGAGGGAAGTCAATGGCGACGAAACGAGATTATTATGAAGTGCTAGGATTAGCAAAAGGTGCTTCAGATGATGAAATTAAAAAAGCATACCGCAAACTTTCCAAAAAGTACCATCCAGATATTAACAAAGAAGCCGATGCGGAAGAAAAATTTAAAGAAGTTTCTGAAGCGTATGAAGTATTAAGTGATCCACAGAAAAAAGCGGCCTATGACCAATATGGCCATGCAGGAACTGATCCTAATTACGGTGGCGGCGCTGGTGGCTTTGGCGGTTTCGGTGGCGGCGGATTTAGCAGTAGTGGTTTTGGTGGATTCGAAGATATTTTCGATTCATTCTTTGGCGGCGGCGGTGGTCGTTCTGTTGATCCAAATGCACCAAGACAAGGCGCCGATTTACAATATACAATTCAATTGAAATTTGAAGAAGCTATTTTCGGTGTCGAAAAAGAGATTAAGTACAATCGAGAAGATACTTGTGCAACCTGTGGCGGTAATGGCGCCAAACCAGGCACACACCCAGAAACTTGTCATAAATGTCATGGCTCTGGAACAATCAATGTTGAACGTCAAACGCCATTAGGTCGTATGATGAGTCGTCAAACTTGTGATGTGTGTCATGGCACAGGGAAAGAAATTAAAGAACCATGTCCAACTTGTCATGGCACAGGTCATGAGAAAAAAGCACATACTGTCAAAGTAAATGTGCCTGCTGGAGTAGAAGACGGTCAACAAATGCGCTTAGCTAACCAAGGAGAAGCGGGTACCAATGGTGGACCATATGGTGATTTATATGTAGTCTTTCGTGTTGAAGATAGTGATATTTTCGATCGAGATGGCGCAGAAATCTACTACGATTTACCAGTAAGTTTTGTCCAAGCGGCTCTAGGGGACGAAGTAACTGTCCCAACTGTTCATGGTGACGTGAAATTAAAAATTCCGGCTGGAACACAAACTGGCACAAACTTCCGCTTAAGAGGCAAAGGTGCGCCACGTTTACGTGGTGGGGGCAATGGTGATCAACACGTGAAAGTGAAATTAATAACACCAAAAAATCTTAATGAAGAACAAAAGGATGCCCTACGAGCTTTTGCAAAAGCTGGCGGACAAAATGTAACTGAACAACAAGAAGAAGGCTTCTTTGATAAAATGAAAGATGCGTTTGGCGGTAAGAAGAAAAAATAAACCAATCGAGTCAGAGACAAAAGTAGTTAGCTCCAAGTGTTCATCACTCTTGAAAGCTAAATTGCAACGAGTAATTGCAGATACTGCTTTTGTTTAGCTGATTATTTTAAGATTTAGAGAGTGGGACATAAGTCGTTTTGACTTATGTCCTATTTTCGTTTTTTATTTCCAAACATTTTACGAGAATATTTTAAAATTTAGCGTATACTTAATATAAGCAAGTTAGGAGGGCTTATTTATGAAACCATATGTTTACGTAATCAGTGATATTCATGGACAAGCAGATTTGTTTGATGCCTTACTTACAGACTATGACCCAGTTGAGCATCAGCTAGTTTTAATTGGTGATTTAAACGACCGTGGTCCGGATTCTAAAGCCTGTTTTCTCAAAGGAAAAGAACTTGTCGAGCAACACGGCGCTGTTTATTTACGAGGCAATCATGAAGAATATTTTTTGCAGTTTCTTCAAAATCCAGAGGACTGGTTTGCAGGATATATTCGCAATGGTGGCAAGGAAACAATTGAAAGCCTCTTGCATCCAGGAGCTACTGCAGAATACTCACCAACAGAAATGGCCTTAATGATCCGTAGTCGCTATCCAGAGTTAATTGATTTTTTAACAAAACGACCACTTTATTTTGAATGGCAGCATTACTTATTTGTGCATGCTGGGGTTGATTTAACGATGGAAGATTGGCGGCAAACAGCACCTAAGGATTTTTTGTGGATTCGCGAACCCTTTCATCAAGGGAAAAATAATACAGGCAAGACCATTGTTTTTGGTCATACCATTACTCCGATGTTACATGGTGATATGCAGACCACGGACCTTTGGCAAAGTGATGGAAAAATTGGGATAGATGGTGGTGCTATTTTTGGCGGCTCTGTACATGGTGTGATTTTTAATGAAAAAGGCATTGTCCAAGATATCGAATATCAAAAACGCACCCCTGCGTGGCAACCAGAATTTTGATTCCTTAATCGCATGAATCAGTTACCTCACTTCTATATTTAGAAGCAAAAATATGCTAAAATAGATAAGTATGCATAAGAAAAGAGGTATCTAGTTAATGGCAGAAGCTTATAACGAAGAAGTAGTAGCGCTACTTCAAAAAGAATTGACAACGTATCGTTCAAAACAAATAACAACGGTTTTAACTTTATTAAATGAAGGAAATACAGTTCCTTTTATTGCCCGTTACCGGAAAGAAATGACTGGAAGTTTAGATGAAGTCCAAATCCGTGAAATAGAAGAACGTTATCATTATTTACAAAACTTGAAAAAGCGGAAAGAAGAAGTTCTCCGTTTAATTGAAGAGCAAGGAAAACTAACAAAAGAACTCAAAACAGATATTCAAAAAGCAGTAAAAATGCAACAAGTGGAAGATTTATATCGACCATATAAACAAAAACGTCGGACTAAAGCGACTATCGCGAAAGAAAAAGGGTTGGAACCATTAGCAGATTGGTTGCTCTCTTTACCTGAAAACGCGGATATCTTAGCTAAAGCGGCTACTTTTATTAATGAAGAAAAAGAAGTTGCAACCGCTGAAATAGCCTTGCAAGGTGCTCATGAAATTTTAGCAGAACGTATTAGCGATGAACCAAAATACCGAACATGGTTACGTGATTATATGGTTAAACATGCGCAATACGTTAGCGTAGTTAAGGACGAAGAAAAAGACGAAAAGCGGACCTATGAAATGTATTACGATTTTGCAGAACCAGTTAGCAAAATGGTGCCGCACCGTGTCTTAGCAACGAATCGTGGTGAAAAAGAAGACATTTTAAAGGTTTCCCTTGTCGCTGATGAAACAAAAATTAATGATTATTTCCAACGTCAACTAATCGGCAAACAAGCAACAAGTTTTGCTGCTCCATACATTGAGGCTGCTTATTTAGATAGCTATAAACGATTTATTGGACCAGCGATTGAACGGGAGATCCGCAATGAATTAACAGAAAAAGCTGATGAACAAGCGATTGCAATTTTCGGTGAAAATTTACGTAATTTATTATTACAGTCACCACTTAAAGGAAAAGTTGTTCTAGGATTTGACCCGGCTTATCGGACAGGCTGTAAATTAGCAGTTGTCGATGAAACTGGTAAAGTTTTAGCAATTCAAGTGATTTATCCACATAAACCAGCGACTGCTGCGAAACGTGAAGCCGCTGGTCCAGCCTTTAAAAAGATCATTGAAGACTATCAAGTGGACATGGTAGCTATTGGAAACGGAACGGCAAGTCGTGAATCTGAATTGTTTGTGGCAGAGCAATTAAAAGCGGTCAAGCGGGACGTCTTTTACGTGATTGTTAATGAAGCAGGGGCTTCCGTTTACTCTGCGAGTGAAGTGGCTCGTAAAGAGTTTCCTGATTTACAAGTCGAAGAACGAAGTGCGGTCAGCATTGCACGTCGTTTACAAGATCCGTTGGCAGAATTAGTAAAAATTGATCCCAAAGCAGTCGGGGTCGGTCAATATCAGCATGACGTATCGCAAAAACGTCTTGCCGAGCAATTGGATTTTGTTGTAGAAACTGCGGTAAACCAAGTTGGTGTTGATGTGAATACAGCGAGTGCTCAACTTTTACAACATATTTCTGGCTTAAATAAAACAACGGCGCAAAACTTAGTCACTTATCGTGATGAAAATGGTGTCTTCACAGCACGAAATCAAGTCAAAAAAGTACCTCGTTTAGGACCAAAAGCATTTGAACAAGCAATTGGCTTTTTACGAATTCCTAATGGCAAAAATGTGTTAGATAACACTGGCATTCACCCAGAAAGTTATCCAGTAGCACAAGCAATTTTAGAAAAAGCAGAGATTGCTTCTAAAGAATTAGGGACAGCAGAAGCTATCGAAAAATTGAAACAGTTACCAGTGAATCAATTAGCTACTGAGTTAGAAGTTGGTTCAGAAACACTCACAGATATTATTGCTAGTTTAATCCAACCAGGTCGTGATATGCGCGATGAGATGTCCGCGCCACTTTTACGTAAAGACGTGTTGACAATGGAAGATTTGAAACCAGGAATGGAAATGCAAGGGACTGTTCGAAACGTAATTGACTTTGGCGCGTTTGTCGATATTGGTGTGAAGCAAGATGGCTTAGTCCACATTTCTAAGTTAAGTACTAAATTTGTTAAGCACCCAACGGATGTTGTTGCGGTGGGGGATGTAGTCACAGTTTGGGTAGAAGATGTTGACTTGAAAAAGGGGCGTATTAGTTTAACTATGTTGCCTCGGGCTGATAGAAAAGAGTAGCAATGAAAGAGTCTCAACCAGTCTTGATGACAGATCAAGCGCTTCAAACGCTAGTGGAAAAAATTTCAATCGTATTTTTTCAGAAACCTTTTCTGCATCAAGCTACATTTAATCGGCGGTTAAAAACTACGGGCGGTCGCTATCATTTAGCTTCGCATCACCTGGATTTTAATCCAACTGTTTTTTTAAAGTATGGACAAGAGGAACTGGAAAAAGTCATTAAGCATGAGTTATGTCACTATCATTTACATTTAGCTGGCAAAGGCTATCAGCATAAAGATAAGGACTTTAAAGAGTTATTGGCTAAGACTGGCGGTGCCCGTTACGCACCGCCTCTAGTAGAACGGAAAAAAGCAGTTTTCCATCAGTACCAATGTCAGTCTTGTGGAGAAGTCATCCTCAGAAAACGACGAATTGATACGACACGATATGTCTGCGGAAAATGTCATGGGCGTTTGTCCTGGCAAGCGAAAAAAGAACAAATCTAACAATTCTGGTCTTTGTTATCTTGACAAAGACCAGTAATTATTTTAGGATAAATAAGTGCTCTTAAAATGCAGATGTGTTGGAATTGGCAGACAAGCATGATTGAGGGTCATGTGGACAGATGTCCGTGTGGGTTCGAGTCCCATCATCTGCATCAACTAGTATAACAAGAGGTCGGGACAGAAGTGTTTAACTCCGAGAAATAAGAAGGAGTTGCTTCTGTTCCCACCGTTTATCAGTTTTTGAGCGTGGAGCAAAAATCCAAAGTGATTTTTGTCCCACGCTCTTGTTTATTACGGAAAAACCATCAATTTTTTATTAAATTCTGATATTTATTATTGCTTTTTCATTATAGTTGGCGTAACTTTAGAGTATAAATTTGTGAAGCGAGGGAGTCCGTGTGAGAAATTTTAAAAAATCCGATAAATTAAATAACGTAAGTTACGATGTCCGTGGTCCTGTTTTAGAAGAAGCAGAACGCATGCAAGAAGAGGGCATACGTATTTTGAAATTAAATACAGGGAATCCAGCGCCATTTGGTTTTGATGCCCCAAATGAAATTGTGCGCGACATGATTGTGAATGTTCGCGATTCAGAAGGTTATTCCGATTCAAAAGGTATTTTTTCTGCAAGAAAAGCGATTGAACAATATTGCCAATTAAAAAAATTTCCTAATGTAACGATTAATGATATTTACACTGGTAATGGCGTGAGTGAACTAATTACCATGTGTATGCAAGGCTTGTTAAATAACGGCGATGAAGTACTTGTGCCAATGCCAGACTATCCTTTATGGACTGCTTCTGTTTCTTTGGCGGGCGGTACACCCGTTCATTATATTTGTGATGAGCAAGCAGAATGGTATCCAGACATTGATGATATAAAATCAAAAATAACTTCGAATACAAAAGCAATCGTTATTATCAATCCCAATAATCCGACTGGTGCTTTATATCCGAAAGAGTTATTACTAGAAATTGTCGAAGTGGCACGTCAAAATGATTTAATTATTTACTCCGATGAAATTTATGATCGTTTGGTCATGGACGGTTTGGTTCATGTACCGATTGCTACATTAGCTCCTGATTTATTTGTCGTAACATTGAATGGTTTGTCAAAATCACATCGAGTGGCAGGCTTCCGATGCGGTTGGATGGTGTTAAGTGGAGATAAATCACGAGTAAAAGGGTATATCGAAGGGCTAAATATGCTTGCTTCCATGCGGTTATGTTCGAATGTGTTGTCACAACAAATCATTCAAACCGCATTAGGCGGCTATCAAAGTGTCGATGATTTACTTTTACCAGGTGGCAGAATTTACGAACAACGAGAATTTATTTACAATGCGATAAATGATATTCCTGGTTTATCAGCCGTGAAGCCTAAAGCAGCTTTCTATATTTTCCCGAAAATTGATACGGCCAAATTTGACATTTATGATGATGAAAAATTTGTTTTAGATTTCTTACACAAACATCATATTTTATTAGTCCATGGTGGTGGGTTCAATTGGCAACAACCAGATCACTTCCGTATTGTTTATTTACCGAAGATGGAAGACTTAAAAACTACAGCAGATAAAATGCGTGAATTTTTAAGTACCTACAAACAAAAATAAAAGAGCTACCAAAAAATAGCCTCTAACGAAGCTATTTTTTGGTAGTTCTTGTTTTATCAACAATACTATTCTGCGGTTTCACATGCTTTTTTACTAATAATCATTCGGTTGGTATATTTTTCTTCCATATCAGGACTAGGATTTGCTACTACGATGAGATAAGAATTTTCATACTCCTTCTCCACAAAGCCTGAATAATTTGTTTTTTCCCAAATGAAGTGAACCTTTTTCTCTTCGGCCATACAATAACACTCCTTTTTAATAAAAATGAACCTATTTATTTTCTAAGAAAACCTTAGATAATGTTCTTGCAGTATATTATGCAATAAAGTACAATAAAAGCATAATGCGAATTCGCATATTTTGACAAAATCCCCATTTTGCAAGGAAAATGGCCGATATAAATAGGAGCTATTGTGATGAATTCTTTAGGTGCAGTTATTAAAGAAATTAGAAAAAATAGAAAATTGACACAGAAAATGTTATCAGAAGACATCTGTTCGCAAAGTGTTTTAAGTCGCATTGAAAACAATGAAGAGTTGCCAAACGTTCTCGTAATGCAACAACTTTGTGATCGTTTAGGTGTGACTGTTGACCAGATTATGCGTTATAAATCTGGTGATGTGCACGTTGTTACGTATTCATTTGAAAAAATGGCTGAATATTTTCGCCATAAAAAATATCAATTATTATTAAATTATTTAAAGGAAAATCGTATTGAAGAACAATTGTATTTAGATACGGACTGGCAAAAATATTATTATTATTTAGGTAGTTGTGAATTGTTTGTTCTAAATGATTATGAAAAAGCTATTGCTAGCTTGCGTAAAGGGTTATCTTTCACCTATAAAGCTGATAAGTTAAATGTTTCTGATTTAGAGATTCAATTAATTAGTTGTCTAGGTGCCACTTATGGTTACATGGGCAATCGAGTAGAAGCAGAACGATTTTTAAGTTTGAGTATTCATTATTTTAATCAATTGCCAAATGAACGCAGTAATGCAGAATTAACGAAAATATTTTTTAATTATGCTGATTTCTTATTTAAAAATTATACAGAAAAAGATGCCGAAATTTATGTGGATCAAGGAATTACTTGGGCCCGCAAAAAAAATAGTTATTATTATTTAAGTGAATTATTAAATCTAAAATATTTAGTTTTAATGAGAAAGAATAAACACGAAGAAGCAGAACGTTATCTGAACTTAGCGCAACAAATGAAAAATGTGGAAAGTGGCAATCTTTAAAAAATCCTCAGAATTGCTTAAAAGGTCTACACCATTTCTTGACTTTTGTACTGATTAAGAGTACTTTTGAAGTAAGTAAAATAAAGAAAGAAGGATGAAGATGAAAACATTTATCTTTGCAGACAAGTTCTTTTTAAAAAGCGATGTTAAAGGACCTGGTTATTTAGAAATCACGGATGGTATCTTTGGTAATTATACAAAAGATGAACCGCAAGGGGACGTAAAAATTATTCGTGAGGAAGGCAAATGGATTGCCCCAGGTTTAGTGGATACTCATATTCATGGTTACATGAATCATGACGTAATGGATAACGATGCAGAAGGCATTAAAGTGATGTCTGAAGGCTTATTATCTTGTGGTGTAACTTCATTTTTACCAACAACATTAACTTCAAGTAAAGAACGTTTAACAGACGTTGCACGTACGATTGGTCAAGTCTACCAAGAAGTACCTGGTGCAAAAATTCAAGGGATTTACTTTGAAGGACCTTTCTTTACTGAAGAACATAAAGGCGCACAAAATCCAAGTTATTTTGGAGATCCAGACCTTGATACATTCCACGAATGGCAAGAAGCTTCAGGCGGAATTATTAAGAAAATTGCGTTGGCACCAGAACGTAATGGTGTGAAAGAATTTGTTGAAACCGTTACAGATGAAGGTGTCGTTGTTGCTTTAGGCCATAGTAATGCGACCTTAGAAGAAGCTGATGTGGCAGTTGAAGCAGGCGCTAGCGTTTTTGTTCATGCATATAATGGGATGCGTGGCTTAAATCACCGTGAACCAGGGATGGTTGGTGCATTGTTAACGTTACAACACGTTTTCTCTGAATTAATTTGTGATGGACACCATGTACATCCGCAAGCGGCTGAAGTATTGATGGAAAAAGCGGGCCATGATCACGTTGCGTTAATTACAGACTGCATGATGGCTGGCGGTATGCCAGATGGCAACTACAATTTAGGTGAATTTCCTGTTGTGGTAGCAGAAGGAACGGCTCGTTTGGATACTGGGAACTTAGCAGGTAGTATTTTAAAACTAAAAGAAGCAATTAAAAATGTAGTTGATTGGGGTATTGCAACACCTGCACAAGCAATTATGATGGCTTCATTAGTTCCTGCGATCAGCTGTAAAATTGATGATCAATGCGGCATGATTGCAAATGGTCGTGATGCTGACTTTATCGTATTAGAACCAACAATGGAATTAGCAGCTACTTATTTAGATGGCGTTGAACGTTATCGAGCATAAGACACAAGAAAAAGCTTGCGGAAATTTATCCGCAAGCTTTTTTTATAATTCTTTTGGTAAAATCGCAGAAGTGATTTCTTTGTTCTCGTAGGCAATAAAAAAATCGATTAATTGCTTGTCAAATTGCTCAATATCCTCTTTGTAAAGGGAGCTAGGAATCACAAAAGTTTGCTCTAGGGTGCCTGCTAGATAATCGCCATCTAAACTTTGGGCGACAACTAAAAATTCTTGTTTGCGCCAATGTTCCACATCTGTTTCAGAAATGGTTTCTGGAGAGGCTAAAAATTTACAATTTTCGACAAACTGTTCATCAATTTCTTCACTGAAAGTTAATTCAGCATCCTCTTCTTGAGGTTGAGAGAGGATTGCTTGCAAAAATGTTTGTGGTTTTGCATCGGGTAATGTTTCTTTTAGCTGTTCAAAATCCAATGAAAGTTCCTCCTTATTGTTTGTTTAAAATAGTTACTGAAAAATCAATGGGTGAATTTGTTTTAAGGCTTTTGGCTTCTAAGATGATTTTTTCAGCCAACAAATCGTTTCCGTTATATACAGGTGTCACGCGATAGCGAACGGTTTCGCCGCGATCAAGAGCTGCCCGAATCTGATTTTCATATTTCGTCATATAAGGAGTGTTGACAGGATTCTGATACAAGGTGGTTAAGTTACGTGGATCATCACCACTGCCTCCCATTTGACGGCCGATTAGGTGGCCACGCGAATGATTAGCTTTTCCTGAAATGAAACCAGCTGGTCGAATATCTTTATTAGCGGAAGTTCCTGTATTGACCATTGCGGGTTTTAATAGCGCATCAGCGCCTGTCGCTCGTTTTAGACGATCTAGAGAATGATAAGTAATCCAGCCGTTTGAGTTATCCTTTAATTCCTCTGCTGAAAATGTGGCTTTACCATTTTCGATGGGTCCGGGATTATCTCCTTTTGGTGCTGGTGTGCTTGAGGGGGTGGTTGTTTGTGGTTGAACATTAAATAAATCTTGTAAAGCATCAGGAACTTTAACGCCAACCGCGCCTAAAATTAAAATGATTAATGCGCCAATCAGCATGATGGTTGAATTAAATGGTGGTTTCTTCTTTCTGTTTGCCATAACGTGCTCCTCTAATTTTATACTTGCAATAGTCCAAATTTAAGTGGACCATCTTTTCTATTATACGTAAATTTGCTAAAAAATCAAAAAAGGCTTTTCTTTGAAAGACTTGTTTTCTCAGATATGTTACTATTTTAATGTAGAAGGGAAGGGATAGTGGATGGCCTATATTGAAGTCAAAAATGAATACAAGCGTTACCAAATGGGAGAGACAACTATTACTGCGAATGACGGCATTTCTTTTGAAGTGGAAAAAGGAGAAGTAGCGGTTATTTTAGGCCCCAGCGGTGCTGGAAAATCAACTGTTTTAAATATTCTTGGTGGAATGGACAGCTGTGATGAAGGGGAAATTATTATTGATGGCACAGATATCGCTCAGTTTTCAGAGAAACAATTAACCACTTATCGACGCAATGATGTCGGGTTTGTTTTCCAATTTTACAATTTAGTCCCAAATTTAACGGCAAAAGAAAATGTCGAATTGGCTTCGCAAATCGTTGCGGATGCGTTGGATTCGACCACTGTTTTACAATCGGTGGGTTTAGGGGAACGTTTAGATAATTTTCCAGCGCAACTTTCTGGTGGTGAACAACAACGAGTAACCATCGCCCGTGCGATTGCTAAAAAGCCCAAGTTACTTTTATGTGATGAACCGACAGGAGCGCTGGATTATGAAACAGGGAAACAAATTTTAACCATTTTGCAAAACACTGCTCGTGAAACTGGAACGACCGTCTTAATTATTACCCACAATTCAGCCATTGCAGAAATGGCCGATCGGGTAATTCGAATTAATGATGCGAAAGTTCGCGAAATGACTGTGAATGATCAGCCTAAATTGGTTGCTGAAATTGAATGGTAGGTGCCTAAAATGAAGAAAACAGCGCTAATTAAAACAAGCTTACGTGAAATTAGACAATCTACTACACGATTTTTATCGATTATGGGGATTATTTTCCTTGGTGTAATGGTCTTTGTTGGTTTGAAAGCTACTGGACCAGATATGATTAAAACCGCGAATAATTATTACCAGAAAGAGCAGCTTCCAGATGCGCGAATAATTTCTACAATGGGACTGGAAAAGAAAGATTTAACAACACTACAGTCTTTAAAAGATGTCGAAACAGTTGTGCCGCGGTATACAATAGATGCCACGATTGGGCCGCAAAATAATGCAGTAAAATTGTTTGGCTATCGAAAAAATCAAGCAGGATCGGTTAACTATCAAGTAGTTGACGGTCGGTTACCTAAACAAACAAATGAAATTGCATTAGATACATTAGCGAAAACTAGATATGACTATAAAATGGGTGATAAAATCACTTTAAACGATGCAGCGATTAAAGAAAAAGGGCTGAAACAAACTCATTTTACTGTTGTTGGATTTATCAATTCACCAGAATATATTGATAATACATCCAGGGGAACCACAACGGTCGGGTCTGGAACGTTAAATTTTTTTGGCGTGGTTTCGGAAAAAGCCTTTGACAGTCAACGGTATCCAGAATTGCTAATCTCATTTCGTTCATTAAAACATCAAAATACGTATTCCTCTGATTATGAAAAGAAAAGAGAGCAGGCCTTAAATCAAGTAAAAGAGGCACTGAAAAATCGGCCAGAAGAACAGGTTGCGGCTCTGCGTGATTCGGCTCAGCCGGACATTAACCAAGGTCGGCAAGCGCTGGAAACGGGAAAACAAGCACTTGCGCAGTTGGAGCAACAACCAGGAATTCCAGCTGAGATGCTTGAAAAGCAAAAAGACGAATTGGCTAAACAAGAACAACTGTTGGCTGAAAAAGAAACAGAGCTAGCCAATTTGAAAGCCCCAACGTATTATTATTTTACTAGGGAAGACAATCCAGGATTTTCTGAATATCAAGATAACGCTGATCGGATTTCTTCTTTAGCCACGCTGTTCCCGTTGTTCTTTTTCCTAATTGCGGCATTAGTCAGCTTAACTACCATGACACGTATGGTTGAAGAAAAAAGAATGGAAATTGGTAGTTTGAAAGCTTTAGGTTATCGTAATCGTGAAATTGCTTCGATTTTTATTACCTATGCAACGGTTGCCAGCTTAACAGGTGCATTATTAGGATTGGCAGTTGGCTATTATCTATTCCCTAAAATAATTTTTGATGCCTACGGTCAAATGTACAATATTCCTGATTTAGTTACACCGTGGTACTTAAATTACAGTTTATGGGGCATCATTGTAGCCTTAGCTTGTACTGTGGGAGCGGCCTTAGTGACATTAAGAATCGATTTATTAAGTACCCCAGCTACCTTGCTAAGACCCAAAGCGCCGAAAGCAGGCCAACGGATTTTACTAGAACGAATCCGCCCTTTATGGCAACGCATGAGCTTTATTCAAAAAGTGACCGCTAGAAATCTGTTCCGCTATAAACGACGGATGCTGATGACCGTTATCGGAATAGCTGGTTGTATGGGGCTGTTAATTGTTGGTTTTGGTTTACGCGATTCAATTGTGGATGTCGCTACAATTCAATTTAATAAAATCTGGCATTACCAAGCAGTCGTGACTTTTAAAGAGCAAACAACACCTGAAGAGACAAAAGAGTATCAAGAAACGTTGCGCAAACTGGATGGTTTGAATAAAACAATTCCGTTATATTCAGAAATCTTTAAAACGAAGGGCAAAGGCGCACCAACTCAAAATATTACTCTTTATGTGCCACAAGATCCTTCGAAAATGGCTGATTTTCAGTTATTTAATGATCGAGTCACTGGAGAAAAATATTCCCTCAACGATGACGGTGTAATCATTAATGAAAAATTAGCTAAATTATTTGGCTATAAAGTCGGAGATCAATTAAATTTAGAAAATAGTGATAATCAAACCTATCACGTGAAAATTGCCGCGATTGCAGAGAACTACACGGGTCATTTTGTCTATATGACGCCGAAACTCTACCAGACGATGACGAAACAGAAGCCGGAGTATAATACAGAATTCCTACTTTTTGACAAAAAGTTATCCTCAAAACAAGAAACCTCAATCGGAGAGGCGTTGACAAAACAGCCGAAAGTGTTGAACATTACGTTTTTAACTGCGATGAAAGGTTCGTTTGATGATATGCTGAAAAGCCTTGATATTGTCATTTGGGTACTAATTGCTGTTTCTGGTTCTTTAGCGTTAATTGTGTTATATAATTTAACCAATATTAATGTTTCTGAACGGATTCGAGAACTTTCCACGATTAAGGTTTTAGGATTTTACGATCGTGAAGTCACTACCTATGTTTACCGTGAAAACATTATTTTAACGTTCATTGGTATTATTGTTGGCTGCTTCTTTGGGAAAATTTTGCATCAGTATATTTTAGCAACCGTTGAAGTTGATTTAATTATGTTTTCGCCAATTATTCATTGGCCAAGTTATCTATATTCCGCAGTCATCACCATGTGTTTCACGTTGTTTGTGATGGTCATTATGCATCGGAAATTGAAGAAAATCAATATGATTGAAGCGTTAAAATCAAATGAATAGCACATTTTAAAAAACGAGGAGTCCGTAGAAGTTCGATAATTCTAGGGCTGCTCGTTTATTGTTGCTTCTTTTATTAAGAAAAAATAGGTCTTAAGATGTATCTTTTGAGATTTATTTGGAAATTACTACTCTTTTTATTTAAAAATTGGTACACTATTACTAGGTTATAGCACAGAAAGGAGTGTGGGAAAAGTGTTAGAAGGTCTACCATTGGAAACGGTTTATTTTTATGCATTAGTGGGGAGCGCGGTCCTCACTTTTTTACTAATTATTTTTGGGGATGTTTTTAATTTTGATGGACCGGTGGACCCAATGCTGATTATTCCATGGATTGCTTTTACCTCGCTGTTTGGGTACCTTGGGGAAGAGTTAACAGCGGTGAATAGTTGGCTTATTTTAATTGTCAGTGGTATTCTTTCAACCATTATTGTTTTCTTCCTAAATTTTTATGTGTTGGTCCCTTTGAAAAATTCGGAGGCCACAATTTCTATTTCGGAAAAAGACATGGAGGGTCGTGTTGCTACTGTGATTACCCCAATTCCTGTCCGGGGAATGGGCGAGATTCAATTGAAGAGTGTCACAGGTTCGTTAAGTCGACCAGCAGCATTTTATGTGCCACAAGAAGTGGCTGCGCCAAGAGGTAGTGAGGTATTGATTATTGAATTGAAAGAACGGGTTTGTTATGTCATTCCTTACGAAGGCAGTCTAAAAATATAGAGTAGGAGAGAAGAAAATGGGGATTTTGTTACCGATTATTATTGCAGTTTTAGTATTATTAATGTTATTAATTGTGTTTGTTTCTAAATATCAGACAGCCAAACCTGATGAAGCGTTAATTATCAGCGGGAGCTATCTAGGCTCTAAAAATGTTCATGTAGACGAAGGTGGCAACAAAATTAAAATCGTTCGTGGCGGTGGTGCGTTTGTCTTACCAGTGTTCCAACGTTCAAATCGAATTAGTTTGCTTTCAAGTAAATTAGATGTTTCTACACCAGAAGTGTACACAGAACAAGGGGTTCCTGTGATGTGTGATGGGACATCAATCATTAAAATTGGTTCGTCAGTTGAAGAAATTGCGACAGCAGCGGAACAATTTTTAGGAAAAACAACAGAAGAATTAGAAAATGAAGCACGTGAAGTATTAGAAGGACATTTACGTTCGATTTTAGGTTCAATGACAGTGGAAGAAATTTACCAAAATCGTGATAAATTTAGCCAAAGTGTACAAGAAGTTGCCAGTGTTGACTTAGCTAAAATGGGCTTAGTTATTGTGTCGTTCACAATTAAAGAAGTTCGTGATAAAAATGGATACTTGGATTCATTAGGGAAACCAAGAATCGCTCAAGTTAAACGTGATGCAGATATTGCAGAAGCAGAAGCTTTGAAAGAAACTCGCATCAAAAAAGCGGAAGCAGAAAAAGAATCACAACAAGCGGAATTGCAACGTCAAACAGAAATTGCAGAAGCTTCAAAAGAAAAAGAATTGAAATTAGCGTTATACAAACAAGAACAAGATATTGCCAAAGCCAAAGCAGACCAAGCCTATAACTTGGAAAGCGCGCGTGCCCAACAACACGTGGTGGAACAAGAAATGGAAGTCAAAGTCGTTGAACGTCAAAAACAAATTGAGTTAGAAGAAAAAGAAATTACGCGTCGTGAAAAACAATACGACTCAGAAGTGAAGAAAAAAGCAGATGCAGATCGTTATGCACGCGAACAAGAAGCTCTTGCTCAAAAGGCACGCGAAGTGGCAGAAGCCGAAGCAGAACGCTTCAAAGTTGAAGCATTAGCCGAAGCGGAAGCCAACAAAACGCGTTTAACAGGTCAAGCGCAAGCCGAAGCTATTTTAGCTCGTGGTGCAGCGGAAGCCGAAGCCAAACAAAAGATTGCTGATGCCTTCAAAGAATATGGTGAAGCAGCTGTGTTAAGTATGGTGATGGAAATGTTGCCACAATTAATGAAAGAAGCAGCACAACCACTGGGCAACATCGACAAGATTTCAGTGGTAGATACAGGCGCAGGTGGCGAAAATTCTGGCGCCAACCGTATTACCAATTATGCAACAAACTTGTTGGCTGGTACACAAGAAACACTAAAAGAAACAACGGGCCTCGACGTGAAAGAGCTAATTGAAAACTTTTCTAAAAAAGGTACCTCAAATAGCGTGAACTATCATGCAACAGAAGGTTCAGAAAAAGAATAGAAATCAGCCTTTAAGGAGTAGCGAATCGCATTTCGTTACTCCTTAATGCTGTATTGAAACGATAAACGAACAATCTGACAGAGGAATAGCGAGTGCTTGTTTTGTTTCAAAGATTCTGATAACATAGAGTTCTTGGAGGGATAGAGATGTCAAAAAAGAATAAAGATATTGAAGTACGTGTTGAAGAAGAAAAAGCCCAATACAATGGAGCAAATGTTTTAATGAACAAATTATTTATTGGTAAAAAAGAAATCGGTCGTGTCATTCCGCAAAATGATAAAAAATTCATCATTGAAATTGATGGTAAGCAAGAAGGTACAGCAAAAAATCTGGACGAAGCCTTTGAAACAATTATTCGTCAATGGAATTTAAGTGAATAAAAAATAAATAACAATTTTTTTAAAAAAAGGGTTGCTTTTTTCTGGAAAAGATTGTATTATAACTAAGTCAGGTCGTTACAGCGACAATGACTTTTTGGAGGAATAGCGAAGTGGCTAAACGCGACGGACTGTAAATCCGTTCCTTAGGGTTCAGTGGTTCGAATCCACTTTCCTCCATTTTCTTTTTGGGGTATAGCCAAGCGGTAAGGCAACGGACTTTGACTCCGTCATGCGTTGGTTCGAATCCAGCTACCCCAGTTTTCAGAACATTTCTGGTAGAGAGATGTTCTTTTTTTGTATAATTATATAACAAAAATGAAGTAAGATTTTCCTCATGTACAGGCTAGAAAAGTTTTCATTTATATAAGAATATGCTAAAGTATTAAGAAAGAATAGTCTGGAGTTGATAAGAATGAACTTTAAAGAAAAAATTACAGAAATGGTTGAAAATGTTTACGATTTAGCACGCGATGGTAAGTATGATGTCAAAGTTGACTTAATTCCTCGTAAAAAAGGCAACATCAAAAGTGGTGTTAAAGTCACTTCTTCAAGAAATACAGCCCACAATATCAAATGGCGTTCAAAAAACTAATTCGTCTTTAACAGAAACACCGGAGCAGACAACATTATTGTCTACTCCGGTATTTTTATTTTTCTAATTCGATGCCTAAGACAGTTAAATGCCCATTACCAACTAATTTGATAACTAATTGGGCTAAGTGGTTGGGTGTCATATCCGTCTCGCTAGTAATCCACCAATGAAGGGTACCGATGAAGATAGAGGTCATGTATTCAATAACAAAATCTATCGGTACATCAATATCATTTTCGGTAATACGCAACTGCGAAAAAATCGTCGCATATTTTTCTTCGATAATTTCAGCTAAGCGTTTTCGAAAGTGTTCGTTGAAATTATTGTCCATGATAGTTAAGAAGAAAGATTTGTTCTCTTGAATATTAATATAGAGTTGCGTCAGAAGTTCTTCAATGTGCTTCACGCGGACACGGTTGCCATTAACCAGTTGTTGCGAATCAAGAATAGCGGTAAAAGCACTAAGCGTAAAGGTGAAGATTGCATCATATAAATGCTGTTTGTCTTTAAAATGAGCATAAAAAGTCGCACGATTAATCATAGCTTCATCAGCAATATCCTGAATCGTCACCGCTTCGTAGCCTTTCGTTTCTACAAGTTTAAAAAAAGCTTCAATAATCATTTTTCTGGTTCGTTGTACTCTAAGGTCTGTTTTCTTTGCCATCATAAATTCCTTTCGAGATAGTCAACATTCGCGGAAACTTTGTTGTTTATCTCACAAAATAGGGTAAATTGCTTGTTGCAAATCATTTAGAACCTTTCTAAAATAGGTATATCTATTATAACAAACAGTTTGTATAATAATCAACAAACTGTTGGGAAATGAAGGGGTATTTTAATTGATGGTTATGAGAGCAGGGATTGATGTTGGGTCAACGACAGTAAAATTAGTATTTTTAAATAAACAAAATCAGCCTATTTTTACAAAATATGAACGCCATTTTTCAGATGTCAAAGCAGCAACGGAACGCATTTTAAAAGAAGGGCTAGCAAGGATCGGTGCAGACCAACCTGTGACAATGAGCATAACTGGCTCTGGTGGTATGGGGCTGGCTGAGGTATTAGGGATTCCCTTTGTTCAAGAAGTTATCGCGTGTACACGAACTGTTGAAACAATAATCCCAGAAACGGATGTTGCTATTGAACTTGGCGGAGAAGATGCAAAAATCACTTTTTTTGATGGTGCTTTAGAGCAACGAATGAATGGTAGTTGTGCAGGTGGGACAGGCGCCTTCATCGATCAAATGGCTGTTTTACTTAAAACGGATGCCAATGGAGTGAATGAATTGGCGAAGAATTATCAAACTATTTATCCGATTGCTTCCCGCTGTGGGGTTTTTGCTAAAACGGATGTTCAACCTTTAATCAATGAAGGAGCAGCGAAAGAAGATATCGCGGCGAGTATTTTTCAAGCGGTAGTTAATCAAACAATCGCCGGGTTAGCTGCTGGTCGCAAAATTAAAGGTAAAGTAGCGTTTTTAGGGGGACCTTTATTTTTCATGTCAGAATTGAGAAAACGGTTTGTTGAAACCTTAGCAATTCAGCCAGAAGATGTTATTTTTCCAGAACAACCGCAACTGTTTGTAGCAATGGGTGCAGCACTTTATTCAGAAGATGCAGCCGAATGTACATTGGAAGAATTAATTCAGCGCTTAGTGAACAGCCAGGCTACTGATTTACAGCCGAGCGACACGTTACCACCGTTATTTAACAGCGCAGAAGATTTGGCAGATTTTCGAGAAAGACACGCGCAAGCTCAAGCAAAGGAGAAACCTTTATCTCAACATACTGGCGTGACCTTTTTAGGGATTGATGCAGGCTCTACAACGACAAAAGTCACATTGATTGATGAAGATGGTCATTTGTTGTTTTCTTTTTATGGTAATAACCAAGGGCAACCTTTAGAAACCACCATGACAGTACTGAAATCACTTTATCAACAACTGCCTGAAGAAGTTTTTATCGGAAAAGCGGCTGTTACAGGATATGGAGAACAGCTAATAAAAAATGCGTTAAAAGTCGATATTGGTGAAGTTGAAACGATGGCCCATTACAAAGCAGCCAACCATTTTCAGCCAGGTGTGGATTTTATTTTGGATATCGGAGGACAAGATATGAAAGCGATGACCATTAAAAATGGCGTGCTTTCCTCGATACAATTAAATGAAGCTTGTTCTTCTGGGTGCGGTTCCTTTATCGAAACCTTTGCGCAATCTTTAAAATATAATGTGAAGGATTTTGCTTTGGCGGCTTTAGAATCGCAAGCGCCTGTTGATTTAGGTTCTCGGTGTACTGTTTTTATGAACTCAAAAGTGAAACAGGTTCAAAAAGAAGGGGCCTCTGTCGGCGATATTTCTGCTGGACTATCTTATTCAGTCATCAAAAATGCCATTTATAAAGTCATTAAGGTTCGCCGACCTGAAGAGTTGGGAGAAAAGATTGTCTGCCAGGGAGGAACATTTTACAATGAAGCGGTCTTGAGAGCTTTTGAAAAAATTAGCGGTCGTGAAGTGGTTCGCCCTTCTATTGCTGGTTTGATGGGGGCCTATGGCGCAGCGCTGATTGCTTTGGACGCTTATGAAATTGGGGAAGAAACCACGCTTCTTTCTTTAGAAGAGTTAGCGGCATTTACCTCTGAAAAGGAATTTACTCATTGCGGCTTGTGTGAAAACAATTGTCAATTAACGGTCACAGTGTTTTCAGATGGGCGCCAATTTATTACGGGAAATCGCTGTGAACGTGGTGCACGAATTAAAATTAAACGAGAAGAACGCAAAGTGAATTTGGTTGATTATAAGTACCGCAAGTTATTTAAGTACCGACCTTTGCGGGAAATTAAAGCGTTTCGTGGGCGCGTGGGTATCCCTAGAGTCCTAAACATGTATGAAAATTATCCTTTGTGGCATACATTTTTTACTGACTTGGGCTTTCGGGTCGAATTATCGCCACGTTCTAATAAGCAAATCTATGAACAAGGCCTTGAAACGATTCCCAGTGATACGGTTTGTTACCCAGCGAAAATGGCGCATGGACATATTCAAGCATTAATTGATGCGCAAGTGCCAATTATCTTTTATCCTGGTGTCGTTTTTGAACAGCAAGAAACAGTGGAAGCGGATAATCATTTTAATTGTCCAATTGTGCAAAGCTACCCAGATGTCATTCGAAATAATGTGGATGCCATCAGAGAGGGCCAAGTAGATTATCGAAATCCCTATCTTAATTTAGCGAATGAAGCAGCAGTTGCCAAAGTTTTAGCTGAAAATTTTGCTGATTTAGGGATTTCCTTAGAAGAAATTCAAACAGCGCTGCATCATGGTTATCAAGAATTAGCAGCTTTTAAAAAAGAAATTCAAGAAAAAGGCGAAGAAACGTTAGCCATGTTAACTGAAAAAGGCCAGAGAGGAATTGTCTTATCGGGACGACCGTATCACTTGGATCCAGAAATTAATCACGGCATTGCCGAAGTCATTACACAGGAAGGATTCCATGTCTTGACAGAAGACAGTATCTCGCATCTTGGAGACGTGCAGAATTTACGTGTGGTGAATCAATGGGTCTATCATTCTCGCTTATATGCCGCGGCTAAAGTAGTGGCTAAGACGAAAAATTTAGAACTTGTCCAACTGAATTCCTTTGGTTGCGGCTTAGATGCTGTGACAACCGATCAAGTAGAAGAAATCATGGATCGGTCTGGCAAAATTTATACAGTCCTCAAAATCGATGAAGGTGCGAATTTGGGCGCAATTCGTATTCGGTTGCGCTCCTTGAAAGCGGCTGTCAATGAGCGGGAGAAGCAACAGTTTGTTCCGCATATGCAAATGGAAGAGCCGGAGAAAATTGTGTTTACAAAACAAATGAAAAAAACACATACCTTACTGTTACCAATGCTTAGCCCGATTCATCAATCTGGATTAGTCGATGTAGCATTACAAGCTTCTGGCTATCATGTCGTCTGTTTGCCTGCGCAAGACAAAGAAGCTGTGAATGTCGGGTTAAAATATGTCAATAATGATGCGTGTTACCCAGCAATTATTTCCATCGGACAACTAGTTGAAGCTTTGGAAAGTGGTCAATATGATTTGGATAATGTCAGTGTCTTAATGACGCAAACAGGGGGCGGTTGTCGCGCAACGAATTACATTCCATTATTACGAAAAGCCTTAAATGATGCTGGTTTTTCTCAAGTTCCTGTAGTTTCAGTTTCGATGGGCAATAAAGGAGTCGAATCCAATCCAGGATTTAAATTTACGTTGCCAATGATCAAGCGCTTAGTAGTTGCCTTTTTATATGGTGACTTATTCGAACGAGTAGTTTATCGAACAAGACCTTATGAAACAGAAAAAGGAATGGTGGATCAACTGCACCAAGATTGGCTAAAAAGAGTGGAAGCCAATGTCCGGAATGGTTCGCTGACACAATTTAATCACTTCATGAAAAAAATTATTCGGACGTTTGATGAAATTCCTTTACAAGAGATAAAAAAACCAAAAGTCGGTGTGGTCGGGGAAATTTTAGTGAAATATTCGCCGACAGCGAATAATGATATTGTGCGTTTGCTAGAAGAAGAAGGTGCTGAAGCAGTTGTGCCAGATATTGTTGGCTTTATGAACTATTCTTTGTACAATCAAATTTGGAAATACGAAAATATGGGCATGTCAAAACAAAGCAAACGTTTAGCAGAATTTGCGATAAAAATCATTGAATTGGTAGAAAAACCAATGGATAAGGCATTGAGAAAATCTGTCCGTTTTGATGGTATTCATTCCATTTATGATATGGCAGCAGATGCAAGTAAAATTTTATCAATTGGCAATCATACGGGTGAAGGTTGGTTTTTAACAGCTGAAATGATTGAGCTCTTAAAACACGAGGTGAATAACATCGTTTGTATGCAGCCGTTTGGATGTTTACCAAACCATATTGTTGGAAAAGGGATCGTGAAAGAGCTACGACGTCAATATCCGCAAGCAAACATTGCGGCGGTGGATTATGATCCAGGGGTATCTTTGGTCAATCAGTTGAACCGAATCCGTTTGATGATGGCCACAGCGAACAAGTTGTTGAAAGAAGAAAATGTAAAAAGATAATAACTAATAGAAATTCGTTTAAAAACATTTGGCTTGATCACTTTTTACTGACTAAGCCAAATGTTTTTGTTATAAAAAGAAAGCATACAACTAGACCAACTTTGATAAAAATTCCAATTCCTCTTTTATTTATCTTTTTTTGGTTGTTTACACGGTCTATACCAGTTATAATAGAAGAGGAGATGAATGAAGAGGAGGAAGCGTAAATGGTTCAAAATATACCAATTTATATTCAAATTCACGATAAAATCAAAGAAGATATTGAAAAAGGTGTCTGGAGTATCGGGGATCGTTTGCCCTCTGAGCGAGAATTAGCCTTGAAATTTGATGTTAGTCGAATGACCTTACGCCAAGCCATTCAGACTTTAGCAGACGAAGGGATTTTAGAACGAAAAATTGGTTCAGGAACGTATGTAGCACGTAAGAAAGTTCAAGAAACAATGACAGGTACCACTAGTTTTACAGAAATTACCTTGTCTCAAAATCGCGTTCCTTCTAGTCGGACGGTGTCTTATTTTGTAGCGAAACCTAGTTCTAGTGAGATGGAAAAATTACAACTAGGTCCAGAAGATTCAATTTTACGAATGGAAAGAATTCGTTTTGCGGATGACATTCCGATTTGTTTTGAGGTGGCGAGCATTCCTTATTCATTGGTCTCGCAATATGGCAAATCTGAAATCACGAACTCTTTTTATAAAACACTTGAAGCCAAATCTGGCCACAAAATTGGCCATTCTAACCAAACAATCTCTGCTGTTCAAGCATCGGAACAGATCGCAGAATATTTAGAGATTAAACGCGGCGATGCGATTCTGCGTGTGCGCCAAGTATCCTATTTTGAAAACGGACTACCTTTTGAATATGTTCGTACGCAGTATGCAGGAAGTCGATTTGAGTTTTATTTAGAGAAGTAGAGAAATGATAAGTATGGAAAAATGCCAAGAAATAGGCTGAGGTAAGATATTTTAACCTCCAAAAGTTGTATCTGAAAAATACAATTTTTGGAGGTTATTTTTTATGAACTTATCAGGTAGAATTCAAATTAAAATTAGTGAAAGCATCTCAATTCAAATAAATATTGAATAGAGTAGCAAGTCTGAATACCAAAAAAGTGAGATGGTTTGTCCCGCTATAAATATTGTTAAAAAATAAACTTATAATAGCTGCTAGTTTATTTGATTTATTCTTTTTTTGGCTGTAGTTCATTTTTGTCCATTTTTTACATTTCTTTTTTAAACTGATAAACCGACATAAGTAATCTGGATAAAAATATCAAAAATTCAGGTTACTGACAAACATTTAATTAGCATCTAAAAAATAATCATGTAAATTAAATGAGCAACGAAAACATCTGTTAGGGTGCTATCAATTTTTTTAAAATCTACATATGATTAAAACTTGATGCTATAATGTTACTAGTAAGGTTAATGTATACCATAGCAGTATTTGAGAAAAGTAGAAGTGTTTCTGATGTTAGATATGTGGGCTGTGTGTTGACTGATTTTCCTTTGAAGTTGAATAATAAGTTCGTGAATAATCGGAAATACTATATTTTTTCTGGTGAACAGATGGATTAGTGAAGATTGATACTGAACAGTCAATTGTTTTAAAAAAAGTGATTTTCAAATGGTAATAAAAGTATATTTAAAGGAACTCGAATTTTCAGAAAGTAGCTTCAAACTTAGTTTGAAAGAATAGCTTTCGGCTATAAAAAAAATTAAAAGGAGCCTGCCATGTTACAGAAATACATAGAAATTTTAACAAGAGACGAGGCCATCTTTCGTAAAAAGCCAGATGGAACAGAAGTAAATTATTTTCTATTTCCAGAGTTTGAAATACATATAAATAGCTTGCCAGGAAAAACTGTGCAAGGTTGGCATAAGCATCACAAAATCGAGGAAGTTTTACTTGTGCAGTCGGGAAAAGTGAAAATAGAAGAGCTAGAAAATCAGCAAATTGTTTCAAGAATTTGTGCAGAAGGAGAACTTATTCGGATGCATAATAGTCTTCATCGGATTAGTAATCCTGATACGTTATCTGCATCATTTACAGTATTTCGTTTTGTTCCACAAGGGCAAAATCAACAAGAATGCATAAAAAATGATAAAGAAGAATTCTCTGATGCGGCAGTACAACGGCTTCTAAAAATCAATGATTCGTTGTGATCGTTATTTTTAAACTTTTCTTTTCCCCCTCCTAGAAAACACAAAACCGTGGTACAATAACTTACGTAATAGACACACCTACTCCGAATGTCAAAAAAGGGCAGAAAAGTAGACAAGAAATTGTTTAAGGAGTAAAGTAAACTTACTTAAAATTTTGGGGGAAATAAAATGTATGATGTAATTATCATTGGTGCCGGTCCTGCTGGGATGACGGCAGCACTTTATGCATCACGGTCCAATCTTTCTGTATTGATGATTGAACGCGGTGCGCCTGGTGGGCAAATGAACAACACTGCTGAGGTAGAGAATTACCCAGGCTTTGATTCTATTATGGGTCCAGAATTGGCCTATAAAATGTATGAAAATGTAGAAAAATTTAGTACGGAAAATGCGTATGGCATTGTGATGGGCATCGAAGACCACGGATCCTATAAAGAAGTGATTTGTGATGACAAATCTTATGAAGCTATAGCGGTAATTATTGCAACAGGCTGTGAACACCGAAAATTGGGTGTAAAAGGCGAAGAAGAATTTGCTGGCCGTGGTGTTTCTTATTGTGCTGTTTGTGACGGTGCCTTCTTTAAAAATAAACGCTTAGTAGTTGTTGGTGGCGGCGATTCTGCAGTTGAAGAAGCAATCTATTTAACACAATTTGCTTCTGAAGTAGTGATTGTTCACCGTCGTGATGAATTGCGTGCGCAAAAAATCATTCAAGATCGTGCCTTTGCAAATGAAAAGATTTCCTTTGTTTGGGATACAGTTGTCGAAGAAATTGTTGGCAATGAAATGGTTGTGACAGGTGTGAAAGCACGGAATGTCAAAACAGATGAAGTTTCTGAAATTGAAGCAAACGGCGTGTTCATTTACGTGGGGCTAGATCCATTAACAGAACCATTTAAAAAAGCTGGTATTACGAATGAGGCTGGTTGGATTGAAACAGACCAAGAAATGAGAACAAAAATTCCTGGTGTTTATGCCATTGGTGATGTCCGTGAAAAAACATTGCGTCAAATCACGACAGCGGTCGGTGAAGGCGGTATTGCTGGACAACAAGTATTTAACTATATTGAAGAATTAAAATAAAAAAATGCTTTTGCCTTTAATAATAAGGGCAAAAGCATTTTTTAATAGGTTCCTTTAATGACAAAATAAGAGCCGCGAATGGTTCCAGCTAATTTTGATTTTTGACGAGCAAATTTGAATTTTCCTTCAAATTCTGCAGGGATTGCCATACCATCTGAAAGTTTAAACCCAACGGCACGTTTGCCTTCCTCGGCTAATGTGTACATCACGTTAACTGCTAAGCCGTTTTCATAAAATACATAGGCCATTTTTATGCCATCTAAAGTGAAAGAAGAAATTTCAAGTGGCTTGTAAGGGAAATGTAATTCTCGTTCTAATAAAATTTTTTCAATCCAGGCCAATGCTTCTGGAGCTTCAGAGGCAGGGACGGTCGTAAAGCGATGTTTGTATTTATTCCAAAAATAGCGAGCTTCATTCGCTCTTAGTCCAGCAAGGGCAGGTGCCACTGGTGAACTTTCTAAACCAATAGTGGCTACTTCTTTAAAATCAACTGTATAAACCATGAATTGATACTCCCATCTTTTCTTTTAAACTAAGTATAACGGTAGCATGGGTAACGAACAATTATTATTACTTAAAAGAATGAAATTGGGACAGAACGATCGGCTTCGGAAAATGTTAAGGTTTCCTAATGCGTAGTTTCTGTCCCAAAGAGTATTTTAAGATTTGGTTATTTCGTGATAAGTTATACGCTTGTGCTTATTTATTGGCATCTAAGGTAACTTTTTCATCTGCCGTAGTTGTTTTAACATCTACTGTATAAACAAGTTTATTGTTATTTTTGGTTAACTTCCAAGTCAAAATACGTGGAGAAAGTCCTCCAACTTCTTTTTTTGCTTTGGCTAAAACGTCGTTAACAGCGCCTAATTCTTTGACTTCAGCAGCTGAAAAGGCTGTCTCGTTTTCGCCAAGTTGATTTGCTTCAGTATTTTTGGTGACTTTTCCTGTTTCAGGATTCACGTAAAGTGTTTCTGTATCGTTAGTAAAGATATAGCTGTAGTCACTTGCTGGTTCTGTATCAAATTGGACATTTACTAATGGTTTGCTGTTGCCAGCTTCTTTTTCATAGATTTCAGCAGCTTGCTGCAAACTAACTTTGTACTTAGTATCTGTGACAGCATCTTTTCCTATGCCACAACTAGCTAAAATAAAAATAGCTCCTAAAAGTGAAAAAAATAGTAAAAATGGTTTTTTTAACATGAAATTACCTCGTTTCTTTTTATTAAGCATTCACAATCATTTAGTATACGGTGGTTTTATAAAAATTACAAACAAAAAATAATCCTTTAAGAGAAATTAAAGGATTATTTTTTGTTATTTATTCTGCACGTAAAGCAACTGCCGCATCTTTTTTCGCTGCCATTCGGGCAGGAATATGGCCACCAATCATGGTTAAGATTGTGCTAATTACAATCAAAATAATCCCGTGAATTGGATTTAAGGTGGCAACATTTTCTAAATCAGTCAGGTTATAGAGCACTGCATTGATCGGAAATGTTGCGAGAAAGGCAATCACAACACCAAGAATACCAGAGGCAACGCCTAAAATAGCAGTTTCGGCATCGAACACCCGGGTAATATCTTTTTTACGAGCTCCTAACGCTTTCAGAATACCGATTTCTTTGGTCCGCTCAATGACAGAAGTATAGGTGATAATCCCAATCATAATCATACTTGTAACAAGGGAAATCCCAGCAAATGCAATCAGCACATAGGTGATTGCATCCATTAAACCACCTGTTAAGCGGGTCATTGTTCCAGCTAAATCAGAATAGATGATTTGGTCTTTTTTATCTTTTCCTTTGTTATAAGCATCTAAATAATCAAGAATTTTATCTTTTGATTTGAAATCGTTTGGATAAATCATAATACTTGAAGGAATTTCATTCGCTCCTAAATAAGACAATAGGTTTTCTTTCGCGGAAGCATCTAATGTTTCGTTAGTCATAACGTTAGTGTTGCTGGCTTCTTGCGCTTTAACAATATCAGAGGTTTTGTTTTTGGCAATCATATTAGTTGAAAGTGCATCGCTATAAGCAATTCCAGGTGCTAATAGATTCATTGTTGAAGAATCTTTAATTCGCAAAATCCCTGAAATTGTTAATTCAGTATTTTCTGGGTTATCGTAAACAGCTTGCAAATCTTGGTTAGGAATGAAGTTGCCTGTCGGTAATTTGGTGTAAAATGCATTATTATTGGCTAATTTCATTTTTGTGCCAACAATGTCTGAAAAGGCAATCTTTTGATTATCTTTCACGTCAAAGCCAAGATTTTTTAAAGCATTAATATTGGTGGTATTGTTACTATCGACGATTAAAACGACATCGGTTTCTTTTTCTGGATAATTTCCTTCAAGCAACGAGTAATTGTCTTTTAAGAAATTGTTTTTTCCATTTTCTAGTTGTTTAGGAAAAGCAGAAACGCCGACGCCAGTTTGGGCAGCCATCATAGAAGCCATCGCGTTTGATTGGCCGTCGGGTGCATCGTTTGAAAATTTGACAGCTTGTGCTTTCCCGTTGATTTCTCTTAATAAGTTCATATTGACTAGACGAGTATAGCCGATATTATTACTTAATTCAGGATCAATGTGATTGACATAGTCAATAAACTTTTGATCAATTAAATTCGTGTGTTGCGCACGGTCCGCATCGCTAATTTTAGCAGTCACTTCTTTTTCTTTCGGGAAGGTACCTTTTTTGTCCTGATTATTGAAACTTTCTGGATCTTGATCTGTCGCTATTTTAGAAATGGTAATCGGAAATTGCGCTAACGTTTCCGACTGAGTTTTATCAATTTGTTTCTGGAATCCTGTTGAAAGAGAAAGGACAATCGCAATACTGATAATTCCGATACTTGAAGCAAAGGCGGTTAAAAAAGTTCGCCCTTTTTTAGTGCGGATATTATTAAAAGATAAACGCAGCGCAGTCGTGAATTTCATTTTGGTGCGTTTCAATTCGAAAGGTTCTTTTTTTTCATGTTCAATATGAGGACGCGAGTCATGACGAATTTGGCCATCTGAAAATTCAATAATTCGATCAGCGTATTCGTGAGCTAATTCAGGATTGTGGGTCACCATAATAACTAATTTTTCTTTCGAAAGTTCTTGGATAAGTGCCATAATTTGCAGACTGGTTTCTGAATCCAATGCACCAGTTGGTTCATCACAAAGTAAAATATCGGGATCATTAGCTAAAGCGCGAGCAATGGCAACCCGTTGCATTTGACCGCCAGATAATTGGGAAGGTTTTTTATGGATATGGTCCTTCAAACCGACACGGATGAGTGCATCTTCGGCTTTTTGGCGTCTTTCTGCTTTTGAAATACCACTCAGTGTCATACCAAGCTCGACATTATCCAAAATCCCTTGATGACTAATTAAGTTGTAACTTTGAAAAATAAAACCAATTGAGTTATTCCGATAAGCATCCCAGTCGGCTTCTTTAAAATTTTTTGTTGATTTGCCGTTAATGATTAAGTCACCAGAATCGTAATTGTCCAATCCGCCAATCACATTCAACATCGTCGTTTTACCAGATCCGCTGGGACCCAGAATGGCTACAAATTCTTGTTTTCGAAAAGCGACAGAGACGCCATCTAAAGCTTTAGTGGTCGTTCCGCCGACAGTATAATATTTTTTTATCTCTTTGAGTTCTAGCATATTTTTCGCATCCTTCTTCCAATTTATCAACAACACAACCTTAAGTTAGTGTATAACGTAACATAATAGTTAACAAAAATCAATCATTACCATTTGATAATCAAGTGAATTTAGTATACACTAGGTGGGAAACGAGGGAGAACATATGGATAAAGAGAAGCATTCATCAAATTTAGATATTAGTGTCTTTACTGAAATTTTTTCATATATGAGCCAATTGCTTTTTAAAGACCTAGACTTGGAGGATCTAAAATTAACCAAGTTAGACATGTTAATTTTATTAATTGTGGCAACGAATGAAGGAATCAGTATGACAGAGTTAGCCAATCAAGTAGGAACGTCGAAAGTTCAAGTGAGTCGCTCTATTGCGGGGTTAGAAGAACGAGCGATTGTTCAACGTCGCCATAATCAAGAAAATCGCCGCGTGGTTAATGTTTATACGACAAAAGAAGGCGAGAAGCTCTTTAAGCAAAAAGAAAATCAAGTAAAACAGCAACTATCTGAAACGCTTAGTGTTCTTTCCTTAGAGGATTATCAAGAGGTCAATCAACACTTTTTGGCGGTCATGAAAATTTTGTCCAATTATCAAGCGCTACGAAGAAAAACGTGTAAGGAAAACAACGCCAAAAAATAAAAAACATCGTTTGGCTATAAACCAAACGATGTTTTTTCTAGCCTTTGACAGAGCCAGAAGTCACGCCTTCTACATAGAAACGTTGCATTAATATAAATAAAATAGTAATTGGAATGGCAATTAGCACACATCCTGCTGTAAAAGCCATGAATAGTGAATTGGCTGTTGATTTGGTCATCATCGAAAAGAGACCAATCGCAACGGTGTAATTTTCAACTTTATCACCCATAATAACTTTTGCGAAAATAAAATCCATCCAAGGGCCCATGAAGGCGGTTAAAGAAGTATAGACAATAATTGGTTTCGACAATGGCAACGTAATTTTTGTGAAAATTTGCCACTTGTTGGCACCGTCAATCATAGCCGATTCGTCTAAAGCCATCGGAATGGTATCGAAGAACCCTTTGGCGATGTAAAAACCTAGCGCCGAGCCTGCAGAGTAAACCAGAATTAAAGCGAATAAACTTTCAGTTAAATTTAAGGCTTTTAAAATATAGTAAACGGCAATCATGCTCATAAAACCAGGGAACATATTTAAAACGAGCGCCACTTTTAAAAATGGTTTTCTTAAGCGGAAACGCAACCGTGACAGCGCATAAGCCATTGCAATCGTAATAAAAGTGGATAACAGACAGCTTGCGATGGAGACGAACAAGGTGTTCAAAAACCAACGGACAAAGGGGAAGTTGCCAGTCTGATTTGTTAATAATACTTTATAATTTTCTAAAGTGAATGTTTTGGGAATGATATAGGGAACAAATGCACCGCCTTCGCCACGAAAACTTGTTAAGATAATCCACACAATGGGGAACATCCAAAAAACTGCTAAAATGGTTAGAATGATGTAAACGCTGGTAAGTGCAGTGCGTTGTTTTTTCTGGTAACTTTTTGCTTTAGCCATAAGTTACGCCTCCTTAAATGAATTCGTCCGTGTATAGGCAATTAAACTGAAGACTGCGGAGAGAATGAAGATTAAAATACCAATCACAGAGGCTAAATTGTAATCCATTGTATCGACAGTCAATTTGTATAGCCAGGTAACTAAAAGGTCAGTTGAGCCTGCACCGTAGAAGTTAGAATTGGCTGGCCCACCGCCTGTTAATAGATAAATGACATTAAAGTTATTGATGTTGCCAATAAACTGTTGAATCAGCGCCGGGGTCATCACAAATAGAATTTGTGGAAATGTAATACTTTTAAAAATTTGCCATTTATTGGCACCGTCAATTCTAGCAGCTTCGATTTGATCTTCAGGAAGATTTTGGATAATCCCTGTAGAGATTAACATCGTAGCAGGAATACCAATCCACATATTGACAACAATAATGGTTAATTTTGCCCAATTCGGATCTGTTAAGAAGGGGATAGAAGAATCGATTAAGCCCCAATTTAACAACAGAGCATTGATAGGTCCAGAACCATTTAAGAGGTTTCGCATAATTAAAAGTGAAACAAACGGAGGTACGGCCATCGTGATGACAAAAATAGTCCGCCAAAACGCTTTATATTTTAAGCCTTTTGTATTGATAAGCAAGGCTAAAATGATTCCAAAAAAGAAACAAGTTGCGGTTGCGAAAACAGCCCAAATCAAGGTCCAGCCAAGTACTGGAAAGAACGTTGAAGCCATATCGCCTGTGATTACATTACCTAGATTTGCCAATCCAACCCAAGTAAAAAGGTTTTTCGGTGGCAAATGGTTATGGTCGTAGTTGGTAAAGGCAATTGAAATCATATATAACAACGGCAAGATGGTAAAGAAAAGAACGCCTAGTAAGGGGATCGTCATTAAAGTTGCATGGAAACGTTCGTTTAACAAGCTACGTAAATCATCCATAGTTGTTGGAATTTTTTTGCCGGCTGTCTTTAATTCATATAGGTGACGGGCGCTTTTTAAATTGATTACATATAAAATGATTAGCGATAAACAGACTAAAATTGCTGCAATTCCGAATAATAATAAGAGCATTGAATTATCGCCTTCTTTTAGAACTTCAATCCCTAAAGAATCATCATATACTAATCCTTGCTGTTGGGTCCCTAGTGTTCCTAGCATCATTAATGCATGGAAACCATTACGGATTAACCAATAGATAAAGCCAATTTCAGCTGTTAAAAAGATGATTCCCTTTAACCACTGCTTGTTGGCGAAGTTTGCAGCACCCATAACTAAAAAAGATAGTTTTGTAGCGAAGTCGCCTTTTTTAAAGACCTCTCGAAATGACGTCTGGGCTTTCTTTTTCTTGAACATCTTCGTTCACTCACTTTCTACTTAAATAAAAAAGATAGAGGAAATGGGACAGCAGATTGAAGCTCGTCCCATTTCTTTACTCTTTTTATTCTTTTGCTTCTTTTGATGTGTCTTGGACTAATTTATCTAATTTTGCTTGATAATCCGCAGGTTTGATATTGCCTTTGTACGTATCATTGATCACTGCATCCATCGCAGGCCAGAATGAAACGATTTCTGGGATTTTTGGCATTACCACAGAGTGGGTTGGTTGCGCCATTTCTAAGATAGCTTTTGCAACAGTATCTTGTGTAATTTCTTCGTTTGTTTGTAATTTTTTGTTTGAAGGGACAAAACCGATTTCTTTGAAGTAAGTCATTTGTGATTTTTCACTTGTTAAATAGTTTGCTAATGTCATTGCGGCCAATGGTGCTTGTGTTTGTTGGTTGACAGCAAAACTACGAACGCCCAAGAAAGCTTTCATTTGTTTTTCTCCATTGCCAAAATCAATGGTTGGATAGGCAGCAGCCCCCATTTTGTCGCCAAGAGCTTTTTCTACATCGTTTTTAGACCAAGGACCAGAAAGGAAGGCATCCGTTTTGCCAGAACCTAGATTAGACAATGCTTCTGTATTTGATTGGATCACACCAGGATTATTTTTTTGATCGGCAATCCATTGTAATACTTCTATACCTTGTTGGTTGTTAAAGTTGGTACCTTTTGGATCTTCGCCATTTTCACCATATAAGTAATCGCCGTTACTCATAAATAGAGGACCGAAGATATAATTTGCGCCATCTTCGCCAAAATTGGTACCGATTTTGCCTTTTTCAGTTAAAGACTTCCAAGTTTTGATTTCCTCTGGAGAATACGTATCTTTGTTATAATAAAGAACTTGTGACTCTACGGCATAAGGGTAGGCATAGACTTTGTCTTTCCAAGTGACTCCTGCTACTGCCGAATCGATATTGTTTTCTTTGACTTCTTTTTCATATTTTGTGTTAGGGTAAATCAGACCAGCTTCTGCCATTTGACCAATTTGATCATGCGGCATCATGAAAACATCTGCGGCAGCTTTAGGATCTTTTGCAATGTCTTTTTTAGCATCTGCCGAATTTCCAGCAGTTAAGTTAACTTTAATATCGGGGTTTTCTTTTTCAAAATCGGCGACAACTTTTTTAAAGACGCCCATATATTCAGTATCAACCCATAATTTTACGTCACCAGCTGCTTTATTTGCTGAACCGCTTTCATTTTCAGCTTTCGTTTTTTCTGCGCCACCACAGGCAGTAAGTAAAACCGCAGAAGCACTTAAAAGTATACCGCCCATTAAAATCTTTTTCCAATTCGCTTTCATTTTTGAACCCTCCAAAAATTATTTTTTACAAGTCTTATTATGCAACCGATTGCGGAAATAATCAAGTGTTTTTCATCGAGAAAGTTAAAAAAGTTTTTTGTTATAAATAACATACTGTTTGTTTAAAGTGGTGTATACCACTAATTAAGCATTTTAAATAAAAAAATAAAAAAGGGTATACAAATGCAATCGTTTGCGCTAAAATGTGTTCGAGTATTAGAAAATACACGAAAAGCGACAATTAAAGGAGAGAATTAAATGAACACTGCTGCAATCTACCATCGTCCAGAAAGTGAATTTGCTTATCTTTATACAGAAGAAACAATGCATATTCGTTTGCGTACGGCAAAAGGCGACATTGCCTCTGTCCAATTAGTGCAAGGAGATCCTTATCTTTTAGGAAAAGAAAAGTGGTACCAACAGTCGTTAACCATGGAGAAGTTAGTATCTACGGAGTTATATGATTACTGGTTTATTGCATTAAGTGCAAAATTTAAACGCCTTTCATATGCTTTTACTTTAGTAGGGACGGATGGTTTGAGGGCGTTTTATGGCGAACACGGCATTTATCCTTTAGAAGAAAAGTATTTAGCGATGGCGAATAATTATTTTCGGATGCCGTATTTTCATGAAATCGATCGTTTTAAAGCACCTGAATGGGTAAAAGAAACGGTTTGGTATCAAATATTTCCAGAGCGTTTTGCAAATGGTGATCCCGCCAATGATCCTGAAGGGACGTTGCCGTGGGGATCTAAAAGACCAGATCGACAAGATTTTTTTGGTGGGGATTTGCAAGGGGTGCTAGATCATCTTGATTACATTGAAGATTTAGGTGTTAACGGCTTATATTTTTGCCCAATTTTTGAAGCGTTTTCTAATCACAAATATGATACGATTGATTATTTAAAAATTGACCCAGCTTTTGGTGATGGCGCTACCTTTAAGCGCTTAGTCGAAGAGTGTCATCGACGGGGCATTAAGATTATGTTGGACGCCGTTTTTAATCATATGGGGGACACTTCGCCTCAATGGCAAGATGTGTTAAAAAATGGCCAGGACTCAATTTATGCCGATTGGTTCCACGTAAATGAGTTTCCAGCTAGCTATGAAGAAAGTGCTGATTTTGAAGAAGCAAGCAACATTACTTATGATACTTTTGCATTCACTCCGCATATGCCTAAATTAAATACAGCAAATCCAGAGGTGCAAGCCTATCTTTTAGAAATTGCTCGTTATTGGATTGAGGAATATGATATTGATGCCTGGCGTTTAGATGTGGCAAACGAAGTGGATCATGCGTTCTGGAAAAAATTCCGGCAAACATGTGATGACGCAAAAAAAGATTTTTATATTTTAGGAGAAATTTGGCACTCGTCGCAAAGCTGGCTCCAAGGAGACGAATTTCATGCAGTGATGAATTATGCATACACAGATGCGATTATGGGATACTTTGTCAAGCAAGAACTGTCCTTGGAAAAGATGCTTTCTGAAATGAACAACCAGTTAATGCTTTATCGACAACAAACGAATCAAATGCAGTTTAATGTTTTAGATTCCCACGATACACCACGCTTATTGCATGAAACGAAAGAGGATAAAGAGCTGATGCGCCAAGTATTAGCGTTTACGTATATTCAACCAGGCGTCCCTTGTCTTTACTATGGTGATGAAATTGGTATGACAGGTGATATGGATCCTGATTGTCGTCGTTGTATGGTTTGGGAGGAAAATCAGCAAGATTTGGATTTGAAGGAATTTGTAAAATCATTGATTGCCCTTCGCAAAAAGTATGCGGCTGTTTTTTCTGGTGGAACAATCGATTGGACAGGAACTTCTTTTGAAACGGGGTTGATTAGACTCGCTTGTCGTTTGGAGGAACAGACGATCTATGGGATTTTTAATACTGGCCAAGAGACACAATTTGTCGATAGAACTGATCGAGAAGTTTTGCTAAGTTCTTCTATCGAAATTGCTTCAGAACAGATAATGGTTTTACCAAAAGGTTTTCTTTTATATCAAGCATAATAATTAAGCAAAGGAATGTGAAGAAGGATGGAAAAACATTGGTGGCAAGAAGTCGTGGTTTATCAGATTTATCCTCGCAGTTTTAAGGATAGCAATGGAGATGGCATTGGAGATTTACCAGGAATTATTGAAAAATTGGATTATTTGGAAACGTTAGGCATTGGGGCTATTTGGTTATCACCAGTTTATCAATCACCCAATGATGACAATGGTTATGACATTTCTGATTATGAAGCGATTATGACAGAGTTTGGGACGATGGCGGATATGGATCGTCTAATTGAGGAAGCGAAAAAGCGAAAGATTGAAATTATTATGGACTTAGTGGTTAACCATACGTCAGATGAACATCGTTGGTTTATTGAAGCGAAAAAAAGCAAGGAGAACCCCTACCGAGACTATTATGTATGGGCTGATCCTGCTTCAGATGGCGGTGTGCCTAACCGATTGAAATCTGCCTTTTCGGGTTCGGCGTGGACGTTTGATGAAGCGAGTGGGCAATACTATTTGCATTTGTTTAGTAAAAAACAACCAGATTTAAATTGGGAAAACCAACAAATGCGTCAGTCGGTTTACGAGATGATGAATTTTTGGATTGATAAAGGAATTGGCGGTTTCCGTTTAGATGTAATTGACTTAGTGGGTAAAATTCCAGGAGAAGAGATCACCGCGAATGGGCCTCATTTACATCGTTATTTACAAGAAATGAACGCCGCGACATTTGGCGGCAAAGAGCTGTTAACTGTAGGTGAAACATGGGGGGCCACACCTGAGATTGCAAAAATGTACTCTAGTCCAGAGCGTCATGAATTATCTATGATTTTTCAGTTTGAACATATGAGCTTGGATCAACAACCAGGTAAAGAAAAATGGGACCTTCAGCCAATGGAAGTTGCCAAGTTGAAACAGGTTTTTGCAAAATGGCAAACAGAATTAGGAAATGATGGCTGGAATTCTTTGTTTTGGAATAACCATGATTTACCGAGAATGATTTCACGTTGGGGAAATGATCAGGAATATTGGTTGGAAAGTAGTAAGTTATTCGCTATTTTACTGCACATGATGAAAGGCACACCTTATATTTATCAAGGGGAAGAAATTGGTATGACCAATACGCCGATTACAGATATTCGTGAAGCGCGAGACATCGAAACGATTAACATGTACCATGAGTATCTAGAAAAAGGATATTCTAAAGAAGAAATTTTGCTGAAAATTAATACTAAAGGTCGTGATAATGCACGCCGGCCTATGCAGTGGACCGCTGAAAAAAATGCGGGCTTTACGACTGGTACACCTTGGATTGATGTTAATCCCAATTATCAAACGATTAACGTCGCTGCTGCTTTGGCAGATAAAAATTCACTATTCTATACGTACCAAGAAATGATTCGTTTGAGAAAAGAACATCCTTTAATTGTTTGGGGCAACTTTGAATTGCTAGAAACAGTGGACGAAGTGATCAGTTTTTATCGTACCTATGGTGAGGAACGCTGGCTTGTTGTAACAAACTTTTCTGACAAAGTTCAGCCATTTTCTGCAGACGTTTCTGTAGAACAAGTAATGATTGAAAATATGCCGACAGATGTCACTGCTTTAGCAGACTATTCGTTAGCGCCTTGGCAAGCATTTGTTGTGAAAGTGAGTCAATAAGATGGACCAATGGTGGAAAAATGCTGTCGGTTATCAAATTTATCCTCGGAGTTTTAAAGATAGCAATGGGGATGGCATTGGTGATTTGCAGGGAATTATTGAGAAATTACCGTATTTAAAAGAACTAGGGGTCGATTTTTTATGGTTAAATCCGATTTACACTTCGCCAAACGTTGACAATGGTTATGATATTGCGGATTATCAAGGGATTCAGCCAGAATTTGGTACGATGGAAGATTTTCAAGAACTTTTGGACCAAGCGCATCAATTAGGTTTGAAGATTATTCTTGATTTAGTGGTCAATCATACCAGTGATCAACATCCGTGGTTTGTTGAAGCGAAAAAAAGTTTAGATAATCCGTATCGTGAGTATTATTTATGGGCCGATGCGACACCAGATCGTATGCCGAATGAATGGCAAAGCTTTTTTGGTGGCTCGACTTGGACGTATGACGAAGGTACAAAGCAAGCATATTTTCATGTGTTTGCAAAAGAGCAACCTGATTTGAACTGGAAAAATCCTAAAGTTCGTGAAGAGATTTATGCGATGATTCGCTGGTGGTTAGATTTGGGAATTGATGGTTTCCGATTGGATGCGATTAGTCATATCCAAAAAGAACCTTGGGATTTTAAAATTACCACGAATCCGTGGGCTCCCTTTATGAATGTAAAAGGCATTGAAGACTATATGCTGGATTTGAAAGCTATTTTTGCTGAGTATGACATCATGACAGTGGGGGAAGCTAGCGGCGTTTCAAGTAAAAAAGCGGTGGAATGGACCAATGATGCGGGCTATCTGAATATGATTTTTGAATTAGAGCACAATGTTCGAGAAGGAAACCCAGGAGAAGAACGGTTAAATATTTTAGGCTATAAAAAAGTAATGGCTCGCTGGCAAAAGCATTTAGGGACAGAAGGCTGGAATGCATTATATGTAGAAAATCATGATAATCCCAGAATCAATTCAATTTTAGGCAATGAAACCTCTCATTCTGCTAAGGCGATTGGAACAATCGCCTTGCTCTTGCGAGGAACGCCGTTTATTTATCAAGGACAGGAAATCGGCATGGTTAATTATCCGTTTCAACAGATTGACGAGTTAGATGCTAAAGATTCTCATAACCATTATCGTTTGCTTATAGAAAGTGGCTACGATGCGAAACAAGCATTGAAAGAAGTGGCGCATTGGACGCGGGACCATTCGCGTACGCCTATGCAGTGGACGAGTCAAGAGGCAAGTTCATTCACCTCGGGGCATCCGTGGTTAGCAATTCATCCCAATTTCAAAGAAATAAATGTGGCTGACCAAGAAACGGATGCACAATCCGTGTTGAATTATTATAAAAAGTTAATTGCGCTGCGGAAAGAAAATCCAGTCTTTACAGATGGACAGTTTGAACTATTAGCGCCCAATCATCCGTCTGTTTTTGCTTTTTTAAGAAAAACAACTGAGGCAACAGCGTTAGTGATTGTCAATTTAAGTGGAGAAAAGTGCCAATTTGACTTGCCGAATAAATTACTAGGCAGAAAGTGGCAACAATTATTAGGGAATCAAGATTTTACGGTGAAGAAACGGATGCAGTTAGCACCTTATCAGGCAGGCGTATTCCAATAACTGATTTGTTCTATAACGAGTGCAAGAGGCTTACTTTTAAGTGGGGCTCTTGCACTCGTTTTTAGGAACTTCAACAACCGAGAGACTTCGTAAATAATTGAATTTTTACAGAAATGCGTTATACTTACTTTGAGTAAGTTATTTAATTTTTATGAAAGTAGGGGGAAATGATGCCGAAAACACGTGTAGAAGCATTTACAGATGCAGTGATTGCGATTATTTTAACGTTATTAATTTTAGAATTAAAAATTCCTGAAAAAGCAGATTGGTCTGCTCTGACTCAATCTGGACACAAAATCATTATTTATTTAATTAGTTTTGTTACTTTATTAATTTACTGGAACAATCATCATCATTTATTTCAAAGTGTCCGTAAAATTGATGGACGTGTCCTTTGGATGAATAATTTTTTAATTTTGACGTTGACGTTTTTCCCGTTTGTTACTGGTTGGGTAGGTGAACATCCGTTTTCTTGGCCGCCACAAGCTTTGTATGGCTTAGTAGTATTAGGAGCTGATGTTGCTTATTATCTAGTGGTGCGGGCATTGATTCAGGCAAATGGGCCCAAATCCGAAGTACAACGTTTGTTTGGCCACTATCCAAAATTAACGCTTTCGATTGTGTTGAATATTATTGCGTTGATTGTGGGTAAACTGGTAGCACCAATCGCTGTCCTGATTATTGATACGATTGTTTTAGTCATGTGGTTTATTCCTGAGCGAAAAGCAGAAATAAAGGAAATTTTAAAGTAGTTATTTTTTATTTATAACAAAAAAGTCATAAATCTTTTGACAAGAATGTCAAACTCCTCTATTATAAGAAGTGGATAAAAACTGAATAATTGTTAGGTGAGGCTCCTATTTGGACAAATGCTGCTGCCGCGAAAGGATCGAGAGACCCTTAGTTGGTTGAACAGGAATAATCGTGAAGGTTATTCATAATGTAGCTGATACATGTTATCTACGCCCTATAGTGCTAAAGCTCAACGATAGAGAATCTTATTTAAAGATGGTATTTTGGGACGTACTCTATTGTTGAGTAGGTCCTTTTTTGTGTGTTTGGCAAAAAAGCAATTATTCACTGGAAGTATAAATAAGAAAAAGAAAGGATGACTGTCATGGAAGACCCTGGAAGTGAACAGAGAAACAAAATACAGTCACCAATGAAAGGAGAAGATTTTAGCGCTCTTTTCGGCAGGTGACCACAACCTTGGAGGAAAAGAAAATGATGAACAAAAAAACAATGGATATGAGAAAAGCAACCAAAGATCAAGAATTACGTAAATTGGCTTTGCTTTCTGAACGGGAATTAATGATGGAATTACGGACATCTGAAAAAGGACTCTCGAATGAAGATGCCGAAAAAAGATTAGAGGAATTTGGACCAAACGAAGTTTCTGCACAAAAGCCAACCCCAGCAATTATTTTATTTTTAAGTGCATTCAAAGATCCATTTGTCTATGTCTTAGCCTTATTGATGGTCGTTTCAACTTTAACGAAAGATTTCGAAGCCGCTATCGTGATGGGCGTGATGATTTTAGCCAGTGTCTTGATTGCTTTTATACAAGAGTATCGTTCTCAAAAAGCGAGTTTGGATTTAAAAGAATTAATTGAAAATACCGCTGCAGTGACACGGAAAGGGATTACGAAAGAAATTCCAATGGACGAAATTGTTCCAGGAGACATTGTAACTTTAGCTACAGGAGACATGATTCCTGCAGATGCCGTGTTGATTTGGACCAAAGATTTATTCGTTAATCAATCGTCGCTAACAGGCGAATCCATGCCTGTCGAAAAATTTGTGGATGCAGGTGTGGATCGTCAACAAACAGAGGTTTCTGCATTAGATATGCAAGACCTAGTGTTTATGGGCACAGATGTCTTGAGTGGACAAGGAAAAGCGATTATTTTAAAAACTGGGCAACATACATTTTTTGGTGATATTGCTAAAAATGCTACAATACAACGAGGAAAAACTAGTTTTGACTTAGGCTTAGCAAAAGTCAGTAAGTTTTTATTACGAATGGTAATGATTTTGTTTCCAATCGTTTTCTTGATTAATGGTTTAACTAAAGGTGCTTGGGGCGAAGCGTTTTTCTTCGCGATTGCCGTTGCAGTTGGTTTGACACCAGAAATGTTGCCAATGATTGTTACGAGTAACTTAGCCAAGGGTGCATTATCCTTATCGAAACATAAAGTCATTGTTAAAGAATTAGCGGCTATCCAAAATTTGGGTGGTATGGATGTGCTCTGTACAGATAAGACTGGAACGATTACCGAAGATCGTGTAGTTTTGGTTCAACATTTGAATCCATTAGGTGATTTGAGTGACGAGGTTCTAAATTTAGCCTACTTAAATTCTTCTTATCAAACAGGTTGGAAAAATTTAATGGATATTGCCGTTATTAATTTTTATGAAGAGCATCAATGGAAAACGCCGTTTAAAAATGTCACTAAAATTGATGAAATTCCTTTTGATTTTTCCAGACGCCGCTTAACGGTTGTCGTAAATGCAGATGATCATCAATTGATGATTACGAAAGGCGCCGTGGAAGAAATGGAAGAAGTGTGCACGCATGCGCAAATTAATGGCGAAATTGTACCATTAAGCAGTGCTGTACGAGAAGAACTACGCCGAGTAAATGTTCAAATGAACAAACAAGGGATGCGTGTGTTAGCGGTAGCTGTAAAAAAAGATGTCCACAAAGAAGCAGTTTATTCAGTTGAAGATGAAAAAGAGATGACATTGATTGGATTTATGGGTTTTCTTGATCCAGCAAAAGAGTCAGCCGTCAGCGCTATCCGCTCCTTACATGAACATGGTGTCAACGTGAAAGTGCTAACGGGCGATAATGACATTGTCGCCAAAAAAGTCTGTAAAGATGTAGGCATTGAAGTTTCCCATGTGTTATTAGGTTCTCAAATTGAAGCAATGACAGATGAAGAGTTGCGGGCGCAAGTAGAAGAAACTAATTTATTTGCCAAATTAAATCCGATGCAAAAATCTAAAATTATTGAATTGCTACAAGCAAAAGGTCATACGGTTGGTTTTATGGGGGATGGCATTAATGATGCACCGGCATTACGAAAAGCTGATGTGGGCATTTCAGTAGATACTGCAGCTGATATTACTAAAGATGCTAGCTCGATTATTTTACTGGAAAAAAGTTTAAATGTACTGGAATCTGGTGTGATTGAAGGACGAAAAGTATTTAGCAATATGATGAAATATATTAAAATTACCATCAGTTCCAATTTTGGGAATGTCTTTTCAATTTTAGTAGCCAGTGCCTTTTTACCATTTCTACCAATGCTTTCCTTACAACTCTTGATTCAAAATTTGATTTATGATGTGGCTCAGTTGACAATTCCTTGGGATAATGTCGATGAAGAAGAGTTATTAAGCCCTGTTCGGTGGGAAACGAACGGACTAGCGAAATTTACAGTATGTATTGGCCCGGTAAGTAGTATTTTCGATATTCTAACGTATCTTGTCATGTGGTTTGTGTTTAGCGCCAATAGTTTGGCAACTCAACATTTATTCCAAACAGGTTGGTTTATGGTGGGACTTGTTAGTCAAACGTTAGTTGTTCATATGGTCCGGACGCGGAAAATACCATTCATTCAAAGTCGTGCGTCAATGCCTGTGATGTTAAGTAGTTTAGGCGCAATTTTACTCGGTTTCCTGATTGTAGCAACGCCTATAAGAGAGGTTTTTGACTTTGTGAAACTTCCGGCTAACTACTGGCCATGGTTCTTTGGAATCATCATTGCGTACATGTTAACTGTTGAAGTAGCTAAACGTTTATATATTAAAATTACTAAGGAATGGATTTAGTAAAATCTACTGAAAGAGAAAAGAAATTGCTAAGCTGTATTACTCGTTTTGCGAAAATTTGGTGATTTTAAGCAATGAATGTTCGTGATAAAACCTAAGGCAAAGTATTTGGCAAAAAAACGAGCCAAAAAAAATAAAAATTAACGAAAAAAACTTTGTTCTCTAAAAAATAAAAAACCGCATGCTGAGTAGGTTACTCGGCTGACGGTTTTTATTTTTTGGTTTTTTCAAGATAATTTTCATGAAAACGCAAAGTTCGGAAATCAGATTACTAGCCAGCTCGGGGATGAGGGGGCTCGAATTAATAGAACTGTTATATAATATTTTCAAAATAGAATATAACAGTTAGGAGAAAAATAGTACAGAAGAAGTGTGGAACAGAAACCGTTTTCTTGTTTGTGAAAATTATCACTAAACCGCAAAAACATGCGGTTTTGCTCTTTTGTGAAAAAATGAAGAAATTAGAGTTTTTTTCTTGCGCTTTTTCGAATTTAGTGATAATTTGTTAAGTGTAGTCGATAAAAAGTAATACAGTTTCGCACTCTGTTTTACTTTTATCGAAATTAAAGAAACGTAATAGAGAGGATTGTGTGACAAAATGGCAAAGGCTAAGAAACAAAAACCTATTGACTTTAAAGAGCTAATGGCTAAAGTCGACGCTGATTTCCCAACTTTCCAAATCTTGGATCAAGATGGAAAAATTGTGAATGAAGATTTAGTACCTGATTTATCGGATGAGGAATTAGTTGAATTAATGACACGCATGGTTTGGTCTCGTGTGTTAGACCAACGTTCTACTGCATTAAATCGTCAAGGACGCTTAGGATTTTTCGCGCCAACAGCTGGACAAGAAGCAAGCCAATTGGCAAGTCAATTTGCAATGGAAAAAGAAGACTACTTACTACCAGGTTACCGTGATGTACCTCAATTAGTACAACATGGTTTACCATTAAGAGAAGCTTTCTTATGGTCTCGTGGTCACGTAGCAGGGAACTACTACGCGGAAGATTTAAATGCATTACCACCACAAATTATCATTGGTGCTCAATACATCCAAGCAGCTGGTGTTGCTTTAGGATTGAAAAAACGTGGAAAAGAAAATGTTGTCTTCACTTATACTGGTGACGGCGGTTCTTCACAAGGGGACTTCTATGAAGCAATTAACTTTGCTGGTGCTTACCAAGCAAACGGTGTCTTCATTATCCAAAACAATGGTTTTGCGATTTCTACACCTCGTGAAAAACAAACAGCGGCTAAAACTTTAGCTCAAAAAGCTGTTGCAGCAGGAATTCCTGGTATTCAAGTTGATGGTATGGATCCGTTAGCAGTTTACGCAATTGCAAAAGAAGCACGTGATTGGTCAGCTGCAGGAAATGGTCCAGTTTTAATTGAAACATTAACCTATCGTTATGGTCCACATACTTTATCTGGAGACGATCCAACACGTTACCGTTCAAAAGAAATGGATGACGAATGGGTACAAAAAGATCCATTGACTCGTTTCCGTAAATATCTAACAGATAAAGGCTTATGGTCTGAAGCAAAAGAAGAAGAAATTATTGAAAAAACAAAAGAAGAAATCAAAGTAGCGATTGCAGAAGCGGATAAAGCGCCAAAACAAAAAGTTTCTGATTTCTTGAAAAATATGTTTGAAGTTCAACCTCAAACAATTAAAGAACAAATTGCATTTTATGAAGCGAAGGAGTCGAAATAAAAATGGCACAAAAAACTATGATCCAAGCAATTACAGATGCCTTAGCTCTTGAATTAGAGAAAGACGAAAATGTCTTAATCTTCGGTGAAGACGTTGGTAACAACGGTGGGGTTTTCCGTGCAACTGAAGGTTTACAAGAAAAATTTGGTGAAGACCGCGTCTTCGATACACCTTTAGCTGAATCTGGTATCGGTGGATTGGCTTTCGGTCTTGCCTTGCAAGGTTACCGTCCAGTTCCTGAAATCCAATTCTTTGGTTTCGTTTTTGAAGTATTTGACGAAATCGTTGGTCAAATGGCTCGTACGCGTTACCGTATGGGTGGAACTCGTAATATGCCAATTACTGTTCGTGCCCCATTTGGTGGTGGTGTTCATACACCAGAACTTCACTCAGATAACTTAGAAGGATTAATCGCACAATCACCAGGTGTTCGTGTTGTTATTCCATCAAACCCTTACGATGCAAAAGGACTATTAATTTCATCTATTCGTAGCAACGATCCAGTTGTTTACTTAGAGCACATGAAATTATACCGTTCATTCCGTGAGGAAGTGCCAGACGAAGCTTATGAAGTGCCTTTAGATAAAGCGGCTGTAACTCGTGAAGGAACAGACGTATCAATCATCACTTACGGCGCTATGGTTCGTGAAGCGATTAAAGCAGCTGATAGCTTAGCGAAAGACAATATTTCAGCAGAAATCATTGACTTACGTACAGTGGCTCCTTTAGATGTGGAAACAATTATTAACTCTGTTGAAAAAACTGGCCGTGTGGTTGTCGTTCAAGAAGCACAAAAACAAGCTGGCGTTGGCGCTATGGTTGTTTCTGAAATTTCTGAACGTGCCGTATTATCATTAGAAGCACCAATCGGACGTGTATCTGCTCCAGATACAATCTTCCCATTCGGACAAGCAGAAAATATCTGGTTACCAAATGCGAAAGATATCGAAGCAAAAGCTAGAGAAATCGTCGAATTTTAATAGTTATTCGAAGTAGATAAACGAAGAATTAAACAGGTGGAATACGGCTATAGGCATGAAATGTTCAGCTACTATAGTCGTTTCCCCGCGTTTTGCTCCTAAGAAAATAGACAGATCCAACGAAGAAGGGAAGACTTAAAAAATGGCTTATCAGTTTAAATTACCGGATATCGGTGAAGGGATTGCCGAAGGCGAAATCGTTAAATGGTTTGTAAAACCTGGCGATACAATCAACGAAGACGATACGTTATTAGAAGTACAAAATGACAAATCAGTGGAAGAAATTCCATCACCAGTAACAGGTACTGTAAAAAATATCGTTGTACCAGAAGGAACAGTTGCAAACGTTGGTGACGTGTTAATCGAAATCGACGCACCTGGTCACGAAGATAACGATGCAGCACCAGCAGCTCCTGCACAAGAACAAACACCAGCACAACCTGCTGCTGTACCAACAACCGAAGCAGCTGGCGGATTTTTCCAATTCAAATTACCAGACATCGGTGAAGGAATTGCCGAAGGCGAAATCGTTAAATGGTTCGTTAAAGCTGGCGACACAATTAATGAAGATGATTCATTATTAGAAGTACAAAATGACAAATCAGTAGAAGAAATTCCATCACCAGTAACAGGTACTGTAAAAAATATCGTTGTACCAGAAGGAACAGTTGCAAACGTTGGTGACGTGTTAGTTGAAATTGACGCACCTGGTCATAATTCAGCAGCACCGGCAGCCGCAGCACCAGCTACTGACGCTCCTAAAGCGGAAGCATCAGCTCCAGCCGCTTCAACAGGCGTAGTTGCAGCCGCTGATCCAAACAAACGCGTTTTAGCAATGCCATCTGTTCGTCAGTATGCGCGTGAAAAAGACGTTGATATTACACAAGTAACTGCAACTGGTAAAGGTGGCCGTGTCATTAAAGCGGATATTGATGCCTTTGTCTCTGGTGGTTCTCAAGCAGCACCAGCTACTGAAGCTGCCGCAACAGAAGCAGCACCTAAAGCGGAAGCAGCTGCACCTAAAGCAGCGCCAAAAGCCTTTACTTCTGATTTAGGCGAAATGGAAACACGTGAAAAAATGACACCAACACGTAAAGCAATTGCTAAAGCAATGGTTAACAGCAAACACACTGCTCCTCACGTAACATTACATGATGAAGTAGAAGTTTCTAAATTATGGGATCACCGTAAGAAATTTAAAGATGTTGCTGCTGCAAATGGTACAAAATTAACATTCTTACCATACGTTGTAAAAGCATTGACTTCAACTGTTCAAAAATTCCCAATCTTGAATGCATCAATCGATGACGCAGCACAAGAAATTGTTTACAAAAATTACTTTAACATTGGTATCGCTACTGATACAGATCATGGCTTATATGTACCAAATGTTAAAAATGCTAATACGAAGAGCATGTTTGCTATCGCTGATGAAATCAACGAAAAAGCAGCATTGGCTATCGAAGGTAAATTAACTGCACAAGATATGCGTGATGGTACAATCACAATTAGTAACATTGGTTCAGTCGGTGGCGGCTGGTTTACACCAGTAATCAACTACCCTGAAGTTGCTATTTTAGGCGTTGGTACAATTGCACAAGAACCAGTTGTTAATGCAGACGGCGAAATCGTTGTGGGACGCATGATGAAATTATCATTAAGCTTTGACCACCGTATCGTTGACGGCGCAACTGCTCAAAAAGCAATGAACAACATTAAACGCTTATTAGCTGATCCAGAATTACTATTAATGGAAGGATGATTAACAAATGGTAGTAGGAGATTTCGCCATTGAACTAGATACAGTCGTAATCGGAGCTGGTCCTGGAGGATACGTTGCCGCAATTCGTGCCGCAGAAATGGGTCAAAAAGTTGCGATTATCGAACGTGAATACATCGGAGGCGTTTGTTTAAATGTTGGATGTATTCCTTCAAAAGCTTTAATTGCTGCTGGACATCATTACCAAGAAGCACAAGATTCTTCAACTTTTGGTGTAACAGCTAAAGGAGTCGAATTAGACTTTGCAAAAACACAAGACTGGAAAGATAACACAGTTGTTAAATCATTAACAGGCGGCGTTGGCATGTTATTGAAAAAACACAAAGTAGAAATTATTGAAGGCGAAGCATTCTTCGTTGACGAAAATACATTGCGTGTTATTCACCCAGACTCAGCACAAACTTACTCATTCAATAATGCTATTGTAGCAACAGGTTCTCGTCCAATTGAAATCCCAGGATTCAAATTTGGCGGACGCGTGTTAGATTCTACAGGCGGTTTAAACTTAAAAGAAGTTCCTAAAAAATTCGTTATTATCGGTGGCGGTGTCATCGGTGCTGAATTAGGTGGCGCTTATGCTAACTTAGGTTCAGAAGTAACAATTTTAGAAGGTAGCCCATCAATTTTACCAACTTATGAAAAAGATATGGTTAAAGTTGTCACAGACGATTTCAAGAAGAAAAACGTAACAATCGTGACTTCTGCAATGGCTAAAGAAGCTGTTGACAATGGCGATAGCGTCACTGTTAAATATGAAGTTAACGGAAAAGAAGAAAGTGTTGAAGCAGATTACGTAATGGTCACTGTTGGACGTCGTCCAAACACAGACGACTTAGGCTTAGAACAAGCGGGCGTTGAAATTGGCGAACGTGGTTTAATCCCAGTTGACAACCAAGGACGTACTAACGTGAAAAACATCTTCGCAATCGGCGACATCGTACCAGGTGCTGCGTTAGCGCATAAAGCAAGCTACGAAGCAAAAATTGCTGCTGAAGCAATTTCTGGTAAGAAAGTTGCAGTTGATTACAAAGCAATGCCAGCTGTTGCCTTTACTGATCCAGAATTGGCAAGCGTTGGTATGACTGTTGCAGAAGCAAAAGAAGCGGGAATCGAAGCAAAAGGCTACAAATTCCCATTTGCTGGTAACGGCCGTGCAATCTCTTTAGATAAAACTGAAGGATTCATGCGTTTAGTTACAACTGTAGAAGACAATGTCATCATCGGTGCACAAATTGCCGGTGTCGGTGCAAGTGACATGATTTCTGAATTAGCTTTAGCTATTGAATCTGGCATGAATGCAGAAGACATTGCTTTAACAATCCACCCACACCCATCATTGGGCGAAATTACTATGGATACAGCTGAATTGGCTTTAGGTTTACCAATTCATATTTAATAGTATCACTTTGTCGCACGACAGATATAATGCGCCTTTTGCACTTGTTGCATTAGCCACAGCAAGTGCAAAAGGTGTAAAAAAAACAACGACTTCTCGGAGTCGTTGTTTTTTTTATGCTCTGTTCTTTCTTTTACGGTATTTAAGAGGTGTTTCACCCGTTTCTTGTTTAAAGATACGGACAAAATAGCTATCTTCAACAAACCCTAAATCTTCACTGATTTGGGCGATCGTTTTATCTGTCTCCAAAAGAAGCTGTTTAGCCCATGTGATTTTTAATTGTCGATAAAATTGACTAAAGGGAATACCAAACTCCTCTTTTAATAAACGACTTAAATACGTCGGTGTCAAATGAACAAGGTCTGCCAGTTCTTGTAAATTTAAACGCAGCGATTTGTTTTCCCAAAGGGCATCTAAAACCGGTTGTAATTGCTTATTTTTAGTTTGATAGGCACTTGAAGGAGTTAATTGAGCAGTTAATAAAGTTTGTTGAATATCTTTTTGGATCATATTCAATGGCTCCAGCTCTTCTTTTCGCGAACTAATCTGTAAGGATTGTTTGTACGTATTGATTAAATAATCTTTTTTGATGGCTTCAGAAATAATATATTGGCTTAGATCAGCGATTAATGTCGCGCTCTTTTCTAAGTCTGCTAGTTCTAAAACAGGGTATTGTTGATACAGCACTTGGTGTGTTACTAAAAATTCTTGAATGAAGGCATCATTCATGGTTAAAACCTGTTCTAACTCTTCTTGGTGATCTTCGAGCAAAACTTCACCAGCCATAATGGCTCCTACATACTGGTCATCAACAATAATGGGGATGGCCATATCAACGATGTTAAAGTGACAACGGTAGATAAAAGGCTGACCAGTGCGAACAGCTTCCAAGCCACCACGAGCATCACATTTTTCACAAAGTTTCGAGAGCTCAGGGGAGTGACGTACCAGTTGGCAAAAGGGTTGAACTTGACTATGTTTCGTCACAGGTCGCCCTTTATAATCGACTAAAATAATGGCTAAACGAGTGCTTAAGGCCAATGATTCTTGCAATTTTTCCCACTTTTCTAAATCTAAAATATTTTTTAATTCTACAGTCATAAGGCAATCCTTCAATCTAAAGTTTAAAAATCATAATATTTTATTATTTCACAAAATAATTCTATCATTTTTTGCAAGAAAACGATACCAAAAGTTCAATGCTTTTTTGATGAAAGCGTTTTATACTATGTATGTAAACAAAATATAGGAGGCTATCAACATGAGAAAAGCATTGATTTTACCAACGAAATATGTTCAAGGGGAAGATGAATTACTAAACTTAGGTTACTTCGTTTCAACTTTTGGAAAAAAAGCGTTACTAATTGCAAATCCTGCTGACGTTGATCGTGTACGTCCACAATTGGAAGAAACAGCGAAAAAGTTTGACATTACCTTCGTAGAGGGTGGCTTTAGTGGAGAAGTAACGCGTGAAGAAACAAAGCGCTTGCAAAACGTTGGACAAAAAGAACAAGCAGACTGTATCATTGGTTTAGGTGGCGGTAAAGCAATCGATGCTTCAAAAGTCGTAGCAGAAGGTGAAAACTTAATTATTGTACCAACGATTGCGGCTCAAGATGCACCAACTTCGCATTCAGCTGTACTATATCATGAAGATGGCTCATTTGATGATTATGCTTACTTTAAACAAAGTCCAAGCGTCGTGATGGTTGATACAAAAGTGGTTGCCAAAGCGCCAACTAGATTTTTAGTTGCTGGAATGGGGGATGCCTTATCCACATATTTTGAAGCACGCGCAACACACAATTCATATTCTCGGGTTAATGCTAGTTTGCCAATGGGTTCAAGAGAAGGCTTAACGCCTGCTGCTAGCGGCACATATGCAGCTTTGGCCATGGCAAAACTTTGCTGGGAAAACCTCCAGGAAGATGGGTTAAAAGCGAAATTAGCTTGTGATGCAAATGTGGTTACTGAATCATTGAATAAGATTATCGAAACAAATATCTTACTTTCAGGCTTAGGTTTTGAAAGTGGCGGTTTAGCTGCAGCTCATGCGATTCATAACGGTATGACAGTCTTACCTGGTGCGCACAGTTATTTACATGGTGAAAAAGTAGCCTTTGCAACGATTGCACAACTTGTATTAGAAGATGCAGCAAAAGACGAATTAGAAGCTGTTTTAGACTTTAGCGCTTCTGTAGGTTTACCATTAACGCTTTCAGACATTGGTGTCGATGAAATCACTTATGAAGAAGCGTTGGAAGTAGCCAAAATTGCTTGCATTCCAGAAGAATCAATTCATTCAATGCCATTTCCAATTGTCGTTGAAGAAGTAGCGAATGCAATCATTGTTGCAGATAAAGTCGGACAAGAATATAAAACAAGACATAAATTAGATTAAGGAAGTGTCCACATGAAAGCAGATATTTTACTCGTTTCACATAGCAAAATGATTACAGATGGTATTAAAGAGATGATTGAACAGATGAACGCCAGTGAAGAAATTACAATTCATTCACTTGGTGGTACATCAGATGGTTCATTAGGTTCAGATCCAATGAAAATCATTGACACGATTAACGAAGCGGACTCTGACCGAGAATTTTTAATTTTTGCCGATTTAGGCAGTGCCGTTTTAAGTTCAGAATTAGCTTTTGATATGCTAGAAGAAGACCAACAGAAACATTATCATTTAGTCGATGCACCATTGGTTGAAGGTGCCTTTGCGGCAGCAATTACTGCAGGTGTCTCAGATGATTTGACGCAAATTTTAGCAGAAGCTCAAAATGCTGGTAAGAAAGGGTGGAACTAAATGAAAAAAATTATTAATGAACCTGGTAAAATTGTCGAAGAAATGCTCCAAGGAATTGTGAAAAGCTATGGAAAGCTTGTTCATCAAGTCGAAGATTCTCGCGTGATTGCTCGCAACGACTCAAACAAACAAGTTGGGTTAGTATCTGGTGGCGGAAGTGGTCATGAGCCTGCACATGCTGGGTTTGTTGGTGATGGAATGTTAAATGCCGCAGTTTTAGGTGATGTCTTTACTTCACCAACACCAGATCAAATTTTAACAGGGATCCAAGCGGCAGACCAAGGGGCCGGTGTTCTGTTAATCGTAAAAAATTATACAGGCGATATTTTGAACTTTGAAATGGCCAAAGATATGGCTGATATGGAAGACATTCATGTAGAAATGGTCGTTGTCGATGACGATATTGCTGTCGAAGATAGCACCTATACCGCTGGAAAACGCGGCGTTGCCGGGACTGTTCTTGTCCATAAAATTTTAGGACACCATGCCCGCCAAGGTGCTTCTTTAGAAGAGCTCGTTTCTTTAGGAGAAAAGATTGTAGCAGCCACGAAAACAATTGGAGTGGCTTTAAAAGCAGCCACTGTGCCTGAAGTTGGCAAACCAGGTTTTACTTTACCAGAAGATGAAATTGAATTTGGCGTAGGGATTCACGGAGAACCAGGCTATCGTCGTGAAAAAATCCAACCATCGAAAGAGTTAGCGAAAGAATTAGTTGAAAAAACATTAAGTAGCTATGAGCAACAACCACAAACAGTGGGGGTACTTGTCAATGGCATGGGCGGCACGCCATTAATGGAACAATTTGTATTTATGAACGACGTGCTAACATTATTAGAAGATAAAGGTGTTCAAGTGACCTTCCATAAAGTGGGTAACTATATGACGTCTATTGACATGCAAGGATTATCTTTAACGATGATTGACTTGGCGACAAAAGACTGGCAAACAGCGCTAGAAAGCAATGTAACAACAATTTCTTGGTAAGGGTGATAAAAGATGGAATTAACAGTAAAAGACATTCAAACATGGTTAGACAATTATTCAAAAGTTATTGAAGAAAAAAAAGACTATTTAAGTGAATTAGACACGCCGATTGGTGATGGGGATCACGGTAACAACATGGCTCGTGGTATGGCTGAATACAAAATTGCGTTTGACAAAAAAGTACCAACAACAATCACGGAGACATTTAAAGTCCTATCCATGGCTTTGATTTCAAAAGTTGGCGGAGCTTCTGGTCCTTTATATGGTACTGCGTTTATGAATATGACTAAAGCGACAAAAGATTTGGAAACCATCAGTTCGCCAGAGCAATTAAAAGAAATTGTTCAGCAAGGTCTAGCTGGGATTCAGATGCGTGGCAAAGCTGAACCAGGAGATAAAACGATGGTTGATGTCTGGGCACCTGTTGCTGAAGTAATTGGAACGGAACAATTTAATGAAGAAAAAATTGAACAATTTGCTGAAGCAACAAAAGATTGGGTGGCGAAAAAAGGACGTGCCTCTTATTTAGGGGAACGAGCAATTGGTCATATTGATCCAGGAGCAGCATCTAGTGCATTATTATTTGAAGAACTAGTCAAAGTAATCAATCAATAACAGTGAGAAAAAAGTTTAGCAAGTGCCTCTCTTGAAGCGCTTGCTAAGCTTTTTTATAAATAATGGTTTCTTTTGTTCATCTATGGGATAATTTAAGTAACAAAAAATAACAAAGATAGACAAATGGGGGATTTAAAAATGAAAAAGCATGTGATTGTGGGATGTTTATTAATCGTTAGCTCAATGTTTGTAAGTGCTTGTGGAAATTCATCAGACGTGACCACAGAAAAAACCAGTGTCACAAAACAAGTCGAAGCTACGGGACAAAGCACATCCTCTTCCGTAGACCAAACCAAGTATGATGCCATTATTACAGAAGCTAAAAAGTTAACGGCAGAGGGGCAATATAAAGAATCAGAAGAAAAATTAGCTACGATCCCTGTTAGCGATTTAGGGAAACCTCATTATTCGATCGTTAAAGAAACGGTTGAGAAACTAAATAATCAAAATAATGAAGGCTTAAAAAGACAAGAAGAAGTTGCGGTTGAAAAGCAAACGAAGTCGAGTCCGGCACCAACGGAATCACTTAAACCGATTCCAGATGAGTTTGCTAAATGGGCAACCACGTATCTTTTTTATTATCCACGAGGAGATCAAAAGCAAGCGGGGTTAATCATTGAAGCGAATGGAGCGGTCACGCAGACGAATACGAATGACGAAATTTACACAGGAAAAGCCGAAATAAGTGGAGCTTCGGGCACTATTTTAAGTTATGATACGACTAGTTATCGCCCGACGACCCAACCAGCTACAAAATCGATTACTCCAAATGTTAAAATCACTGTTACTTGGAACAATGGCGGCGGTGTTGATGTTTATTATGGCTACGTTTCTTATTCACAACGTTTAGCTTTGACAGATGGTATCGCCGTGACAGACGGGGTCAAAGAAGTTTGGCTTTCATAAAAAGAGCTAGACATTCAAGTTTTTGCTTGAATGTCTAGCTCTTTTGTTGATTGAATCGGGGGATTTAAATACTTAGTTTCGATAAGAACGAACGGTATTATTAATAGCAGAAATACTATATTTTAATTCATCTTCTAACGTTTGATCAATGTCTGTGTCTAAAGTTTCTGCAAACATGGCTTCATATTCAGCGATAGAAAGTTCTGTCCGATTATCCAGCAGTGCTAAATGAGTTTCTTTTTGTAAATGATTTTGATAACCAGCTACTAATTCACCAGTGAAAAATTCAGCGACAGCACCAGAACCATAACTGAATAACCCAATTTGATTGCCTGCGGTTAAAGTCGTTGCATTTTCTAAAAGGGAAATGAGTCCCAGATAAAGTGAACCCGTATACAAGTTTCCTACGCGACGACTATAGATGATGCTTTCTTCATAACGGGCTAAAATTCGTTCCTGTTCTGCTTCAGTTTGGTCGGAGATTTTTGCTAATAAGGCTTTTTTGCCCATTTTTGTGTAAGGAATATGGAACGCTAAAGCATCATAATCTGCAAAATCAAGACCGGTTCGTTTTTTATGTTCATCCCAGACTTGGGCAAAAGATTGGATGTAGGTTTCGTTTGACAAAGGACCATCGACCATAGGATATGGATGGCCTGTTGGACGCCAAAAGTCATAGATATCTTGCGTCAGCATCACATTATCCTCTTTTAAAGCCAAAATGCGCGGTTCACTAGCAACTAACATTGCAACCGCCCCAGCTCCTTGTGTAGGCTCACCGCCAGAATTTAAGCCATATTTTGCAATATCTGCCGCTACGACCAAGACTTTTTTATCTGGATGTAAGGCTACGTGATTCTTAGCTAACTGTAAGCCTGCTGTTGCTCCGTAACAAGCTTCCTTGATTTCGAAAGAGCGAGCGAAAGGTTGAATCCCCATTAAACGATGTAAGACAACTGCGGCCGCTTTTGACTCATCGATACTGGACTCAGTCCCGACAATCACCATATCAATGGCCTCTTTATCTTCTTTGGTCAAGATCGCTTCTGCGGCATTGGCTGCAAATGTCACAATATCTTGGCTGATTGGGTTCACCGCCATTTGGTCTTGCCCAATACCAATATGAAATTTTCCAGGGTCTACATTTCTGGCTTCAGCCAGTGCCGTCATATCAATATAATAAGGGGGCACAAAAAAACTAATTTTATCAATCCCAATTGTCATTTCTTTAACTCCTTTACGATAAATAGATTCATTATATAAAATAGCACGAAATGAACCAAAATGGGGAATTTTTGTATTAACTTCATAGATTATTAAAAAATATCTTATAAGTCTGTTAACATTCAGTAATTGGCACTTGTGATTCTGGGATTTTATGATATATTTCAAGATGGAGGTGCATTTAGTTGAAAACAGTAGTTATTATTGATGCATTACGAACACCAATTGGAAAATATAAAGGCAGCTTAAGTCAAGTAAGTGCCGTAGACTTAGGAACACATGTTACAACACAACTTTTAAAAAGACATTCCACTATTTCTGAAGAAATTGATCAAGTAATCTTTGGAAATGTTTTACAAGCTGGAAATGGCCAAAATCCCGCACGACAAATAGCAATAAACAGCGGTTTGTCTCATGAAATTCCCGCAATGACGGTTAATGAGGTCTGCGGATCAGGAATGAAGGCCGTTATTTTGGCGAAACAATTGATTCAATTAGGAGAAGCGGAAGTTTTAATTGCTGGCGGGATTGAGAATATGTCCCAAGCACCTAAATTACAACGTTTTAATTACGAAACAGAAAGCTATGATGCGCCTTTTTCTAGTATGATGTATGATGGATTAACGGATGCCTTTAGTGGTCAGGCAATGGGCTTAACTGCTGAAAATGTGGCCGAAAAGTATCATGTAACTAGAGAAGAGCAAGATCAATTTTCTGTACATTCACAATTAAAAGCAGCTCAAGCACAAGCAGAAGGGATATTCGCTGACGAAATAGCCCCATTAGAAGTATCAGGAACGCTTGTGGAGAAAGATGAAGGGATTCGCCCTAATTCGAGCGTTGAGAAGCTAGGAACGCTTAAAACAGTTTTTAAAGAAGACGGTACTGTAACAGCAGGGAATGCATCAACCATTAATGATGGGGCTTCTGCTTTGATTATTGCTTCACAAGAATATGCCGAAGTACACGGTCTTCCTTATTTAGCTATTATTCGAGACAGTGTGGAAGTCGGTATCGATCCAGCCTATATGGGAATTTCGCCGATTAAAGCCATTCAAAAACTGTTAGCGCGGAATCAACTTACTACGGAAGAAATTGATCTGTATGAAATCAACGAAGCATTTGCAGCAACTTCAATCGTGGTCCAAAGAGAACTGGCTTTACCAGAGGAAAAGGTTAACATTTATGGTGGCGGTATTTCGTTAGGTCATGCGATTGGTGCCACAGGTGCTCGTTTATTAACGAGTTTAAGTTATCAATTAAATCAAAAAGAAAAGAAATATGGAGTGGCTTCTTTATGTATCGGCGGTGGCTTAGGACTCGCTATGCTACTAGAGAGACCTCAGCAAAAAAAAAACAGCCGATTTTATCAAATGAGTCCTGAGGAACGCCTGGCTTCTCTTCTTAATGAAGGCCAGATTTCTGCTGATACAAAAAAAGAATTTGAAAATACGGCTTTATCTTCGCAGATTGCCAATCATATGATTGAAAATCAAATCAGTGAAACAGAAGTGCCGATGGGCATTGGCTTACATTTAAAAGTGGACGAAACTGATTATTTGGTACCAATGGCGACAGAAGAGCCCTCAGTGATTGCGGCTTTGAGTAATGGTGCAAAAATAGCACAAGGATTTAAAACAGTGAATCAACAACGCTTAATGCGTGGACAAATCGTTTTTTACGATGTTGCAGATCCCGAGTCATTGATTGATAAACTACAAGTAAGAGAAGCGGAAATTTTTCAACAAGCAGAGTTAAGTTATCCATCTATCGTTAAACGGGGCGGCGGCTTAAGAGATTTGCAGTATCGTGCTTTTGATGAATCGTTTGTATCTGTCGACTTTTTAGTAGATGTTAAGGATGCAATGGGGGCAAATATCGTTAACGCTATGTTGGAAGGTGTGGCCGAGTTGTTCCGTGAATGGTTTGCGGAGCAAAAGATTTTATTCAGTATTTTAAGCAATTACGCAACGGAGTCGGTTGTTACGATGAAAACGGCTATTCCAGTTTCGCGTTTAAGTAAGGGGAGCAATGGCCGGGAAATTGCTAAAAAAATTGTTTTAGCTTCACGCTATGCTTCATTAGATCCTTATCGGGCAGTCACGCATAACAAAGGAATCATGAATGGCATTGAAGCTGTAGTTTTAGCTACAGGAAATGATACACGCGCTGTTAGCGCTTCTTGTCATGCTTTTGCGGTGAAAGAAGGTCGCTACCAAGGCTTGACTAGTTGGACGCTGGATGGCGAACAACTAATTGGTGAAATTTCAGTTCCGCTTGCGTTAGCCACGGTTGGCGGTGCCACAAAAGTCTTACCTAAATCTCAAGCAGCCGCTGATTTGTTAGCAGTGACGGATGCAAAAGAACTAAGTCGAGTAGTAGCGGCTGTTGGTTTGGCACAAAATTTAGCGGCGTTACGGGCCTTAGTCTCTGAAGGAATTCAAAAAGGACACATGGCTCTACAAGCACGTTCTTTAGCGATGACGGTCGGAGCTACTGGTAAAGAAGTTGAGGCAGTCGCTCAACAATTAAAACGTCAAAAAACGATGAACCAAGACCGAGCCATGGCTATTTTAAATGATTTAAGAAAACAATAAAAAAAATAGTTCAGCAGAAATTATTCTGCTGAACTATTTTTTTTCACACTAGGTAGCCGTTTCAGGCCACGAATTGGTTTTACTTTTAAGACATCTAAGAAGAAAGTGAACACAGGGATTCCTACAATAAGTCCCCATACACCAAAGAGACGCTCACTAACTAATAAAATGACAAACGTATAAAAGATTGGTAACTCTGTTTTACTAGACATGAATTTAGGATTTAGCACGTAAGATTCAAATAAATGGACGATTGTAATTAAAGCTAAGATATAAATCACATCGTTCAAGCCACCTTGGGAATAAGCGATGAAACTTAGCGGAATGCAGGAAATAATCACACCAGCAACTGGGACTAAGCTCAAAATGAAGATCATAATGGCTAAACTAGGTAGCTGAGTAAAGCCGATTATCGCCAAGGCCAAGGTAGTAATGACTGTATTCACCACAGCAATGAAAAACTGAGCTTCCATTACGACACCAAATGTGTTGACGAACTTGTTGGCAAAATAATAGATATCCTGAAAAAACCAATCAAAATCACTTTTTAAAAATAACTTAGAAAAATCAGCCATTTGCTTCTTCTCAATCATAAAGAAGAAACTTAAAATAAAGGACATGACAAATGATAAGCCGACAGCGCCAATATCTTGAATGTAGCGTAAAATCATTGAAGCGCCATTCTGGAGTTGAGAGAGTAAGTTAGATTTTTCCAAGTATTGATCAATAAATTGCAATACTTGATTTGTATCTGTATGTGGGCTTTGATAAAAATCAACTACAGAATTAATCATTTGAGTCGTTTGGTTAACTAGAACGGGAACATATTTAGTAATCGCTAAATAGATTAGAAAAACAACCAATGCATAGGTTAAGAGAACGATGACAATCGTCGGGATTTTCATATAGCGTTGAACAAAATGAACCAAACGAACAGCTAAATAGGTAAAGATAAATGTTAAAAGAATTGTTGTAATCATGCTTCTGGATAAATAAAGCACAAAAATAATCAAAGCAAGGACGCAAAAACGTCGCAAACGTTCATTTTGAATAAATTTTTGATACAAACTCATAGGGGAAACTCCTTCTTTACTGAATAATCAATCCTGTTAAGAATAACATAACCATACCGATGGCAGCTAGGCCGCAAACAATAATATGGCGGCGTTGGTACATCACTACAATGGCGATGAACTCTCGAATAAACGCGTTAGGTAAAAAATAAAAAGCGGTTTTTGCACCAATGCCATCAGCTTTTAAGCCAGCCATTCGAGCGAAAAGACCCGCTCGGAAAAGGTGATAATTGTTTGTAGTAAAAATGGCTTGGAAATTAGCATTTCCAAAATCCTCAATCATTGTTTCTTTGGAAAAACGCATATTTTCTAGTGTGTTTTTTGAATGAGCTTCTACTAAAATATCATCATCAGGAATACCTTGTGTCAAAGCATACATTTTCATCGCGACACTTTCAGGAAGTAATTCATCAGGGCCTTGGCCACCAGACATGACGATTTTTGGTGGGTTTAACGTTGCGCGATTTTGAGCCTTGTAAAATTGAATGGCTTTGTTGATGCGGGCTTGCAATAACGGCGGCACAATCTCACCATTGATTAACCCCGAACCTAACACAACAATATAATCCTGTGTATATTTTGGCTGATTAAATTGATACAACGTAGAAACAGTTAAAAAATTATAAAAAACAAACGCGAAATAAGTCAAAATAAATGGCGCGATAGTTAATGGTAAGGAGAGCCACGTTGGTAACAACGATTGAAAAAAGAAATTATAAATTAATAGTAATGTTAAGCCAATTGCCAGCAACAACGTCAACAAGTTCCCTAGAGACCGACCTTCTTTTCTCATAACAACGACCGCATTCCAATAGAGGAAAATAATTAAGGCATAGAGTCCTAAAGCCAAAGCGATAAAAATCGCCAGCAGGGCAATAATTGCTAAGGTGATTAGAAAGTAGTTGTTTGTACGAATCGCAGTAATCCCTAAATAAGTCGCTAGAACCACAAGAAAAATATTAAATAATGTTCCATTCAGTAAACGCCTTTTTTCTTTGAAGTAGAAGAGCGCAAACAAGCCAAAAAAAGCAACGGGAATTAAAAAGAAGGCTGTGCCACGAATGATTTCTAAATATAAAACATATGAGAAGAACATAAAGACAGTCCAGCCAAACATCCACGGCAACCAATCGTGTTCTTTTTTCTTTTTCCGCCACGAGGGAATGAAAAAGAGACCCAATAAATAAACACCTAAAAAGGTTAAATCACCATAAAATTGCATAAATAAACTCCTTTAAAACATTTTTCCTCTTCAGTATAACGAAAACTCTTCAAAAAAAATAGAGGAAGCACTTAGTTTCAGAAAGTTTTCTTGTTCTTTTTTTTATAAAAAAAACCTGACGATTAACGTCAGGTTTTTGAGTCAGTATTGTTTAATTAAGCTTTAGTAACGTTAGTTGCTTGAGGGCCACGTTGACCTTCTTCGATTTCGAAAGTTACTGCTTGACCTTCTTCTAAAGTTTTGAAGCCGTCACCTTGGATAGCTGAGAAATGTACGAATACATCGTTTCCGTTTTCTGCAGTGATGAAGCCAAAGCCTTTGTCTGAGTTAAACCATTTTACTGTACCTGTTTCCATAATAAATATCCTCCTAGATGTGTGTTATAACACATTCATATTTTGCAATTACTTGAAAGGTGAAAAATGTGGAAGATGTTTATTTGAAACAGCTACCCATATTACCGAACAAAAACTACATCTATTACTATAGCATACTAACTGGTTTTTGTATAGCGATAACCTTATTTTCTTTTTTATCGGATGTTTTTTAAAAACTAGAAAGTGAAGATAAGGCTGTTATAGTGCTGTTTCAATAAGTCTCAGAAAAAAAGCCCATTGTAAGGCGCTTTCTTACAATGGGCTTTTTGCCTGTTTTTAATAACGGAGGATAGCCGTTAAAGACTTTTCATCTGGTGCAGCTTTTTGGTCTAAAACAAAAACTTGACCGCCGTTTTGAATGACTTGGTAAGCAATGGTGTTTAAAAGTTTGCGGCGATCGTACTCTTCAGATGACATTTCATTGTTTTCGGTAACAAAGAGTGACGTTGCAATAAAAAGATGGGAAATTTTACCGTCAGCTGCCGCTGGCGAAATATCTGTAAATTGATCTAAGAATTTACGATCTAGTAATTTGTTATAAGAAGCTGTTTCTTTTTCTGTTAACTCTGCAGCTATTTTTTCACTAGCGCTGCGGATATCTTGAATGGTTGCTTGTGCAGGTGAAGCAGCAACTGAAATTGAGCAATCATAATAAGGATTTTTAGCAATCTTTTTAAAGAGTGTTTGGTTTTCTGGTAAAGCATAAAGATAAAGCGGTAATTTTTCAGGATTATCCAGTTGATCTTTTAAGAAAGTATCGACTGCTTGATAGTAGTTCACCCAATCAATTTCAACTTCTTTATCTTTAGTATTGATGCTATGATAAGCGACACCTTCTTTAGAACCGTTAGAACTACCTTGAGTTGAAAAGTTTAAATTACCACCCGTTAATTCATCACCTAAAGCTGTGACCACGTCTGTTGGCGCGTCTTTAGGCAATTCAACAGGAGTCACAGTCGTATGATCGACTTTGTAAAGTTTCATTGAATCGCGATTTAGAGCAAGTAGGTAATAATGGTAGTTAAATTGTTTGTCTTTGACTAGTCCAAGTAAATAAGGGATCGTGTCCACGTAATATTGATCGTCAACGGGCACATCTAATCGTTGAACAAAGGTGTTTTCTGGAGATAAGATGATTGAAACACTTGCTGTGCCGTTGCGCCAGAAGGAAGCATCAGCTAGAAGTGCGTCAATTTTTTCTTGGAAAACAGCCCATTTTTCCTCAGGAAATTTTTTTTCAAAGCGTGTTTTTGCCGCTTTTGCAAAATTTTTCAAAACAAGCGAATCTTTTTCTACGTTTTGATGAGCGACATGGGTGTTAAACAAGAAAGTAACAAACGGTCCATGAACTTCTTCAGAAAATAATGTTGATAAGCTATCTTTTTTTTGATTTGCCATAATAAAATCCCCCTTCTAAAAGTAAGTGTAGCACAGGAAATCGAATGTTTAAAACAATATGTTCAATAAAAGAAAACGCTTTAAAGAATCTAAATAAAGGACTGTTAATGGTGTTCTAATAAAAGTTTTATAAAAAATATAGCTGAAACTCATGATAAAAAAGGCACAAACTACTATACTTACGTTATGCCAATTATCCCGAATTGGTTTTTTCATACTTACTCCTACCAAGAGTAAATAACAACCTTCATTTCCACCACAGACGACGGTCGTGGTGGTTTTTTTTGTTTAGGTGCTAGTTTTTTTGCTATCAATTGACTAGGAGAAGTGAACGTTCTTTAAGAATTTGTCATTTCAAATTTACGGAACCGCAAGAAACGATTTGCTTCTTCCTCTAACTGAGTAATTTCTTCTTCTGTTAACTCTTCCGTAGTAATGTGAATATGTAACTCTTTTTGTGTGCTTGTCATAGGTGCCTGATGATTGATCTCTGTTTGTTGGGTGCGGCCCATTAAATAGTCCAAGGAAACAGAAAAATAGTCTGCTATTTTTAAAAGATTCTCTACTTTAGGCGAAGAGGTATCCCAACGACGAATTTGTCCATTGGAAATGCCGACGTTTCTTTCTAATTGGGCGAGGGTTAATTGCTTTGACTGAGCTAGTTGTTTAATGCGAGAAATTAAGGTCATTTCAAGTCCTCCTTGCGTTTTCCGTTTGCTAATTTTAAATTAGCGTAAAAGCGAATGGTTGTCAATTGTGAGCGTGTAATAAGAAGGTGAACATCTCATGAGTGATTTTTTAGAAAATTTCCGATGAAAAAAAGAAGAAATAGAGTTATTATTAGTAAGTAAACTGTTTTGGAGCGAGAGGGGATGAATCAATGGAGAAAATTAAAAGTTACCAAGAGGATTCTGAAGTGCAGAAAAATCGTTGGTGGATCTTAGTTTCTGTGGCTATGTTTACCTTCATGTCTACATTAGATTCCAGCATTGTAAATATTGCTTTACCGACTATTTCAAAAGAAATGTCCGTACCCATGAATCAAGCGGAATGGGTCGTATCTATTTATTTAATGGATGTCTGTGCTTGTTTATTATTATTTGGAAAAATTGGCGACAGTTTTGGAAAAATAAAAGTTTATCGAATTGGCACGGTTATTTTTACGATTGGTTCATTACTTTGTGGCTTTAATCAATCGCTGAGCTTTCTATTATTTGCGCGAGTCTTTCAAAGTATTGGTGCTAGCATGACCATGGCGACCAATTCAGGAATTATTACGGAAGTATTCCCTTTAAATGAAAGAGGACGGGCGCTTGGTGCAGTAGGAGCCTTTGTCTCTTTAGGCGCGATTGCTGGTCCTGGGATTGGTGGATTGATCTTATCAAACTTTTCTTGGTCGTATATTTTTTGGATTAATGTTCCTGTGGGGCTAGTTACAATTTTAATTGGTGAAAAGTTTCTACCAAAAGATATTACAAAAACAAAAGAAAAAATCGATTTTTCAGGATTTGCTTGTATTGCCATTGCGATTATGACGTTCTTCGGCGGGATTTTCCTCGGACAAGAGAGCGGGTTTGGCTCGTTACAATCCTATTTATTGTTCATTATTGCAGTAATCGCATTAGGATTATTTATAATGGTTGAACGAAAAAGAAAAAGCCCACTTATTAAGTTCGCAATTTTTAAAAACAAAATTTTTACTTTAAGTTTATTGTCCGCCGTTTTAATTTTTGCCTCAAACTTTTTTGTAAATGTTGTCATTCCATTTTATTTGCAGGATGCACGCAAACTAAGTGCTAGTTATGCTGGTCTATTAATGATGGTATTTCCGTTATTAATGGTGGTTGGGGCTCCTCTGAGTGGCTATTTGACGGATAAAATTGGCCCAGGTATTTTAACATTTGGCGGATTGTTGCTCTTGTGCTGTACGTCGTTAATGTATATGTTTTTAGATATGAATTCGCCTATCTGGTATTATGTGATTGCAACAGCCATTATGGGCTTGGGAAATGCACTTTTCCAGTCTCCAAACAATACAATGGTTATGAGCAGTGTTGAAAAGCAAGATTTAGGTGTAGCAGGAAGTATGAATTCTTTTGCTAGAAACTTAGGAATGGTCATTGGGATTGCGTTGTCAACGACCATTTTATATCGTGGTATGAGCGAAGCCTATGGTGAACGAGTAACCACGTATCTGGCTAATCGCCCAGATATATTTATTGTGGGAATGCGTGAAACCTTTTTTGTCGCCTTTCTATTATGTGTGGCGGCCTTTATATTAACGATTTTACGTTTTCGGAAAACAACCAAATAAGTAAAAAGAAGCAGACGAGAAAGATTCATGATTTTTCTCGTCTGTTTCTTTACTAGCTAAGAAAATAAGCAAATGCGATTGTATATTTCTAATTCTCTGTTACAATAAAGAAAGTAAACTGTACTAAACTGTACTACTTTTAAGAATGAATTTGACGATTAATTATCATAAGAGTGTGTAGAAAATACTGTAGGAGGAATACAAATGGAACTGATAGGACATGGACATTCATGTATTGAAATTCGTCTAAACGACGGCACGAACCTTTTATTTGATCCTTTTATTAATGGCAACCCTTTAGCGGACGTTTCACTTGAAGATTTACACCCTGATTACATCTTAATCACCCACGGACACAGCGATCATATTGGCGATATGCTAGCAATTGCTCAAGCCAACAAGGCAACGATTATTGCGATAGCTGAAGTGGCTACGTATGCACAGTCGCAAGGGGTAAAAGCGCATGGAATGAATCTAGGTGGGCGTTATGTCTTTCCTTTTGGTTCGGTTAAATTTGTGCCAGCTTTGCATAGTTCCGGTTATGAAATAGACGGCGTAATGACCTACATGGGCGAAGCAAGTGGGATTATTTTAGAAGCAGAAGATAAAAAAATTTATCACGCTGGTGATACGGCGTTGTTTTCAGATATGCGCCTTTTTGCAAAAGACAAATCCATTGATGTAGCGTTCTTACCAATTGGCGATAATTATACGATGGGACCAGAGGATGCGCTAGAAGCAGTCTCTTACTTAAATCCCGAAATAACCATTCCAATTCATTACAATACCTTTCCTGTTATCCAACAAAATCCAGCAATATTCGTAGAGCAAGTAGTTGGCGGGAAAGTATTAAACCCAGGAGAGACGATCCTAGTTTAGGAGGAAATTATGGCGACGAAACATGATCAAATTTTAAAACATATTGAAGAATTACCAATTGGCGATCGAATCTCTGTTCGAAGCATTGCCAAAAGTTTAAGTGTTAGTGAAGGAACAGCGTATCGGGCCATCAAAGATGCAGAAAATATTGGGCTTGTTTCCACCATTCAACGTGTTGGTACGATACGAATTGAGCGGAAGTTAAAAAAACATATTGAAAAATTAACATTTGGTGAAGTGGTCCGGATTATTGAAGGGGATGTGTTAGGCGGTAGCTCTGGTCTAGACAAAGTCCTTAATAAATTTGTAATTGGTGCGATGACAGAAACCGCGATGACGCGATATATTACTCCCGGATCCTTAATGATTGTTGGTAACCGCCAAGGCGTGCAAAAGCTTGCTTTAGAAAATGGGGCAGCTGTTTTAATTACAGGTGGATTTGAAACATCTGAAGAGATTGCGCAGTTAGCAGATCGTCTGGGTATGCCTGTCTTGAGAACCACATATGATACATTTACTGTGGCTACTATGATTAACCGTGCTTTAAGTGATCAGCTGATTAAAAAAGACATTTTACTCGTCAGTGATATTTATACAGCGCTTGAAAAAACCAATTATTTGTTGACAACTCAAACGATTGCAGATTATCAGGCATTATCTGAAAGTACCCATCATTCTCGTTTCCCAGTAGTAAATAAGAAATTACGTTTAGTGGGGATTGTCACAGCCAAAGATGTCATTGGTAAAAGTGAACATTTAACCGTGGATAAAGTCATGACAAAGGACCCCAATGTTGTGAAAAAGATGATGAGTGTAGCGAGTGTCAGTCATCAAATGATTTGGGATGGTCTAGAAGTCATGCCGGTGGTGGAAGATGATTTAGCGCTTGTTGGAATTGTTTCTCGCCAAGATGTGATGAAAGCCATGCAATTGGTGCAACGACAACCACAAATTGCAGATACAATTTCAGATCAAATTTCCGGGGAAGTGATGCCTGTTGAAGAAAATGGCAAAGAAACAACCCGTTTTCGTTTTTCGGTTGCGCCCCAAATGGTTAACAGTGTTGGTACCATCTCGTTCGGTGTCCTAAGTGAAATTATTTCTAACGTGACACAACGAACAATGTTGATGAATCAAAAAAGAAATGTACTAATTGAACAAGTGAATCTACATTATTTGCGGCTAATCCAGTTGGAAAGTGAATTGGACATTCGTCCACGGATTTTAGAAATTGGTCGTCGCTCTGCAAAATTAGATATTGAAGTTTATTTAGAAAATGTCATTGTGGCAAAAGCAATTGTTGTTTGCCAAGTGATGGAGAGAACGTAGGAGGCTACAAAGAATGGACGTAGTAAAAGAAATTATGGCAGCAATTAAACAATATGAAACAATTATTATTCATAGACATCAAAGGCCCGACCCAGATGCAATTGGCTCACAGGTTGGGTTAGCAGAACTCTTAAGAGCGAGCTTTCCTGAAAAAAATATTTATCAAGTAGGCGGACCAGTGGAAGGCTTAGAGTTTTTAGCTGAAATGGACGTTATTACTGACGATGTCTATCGAGGTGCATTAGTCATTGTAACAGATACTGCAAATGCTCCACGAATTAGTGATGCGCGTTTTTCTTTAGGCGATCAATTAATTAAAATCGATCATCATCCGAATGATGAACCTTATGGAGATTTAGTTTGGGTGAATACAAATGCAAGTAGTTGTAGTGAAATTATTGTTGATTTTTGGCAACAGCATTTAGCAGAATTAACGATGACAGATAATGCAGCTCGTTTATTGTATGCTGGGATTGTGGGGGATACAGGACGTTTTCTTTATCCTTCCACTTCGGCGCATACACTCGCTGTCGCTGCGCAATTGCGTACGTTTAACTTTAATGCCGCAGACTTAAATCGTGAGTTAGACCAAATGCCTTTAAAGGTTGCTAAATTAGCGGGTTATATTTATCAAAATTTAGAAATCGACGCAAATGGCGCTGCTCGTGTCGTTTTACCACAAAGTATTTTAAACAGTTATGATATTGTCGATTCTGAAACGGCAGCCATTGTTTCAATGCCAGGAAAAATTGAAGATGTTCTCTCATGGGCAATCTTTGTTGAACAGCCAGAAGGTTATTATCGCGTTCGATTACGTTCCAAAGGACCAATCATTAATACAATTGCTAAAAAACATCATGGCGGCGGCCATCCTTTGGCAAGTGGCGCTAATGCACGTGATGCGGCTGAAATTGAAGTGATTTACCAAGAAATCCAAGCAGCTTGCCAAGAGTGGGCTCAAAAATAAATAAGTAATTAGAAAGTAGTTATCGGACGTTGATAAATCATTAGGACTACTTTTCATTCACTAGAAAATAAGGTAAAATGAAAAAGAATTATTTTTTACAAAGGAGAACGTTAATGACAGAGCAATTACCAAACTGCCCTGAATGTGGGTCGGCATATGCCTATGAAGATCGCGGATTATTTATTTGTCCAGAATGCGGTCATGAATGGTCACCAACAGAAGAAGTTGCAGAAGAAGGCTTAGTAGTCAAGGACTCAAATGGTAATCTTTTAGCGGATGGTGACAGTGTTACTGTAATCAAAGATTTGAAAGTTAAAGGTGCCAGTGGCGCAATTAAACAAGGCACAAAAGTGAAAAACATTCGTTTAGTGGAAGGTGATCATAACATCGATTGTAAGGTAGATGGCTTTGGTCCAATGAAGTTAAAATCAGAGTTTGTTAAGAAAAATTAAATTTCATTTGAATGATGAGACAGTAAGAGTCTAGGACACAACCATCGTCCTAGACTCTTACTAATGTTTATCGGTCTTGTATTTTATCATTGTACGAAGGCCGTGCCAAGCGTTGTAAAGTGTGAGGATTAACCCGATACCTAAAGGAATCCATAACCATTGCGGAGAATAAGCGGCATCTTTTAACGTTTCAGGGTTGATGGTCCATGATTCTTGCAATACTTGGAAACTAAAAACCATGAGAAATGTTGAAATAAGTAACAAAATAAACCGTAAATAATGAATCGTTGTTTGACGGTGAATCAGTGCAAAGAGCAAGTAGAGCACAAGTAAAAATAGCGGCACTCCAAACGCAAAATATGGCTGTAACATGAGAACGTCCTCCTTTTTCTTAATGATACTGCAAAGGAGAGGATTTGCAAAATAAAATTTATTGTTGGTACATTTTTTTAGAAACAAGTATAGTGTTATTGAGGCATTCATACTTGAAATTGTTTATCTTGGAGGAATTTTTATGGCAGTATATAGCGAACCAATTAAATGGGCAATCATTATTTTCCCGTTTCTAGCATTTTTTATTTCTGGGGCATTATTAATCTATGAATACCGCAAATATGGTTCATTTGTTTGGACACGAGCAATGATTTTGTATTCATTTGTTTTTTATTTATTATGTGCCTATTTCTTGGTAATTTTACCGTTGCCATCTCGGGCAGAAGTGGCTCAATACACAGGACCAACAATGGAACTGCGGCCTTTTCATTTTATTTCAGGGATTTTAAATGAAACTGTTTTTTCGCTCAAAGATCCTAGTACGTATTTGCCAGCATTAAAACAGCATGCCGTTTTAGAACCACTGTTTAATGTTTTATTAGTTTTACCTTTTGGTGTGTATTTACGGTATTATTTCAAATGTTCATTTTTAAAAACAGTTCTTGCGAGTTTTTTATTGTCATTATTTTTTGAATTAACACAGTTATCTGGCCTTTATTTTATTTATCCACGTTCGTATCGCTTGGCGGATGTCAATGATTTAATTAATAATACCGTCGGAGGCATGGTCGGTTATTGGTTGACGCCACTCTTTACCTTTTTATTGCCAACACGAGAAGAAATTGATGCCACCTCTTATGAAAAAGGGCAGACAGTTAGCCTGTTGAGACGTTTCTTTGCATGGGGGATTGATTGGTTGGTGATTGGCTTTGTGCAAGGCCTGCTCGTTTTTGGACTAAATTTCATTCCAGCTTATAAAAATTGGGCAACCAATTATCCGATTTTTTCAGATCGGATGTGGTTCTTTATCATGGTGTTTGCGGTCTTTATCGTCATGATGAAACTGACAAATGGTCAAACGTTAGGGAAAAAAGTTGTTCGCATTCGGGTGGTTGAATCAGGACATGAAAAAATTCGTTTAAAAGCCTTGTTTGTTCGCTATGGTTATTTGTATTTTGTGTATGGTTTAATTAGTATTTATCTAGCTAATGCCACTGATTTATTGAATTCTTCTAATCGGATGTTGCAAATGGTGTCACTGCTTCTGTATTTGTTCTGTTTAATTTTATATTTATTGTTTTTGATCAACGTTTTGTTAACCTTGATTCGTAAAAAACGGCGTTTGTTTTATGAAAAAGCCAGCCACACTTATACAGTCAGTACATTAGAAGTTGCGAAAACAAAGGAATCAGCAGGTGAGTAAAAGTTGTTTTTGTGTTATAATGCCAAAGTGCATAAAGAATTTAACGAGAAGAGGTGAGGCAAGTGCCTTCATTTAAACAATTTCAATTTCAACCTTTTATCAACGAAGCACTCGCAGAAAAAGGGTTTGAAGAACCAACAGAAGTCCAAGAAAAATTAATCCCAATCATTAAGAAAGGGAAAAGTGTCATTGGACAATCGCAAACAGGAAGTGGAAAGACGCATACTTTTTTACTTCCATTAATGGATAAAGTTAAGCCAACTATCGACGAAGTACAAATTGTGATTACTGCGCCTAGTCGTGAATTAGCCAATCAAATTTATCAAGAAGCGCAGCAACTGGCTCGTTTCAGTCAACCAGAAATTCAAGTGTCAAATTTTGTTGGCGGAACAGATAAACAACGTCAATTAAATAAATTAAAGCATCAGCAACCTCATGTGGTGATTGGTACACCAGGGCGTATTTTAGATATGATGAATGAACAAGCCTTGAAAGTGCATACGGCTTTTGCCTTTGTTGTCGATGAAGCAGACATGACATTAGATATGGGCTTTTTAGCAGAAGTCGATCAAATTGCCGGTCGTTTGCCAGAAAAATTACAAATGCTCGTTTTTTCTGCAACCATTCCAGAAAAATTACGACCATTTTTAAAAAAATATTTAGAAAATCCAGTGATTGAACATATCAAACCAAAAGCAGTTATTTCAGAAACAATTGACAATTGGTTGATTTCCACCAAAGGAAAAAACAGCAATCAAATAATTTATCAATTATTGACTATCGGGCATCCTTATTTAGCGATTGTTTTTGCAAATACTAAACAAAGAGTTGATGAAATCACCGATTACTTAAAAGATCAGGGCCTAAAAGTTGCCAAAATTCATGGAGACATTACACCACGCGAAAGAAAACGTGTGATGCGTCAAGTTCAAAATCTTGACTACCAATATGTAGTAGCTACTGATTTAGCCGCACGTGGGATTGATATTGAAGGGGTTTCACATGTCATCAATGCAGAAGTTCCACATGAATTGGACTTCTTTATCCATCGGGTTGGCCGCACAGGACGTAATGGATTGAATGGGACTGCCATAACATTATATTCACCAGCAGATGATGAAGCGATTACTCAGATTGAGCAGTTAGGTGTTTCTTTCAAACCAAAAGAAATTAAAAATGGTGAGATTGTAGAGACGTATGATCGTAATCGTCGAACAAAACGAGAAAAATCTCGAGAAGAATTAGACCCAACGTTAATTGGTTTAGTGAAAAAGAAAAAGAAAAAAATTAAACCAGGATACAAGAAAAAAATTAATTGGGCAATTGAAGACAGCAATAAGAAAAAACGTAAAATTGAACGTCGTCAAAAAGATCGTTCTGCTAGAAAAGCAAAAAAGAATTCTTCTAACTAAAAACGTTGTGGATTATAAAAAGTAAGGGACTAGAATCGTAAAGATTTTAGTCCCTTACTTTTTATATGATAAATATTTAAGTCACTTTTAAAATAACTCTTTTTTAAAAGTAGTTATCGTTAAAAGTAGAGAAAATTACCGATTAATTGTAAAGATTTTTGTCGAAAACATCAAAATGTTAGTGTTAAACATCAACATTTTGATGTTTTCTCGAGAAAAAAATAATAAAATTACAGAAGTTTCGGCACTTTTTTTGTTAAAAAATCAGCTTTATTAGTTGATATTAAAGGAAATTCATTTTTTTTTACGGAGGATAAAAAAATTTTACACACAAAAAAAATCATTTTCTAATATAATATAAATAACCACCAAAATAAAGAATAAAGGAGCGAAGAGAGATGAAGATAAAAAGGTGTTTATTAACCAATCGATGGAGAAAACACGCGATTTGGTAACGTATTTTGATTGGTGCGTTTAGTTATTGGTAGCAGAAAGAGTTCTAGGAGGAAAGAAGAAATGAGAAGGATTTTGGTATTAACAAAGAACATTTTAGTTGAGCAAACATTTCAGCAGCAATTACAACATTTAAATTATGAAGTCTTTTGTACGAACTGCTGTGAAGAAACTATAGAACATGAGTTAACTTTTTTTAATTATTTTGATGCAATTGTATTAAGCGAAACACTATCTCAGAACGATTGCTTGAGATTATTAGGAAGTCTTTCATCGTTAGAGAAGCCGATTTATCGACGTTCACAATCGATGTGTAATAAACGTGAAGCGGAGATTTGGCAGGAAAGAGGTATTATCCGGTGGTTAGGCCTCAAAGATTCATTGGAAGATATTCGTGAAAAAATTGACACTGTCGATCAAAGTTTTGCCGAAGTCACAGCCGAGCTACTTGATGACCAAGTAAAAAAGATTCGCTTTACAAAAAACGAACAACGCTTTTTAAAAATCTTGTATCAGCATGCCCACGAAGGGTTGGATCGTGATCAAATTTGTCGCTTGCTTTGGCAGAAAGAACCAGATGCTTCTACAAAATCGCAGCTGTCTTTCGTATGTAAACGAGTGAAACAAAAATTTAGTGATGCAGGTATGAACGAAGAGATTATTACAACCTCTTGGGGAAAAGGGTATCAAATAAATGAACAAATTTTGCCTTATTTAGAGCAAACGTTATTTGAAACAGCTCAGTAAGGAAAGATTCCTACGAAAACAATTGACTTTTTAGCAGATCTTTCTTATACTTTTGACTATAAGCTAAAGGATATGAGGAATCTTATTTTGATCACAGAAAGCCGTTCATTGCTGAGAGAAGGGCATCAGATAAATTTACTTGCTCCCTTTAGATGGACTTGATAGAAATATCAACGCGACTCTGCGTTATAGAGCTTAAGAGGTAATGATCCAACATCATTGCAATCAAGGTGGTACCGCGAGCAATCGTCCTTGACTGCAATGGTGTTTTTTGTGTTCACAATCTGCCACTTAAGAGGGTACAAAATATAAATAGTTAATTATTAATAGAAAGTAGGAAAATCAATGAAAGAATTAACAAGTAGTCAAGTTCGCCAAATGTATTTAGACTTCTTTAAGTCTAAAGGACATTCAGTAGAACCAAGCGCTTCTTTAGTACCAGTAAACGATCCAACATTATTATGGATTAACTCTGGTGTTGCAACCTTGAAAAAATATTTTGATGGCTCTGTTGTGCCAGAAAATCCAAGAATTACGAATGCTCAAAAATCTATTCGTACAAATGATATTGAGAATGTTGGGAAAACGGCTCGTCATCATACAATGTTTGAAATGTTAGGGAACTTCTCAATTGGAGATTATTTTAAAAATGAAGCGATTCACTGGGCCTGGGAATTTTTAACTGGTGCTGAATGGCTTGCTTTTGACCCAGAAAAATTATATGTGACTGTTTATCCGAAAGATACAGAAGCAAAACGCATTTGGCGTGATGAAGTTGGTTTATCTGAAGACCATATTATTGATGTAGAAGATAACTTCTGGGATATCGGTGCTGGTCCAAGTGGTCCGGATACGGAAATCTTTTATGATCGCGGCGAAGAATTTTTAGATATTCCAGAAGATGATCCAGAAAATTATCCTGGTGGCGAAAATGAACGCTATTTAGAAATTTGGAACTTAGTGTTCTCTGAATTTAACCATACACCAGAAGATACGTATGAACCATTACCACATAAAAACATTGATACGGGCATGGGCTTGGAACGTGTTGTATCTATCATTCAAGATGCACCAACAAATTTTGAAACTGATTTATTTATGCCAATCATTCATGCGGTAGAAGCTTTAGGAACCAACGTGAAATATGGAGATGCACCACAAACGGATGTTTCCTTTAAAGTGATTGCTGACCATATTCGTGCCTTATCCTTTGCAATTGGTGATGGTGCGCTTCCTTCAAATGAAGGTCGTGGCTATGTGTTACGTCGTTTATTACGTCGTGCGGTAATGCACGGGAAAAAATTAGGCATTAATGAAGCCTTTTTATACAAATTAGTGCCTGTTGTTGGCGAAATCATGGTAAGCTACTATCCAGAAGTATTACAACAAAAAGACTTCATCGAAAAAGTGGTTCGGACAGAGGAAGAACGTTTCCATGAAACCATCAATGAAGGTTTAAGCATGTTAAATGAGGTTATTAAAGAAGTTAAAGATGCAAAAGGCGATACATTAGATGGAAAAATTATCTTCAAACTTTATGATACTTTTGGCTTCCCAGTAGAATTAACGGAAGAAGTTGCAGAAGATGAAGGCTTGAAAGTCGACCATGCTGGGTTTGAAACAGAAATGGAAGCACAGCGTGAACGCGCTCGTTCTGCCCGCAGTAAAGAAACTTCAATGGGTGTTCAATCTGCTTTATTAACAGATATTAAAGTAGAAAGTAAATTTGTTGGCTATACAGAATTAACACATGATAGTGAATTATTTGTTATTATTCAAGGTGACGCACTAGTAAATGAAGCATCTGCAGGAACAGCCGAATTAATTTTTGCTGAAACACCATTTTATGCTGAAATGGGTGGACAAATTGCTGACCGCGGCTATGTAAAAAATACCGCAGGGGAAGTCGTTGCCAACGTGGTGGATGTGAAAAAAGCACCAAATGGTCAATTTTTACACAAAGTAGAAGTTTTGGCGCCATTAGCTGAAGGCCAAATTTATCAATTGCAAGTGGACGAACGGATGCGGACACGTATTTTGAAAAACCATACGGCAACCCATTTATTGCATCGTGCTTTAAAAGATGTGTTAGGGGAGCATGCCAACCAAGCAGGCTCATTAGTTGCACCAGGACATCTACGTTTTGACTTTACTCATTTTGGGCAAGTTACATCAGAAGAACTAGCGCGGATGGAAGCCATCGTTAACGAAAAAATTTGGGAAGCTATTCCTGTTGTCACAATTGAAACAGATATTGATACAGCGAAAAACATGGGCGCAATGGCGTTATTTGGCGAAAAATATGGCAAAGAAGTCCGTGTAGTTAATATTGGGGATTACTCTATCGAATTATGTGGTGGAACACACGTTGCTAATACAGAAGATATCGGGATTTTCAAAATTGTTTCTGAATCTGGAATTGGTGCAGGAGTACGCCGTATTGAAGCAGTGACGAGTAAAGAAGCGTATCAACTTTTACAAGAAGAAGAACGTCAATTGAAAGAGATTGCTACATTAGTTAAATCACCTCAATTAAAAGAAGTGGTTACCAAAACAGAGCAATTGCAACAACAATTACGTGATCTACAAAAAGAAAACGAACAATTGGCAGGCAAATTAGCGAACCAACAAGCTGGTGACATTTTTAAAGATGTCAAAGACATCAATGGTGTTCGTTATATTGCCGCTCAAGTCAATGTTAAAGACATGAATCAATTACGCCAATTGGCTGACCAATGGAAACAAAAAGAATTGTCTGATGTACTAGTTCTAGCAACTGCACAAGATGAAAAAGTAAGCTTGTTAGCGGCTATGACAAAAGACATGAACGGAAAAGGCTTAAAAGCCGGTGACTTAATCAAAGCAATTGCGCCAAAAGTTGGCGGTGGCGGCGGTGGTCGTCCTGATATGGCTCAAGCTGGTGGGAAAAATCCAGCAGGGATTGCGGATGCCTTAGCAGAAGTTGAAAACTGGTTGGCAAATGCCTAATTAAAAATGTTTTCCCTATTATTAATATAAGGAGAATGCTCTTTATAGCAATAATGACAGCCCTCTTCAAAGTTATGAAATTGATTTTGAAGGGGGTTCTTTTTTATAAGTGATTAAGGAGAGAAAACAGTAGATTGCACGAATGTGTAAGTTTTCATCTTCAATTGACAATGGTATAATAAGCAACGGAGGAATCAAAAATATGAATGAAAATCAATTATCAAAACGTCTCGCAACGGTTGGTGATTTAATCCCTAGAGGAAGTCGCTTAGCAGACATTGGTTCAGACCATGCTTATTTACCAGTTGCTTTAATGTTAGAAAATAAACTGTCTTTTGCTGTGGCTGGGGAAGTGGTAGAAGGACCTTATCAATCTGCCAAAACCCAAGTCAGTAAATCCAATTTGACGGATAAAATTATCGTACGTTTAGCGAACGGGCTAGATGCAATTGAACCTGAAGATCAAATAGACGTCATTAGTATTTGTGGAATGGGCGGCACATTAATCCGAGATATTTTAGAAGCTGGACGCAAAAAAAATCGTTTAACAGGGAAGGAACGCCTTGTTTTACAACCGAATATTGGTGAACCAACTTTACGACGCTGGTTAATGGCAAACGACTACAGTATTATTGATGAAACAATCGTGGAAGAAAACCGTAAGTTGTATGAAATTATCGTAGCCGAAAAAACAGAGCAATCCGTTTCTTATACGGACCAAGAATTACTATTTGGGCCAGTTTTAATTAAAAAACAAGGACCCGTTTTTACCAAAAAATGGCAACGAGAATTAAAACAGCGCAAAACTGTTCTTGCACAACTAGCAAAAGCAAGTGGAGAACATATTGAAAAACAAGTGAAACTACAGCAAGACCAACAATTAATTGAGGAGGTGCTGGCCAATGGCTGTGAACGGTAAGACATTGATTCGACGCTTCAATGACTATTGTCCCGAGTGGCTAGCTGAAACGGGAGATCCTGTGGGCTTGCACATTGGTACGTTAGATAAACCAATTGAAAATGTGATGGTTACCTTAGATGTTCGTCCTGAGGTCGTTGCAGAAGCAATTGAGAAGCAGGTTGATTTAATTATTGCGAAACACCCACCTATTTTCCGCCCAGTTAAGCGATTAACCACAGATAATTTTCAAGAAAAAATGTACGCTGATTTATTAAAACACGATATTGCTGTTTACGCAGCGCATACTAACATGGATATTATTGACAATGGGCTAAATGATTGGTTTTGTGAATTATTGGGAATTAAACAGACCACCTTTTTAACTAAAACACATACTGTTCCTTATAAAAAATTAGCCGTTTTTGTGCCAATTGATGAAGCTCAGCAAATGAGAGAAGCTTTAGGTCTAGCTGGCGCCGGGTCTCAAGGTGATTATTCTAAAACAAGTTACTCTTTAATTGGAACAGGACGTTTTACACCAACACAAGGAGCAAATCCAACGATTGGCGAAATTGGTCAAGAAAGTGTCGTCCAAGAAGCAAAAATCGAAGTGATTTTCCCTGAAACTAAGCAAGAACAAGTTCTTGAAGCTATGTTACAGGCGCATCCTTATGAAGAACCGGCGTATGATGTTTATACCATTGAAAATCAATCAAAAGAATTTGGTTTAGGTCGGGTTGGAGTATTAGACAAGCCTGTGAGACTCTCTGATTTTGTACAGCAAGTCAAGGAAGCTTTCCAATTGGACGGCTTGCGGGTCATTGCAAAAGATGACACTAAAATGATTCAACGGGTAGCCATTTGTGGTGGAAGTGGTGAAAAATTCTATCATGATGCATTACGTAAACAAGCCGATGTCTATATTACTGGTGATGTGTATTATCATACGGCACATGACATGATTGCTGAAGATTTACCAGTTATCGATCCTGGTCATTACATTGAATCGCTTTGTAAGCCAAAACTTGTGGAATTAATGAATCAATGGAAACAAGAAAATGAGTGGGCTGTATCCATTTTTGAATCAGAAGCGAATACCAACCCATTTCGTTTTAAATAAAAAAATGAAGATTAAAGGAGTGTTCTTTTATGTATGAAAATTTATTACCTCGTTTTTTACGCTATGTGAAAACAGAAACACGCTCAGATGCAACAAGCACAACGACACCATCAACACAAACACAAGTAGCCTTTGCACAAACCTTAAAAAAAGAATTAGAAGAATTAGGGATGAGCGATGTTATTTATAACGAAACAAATGGTTTTGTGATTGCTACGTTACCTAGTAACGTGGAGAAAGATGTTCGTTCAATCGGCTTTATTGCCCATATGGATACCGCTGATTTTAATGCAGTGAATGTTTCTCCGCAAATTGTTGAGAACTATGACGGAGAATCAACGATTCCTTTAGATAAAGAAGGCAAATTCACTTTAAATACGAAAGACTTTCCTAACTTAAAAAATTATCGTGGTGAAACACTTATTACAACCGATGGTACCACTTTATTAGGAGCTGACGATAAATCAGGTATTGCGGAAATAATGACAGCAATGGAATATTTAATTAATCACCCAGAAATTAAACATGGCACCATTCGTGTGGCTTTCGGTCCTGACGAAGAAATTGGTGTAGGTGCCGACAAATTTGATGTCGCTCAATTTAACGTGGATTTTGCTTATACAATGGATGGCGGACCAGTAGGTGAATTACAATTTGAAACGTTTAATGCGGCGCAAGCAGAAATTACAATTCAAGGGAAAAACGTTCATCCAGGAACAGCAAAAAATACAATGATTAATGCGTTACAATTAGGAATTGATTTCCATAATGCCTTACCTGCTGACGAAGTTCCAGAAAAAACAGCAGGTGAAGAAGGCTTTTATCATTTAGCAGCGTTTGCTGGAACGCCAGAAGAAGCTACAATGACGTATATTATTCGCGATCACAATCGCGAGATTTTTGAAGCACGTAAAGCTAAAATTAAAGAAATTCAGCAAACATTGAATGCACCATTTGATGAAGAACGAATCAAAGTTGATTTATTTGATCAATACTATAATATGCGAGAAGTGATTGAAAAAGATATGTCCATTGTCGAAATTGCTAAACAAGCAATGGAAGAATTGTCAATTCAACCAATTATTGAACCTGTTCGCGGTGGAACGGATGGCTCAAAAATTTCTTATTTAGGGATTCCAACACCAAATATCTTTGCTGGTGGCGAAAATATGCATGGCCGTTTTGAATTTGTTTCATTACAAGCCATGGAAAAAGCGACCAATGTGATTATTAAAATTGCTGAATTAAATGCAAAATAAATGAGGCACTCAATAGGAAAGTAAGAAAACGGGCAACCGAGAACTTACTTTCCTGTTGTAGTTTCATGAGTCATTGAAAAATTTTTTTGCAATTAGAATCAGAACAAGGTATCCTAGTACAGTAACTAGTTAGGAGGCCAGAAAGAATGCTTCAGTGGATAGTAATCATTTATTTCCTCGTCATTAATTTAGTATTGTTTAGTATGATGGGTTATGATAAAAAACAAGCAAAACGTGGGAACTGGCGTATTCCAGAACGCCGCTTATTGACGATAGGACTTGTCGGTGGCGGTCTAGGTGGGCTAATGGGACAAAAGAAATTTCATCATAAAACCCAAAAACCAGTTTTTGCATTGTGTTATTCAATTGGCGTAATCGCGATGATTAGTTGCATCTATCTAACGTTTAAGTAAGAACAAAAAAGGAGAAGCGATGAAAGGAAAAGTAAAAATTGGCTTAAATATGTTGTTAATGATTATCGTTTTAGGCGTAATCTTTTATGTCATGGATAATTCATTAAGTGATATTTTTGCTCAACTGATGGAAACGAGTTGGCTGGTGCTGATTGCTGTTATTTTTTTTGGTGTAGTTTATCAATTTGCAGAAGGGCGCTCAATCAAGGAAATAGCTCGTTATTTTAACAAAGACTTTACAACAGTGGATGGTTTTTTTACTTCTTGTTATGTAGCATTTTATCGGATTATTTCGTTTGGCACGGGAACCTTGCTTTCAGAAATTTATTTTTATAAGAAAAAGGGAATTCCTGTTTCTAAAAGTGTGGGGATAACGGCATTACATATGATTATGTACAAAGCAGCCGTGATTTTTTTAGCAATTATTGGTTTGATTATTCAATTTTCCCTGTTTTATGAAAATGCGCCTAAGATGATTCCATTCATTTTAGCAGGTGTTATTTTAACATTAGTAATAATTGCAGCATTACTTATTTTATCTAGTAGCTTAAAGTTGCAAGTTTTATTGGTTAAGTTTGCCAATCGTTGGTTTAAACGACCAAAACTAAGAGATTGGGTGGATAATTGTAATTTACAAATCTATTCCTTGCGTGCGGCTGTCCAAACAATTACACAAGATCGCTCAGCGTTGCTTCGAATCTTTTCATGGAATGTATTTAAATTATTATTTTGGTACATTATTCCTTACATTGTTTTAGTAGAAAATCACCCGAATATTGATTTATTATTAGTGATGTCCTTTACCAGTTTTGCTGTTATTCTTTCAGGAGTTATTCCAACACCTGCTGGCATTGGTCCATTTGAATTTGTTTACTTATTGTTGTTTAAACCATTGGTCGGCAATGTTGATGCTGTAGCATCTGTTTTACTGTATCGATTTGGTAGCTTTGTGTTACCCTTTTTGATTGGCTTGGTTTATGTCGCCATTGAGAAACGAAAATCATTACGCATTGAGATTGAAGAAATAAAACGTCAAACAGATGAATAAGGTAGAACGAGAAAAAGAGCGACTCTTTTTCTCGTTCTTTTTTTTTAAAAGGAATTGACTTGTACGAGGGATGTCTTATAATAGACTTAATACATGACTAAAAAATATTTTTTTGAACTAATAAAAATTATGGTAAAGGGGTGGCGAAAATTATTGCTGATTGTACAGCAGTGCTGTTATGCGGCGGGAAAAGTTCACGGATGGGATTTGATAAAGCATTATTGAAAATTCAAGGGCAATACGTGATCTTGCAAACAGCTGAAAAGTTAATGGAACTGTTCGAAGAGGTTATTTTAGTAACGAATGCTAGTCAAAAATTTCCTAAGGCGTTTAGAAAATGTACAATCATTCAAGATATGTATCTTGGAAAGGGGCCATTAGGTGGGATTGTGACAGCAATGAACTATACTCAGAAAGCTGAAGTGTTTGTAATTGCCTGTGATATACCAACTTTTTCTCCTAAACTTGTGTATCAGTTAGCCTCTAAGCGTGGACAAAATCAAGTAACAATCTTTGATTTTGAAGGTCGTCAAGAACCATTATTTGGCTTTTATCGATGTTCTTGTTTACCAACATTTCAAAAACAGCTTGCGCAAAATAACTATCAGATTCGGCAAGAATTTGAGCATCTATCTGTAAAAACGGTGCAACTATCAAAAGAGAATCAACTTAAAAATGTCAATCGAAAAGAAGAATTGTCTCAGTGGTATCGATAAAAAGGAGTAATCGTAATGGATTTTTTCAGTAGTGAAGAAATAGTTGCAAGCTTAGGTGATAAGGCAGAAATGAAAGGGAAATTATCGTTTGTTCGACTCTGTATTTTAGGCATCATGGCTGGTTTTTGTATTGCACTAGGTTACTTGGCGTTTATTCGTATCACTGGAACCGCCCCCACAGAATGGGGAAGTTTTAACAACTTTCTGGGTGGAGCTTTATTTCCAGTTGGATTGATAGCGCTTACTTTTGTTGGTGGTGAGTTAGCAACAGGCAATATGATGGTAATGACATTAGGCGTATTACAGAAAAAGGTTCGAGTGGGCGCTCTTTGTTATAACTGGCTAGTTGTTTTATTGACCAATTGTCTAGGCGGATTTCTTGTGGCGTATTTATTTGGCCATATTGTTGGGTTAACTGAAGGTGCGTTTCTGGATAAAACAGTCGCAGTTGCTCAGGCGAAAATTGCTGATCCACCGATAGTTGCTTTTGTTTCAGGGATTGGCTGTAATATTTTTGTTTGTTTAGCGGTTTATCTCGGAGCGTTGGCAAAATCATATTTAGGTAAAATGTTTGGATTATGGTTTCCTGTCATGGTTTTCGTTGTTTGTGGGTTTCAACACGTGGTCGCCAATGCATTTATTATTCCAGCGGCAATTTTTTCACAAAGTACCACAATCAGTTGGTGGGATTATTTGCAGAATACATTATGGGTATTTTTAGGCAATGCAGTAGGTGGCAGTCTTTTTATGGCCGTACCATTGATCTTTATGACAAAACCAGCAACTGTCAAACCAAGAGTTGAGAAAACGATTCAGACGGAGGAGCTCTATGGCAATTGAGATACCAAACATGATTCAAATTGGTTCTACTGGTCGGAATAGTGGCAAAACGACATTAGCCGAAGCCCTTATTAAACAGTACCAAGAAGTCTATCCAATTTATGGCTTGAAGATTATTACGATTAGTGGTCAACGAGGGGTGTGTCAACGAGGCACAAAAGGATGCGGAATTTGTACCAGTATTACAGCTGGTTATGAATTAGTAGAAGAGCAAGAGACGATTGGCAATAAAGATACCATGAAATTATTAGCTGCAGGTTGTCAAAAAGTTTTTCTATTGAAAGTTTTTCAAGAAAATTTGGCGGAAGCCATTCAGCAATTTCTGAAAGCTGTGCCGGCCCAAGCATTAATCATTTGTGAATCAAATTCATTACGTAATGTTGTGCAGCCAGGACTATTTCTTATGATGAATAACCAGAATCGCCAAAAAGAATCAGCAAAAAAAGTCATAGATAAAGCCGATTTTTGTTTACTATCTGCTGAAATACCAAAAGAATTGCGTATCTATTATCAAGGAGAACAACTTCAAGTTTCACTAAAAAGGGGGAATAAAAAGGAATGTGTGCATTAAGCTTAATTGAAAAAGAAGCGATTATTCTAGAAAACGATGCTGATCCACAACGAATTTTAAATATTTTAATTGAATTACAATTTGCTTCAGAGGAAGGGTATATCGATCAGGAGACAGCTCAATTAGTTGCAGAGCATCTACATTTAACGGAAGCGCGAGTCTATGAAATCGTCAGTTTTTATGCCATTTTAAAGACGGAACCGCAAGCGAAGTATGTCTTGAAGATTTGTAACAGCACACCGTGTCATTATACTGGTGGGGCGATGGTTGCCGAAGTTTTAGAAACCATTTTAGAAGTGCCAGAGAATCAGCCGACACCAGATGGCTTATTTATGTATCACAGTATTCCTTGTATCGGGGCTTGTGATTTAGGTCCAGTAATTAAAATTAAGGACACCGTTTTTAGTCAACTAACAGAAGAGAAAATTTATCAATTAATTCAACATTTACAAAATGATTGCTATGAAGGACTGTAGGAGGTGAGTCAATGCTTAAGAGAAACCAACCAATGTTATTAGAGAGAATGGGAAAAATGCAATCTGCGACCGATGTTGCTGAATATTGTAAATACGATGGATTTGATGGTTTAAAAAGAGCAATTTCACTATCGGATGAAGAAATTTTAAACGAACTGGATGTTGCTCACTTAAGAGGTCGCGGTGGAGCAGCCTATCCTTTAGGAAAAAAATGGCGCCATCTTTATCATGCAAAAGGAACCACAAAGTACATTGTTTGTAATGCTGATGAAGGCGAACCAGGGACCTTTAAGGATAAAGTACTTTTATCTGAAGATCCATTGAGTGTGATTGAAGGAATGATCATTGCTGGCTATTTATTTTCAGCAAAAGCAGGTTATATTTATATGCGAGGAGAATATCGCAGAATCCAAAAAACATTTCAAGAAGCACTCGATAATGCACGACAAGCTGGCTTTTTAGGGGAAAACATTTTAGGAATTGAAGGATTCAATTATGATATTACGATTATTTCTGGTGCTGGCGCCTATATTTGTGGGGAAAATTCAGCACTTTTAAATTCAATTGAAGGAAAAACGGGGCGGCCGCGTGTCAAACCTCCACACTTAGCAGATGTTGGTTTATATTTGCAACCAACATTAGTGAATAATGTTGAATCATTTGCAAGTGTTCCTATAATTTTACGAGAAGGTGGACAAGCCTTTTTAGAGATGGGTACGGCCGATGGTGGCGGCACAAAGCTAATTTGTTTGTCTGGACATATTAAAAATCGGGGCTTATACGAGGTCAATCTTGGAACACCATTAGAAGAAATAATTTATGGCGAGCAATACGGCGGAGGCTCTGCAACTGGTCGAGCATTGAAATTTATTCACTTCGGTGGACAATCCGGTCCAATTGGTGCTGTCGCAACGTTAACGGATTGTTTGTATTCCTACGAAGATTTATGGGCCCATGACTTATCTGTCGGCTCTGGCGCAATTGTAGTAATGGATGATTCAGTCAATGTTGTGGACTATTTAGTACACGTGGCGGCCTTTTTTGCTCATGAGTCCTGTGGTAAATGCACCCCTTGTCGATTGGGAACAACTAGGATTTTGGAATTATTGAGTAAATTCAATCGGAACGAGGCAACAGCTAGTGATTTGCCACGATTGGAAAAGATGCTCACACATGTCACGCGATTATCAGCTTGTGGTTTGGGCCAATCCGTCGCAAATCCAATGAAGAGTGCATTGGCTTTGTTTCCAGAAGAATTTGAAACGACTGCTGAAACAGAAATCTATGCCACCAGCAAAGGAGGTTGGTAAAAATGAAAACAAAGTTGCATACGCAAACAGTTACGTTGTCTATTGATAACCAAGAAGTAACTGTGCCTAAAGGGACTACTATTCTCGAAGCAGCGAAAGGGCTAGGTGTTGAAATTCCAACGCTCTGTCATTTAAAGGAATTAGCACCTGATGGTTCTTGTCGGATGTGCGTGGTTGAGGTGGAAGGCGGCCGACGTGGTGGCTTAACAACTGCTTGTACGGCACATTGTCAAGAGGACATGGTTGTGGCAACACATTCTGAAAAAGTTGCTGATTCCAGACGTTTTATTCTTGATTTATTATTGAGTAATCATAAATTAGACTGTTTTTCTTGTGGAAAAAACGGGGATTGTCAATTACAACAGTATGCGCTAGATTATGGGATTGATGCCACTAGCTTTACCGAGGGAAAAAGAATGCCTTGCCATCAAGAAGATACCAGTAATCCATTTTTCTCTTATGATCCAGAAAAGTGTATCATGTGTCGTCGTTGTGCTCGTGTCTGTCAATTGCGGCAGGGAAGAGATGTACTCAGTATTGCTAATCGTGGCTTTGAAACAAAAATGATGCCGAGTTATGGGCAGGCGTTTGATCAATCTATCTGTGAATCATGTGGCAATTGTGTCTCTTCCTGTCCTACGGGAGCGTTAACAGCAAAAGATACGAAAGAGTACCGCAAATGGGAAACCCAGAAAATTCCTACAACTTGTCCGCATTGTGGGACAGGCTGTCAGATGAATTTACTCGTTAAAAATAATCGTTTGGTGGGTGTTGAACCCCTGGATGGACCAGCTAATAAAAATTTACTTTGTGTGAAAGGAAAATTTGCTTCATATAAATTTGTTGGGTCAGGAGATCGCTTAACGGAGCCATTAATTAAACGGAATGGGATTTTTGAACCTGCTTCTTGGGAAGAAGCCTTAACGCTTGTTTCGTCAAAATTTAACGAAATTAAAGCAGAAAACGGTCCGGATGCTCTTGCTGGTTTTTCGTGCTCTAGAGCGACAAATGAAGATAATTATGTCTTTCAAAAAATGGTGCGTGCTGCTTTTGGTACCAATAATGTTGATAACTGTGCCCGTGTTTGTCATTCGGCTTCAGTCCATGGTTTAGCCCAAACCTTAGGCTCTGGTGCGATGACTAATCCTATTGCTGATATCACTGAAGATGTCGACATGATTTTATTAGTAGGTTCCAATCCAGAAGAAGCTCATCCAGTTATTGGTGCGCAAATTCGCCAAGCCATCCAAAGAGGAACGCAAGTTGTTGTTGTTGATCCGCGGAAAATTAACTTAGTGAAGGATATTGCGCTGCATTTACAAGTTCAGGCGGGAACGAATGTCGCATTTGCTAATGGCATGATGCATGTGATTTTGAAAGAAGGTTTAGCAGATCGCCATTTTATTGAAGAACGGACAGAAGGATTTTTAGATTTAGAAAAAATGGTGGCTGATTATACGCCGGAAAAAGTCGCAGAAATTTGTCATATTCATCCAGAAGATTTAATTCAAGCAGCACGCATGTATGCAAAAGCAGAGAAAGCACCAATCATTTATTGTTTAGGCGTAACGGAACACTCGACAGGAACTGAGGGTGTTATGAGTATGTCTAATTTGGCAATGTTGGTTGGTAAAGTTGGAAAACCAGGCTGTGGTGTCAATCCTTTGCGAGGTCAAAATAATGTTCAAGGTGCTTGCGATATGGGCTGTATGCCTTATGATTTCCCAGGCTATCAAAAAGTCAACAATCCAGAAGTAATCGACAAATTTGAAAAAGCTTGGCATGTGCCGTTAAATCGAAACACAGGTTTAACTTCTACTAAAGTCTTACCAGCAGCAACGGCAGGAAACGTCAAATGCCTTTATATTTTTGGAGAAGATCCAATTGTTACGGATCCAGACACAGGACATGTTCGTCAAGCTTTAGAAAGTTTAGACTTTTTAGTTGTTCAAGAATTATTTATGACCGAAACGGCTGCTTATGCAGATGTCGTTTTACCAGGCATCAGTTATGCAGAAAAAGACGGGACATTTACAAATACAGAACGGCGCGTGCAAAGAGTCCGTAAAGCTGTTGAACCAAGAGGACAAGCGCGAGAAGACTATGAAATTTTTTGTGAAGTCATGACACGAATGGGCTATCCTTGTGCGTATGAATCTGCAAAAGAAATTATGGAAGAAATTTCAGCTGTGACGCCTTCGTTTGGTGGAATTAATTATGAACGATTAGAGAAGGAGAGCTTACAATGGCCTTGTCGTAGCTTGACAGATCCAGGTACGCCGATTATGCATGTGGGCAGTTTTGCTCGTGGGAAAGGTTTATTTAAAGCAATTCCGTATAAGCAAGCACAAGAATTACCAGATGAAGAGTACCCGTATTTAATGTCGACAGGCCGAATGCTTTACCATTACAATACCCGAGCAATGACAGGACGAACGGAAGGGATTAACCAAATAGCGAATCACTCTTATATTGAGATAAATGCAGTCGATGCACAAGCTCTGGGAATCCAAGAAGGTGACAAAGTTGAAGTTCATTCTCGACGTGGCAAAATCGAAACCTATGCGGCTGTCGGAAATCGAGTATTTCCGCAAGAAGTCTTTATGACATTCCACTTTCCAGATGGGAATGTTAACGAAATCACCAATGCTGTATTTGATGATATCGCCACAATTCCTGAATATAAAGTTTGTGCCGTTGCGATTAAACCAGTGAATAAATAAAAAAGGATGGTTAAAACATGATCGAGTTGGAAGAAGCACGAGAGAAAATGACCCAACATATGAAGAGTCAATGTGAAACAGAAGAAGTGGCGCTGCTTGATTCTTTGGGACGGATTAGCGGAGAAACCATTTTTGCAGAGACAGCGATTCCTCATTTTCCTCGTGCCGGGATGGATGGGTATGCCGTTCGTGCAGTAGAAACACGAGGTGCGACTGCTGAAAGCCCAAGTTGTTTAAAAGTCGTCGGTTCTTTAGTGGCAGGGGATTCCATGTTTTATTGTAATCAGACGAATAACTGTGCGATTAAAATAACGACAGGTGCTTTTATTCCAACCGATTTTGATGCTGTAGTACCACAAGAATGGACGGATTTTGGGCAGGACCATGTTAAAATTTTTCGCTCTGTCACTGCGGGCCAAAACTATGCGGAAATTGGAGAAGATATTGCTTTTCAGCAAAAAATTTTAGCAAAACATCAACAGATTAATAGTCGCATGATTGGTCTGTTGGCAATGCAAGGGATTGATAAAGTTGTTGTTTTGAAGCGCATGAAGGTGGGGATTTTAGCGACCGGTAGTGAGTTAGTTTCTTTGGAAGAACCACTGTCAGTTGGGAAAATTTATAATAGTAATCTCTACATGTTAGCAGCTTTTGTCAAAGCGAGTGGTAATGAAGTAATCCACCTAGACCATTGTTCAGATGACCCTGAAGAATTAGCGAAGAGGCTGATTGAGATTTCACCAAAACTTGATGTATTAATTACTTGTGGTGGTGTTTCGGTAGGTGAAAAGGACAATTTACCTTTAGCGATTAAACGTATCGGAGGAACAGAGTTGTTTCATTTTGTAAATATGAAACCTGGAACCCCAGTTATGGGAAGTCAATTTCAAGAAACACTCATTTTAAGCGTTTCAGGCAATCCGTTTGCGGCAATGGTTAATTTACATCTTTTTTACTGGACATTATTAGCTACTTTTTTTAATTGTGTCGAGTTAAATCTCAAGGAACGAACAGTAATTTTAGCGCATGAATTAGCCCCCAGTAGACTACGTCGATTTTACCGAGCGAAAGAAATAGATGGCAAAGTAAATTTAGTGACAAAAAGTCATCTTTCATCCAATTTATCAAATACTTTAGAAACAAATTGCCTGCTAGAACAACCAGCTGGTGTACTACTCAAAAAAGGCGCGCTTGTAAAAGTCTATTATTGGCAAACTTGATGACAACCTGACCTAAGATTAGTATGAAAGTAAGAGCCTGGAACAAAAATCACTTTGGATTTTTGTTCCAGGCTTAAAAATTGATAAACGGCGGGAACAGAAGCAACACTACGCGTTGCTCCGATCTCAACAACTTCTAAGGTGTTTTCTCGACATGCGTCTCGTCACAGTACAGCCTTCAAAAGAGCTACAGCTCTAAGAGTTGCGATGTTTCACTGTGAAGCATGAACAGATGAAATCATCGTACCTACTTGGTGAAGGTCCTTCGGAAATAAGCCGAAATTGTTGAGAATCACGAAGAACGTAGTGATTCGATGATGAACAATACCTACTTGGTCTCCAAAAATTAAAGAACACCGGGTAGGTATCATGCAACATCAACTCGTTCCTCGTTGTGTTTTATGACAATTTTCGGAAATTTCTTCTTATTGCTGAGAAACACTATTTGCAAAGCAAATAGATGTTGAACAGTACCTACTTGGTTCTCGGAGTTAAGCACTTCTGTCCCGACCTCTTATTACTTATCAAGTTTTAAGACTTAGACAAAAGTCTGGTCAGGCTAAGCGAATCACGTAATTTTTGTCGCTTAACATTTTTAACTTCGATTTCTCACTAAAAAAAATTATGGATGCCAGATTGTTTTTTTGATGCAAGAGTGATACACTTGAAAAAGAAGTATTGTGTAAACGTTAACAAATGTCAAATGTGAGGTGGAGAAATGGTTCAAAGTAAGGAATTTACGCACTTGAATACACAAGGAGAAGTGCATATGGTTGATATTTCGGAAAAAAATGACACTCAAAGAACAGCCCTCGCTTATGGAGAAATTCACATGTTGGAAGCGACAGCAGAAGCGATCCAGACCCAAATGATTAAAAAAGGTGAAGTATTACAGGTAGCAAGAGTCGCTGGGATTACCGCGGCAAAACGAACGTTTGAATGGATTCCTTTGTGTCATTTGGTTGCTTTGACAAAGTGTGAAATTCAGTTTAATTGGCGCAATCAAACTTGTTTAGAAGTACGTTGCTTTACAAAAACAGTGGGTTCAACTGGCGTTGAAATGGAAGCGCTAACAGGTGTGCAGGCAGCACTCTTAACAATTTATGACATGTGTAAAGCAATTGATCGCGGAATGACAATGACAAACATTGGTTTATTAGAGAAAAATGGTGGACGCAGTGGTCATTTCATTCGTTCTTCAATTAAATCAAAGGAAAGTGATGAGTGAACAGCATGAAAGATGCATTTAACCGTGAAATTGATTATGTTCGTTTGTCTTTAACAGATCGTTGTGACTTACGTTGCACGTATTGCATGCCAGCAACAGGTCTTTGCTTTTTAAAAAAAGAGCAGCTTCTAACAGATGATGAGATTATTTTTTTATTGAGGATACTAGCGAAAGAAGGCATCAAAAAAGTTAAATTAACAGGTGGTGAACCGCTTGTTAGACCGAATTTACTCTCTTTAATTAAAAGGATAAAGCAAATCTCAGGCATCGAAAAAGTAACCCTAACGACTAATGGCATGAAGTTAGCTCGTGAGGCTCAAGGATTAAAAGAGGCGGGCTTGGACGGCATTAATATTAGCTTAGACACTTTGGATCCAGAAGAATTTCGAGAAATAACAAGAGTTGGTCAGTTAAGGAATATTCTGGCGGGCTTAGAACAAGCGATTGATGTGGGATTACCTAATATCAAAATTAATACTGTAGCTAGGAAAGAGCTAAGTGAAGCAACAATTGTAGAACTGGCTGAAATCGCTAAGAAAGAGACTGTGCATCTTCGTTTCATTGAAATGATGCCAATTGGATTAGGGAAGGAGCATCCAGGTAAGCAACAAGAAGAAGTAGAAGCCATTTTAACCAAATATTATGGAACGTTGCAACCATACCAAAAACCATTGGGCAATGGCCCTGCTAGTTATTACGCCTTAAAAGATTTTAAAGGGAAAATAGGTTTTATTAGTGCATTAGGGCATTGTTTTTGCGAGACGTGCAATCGAATCCGAATTACTGCAGACGGCCATTTAAAAACGTGCCTGCATTCTGCAGACGGCTACTCGTTAAAGGAAGCTTTAGCTAAGGAACAAACAGCAGAATTGTTAGGGATTATCAAGAGTGGCATTGCCTGTAAGCCTGAAAAACATCTTTTCTTGGAACAACAAGGAGAACAACGATTTATGTCACAAATAGGAGGGTAAGTATGAAAACAGGAGAAATTATTGCAATAAATATTAGCCCGCGAAGAGGCACACAGAAAAAGGAAATTCCTGAAGTCAACTTAATTAAAGGTTTCGGATTAGAAAATGATGCGCACGGCGGGAATTGGCATCGACAAGTCAGTTTGTTATCTTTTGAAGAAATAACGGCTTTCAATGAAAAAGGAGCTCGGGTTGGCAATGGTGCTTTCGGGGAAAATATTATCGTCTCAGGGATTGATTTACGTCAATTACCTGTTGGAACGAAAATGAAAATAGGCGATTCCGAATTGGTGGTTACTCAAATTGGGAAAGAGTGCCATAAACACTGTCAGATTTACGCGCGAGTGGGCGATTGCATCATGCCTAGAGAAGGAATCTTTGCAGTCGTTGTGACAGAAGGTCATATTAAAAAAGGAGACCAGTTAGACGTTGTTTAAAGTGGGCATTGTAACATTAAGTGATCGTTGCTTTCAAGGGCTTGCTGTCGACCAATCGGGTCCCTTGATTCGTGAACAGTTACCTGTGCTCTACCAGGTAACGAAACAAACCATTTTACCAGATGAAGAAAATCAATTAGTAGAGCTATTGCAAGAGTGGTCTAAGACCTGTGATTTGATTTTAACAACAGGCGGCACAGGATTGAGTGAACGAGATCGGACCCCAGAAGCAACCTTACGTGTAGCAGAACGAGTCATTCCTGGAATCAGTGAGGGCTTGCGTCAACTTAGCTTGGAAAAAACACCATTTGCTATGTTAAGTCGAGGCGTTTCTGTTCAAAGAGGACGCACGCTCATTGTTAATTTGCCTGGTAGCCCGAAAAGTGTAACAGAACATTTGCATTTTTTGTTGCCTGTTTTGCCCCACGCTTTGGATTTAATCACAAATAAAAAAATCATACATGATGAGGAATAAACCATGAAAACAATTCGAACAGAAGAGGCAGTTGGCCTTCCGTTGAGTCATGATATTACGCGAATTGACTATGGAAAGACCAAGGAAGTGTGTTTTAAAAAAGGACATATAGTTGTTCAAGAAGATATTCCAATTCTTTTATCATTAGGGAAAAAACATCTGTTTGTTTCCTTGGATCCAGCAGAAATACATGAAGAAGAGGCAGCGACATTTTTGTATAACCTGTTAACAGATGACTCATGTCAGCCGAGTGAAGTCCATGAAGGAAAAATTGTTGCTAAAGCTTGCACGAGAGGTCTTTTAAAAGTCAATCGAGAAAAATTAATTGCTTTAAATGAAATTGAAGGTCTCGCCTTGTCAACTAAAGTTACCAATATAGAAGTTCAGAAAGATGAAAAAGTTGCAGCCTTCCGAGTGATTCCACTAACAATTTCTAAAAGCCAATTAGAAAAGGCACGCCAGCTCAGCACGTCTGAGCCACTAATCTCTGTGAAACCTTTCAAAAAAATACGGGTCGGGATTGTAACTACTGGCAGTGAAGTTTACACAGGATTGGTTGAGGATGCTTTTTACCCTGTGTTAAAAGCCAAGTTCTCCGCGTATCCTTTAGTTACGATTGTCAAGCAAGAAATTGTCGATGATCAGCCGCAAAAAATTACTGTTGCGATCAAAAAGATGTTAGCACAAGGGCTTAATCTGATTGTTTGTACAGGTGGTATGAGTGTAGATCCTGATGATTTGACCCCGTTAGCAATTAAGCAGACAGGTGCTGAAATCGTAACCCATGGGACACCAGTCTTACCAGGCTCAATGTTTTTGCTAGGTTATAAAGGAGAGCAAACGATCATTGGCTTACCAGGTGGTGTTTTATTTTCAGAAAAAACTGTTTTTGATTTGTTGTTACCAAGATTAATGGCCAAAGAAGTGATTAAAAAATCTGAAATTATTGATTTGAGTTATGGCGGGTATTTATAAAAGAAAAGAGGCGTTCAAATGTCTAAACAAAAAAAGGCTGTGTTCCTGCTTAGTTTATTCAGTTTAGTTGCCCTAATTGCTGCATGTACAAATCAGCCGCAAAAAGAAACAGTTTCAACAAAAAAAGAAGAAATAACCCTTGCGGCAGCAGCTAGCTTAGAATCAGTCATGGAGAAGAAAATTATTCCAGCCTTTGAAAAAGAGCATCCAGATATTCAGGTAACTGGAACCTATGATAGTTCTGGAAAATTACAGATGCAAATTGAAAAAGGCCTAAAAGCCGATGTATTTTTCTCAGCTTCGACAAAACAAATGAATGCATTGGTTGCAGAAAAACTAATTAATAAAAAAAGTGTCGTTCCTTTATTGGAAAACCAGCTCGTTCTTATTGTGCCTAACCAAGATCAAGCAAAGTGGCATGATTTTTCTGATTTAAAAAAAGCCCAAATGATAGCAATTGGTGATCCTGCAAGTGTTCCAGCTGGTCAATATGCCGAAGAAGGCTTAAAAGCTTTAGGCGCTTGGTCTTATGTAGAAAAACACGCAAGCTTTGGCACGAATGTAACAGAAGTTCTTGAATGGGTAGCTAATGCAAGTGCAGAAGCTGGCTTAGTTTATGCGACAGATGCAGCAACCAATTCAAAAGTAGCGATTGTTGCGGCCATGCCTGAAGCTGCTTTGAAAAAGCCAATTATCTATCCAGTTGGTAAAGTTGCCGCCTCTAAGAAACAAAAATCAGCAGATGCTTTTTTAAATTTTTTACAGAGTCAACAATGCAGAAAATATTTTGAAAATATTGGCTTTAAGTTAACAAAGTAGGTGGGAAAATGGATGTTCGACCAATTCTTTTATCTTTTCAGACAGCAATAATCGCCATTTTATTTACTTTTATTTTAGGAACAGGCGTTGCGTATATTGTTTTTCGTTTGAAAAATCGTAAATTAAAAATTCTTTTGAATAGTTTATTTACGTTGCCATTAGTTTTACCGCCGACTGTTTTTGGTTTTTTTCTCTTAACTATTTTTGGTGTTCAGCAACCAGTGGGCCAGTTTTTACTTGATTTTTTTGCCATTCAAGTTGTTTTTTCGTGGCCAGCTACGGTTATTGCTGCCGTTGCTGTTTCATTTCCTTTAATGTATCGTTCAGCCTTAACGGCGTTTGAACAAATGGATAGTGAATTGTTGGCTGTGGCCCAGACACTCGGATTTTCGGAAAGTCGATATTTTAGAAAAATTGCGTTACCTTTGTCGATGAACGGTCTCTTGGCCGGTGGCGTGTTAGCCTTTGCCCGTGGGTTAGGCGAATTTGGAGCGACGACAATGTTAGCAGGGAATATTGCTGGTAAAACAAGAACGCTTCCTTTAGCTATCTACTCTGCTGTAGCAAGTGGGGATTGGCGTTTAGCCAATCAATATGTTGTAATTATGTTATTACTTTGCCTGATTATTTTATTTTTTACGGAATTTTTTAGTCAGCGCGCTTGGAGAAGATCGGAATGAGATTAATTGTTGATATTCAAAAAGAATTGAAAAGTCATACTTTGCAAATTCAGTTTGAAACAAAGACTCAAACAACAGGAATTTTAGGTGCTTCTGGTTGTGGCAAGAGTATGTTATTAAAATGTATTGCGGGTGTTGAGACTGCGGATAAAGGTCAGATTGTTTTAAATGATCAAGTCTTATTCGATGCTGAACAAAAGATCAATTTGTCGCCGCAACAACGAAAAATTGGTCTTTTGTTTCAACAGTATGCGTTGTTTCCTCATTTGTCGGTAGTAGAAAATCTGACGTGCGTGACAAAAGATTTACAATTGGTCACTCAATTGCTTGCATCTTTTCACTTAACTAAAGTCCAAGAACAATATCCTAGTCAACTTTCTGGAGGACAAAGACAGCGAGTGGCTTTTGCGCGAATGCTAGCGGCTCAGCCGGCTTACCTGTTATTAGATGAGCCATTTTCCGCATTAGATGCACCCTTAAAGGAAGAGCTGCAAATTGAACTTCAACAGCGATTAAGTAATTTAAATCAACATGCCTTAATTGTGAGTCATAGTTTAGATGAACTGTATAAGTTATGTCAGAGTTTAGTGATAATCACAAAAAACCAAACACTTTTTGGTGCAACAAATCAATTATTTAACCAACCTCAAACGATTGAAGCAGCTAAACTCACTGGTTGTAAAAATATTTGGCCTGTCAAACGCATAGATGCGCACAGAGTCCAAGTGATTGGCTGGCAACAAACACTAACGGTTACACAAGAAGTTCCTATTTCTTGTCATTCTATAGGTATTCGGGCCCATGATTTCACAACAGAACCGCAGGCAACCAATCAAATCGAAGTGCATCACTTACAAACATTGTCAGCACCTTTTGAACAAAGTGCTTGGTTTCAACACCAACAAATCAAAATTTGGTGGAAAGGGAGCAATAGACTCAATCCGAAAGTTATTACTCAGTTATCCATTCCACCTACAGCAATTATGCCATTATGTCTATAAAATAGAAAAAGATTACGTGAAGCGGTTGACATATGATTGCATCTTCATTTATAATAGATTCATGAAAGGTTATTCATGTAAACGGAATAAACGCTATTATATAGGGAGTGAAGGTGTTTAAATGCAAAAGAGTTATAAACTAGAAGGACTTGATTGTGCAAGTTGCGCAGACAAAATTGAAAAATCTGTCCAAAAAATTCACGGAGTAGAAAAAGCGCGTGTGGACTTCATGGCTGAAAAGATGACACTGGAAGTTGAATCAGGACATGATTTAGAAGTCGAAAATGAAGCGCGTGCAGTGATTGGTAAGTTAGAACCAGATGTCAAAGTTATTTCTTTAAAAGATGTCAAAGAAGAAGAGGGACGTAATCCAAATAAGAATCGCTTAATTCGTATCATTATTGCATTTGTTTTATTTTTAGCACTTATTATCATTAAACCAAGTAATAATTGGGTTGCTTTGGCATCTTATTTAGTCGTTTATGTCTTAATTGGTGGCGACATTGTCAAACGAGCGGTAACGAATATTTTTCGTGGGGAAGTGTTTGATGAAAATTTCTTAATGTCTGTGGCAACGATTGGGGCATTCTTTATTGTGGAATATCCCGAAGCTGTGGCAGTAATGTTATTCTACCAAGTCGGCGAATGGTTCCAAAGTGCTGCAGTTGATCAATCCAGAAAATCAATTGCCAAATTAATGGATATTCGTCCAGATTCAGCAAATCTTTTAGTAAATGGACAAATAAAAGCGGTCGCTCCAGATACAATTGAAATTGGGCAACAAATATTAGTGAAACCAGGTGAAAAAGTTCCATTAGATGGTCAAATTATTGATGGATCAAGCATGGTAGATACCTCTGCGTTAACTGGTGAATCCGTTCCAAGAACGGTCAAAGTCGGCGATGAAATCTTAGGTGGTTTTATCAATAAAAATGGGGCCTTGACCATTAATGTTACGAAAAAATTTGGGGATTCAACAGTTAGCAAAATTTTAGATTTAGTTGAAAATGCTAGCAGTAAAAAAGCCCCTGCAGAAAACTTTATTTCTAAATTTGCTCGTTACTATACACCAGTTGTCGTTGTTTTAGCTGTCTTATTGGCAGTGATTCCACCATTTATTTTCCCTGATACTTCTATTAATGAATGGGTTTATCGGGCATTAACGTTCTTGGTTATTTCTTGTCCATGTGCCTTAGTCATTTCTGTTCCTTTAAGTTTCTTCGGTGGAATTGGCGGAGCCAGTAAACTAGGTGTTTTAATTAAAGGAAGTAACTATTTAGAAATTTTAGCGAATACGAAAACGATTGTTTTTGATAAAACTGGTACGCTAACAAAAGGAAATTTTGTGGTTCAAAACATAACTAGTGTTGTTTTACCTGAAGAAGAGTTGTTACGTTTAACAGCAACAGCAGAACAATTATCCACTCATCCTATTGCTATTTCTATTAAAGAAAGCTATGGCAAAGAAACTGTTCCAGCAACAGCAATTGAAGAGGTTGCCGGACACGGTATCAAAGCCACAATTGAAGGTAAAACAGTTTTAGTCGGTAATGCGAAGTTAATGAAACAATTTGGTATCGAAGCACCAGAAGTGAAGGAAGCGGGAACTTTAATTTTTGTCGCTATTGATAATCAATTTGCAGGCTACTTAGTGATTGCGGATCAATTGAAACCAGACGCCATTTCAGCAATAAAAGAATTAAAAGCTGAAGGGGTCAAACAAACTGTTATGCTGACTGGAGACAATCAACAGGTTGCAGAAGCTATTGCAAAAGAAGTTGGTGTTGACAAAGTTTATGCAGAACTTTTACCAGATGGCAAAGTGGATCGTTTAGAAGAGTTGTTAAAAGCATCTTCACCTAAAAACAAAGTTGCCTTTGTTGGTGACGGCATGAATGATGCACCTGTTTTAGCTCGGGCTGATGTTGGGATTGCCATGGGTGGTTTAGGAAGTGACGTGGCAATTGAAGCTGCTGATGTGGTGATTATGAATGATGAACCAAGTCGTATCGCCTCTGCGATTAAATTATCAAGAAAAACATTGAGAATTGTTAAACAAAACATTATCTTTGCGATTGCTGTTAAAATCATTGTTTTGGTACTAGGTGCATTAGGCTTGGCTTCAATGCAAGCAGCAGTGTTTGCTGATGTTGGTGTAACTATTATCGCTGTATTAAATGCTATGCGTTGTTTACGTGTAGAAAAGATGAAAGATAATAACTAAGCCTTAAAAAGTACAGCTGAAACAAACATTTTTAGCTGATTATCAGAGTTTGAGCGTGGGACAAAAATCACTTTGACTTTTTGTTCCACGCTTTTTCTCCTACACAATTTCTATTCGTTCTTAAATTGCCAGAGTTCTTGTAAAGAAATCTTTAAATTTTTTGCTTTGTGGCATATAATAAGAGAGAATTTGTACGAAAATTGCGCTTCGCTTTTTTTTCATGGTACAATAAGCAAGAATGGATTGATTTACAGGAGGGAACCTCAACATGGCATCAAATGAAAAAACACGATATAAAGCAATCATTGCAGACCATACGTATACAATTATTGGCCAAGAGTCAAAACAACATATGGATTTAGTCACAAAAATTGTCAACGAACAACTGGCGGAAATTAAACATCTTTCTCCGCAAACTGATACGGAACAAGCTTCTGTTTTATTAGCAATTAATGCAATTTCAGATCAACTAAAAAAACAAGAATATGCTTTAAAATTGGAAAAACAAGTAGCAGATTTAAAACAGAAAACCATTCGTTTGGCTGAATTAGAGAATCGTGTGCGCCGAATGGAAATTATCGAAGAAGAAGCACGGGATGTTTTGAAAAAGAATGGACAAGAAGATGTAGAAATTCATAATCATGTGGAAGCCCAACAAATTTTGAATGAAAATCGAAAACAGCAGATTCAAAATAAAGGTGTTTCGGAGTAGTTCCTGAAAGGATGACAAGATGTTAACAATACTTATTTTATTACTTTTAGCCTTTGGATTTTATACAGGAGCTAAACGAGGCTTGATTTTACAAGTGCTCTATTCGGTAGGTTACTTAATTTCATATTTTGTTGCTCGAACTTATTACAAAGAGGTCGCCTCTCATTTAGAATTGTATATTCCATATCCATCGGTTACGCCAACGTCAAAGCTTGTCTTTTTTAATCAAGAGATTTCTTTAGACTTGGACAAAGCCTTTTATTCAGCGGTTGCGTTTTTATTATTGCTGTTTGCAGGCTGGTTGGTCGTTCGTTTTTTAGCGATCTTTTTACATGGATTAACATTTATTCCAGTTTTGAAACAGGTAAATGGACTATTAGGTGGCGTATTAAGTGTTCTTGTGTTATACGTGGGTCTTTTTCTAGTGTTAGCTACGGCGTCAATGATTCCGTCAGATATTGTCCAAAATCAGTTTCGATCAAGTGGCTTGGCACGAGGCATTGTAAAAAATACCCCAATTCTAACAAAACAAGCATATGAATTATGGGTTGAACCAATTACGAAATAAAGCTGAATGGGACTGAGATAGAGATAAGAAGTAAGTGAGCAAAGCGAAACTTCTTATGTTATGTCTCAGTCTTTTCAACAAATGAAAAAGTTAGAAAAGTAGGTGGAAAAATGAATCAGCGTATTCTATCAACATTAGGGTTTGATAAAGTAAAACAACAGTTGTTGCAATTTATTGTGACAGCTCAGGGGACAAACGAAGTTTCGGAATTATTACCGATTGCTGATGAAAATAAAATTCAAGCATGGCTAAATGAAACACAGGATGGTTTAAAAGTTCAACGATTACGTGGTGGAATCCCCATTCCTAAATTAGAAAATATCCAACCACACATGAAACGGATTGAAATTGGTGCGGATTTAAATGGTGTAGAATTAGCACAAGTAGGTCGTGTCTTATCGACTACTTCAGAACTGACTCGTTTTTTTGATGAGTTAAGTGAAAATGAAGTGGATTTTGAACGTTTATATATGTGGCGAGAGCAACTAGAAGTTTTGCCTGAATTAAATCGCCAACTCAAACAAGCCATTGATGATGATGGCTACGTCACAGATGAAGCTTCGCCAGCCTTAAAGGCAATTCGACAAAATATTCGTCGTAGTGAGCAGACCATTCGAGAAGAACTAGATAGTATTATTCGTGGGAAAAACGCACGTTATCTGAGTGATGCCCTTGTTACTATGCGAAATGAACGCTACGTGATTCCAGTCAAACAAGAATATAAAAATATTTTTGGTGGCGTGGTTCACGACCAAAGTGCTTCAGGTCAAACCTTATTTATTGAACCTAAACAAATTTTAGAAATGAATAATCGTTTGCGACAACAACAAATTGCCGAAAGAAATGAGATTACTCGCATCTTGGCAGAACTGTCGGCTGAGTTGGTCCCTTATCGCCGAGAAATTACGCATAATGCTTATGTCATCGGTAAACTTGATTTTATTAATGCTAAGGCGCGACTTGGAAAAGAACTAAAAGCAGTTGTTCCAGAAATTAGTCAAGCAAATCATGTAGTTTTTAAACAAGCCCGGCACCCACTATTGGATCCAGAAAAAGCTGTAGCCAATGACATTGTGATTGGAGAAGAATATCAAGCAATTGTGATTACAGGGCCTAATACCGGCGGGAAAACCATTACTCTGAAAACGTTAGGTCTTTTACAATTAATGGGTCAAGCTGGATTACCTATTCCGGTTGAAGAAGAGAGTAAAATGGGGATTTTTACAGAAGTATTTGCGGATATCGGGGATGAACAATCGATTGAACAAAGTTTAAGTACTTTCTCTTCACATATGACGAATATCGTGTCTGTCTTAAAGAAAGTCGATCATCAAAGTTTAGTACTATTTGATGAATTAGGTGCTGGGACAGATCCGCAAGAAGGGGCCGCTTTAGCGATTGCCATTTTAGATTCATTGGGCGCTAAAGGAGCCTATGTGATGGCAACAACCCATTATCCTGAATTAAAAGTGTATGGCTATAATCGAGCTGGAACAATCAATGCCAGTATGGAATTTGATGTAGATACCTTGAGTCCAACCTATCGTTTATTAATTGGCGTGCCTGGCCGAAGTAATGCTTTTGAAATTTCGAAACGTCTTGGATTAGACAACAGTATTATTGAGGCTGCAAAACAAATAATGGACGGTGAAAGTCAAGATTTAAACGAAATGATTGAAGACTTGGAAAACCGTCGCAAAATGGCCGAAACTGAATATTTAGAAGCTCGCCACTATGTCGATGAATCGGCCGCTTTGCATAAGGAACTGAAAGAAGCCTATCAAGTGTTTTTTGAAGAACGAGAAAAAGAATTACAAAAAGCGCGGAAAGAAGCGAATAAGATTATTGCAGAAGCGGAAGAAAATGCGGAAACCATTATTTCTGATATTCGCAAAATGCAATTGGAAAGTGGCCAACAAGGTGGTGTCAAAGAACATCAGTTAATTGATGCGAAAACACAACTTTCTCAATTACACCATGAAGAAACCAAGCTTGCTAAAAACAAAGTGCTGAAGAAGGCGAAAGAACAGAAAAAATTAAAAGCTGGCGATGAAGTAATTGTCAATACTTACGGCCAACGAGGGACCTTATTAAAAGACAACGGCAAAGGACAATGGCAAGTCCAATTAGGCATTTTAAAAATGAACGTATCTGAAGAGGATATGACGCCTGTCGCTCCACAAAAAGAAGCAAAACCAAGAGTTACAACGGTTCGTTCTGCAGAAAGCAGTCATGTTGGCACACAACTAGACTTACGTGGCAAACGCTACGAAGAAGCATTGGCAGAAGTTGACCAATACATTGATGCTGCGATTCTAGCGGGCTATCCACAAGTAACCATTGTTCACGGCAAAGGAACAGGTGCATTAAGAACCGGAATAACGGAATTTTTAAAACATCACCGTAGTGTGAAAAGCTATGAATTTGCGCCACAAAACCAAGGTGGTAATGGTGCGACTGTCGTGAAATTCCAATAAATAAGGACTTACAATAAGTAAGCAGAACACTCGCTATCTTAGAGATGACGTGTTATACTAAGCATGTAATAAGAGTAAAGAGTAGGAGGTTTGTGAAATGACACAAGCAATTACCGATAAAGATTTTACAACAGAAACAGATGAAGGATTAGTCTTAATCGACTTTTGGGCAACTTGGTGTGGCCCTTGTCGTATGCAAGCACCCATCTTAGAACAATTATCTGAAGAATATGATGAAGACGAAGTAAAAATCGTCAAAATGGATGTGGATGAAAATCCTGCAACACCAGCAAGTTTTGGAATCATGAGCATCCCAACATTGCTATTGAAAAAAGATGGCGAAGTTGTTGAAAAAGCAGTCGGTGTTCATACAAAAGACCAATTGCAAGCAATGATTGCCAAACACTTATAAACGTTGATTAGTCATTACGAATAGTCTGATTCAGTCTGAAGAGAAATCATTAGCGATTGTCTTTTCAGGCTGTTTCTTTCGTACATAAAGTAGCGGCTTTTTTTGTTTAATTACAAAAAGAGGTGTATAATAGACGAAGCATTTTGTTAGAAAGGAAGTATCGTATGAACGAACGAATAAAAAATAAATTAGCACTGCTTCCTGATCAACCTGGTTGTTATTTAATGAAAGATAAAAACGGCACGATTATCTATGTTGGGAAAGCCAAAATTTTGAAAAACCGTGTCCGGTCTTATTTTCGTGGTAGCCATGATACTAAGACAGAACGATTAGTCAGTGAAATCGATGATTTTGAATATATTGTGACAGAATCGAATATTGAAGCACTTTTATTAGAAATTAATTTAATCCATAAAAATAATCCCAAATATAACATCATGTTAAAAGACGATAAAACCTATCCTTTTATCAAAATCACAAACGAAAAATATCCTCGTTTAATGATTACTCGAAAGGTTTTAAAAGACAAAGCGTTATATTTTGGCCCATATCCAGATGTAAATGCAGCGAATGAAACAAAGAAACTGTTAGATCGGCTTTTTCCTTTGCGAAAATGTAATCCGTCGCAAAAAACACCTTGTTTGTATTATCATTTAGGACAATGTCTGTGTCCCTATGCTTTTGATGTGGATCCGCAAGTCTACAAAGATATGGTGGAAGAGATTAAAGGGTTTCTCTCTGGTGGACATACAGAAATTCAGGACCGCTTACAAGAAAAAATGGCTTATGCAGCTGCACATATGGAATTTGAAAAAGCTGCAGAATTTCGCGATCAAATTAAAGCGATTGAAACAGTTATGACCCGCCAAAAAATGACGAATGTAGATTTAATTGATCGTGATGTGTTTGGTTATGCTGTTGATAAAGGCTGGATGTGTGTCCAAGTATTCTTTGTCAGACAAGGAAAATTAATCGAACGTGATGTATCGATTTTTCCATTTTATGATGATGCCAGTGAAGCATTTTTAACTTTTATTGGACAATTTTATCAAGAGAATGAGCATTTTGTGCCAAAAGAAGTCTTGATTCCTGATGACATTGATAAAGAAAGCGTTGAAGCTTTATTAGCTACGAAAATCTTGCAGCCGCAACGGGGAGAAAAGAAAAAACTGGTTAAATTAGCCAGTAAAAATGCTGCAGTTGCTTTAAATGAAAAATTCGATTTGATTGTACGGAAACAAGAACGAACAATTGGTGCAGTTGAAAAATTAGGCAATGCGATGAACATACCTGTGCCCATTCGAATTGAAGCATTTGATAATTCAAATATTATGGGAACAAACCCTGTTTCTGCGATGGTTGTGTTTATTGACGGACGGCCAGCTAAAAATGAGTATCGAAAATATAAAATAAAAACTGTCCAAGGTCCTGATGATTACGCTTCTATGAGAGAAGTCATTTATCGCAGATATTCACGAGTTTTAAAAGAAGGCTTGCCTTTTCCTGATTTAATTTTAATCGATGGTGGTAAAGGTCAAGTCGATGTTGTCAAAGATGTGTTAGCCAATCAACTAGGAGTCGATATTCCTGTAGCTGGATTAGCCAAGAACGACAAGCACAAAACGAGTGAACTTTTATTTGGTCCAAACTTAGAAGTTGTACCATTGGAAAGAAACTCACAAGAATTTTTCTTGTTGCAACGAATCCAAGATGAAGTCCATCGTTTCGCCATCACATTCCATCGTCAATTACGTAGTAAAAATAGTTTTGCTTCCAAATTAGATAACATTGAAGGCTTGGGACCGAAACGCAAAAAAAATCTTTTAAAAGAATTTAAATCGCTTAAAAATATTACGGCAGCCAGTGTTGAAGAATTAAGAAAAGCTGGGTTACCTGAAACTGTCGCGAAGAATGTGTATCGTCATTTGCATCAAGAAACAACCTCTGAGATAGAAAAATAAATGAAAATGAACCAGACCAATTAGGTGCTTTTCCTAATTTGTCTGGTTTTTTTATTCAATTTTTTCATGAAAAGTTGAACTCTCAAGAAAATATGATAACGATTTCTTTCGTGATATACTAATACTAACTTAAAAGAGAGGACGTCTGATCATGAAAATACTAACGCCCGTTTATCAAATAAAATTTAAAAAAGTACCAAATCAATTACTGATTGATGAGCGTTTAATAAATGAATTGGGTACGTGGTTGAATCGTACAGGTCGAATTTGGGCCTGCCAATCATCAAAATCGGCAAAGGAATTTAAAAATAAATTTTATGAAAGCACAGGCTTGACCGCAAATGAAGTGCATATTTCTGCCGAGACGGATGGCCTTTTTCGCTTAGCAGAAAATAAAGCGTCTGATTAAAGTGCAGCATCTTTCCATAACAATTGTCATTGACAAGCCAACACAGGAAAGATACGATATGAGTAACTAAACAGCGGTTTAGAAAAAGTGAAGGGGGCGTTTATGTGTTAGAGGTAAAAGAGTTAGTCAAAACCTTTGGGGATTTTAAAGCAGTTGATCATGTATCCTTTACGATACCGGACGGGAAAATTTTAGGATTAATTGGCCAAAATGGTGCCGGGAAAACAACTACGTTTCGCTTGATTTTAAATTTTTTAACACAAGATAGCGGGTCAGTTTTATGGAATGGTCAACCATTAAACGAAAAAGAATACAATATTATTGGTTATTTACCAGAAGAACGGGGTTTATATCCTAAAATTACGATTGAAGACCAACTAATTTATTTCGCTTCATTGCGGGGGAAAACTAAAAAAGAAATTGAACCTAAAATTGACTTTTGGATGGAAAAATTTCAAGTTAAAGGCAAAAAAACGGATAAAGTTAAATCTTTATCAAAAGGAAATCAACAAAAAGTTCAATTGATTGCGACACTTATTCATGAACCGAAGTTAATTATTTTAGACGAACCATTCAGTGGCTTGGATCCAGTTAATGCAGAATTATTAAAAGACGGCATTATTGAATTGAAAAATCAAGGTTCTTGTGTCATTTTTTCCAGTCATAATATGGACAATGTGGAGAAAATCTGTGACCATTTAGTCATGTTAAAAAATGGACGCATGGTTTTAGATGGTCAGGTTCATGAAATTCGACAACAATTTGGTCGAACAAAATTATTTTTAGAATCACCGTTATCTGTTGAGGAAGTTGCTGCTACAGCAGGTGTGAAAGAAGCACACTTGCGACAAGATGGCGTCTTAGAAGCGACATTAGAAAACGCTGAAGTGGGCAAAGTGTTGTTTGATAAAGCGACAGCCAACGGCTACATTCCAATGTTTAATCAACAACCACCAACATTGGAAGAAATTTTCAAAATGAAAGTAGGTGGGCAAGATGAGTAAATTTTGGATTATTGCGACTGATGTCTATAAGAAAAATGTGAAGTCGCTGTCTTTCTTAATCATGATTTTAGCGCCATTTCTTCTTGTAGGAATTGTTTACTTAGCGGGCTCTCTAGCTAGCGGTTTTTCAGGAGATACTACCATTGGTCTGGTTTCGGAAAACCAAGCGCTGGTTAAAGAGTTGACAAAGAATAAAACAGAGGACTTTTCTTTCAAAGCTGTTTCTTCTGAGAAAAAGGCCCAAGAACAATTAAAAGACGAGAAAATTGATGCCTATTTACTTTTGGACACTACAGATAATCAGATTTCTGGTCAGCTTTACTCTGAACGCTCTTTAGGAAATGCAACCGAGATGCTAATTCCTCAAATGTTAAACCAATTACAAACAATGGCGAATGCCAATCGTTTAAACCTAACAGCTGAGCAAGTTGCCATGTTGAATCAACAAGCAACATTTAAAAAAGCCAAAATTAGTTTTGATGAAAATGGTAAAATAAAAACAGGAGAAGATAACACAGGGATTCAAATGGCGTTAGCAATGGGGATAACAATTTTGTTATTTGTCTTCATCAGCAGTTATTCTTCAATTATTGCCCAAGAGATTGCTTCTGAAAAAGGCACTAGAATCATGGAAGTTATTCTCTCTAGTACAAAAGCGCAAACCCATTTTTATGGCAAATTAACTGGGGTTATTCTAGTAGCTTTAACACAAATTTTTATTTACGGAGTGGCGTTTGTTCTCGGCTATTCTCAATTGAAAAATCTTGATTTTATGAAAAGTCTATTAAGTGGTATTTCACCACAAAGTATTTTTTCATCAACCTTTATTTTTACATTAGGCTTTTTCATTATTGGTATTCTCGTTTTTGCTGTTTTGGCAGCACTTTGTGGTTCTCTTGTTTCCAAACCAGAGGATACAGCAAAAGCAGTTCAGCCCATCATGTATATTGGTTTAATCGGTTATATGATTGGCATTACGTTTGGGACGAATGATCCACAAAATATCGTGGTGAAAGTGACTTCCTTTATTCCGCTGATTTCGTCATACATTATGCCAGTACGCTTGGCGACCGAAACGGCATCAACAATGGAAGCAATTGTCTCATTAGTGATTTTGGCAGTTTTTGGAATTATTTTAACAATCTTCTCTGCTCGTTTATACAAATCAAACGTTCTTGTATACAGCGAAGGCGGCATGATTCAATCCTTAAAACAGTCAATTTCTATTTTAAAAAATGAACAAAAGCATAAATAATTTTTGTTTAACTCTAAAAGGACCCGGTAAATCAGTCAAAGTGACTGATCTGCCGGGTCTTTTTTAGGCACCGTTCGTCGTTCAACTAGACGAACGGTTAATTTTTTTTCAGGAATGTTCGTCTGATTTAATTGGTTGTATAGGTAAATAAATGAGTTTTCGGCTTGATACTGAATGGCATAATCAACAGTCGTAATATGCATCAATTCACTGACATAACTATTATCAAAGCCAATGACAGCGACATCGCGAGGAACGGCATAATTTAGATTTTCAAGTTCTGAAATAAACTCAGCTGCTACGTGATCATTATAAAAGGCCAAAGCTTCTGGCTTTTCGGTTAATTGTTGCCAGTAATGGGCAATTTTGCGACCAGAATGGTTAGTATACTGATCATTAATCAGCCACTCAGCTTGCCAAGGTGCCTGAGTGTTTTCATAAAAATCTTTCATTGCACGTTTTCGTGCGTGCGTGTTTAAATTTTCGGGATTACCGAGGACATGACCGATTTTTTGGTACCCTTGTTGTTGCAAATATTCTAAGGAACGATAATAACCAGAGTAATGATCAATGTAGGAAGAGTATATATTAGGTGAATCGATACGATGCCAGGTTGCTAAAGGGCCATACGCGCTGTAAGGCTCAATCACTGACCATTCATTTGTTCGTGTCAATAAAAACAAGCCATCTAATTGTTTGTATTTTAATTGGTTCAAGGCATCAATTTCTTTCTGCTGATCGCCATCTGTAAAAAATAAGGTTACGGAATAATTGTATTTTTTGGCAATTGAAATAAAGCGATTCAAGAAAATACCTAAGGAACCTAAATAGCTAGGGGCTAAAAAGCCAATGGTTTTTGTGGCACCTGCTCGTAAATTCCGCGCCACATAATTCGGGGTATAATTTAATTCTTTCATTGCTTTGAGAATTTTTTCTTGACTATCGGCACTCACATATCCTTTTCCAGAAATTAAGCGAGAAACAGTCGATTTCGAGACACCGGCAACTTTTGCTACATCAATGATAGACGTCATTTTTTACCTCCAAAGTGGAATGTATTCTTATAAGAAGTATAGCATACATTTTTTTGAAAATAGTGCTTGACATGGGAACATTCCCATAATTTATCCTAAAGATGTAAACGATAACAATTTAATCAAGGAGGAAGAAGACGGATGACAAGAGGAGCATTAAAAATTGCAACAATTGGTGGCGGTTCTAGTTATACACCTGAATTAATTGAAGGATACATTAAAAGAAAAGATGAACTGCCAATTAAGGAAATTTGGTTAGTCGATATTGAAGCTGGTAAAGAAAAATTGGAAATCGTTGGGGCAATGGCGAAGCGCATGATTAAAGCTGCTGGTTTAGATTGGGAAGTTCATTTAACATTGGACCGTGAAGCAGCCTTAAAAGGGGCGGATTTTGTTTCAACACAGTTTCGTGTAGGATTATTAGATGCTCGCATTAAAGATGAACGGATTCCTTTGTCCCATGGAGTATTAGGCCAAGAAACAAATGGCGCGGGAGGAATGTTTAAAGCATTTCGAACAATTCCTGTCATTTTAGCTATTATTGACGATATGAAACGCCTTTGCCCAGATGCTTGGTTAGTGAATTTTACCAATCCAGCTGGAATGGTTACGGAAGCTGCAATTAAACATGGCGGTTGGAAAAAAACAGTTGGCTTATGTAATGTGCCGATTGGTCATAGAAAACAAGCGGCCGAAATGCTGGGAATTCCAGAAGAAGACTTATTCTTTAAATTTGCTGGAATTAATCATTTCCATTGGCACCGCGTTTGGGACAAAGAAGGACAAGAGCGAACACAAGAACTCATTGATTTAATTTACGGGCCTAAGCAAGAGCAAGAAAGTCATTTGAAAAATATTTTTGATGCGCCGTTCCATTATGAACAGTTAAAAGATTTAGGAATGTTACCATGTGGTTATCATCGCTATTATTATATTGAAGATGAGATGTTGAAGCATTCCATCGAAGAGTATGAACGGGGCGAAACAAGAGCACAAGTGGTTAAAGAAACGGAAGGTCGTTTGTTTGAATTGTATAAAGATCCCAAACTAGATTACAAACCAAAAGAATTAGAAGAACGGGGCGGCACACACTATAGCGATGCAGCTTGTGAAATGATCGCATCAATCTATAATGATAAACGAACGGATATGGTTGTTTCTACTGAAAATAATGGGACAATTACTGATTTGCCGTATGATTGTGTTGTAGAAGTATCTGGACCTGTGACAGCACATGGCCATGAACCTTACAACTGGGGGGCCTTTCCGCCAGCAGCACGAGGAATTATTCAAAATATGAAAGCTATGGAAGAAACGGTTATTCGAGCAGCCATCAATGGTGATTACGGCGCAGCATTGCATGCTTTCACTATTAATCCATTAGTTCCTGGCGGCGTCATGGCGAAGACCTTGTTGGACGAATTATTAATTGCCCACAAAGCGCATTTACCGAATTTTGCAGATGCGATTAATAAAATTGAAGAAACACAACCAGAAACAGTCACATATGTGGCCGAATTAATGAAAAGTAATTAAAAAATATCGCACGCTAAAGATTCGTTTAGTGTGCGATACTTTTTTTAGAATAGGAAGCAAAGGATTCCGTTTTTTTCTTGACAGTAAAATGATAGGTTTGTTGCCGGAACAGCCACTGAATACCAGAGTAAATTAAAATTTCAGCAATAATAAACGTCGAAAGTTTCTGTGCGGAAAGGAATAATAGCGTTAAAATTAAAAATAAGACGACACAGGTATAAAAAACGTGTTGCAATTTTTTAGAATTGATAATCGTGATTTCTTTGGTATCTTCAGTAACTTCAATGCGCCGATAAAACTGGAACCAGCCTTCATAGAACGTTAAAACATCCCCAGGATCAGCCTCAATTTCAATAGGTACATTAGTAAAAAGTTTCCCTTGATGCACACCATTTTTATAAAATGTAAAATAGCGTAACGCGCCCCAAGCTGATGTTTTTCGTGTCAATGTAATCTTCATGGTTTTCACCTCCGTCTTTATTTTGCCATAGTTTCGGTAAAATTGTATCCTACTAAAGTCCGATTCTCTCATTTTAGGGGCAGAATTGACAAAAGAAAGCAGAGGTGTTAGTGTGGGAGTAATTAAACGAGGAGGTATAATTGTATGTTGGCATCTATCAGAATTTGGATTGACTTTTTGACAAAATAAATTGAATAAATTTTATCAAAAAGTCTGAAATTAAAATTCATGGGTGGCGTGTGTACTTTTATACGAAACTACAAGGATAGCGATTAGGCTGTCCTTTTTTGCGTACCCAAGATTCTTTCGTTTCAGAAATGAAAGAAGAAGGCAAAATGAAAAAATTAAGTATTCATCTGAAAGACGTAAGTATTCACTTTTCGGGAAAACCAATTCTAGAAATTGATGAATTATTTGTATATGAAAATGAAAAAATTGGGATTATTGGTAAAAACGGCGCAGGAAAATCAACACTGCTCAATTTAATTATGGGTAAGATTCAATCAGACAAAGGAAAAGTTCAAAGATTGAACGACTTTCATTACTTGGCACAAGTAGCTGAAGAAATAACGAATGAATCAGAGAAAACTGACAAAAACTGTTTGCTAAATCAGAAAAATCAAAAACTAAGTGGTGGCGAAAAAGTCCAAAAACGCTTAGCAACATTATTTTCAGAGTATCCAACCGGGGTTATTTTAGATGAACCAACCACACATTTAGATAAAGAACATCGTCAGTTGTTAGTGGCAGATTTAACGTATTATTATGGGACCGTTTTGTTTGTTAGTCATGATCGCTTTTTCTTGAATCAATTAGCAGAGAAAATTTGGGAAGTTTCGGATGGACATGTCAAAGAATATTTAGGGAACTACGATGCGTATTGTCGTCAAAAAGAATTGGAACAGCAAACACAATATAATGTCTATCATCAATATCAAAAGGAAAAGAAAAAATTACAGGAATCTTACACAAAGAAACAAGCACAAGCGCAAAAATCTAGTCATGTTTCAAAAAAACAAAAACAAAAGCAAATTAAACCTAGTCGTTTAGCTGGTTCTAAACAAAAAGATACCGTACAAAAAGCACTCCAAAAACAAGCGAAAGCGATTAATGCCAGAATTGACAGATTACCCGATGTTGCGCAAGCAAAACAAGAGCGAAAAATTATTTTTCCTACTAATAATCAGTTCTCTTTATACAATCCATATCCAATTAGAATTGAAAATTTAACTTTCGCTTATGAGAATCGAACAATTCTTAACCAAGTGAACGTTCAAATTCCTTTAAACGAAAAAATAGCACTTTGTGGAAAAAATGGTGCTGGGAAGAGTACCTTCCTTCAACAAATTGAAGCTCGTCACCCGGCCATTTACTTTTCTCCCAAAGTCCGGTTAGGAACGTATCATCAATTAGATTATCGATTAAAAAATGATGAACCACTGTTGACTTATTTATTGAAGCGGACAAATTATTCTGAAAAGATTGTGCGTTCACTTTTATATCGGCTAGGTTTTCAACAAGAAAATTTACAGACAAAGATATCTTCTCTAAGTGGTGGCGAAGCCATAAAAATTACTTTGGCGCAATTATTTATAGAACCAAATAATATCATCTTATTGGATGAACCCACCAATTTTCTTGATTTAGACACAATCCAAGCACTTGAAGAATTTATAAGTGCCTATCAAGGAACAGTAATTTTCACCTCACATGATGAAACGTTTGTGGAAAAAGTAGCCACCCGCACTATTTATTTAGAAAACGGGAAAATTATTGATAAATAAAAAAAGTAAACAAAAAGTCGCTATTTTAGCGACTTTTTGTTTAGACTTCTTCAATTGGTAAATAGGTGTATTCTGCAATTTCTGCGGCATGGGAGCCAGCAACATGTCCAGTGACAAATGCAGCTGTAACATTGTAGCCTCCAGTATAGCCATTAATATCTAAAAGTTCACCAGCAAAAAATAAACCATTGACTAATTTGCTCTCCATTGTTTTAGGGGTCACTTCTTTGAGGGAAATCCCACCGCCTGTGACAAAAGATTTTTCCAAAGGCAATGTTTTCGTAACAGTGAACTGAAAGTCTTTCAGTAGTTCCACAAAGGAAAGACGTTGCTTTTCTGTTAGTTGTTTGGCAGGCACTTCTTCAATTGCTAGTTTCTCTAGATAAAAAGTAAGCAGCCGTTCTGGTATTAAAGAATGAAAGGCATTTTTTGCCACTTTATTTGGCTGTTCCTCAATCATGTAATCAACATTTTTCAGCACTTCTTCAAAAGATTTTGTCGGAAACACATCCAAGGCTACCGTGACAGGTTGATTACCGTTGCGAGTTAATTCTTGGTTAATAAAACTAGAACAGCGGAGCGCGGCAGGTCCTGAAATGCCAAAATGTGTAAACAGCATATCCATTTGATGATTAACTAAAGGTTTTACTTTTTGGTTCAAAACAGTTAAATTAACATCTTGTAAAGAGAGACCTTGCAACGTTTTATCAAGGATAAAAGGTTCTTCAGAAATAACAGGCGATTCGGTAGGGTAGAGCGGGCTGATGGTATGCCCCATTTTTTTGGCTAGTTTATAGCCATCACCAGTTGCTCCTGTGGAAGGATAAGTGCGGCCGCCAGTTGTTAATACAACACACGGTGCATAAATTTTTTCCAGTTCGGTTTCAACGCCAATTATTTGATCGTCTTTTCGTAGTAATTTTGTGACCTGTGTTTTTGTAAAAACAGTGACTCCTAATTCGTTAATGCGGTTAAATAGCGCATCAACAATTGACTTCGATTTATCTGTAACAGGGAACATGCGTCCGTGATCTTCTTCTTTTAAGTGAATACCATTGGATTCAAAAAAGTTCATGATATCATAGTTATCAAATTGTGAAAATGCGCTGTATAAAAATTTTCCATTCCCAGGAATAAATGAAATGATTTCTTCTGCGGGCCGATTATTAGTTACATTACAGCGGCCGCCACCAGTCATTAATAATTTTTTCCCAACACGGCGATTTTTTTCAATCAATAATACTTGAGCGCCAGCTTCTGCGGCCGCAATCGTGGCCATCATACCACTCGTCCCAGCACCGACAATAATTACATCAAATTTCTTCATAGTTCTCCTCCAATTCAATAGGTAGTGTACCATAATTACGGGATTTTTTCTGGATTTAAGGAAAAAATAAACGTTTGACTATGGTAATTTTTGAATTTTCAGTTAAAATAAACCTATAACAATGAGAGGATGATTAAATGGACGCAAAACAATATGTTAAAAATATTCAAGAAAAGATTCACCAATTAGACCAAGGTCAAACAGAATATTTACAAGCAGTCGATGAGTTTTTACCAACCGTAGAAGGTTTTTTAGAAAAAAATCCTCAATACATTGAAGCAAATGTTTTAGGTGTCTTGATTGAACCTGAACGTATTTTTCAATTTCGTGTGCCGTGGCAAGATGACCAGGGCAACTGGCATGTGAACAGAGGCTATCGTGTCCAATATAATTCAGCTATTGGACCATACAAAGGTGGTTTGCGGTTTCATCCAAGTGTGAATTTAAGTGTGATGAAGTTTTTGGCCTTTGAACAAATTTTTAAAAATAGTTTAACTGGTTTGCCAATCGGTGGCGGCAAAGGCGGTAGTGATTTTGATCCAAAAGGTAAGTCAGATGCTGAAGTGATGCGCTTTTGTCAAAGTTTCATGACCGAACTTCAAAAACATATTGGTCCAAGTACAGATGTTCCAGCAGGCGATATTGGCGTAGGCGCTCGTGAAATTGGTTATTTGTTTGGCATGTATAAACGCTTGCGCAACTATGATGCAGGAGTGTTGACTGGCAAACCTTTAGGATACTGGGGAAGCCAAGCAAGAACAGAAGCGACGGGTTATGGAACGGTTTATTTTGTTAAACATTTATTAGCAGATAAAAACGATACGTTTGAAGGCAAAAAAGTCGCTGTTTCTGGTAGCGGGAATGTCGCAATTTATGCCATGGAAAAAGCAACTGAGCTAGGCGCCACAGTAATCACATGTTCCGATTCGTCTGGTTTTGTTTATGATCCAGAAGGAATTGATGTGGCGTTAGTAAAAGAACTAAAAGAAAAAAATCGTGAACGCATTTCAAAATATGTTGAAACACGTAAAGGCGCAACTTATTATGATAAAGAATCTGTTTGGGATTTCGAAACAGCGTATGACATTGCGTTACCATGTGCAACACAAAATGAAATCAACGAAAAGCAAGCTGCTATTTTAGTGAAAAACGGAGTGAAAGTCGTGGCAGAAGGCGCAAATATGCCTTGTACACTAGAAGCAGTCGCCGTTTTTGCTAAATCAGCTGTAATTTATTGTCCAGGTAAAGCCGCTAATGCAGGTGGTGTTGCGGTTTCTGCATTAGAGATGAGCCAAAATGCTGAACGTTTAGCTTGGTCCTTTGAAAAAGTTGACGGTATGCTAGATCAAATTATGCAAAACATTTATGAGACTTGTCGTGATACAGCTAACGAATATCAGGCACGAGATAACTTTGTTTTAGGTGCGAATATTGCTGGCTTCGAAAAAGTAGCGGCAGCGATGCTAAGTCAAGGACTCGTTTAATAACAAAAAATGCTAGGATTTCCTAGCATTTTTTATTGGTTTGTTTGATTAAGAGAATAAATATCTCTAATTAAATAGTTAAAATTAAACAATTGGTCTATCCAAAAGAATTTGCTTGAAAAAATGTCTAAAAACACGTAAAGTATACATGTAGTAAGTTTACTTTCGAGGAGGAAAAGGAATGTCACACATTCAATTAGATTATTCCAAATTAGCACCATTTGTTGCTGACCATGAATTGGAATACATGCAAACACAAGTCACTGCAGTGGACAAAGCATTACGTGAAGGTACAGGAGCTGGTAATGATTTTACTGGCTGGATTGATTTACCAGAAAACTATGACAAAGAAGAATTCGCGCGCATTAAAAAAGCAGCAGCAAAAATTCAATCTGACTCTGAGGTATTAGTAGTCATTGGTATCGGTGGTTCATATTTAGGTGCCCGTGCAGCAATTGAATTTTTGACACATTCATTTAATAATCTATTATCAAAAGAAGAACGGAAAGCGCCACAAATCTTCTTTGCTGGAAATAGCATCAGCTCAACTTATTTAGCTGATTTAATCAATGTGATTGGTGATCGTGATTTTTCTGTCAACGTTATTTCAAAATCTGGAACTACGACAGAACCAGCGATTGCTTTCCGCGTCTTTAAAGAGTTATTAATTAATAAATATGGCAAAGAAGAAGCCAATAAACGTATTTATGCGACAACTGACCGTGCTAAAGGAGCAGTAAAAGTTGAAGCTGATGCGGAAGGTTGGGAAACATTTGTGATTCCTGATGATGTGGGCGGCCGTTTCACTGTTTTAACGCCAGTAGGTCTTTTACCAATCGCTGTTAGCGGTGCGGATATTGATCGTTTAATGGAAGGTGCAAATGATGCACGTAAAGAATACGGCGCAACGAGCGACTTAAAAGAAAACCAAGCCTATCAATATGCTGCGTTACGTAACATTTTATATCGTAAAGGTAAAACAACTGAAATGTTAATTAACTATGAGCCTGGTATGCACTATTTCTCTGAATGGTGGAAACAATTATATGGTGAATCAGAAGGAAAAGATGGCAAAGGTATTTTCCCAGCAGCCGCAGACTTTTCAACTGACTTACATTCTATGGGTCAATATGTTCAAGAAGGTATGCGTAACTTATTTGAAACAGTGGTTAAAATTGAAAATCCACGCCATAGCATTTCAATTCCTGAACAAAATGAAGATCTAGATGGCCTAGGCTATTTACAAGGAAAAGAAATTGACTTCGTCAATACAAAAGCGTTCGAAGGTACGTTGCTTGCTCACACAGATGGTGGTGTGCCAAACATGATCGTTAAAGTACCAACAATGGATGCTTATTCATTAGGTTATGTTATGTACTTCTTCGAAATTGCGGTAGGTATCTCAGGTTACTTAAATGGGGTTAATCCATTTGACCAACCAGGTGTTGAAGCTTACAAACGCAACATGTTCGCTTTATTAGGTAAACCAGGTTTTGAAGAATTAGCAAAAGATTTAAATGCACGTCTATAATTTGTAAATAACAGAAGAAAAGAGCCAGAAACACTTACGTTTCTGGCTCTTTTCTTCTGTTTAAATTATTTTTCCAATGGTTCGTTCCATTTTTTAGGACTCCAAATGGTTCCTTCCAATGCAACTTGAAGACTTTCATTATCATCTTCTAATTGTTCAATATATTTGATGGTTTCCTCGATAATAAAAGAATTGGGTTCTTCACTGATTGACTGAAGTTGTTCTGCTAACCATGTATTTCTCATTTTTCTTCACCTCAAAATGTAGTCTATCATAGGTGAGCTTTTTAGTAATGAAACTTGCTTATTGGTTTTCTTTTAAAATAGCATAAATTCGTTCAATATCCGCTTGGGTACCTCTTAATTCATAGTCAGCTAAGAAGGGGAAGTTAAATTGTTCCGCATACTGTTTAGCTGTCAGGCAGTATTGGTGGTTAAAGTTTTTATTGCCGCTGCCCACCACGCCAGAGCAATAACGATAATTATTTTCAAAAGCAAGATATTCTCGCATGACTTCTGTTAAAATTTCGGTATTGCCATTGTTGATGCCATCGCCACCATCTAAATAGGTAGGCACAAAGGTAAAAAATGGTTCTGTTTCTACTTCTAACGGAGAATTTTCCGAAATTTCTTTGAAAGTAATCGTAGGATTTTTTTCGTTTTGCTGATGTTGCTCTTCAGCATAAGTTGTTAAACGTTGAACAAATGAGCGTGTATTACCAGAGATTGAAATATATCGTATATTCATCAGAGATCCCTCCAAATAAATTTAATTGTTTACGTAAGTATAGCACATCTATGTGAAAAAAATTCAAGATCAATAATTATAAAGCGAAAAAAATAATGCCTTTTTATTACCTATTATAAAAGTGAAAATTTGTTATTTTAATTCATTTGGGTAAGTATTGAATTTTGCGAAAAACTTTGCTAAGATGGTAGAGTATTGAATAAAGAATGGTTGGGCGAAAGCTTCAAGGATTCAGTTCTTCAAGGGGTGAGAAGAACAATTTTTGAGTTTGCGCCTTTTTGCATACCTAAAACAAAAGGGCTGAGCGTATCTCTATTTCGCTAGTCCTTTTTCTTATATGCTAAAGGTGTAAAAACTAAGGAGGTGGAGACAATGGTACAAGAAGTACTAGAGCAAATCAAGGCAGCGGAAGATGCGGTGGAAGAGCATCGGCAACAAGCTAAGATGAATTGTCGTTTATATGAAGAACAGAAGCAAGAACGTTTAGCTGAACTACGTCAAGAGAGTGAAGAAGCTGTTGAAAAAGTGCTGACGGATTCACTAGCAACGCAAGAAAAGATGTTACAACTTGAAAAAGAACAACTTTTAGATGAAACAAAGCGCACTGAACAAGCGCTTCACGAACGTTACGAAACGAACAAAGAACAAGTCATTGATTCAATTATTGAGAGGGTGAAAGACGTTTATGGCAGTTAGTAAAATGGAAAAAATGACAATAATTGCCGCTGCCGAAAAAGAAGCAGCAATTCTACAAGCCATTCAAGGCTTGCAAATTGTCGAAGTAAAACGGATTTTTCATTCGCCTGAGGAAGAACAAGCCTTAAAGAGTCAATATTCTTTTTTACAAGCAGAACAGTCAACTGAACAGCTACGTAAATATGAAACGATGCTACAACAATTGCAAGAGCTTCTTTTATTTTTGACACGCTCTTCAGGAAAAGGGTTAAAGATAAAAAGAAAAGTCTATACCTTAGAAGAGTTGGAACAAACCTTTGATGAAGAAACATTACAAAGCTATTTGACGGAATTAAAGAATATTCAAGAATCTTTGAAACAAATTCAAACGGATCGTCAAGGATTAGAAGCTGAAGAAGAATTATTAGGCCGCTGGCAATATCTGGATATTTTACCGCACAAACAGCAGTTAAAAAGTAGTTATGTCGTTCATGGTTCGATAAATCTAGCCAATAAAGCCAGTTTCTTGAGCGCTTTGTCTCAATGGCCAACGGTTTATTTTGAAGAAATTTATCAAAGTATGCATCATAGTTACTTTACACTCGTTTACCTGAAGGAACATCAGCAGAGTGTAACCGAGTTATTAAACCAATATAGCTTTGAACCACTCCAATACCGTTATGATGTTCCGCCTAAAGAGGCATATCAACAAGTCAAAGAACGATATGAAATTTTACAAAAAGAAGAAAAAGCCTTAAAGCAACAACTGGCTTCTTATCATGATTTCTATGAAACGTTTTGCTTGGCTGAAGAAGTCTTATTGGCGGTTATCCAAAGAGAACAAGCACGTCAACATTTGTTAAATGCTTCATCATTTTTCATCTTGCAAACGTGGATTCCAGTCGAAGAAAAAGCCGATATTTTGACAGCGATTGAAGAAAAAGTTCCTAAGGACGAAATAGCTCTTACTTTTGAAAATCCTACGAAGGCGGAAATTGAGACGGATATACCAGTTAAACTAGCGAATAATAAATTGGTGCAGCCGTTTGAAATGTTAACAGAGATGTATAGCTTACCAAAATATGAAGAAGTTGATCCGACACCTGCGATGATGCCGTTTTATCTAGTCTTTTTTGGCATGATGGTAGCGGATATTGGCTATGGCTTACTGATGCTACTCTTGTCTATTATTGCTCTGAAAGCATTTGTTTTACCGAGAGGCATGAAACGTTTTGCCGACTTTTTCTTGATTTTATCATTTCCAACAATTATTTGGGGTTTCATTTACGGTTCGTTTTTCGGTGCAGCATTACCGCCAACAATATTTGGAATCAAATCACCATTTCCGATTTTATCAACGACCGAAGATGTAAATACGATTCTTATTTTATCGGTTATTTTTGGGTTTATCCAATTGGTTGTCGGTTTAATGATTAATGGGATTCAGTTATCAAAACAAAAGCGCTATTTAGATAGTATTAACGAAAGTTACGCTTGGTTAGGGATTTTGTTTGGTTTAGCATTGTTAGTCGTTGGTAAATTAGTGGTTAAAAATGAAGGCTTATTTACAGCAGGTGCGATTTTAGCTAGTCTTTCTGCCATTGCAATTATTGTGATTCCAATGATTCAATCGAAGGCCAAATTAAAAGGCTTAGCCAAAGGACTGTATGGACTATACGGCGTGACAGGTTATGTCGGTGATTTAGTTAGCTATACACGTTTGATGGCGTTAGGAATTGCTGGGGGAAGTATTGCTTCAGCGTTTAATATGCTCGTTGAGTTCATGCCGCCAGTTGCCCGTTTTAGCGTGGGGATCTTGCTGTTAATTGTTTTACATGCGTTAAACATATTCTTATCGTTATTAGGTGCTTATGTTCATGGCGCACGTTTGCAATATGTTGAGTTCTTTGGAAAATTTTACACAGGCGGTGGCCGGGCGTTTAATCCGCTAAAAACAAAAGAAAAGTATGTCAATGTTGAGAAAAAATAGAAAATTATTTATTGGAGGAAAATAGAGATGATGGATTACTTAATTAATAATAATGGTGGAATTGTTTTTGCAGTATTAGGAATGGCGATGGCGACAATTTTTGCTGGGATTGGATCAGCCAAAGGGGTTGGCTTTACTGGGGAAGCAGCAGCAGCTTTAACGACGGAGCAGCCAGAAAAATTTGGTCAAGCGTTAATTTTACAGTTATTACCAGGTACACAAGGACTATACGGTTTCGTTATTGCTTTCTTAATTTATATTAACTTAGGAAACGATATGAGTATGGTTCAAGGATTGAACTATTTTGTAGCAGCTTTACCGATTGCCTTTGCTGGATTGTTCTCTGGGATTGCCCAAGGTCGTGTAGCCGCTGCGGGGATCCAAATTTTAGCGAAGAAACCAGAACATGCAACAAAAGGAATTATCTATGCTGCCATGGTTGAAACTTATGCCATCTTAGGGTTCGTAATTTCCTTCTTACTTGTATTGAACGTCAAATAATTGAGGAGGCAGATGGATGGATGCCATTGAAAAAATCATCAGTGAAATTAAGCAACAAGGAAAGCAAGAAGTCGAAGCCTATGTCACCAGTGAACAAACGCGCATCGATCAAGAATTCCAAGCAGCACAACAAGAAATTTTGCTGAAGCAAGAACATGAAATAGAAAAACGACAACAACAATTATTAAAAGAATTTAAACAACGCCAACAACGGCAAACACTAGAAATTCGTCAGGATGCATTAAATAAAAAACAAGCATATCTTAACCAATTATTTGATGAAGTGGTCTTAAAGATGAGTGAATGGTCAGCGGAAGAATTTCAACAATTTATGAAAGCACAATTAGGTTCACTTGAATTAACAGGAAAAGCGACCATTCTTTTAGGCGAGTATTCTCAAACGAAAGTGACGAAAGAATGGCTGACCGCCCTTTCTGATGCTACTGTTCAATGGGAGCTTTCAGAGGAAGTTGTTCCAAAAGAAAGTGGCTTTATCGTTGCAAAAGACGGTTTGGATTATAATTTTCTCTTTTCAGCATTAGTTGAAGAGATTCAAAAAACAGAAGGCTTTAAAGTAGCAGAAAAACTTTTCAGTTAAGAAGGGAGGACGTAGCATGAGAAAACCAACGTATCATCAAATTAATCCGCTGATTCGTTTAAAAGAAACGGAGCTGCTTTCTGAGCAACAGTTTCAACAACTTTTAGAAGCGGAAACAGTTGAAGACGTTAAAAATATGTTAAAAAGTACGGTTTATCAACCTTATTTAACCGAAACTTTTGAAGAAAAATTTGACTACCATTCTTCTGAAGCGCTGGGAAGTCTTTATCGCTGGTTATATGAAATGGCTCCAGAACCAGCTGTAGTAACGTTGTATACGATGCGTTTTACCTTCCATAACTTGAAAATTTTGACGAAAGCTGAGCGAACAGGTAAAGATTTTGATTATCTTTATTTAGAAGATGGTCGTTATTCTCTAAACACAGTCAAAAGTGCCATTCATACAAAAAACTCTTCCGAACTTGAGCCAGCATTATTAGAAGTGATCCGTGATGTTTTTGCCTATCTGGAAGAGGGCGGTTTGCCGCAAGCAATTGATATCCTTTATGATCGAGCATTTTTAAAGCAACAACGAAAATTGGCGGATGAATTGGGCTATGAAGAGTTAACGAAGGAAGTCATCGCTTTTATTGATTTAACCAATCTATCAACGATGGCTAGAGGGATTGTTCAACATCAAAACAGTAACTTTTTATCAACCGTGATTTCTAGCGCTGGCAGTCTCTCAAAGAAAGAACTGTTGACCTATGCGGAAAAGTCACTTGTAGAATTTACAGCATTTGTCAGAACAACGAATTACGGACAACTATTAGAAAAGATTATCAATAAAGAAACCAATGAATTAAATTTATTGGCTTTTGAAAAACTCAAAGATGATTACCTGACCTCAATGTATGAAAACGGTCGGACGGTTGCTTTTGGGCCGCTCCCATTACTAGCCTTTTTGAATGCGAAAGAAGTTGAATGGAAAAATTTGCGTTTAATTTTGGTCGGAAAACATAGTGGGTTTTCAAATGAAAAAATTCGAGAAAGGATGCGAAAAGTCAATGGGTTATAAAATTGGTGTCATTGGAGACAAAAATTCAATCTTACCATTTAAACTGTTTGGCTTTGAGGTCCATCATGCCATTTCAGAAATGCAAGTTAGAGAAGCCATTGAAACTATGGCAAAAAATAAGTTTGGGGTCATTTTCATAACGGAAGAAGCCTCTACTTTAGCAGAAGAAACGATTGAACGATACAAAGAACAAGTGACACCAGCGATTATTTTAATCCCAAGTCATAATGGTACAATCGGAATCGGTTTAAGTGAGATTGAAAAAAATGTTGAAAAAGCAATTGGACAAAATATTTTATAATGCAAAGGAGAATGAGCGTGCAAATTGGAAAAATTGTCAAAGTTTCAGGTCCTTTGATTTTAGCTGAAAACATGTCAGATGCTAGTATCCAAGACATTTGTCATGTAGGAGATTTAGGCGTTATCGGAGAGATTATTGAAATGCGAGGCGATGTCGCTTCGATTCAAGTATATGAAGAAACAACAGGCATTGGACCAGGAGAACCAGTTATTTCAACAGGAGAACCATTATCTGTTGAATTAGCCCCAGGTTTAATTGCCGAAATGTTTGATGGTATTCAACGACCATTGGATACATTTCAAGAAGTAACCCACAGTAACTTTTTAGGTCGTGGCGTTAAAATTGATGCGTTAGATCGTGAAAAAAAATGGACGTTTGAACCGACTGTGGCAGTTGGTGAAGAAGTGTCGGCAGGTGACATCGTCGGTGTGGTTCAAGAAACACCGATTATTCAACATAAAATTATGGTGCCTTTCGGCGTTTCAGGAACGATTGCCGAAATTAAAGCAGGTGACTTTGCCATTGATGAAACAGTTTACTCAGTGGAAACGGCTAAAGGAGCGGAAAGTTTTAGCATGATGCAAAAATGGCCCGTTCGGCGGGGACGTCCCATTTTAGAAAAACTAAGTCCCAAAGTACCGATGGTGACCGGACAACGCGTAATTGATACCTTTTTCCCAATTACGAAAGGCGGAGCGGCAGCAGTTCCAGGACCATTTGGCGCTGGAAAAACAGTCGTTCAGCACCAAATTGCTAAGTGGGCCGATGTCGACTTAGTCGTTTACGTTGGTTGCGGGGAACGCGGGAATGAAATGACAGATGTTTTAAATGAATTTCCAGAATTAATTGATCCAACAACTGGTGAGTCTTTGATGAATCGGACAATTTTAATTGCGAATACGTCAAATATGCCGGTAGCGGCACGGGAAGCCTCGATTTATACAGGGATTACCATTGCAGAATATTTCCGTGATATGGGTTACTCAGTCGCAATTATGGCAGATTCTACTTCTCGTTGGGCAGAAGCGTTACGAGAAATGAGTGGCCGGTTAGAAGAAATGCCTGGTGATGAAGGCTATCCAGCCTATTTAGGTAGCCGCTTAGCTGAATATTATGAACGAGCAGGACAAGTCATCGCGTTAGGAAAAGATCATCGTGAAGGAAGCATTACGGCGATTAGTGCGGTTTCGCCATCTGGTGGGGACATATCAGAACCTGTCACCCAAAATACGTTACGCGTTGTTAAAGTATTCTGGGGCTTAGATTCCCAGTTAGCACAAAAACGTCATTTTCCTTCTATTAACTGGTTGCAAAGTTATTCTCTTTACTCCACAGAAGTAGGGCAATATTTAGACTTGGAATTGCAAGGAAACTGGGCCGCTATGGTAGCTGAAGGGATGCGGATTTTACAAGAGGAATCTCAACTGGAAGAAATTGTTCGCTTGGTTGGGATTGATTCCTTGTCGGATAAAGACCGTTTAACGTTGGAAACAGCCAAATCATTACGGGAAGACTATTTGCAACAAAATGCTTTTGATGACGTAGATACGTTCACTTCTCGATCCAAACAAGCGAAAATGTTGCAATTGATTCTAACTTTTGGTGAAGAAGGTCAAAAAGCCTTAAGTTTAGGCACTTATTTCTCTGAGTTAATGGCGGGAACAGTTGAAATCCGTGATCGCATTGCTCGTAGCAAGTATTTACCAGAAGAAGAATTAGAAAAATTGGATCGTTTACAAGCAGAAATTAAAACAACGATAAAAGAAATCATTGCTGAAGGAGGAATGACGAATGATTAAAGAATATCGCACAATCAATGAAGTCGTTGGTCCTCTGATGATTGTTGAAAAAGTGGCAGGCGTAAAGTACGAAGAATTAATTGAAGTACGCATGCAAAATGGCGAAATTCGCCAAGGGCAAGTTTTAGAAATCAATGGAGATAAAGCGATGGTCCAAATTTTTGAAGGAACGAGTAACATCAATATTCGTGATTCAAAAGTTCGCTTTCTGGGACATCCTTTAGAATTAGGGGTTTCGCCAGATATGATGGGGCGCGTTTTTGACGGCTTAGGTCGCTTAAAAGATAATGGACCAGAATTATTACCTGAGAAAAAATTAGATATTAACGGCGAAGTTATCAATCCAGTTGCTCGTGATTATCCCGATGAGTTCATCCAAACAGGGATTTCAGCGATTGACCATTTAAATACCTTAGTTCGTGGTCAAAAATTACCTGTTTTTTCAGCATCTGGCTTACCTCATAAAGAATTAGCGGCACAAATTGCCAGACAAGCCAACGTGTTAAATAGTGAAGAAGAATTTGCCGTAGTTTTTGCGGCCATTGGGATTACCTTTGAAGAAGCGGAATATTTTATGGAAGATTTCCGTCAAACAGGCGCAATTGATCGTTCAGTCTTGTTTATGAACTTAGCGAATGATCCAGCCATTGAACGGATTGCAACACCTAGAATGGCGTTGACAGCCGCTGAATATTTAGCTTATGAAAAGGGCATGCATGTCTTAGTTATCATGACGGATATGACAAATTATTGCGAAGCGTTGCGAGAAATTTCAGCAGCACGCCGTGAAGTTCCAGGACGTCGTGGTTACCCAGGTTATCTTTACACGAACTTAGCAACGTTGTATGAACGAGCAGGCCGAATTCGTGGCTCAAAAGGTTCCGTAACACAGATTCCTATTTTAACAATGCCAGAGGAGGATAAAACACATCCAATTCCCGATTTAACTGGCTATATTACAGAAGGGCAAATTATCTTGTCCCGGGAACTATATAAGAGTGGTATCCAACCACCAATTGATGTATTGCCATCACTTTCCCGTCTTAAAGACAAAGGAACTGGCGAAGGCAAAACGCGCGGGGATCACGCAGCGACGATGAATCAATTGTTCTCAGCCTATGCACAAGGGAAACAAGCCAAAGAATTAGCTGTCATTTTAGGAGAATCAGCTCTTTCTGATGTCGATAAAATTTACGCAGCTTTTGCCCAACGTTTTGAAGAAGAATATGTCAATCAAGGATTCGATACAAACCGTTCGATTGAAGAAACGTTAGATCTTGGGTGGGAACTATTAAGTATGCTACCGAGAACAGAACTAAAACGAATTAAAGAGGATATGCTCGATCAATATTTAACTGAAGGGAAGTAGAAAAATGGCTCGATTAAATGTTAATCCAACCCGTATGGAACTTTCCCGATTGAAAAAACAGTTAACTACGGCCACGAGAGGTCATAAGTTGCTGAAAGACAAACAAGATGAATTGATGCGACGGTTTATTGCGCTAGTCAAAGAAAACAATGAGTTACGTATTCAGGTTGAACAAGAAGTGACGGATGCGTTATCAAATTTTGTATTGGCAAACGCAACGTTGAACGAAGCCTTTATTGAAGAGTTAGTGGCAATTCCAGCCGAAAAAGTTGAATTAGAAATTATTGAACAGAACATCTTAAGTGTGCCAGTTCCTAAAATGATTTTTGATTACGATGAATCGGTTCAAGAAGCACCCTTAGATTATGGCTACGTGAATTCAAACAGCGAGCTTGATCAAGCTTTTGCTAAAATTTCAAGCATTTTACCGAAATTATTAGCACTTGCAAATGTTGAAAAGACGTGCCAATTATTATCAAAAGAAATTGAAAAAACGCGTCGTCGTGTCAACGCCTTAGAGTATATGACGATTCCGCAATTAGAAGAAACAATTTACTACATTCAAATGAAATTAGAAGAAAATGAACGTGGCGAAATTACACGTTTAATTAAAATTAAAAGCATGAACAAAGAAAATTAGTGGTTAGAAAGAACGAGTGCGAAGCCAGTTGGTAGCTTTCGTGCTCGTTTTTAATAAAAAAGGGAGTGGAAAAAATGAAAAATGAAGAACGCCGCAAAGCGATTGCACTGAATTGTCAAAAATACGAAAGTGACTATGCTCGCTTGGTGGAACCAATCAATGAACTACTGTTAAACTTGGGAGCGGCTATTTCAGAAGAAGCCGCGAAGCAAATCATTCTGAATGTAAAACGATATCATCACGGCGTGAAATATCTTCCTGAGTGTCATTTAGATGAAAGTAACCAATTTATCGAAGATGGGCTTGAAGCTCTTAAAAAGGGAGATTTAGGCAACGGTGCGTTACAACTATTTGGGGCTGGCTTAAACTTTGCTAGTTTTGTAGCAAAAGCACAAGGAACCAAAAAAATTGATGCCCACCAAATGTTGGCAGAACGTTTTACGAAGTTGTTGTCTGTAAAGTAGCCAGCTACTCATTGTGAATTTTAGTATCTGGGACAGTAGTCAAAATGACTTTTGTCCCAGATATTTTTTTTATAAAAATATGAAACCTTTTACAGATACTTAACGTCTAATAGTTAGTTAAATGAAAAGAGGTGTTTTATGGATAAAATTTCAACAAAAAAATTAGTTCAGAAAGCAAAAAAAGGAGATGGACAAGCATTTGTTCACCTTTGTCAAAAATATGAAACAGTTTTATACAATGCTGCATATAAAATGCTATTAAACGAAGTCGACGTTGCTGATTGTTTACAAGAAACTGAACTATGTGCATGGGAAAAAATAACAACATTAAAAAATGAATATGCGTTTAATTCATGGATTTTTAAAATAATGTTAAACCAAGTTCAAAATATTTTTAGAGAAAAGCAGAAAACAACTCACTGGATGGATACTTATTCTCCTGTTCCTGCTTTTGATGATTTATATGATTTGGATAAAGGATTACATAAATTACCTGATAATTATCGCGTTCCGTTAGTTATGTACTATTATGTTGGCCTTAGTATAAAAGAAATCGCTCAGCAACTTGATGTTTCAACAAATACCATCAAAATTCGTCTTTCTCGTGGTCGAAAAAAATTAAGGACATATTTAAAGGAGACATGGTAAATGGATAGAAAACAAAGTGATATATTAAAATATGAAAAAAAGATGCCTTTAGAAACAGTGGAACGTTTAAACACACAAAGAACTAAGATATTAATGGGAGAAATAAAACAATACAGACAGCCAAAGAAAAAGATATCGCGTAAACATTTAATTATAGGGCTAATTAGTATTGCTACCACTTTTACTTTGATAGTAAAAACACCCATTGGACGTGCCATAGAAGAGGTATTGGGGATTAGTCAAGATACAGGTGTTCAAACAGTAGAATCTTCTGGTGTTCCAACAAAACTAGAATTGCGGAGTGTACAAAATGAGCGAGAAATCGTATTAACAAAATTTGTATCGACAAAAAATAAAATGGCGTTTGATTATCAATTTAAGATTAAAGATCAGAAATTAAAAGAGTTATTACAGAAAAAAATCGCTAGAAATAATTATTCTCAAGATATTCAACTAGGGTTATTTAGAGAAGGAAGCAAAGAAGATTTATTTGGGGGTGTAAGTTCAACATCGTTATATAGAATCGAGAAGGATGTTTTTTATGGTTCAGTGATTTCAACTTTCAATAAGCAAAAACTTGTTAGTCAAGATCAATTAACGCTTCATATCTACCGATTAGCTTTGGAAGATCAAGAACAGCATGATAATGAATTAAAAGAAGCAATCAAAGCAAGTAGCCGATCTTTTAGTGTTGAGAATGCATTAGAGTATCAAGGCGATTGGACGTTTAAAATTCCTTACCAACCCATTATGAAAGAAACGATACCTAGCATTAAAAACGTGAAAAAAATTAAAAATATTAAGGCCCAAAGTGATGCGCTTCAAACTACGCTGATTATGGACATTCCAAATCCAGAAAAAAATAAAAAAAGTCGTGATATTCTAATTTCAGTTTATAAAAACGGTCTTGAGATACCTATTGCACGTCAAATTGGTAGTGGCTTTAATAAAGGGGAAGATGCTACAATTAACATTTCTTTTGACTTAAGTAGTTTGGATCATAAGTCATTATATAAAGTAATCGTTAGAAATTCTTATGAAGATGATGCAGCAGGAAAAGAATTAGGTTCGTTGGAGTTAAAAAATACTCAGAAATAATTGCTAAAAAGGTTATGGGAAATACAAATATTTTAATTAATATAACTACTAATAAAAGCATCTTTTTTATTGAGCGTTGTCATTAAAAAAAGATGCTTTTATTTTCATTATCAATGGTTATCATTAGGATATTCAGACACCTGTAATTGCCATAACTTATCTGTCACTGAAGCAATAAACGCAGCACTCTTAGCATTATCAGGTCCTTTAGTAAAAATTGCTAAAGCAAAGGGGTGAGGTGTTTCTAAAATCCCCATATCATGAATAAATTCATCATAGGAACCAATTTTATGAGCAACTTTTCCTTGAGTTGTGGGAGTTTCCATTCTTTCATGGAAAACACTTTGTTTCATAGAATCATAAATCGCTTGGTAATCTGGTTTTGTTGCTTTTTCAGTATATAATTTTTGTAGAATAACAAGCGCATCTTCCGAAGAAAATTGTGGCTCTTCAATCGAAGGTGTCTTGTGCAAATAACGCTGATACATTTCTCGTTTTGCTTTTGCATCACCACCCAATGTATCATAGAGCATATTTTTAGCGATATTATCAGAATAGGTGATGGCATATTCTTGTAACGTTTTTAATGGATATTCTGGTTGGATATTATAGGCAATGATCCCAGTTCCTTCTTCATAATCTTCTTCGGCGTTATAGGGAATCAGGTCTGTCCATTTTTTTTGACCAGAAGCAACCGTGTCGGCGACTAGCATCGTCAGTGGCACTTTAATAGTACTAGCTGTATAAAATTCATGTTGGCCATTCACAGAACGTTGTTCGCCAGTTTCCAAATCTAAATAACTAATCCCGACCGTTCCTTCAAATTCTTTGACAGAAGCGACGAGCAGGTCATTTATTTTATCAAAAAATACTGTATTTGCTGAATTATTTTCTTCCTTGTCTTTCGTATGCTTCTCATGTTTGGTGGAATCAATTGTAACTTTTTGTTCAGATTCTTTGGCATAATCTTCGCCACGACTTGAGAAGAAGAAGCCCACAATTAGGAAAAAGCAAAGAAAGAAAATGGTGCCGTATAGTGAGAGTTGCTGTTTCTTCAATGTAAAACCCTTTCCGTTTCTCTAATAGATATTTTTCTCAACTCCTCCATTTAATCATTTTTCGGATAAGAGCGCAAGCGTCTTTTTAACGCCACTACTAGTTTTGTTTCATTTGTTTTTGGAGTGCTTGCGATTGCTTTAATAGCTCTTTGCCGATAGTGGTATCTTTCACCAATAGCCGCTGTAAGGGACGATCGATGACTTGTTTGATGGAATGAATGTCTTGATTATTTAAAATGGCTGTTTCTTTACTAGAAAAAGATTTATGCGCGGTCAGTTGTAAACCAAACGAGTTGTACAACAATGTATAACCAGCAATTCCAGTAATTGTCTGATAAGATTTTGAAAAGCCGCCGTCAATTACGAGAAGCGTGCCATTTGCTTTGATTGGCGATTCGCCTTTTGTTCGTTTAACTGGTGTATGGCCGTTAATGATATGTCGATTTTCACCAGTCACTTCAAATTCATCTAGGATTCTTTCACAAACTTCAACCGTATCACGCAAAGAGTAGTAAGGATTCTTTTCTTCATGATGTGTTTCTTTTTCAGCGAGAAAATAACGCTCAAAGGTTTTCATAGCTCGTTTGCCAAATAATGAGGAACCTTCGCCACACCAAAGATACCATAAACAATCTGTCGCATAGTCATCTGTAATAGCAGGCTGAGCGTATGCTTCTTCTAACATTTTCTGAAAGAAGTCAACTAAAGCTTTTCCTGAATAGGAGTGGCCTTTAAATGTGTAAGCTTGAAAAGTACCGTCCGCATTCAGAGGCAGACAGCCATGAATCAATAAATTTTGATTATACACAAGGTAAAGAGAAGCTTTTTCCATTAGAAAGCGCATGTGTTTTGTTAACCGCGGCGAAGACTGAAATTGCGTTAATAAATCATCAATTATCTGTTTTTCCTCACGTGTTAATTGGTAAGGCTGCTCTTCAGAAACGGTTTGGAAACAGCTGTTAATTAATGTATAACGACATTCGTCAAAAGTAATAGTTTCTCCTTGAATCTTATCTAAGCGTAGCCGATGTGCCAAGTTAAAATCAGGGCGTCGACCAATAATTTGGCCTTCTAGTTTTTCTTGAATAATGGCAATGGCTTGTTGCACACGCATCGCTACTTGTTTTTCAGCTTCAGTTAACGCACGATAGGGATTTTTCTTGGGTGCAAAAGCAGGATTTTCTTTATACGTTTCTAAACTAAATTTTTTTAAGGCGGTTAAATCGATAGCATAACGTTCTTCTAACAAATCTAAATTTCCATAGCGAGCACAAATACGTACTACATTGGCTAAACAAGCCAGTGAACCACTATAAGCAGCCAGCCAAATCATATCATGATTGCCTAGTTGAATATCCAAGGAGTGATAGGACATTAATCGGTCCATAATTTTATCTGGTGCTGGCCCCCGGTCATAGATATCCCCAATAACATGTAGGTGATCGATAATCAGACGTTGGATTAGATAAGCTAATTCTGTTACGAAACGTTTGGCTTCACCTAGTAAAATAATTTTTTCAATAATTTGTTGATAGTAACCGTTTTTGGTTGTTGTTTCATCATATTGATAAATCAATTCTTCGAGAATATACCCATAGGTTTCAGGAAGGGCTTTGCGAACTTTAGAACGTGTGTACTTCATCGAAGAAGAACGGACGATTTCAACCAGACGGCGAATCGTTAATAGCCACCATTCATAAGAGAGGGCGCTTTCATTTTCTAAAAGTGTTAATTTTTCTTCTGGATAGTAGATAATAAAACAAAGCTCGTCCATCTGATGGGCATTTAATTCTTGTTTAAATAAAAATTGAACTTTTTCTCTGATTCGCCCAGAACCATTTCTTAAAATATGGTCAAAAGCTTCAAATTCACCATGTAAATCACTGACAAAATGTTCTGTTCCTTTCGGTAAATTCAAAATTGCTTCCAAATTAATAATTTCTTCAATTTGTTGATCGCGGTTCAGTGTAGCCAAGTCATCTGCCTTCTTTCTTTTTCGTATATACCAATTTTTATTTAAAAGATTAAAGTCTTGATAATAAAGGTTTTTTATTCGTATGCCAATTATTGTAGGCTATTTGGCGAAAAAAAGCAACAGGAGAAAGTCAGAGAAAAATGTGGAAAATTATAGGAAGCTACTGGGTTTTATGCTATGATTTTTAATAAAACAAAATGAAGGGGCGGGAAAACATGTTATTTGGTACAGCAAAAATGAATCGGGAAAATCATTTAGAAATCGGTGGTTGTGACACCGTAAAGTTGGCGCAAAAATTCGGGACGCCGTTATTTGTCTATGATGTCGCTCATATTCGCGCACAAGCACGTGGTTTTAAACAAACGTTAAATCAATTAGGTATCAAAAATAAAGTGGTTTATGCAAGTAAAGCATTTAGTTGTTTAGCTATTTATCAAGTGTTAAAGGAAGAAGATATTGCTTGTGATGTTGTCTCTGGTGGAGAACTATTCACAGCTTTAAAAGGGGGCATGGAGCCAGCGGAAATTGAATTCCATGGAAATAACAAAACCCCTGAAGAATTACGTTACGCCTTGGATAACAAAATAGGTACAATTGTCATTGATAATTTTTACGAAATTGACTTGTTGGAAGAATTATTAGCTACACGAAACCAAACACAAAAAGTTCTTTTTCGGGTGAGTCCTGGTGTGGATGCAGAAACACATGATTACATTTTGACAGGCCAAGAAGATTCAAAATTTGGTTTTGATGTTGCAAGTGGCCAGGCGACAGAAGCACTCGTTCGTCTTTTATCAAACCCCTCTTTTGATGTGCAAGGGGTCCATTGCCATATTGGCTCGCAAATTTTTGCTGTGGAAGGCTTTTTAGCTGCTGTTGAAAAAATGTTCACTATTTTAGAAGACTGGCGGCAAGTCCATCAATTTACAGCACGTGTTTTAAATATGGGTGGTGGTTTTGGTGTGCAGTACACGCAGCAAGATGAGCCATTAGCACCAGCAACATTTGTTGAAAAAATTGTTTATTCCTTGAAAGGTCATTGTGAACAATTAGGGTATCCACTGCCTGAGCTTTGGATTGAACCAGGCCGCAGTTTAATTGCCGAAGCGGGCACAACGATTTATACAGTTGGCGCGCAAAAAGAGGTTCCTGGTGTTCGTCATTTTGTTTCCGTAGATGGTGGCATGGGTGATAATATACGGCCTGCTTTGTATCAAGCAGTTTATGATGGTTTTCTAGCGAATCGTGAGGGACATGATTCAGTCAAGAAAGTCACAGTGGTTGGTAAATATTGCGAATCAGGAGATGTCTTACTTCGAGATATTTTATTGCCAGAAGTTAAAGCAGGGGATTTATTGGCCATTAGTAGTACGGGGGCTTACGGTTATTCAATGGCAAGTAATTACAACCGAAATCCTCGACCAGCGGTGGTTTTTGTCGAAGATGGACAAGCAAAATTAGTTGCTCGCCGTGAGACATATGAAGATATGACAACGTTGGATTGTTGATAGATTAAAAGTAGCCGCCTCTTTTTGAGACGGCTGTTTTTTTTTTCAAAAAATAACAAAATGTAAGGGTGATTTCTTTCAGAAATGAAAAATCCATAGTATATTAAATGAAGAAGGAAATACTTTAGAAGAGGGTGTGATTTGCAGATGAAATGGCTCCTCGGGTTACTGATCATTTTTGCAATAATTGGCGTTATTTTTTCTTTTTACATTGCCAATTATTTTTTGAAAATTGCGTTGCTTAAAGACAACCCTTGGTATCATAAAAAAGGGCATCGGTTATTAAATCCTGATAATTTTCAAGAACGTGAAACAAGATATACAAAAATAGAAGAACAACAAAAACAAGAAGGCGAAGCTTTTTGGACAGAGTCTTTTGCTGAAGATCGTTGGTTGAAAATTAAAGATGAAATATTGTATGCACGGTGCTTTATTCCTTATCCAGATAACCATCGTTGGGCGATTTGTGTGCATGGTTATCGTTCAAACGGAAAACGCGATATGGCATATACTGCATTACGTTTTGCAGAAGAAGGCTACAATGTTTTAGTTCCCGATTTGCGTGCGCACGGGAAAAGTTCAGGGAATAAAATTGGGATGGGATGGCTGGATCGGTTAGATTTATTAAGTTGGATTAGTGAAGTTCTTGCCATTGATATGGAAGCAGAAATTATTTTAGTGGGCGGTTCCATGGGAGCGGCTACTGTCATGATGGCAAGTGGTGAAAAGTTACCAACGAATGTCCGCGGATTAATAGTGGATTGTGGCTACACTTCTGTTTATGATGAATTTAAATATGTCCTACATGAATCTTTTCATTTACCCGCTTTTCCTATTTTAACAATTGCTAATCAATTAGCATTAAATAACTATGGCTTTCAATTGAAAACCGCTTCTTCCGTGAGACAATTACACAAAAATACGTTGCCCACATTCTTTATTCACGGTACAGGTGATCGCTTTGTTCCAATGATAATGTTTGAAGAAAATTTAGCGGCAACTCAGGGGATAAAAAAAGGTCTCATTGTTGCTAAAGCACCACATTTATCTTCAAGTGTCTACGAACCTGAAAATTATTACAGTAGTATTTTTGAATTTTTGGAAGAAAACTGTCCTGCGGTAAAAACAATATCCGACTAAAAAAGACATGGATTTTCATGATTCCATGTCTTTTTTTTGTCTGACTCGTTTAGTTAAATTTAAAGTGCTTAAAAAGAAAAATAACGGCGCCAAACTACCAAGGCAAAGAAACCATTTCATTGAATAAGTTAACTCTTGCTGTAAAAGAGATTCTCGTATATAGCTGAAACCTTCGCCATGGACCCGCAAATAAATATAAATGTAAGCAAAAAGAATCACTAAAGGCAAAATACAGACTTCTAATATTTCCAAAAGATAAGGAAAGGTTTTATTTAATAATTTGAGGCGTGTCTTATTCAATAGATAAGCAAAAATGAAAATTGACCATAAAAAACCAAAAAAACTAATCAAATAAAAAATCAGATTCGCACTTCCTGCATTCATAAAAGCTTTCGGGAAAAGTAGTCTGCCGATGAATGTATTTTTAATTGTAAAAGGAACATCAAAAATGGAAATATAAAGACAAAAAAGTACTAATGTTAACAAGGCATGCCAAATCTTTTTCTCCATTTCATTTAAAAAATATCTAATTACTTGGTACATTTCCATAAACTGTCGCTCCGTGTTTGAAATAATCGTAGTTTTGACTATACCATAGCTGTTCTCAATTTTCTTGAAAAAAATACACGCAACCAGCCTCGACTATACGAAACACACAGAGTGTCTAAAAAATAAGTTGCCGATCGCATTTTTTCGCATGCTAGTGTTGCACTTCTGTTTCGTTGGTGTTTTCTAATTGCTGATTTGTTGATTAAAAAAGGGCAGGAGGGAGCGTTTTTCTAGTATAATAATATAAAAGAATATAGAGAAAATCGTAGGATGGGAGTTATTCAAAGTGGCGGAGATTACAGTTAAGACAATTTCAGAGAAAGATGATTTAAAGAAGTTGCTTTTGGGTCAAGAGTATGACCACCAGCAGCCGGTTAAAAATATTTTAAAAGCTAGAACATCGAATGTCCATATTGAAAAGTACGAGGTTGTGGAGGATGTTTTTTTAAAGTTAACTGGGAAGGCGACCATGCACAAAGATATTATGAACTCATTTTGGACAACGTATAAAATTATGTTACAACTTGTTTATCCCGATTTCTTTAGACCAGCGGAAGTAATTGGGGAAAATCAAGAAAGCTATTTAGAAAAATCTTCTGAACAGAATTTGCTTGCAGTAAATAGCAAGTATCCGCCTCATGATTCCGGGACATCGGCTGTGATTTCGGACCGATATTTAACTTATTTTGACCAAGTTTTTCCTGACTATTTACCAAATCCTGTACCAAAAAAATATACATGGAATGAATTTCTTCTCGACAATTTTACTAAATTTGATCGAGTCCATCAGGACCCACAATTAAAGCGTTTTGCCGAACTTACCCATTCAATTAGAAACATTACAGTAGTTCCACTAGGATTTAACAGTGGAAGAAGTTTATCGTTTAAAGATTATTGGGATTATTCCTTAGAACAACTTTCGATATTTTTAGCTTCATTTCATTCATGGGAAAGCTACGTTCATACGTATGAGATGCAACCATTTTTAAATGAACAGTATCAACCAGTAGCGCTATGGAAAAATCATTTGAAAAAAGACTCGTTTATCTTACCTCAGAATATAGAGGAGATAAATGAATATTTAGTTCAAGTAAATCAACGAATAGAAAAAAGAGGGCAGCGAATAGTGAATCGGTTGTAATGAAATAAGAATCGCCTTTTCGCTAAATGTTGAAAGACTCGAATCGTGTGCTCTTTTATTGACTCAGAAACAGAGAACAATTAAACTACTAGATTAGTATCAAAAAATAATTGCGTATAGGGATAACCAGTCGCATGTTTAAATGACTTTTAGGTCTTATGTAAGTAACAAAAGTTATTAGTACGAAGCAATCATTTTAGAAAGGAGCTTTTATGCAATTCACATTATTAAATCAAGAAAATCAAGCCTATTGGGAAGCAACCTACATAGAAGCTTTTCCAGAAGAAGAGAGACTGCCGTTTGATCAATTATTGATGTCTTCTCAAGCAGGAAAATTTCATTTGTTTGTTATTCAAGAGGCGGATGAGAACGTGGGGATTTTGTTAAATAGTCCAATTGCACCTGAAGCAACCTATGTCTTTTTCTTTGCAATTGATCAGCACCACCGAAACCAACGATTAGGCTCAACCGTGTTAGCGTTATTGAAGACACGTTATCCTAAGGGGGTTCTTTTGGAGAGTGAAGAAATTGGCAAAAATGCAGCGAATGAAGCCCAAAGAGAAAAACGTTATCAGTTTTATGAAAGAAATGGCGTGCTGGATACAGGGTATCTGATTATGGATAGAGGGCTCACTTTTCATATCATGTTTGCTGGAGCGTCAGGCTTCGGTGGAACGCAGCTACAGTTTTTATTAGACTTCCATCCAGTAGCAAAAATTTGGAAAAAACCAAGTATTGATGGCATTAGGTAATTTTTATCAAATAAGTAAATTAAACAAACAAAAAAACATATGAAAGAACGGACCAATCGGTTCTTTCATATGTTTTTTATCATTAGCCTCGAAATAACTAGCGAATACCCAAAGCAATTCGTGCGTAACGGCTCATTTTATCCGTTGTCCAAGCAGGGTACCAGACTAATTTTACTTCGATATTATTCACTTCAGGAATATCTTTTAAAACACCATGGATTTGTTCTGTTAAAACATCTGCTAACGGACAACCCATTGTGGTTAAGGTCATTTTGATGACAGTATCACCAGTTTCTTCTGCAAATTCAACTTCATAAATTAGTCCTAAATTAACAATATCGATGCCTAATTCAGGGTCAATCACTGTTTCTAATGCAGTTAAAATATCTTCTTTAATTGCTTCAACTTCTTCGGTTGAACGTTGTTGAGGTTGTTCACTCATTCGTCTTCTACTCCTTTGCAAGTTGCCTCTTTACTATCATACCTTTTTTAAGAATGTTTGTAAATGAGAAGTATCTCACATGTCATGGAATTTACTGATTTATTAAAAAAGCTCATAAAATTCGAAATTCATTTTATTTTAATCGAAATCTCATTATTTTGTTGACATTAGAAAACAATGAGTTTAGAATGATCGATAACAATCTAAATTTAATTTTTGGATATTTTTAAAAAACTGAATTTTCAGTCAATTGGAAATATCAAAGGGAGGATTTTATGAAAATTAAGCAGGTACATGTTAGGGCATCGAAAATTAAACTGAAAGAAACATTTACGATCGCTTTGGGGACGATAGAATCAGCGGATAGTGCAATTGTGGAAATTGAAACAGAAGAGGGATTAGTTGGATATGGAGAAGGAGGGCCAGGCATTTTTATTACCGGTGAAACGTTGGCTGGCACGATTGAAACGATCGAATTATTTGGCCAAGCAATCATTGGCTTAAACCCCTTTAATATTGAGAAAATTCATGAAGTGATGGATAAAATATCTGCTTTCGCTCCAGCCGCAAAAGCAGCAATCGATATTGCTTGTTATGATTTGATGGGTCAGAAAGCTCAACTGCCTCTTTATCAATTGTTAGGCGGCTATGATAACCAAGTAATAACGGATATTACACTAGGTATTGATGAACCAAATGTGATGGCACAAAAAGCCGTCGAAAAAGTCAAACTAGGTTTTGATACATTAAAAATTAAAGTCGGAACAGGAATTGAAGCTGATATCGCAAGAGTAAAAGCGATTCGTGAAGCAGTTGGCTTTGATATCAAGCTCCGCTTAGATGCGAATCAGGCTTGGACGCCCAAAGATGCAGTTAAAGCGATTCAAGAATTAGCAGATTATCAAATTGAATTAGTGGAACAGCCAGTTAAAAGACGCGATTTAGAAGGTCTAAAATACGTTACTTCACAAGTTAATACGACAATTATGGCTGATGAAAGCTGTTTTGATGCTCAAGATGCGTTGGAATTGGTTAAAAAAGGCACAGTCGATGTTATCAATATAAAATTAATGAAGTGTGGCGGCATTCATGAAGCGCTGAAAATTAATCAGATTTGTGAAACAGCAGGCATCGAATGCATGATTGGTTGCATGGCGGAAGAAACAACCGTTGGCATCACGGCTGCTGCCCATTTAGCTGCTGCTCAAAAGAATATCACACGAGCAGATTTAGATGCGACATTCGGTTTAGAAACTGCGCCCGTAACTGGGGGCGTATCCTTAGAAGCAAAACCATTATTGGAATTAGGAGAAGCAGCTGGATTAGGCATTTCTCATTAAAAAAGGAGTAAAGCAAATGAAGTATGATTTAAAGTATCTTAGTGTTCCTTTGCCTGAGGAAATTCAAAGGGTGAAAGAATTTGGCGATTTTGCAAGTGCGGATATTGCCATTGATTTTTGGTTGACAAAAGAACTTCCGCAGGCATTAAAAGAACGTTTGATAATTGAAAAAGATGTCATTAAAATGATGCGTATGAATGAGTATCCTCATAGCTTTGCAAAAGCTGATCAAATGATGAGAGACACTTTTCAGGATTATCAAACAGAGGAATTAATTCGTTTAAAAGACACGGGATTAGTGGACTGGGTTTATATTGATGGTGAACCGTATTTCCAACTTCGATTTTTGGCCAATTTAATTAAAACAAATGCGGCATATGTTGCACGTTTGCGGGAAGCAGAAAGCAATCAATTAGAAATTCTCCGCAAAAAAGAACTAAAAGAGAACATCGAACAAATGCAAAAAAACGGTGGTAGAAAAGTGAGAACAACAATTAAAGCCACCATTCAGGTGAAAAAAGAATTTGAGCGTCCAGGTGAGCGTGTTCGTGTCCATTTGCCGCTGCCCAAAGCGTGTCAACAACAATCAGAAATTGAAATCCTAGCTACGTCACCTGAAGCAACCTATATTGCGGCAGAAGATGCGCCTCAACGAACACTGTGTTTTGAAACAATCTTAAAAGAAAATCAAACGTTTACAGTTGAATATTGTTATGTTAATCGGATGGTTTACCAACAGTTAGAAGAAAATAACGTAGACAAAATGCAACCAAGCTTTGATTTAGAGGAACAGTTACCGCATATTCGATTCACGCCTTATTTAAGAAATTTAGCAGATGAGATTGTGGGCGATGAAAGTAATCCCTTAAAAAAGGCACGCTTGATTTATGACTTTGTGACGACAAAGATTCATTATTCTTTCATGCGTGAATATTTTACAATTTCCAATATTTCAGAGTATGCTGCAACTAATTTAAAAGGTGACTGCGGCGTGCAAGCGATTTTGTTTATCACGCTTTGTCGGATTGCAGGGATACCAGCCAAATGGCAATCGGGATTATATGTTTCTACACATTATACAGGCTGTCATGATTGGGCACAATTTTATATAGAACCGTACGGCTGGCTCTTTGCGGATTTATCTTTTGGCGGAGGTGCTTACCGAGACGGGGATAGACAGCGGTGGAATCATTATTTCGGCAATTTAGATGTTTTTAGAATGGTCGCAAATAGTGAGATCCAGGCAGACTTTCAGCCGGCAAAAATGCAATTGCGTGCAGACCCAATTGACAACCAGCGGGGAGAATTTGAGTACGAAAATGAGGGCTTGCCCTACGCATGCTTGATAGTTTCGCAAGAACGGCTTTCCATGGAAGAGTTGCCGTTTGATTGACACATAGGGGGAATAGTATGAAAAAGTTAAAAATGATGGGGATTATGTTATTTGTTAGTACGGTCTTGGTAGGTTGTGGCACAACAGCAGAAACAAAAATAGACGAGAAAGCAACTGAGAAAACCAGTGTCTCGAAAAAAGTTTTAAATTTAATGGAGAACTCGGAAATCGGTTCAATGGATTCTATTTTTACACAAGATGAAGCCAGTATTAACGCACAGTCCAATGTCTTTGAAGGGTTATATCAATTGGATGAAAAAGATCAACTAATACCTGCTGCTGCTAAAGAGATGCCAGAAATTTCTGAGGATGGCAAACGATATACCATTAAACTAAGAGAAGATGGCAAGTGGTCCAATGGTGATGCTGTAACAGCCAATGATTTCGTTTTTGCTTGGCGTAAATTAGCGAATCCCAAAAACCAAGCCAATTACTTTTTCTTGTTAGAAGGAACGATTCTGAACGGAACAGCTATTACAAAAGAGGAAAAAGCACCAGAGGAATTGGGTGTCAAAGCGCTTGATGATTATACTTTGGAGGTTACTTTAGAAAAGCCTGTACCATATTTTACGTCGTTATTGGCATTTTCTCCATTTTTCCCACAAAACGAAGCATTCGTGAAAGAAAAAGGACAAGCCTATGGCACTTCTAGTGAAATGATTGTATCTAATGGTCCGTTTTTAATGAAAAATTGGGATCAGTCAGCGATGTCGTGGGATTTTGTGCGTAATCCCGACTATTACGATAAAGAAAAAGTAAAATCAGAAACGATTCATTTTGAAGTTCTTAAAGAAACCAATACCGTTTATAATTTGTACGAATCAGGTGAATTAGATGTGGCTGTCTTAACAGGAGATTTTGCTAAACAAAATCGAGACAACCCAGACTATGAAGCAATCGAACGGTCAAAAGTCTATTCCTTACGTTTAAACCAAAAAAGAAACGAAAAACCATCCATTTTTGCAAATGAGAATGTCCGCAAAGCTTTAGCTTATGCTTTGGATAAAAAAAGTTTAGTCGACAATATTTTAGCAGATGGTTCAAAAGAAATTTATGGGTACATTCCAGAAAAATTTGTATATAACCCAGAAACGAATGAAGATTTTCGTCAAGAAGCAGGCGCCCTTGTCAAAACAGACGCCAAAAAAGCCAAAGAGTATTTAGATAAAGCAAAAGAAGATCTAAATGGAGATGTAGCCATTGAACTTCTTTCAAGAGATGGTGATAGTGACCGAAAAGTTGCTGAATTTATCCAAGGCCAGTTACAAGAAACGTTGCCTGGTCTCACTATTAATGTCAAAACAGTTCCTTTAAATAATGCGATTGAATTAATGAGAAAAGGGGATTATGAATTGTCTGTTGGCATGTGGGGACCCGATTATCAGGATCCAATGACTTTCTTAGAAAGCTCAGTTAGTGGTAACCGTATGAACTATTCTAGCCCAACGTTTGATCAACTAATTGAAGAAGCAACAACTAAATACGCAAATGATCCTGAAACTCGTTGGCAAACATTAATTAAAGCTGAAAAAGTATTGGTGGAAGAAGATGCCGCTTTAATTCCTTTATACCAAGAGGCCCGTAGTCAGCTTGTACGACCAGGTGTCAAAGGTATTCAGTATCATAACTTCGGTGCAACGAGCACATATAAGTATGCCTATAAAGAATAAATTAGTGAACGAGCGTGGGACAAAAATCACTTTGGATTTTTGCTCCACGCTCAAAAACTGATAAACGGCGGGAACAGAAGCAACACTACGCGTTGCTCCGATCTCAACAACTTCTAAGGTGTTTTCTCGACATGCGTCTCGTCACAGTACAGCCTTCAAAAGAGCTACAGCTCTAAGAGTTGCGATGTTTCACTGTGAAGCATGAACAGATGAAATCATCGTACCTACTTGGTGAAGGTCCTTCGGAAATAAGCCGAAATTGTTGAGAATCACGAAGAACGTAGTGATTCGATGATGAACAATACCTACTTGGTCTCCAAAAATTAAAGAACACCGGGTAGGTATCATGCAACGTCAACTCGTACCTCGTTGTGTTTTATGACAATTTTCGGAAATTTCTTCTTATTGCTGAGAAACACTATTTGCAAAGCAAATAGATGTTGAACAGTACCTACTTGGTTCTCGGAATTAAACACTTCTGTCCCGACCTCTTCCCGATAAGAGCTTCTTTTTTGTTAATAGTCAACAATTAATAAAAAAATAATTGAAAAAGGTTGACAAAAATAATGATACTCGTTAGAATAAGCACTGTTAACAAATGAATAGCGTTTTCATGTGACTAGATAATACTAGGCATGGAAGAATTTCGTAATACAATGTGGTGTACAATGGTTACGCAACATGTTTAACGGGATTGTTCTATGCTTTTTTTGTTGTTTTCACTGAAAATGTTAGAATTACTTCTGCAGAAGAGGGTCATTTATGAAAATTAAAAAGGTGCTAAATCAAAATGCTGTACTTGTTCTTGACGAAGGACAGGAGAAAGTAGCTGTCGGTAAAGGCGTCGGGTTTAATAAGACTAAAAATGATGTCTTATCTCGACAATTGGTGGAGCGGATGTTTGTGATGGAGCCAGAAGGACTGAAAAAACTTCAAGTATTGCTATCACAAATCGAAGACAAATACTTTTTAGCGAGTGAAGAAATTATCCAACATGCTGAAACGGTATTGGGTGAAAAGTTGAATGAACATATTAATATTGGGTTGAGTGATCACATTGCTTTTGCAGCTGAAAATATTCAAAATAATATTATTGTTCGGAACAAGCTTTTAAGTGAAATTGAGATTTTATATAGTGAAGAATTTGCTATTGCTCAATGGGCTGTAGAATATTTAACACAAACCTTAGAGATTCCATTTAGTTATGATGAAGCGGGGTATATTGCAATTCATATCCATAGTGCTCGTAGCGGGCGTACTGATAATAGTAAAAGTATCCGTGAAGTTACAATCGTTTCTGAAATTATTCATTTAATCGAGCAGGAATTGGCTATTGATATTCATGATGATAAAAATAGTCTCAGTTATTCACGTTTGGTGAATCATTTACGTTTGTTTATTCATCGCTTCCAACAAAATCAATACGCTGTTTTAGATGAAGAAATTTTGGAAGTCGTAAAGAAAAAGTATGCTGAAAGCTATGAAATCTCAAAAAAAGTACAAGTCTTATTAATGAGAAATTTTCATTATCAAGTACCAAATGAAGAACTTGGTTATTTATCGATTCACATTGAACGATTAAGAATGACCAAATAATAAAAATTAAATAGTTTATGTGAGGAGTTACGTATAATGAAAGCGTATATGCAAAGAATGGGGCGTTCGTTAATGTTACCAGTTGCTGTATTACCAGCGGCTTCTTTATTAGTCGGTATTGCCAACTGGATCGTGGGAACAATCGGCGCTAGTCCAGCCACAACTTTTCTAATGAATGGTGGTTTGGCTATCTTAAACAACTTAGCATTATTATTTGCAGTTGGTTTAGCGTTAGGAATGTCAAAAGATAAAGATGGATCGGCAGCATTAGCTGGTTTAGTCGCTTATTTAGTGCCAAAAACTGTTTTAGCGCCTGCTTCTATCCAAGCCATTAAAGGCTTCAAGGATATTGCTGAAGTAAACCCAGCCTTCAACAGCATGGACAACAATGTCTTTGTCGGGATTGTCGCTGGTTTAGTTGCTGCGGCAATGTATAATCGTTTCTCTGGTGTGAAATTGCCAATGGCTTTATCATTCTTTAGTGGAAAACGTTTAGTTCCTATTATGTCAGCTATTTCGATGTTAGCAATCTCAGCTGTCTTATTCTTCTTCTGGCCAGTTGTTTATAACGGATTAGTTGCTTTTGGTAAAGGAATCTCTAGCTTAGGTTTCGTAGGAGCTGGCTTGTATGGTTTCTTTAACCGACTATTAATTCCAACAGGCTTACACCATGCCTTGAATTCTGTTTTCTGGTTTGATGTTGCTGGTATCAATGATATTGGGAACTTTTTAGCTGGTCAACAAGCGTTAGATACTGGTAAAGCAATTGTAGGACAAACAGGGATGTATCAAGCTGGTTTCTTCCCAGTAATGATGTTTGGTTTACCAGCAGGCGCGTTTGCTATTTATCAATGTGCGCGTCCTGAGAAGAAAAAAGTTACAGCTTCATTAATGTTAGCTGCTGGTTTTGCAGCTTTCTTTACAGGCGTTACTGAACCTTTAGAATTCTCATTTATGTTCGTTGCTTGGCCTTTATATGTTTTACATGCAGTCTTTACAGGTATTTCTTTAGCATTCGCTGCGTTTATGCATTGGACAGCTGGCTTTGCCTTTAGTGCAGGTTTTGTAGACTTCTTCTTAAGTTTGAAAAACCCAGTCGCGAATCATCCAATGATGTTGGTGGTTCAAGGACTTGTCTTTGCAGCAATTTACTACTTCGGTTTCCGTTTTGCAATCACTAAGTTTAACTTAATGACACCAGGACGTGAAGAAGGCGATGGCGAAGAAACGCCAGATGTTGCAGAAGGTGACAACAAATTTGCTTCTCTAGCTCGTCGTATTTATGATGGTTTAGGCGCTGATGCTAATGTAACTTCTATTGATAACTGTACAACTCGTTTACGCTTAACAGTGAAAGATACAGGCAAAGTGGATCAAGCAAAAATTAAAGCAACTGGGGTTCCTGGTGTGAAAGTCATTGATGACACCAATATCCAAGTGATTGTTGGTACGGAAGTACAATTTGTTGCTGACGAAATGCAACGATTATATAACCACCAAGCGCCAGCAACACCAGTCAAAGAAACACCTGTTTCTCAACCAGTTGTTGAAAAAAAAGCACCAGTTTCAACAAAAGAAACTGAATTATATTCTGTAGCGAATGGGAAAGTTATTCCTATTTCTGAAGTACCAGATGATGTTTTCTCAGCAAAAATGATGGGTGACGGTTTTGCTGTCGTACCAACAGACGGCGAAGTTTCAACACCCGTTGCTGGTAAAATTACTAGCATTTTCCCAACAAAACATGCGTTAGGTATCCAAACAGATTCAGGCATTGAAGTATTATTACACATGGGTCTAGATACTGTTGAGTTACAAGGTGGACCATTTACATTACATGTTGAAGAAGGCCAAGTTGTAAAACAAGGCGATAAAATTGCAACCATTGATTTAGCGGCATTAGAACAAGCTGGCAAAAAATCAGATTTAATTGTTGTTTTCACAAATCAAGATATTGTTGCTCAATACGATTTACAAAAAGCAGGTCAAACGACTTCAATGAATGATGTAATCGGAAATGTTACCGTAAAATAAAAGTAAAAAAGGGCTAGCCGTAAGGCAGCCCTTTTTTGTATTCTTTGAAAGTATTAGTGTCTGTAGAGCCAGTAATTCAAAATCGCTTGCTCTACAGATTTTTATTTATAAATAGCCTTAGAAAGTTTCGCATAATTGAACACTTTAACCACTCACAAAAATGGCCAATGTAACGGACAGAAAACAAGGAAGCGTTTTCTTTTATATGGATTATAATAAATATATCAAGGAGGGGTTGCTATGAGTTCGAAAAAAGAACGTGGACAAAAATTGTTGTTACTTCTCTCAAAAAAACAAGATTATATGACTGCAGAAGAATTGGCAAACTGCCTAAGTACTTCTCCTAAGACAGTTTATCGTTTGATAAAAAAAATTAACGATGAATTTTCAGAAGGTTCACTCATATTATCTGAGAAAGGACGAGGATACAAGCTAGACTATGAACGATTTATGGAACAGAATCGACATTTAGTCGAAAAAGAAAGTGATTTTTCGCCAAGGGAAAGACGCAATCGAATTCTGGAGGAATTGTTTTTAGCTTCTCCACAAGCTAAAAATGTTTATGAATTATTTGCAAGATATTATGTTGGCGATTCTGTGATATTTAGCGATGAACAACAATTATCCGAAGATTTAAAGAAATATGATTTAACACTCAAACGGAAAAATCGAACGTTGGCAATTATCGGTGAGGAAAGAGCTATCAGGAAAGCCATTTCCGATAGAATACAACTGTTGAACATTATCGATATTGAGGATCTTCGAAACAACAAAGCATTAAATTTTAATAATTATGATGTCCTTTTTACGTTAGATCAAGTCAGGAACATTGAAAAAAAACTGGATATTACTATTCCACATCCATATAACGTAAACATCTTTTCGCATCTTTATATCTTAATTAGTCGTTCACGAAAAGTAGCTATTTCTGAAAAATACCAATTATCTAACGAAGAAGAACAAGAATTAACAAAGGACTTAGTACTCAAAAAGGTCGCGCAAACAACGATTCAACAGATTGAAACTTATTTAAATAAGAGACTGCCTAACGTTGAAATTTATTACTTATATCAATATTTGGTTTCTTCTAGGATGCAAGGTTCGTTTAGTAAAGTAACTAATTTTTCTTTCAAAGTAATGCAAGTTACTCAATTTTATTTAGAGGAAATGAGTGCACAACTAAAAATTTTAACTGATAATGATCAGCTACTTCTTGAATTGGCTAGTCATATAAAACCAATGATAAATCGTCTTGAAAACGGCATACATGTTAAGAATAGTTTATTGGATCAAATAAAAATGACGTATGAAACAATTTTCGGAAAAATTGCGCAAGTTTCTAAGCAAGTAAGTAAAAACTATCAACTGCCGGCTATAAACGAAGATGAGAATGGGTTTATTACATTGTATTTTGCGCGAATGATTGAAACCAATCAGTTACCTATTCGTACTTTGATTATGTGTACCACTGGAATTGGAACTTCAGAACTATTGAGAGTAAAAGTTGAAAAGAAATTCCCTGAATTACAAATTGTTGAAATTATTGCCACACGAAATATAAAGAAATCATTAAAAGATTATTCTGATATTGAATTGATTCTTACAACGATTCATTTACAGGAAAAGGTCCCCATTAAATCATTGTTGGTAAGTGCCATGTTTACAATGGATGATCAGTATCGATTACAAAGAAAAGTTGAGGAAATCTATCATGAACGTTAATCCTTTATACCAAGTTTTCCTAAACCAAGAACTTCTTTCAAAACAGCAAGTATATCAATTCATTGCAGAAACAGCAGCACCTTTGTTAACGCCCGAAGAAAAAAAGCAGATTGAGGAATCTTTGGTAAATCGTGAGAAGATGGGAAGTAATCAGATTGCAGAGCAAATTGTCTTGCCACATTTAGAAAATGCACTCTTGAAAAAAAGTGAAATATATCTGATTGGCTTAAAAACAGAAATCCAAGAATGGACGGCAGACATTAAGCAAGTGAAATTAATTATTGTCATCTTACTAAAAGAAAATGAACAGTTAAAAGTAAAAAAAGAAATCAGTCGATTTACTAGAAAATTAGCAAATGAAGACTTCTTAGAAAAGTTGTTGCGTTTAAAAACAGAAACAGATTTTTATAAAATTATAGAAAAATTTGAGGAGGAAAAATAATGAAGATAGTCGGCGTAGCAGCCTGCACAGTAGGAATTGCTCACACATATATCGCACAAGAAAAATTGGAGAACGCTGCAAAAAAAGCAGGAGTTGAGATCCATGTAGAAACACAAGGGACCATCGGGATTGAAAACAAACTAACGGATGAACAAATTAAGGAAGCGGACATTGTTATATTAGCCATTGATGTAAAAATTTCTGGAAGAGAGCGTTTTGATGGGAAACGAATCATTCAAGTACCTACAGAAGTTGCTGTAAAATCACCCACTAAACTAATTGAAAAAGTAGAAGAAGTTATGACACAAGAAAAGTAATCTTCTAGGAGGAATTGTAATGGAAGTAAAGGATATCATTGACTTAAAAACCGTTAAAACGAATATGAATGTAAATACAAAAGAGGAAGCGTTAAAAGAATTAGCCAATCTTTTGCTTGAAAATGGCAATATTTCAGATGAAAAAGGCTTTATAAAAGATATCTATGTTAGAGAGGCGGAAGGCCAAACAGGCATCGGAAACTATCTAGCCATTCCACATGGCAAAAGTGCGTATGTAAAAAAAATAGGCGTGGCCATTGGTATTAATAGTACAGAAATTCCTTGGGAATCTTTAGATGATAATGGCGTAAAAGGAATCATTCTTTTTGCTGTGGGTAATGATCATAAAGAAACAACTAGCCATCTTAAACTATTATCATTGTTTGCCAGAAAACTCGGAAATGATGAAGTAGTGAGAGAATTCCTTCAATCAAAATCGCCAGAGGATGTAGTGAAGGCATTCTCTTAATGAAATTACTAAGACAGCATATTGTGGATATTTTCTACAGAAGAATCCACAACAGTAATTTTTTTAAATAGAAAATAAAATGAAAAGAACAATGTTTAGGAGGATAAAAATGAAAAAACTAAAAGAGTTAAATCTTAAAGGTCATTTATTAACAGCAATCTCATATTTAATTCCAATCGTCTGTGGCGCTGGCTTTTTAATTGCAATTGGTATGGGGTTTGGTGGCTCAAGTCAAGGAAACTTGGTACCAGGTGAATTTTCGCTTTGGGATGCTTTAGCTACTATGGGTGGCGCTGGCTTAGGCTTACTGCCGGTTGTTATATCTACTGGCATTTCCTTTTCAATCGCTGGTAAACCTGGAATTGCTCCAGGCTTTATTATTGGTTTAACTGCGAATGCAGTTGGCGCAGGCTTTATTGGTGGTATCTTAGGTGGTTACTTGGCAGGATATCTTGTATTAGCTATTTTAAAATATGTGAAATTACCCAATTGGGCGAGAGGGTTAATGCCAACATTAATTATTCCATTTTTAACCTCAATTACTGGTGGATTAATCATGGTATATATTATCGGGACCCCAATAACGGCATTTACTTCATTATTAACGAACTTTTTAGATAGCTTAGGTAACTCGTCATTATTAATTTTTGGTGGTGTAATTGGTTTATTAAGTGGTATAGACTATGGCGGACCCATTAACAAAACTGTTTTTGCCTTTGTTTTGACAATGCAAGCGGAAGGACTTAATGGACCAATTACAGCATTGCAATTAGTAAATACAGCAACGCCAATAGGCTTTGGATTAGCTTTCTTCTTTGCTAAATGATTTAGAAAAAATATTTATACAAAACTAGAAGTTGAAACGTTAAAGTCTGCCGTACCAATGGGCGTGATTAACATTGTTGAAGGTGTTATTCCTTTAGTTATGAATGATATTGTCCGAGGAGTCATTGCTACAGCGATTGGCGGCTTCGTGGGTGGCGCAACAACAATGATCTTAGGGGCAGATGCGACAGTTCCATTTGGCGGTGTTTTAATGATTCCAACAATGAGTAAACCGCTGGCTGGCATTATTGCAATTGTTGTAAACGCTGTGGTTACCGGTTTAGTTTTAGCTATTATTAAGAAAGATATAACTGAGAAAGATATGGAAGCTTTAGTAGAAAAAGAAGAAGAGGAGATAAACTTGGAAGATATTCAGATTTTCTAAACAAAATGAAAAAGCGTAACAAAATTAATGCAATTTATATTGCCTATCAGAGATGAATCAACGTCTGAATATAACGAGTTAGAAAAATTTTCAAAAACATCAACCAAATAATCAGATAGAAAGAGTTGAAAATTAGAATGAACAAAGTTGAATTTTCTCCGTCACTAATGACGATGGATTTGGACAAGTTTAAACAACAAATCACCTTTTTAAATGATCATGTTGCTTCGTATCATATAGACATTATGGATGGTCACTATGTGCCAAACATTACATTATCTCCGTGGTTTATTGAGGAGTTAAGAAAAATTTCGAAGCTCCCAGTATCTGCCCATTTAATGGTTACGAATCCAAGTTTTTGGGTACAACAACTAGTAGATATCAAATGTTAATGGATTTGTATGCATGCAGAGGTTTTAGATGGTCTAGCATTTCGCCTAATTGACCAAATTCACAATGCTAATCTTAAAGCAGGGATCGTCCTTAATCCCGAAACGCCTATTGAATCAATCTTTCCATATATTGAATTGTTGGATAAAATCACAATCATGACCGTTGATCCAGGCTTTGCTGGCCAGCGATTTATTGAAGGAACACTTGATAAAATTGTTGCTCTTCGTAATTTACGTGAAGAAAAAGGGTATCGTTATGTAATTGAAATGGACGGCTCATCGAATAGAAATTCATTTAAGCGAATTGATGCTGCAGGACCTGATATTTATATTGTTGGTAGAAGCGGATTATTTGGATTAGATGAAGATATTGAAAAAGCTTGGAGAATGATGAGTAGAGACTATGAAGAAATGACTGGGAAAAAAATTCCATAAAACATTTGACTGTTTGTTAAAAGAATAGATAAGTTGTATAAAGTCAAGCCTAGAAAAGAATTTTGTTCATTCTTATCTGGGCTTTTTTGATGCAATAAATAAGCGTCAATAGAAGAAAATTACTTGTTATTCTATTCTAGGTGAAAACGTTCAATCTTGCGAAGTTACGGTTTGTTCACAAAAAAGTTACTTTTATTAAATAAAACTAAAGAAGTAACAAAAACTTCGCTTTTTTCAGTTATTTCAAGTAACATAGAACGTATCTTAAAAGAAAAAGTTTGGATGATTCGATGCGTAGAGTAAGAAAAATAATTTATAAAATCATGCTACTTTTGTTTGTTGGTTTAGTTGCTGGTCTTGGCTATCTTGGCTATAAAATACATCAAAATGTTGAAACGGTAATGACCTTTGAAAAACAAGTAGAAGCAGAAGTCAAAAAAAATAAAATACCTGAATACAAAACATTAGCTTTAGCGATTATCTATACAGAATCTAAAGGGAAATCTGGCGATATTATGCAGAGCAGTGAAAGTGTTTATGGACAACAAGAAGTGATTGAAACACCAGAGGAAAGTATCGCACATGGCGTCAAATTTCTCGCGGAAGCGTTAGCGAAAGCAAAAGAAGCTGGCTGTGATGAGTGGACAGGCGTACAAGCATATAATTATGGACTGGATTATATTCAGTTTGTTAAAGAACGCGGCGGGAAACACACGACAGAGTTAGCAGAAGAATATTCAAGAGAAGTCCTTTCACCGTTGCTAGGAAATGACCAAAATACGAAATATCGTTATTATCGTTGGCAAGCGTTAGTTTACAATGGTGGTTACCTTTATCAAAATGGTGGCAATATGTTCTATGCGGAAATTGTCAAAATGAATCGTTGGTTTATTGAAAAGTTAAATTAAAACGAGAAAAGTCTAAAGAATTCTTTCAACTTACAGGAATTTTTTAGGCTTTTCTTGCAGTTTCATGAAAATGCAAGTAAACTAGAAGGGATGTAACTGATTAATTGAAAAGGTAGGGAAAGAGCTGGATGTTGAATAAAGTCGACCTGAAAAAAGGGTTAAGTACAGAAGAAGTTGCCAAGCAGAAAGAGTTAGGCCTTCAAAATAATTATGAGGAAAATGTAGCAAAATCTACAAAAGATATTATTTTTGATAACGTCATGACGTTATTCAACTTTTTAAACTTTGCAATCGCTGTTTGTTTACTATTTGTCGGAGCCTATTCCAATCTGGCTTTCTTAGCGATTATTATTGTGAACATGTCAATCGGAATTTTCCAAGAAATTCATGCCCGTAATTTAGTTCAAAAATTATCTATTGTGGCAAAAGAAAATGTTCATGTTGTTCGAAATGGCGTACAACAAGAAATTGATACAAAAGAACTAGTTATGGAAGATATTGTTATTATCTCTGCAGGGGAACAAGTTCCTTCTGATATGGAAGTTATTGACGGTAAAGTCGAAGCGAATGAAGCGTTGTTAACAGGTGAATCAGATTTAATTGAAAAGGAAATCGGCGATACCTTGCTTTCTGGAAGTTTCATTGTTAGCGGACAAGCCTATGCCCGTGTTATCCACGTTGGTGCCGAAAACTATGCTGTGAAAATCACCCAAGAAGCCAAAGTGCATAAACCAATTCAATCAGAGTTAGTCAATTCGATTCGTAAAGTCTCTAAATTTACAAGTTGGGTGATTATTCCTCTGGGGATTATTTTATTTGTTGAAGCTTTTTGGTTAAGAGATGCTGGCATTAAAACATCTGTTGTTGCTTCTGCAGCTGCTTTGTTAGGGATGTTACCAAAAGGATTAGTACTATTAATTAGTATTGCGCTGACAACAGGTGTCATTAAGTTAGCCAAAAAACGTATTCTAGTACAAGATATGTACTCAATTGAAACATTGGCCCATGTGGACACTTTGTGTTTAGATAAAACTGGAACGATTACAGAAGGTAAAATGAAAGTGCAAAAGGCGATTATCTTGCATGACAAATATGAAGAACTTTTCCCGCAGATTATCGGAAGCTACCTATCTGAAAGTACGGATAATAATATTACAATGCAAGCAATTCGTGATCATTATGAAGTATCCAATCGATTTGGCGCAAAAGAAGTCTTGGCTTTTTCTTCTGAACGAAAATGGGGAGCTATTGAATTTCCAGAAATTGGGACAGTTTATTTAGGGGCTCCTGAGCGTTTGGTAGACGATAGTCGGTTGCCAGAAGCTGTTTTTACAGCACAAGAGAATGGTTATCGCGTCTTGATGTTAGCCATTGCGGAACAACAACCGTTAAACGAAACCAAAATGCCTTATTTAGAGCCATTAGCAATTCTAGAAATTGACGATCCAATTCGCCAAAATGCCAAAGAAACACTGGCTTATCTAAAAGAAGAAGGAATCGACTTAAAAGTAATTTCTGGTGATAATCCGGTGACTGTTTCAAATATTGCTCGTCGTGCTGGGCTACCCGGTTATGAGTCTTATATTGATTTGTCGACCAAAACGACAGAAGCAGAAGTGCGTGAAGCAGTTCAGCAATACACAGTGTTCGGACGTGTATCGCCTCAGCAAAAAAGAACCATTGTACGTGAGTTGAAAGACACAGAGCATGTGGTGGCGATGACCGGCGATGGCGTCAACGATGTTTTAGCGTTACGAGAAGCGGATTGTAGTATCGCCATGGCAGAGGGAGATGGCGCTACTCGGCAAATTTCTAATCTAGTTTTGCTAGATTCTGATTTTACAACGTTACCAGATGTCTTGTTTGAAGGACGGCGTGTGGTAAATAATGTAACCCGAGTTTCCAGCGTTTTCTTCATTAAAACGATTTATTCGTTTATTCTCTCAATCATTTGTGCCTTAACGGCCATTGCGTTCCCGTTCATTCCGATTCAAGTGACCTTGATTGATTTAGCAATTGAAGGATATCCAGCCTTCTTCTTATCTTTCGAAGGGGACAAACGAAAAGTTGTCGGGAAGTTTTTACCAACGGCTTTGAAAAATGCGTCTGTTAATGCGCTTTTAGTTGTAGCGAATATCATTGCTGTTTATCTGATTGGACAAAATCAAGGATTTTCTTCTTTAGACACCACGACGTTAATGTATTATTTATTAGTTGGAATTAGCTGTATGGCTGTTGTTCGAGCATGTCTGCCTTTAAATCCACTACGCATTTTCTTGGTTTTCAGTACCATTATTGGTATTTATGTAGCAGCTATGTTATTCCACAACATTTTAGAAATTGGTTTCTTAACTTCGCAAACAATGGGTCTCTTCTTTATTATGATGGCCATTAATATTGTGGTGCGTGTAACAATTGGTTTCGTACAAATGAAACGTGCTGGAAAAACAATTAAAGATTTATAAAAAGCAGAGGTTGATCTAAAAGCATTCGTCTCCAAAAATGCAGTTCTTCTTTAAATCTTGAAGGAAGTCGGAGCAAGCTTGATGTTTAACTGATTATTTTAAGAGTTAGTGTCTGGGGCAGGAGTCAGGATGACTTTTGTCCTAGATACTTTCTTTTTTTGTTGAGTTGAAACAAGATACTTGAAAAACAGCGATTATGTGATACAATAAATCATGTGTAAATGTGTCCATTGGAATTCGCACTGAAATGACAGTGCGTTTTTTAAACGGTCAATCACATGAGTTAGCACAATGCTATTCTTAGGAGGTGAGGACAATGGCACAACGCATTCCTCAGGAAGTCATTGAGGAAGTTCGTCACCGAACGAATATAGTAGATATTATTGGGCAGTATGTCCAGTTAAAAAAATCCGGTAAAAATTATATGGGTTTATGTCCGTTTCACGAAGAACGTTCCCCTTCATTTTCAGTAGCAGAAGACAAACAAATTTTTCACTGTTTTGGCTGCGGGAAAGGTGGAACTGTTTTTAATTTCTTGCAAGAAATTGAAGGCATTAGTTTTCCAGAATCCGTGAAACGTGTTGCAGATTTGGAACATTTATCTGTGGACTTTGATTGGTCAGAGCCGCGTGAAGTAGCGGATACCCCAGAAAACCAACAAAGACGGAGTTTGTTACAACTGCATAGTAAAGCCGCAGAACTTTACCATCATATTTTAGTGAATACTAAAATTGGCGAACCCGCATTAAACTATTTATTAGAGCGGGGGTTAACACAAGAACTAATTGAGACCTTTCAAATTGGATTTGCGCCGCAAAAACGTGATTTCTTAAGTCAAGTTTTTAAAAACGAACAACTGGATGAAACGCTTTTTGAGCCTTCTGGGCTGTTTGTCCAAAGAGATAACGGTACGTTTTTGGATCGTTTCTATCAACGAATCATGTTTCCAATTAATGATCCCCAAGGCAATGTCATCGCCTTTTCTGGTCGCTTGTTAAAAACAGCTGATTTTCCAGGGGATGAGATGCCTAAATACTTGAATAGTCCTGAAACAACACTTTTTAATAAGCGAGAAACGCTGTTTAACTTTGATAAAGCCAGAAAAGAAATTCGTAAAGAAAATACAGTCTTGCTTTTTGAAGGATTCATGGATGTTATCGCTGCTTGGCAATCAGGCGTAAAAAGTGGGGTGGCTTCAATGGGGACTAGTTTGACCAATGAACAAATTCGGCGTTTGGAACGGGTCGCTAAGGAAGTAGTTATTTGTTACGATGGCGATAATGCCGGTGTTCAAGCCACAAACCGTGCGATTCAATTATTGCAAGAAAACAGTCATTTTGACTTGAGTATTGTCAGCATCCCTGAAAAGCTGGATCCTGATGAATATGTGCGGAAATATGGCGCAGAAGCTTTTCAAAATTTAGCCAATCATGGCCGAGAAACAGTTTTTAGTTTTAAAATGAATTATCATCGGTTAACTAGAAACATGAATAACGAAAAAGAACAATTGGATTATGTGAACGAATTGTTACGGGAGTTAACCAATGTTCAATCTCCCTTGGAACGTGATCGTTATTTAAACCAAATTGCTCAGGAATTTCAACTTTCTGTTCATAGTTTGGAAAAGCAATTCAATCAATTGAAGCAAGAGCAACGTTCAGTCCAACGGCAAGAAAGGCAACAATTTTATCAAGATGAAATGATGCCACCACCAATGGAAGAACCTGTTTTTGAAGAGAATCACGTCCAGAACAAGTTACCGTTAACACAAGTTCAAAAAGCAGAACGTTCCTTATTATTTCGTTTAATGAATGAACAAGGAGTACGGCAAACCGTTCAACAATTGCCAGATTTTTCGTTCGCTCATGATGAATACCAAGAATTATATTTCTTGCTAGAAAGTTATGCGACACTGCATCAAAGTTTCGACATTGCCGATTTTATTAATTTCTTGCAAGATAATCAAACCAAACAATTAGCAATTGAAATTGCGTATCAGAATTTATCGGAAGAAAGCTCTGAGCGAGAAGTTGCCGATTTATTACATGTAATTGCCTTATCAAGTATTGCAGAGGCAATTGAGCAGAAAAAGATTCAACAGCAAGAAGCAAAACGAGTGGGCAACCAACAGCTTGAAGCCGAATTAACAATGGAGATTATCCAATTGGCTCGACAGCTTAAAGCTCAACGAACATTTACTTAAGCAATATAATGAATAGAACTAAGCGTTTTGTTCATTTTATTTTGATAAGTCCCAGTGATTTATCAGTTATTTCAAGCGTGAACCGAAAAATGAAGGGGGCCTTCTTTCATGGAAAAAGAAACAAGTAAAAAATATGAAGCTGCAGTGGCAGCATTTATCAAAGAAAACAAGCCTAAAGGAACAGTGGTTTATGATGATTTAGCGAATCAATTAGCCACACCGTATACTTTGGATGCAGAAGCTATGGAAAAATTGATCCAAAAAGTTGAAGATGCTGGTATCAGCGTGGTCGATGAAAATGGAGACCCAAGTGAACATAGCTTGAAAAAAGATGAAAAAGAAGCGGAAAAGGCCCAAGCAGAAGACTTATCTGCGCCAACAGGTGTTAAAATTAATGATCCCGTGCGTATGTACCTAAAAGAAATTGGGCGCGTTCAATTATTAACTGCCGCAGAAGAAGTTGAATTGGCACTTAAAATTGAAGAAGGCGATCAAGAAGCAAAACAACGTTTAGCAGAAGCTAACTTACGTTTGGTTGTTTCAATTGCCAAACGATATGTAGGTCGTGGTATGCAATTCTTGGATTTAATTCAAGAAGGTAATATGGGCTTAATGAAAGCTGTTGAAAAATTTGACTACCGTAAAGGGTTCAAATTCTCTACGTATGCTACTTGGTGGATTCGTCAAGCGATTACGCGGGCAATTGCGGACCAAGCTAGAACGATTCGAATTCCTGTTCACATGGTTGAAACAATCAATAAATTGATTCGGATTCAACGCCAACTATTGCAAGATTTAGGTAGAGAACCAACGCCAGAAGAAATTGGTGCGGAAATGGATTTACCAACAGAAAAAGTTCGTGAAATCCTAAAAATCGCACAAGAGCCAGTCTCTTTAGAAACACCAATTGGTGAAGAAGATGATTCACATTTAGGTGATTTCATTGAAGACCAAGATGCTACCAGTCCTGCTGAACATGCAGCTTACGAATTGTTAAAAGAACAACTAGAAGATGTTCTGGATACTTTAACAGACCGTGAAGAAAATGTTTTACGTTTACGTTTTGGTTTAGATGATGGTCGGACACGTACGCTAGAAGAAGTCGGAAAAGTTTTCGGTGTCACTCGCGAACGTATTCGTCAAATTGAAGCAAAAGCGTTAAGAAAACTAAGACATCCTTCTCGTTCAAAACAATTAAAAGACTTTTTAGAATAAACATACCGTTTAGCGGCTCTTTTCGTGCATGCGAGAAGAGCCGCTTTTGTTTTTTAAAAAGTCTCTAAATGTCATTGCTAGTTATTGGAAGAAGGCGCAAGTTATGGTAAATTAGAAGTAATGGAATATTAGCAGAATGTGAGGCGGAAGAATGACAAAGAAATGTCCGAAGTGCGGGAACGAATTCGATGCAGAATTAACGACCTGCCCAACATGTGGCTATTCACTAACTGACACAACAGTTGATAAAGAAGAAGCGGAAACGACTTCAACAAATATAGATTTTAAAACACAGGAAAATGAACAACATGAAGATCAATTAAATGAGAATATTGAATGGTCTGAGTTAAAAGATATGAGCTTAGGCCATGTGATGGAACTGTTTGGCGAATCACCAGAAGAAGAAAGCAATGATGACAAAAAAGAGGAGTCAACAGAAGATAACTTAATAGTCTCTGATTCAGAGGATGTTTCTGGTCTAGAAACATCGCTTCAAGAAGGGGCTAGTGAGGAGACTCATGATTCGGTGGAGGAATCGACACCAGCGACAGAAGAGACGCCTACTCATTCAACAGAAGAAAAACTAGCAACGGACGAAGCAGTTAATTTAGAGGAAACAACAGAAGAAACAACGGAAGAAACAACTACTGTTGAAGCAGAAACAGCTGAGGTATCTGAGACAGTGAAGTCAGAAGAGGAAGCTTTAACAGAGATTTCAGGAACTGAAGTTATCTCTACTACTTCTGAAGAAGAAATTTTTTCACAACCACCGATAGAAGATCAAGATGTAACACCAAACGAAACTTTGCAAGCTTATATTCAAGCGCATCGAGCAGATACAGAAATGTCCGAAAATCCATTAGAAAAAACAGCAGAGACCCAAGAGTTAGAAAACAGCGGTGAGGCAGTATTAACCCAAGCCGAAACACCAACTGAATCCATTTCAGATTCTGAAGAAGGGTTAACAAGTGCAGCGTCGCTAGAGGCACCGAGTGAAGCTGACGTAACCGAGGAAAAAGTTTCAGATTCAGGTGTGATACCACCGATGAATGAAACTGGGAATGCTCAACCAGCGCCTGCTCCGAAGAAACCATCAAAAAAAGTAGTTTTCGTTGCGCTTGCGGTTGTTTTATTAGCTGGAGGTAGTGCTTGGGCGTATCATGATCAAACGCAAAAAGCTGCCGCGCAAGAGGCGGCGGCACTAACCAAGAAAACAGATACGCTGAAAGATGAACTAGCAGCCTTTTATACCACGAAGGAGCAAGTTTTTATTAAACCAGATATGGTGACTGTTAGTCCAGAAAAACTCTCAAAACAAGTCGCGGAAATTAAAGATTCAGAAGAGTATTCTCAATTAAATAAACAAATTCAAACATTGAAAGTGAAGCAACAAACCATTCAACAAATCAACCAATTATTTGAGGCGCCGATTGTCAATGGCAATGAGTTGAAACCGGCGATTTTAGCTGCTGATCAACCAATTTCCGTAAAGAAATTAACAGGAAATGATCCATTTGACCAATTGATGAACCAAGCAATCGATCAAGCGAACCAACAATACAACCAATTACAAAAAGCTAAAAAAGCGGTTGAGGTCATTTATAAAGATGGAAAAACTACCAATCAGCTGAATCGAGACACGTATCAAGCTGCTAAGGCAGAAGTAGATAAAGTAACAAGTGATAAGCTGAAAAAAGAACTGGTCAAACAAGTCACGACAGCTGACCAAGCGTTAACCAAGGTTGAAGAAGAACAGAAAAGAATTGCAGAAGAACAAGCTGCCGCAGAGCAAGCAAAACAAGCAGAAGAACAAGCGAAACAAGCTGCTGCCGCAAAAAAAGAGGACGCTAAGAAGGAAGAAACAGCAAAAACAGAAGCGAATGGCTACACGGCGCCGAATAGTGACGGGGTTTACACTAGTCCGCTTTATGCGCCAGATGCTGCCGATATCGCTGATAGTAGCAATCCAGCGTGGACATGGGCACCAGGTGTGAAAGAAAAAGTCTTAGACACAGTGATTGCTCGAGGCTATGTGGTTCCTGGCGGATATTCTTTAGAACCTGCCAAAATTGTGAATGGCGAAGGTTACTACAATCTTTATGCAACAAACAATCAATCAAAATTATTAGAAGGCACTACAGAGAAAAATGTTCACATGTATTTAGTTACAATCAATGCTAAAACAGGTTGGTTCAAAGGGAACGCTTCTCGTAATGCAGGGCAATAAAAGAAAATAGAAACAATCGAACAAAAGCGGAAATCTTTTGTTCGATTGATTTTCCTTGAGGAGTTAATGATAAATGAGAGAATTACTAGCAACAACATTTACCGGCATTGTGGTCGATGAAAATGAACAATTTTATTTTGTTCAAAAAAATGGCATCACATTCCGTTTAAAAAAAGAAGAAGGTACGCATGCCATAGGAGAGGCTGTAGAAGGCTTTGGTTATTTAAATCAAAAACAAGAGCCAGCACTGACAACTACAATTCCTACTGTGCGCATTGGTAGCTATGGCTTTGGTACTGTCATAGGAACGAGACGTGATTTAGGTGTCTTTGTGGATGTTGGCTTACCAGATAAAGATGTCGTTATTTCGTTGGATGAATTACCAACTATGCGGGAACTTTGGCCTAAAAAAGAAGACCGAGTAATGGTTACTTTAAAAGTGGACAGTAAAGACCGCATTTGGGGCGAATTAGCAGATGAAAAAGTCTTTAAAGCAATGGCAAAACGCGGGAATGCTGAAATGCAAAACCAAAACTTAACCGGGCATGTGTATCGTCTGAAACTTGCAGGAACGTATATTTTAACTGATGATTTATACATTGGATTTATCCATCCTTCTGAACGATTCCAGGAACCACGTTTAGGTGAAAAAGTAGTGGGACGTGTGATTGGCGTGCGGCCGGACGGCGTATTGAATCTTTCATTAAAACCAAGAAGTCATGAAGTAATCAGCGATGATGCGTTAATGATTCTAACTTTCTTAGAAAGAGCAAACGATCACCAAATTCCTTTCACCGATAAATCAAGCCCTGATGAAATTAAACAAACCTTTGGCATTAGTAAAGCTCAATTTAAACGCGCCTTAGGCCATTTAATGAAACAAAAATTAATTAAACAAGAAGATGGTAAAACAATTCTAATTGGCTCGTTGGAACAATCAAAAGAAAAAAATTAAGGTAGCTAATTGAGAATATCTTGCAAATTACAGTTGTTTCTTTTATAATTATTTTAATTTGATTGATAAATTAAGTTTCTTAATTTATAATCATTCTAAACAAGGAGCTGTAATAATGGATTCGACTGCTGCTTTAAAAAAGACAAAAAAACAATTACATGAATCAGGCTTTAAATTAACACCACAACGGGAAGCAACCGTACTTGTATTATTGGAAAATGAAAAAGATCATTTATCAGCAGAAGAAATTTACTTCTTGGTAAAACAAAAAAGTCCGGAAATTGGTCTAGCAACAGTCTATCGAACGCTAGAAATTTTAACAGACTTAAAAGTCGTTGATAAAGTGAGCTTTAACGATGGTTTAGCTCGCTATGATTTAAGAAAAGAAGGCGCCAAACACTTTCACCACCATTTGTTATGCTTAGAATGTGGCACAATTGAGGAAGTGGAAGAAGACTTGCTTGGTGAAGTAGAGCAAATTGTTGAAAGTCGGTATCATTTTTTAGTCAAAGATCATCGCTTAACTTTTCATGGTATTTGTCAAAGTTGTCAAAGTAAACATTAAAAAAACTGCCTTGCATTAATTTATGCAAGGCAGTTTTTTATTGGCATTATAAATTAGCGAATTTTTCCAATAAGCGAATCATTTGGCAAGTAAAACCATATTCATTGTCATACCAAGCCACAGTTTTCACCAATTGGAAATCGCCAGCTGTCGTTACTTCTGTTTGCGTTGGGTCAAAAATCGAACCTTCTGTCGTGCCGATTATGTCCCCAGAAACAATTTCACGATCATCATAACCGAAAGAAGGGTTATCAATGGTGTGTTTTTTCATTGCTTCATTTACTTGATCAGCTGTTACTTTTGTTTTTAAAATGCTAACTAATTCTGTTAAGGATCCATCCACAACGGGAACACGTTGGGCATGGCCTTGTAATTTTCCATTAAGTTCTGGAATAACTAAGCCAATTGCTTTAGCAGCACCAGTTGAATGGGGAATAGTATTGTCTGCAGCAGAGCGTGCCGCACGAAGATTTCCGCCACGAACAGGGCCATCTAATAGCATTTGTGTTGATGTGTAGGCATGGACAGTTGTCATGGTACCAACTTCAATACCGAATTCATTATTTAAGAAGTAAGCCATCGGTGCTAGACAGTTTGTCGTACATGAACCAGCAGAAATGATTTTATCGTTGGCATCAAGTGTATCATCATTGACGTTGTAAACGATTGTTTTCATTGCGCCTGCAGGAGCAGAGATAACCACACGTTTCACACCTGCATCTAAATGAGCTTGTGCTTTTTCTTCAGAGGTATAAAAACCTGTACATTCAAGGACAATGTCTACTCCGTTTTCTTTAACCCAAGGGATTTTACTTGCATCTGGTTCTGCGTAGACACGGGTTTCTTCGCCGTCAACCACAATGCCATTTTCAGTGGCTGTCACGGTGCCAGGATAGGTGCCATGCGTAGAGTCAAATTGTAATAAGTGAGCCAACATTGTTGGGCTAGTCAAATCATTGATAGCCACAACTTCAATATCATCAGAAACTTCTTTTATTCGGCGAAAGGCTAAACGACCAATTCTTCCAAAACCGTTAATTCCTACTTTGACTGTCATAACAAAAATTCCTCCTTTAGATGTTTGTGTTTCTTTGGACCCTTGCTGAAAAAGTGATTTTCTTCAACTATCTATAGTATGAACCTCTAAAATTTTTTTGTCAAAAGACTGATAGCGAAGCGACAAAAAGAAAGCGAAAGATTCATGAGAAATTTTGCTTTTTCCAACGATAACTAACTAGAATTGCTAGACAAACGGTTGTTTTCCCGATACAATAATAAAGACTTTCGAATCACGCTTTTTGAGGTGATTAAAGATAGTAGAAGTAGAATAGGAGGACAAATTATATGTCCATGTTTTTAGATCAAGTGACGATTGATGTCAAAGCTGGTAAAGGCGGCGACGGAATGGTTGCTTTCCGTAGAGAAAAATATGTACCAGACGGGGGTCCCGCTGGTGGTGATGGCGGTCGCGGTGGCGACGTTGTTTTAGTTGTTGAAGAAGGATTACGCACATTAATGGATTTCCGGTTTAATCGTCATTTTAAAGCGACACCTGGAGAAAATGGTATGAGTAAAGGAATGCACGGTCGTGGTTCAGAAGATTTACTTGTCAAAGTTCCACCAGGTACAACAGTTCGTGATGCAGAAACTGGAGCTTTAATTGGGGATTTAATTGAGAATGGTCAGACCTTAGTAGTAGCAAAAGGCGGACGCGGTGGTCGCGGGAATATTCGCTTTGCTTCCCCAAGAAACCCTGCACCAGAAATTGCCGAAAACGGCGAACCGGGTCAAGAACGTAAAATCGAATTAGAATTAAAAGTTTTAGCAGATGTTGGCTTAGTTGGGTTTCCTTCTGTAGGAAAATCAACATTACTCTCTGTTATCTCGTCCGCTCGTCCGAAAATTGGTGCCTATCATTTTACGACGTTAGTTCCAAACTTAGGGATGGTGACTACTAGTGATGGTCGAAGCTTTGCTGCAGCAGATTTGCCAGGCTTAATTGAAGGAGCTTCTCAAGGTGTCGGCTTAGGAACACAATTCTTACGCCACATTGAACGGACGCGTGTTATTTTACATGTCATTGATATGAGTGGCATGGAAGGACGCGATCCCTACGAAGATTATTTGGCAATCAATAAAGAATTGGCTTCACACAATTTACGTTTGATGGAGCGACCTCAAATTATTGTTGCCAATAAAATGGACATGCCTGAAGCAGAAGAGAATTTAGCGAAATTTAAAGAGCAACTTGCGAAGGAACGCACCGATGAGTATGCCGATGAGCTACCTATTTTCCCAATTTCTGGGGTTACTCGTAAAGGTATTGAACCTTTATTAAATGCAACAGCTGACTTGTTGGAAGTAACGCCTGAATTCCCATTATATGAAGATGAAGTGGTAGAGGAAGAAACCGTTCGTTATGGCTTCCAACCAGAAGGTCCAGAATTTACGATTGATCGTGAACCAGATGCTTCATGGGTTTTATCTGGTGAAAAATTAGAAAAATTATTTGAAATGACGAATTTCGATCATGATGAAACAGTAATGCGTTTTGCACGTCAATTACGTGGTATGGGTGTCGATGAGGCATTACGAGCACGTGGCGCGAAAGACGGCGACATTGTTCGGATTGGTAATTTTGAATTTGAATTTGTCGAATAAGCATAAAACCAGTTCACTCAGTGAACTGGTTTTTTATTTTAAAATTAGTATTAAATTAGCGAATAGATTGAAATAATATTTTTAATAGCTTATAATTTTAAATGTAACAAAATAACAAACGAAAGGAGCGAAATTGAAATGGAAAACAATCAAGCAATGGTTCCTAAGTTTTCAGTTAAAAGTGCCGGTTTTCTTTTTAGTATGGGGCTCTTATGTGGTGTCCTGTTGCCGAGTGTTTTATTATGGACTTTCAATCTGCCGTTTAATATTGGTGCCATGATTTTTTTGCCTGTTGGGATTGCTTTTGCGTTAGCGTATAGTCATTATTTTATTGAAACGAAAACAGGTTTTTGTAAGCGTTTTATTTGGTTGTTTTTAATTTCTCTTATTTTATTAGAGCTTATCTCTTATTTATGGCTGATTAAAGGAGTTATTTTTTAAGAGAAAAACAGAGGAGAGTGTTATTTATGTTAGATAAACTGACTGTTTGGATTGAAAATCATCTAGCTGGACCAATGGCTAAAATTGCCAATCAGCGCCATTTACGTGCGGTGCGGGATGGGATTATTGCGACATTACCTTTAATTATTGTCGGTTCTTTTTTTCTAATTATTGCGTTTCCGCCGTTACCAGAATCTTGGGGCATTACTCAATTTTTAACAAGTAATGCTGCTACAATTTTATTGCCTTACCGAATGACAATGTACATTATGGCGTTATATGCGACTTTTGGCATTGGCGCTAGTTTAGCGAAATCATATAATCTTGATCAAGTCTCTGGAGGGATTTTGGCTACGATTGCTTTTTTATTAACATTAGTACCTGTGGCGATTCCTGAAGAAGCCAGTAAAGCAGCTGGCGTTTCTGGGTTTGTTTTACCAATGGCTAATTTGGGTGGTGCAGGGATGTTTGTCGGGATTGTGACGTCAATTATTGCTGTCGAAATCTATCGAGTAACAGATAAGTCTAAGTTCAAAATTACAATGCCTGATAACGTTCCACCTGCTGTTGCTCGTTCATTTGAATCGTTGACTCCGACGTTAATTGTCATGTTATTGATTGGTTCAATCACTTATTATTTAGGCTTTGATTGGCACACATTTGTAGGGAACTTAGTAGGACCACTAGTTCAAGCAGCGGACTCTTTATTGAGTGTCTTGCTGTTGGTCTTTTTAACCACATTTTTCTGGTTCTTTGGGATTCACGGCGCTTCAATCGTAGGATCGTTGGCGCGTCCTCTATGGCTACAACTATTAGAGGAAAACACGACTGCTAAAGCAGCTGGCGAAGCATTACCTCGGATTGCGGCAGAACCTTTTTACCAATGGTTTATTTGGATTGGTGGTGCTGGAGCCACAATTGGTTTAGCTATATTATTAGCCTTTCGGGCAAAATCAGAATATGGTTCAAAACTAGGAAAAGCTATTTTAGCACCGTCTATTTTTAATATTAATGAACCAGTTATTTTCGGTGTACCGATTGTCTTAAATCCGATTTTAATGATTCCTTTTATCTTTGCACCAATGGTTTTAGCAACGATTGCTTGGTTTGCCACAAAATTAGGTTTAGTAAGTGAAGTTGTCTTTACCGCTCCTTGGACCTTACCAGGACCAATTGGCGCCTTTATGGCGACAGGCGGCGATTGGCGTGCTGCTGTTTTGAATATTGTTTTAATTCTAGTGGCCATTTTGATTTACTATCCGTTCTTTGTAGCTTATGATAAAAATGAGCTTGCCAAAGAACAAGGCAAACAAATAGAAGAATAAAGAGTGCAGCCGTTTAGTGTCCAGAACAAAAGGTGATGACCTTTTGTTCTGGACCTATTTGTTTATAAGCGTTAAAAATTCTCAATTTTTTTGAAATGTATAGAAAATTTTGAGAAAAGAAACGCATAAAAAAGTGTAAAATATTATATATATAATGAAAATGGTTTTCTTTTGTGTGAACATAATAAAGTTATTGTTAACTAAAAGAGAAAAGGGGTATGAAAATGGTTAGAACGAAGGTATATACAAAGGAAAAAATCTTAAACGTAGCTGAAAAAATTTTAGTAGATAAAGGTTTTTCTAATTTAACTGCTAGAAATATTGCAGATACTATGGGGATTTCTACGCAGCCAATTTATTTAGAATTTGTCAACATGGACGATTTAAAACGAACCTTAATTAAATCGTTATTTCATCGTATGCAATTATTTTATAAAGCAGATGTCGGTGCCTCAGACCCAGTGATTGCATTGGGTCTGAACTTTATATTATTTGCCCAAAAACATCAAAAAATCTATACGGCGTTATTTATGAAAGCACATGGTTATGAAGAAGAATTGCAGCAAATGCTTCAAACTTTTTTTGAAGAGCGTTTATTATTGGATAAAAAATATGTACAAATGGACAAAGGAAAATTTGTCGAATTATTTCCTAAAATGGTGGTAATCTATTTAGGTTTAGCCACAGCGGTTACAATGAAAACAATTGACTTAACTAAGAATCAAGAAATTCAATTATTAAGTCAATTATTGATAGAAGAGTAGTGTTTTGTTATTTATTCAAAATAACAAAAATACGACATAAGTCTGAGGAAAAACTGGTCGTTGCGCCCGAGGAAGGATTGTTTAAAACTTGCTATACTTTGGAAGAAGTAACAGAGAATAATTACTCGGGAGGATTTATGTGATGAAATTTATTAAATTTTTAGTGGTGACAGCAATTGTTATTGGTGGTGGTTTATTTGGGGCCAAGTTTTACGCAGAGAAGAACTCTGGCGAATTAGCTGGTGTGTTAGATCAATTAAATCCATTGGTTAAAGAAGGAAATGTGTATGTTAAAACAAAGAAAGCCGATAGCGTTAATGGCTATGGAATTGCTAGTTATACGCAAGTAGCCGCAGATGAGGAAGGCAAAACACGAGAAATAACTTTTACAGCGGACCATGAATTAAAAACAGATCATTATCTAAAAGTCTCAAATAAAGGGGCCCACATCAATACGTATGAAGAGGTCAATCAAGACCAAGTACCAGAAAAGGCATTACAAGCAATTCAAAAATAACAAAAAGTCAGAACGTATCTTCAGCGTACGTTCTGACTTTTTGTTATTTTTTTGCTTCTTGAAGAATATTGATTTTTTCAATTTTAACATCAGTTTTTGGTTTATCGTTGGCACCAACTTCGACTTTGGCAATTTTATCGACAATATCCATTCCTTTGGTTACTTGACCGAAAACAGTATGTTTTTTATCAAGAGAAGGATAGCCGCCTTTTTTGTAAGCATCAATGATTGCTTTTGGATAATCATCATATAAAAGACCATCAGATTGATCATCTGTATTTTGGACAATAAAGAACTGACTGCCGTTAGTATTAGGTCCTGCATTCGCCATTGATAATGCGCCACGAATGTTATATAACTGGTTTGAAAATTCATCTTCAAATGGTTTATTCCAGATGCTGTTTCCGCCAGTTCCATCACCGCTAGGATCGCCACCTTGGATCATAAAGTTATTGATGACGCGGTGGAAAGTCAAGCCATCATAATAGCCATCTTTGGCATGTTTCATAAAGTTCTCGACAGTTTTTGGAGCCTGTTTAGGAAATAGTTTGATTTCAATATTTCCCATTGAAGTAACCATTTGGACTAAGTCTTGATCTTCGGCAACTTTGTCATCTAGTTGTGGTAAATCTAGTGAATTTAAGTCGACCGAATCCTTTGTTTTGCTTTCACTGGATTTAGCGACAGAATCACTCGTTGCGGTCGTGCCTTTATTATTGGTTGTGTTACAGCCTGCTAAAAGCAAGGCGAATGCTGCAACTGAAGCAACAGCAAGCATTTTCTTATGTTTCATCTGTTTTCCTCTTCCTTTCACACTGACAATTAGGTTCTTTTTTATCATAACAAAAGAGAAGATAACAAACCAGTGGAATTTTTATAAGATTTCCTATAGGAAAGGTGTAGACCACTTTTGTTTTTTTTGTTACAATGTAAGCAGATACATTATTATGTTTTACAATTTAGGAGGCAATCACATGGGAAAATTAGGTATTTCAATTTATCCAGAACGTTCAACATTTGAAAAGGACAAAGCATATTTGGATTTGGCTCATAAATACGGCTTTAAGCGTGTCTTTACTAGTTTATTGCAAATCAATGATGATCGGGAAAAGGTATTAGCAGAGTTTAAAAAAGTCGTAGATTACGCCAACCAATTAGGTATGGAAGTGATGGTCGATATTAATCCTGCATTGTTCGAACAATTAGGCATCTCTTATGATGATTTATCATTTTTCCATGATATGGGCGCTTACGGTATTCGTTTAGATCTTGGTTTTACTGGGCAAGAAGAGGCGAATATGACAAGAAACCCTTATGGTATTAAAATTGAAATTAATATGAGTTCAGGGACAAGTTATGTAGATAATATTATGGCCTACTCACCAAACACAGAAAATTTACTAGGCTCACATAATTTCTATCCACATCGCTATACCGGCTTAGGCTATGAGCATTTTGTTTATTGTTCAGAAAAATTTAGAAAATATAATTTAAATACGATGGCGTTTGTGAACTCACACGATGCTACATTTGGGCCATGGCCGACACAAGATGGGTTATGTTCTTTGGAAGACCACCGCGATTTAGAAATTGCAACGCAAGTTAAGCATTTAGTTTTAACAGGATTAATCGATGATATTTCTGTCGGAAATGCTTATGCCTCAGAAGCAGAATTAGCAGCAATGGCAGAAGCCTTTCATGCACCGTATCCTTCGATCAAAGTGGATACAGAACCAGAAATCACAGAAGATGAAAGAATTGCATTGTTCGATAACTTACACAGTTATCGTGGAGATCGTTCTGATTACGTTTTGCGTTCAACAATGACACGTGTTTACTATAAAGATCGTCCTTTCCCAGCTCATACAACGAGAGATATTGTTCGAGGCGATGTCTTGATTGACAACGTTGGCTATGGACAATACAAAGGGGAAACACAAATTGCTTTAAAAGAAATGAAAAATGATGGCCGTGTAAATGTGGTTGGTCGTATTTCTGATGACGAACGTTTCTTATTAGAATTTTTGAAACCATGGTCAAGTTTTAAACTTATTGAAAATAAATAATTTTTAGTTTCCTATAAATAGATAAGTGGAGCATAGCGTAAAAGGTAACATTTTTGTGCTATGCTTTTTTTGTCGCAACAAAATTGTCTCATTGTAGTGGTAAAGAAAGATGGCTGAATCTTTGAATGGTAGTTGTCAAAAAAAGGGCGACAACTTATAATGAATCATACAGTTTAAATAAAAGGAGTACGTAGATGAATCGATGGTTAAAAATTTTGATTGCGCTTATTGTAGTAATTGCAATTGGTTTAATTGCGGCAGGCTTATATTTTTATAATTATGCAGTAGTTCCAGGAAAGAAAGACTTTATAAATGAGAATACCCCAGGGTCAAAAGTGGTCCAGACACCTGAAGGCGCGTGGTTTAAAGATGACAAAAATCGACAAGAATGGTCAATTACTTCGGAAGACGGGCTACGTCTAAAGGCCATTTATTTACCAGCCGACAAAAAAAGTAATCGTACCGTTATTATGGCGCATGGTTATATGGGTTCGGCAGAAACGATGTCTGTCTTTGCGAAAATGTATCATGATTGGGGATACAATGTGTTAGCGCCAGATGCGCGTGGTCACGGGAAAAGTCAAGGAGATTATATTGGGTTCGGCTGGCCCGATCGTAAAGATTATGTCCAATGGATTGAGAAAGTTTTAACCGAAAATGGTCAGCAAGAACAAATCACTTTATACGGTGTCAGTATGGGTGCTGCTACAGTCATGATGACGAGCGGGGAAAAATTACCAGATAACGTGAAAGCCATTGTGGAAGATTGTGGCTATTCTACAGTCAATCAGGAGTTGCAATATCAATTGAAAGAGCTTTTCAATTTACCAAGTTTCCCATTAGTTAATGTTACTAGCGGGATTACGAAACTTAGAGCTGGCTATTTCTTTGGGGAAGCAAGTGCTGTTAAGCAATTGCAAAAGAATCATTTACCAGTGCTCTTTATTCATGGTGAAAATGATACGTTTGTGCCGTTTAGTATGTTAGACGAAGTTTATAATGCAACCCAAGGACCTAAAGAGAAATATGTCGTGCCTGGAGCAGAGCATGCGAAAGCTTATAATAAAAACCCAGAAAAATATAAGGAAACAGTAGCTGCTTTTCTAGATAAATATATAAAATAACAAATTTATTCTTTACTAATAGTAGCAACAACAAAAGACTTGTTCTTAAGTTAACGACTTAGTGAACAAGTCTTTTGTTGTCAGTTGATTTTTTTTAATAAGTTGGAATTTACCCATGCAATCTAGGGCATAATCTGATAGGATAGTACTAGAAATGAGGGAAGGATAATGGAAGAACAATTAGTCGATTATTTACACTATTTACAAATAGAGCGGGGCTTATCAAATAACACACGACGGAGTTACGAACGAGATTTAAAAAAATACGTAGCCTTTTTACAAGAACAAGGCCTGCATTCTTGGGACGAAGTTGACCGTTACATGATTACAGAATTTTTGCAATCCCTTCACGAAGAACAGCAAGCTTCAGCAAGTGTGATTCGGATGATTTCTAGTTTGAGAGGATTTCATCAATTTTTACGTCAAGAACGCTTAAGCGAACATAATCCGATGCAACATATTGACTCCCCCAAGAAAGTTCAAAAATTGCCAAGTACATTATCTGTTGACGAAGTGACTCGATTAATTGAAACGCCTGATACAAGTAAACCACTAGGTATGCGGAATCGTGCTATTTTAGAAGTGATGTATGCAACGGGCCTGCGAGTTAGTGAGCTAATTGAAATAAAATTAGGGGATCTGCATTTATCCATTGGTTTATTGCAAACAATCGGAAAAGGGGACAAAGAACGAATTATTCCTTTAGGCGATTATGCGATTCAATGGATTGAGCGCTATATGAACGAAGCCAGACCTCAATTGATTAAAAATCATCCGAATGAAACACACCTGTTCGTTAATCATCATGGCGAACCGTTATCTAGACAGGGCATTTGGAAAAATTTAAAACAGATTGTCCGAGAAGCCCAGATAGAGAAAAATATTACGCCGCATACATTACGGCATAGTTTTGCGACACATTTGTTGGAAAATGGCGCAGACCTTAGAATCGTTCAAGAATTATTAGGACATGCAGATATCTCCACGACACAAATTTATACACATATTACCAAACAACGAATGGCAGATGTTTATAAGGAACATTTTCCTCGGGCTTAATTTGCGAGAATGCCCACAAACGAATAAATTTATGGTAAACTAGGAAGTCGAGAAAAGAAAGTAGGTGTCGTTTTTGCAAGAAATTAATTTAAAACTAGATGTCTTTGAAGGACCACTGGATCTTCTACTACATTTAATTCAAAAATTAGAAATCGATATCTATGACATTCCCATTACAGCAGTAACTGAACAATACATGTCTTATATTCATGCGATGCAAACCTTAGAGTTAGAAGTCGCTGGAGAATATCTAGTCATGGCTGCCACCTTAATGGCTATTAAAAGTCAGATGTTGCTTCCAAAACAAGAGCTTGAAATCATTGATGATGAAGATTTTTTTGAAGAGGAAGACCCACGGGAAGCTTTAGTAGCTCAGTTATTGGAGTATCGGAAATTTAAATATGCAGCGACTGTTTTACATGAAAAAGAAGAAGAACGTAAACTCTATTATACAAAAGAACCAATGGATATGGATGATTATAAAGAGGAAGATACAACACTACCGCCTAATCAAATTAATACAATTGATTTATTTCTAGCCTTTCATGCCATGTTAGAAAAGAAAAAAAATCGCCAGCCTGTTGAAACAACTGTTGCTAGTGACGATGTTTCCATCGAAGAAAAAATCACCGCTATTTCAGAACGTATGCGTCAAGTACAGAAAGGGAAGGCAGTGTCGTTTGATTCTTTCTTCGATTCTTATTCCAAACAAGAAATTGTGACAACGTTCATGGCTCTTTTAGAATTAATGAAAACAGGCGTGATTTATGCTGAACAAGAAAATAATTATAGTGAAATTTTGTTATTTAATACAGAAACCCAGCAGGAAGATACAACAGAGGTGGAGGAAACACAGTGACATTAGTTAGTCAAATTGAAGCAATTTTATTTGTGGTTGGCGAAGAAGGAATTGGCTTGGAAGAGCTTGCGTACTTATTAGAGAAGTCAACAGCAAAAACCTATGAAGAATTAACGAAATTGAAAGAACATTATGTTTCTGACAATAAATCGGCGTTGAATATTTTAGAAGTCGGCAATCATTTTGTCTTAACAACGAAGAAAAAATATGCCTCATTACTAAAAAAATATGCGCAATCGCCTATGTCGAACGCCTTATCACAAGCGGCGCTAGAAACATTATCCATTATTGCTTATAAGCAACCAATTTCGCGTATTGAAATTGATGAAATTCGTGGCGTACAGACTTCTGGCTCTATCCAAAAGTTAGTTGCCCGTCAGTTGATAGAAGAAAAAGGCCGCGTCGATGGTCCTGGTAGAGCGATTTTGTATGGCACAACGAAGTATTTTATGGATTACTTTGGGTTGAAAAGTTTAGATGAATTACCAGATATCCAACAAATGGAAGATGAATTAGAAGAAGAACTACCAATGGATCTATTTTTTGATCGTTATCAAGAAACGAACCCAATGTCTGAAACAACAGAAGGCGAGGAAGCTTAAACAATGGAAAGATTACAAAAAGCAATTGCTCATGCTGGGGTGACTTCGCGTCGCAAAGCAGAGGAATTAATTGTCAAAGGTCGCGTAAAAGTCAACGGCCAAGTGGTCAAAGAATTAGGAACACAAGTAAGTAAACAAGATACCGTTGAAGTTGATGGTGTACCAATTTATCAAGAAGAATATGGTTATTATTTATTCTATAAACCAAGAGGGGTTATTTCTGCGGTGTCTGACGATAAAGGCCGTAAAGTAGTAACGGATTATTTTACAGATGTTACTGAGCGAATTTATCCAGTCGGTCGTCTGGATTATGATACTTCTGGGTTGTTACTTTTAACGAATGATGGAAGTTTTTCACAAAAATTAACCCATCCTAAACATGAAGTAGATAAAGTCTACGTAGCAAAAATTAAAGGTGTACCAACTAAACGGGATCTATTGCCATTAGCCAAAGGCATTCGCATTGATGGCAAACGCACAGCACCAGCCAATTTTCAAATTCTTTCAGCGGATATTAAAACAGGTAGCAGTGTCGTGGAATTAACGATTCATGAAGGACGTAATCATCAAGTGAAGAAAATGTTTCAAGCTGTTGGTTTCCCTGTTCAAAAATTAAAACGTGAACGTTACGGTGAGTTGACCTTACAAGGTTTGCGACCAGGACAATATCGTGATTTAACTAAAAAAGAAATCAGTCAATTATTAAATCAAGCTAAATAAGATAAAATGACTCGATCTCTTCGCGCTTATGGCGAAGGGATTGTTTTTTTTTGAGAAATGAAACAATCAATGAAATTTAATAAAAAAGCTTAGTTAGTTGCATTCATTGTTCAAATGGGTTACACTAAGTAAGTAAAAAAATATAATACAAGGTTCGTCTTCAGGGGCAGGGTGTAATTCCCGACCGGTGGTTATAGTCCACGACTCGTTTTTAACGATTGAATTGGTGTAATTCCAATACCGACAGTATAGTCTGGATAAAGAAGATAGGGCTTATTTGAGACGCTTTTTCATCAGATAATCCTACTCTATTTTTCCCTGCAGAAAAATAGGGTTTTTTTGTATGACAAAGAAGCGAATCAAAAAGTTCGTTGAAGATGGGTCCTTAATTGGAGGATTTCAGATGAACAACAAGGTACAAAAAATGGTCAGCATTGCAATGTTGGCCGCAATCGGTACAGTATTACAATTTGTGGCATTTCCGATTATGCCGGCGTTTAGTTTTTTGAAAATCGATTTTAGTGATATTCCGATTCTACTCGGAATGTTCTTGTACGGACCGTTAGCAGGAGTAATTACTGCTTTTGTTCGTTCGTTGCTACACCTGTTCTTAACCGGACTAGCACCGCAAAATATGGTGGGAGATTTCGCTAGCTTTTTAGCAAGTAGTATCTTCACCTTGCCAATTTTTTATTTCTTTGGTAAAAAGAAAAATATCCGTACAAATCGGATAGTGGGCTTAGTAAGTGGGATCTTAGCCTTAACAATTTTCATGAGTATTGCGAATTATTTTGTCATTACACCCATTTACTTACAATTATATGGTGTGACCACACAACAATTTTTAGGAACATCTTTAGCAAGCTATGTGGCGATTGGTATTGTGCCATTCAACCTTATTAAAGGCCTCTTAGTCAGTGGTGTTTTTCTAGTACTACATGCGAAGTTATTGCCATGGCTATCAAAAAAACAACATACTATTCAGAAAAAAACACCGTTAACAAAATAAATGATAAAAAACCTGCTGTTGAACAATGTTTGACAGTGGGTTTTTAAAATTTACGCCTAAAAGAAAAGAGGTTGTCATAATCTGTCATCATTCTGTTAAAAAATACTAAACCATCTGCATTGTAATTTTAACTTTCCCTTGGTATGATAGAAATCATCAAAGAAAGAGGAGTTTTCCTGAGTGAAAAAGTGTAAAAATTGTCGTCACGTGAATCGTGATACGGAGTCCTTTTGTGAAGAATGCGGCGCTCCGCTAATGAATGAATCAATGCATCAAGAGGAAAACCAAGCACAACCATCAATGAATAAAGGGAACGAATCTACTCCTCTCAGATCAAAAAGAAGCTGGATCTGGGTGTTTCTTTTTGTGTTCATCGTTCTTGGAGCGGGTAGCTATTTTCTCGGGACGCATTATTTTTCTAAGGAACAACAAATTTCTCATTTTATTGAAGCGATTGAGAATGGTGATGCCCAAGAATTAAGTAAAAAAATGAGGACGAACGAGTCTGAATTTCAAGTGAATCCGCAAAGCATTAAGCCTTTAATCACTTATTATCAAAAAAATCCAACTGAGCTAAAAAAATTAGAAAAAGCGCTATTAAAGGATAAAAAGCTACATGGTTTAACTATTCGTGAAACAAGTCAAACAGCATTTTTCTTTCACCGTTATCAATTCATTTTAACGCCTGTTTCTGTTCAGTTAACGACGAATCAGCGCGGTGTGACGCTGGCAATGAACGGGCGGGAAGTGGGCACTTCCGACTCAACCACTTATCAAAAGGAATTGGGACCCTTAGCGCCAGGACAATATACCTTTACAGCCACAGTGAAAGATAGCACCGGTGAACCTGTTATCACAGAAGAGTATCGTTTATTAGAAGAGGAAAATTATATTTCTAGTATTCCTTTAGATTTTAAACGAATGAATTTTGTTGTGGAGAGCAATCTGCCAGACGCAGATATTTATATTAATGATCGGAAAGTTGGTACGCTAACGAATGGAAGCAAAACGATTGGCCCTTTGTTCTGGTCCAAAGGGATGACGATTCAACTTAAAAAGACGATTAATGGAGAAGAAATTCAAACATCAAAAGAAACGATTGGTGAAAATGATTTTGTCGAAGCGCTCTCCGATAATCCAACGCTACAATTGAATTTTCCGTTAGCTAGCGACTATGATGCCCGCAAAGCGCTAGAAACCTTTTATCAAGCATTTGCCAAACAAGTGAAAAGTCATACGGATAGTACAGAATTTGCTAAAAAATATCTCGTTGGTGGGGAAAATAATCCTCAATTTCCTTCTTTTATTGAAGCAATTGAACGATTACGTGAAAAGAAATCGACCGATGTTTCACCAGATTTTGAAGTGACCATTAATACGCTACAATTGGATGGTAAAGAAAATTACCATGTCAATTATTATTTAGAAGCTAAAAATTCTAAAGCAAAAGAAAATGGTCTTCGTTATGAATGGATCAATGGCCTAAATGATCAAATTCATTTAGTCAAAGAACCGCTAAAAGAAGGACAATTACAGTTTGTTTCGATAGATGAGCAAACACTTGCTTGGCTCGAAAAAATACTCTAAGCAAAAATGAGTGCTAAATTATTTAGCACTCATTTTTGCTTATTTCTATTGCACGCGTGGGACATTTGCGGTACGCTTTTAACACATTCTCGCGTTCGTTTTCTGGAATAAATTGTTGTCGAGCATGCGGCTCGTCTTTAAAAAGGACAATCCCATGATCATCATAATCAAATATATTGGGCGCATAAACTTGACAAAGTCCACAAGCAATACATTTTTCAGGAACTAAACGTGATTGCATAAACAGTGACACATCCTATCTAAAAGAGGTTTACTATGGAAGCAACTTTTATTTTAGCGTTATTATCTCATGGATACAAGGTACGTGCATCAACTTTGTATCATCTTTTAAAAGGCAAACGGACTAGCTCTGTTTTGATTTATGGGTTTTTATATGATTGTTTACGATTCATTGGCTGGTGGCCAACGATTTCCGAACAAGCCTATTTTCAATTTCTTGAAAAACTTTCGAAGGCGAAACAAATTCAGTATCACAAAGAGACAAATGAGATTCAACTAACAAAAGAAGGGCAACTATTTTTAAAGGAGCACCATTTTTCGTTGCTGGATTATCCTGCAATTGATCTTTATCGTTTTGGCAGAAGTGATCGAGAAAGTTGGCAACTCATTCAATTTGCCGTGCAAGTGACTTCGTATTTATCATTTGAGGAAAAACAGTATATTCCACTTTTATCAACACCGATTCCGCAACTATATTTGAAACGATGGTTACAACAAGACAAGAAAGAGCAGCGCGTTCAATCAATCAAAGAAGAACTGTTGCGAGGGTTTGAGTTACTACCTGAAGCAGAAAGCGACTATTTGGTTGCGCAACTTTCTGGTTATCAGCAAACTGGCAAAGTTCCTCAGCAATTAACAAGCCATAAGACAGTTCTTGAACAGCGTTTATGGCATACGCAAGCGGTTCATCATTTACTGCAGTTGATAATGTACGGAGGAAACTATCCTGCTTTACAAACGCTTGTATGGCCGTATCTAGAAAAAAATCTAAACCAAAGTATGCAAGAAACCCAACGATTGTTAACGGAAGGCAAGACGCTTCAAGAAATTGCTGAGCAGCGAAAAATAAAACCGAGTACCATTCATGACCATCTATTAGAGTTGGCTATTCAAGGGCAGCTGCAGGCGTCTGTTTATCTTGAAAAGGAGGCAATACTCCAAAACTTGGCTCAAACAGAACAAGATCCGCGGTTGTGGGTGTATCGGGATTGGCGAGCGCAAGAAGCGACGCTTTCTTATTTAGATTTTCGGTTATATCAAATCCAACAAATTTGGCAAAAAAAGGAGTGAGTGTTGTTGACATTAGAACAAGAATTATTCACTCGATTTGGTTACGCAGCGTTTAAGCCTGGTCAAAAAGAAGTGATTACAAACTTACTTGACGGTATGAATACATTGGCTGTTTTGCCAACAGGCACTGGCAAATCATTGTGTTATCAATTTGTGGGCCAAAAGTTAGAGGGACTAACGGTAATTGTTTCTCCCTTACTTTCGTTAATGGAAGATCAGGTGCGTCAATTACAAAGACAAGGAATTAAAGGTGCGGTTGCCTTAAACAGTACGTTACAGTATTCAGAAAAGCGTTATATTTTAGCGAAAATGTTCCAATACGATTATCTGTTTTTAAGCCCAGAAATGCTTTTGCAGCAAGAAGTACTTAGTGTGTTACAACGCCAAAAAATTGCATTATTTGTGGTGGATGAAGCCCATTGTGTTTATCAGTGGGGCGTCGATTTTCGCCCTGAATATAGTAAATTAGATCTGGTCCAAAAACAGCTAGACTTTCCTTTGACCTTGGCGTTAACTGCCACAGCGACACCCGTTGTACAGCACGCAATTATAAAACAATTATTTTCTCATGGTAGCTATCAAGAAGTTCTTTCTTCAGTGAATCGAAAAAATATTGGCTTGTTCGTGAAGGGAACGTCAGAAAAAGAAGAAGTATTACTAGATTACTTATCTAAAACGGCTGGTAAAATCATTATCTATTGCGCCACGCGCAACAAAACAGAACAAATCAGTCAACTTATTCAGGCAAAAACCAGTTTTAAGGTAGCCTATTATCATGGGGGCTTGGAGGCTAGTGAACGTAGTCGCTTGCAAGAACAATTTATTGATAATCAAATCGATATTCTTTGTGCAACGAATGCTTTTGGGATGGGAATCGACAAACCTGATGTTCGTGGAGTGATTCATTTTGATTTGCCTGATAGCTTAGAAAATTACCTACAGGAAATCGGGCGAGCTGGACGTGATGGTCAAAAAAGTTGGGCGCTATTATTGTATAAAAAAGGGGATGAATTTATTCATCGGTTTTTCTTAGAAGAGACAAGAGCGAATCGAGCGACCTTAAAATCGCTGATTGAAGGAGAAGAACAAGCAGGTTTGTTAGAAAATGCCACCGAGTTACAACAAAAATGGGTCCAAGGCTATTTAGCCAAGGATTATTCTTTTGAAGAGCTAGAGCATCGTTTAGAGGAGAAAGAAAAAGATCGTCAAGCGCAATTAAGAGGGATGCTGACGTATATTGAAACCACAACCTGTCGAAGAACGTTGATTCAAACTTATTTTCAAGAATCGATTGTAAAACAATCACCGGAAACTTGTTGTGATAATTGTGCGTTATTCTTTGACATTTACCAAGATTCAATAGTAAAATCGAACAAGACCAGCAATCAAAATGAAGAAGATTGGCGTTCTAAATTTCTAAAATTATTTAAAGAACGTGATTAATTCATTTTTTTAGTCGGCAGTTGGCAAAAGCTATGATATAATAACAAGCGAGAGAAGTTTAGGAGGAAATTAGCAGTGAGTAAAAAGGACAAAAAGAAAAACCAAGCTCGTGAGCCATGGGAACAATCAATTTATGAACCTGATCAAAATGGTGGTGGTTCTCGTTTAGCAAAACGCCAACAGCAACGAGGAAATTCATTATTTCTAACTGTTTTAGTTATTTTGCTATTATTAATTATTGCCATTCCAATTGGGACTTTCTTATGGATGATGCAAGACAAGAAACCGAACGAAAGTGCTAGCAAAAATAGCCAGCCATCTTCTTCATTAGTCCAATCATCATCAAAAGAGAAGAAAAAAGAAAGTACGTCAAAATCAGTGGAAAGCTCAGAACCAGCAAGCAGCCAACCAGCTGAAAATACAACACCTTCAAGTTCTGATGCTGCTGCACAGCAACAACAGGACCAACAAGCACAACAACAGCAACAGCAACAACAAGAGCAGCAACAACAACAAGAAGCTCAAAATCAACAACAGCAACAAGCGCAGAACCAACAACCTGTTTATGATACCGTTCAAAGTGGTGAAGGGGCACGTCAAGTTGCCGAACGTAACGGAATGACATTAGAACAAATTTTAGCGTTAAATCCTGGGATTGATACATCTGTGTTTTATCCGGGACAACCATTACGTATTAAATAATCCAGAAAAAGAGGTTTGGACAGCACTTTCAAGGGCTAAACCGCGACGGATGATTACATGAGAATGCCAATAAGCAGAAATTTCCGAAAGATGGTTTGCGTCTTTCGAGGGATTTCGGCTTATTGCTTTTTCGTTAGAAACTCGTCATCAGTTTAAATCCAAGTTCTTTTCTTCTGATTTTAATATAAAAGAAGAAGCGCATTTTAAAGGATGCATATCAGTTAAGGAGTTTTTTCATGGGGAAAATCAGTATTGCTATTGACGGACCAGCTTCGTCAGGCAAAAGTACAGTTGCAAAAATTTTAGCAAAACAATTGAATTATGTGTATTGTGACACGGGTGCCATGTACCGAGCGATTACGTATCTGGCCTTGCAAAATCAAATCGACATTCAAGCGGAAGAACCATTAGTAGCGCTTTGTGTCAACCACACTATTTCTTTTCAGCAAGCAGAGAATGGCCAACGTGTTTTTATCGACGGTCATGAAGTGACCGAAGCGATTCGCCAGCCAGATGTAACGAATGCTGTTTCAGCTGTTTCAAAACATGCAAAAGTTAGAGAAGAAATGGTGGCGTTACAACAGAAAATTGGTCAAGCCGGCGGAGTTGTCATGGATGGTCGAGATATTGGTACTGCAGTTTTACCAAAGGCCGAAGTAAAGATATTCTTGGTGGCTAGCGTTGAAGAACGTGCAGAACGTCGTTTTAAAGAAAATCAAGAAAAAGGGATTGAGACGGATTTTGAAACCTTGAAGGCGGAGATTGAACGTCGGGATTATTTAGATTCAACCAGAGAAGTATCACCCCTTGTCCAAGCAAGTGATGCTGTGAAAATCGATACAACAGGGTTGACGATTGAAGAAGTCGTCGCCGCCATACAAAATGTGATTAAACAAAAAGGTTTTGAACTTTTTTAAAGAATTTTAAGAAAAATAGAAGAAATCGCTTTATTTTTTTACAAAAATCTCGTACTATGTAAGTATATATAGCTAAGTTTTGGAATTTTTGTTGGCATAGGAGGATAAGAGGCATGACAGATTTTGAAGACAAACAAGTAGCAAACAACGAAACAATGGAAGATGCAATGAACAGCGTTCAAGAAGTCAGTGTTGGCGATATTGTTAAAGGCGAAGTTTTAGCCATTGAAGACAAACAAGTTGTTGTCGGCATTGAAGGAGCGGGCGTTGAAGGCGTTGTTCCTGCAAAGGAATTATCGACTTTACCAGTTGAAGATGTACACGAACTTGTGAAAGTCGGTGATGTGTTAGATTTAGTTGTTATCACATCAATTGGCAAAGATAAAGAAAACGGCAGTTATTTACTGTCAAAACGCCGTTTAGATGCTAAAAAAGTTTGGGAAGAAATTGAACAAGATTTCCAAGCGGGCAAAGTAATCGAAGCACCTGTTACAAATGTTGTTAAAGGTGGTTTGGTTGTTGATGTCGGTGTTCGCGGATTTGTTCCTGCCTCAATGGTTGAAGATCATTTTGTTGCAGATTTTTCTGAATATAAAGGTCAAACACTAGCATTTAAAATTATTGAAATCGAACCTTCAGAAAACCGCTTAATTCTTTCACATAAAGCAGTTGTTGAAGCTGAAAAAGAATCGAAAAAAGAAGAATTACTTTCTTCTTTACATGACGGAGACGTTGTTGAAGGGAAAGTAGCTCGTTTAACAGATTTCGGTGCATTCATTGATTTAGGTGGCGTGGATGGTTTAGTTCATGTTTCTGAAATTGCTCATCAGCATGTGGGCAAACCAAGTGATGCGTTAACTGTTGGCGAAGACGTTCAAGTAAAAATTCTTTCAATTAATCCAGAAGAAGGACGTATTTCTTTATCTATTAAAGAAACATTGCCTGGACCATGGACAGATATCGAAACAAAAGCAGCCGCTGGGACTGTTTTAGATGGCACAGTAAAACGCCTAACAAGCTTCGGTGCCTTTGTGGAAGTTTTCCCTGGTGTGGAAGGATTAGTGCATATTTCTCAAATTTCTCACAAGCACATTGCAACGCCTCATGAAGTCCTTCATGAAGGGGATCAAGTACAAGTGAAAGTTTTAGAAGTTAATCCAGAGGAACATCGTATTGCTTTAAGTATCAAAGCGTTAGAACCAAAACCTGAGTCTCAAGAAGAACCAAAAGAAGAACAGGAATATGAATTGCCTGAAGAAAATACTGGTTTTACCATGGGCGATATTTTAGGTGACGCTTTATCTGATGCGAAAGAAGAGGAATAACACGTTACTTTCTTGAAATTTATGAGTTTGACATAGCCGTAAACAGATCGGCTATGTCAAACTCATTTTTTCTTGAATTGGTTAGAAAATCAGCAGAAACTAAAACTTTTCTTGCACTTTAAGGTTTGATTAGGTAAACTAGTAAGGATTGAAATTCTCAAGGAGGGAATCAAATGGCAAATCCAACTATTGCGATTGTCGGTAGACCGAATGTCGGTAAATCGACTATTTTTAACCGCATTGCCGGTGAGCGTATCTCGATTGTAGAAGATACTCCTGGCGTAACACGCGACCGTATTTATACAACTGGAGAATGGTTAGGGCGTGAATTTAGTATTATTGATACAGGTGGGATTGATTTAGGTGACGAACCATTTATGGATCAAATCAAACACCAAGCAGAAATTGCGATTGATGAAGCAGATGTGATTATCTTTGTTGCTAGTGGCCGTGAAGGAATTACTGATGCAGATGAGTTAGTAGCAAAAATTTTATATCGTAGTAATAAACCAGTGATCTTAGCTGTTAATAAAGTTGACAATCCTGAAATGCGTAATGATATTTATGAATTTTATGCTTTAGGACTAGGGGATCCTTTCCCAGTTTCTGGTAGTCATGGTTTAGGCATTGGCGATGTGTTAGACGAAGCAGTTAAACATTTTCCTAACACTTCAGAAGAAGAGGACGAAGATACAATTAAATTCAGTTTAATCGGGCGTCCAAATGTCGGTAAATCATCATTGATTAATGCTATTCTTGGTGAGGATCGCGTGATTGTTTCAGATATTGAAGGAACAACGCGAGATGCAATCGATACGTATTTTGAATCTGAAGAAGGTCAAAAGTTCTTAATGATTGATACAGCTGGTATGCGTAAACGTGGAAAAGTATACGAATCAACTGAAAAATATAGCGTCATGCGCGCAATGCGGGCGATTGAACGCTCAGACATTGTTTTAATGGTCTTGAATGCAGAAGAAGGTATTCGTGAGCAAGACAAGCGTGTGGCGGGCTATGCCCATGAAGCAGGTCGCGGTATTATTATCGTGGTCAACAAATGGGATACAGTCAAAAAAGATACAAATACAATGCGTGATTTTGAAGCGGAAATTCGTGATGAATTCCAATATTTAGATTATGCACCCATTATTTTTGTGTCTGCATTAACCAAACAACGTTTAAACAAACTGCCTGAACTAATTGAAACAGTAAGTATGAATCAAAACTTACGGATTCCTTCAGCGTTGTTAAATGACGTTATAATGGATGCTGTAGCAATTAATCCGACACCAACTGATAAAGGAAAACGTTTGAAGATTTTTTATGCAACACAAGTGGCAGTCAAACCACCTACATTTGTTATTTTTGTCAACGAAGAAGAACTAATGCACTTTTCTTATGCCCGGTTTTTAGAAAATCAAATCAGAAAAGCATTTACGTTTGAGGGCACGCCGATTAAAATCATTCCGCGACGCCGAAAATAGTGCATTCTACCATACTTTTTTTAGATATTCAAATAAATTTATCAACTTTGAGAAAAAATGATTATTTTTTGAAAAAACTGGTTAAAATACACTAAAAACCTTGCTATTACAACTTTCTTATGCTATCTTGTTAACAGAATATTGAACCAGATCAATATTTGCTGTCTGTTTTTGGACCACTCAAAAATAGACGGAACTTTAGGTGTGTAAAAACATCGTATCTCTTATAGAGGAGGTGAAATGATCCATGGCAAATAAAGCAGAATTAATCGAAAACGTTGCATCTTCAACTGGTTTAACTAAAAAAGATGCTACTGCAGCAGTAGACGCTGTCTTTTCAACAATTCAAGAAACTCTTGCTAAAGGTGAAAAAGTTCAATTAATCGGTTTTGGTAACTTTGAAGTTCGCGAACGCGCAGCTCGTAAAGGACGTAACCCACAAACTGGACAAGAAATTCAAATCGCTGCAAGCAAAGTACCTGCATTCAAACCAGGTAAAGCATTGAAAGATGCAGTGAAATAAGACAGACAATTAGAACCCTTGGTTTCCAAGGGTTCTTTTTTGAATCATACATAAAAAATGTTATTTTAAGAGGTGGTCGAGACAGTACGCTAAAAGGCTAAATTGTAACGAGCCTTGGGTGAGAAAAACGTGCTTCGCTCCGAGAATCAAGCGGGAACGGTTCGACACTCGCTCCTTGCTTTTTTGATAAAAAGAGAAAGATTTATGAATGAAGGACAAAAATAAGTTGTTGCCAGTAGCTGTTTTTTAGTGGTTATGCTAGACTTGGGGTGAAGGAAGAGGAAACAGTCTTAAGGTGGTGAATCAATGAAATACAACTATTCTAGAGGGGAAAACAAGGTCGCTATTATTTATGGAGAAACATTTGCTTCCGTCCTAAAAAAACGACCAGTAACGACGGAGTCAATCGTTGTTTTGGCGAATCAGCGTTACTATGATCTTTTTTCGGAGAAGATTAATTATGCCTTTGGGGAACAGTTGGGATTAAACTGGTATATTTGTCGCAATGATGTTCATTGCAATGACTTATCAGAATTAGAAAGTGTGTTACGTTTCTTAGCTGATTGGCCAGAAAATCAGGATGTTTTATTGATTGGTTTAGGTAATGAAGGGGTACTACAATTAACCGCATTTTTGCACCAAGTAAGTAAGTGTTCCTCCAAATGTTGGCTGATGCCTGTGTCTGTTCAAGCGTTACGGCAAGGACTTTTACCAAGTGTCACAATTCAGCAAGCACAGCATGCAACCATGCATATAGAAAATCATTCAGAAGAAATTTTGTTTGATAGTACCTTGACCAATAAAAAAGGTGCCGCTCCTTTAATTGATTTGCTCGTTTTTATTCGAGCGGGTCTTGTCTGTGATTATGCTTATTTACAAATGCTATACCAAACGTATCCAGATAAAAAACGGTTGAATCAAACGTCATTTAATGGTATTTTAGACGAGTTGTTATCTTTTTATGAACAAGCAGGGGAAAAAGTGGATCAATTTGGCCGAGTTTTTGAAGCGGCCTTTGCTACAACCGAAAATGGCCATTTGTTATCAGGTCCCATGAAACGATTATTGGGATTATTGTTACAAGTTTTATGGAGCCAGCAAGTCAATCACTTTGACTTTCAATTTAAAAATTTTATCGTTTGGTTTATTCGCTTAGGTTTTCCGGTGGCGTTTCCAAAAGAAATTTTAAGTGCTGATTACGCAGAACAAGTCTTGGCTCACACAGAAACACTAGGTCCTCCTATGGTGTTGGGAAAAATCGGTCAACTAGGAGCAGCTTTAAAGCCAACGCCCGATCAACTGTTAACAACGATTGAAAGATACCAAGAAATTTTAAAAGAGATTTGAGGGGAAATTATGTCATATAGTGAAAAAATGGTTCAAGCATTACAAGCTGAAAATTTAGCAGAAGCACAGTTAATGTTTGAAGAAGCATTAAAGAAAGATGATGAAAATACCTTAGCTGATTTAGGGGAAACGTTATTATCTTTAGGTTTTCTAGAAGAAGCCAAACAAATTTTCCAACAATTGTTGGAACAATTTCCCGATGCAGATGGCTTAAACATTCCATTAGCAGAAATCGCCATTGAAAATAATGAAATAGATGACGCATTCATCTATTTAGAAAAAATTCCAGAAACTAGTGACAGTTATGTCCAAAGCCTCTTAGTTACTGCGGATTTGTACCAAGTTTTAGGGATTCCAGAAGTCAGTGAAGCGAAATTAAAAGAAGCAGCCAATCTTATGCCAGAAGAGCCGTTAATTCAATTTGCTTTGGGAGAACTATACTTTACAAATGGTCAATTTGTCGAGGCTATTACTCGTTATCAAAGCATTGTAGAAAGCGGGACAGCGCAAATCTCTGCTATTTCCTTGAATGAACGCTTAGGAAGTAGTTACAGCATGTTAGGTGATTTTGAAGAAGCAGTTCCTTATTTGGAAGCCGCGGTCAAAGAAGAACAAACAGACGATCGTTTATTCCAGTTAGCTTTCACTTATTTACAGTTACATGAGAATCAAAAAGCCATTGCGTTGTTCCAGCAATTAAAAACACTAAACCCACATTATCAATCACTTTATCTATATTTAGCGGAAGCGCTCCAAGAAGAAGAGCAATTAGAGGAAGCAAAAGCGGTGATCGAAGAAGGAATTGCGGAAAACCCCTTCCAAGTAGAGTTATACCAATTTGCCTCTGAAAATGCCTATCGCTTACACGATATTGCTGGTGCTGAAAACTGGTTGTTAAAAGCTTTGGAATTAGGTGAGAAAACAGATGAAAGTCGTTTGACCTTAAGTAATCTCTACATCACGGAAGAGCGTTTTGAGGAAGTAATTACTATCTTAAATGATTTAGAGGAAACGGATCATCCTTATGCTGAATGGAACTTAGCAAAAGCGTACAACGAATTAGAAGACTTTGCCGTCGCTAAAGTTCATTATGAACAAGCAGCGCAAGAATTGTCTCACGAACCAGAATTTCTAAAAGAATACGCATTGTTCTTACGAGAAGAAGGCGAACTTGAAAAAGCAAAACACTTGTTATACCACTATTTGGAACATGAACCTAGTGATGTCGACATGCAATCTGTGCTAGCAGATATGGAAGAAAGATAGGAAACGACGATGTTTGTTAGTTTATCAGAAAAGAAAAAATTTTTAACTTGGTTAGTGAATACCGTGCCTTTTGGAAGAAGAGAAGTACTGTGGATTTTAAATTACTTATTAACGCACGATGCGATTTTAAATAATGTTCATTTTGTTGAGAACGTAGAAAAAACCGATCGGGGGATTCGTGTGGTAGCGGATGGTTTAGGTAAGGAGCCGTTATTGCTTTTTATCCAAGCACAAGAATTTACAGATCCGGAACAAATTTTTCACGAGATTCGGATGAATTGGCGGAAAGCTCTTTATTTAGAATGTGTATTTCCAGAGGCTTGGCAAACGAGCCAGTATTTATCTGTTTTAGAAGATAATCCGTTTGCGCCATGGAATGAACAAGTGGATCAGGAAGTTGCCAGAGCGATTGATCAATACTTTAAGCAAGAAGAACAAACGCAACGAATGGCATTACTTAAAGCTCAAATTGATGATGCTTTAGAAACAGGCAACAAAGAAGCGTTTTTAGAATTATCCGATGAATTAAATCGTTTGAAACAACAATAAATAAAACCCAGCATTTTCAATAAATGCTGGGTTTTATTTATTGTTTTAATTTAAAGCGCCGTTGTTTGCTGGGTTTTGCATAAGTAAAGCCTTCGCCAATTGCTTCATGTACGTTAATGATGGACACAAAGGCTTTTTCATCTATTTCATTAGCAATCCGTTTGACTTCCATTATTTCTCGAGGACTGACTACCGTGTAGAGAACCCGTTTTTCCACTTGTGAATAAGCACCTTCACCATTTAAATATGTTACCCCACGTTCTAAAGAAGCCATTAAACTTTGACCGATTTCTTCGGAATGATTGGAAACAATTAAAATTCCTTTCGCAGCATAGGCTCCATCGAGTACAGAATCAACAACACGACTGAAAACAAAGGACACAATTAAAGTATACATCATTCGTTTGACATCAATATAGGTCAACGAGAGGAGTAAGACTGCAACATCAAAAAGTAACAACGAACGGCCCATGCTAATCCCAAAGTATTTTTCGAAAATGCGGGCAATGACGTCGGTCCCACCAGTGGTTCCGCCTACGCGGTAAACAAGGCCACTCCCGAATCCTGCGGCCAAACCAGCTAGGAGAGCAGCAATCAATAAATCATGATCTAAATTAATTTCAACAGGAAATTTTTGCCAAAACCACAAAAATACCGATAACGACACGGTACCAATTAGCGTATAATAGAGGGAACGTTTGCCTAAAATTTTCCCACCAATTAATAAGAGCGGAATATTGATTAATAATGTCGTATATGCTGGGTTAAAATGAAATAAGGCTCTTAAAATCAAAGTAATCCCCGTGACACCACCTTCGGCCAGGTCATTGGCAATATTGAAAGTAACCAAACCAAAGGCATAGATACAGCTTCCTAATACAATAAATAACACATCTTTAAAATAAAATCTTTGTTCTTCCATTTAATCACGTCCTTTTACAGTATAAACTGTATCATTCTCTATATAAAACAACAAGTAGAACCTTTCCAGATAGCCAAGTTTTTGATAAGATGTAGGAGGTAGAGTAAGAAAGGTTGGGGTAAAATGTCAGAATCAGAACAACGTAGTTTGCAATCGATGCAAACGGAAGTTGATGATTATATTCAACAGTTTAAAACAGGCTATTTTTCACCATTAGGACAAATGGCTCGTTTGACGGAAGAGGTCGGAGAATTAGCCCGTGAAGTCAATCATTATTATGGTGAAAAACAGAAAAAAGCAGACGAAAAACCAAAGACAGTATCAGAGGAACTTGGAGATGTCTTTTTTGTATTGATTAGCATGGCAAATTCTTTAGAGATTGATTTAACCGAAGTTTTTGAAGAAAATATGGCTAAATTTAACAAGCGGGATCGCTATCGCTTTGAAAGAAAGGATGGGAAAACACATGATTAAAATAATTGTCGCTGGGTTTAAAGGACGGATGGGCAGTACTGCTACACAAATGGTCTTAGAAACCGCAGACTTTGAATTAGTAGGTGTGTATGATCCTCATGAAGCACAAGAAACTGTTTCTTTCAATGATGAAACAGCAATTCCCGTTTTTCAGCGCTTAGAAGAAGTCCTAGCTGTCAAACCAGATGTTTGGATTGATTTTACGGTTCCTGAAGCCGCCTATCCAAATACACGTTTTGCGTTGGAACATGGTATGGCGCCAGTTGTTGGGACGACAGGCTTTACGGAGGAACAAATCAACGAATTGACAAACCTATCTCGAGAAAAAGCCATCGGCGGCTTAATTGCGCCAAATTTTGCAATTGGGGCAGTTTTAATGATGCAATTTGCCCAAAAAGCGGCGCAGTATTTTCCAGATGTGGAAATCATTGAATTACATCATGATAACAAATTGGATGCACCGAGCGGAACGGCTATAAAAACTGCAGAAATGATTCAAGAAGTTCGGCCAGCAAAAAAACAAGGGAATCCGCAAGAGGTAGAATCAATACCAGGGGCACGCGGGGCTGATTACGAGGGTCTGCGAATCCATAGTGTCCGCTTACCTGGTTTAGTGGCACACCAACAAGTCCAATTTGGCAGTGTAGGTGAAGGGCTCACTATTCGGCATGATTCTTATGATCGGCGTTCATTCATGACAGGAGTGGCGTTAGCTTGTCGGCAAGTGGTACAGAGAACAGAACTACTTTACGGATTGGAACAGATGCTATGAAATTGACAACTATTCCAAACGAATTTAAAGAAGCCGCTCCCGTTATTCGTGAAATCAATGCACAGGGCTTTGAAGCGTATTTTGTCGGGGGCAGCGTCCGTGATGCTTTATTAAATAAACCAATCCATGATGTCGATATTGCGACAAGTGCCTATCCAGAAGAAATTAAGCAAATTTTTAAACGAACCGTTGATGTGGGTATCGAACATGGTACAGTCCTTGTATTGATGGAAGACCAACAGTATGAAGTAACAACCTTTCGTACCGAGTCAACTTATCAAGACTTTCGCCGACCAGATGAAGTCACCTTTGTTCGCTCCTTGAAAGAAGATTTAAAACGGCGAGATTTTACGATTAATGCCTTGGCTCTTGACAGCACAGGCGAAATCATTGATTTATTTGACGGTATCGAAGATTTAACTAATCAAACCATTCGTGCAGTCGGCAATCCCCATGAGCGGTTTCATGAAGATGCTCTGCGGATGATGCGGGGCTTACGCTTTGCTAGCCAATTAGATTTTAAAATTGAAGAAAAAACCTTAGCCGCTATCGCTGAATTTCATCCTTTATTGGAAAAAATTTCAGTAGAACGCATTACAATTGAATTTGTAAAAATGCTTTTAGGGGTTAATCGACAAGGTGGCTTAGCTCCGTTTATTGAAACAGAATGCTATCAATACTGTCCAAAATTACGAGAACAAGGGGCTGGACTTTTTCGTTTAATGGACTTGCCTGCTCGTCAAATTGAAACAGAAGCAGAAGCGTGGGCGTTACTTATCCAATCGTTGAATTTACCAGAAGCAGAAATTCGCTCCTTCTTAAAAGCTTGGAAACTTTCAAATCAATTAATTCAAAACGTTTCACAATTAGTACGCGGTTTGCGTTTTCGCTTGAGTAACGACTGGCAGCCAATGATGCTTTATGAATTAGGCGAAGAATCAGCAGTACTTGTTGAAAGGCTTTTATATTATTACCAACAAGAGAGTCAAGTACAAGTAACAAAAGAGTTAGTTAAGGCATTACCCATCCATCAAAGACATGAATTGGCCATCACAGGAAAAGACCTTTTAGCCATCTTAGAAGAAACACCAGGCAAATGGTTAGGGGAACTGATTGCTGAAATCGAGCAACACGTTGTTGAAGGTAGCTTAGAGAATAAACAAGAAGTTCTGCTTTCGTTTGCCAAAAAACAACGTTCAAAAGGAGAGAAAGCATAATGCCAACAGAAATGTTTACAAAAGAATTCTTGGTGAAAGAATCACAAACGGCTAAAATGCTCGGTTCTGGTGACTTAGAAGTTTTAGGAACCCCTGCTTTAGCTGCCATGATTGAACAAACAGCCAAAGAAGCTGTGAAGGACCAATTATCAGTTGGGGAAACAACTGTCGGAACGGTGTTAGAATTGCGCCACTTATTTCCATCCGCGGTAGGGGCGACAATCGTTGTTACGATGACCAGCATTGAACAGACTGCACACAAAATACGCTATGAATTTGTTGCTTATGAAGGAGAACGACAAATTGCCAAAGGTTCTCACCAACGTGCAGTAGTTGAGATTGATTCTTTTTTAAAAAGAATAACAAAAGATTAAGAATCTACAGCGAAAGTTTGTGACCGTTTATCAAAAGTATGGTAAACTAATAATGTAAGAAATTATTTTTAAGTAAGGAGATTTGTGCTATGGCTAGAGAAATGACAGGACTTAAATTTTATTTCAGAAATGGTGAAACTTGGACGATTGATCGTCGTTTTATTGGTGATTTATGGATCAAACATATTACAACAAGTTTTGGCCGTATCCATGGTAGTGAATTTGTTGAAATTCATCCATGTGAAGGGTTCAAAATTGAAATTTTCCAAGAAGGAGATCATGTTCAAACCCACGATATTAACTTAGGTGGCTTAGAATTAGGGATGTTCTCTCGTGCTTTAAAATATGAAGATATCGAACGTATGGAAATTCTTTACAAAAATGGCACACCAGATTTAGTTTATTTCCCTTACAAAGATAAAACAGATGAGGGCTTGGATAACATCTATCAATCTACAAAAGTCAGCGAAAAAACTAAAAACTTATACATTGTTATCGACCCAACACAAACAGTTGACGATGTATACGCTGAAGAATTAAAATAATTTTTGCCCCACAGGAATCAGTGAAATGACTGGTTCCTGTGGCTTTTTTCAGTCTTTTGACGAATAAAATAACATTGTTTTTAATGGAATAGTCGAAAAAATAAGCGAATAAGTGTTGACACATGTTTTTTCTAGCGGTATACTGTTAACAATTCTTAATTAAATCAGTTTTGGAGTGATTCTTATGACAACAACGAAGAAAAACCATACACAACTGAATAACTTTTACTTTAGCTATTTTAGATAGGTTTGTATTCATAACATTATGGGTACAGACAACAAACGTTTGTATCTATAATGGCTAGGGAAATTTAAGATGACTTTCAGCCATGTAGATTTAAGAAAATCTATAGTGGCTTTTATATTGCTTTTTTGTAGGGTATTCACTGTAGATTTTTCTTAAAATTTACTGTGAATATCCTTTTTGTTTGGCCAAAAATTAGGATTTCAGAAACTTACTAAAAAAATTTCGTAAAGGAGCACACAGGATGAAAGAAATAACTGGAGCCACTCGTTTAGCTGGGCTATTCGCGAAACCCAGCCAACACAGTATTTCACCGTTGATTCATAATACAGCATTTCAAAATTTAGGAGTTGATGCTCGGTATCTGGCGTTTGACGTTGGACAAGAGACATTGCCACAAGCAATTGAAGCGATTCGAACGTTTCACATGTTAGGGGCCAACTTATCAATGCCCAATAAAGTGGCGGCTGTAAGTTATATGGATGAACTAAGTCCTACCGCTCAACTGGTTGGCGCAATTAATACGATTGTCAACAAAGATGGAAAACTTTACGGAGACAGCACGGATGGTACTGGTTTTATGTGGAGTTTGAAAGAGAAAAAGGTTGACGTTTTTCAGAATAAAATGACCATCTTAGGAACAGGTGGTGCAGCCTTATCAATCATTGCCCAAGCTGCTTTAGATGGCGTGAAAGAAATCGCCGTTTACAACAGGAAAAGCTCGGGGTTTAACGACAGTCAAAAAAAACTGGCAAATTTCACTGAACGAACCAACTGTGTAATCCATTTAAACGATTTAGCGGATACTGAAAAACTAGCAAAAGATGTTGCTGAAAGCGTCTTGTTAGTTAATGCAACGAGTGTGGGTATGCATCCACATGCACATAGTAGTCCTATAGAAAATTATGCAATGATTCAACCGAAGTTATTCGTGTATGATGCTATTTATAATCCCAGAGAAACACAGTTATTAAAAGAAGCCCGTTTACGTGGCGCAGAAACAAGCAACGGCTTGGACATGCTACTTTATCAAGGAGCTGTTGCTTTTGAACAATGGACAGGACAAAAAATGCCTGTATCAGTCGTGAAACGTAAAATTGAAAATAGATAAAAAGAGCGCCGTTTAAAGGCATGAGGAGAGAATATAATGATCGTAATTATGAAAGAAAATGCAACCGAAAAGCAAATGAAACAAGTCATTGATTTAGTAACAGGTGCAGGCTTAACTACTCAAACAAGTCAAGATAATGGAAAAACAGTGATCGGCTTGATTGGTGATACAGAAAAATTAGTTGAAGCAGAGTTAACAGCATTAGAAGGCGTGGAGAAAAGTGTACGCATTTCGTTGTCTTACAAACTAACGAGTCGTTTATTTCATCCAGAGAATACAGTGGTTGATGTGAACGGTGTTAAAATCGGTGACGGCAGTATGACCATGATGGCGGGCCCTTGTTCAATCGAAAGCTTAGATCAGATTCGTGAATGTGCGCGAATTGCTAAAGCTGGCGGTGCAACAATTTTACGAGGTGGTGCATTCAAACCTAGAACGTCGCCATACGCTTTCCAAGGACTAGAAGAAGAAGGACTAAAATACATTCGCCAAGCGGCTGATGAATTAGATATGCAAGTCATTACAGAAGTGATGGATGAAGCGAATTTAGAACTTGTCGCAAAATACAGTGACATTTTACAAATCGGTGCGCGCAACATGCAAAATTTCAAGTTATTACAAGCGGTTGGTAAAACTGGAAAACCTATCGGCTTAAAACGCGGGATTGCTGGTACGATTGATGAATGGCTAAACGCAGCTGAATACATTGCTGCGCAAGGAAATTTCAATGTGATCTTCATTGAACGTGGGATTCGTACGTACGAAACCGCTACGCGCAATACACTTGATTTAAGTGCGGTGCCTTTAATTAAAAAATTAAGTCATTTTCCAATTATTGTTGATCCGAGTCATGGTGTTGGTATCTGGGATTTAGTACCGCCAATGGCCCGAGCAGGTGTTGCTTCAGGTGCGGACGGCTTGATTGTAGAAATTCACCCAGACCCAGCGAATGCGTGGTCAGATGGGCCACAATCCTTGAATGAAAAAACTTACCTACGTATGATGAAAGAAGTTCATATCATCGAAAAAGCAATGAAAGAAATTAATGCTTTAGAAGATTAGTAAAGACAGAGGAGTAGAGGACATGAAATTAACCGTAACGTTACCTACACATTCATATGATTTAACCATCGAAACAGGTGCCTTAGATAAAATTGGCACCTGGGTACGTAGCCTGTGGCAGCCACAACGGGTAGCGATTATTACCGATGAAACGGTGAATAAATTATATGGCGCAGCTGTTGAGAAAGAATTGCAAGCTGCTGGTTTTGAAACATCATTGATTGCTGTAGCGGCAGGTGAACAAAGTAAGAGCCTCGAAACAGCTCAGCTGCTTTATGATTTTTTAGCGGAACAGCAATTGACTCGAAGTGATGGTCTAATTGCTCTAGGTGGAGGCGTTGTGGGAGATCTAGCTGGATTTGTCGCTTCAACCTATATGCGCGGTATTCACTTTTTGCAAGTACCAACAACCTTACTGGCACAAGTAGATAGTAGCATTGGAGGTAAAACAGCGGTTAATACTAAAAAAGCCAAAAATCTTGTCGGTACTTTTGCCCAACCAGATGGGGTTTTAATTGATCCTAATACACTTAAAACATTAGAACCTAGACGTGTTCGTGAAGGAATTGCAGAAATTGTAAAATCAGCAGCTATCGCTGATGTTGAATTGTGGCACCGTTTATCCTCTTTGGAAAATGAACAAGATTTAGTGGCACATGCAGAAGAAATTATCACGGCCTGTTGCAAGATTAAACGTGATGTCGTCGAAGAAGATGAATTAGATTTGGGCTTACGTTTGATTCTGAATTTTGGGCATACGATCGGCCACGCATTAGAAAATACAGCTGGTTACGGGGTGATTGCTCACGGTGAAGGCGTTTCTTTAGGAATGATTCAAATAACTCAAGTCGCAGAACAACAAGGGCTTTCTCCACTTGGGACTACCCAAGAGTTGGTCACCATGCTAGAAAAGTTCCATTTACCAGTAACGACAGATCGTTGGTCAGAAGAACGTCTCTATCAAGCCATTACACATGATAAAAAAACACGTGGGGGACAGATTAAAATCATTGTCTTAGAAAAAATTGGTCAAGCGAAAATTGTCTCTTTACCAACGGAAGAAATTCGAGCATTTTTAAACAGAGAAGGAGGAATTTAAGATGCGCTTTATTACAGCAGGCGAATCACATGGACCTGAATTAACTGCTATTATTGAAGGCTTACCAGCCGGCTTGCCTTTAAGTAGCGAAGAGATTAACCGAGAATTAGCAAGACGTCAAGGCGGTTACGGTCGTGGAGGACGGATGAAAATTGAAAAAGACCAAGTACGTATTACTTCGGGTATTCGGCATGGTAAAACACTTGGCTCACCAGTAACGTTGATTGTCGAAAACAAAGACTGGAAAAATTGGACCTCCGTGATGTCAGTAGAGCCAGTTCCTGAAAAACAAAAGAAAATCCGCCGCGTCAGCAAACCACGTCCAGGACATGCTGATTTAGTCGGTGGCATGAAATATCAACATGATGATTTACGGAATGTTTTAGAACGGTCTTCGGCACGAGAAACAACGATGCGTGTGGCGATTGGTGCGGTTGCTAAAAAACTCTTAGCTGAACTGGATATCCAAGTCGCTGGGCATGTCACGGTATTAGGTGGGATTGAAGCTACGATCCCTGAAAATTTAACGATTCGTGAAATTCAAGAACGATCTGAACAATCTGTCGTTCGCGTATTAGATCCTTCCGTAGAAGAAAAAATGAAAGAACTAATTGACCAAACCAAGAAAAATGGCGATACAATTGGTGGGGTAGTAGAAGTACTTGTGGGTGGCGTTCCAGCTGGCTTAGGTAGCTATGTTCAATGGGATCGTAAACTAGATGCCAAAATTGCGCAAGCTGTTGTAAGCATCAATGCTTTTAAAGGTGCTGAGTTTGGCATTGGATTTGAAATGGCGCAACGCCCTGGTAGTCAAGTGATGGACGAGATTGTTTGGGACGAAAGTACAGGTTATACCAGAACTTCCAACAATTTAGGCGGTTTTGAAGGAGGAATGACCAATGGAATGCCAATCATCGTTCGTGGTGTCATGAAACCTATTCCAACCCTTTATAAACCATTACAAAGCGTGAATATTGATACAAAAGAGCCTTATAAGGCCAGTGTTGAGCGCTCTGATAGCACGGCGGTACCGGCCGCTAGCGTTGTTTGTGAAGCCGTTGTTGCAACGGAAGTAGCGAAGGCTATGCTCGAAAAATTTGATAGTGACTCATTTGAACAAATGAAAGAAGCAGTGAAACGTTATCGCCTATATACTCAAAACTTTTAATGGAAGAAAGTCGCAAGTATATGGAGGGAAAAAATGAAGAAACGTATTTTAATCGTAGGATTAGGGCTAATCGGGAGTTCACTGGCTTTGTGTATCAAAAAAGGACATCCCAGCAGTGAGATTATCGGTTTCGATAATCAAGCGGATACAACTGGATTTGCTAAGAAAACGGGTCTAATTGACGAGGTAGCTGAATCTTTAACAAGTGGGGCAAGACGAGCAGAGATTATTTTTCTTTGTTCCCCAGTTAAAGCAACTTTAGTACAACTAGAAGAATTAAACCAATTATCACTAGAAACTGCTCTGATCACAGATGTGGGTAGTACCAAGGTGGAAATTAATCAGTTAGCAACAAAGCTTAACATGAAAAATTTTATTGGTGGTCATCCAATGGCTGGTTCACATAAATCCGGCGTAACAGCCGCTGATGAACGTTTGTTTGAAAATGCCTACTATATTTTTACCGATGACCATGGCGAAAAAAACAAACAGATTCAGGAGTTACAAACGTTACTAAAAGGAACGCATGCGAAGTTTATTACGATGCCTGCACAGGAACATGATGAAATTACTGGTGCTCTAAGTCACTTGCCACATATTGTTGCCGCAGCTTTAGTGAACGAAAGTCAGCAACTGAATACCACTTACCCTAGAGCGCAGCAGCTAGCGGCTGGAGGATTCAGAGATATTACTCGAATTGCTTCCTCTGATGCAACGATGTGGACGGATATTTTATTAAGCAATCGCTTAGTATTATTGGACTTACTAGAAAATTGGCAAAAAGAGATGACTACTGTTTGCCAATGGTTAACAGAAAAAAATGCCCCAGCCATTCGTAATTTTTTTGATAAGGCCAAAGAAACACGTGCTCAGTTGCCCATTCATAAAGAAGGCGCAATCCCAGCTTTCTATGATTTGTTTGTTGATGTACCAGATCAACCAGGAATCATTGCTGAAATTACGCAAATTTTAGGCGAAGCGGACCTTTCTCTTACAAATATTAAAATTTTAGAAACGAGAGAAGAAATCTATGGGATTCTTCAATTGTCTTTTAAAAATCAATCAGACTGCCAAGCTGCAAAACAAATTTTATCTAAAAAAACGAACTATACGTGTTACGAAAAATAAGAGGTGATGAGGGTGCAACTACGTACAAATGTGAAACATTTACAAGGGACTCTGATGGTTCCTAGCGACAAATCGATTTCCCATAGAAGTATTATGTTTGGAGCGATTTCTTCTGGAAAAACGACGATTACAAATTTTCTAAGAGGCGAAGATTGTTTAAGTACCTTAGCGGCGTTTCGTTCTTTAGGTGTGAACATTGAAGATGACGGGACGACAATCATCGTTGAGGGGCAAGGATTTGCAGGCTTAAAAAAGGCGAAGAATACAATTGATGTTGGAAATTCAGGGACAACAATTCGTCTGATGCTGGGCATTTTAGCTGGCTGTCCCTTTGAAACGCGCCTAGCTGGTGATGCGTCTATTGCCAAACGACCGATGAATCGTGTGATGCTTCCTTTAAACCAAATGGGAGCGGAATGTCAAGGGGTTCAGCAAACGGAGTTTCCGCCAATTTCTATTCGCGGGACTCAAAATTTGCAACCTATTGACTACACAATGCCTGTTGCGAGTGCTCAAGTGAAATCGGCTATTTTATTCGCCGCTTTGCAAGCCGAGGGCACTTCTGTAGTGGTTGAGAAAGAAAAGACACGTGATCATACAGAAGAGATGATTCGACAATTTGGTGGGACACTTGAAGTAGACGGTAAAAAAATTATGTTAACTGGACCGCAACAATTAACAGGTCAAAATGTGGTAGTTCCTGGTGATATCTCTTCTGCAGCTTTCTTTTTAGTTGCGGGTTTAGTAGTCCCAGATAGCGAGATACTTCTGAAAAATGTTGGCTTAAATCAAACGCGGACAGGTATTTTAGATGTGATTAAAAACATGGGTGGTTCCGTCACTATTTTAAATGAAGATGAGGCCAATCACTCTGGCGATTTACTTGTAAAAACGAGTCAATTAACAGCTACAGAGATTGGTGGCGCTATTATCCCACGTTTAATTGATGAGTTACCGATTATTGCTTTGTTAGCTACTCAGGCTACTGGCACGACAATCATTCGAGATGCAGAAGAATTGAAAGTCAAAGAAACCAATCGGATTGATGCAGTAGCGAAAGAATTAACAATTTTAGGCGCCGACATCACGCCTACTGATGATGGCTTAATTATACATGGACCAACTTCTTTACATGGTGGAAGAGTTACCAGTTATGGGGATCATCGTATCGGGATGATGTTACAAATTGCTGCATTACTTGTAAAAGAAGGCACTGTTGAATTAGATAAGGCTGAAGCAGTTTCAGTTTCTTATCCAGCATTTTTTGACGACTTAGAACGTTTAAGTTGTTAACGAAGGAGGATAACGAACCATGGAAAGCATTGTTTTAATTGGTTTCATGGGTGCGGGTAAAACAACTATCGGCCAAAGTTTGGCCAATAAACTAAAGATGCCTCATCTTGATTTAGATACAGCGTTAATTGAAAAAATAGGACGCTCAATTCCTGACTATTTCGAAAAATATGGTGAAGCAGCTTTCCGAGAACAGGAAACCCAACTTTTAAAGGAGCTGTCAAAAAATACAGCCGTCCTTTCAACTGGGGGCGGGATTGTTGTCGGACCAGAAAATCGTAGCTTATTAAAATCTTTTCAGCAAGTGATTTATTTACATGCGACACCAGAAGAGCTGTTAAAAAGAATCGCAGAAGATACTGAAAACCAACGCCCCTTAGCTATAGAACGTTCTTCAAAAGAAATCATTACTTTATTTGAGTCTCGTAAAAATTTTTATGAAGAATGTGCGAAGATGACAATTGATACGACCAATCGCTCACCAGAAGAAATTATCAATGAAATTCTGCAACAATTAAAGGAGTAGAGAAACGATGAAAGTTGGTTATTTAGGTCCGATTGGTTCCTTTACGTACAGTGCAACGTTGGCTGCTTTTCCTGATGCTACATTGATACCGTACGCATCGATTCCAGCTTGCTTGAAAGCAATTGAACAGCAAGAAGTGACATGTAGCATTATTCCAATAGAAAACACGATTGAAGGAACTGTTAACGCATCGATAGATTATTTGTATCATCAAGCGCAGTTACCTGTCCAAGCAGAGTTAGTTTTACCGATTCAACAACAATTAATGGTGGCAAAAGAGAATCAATCGATCTGGCAACAAAGTCAGAAAATTTTATCACATCCGCAAGCATTAGCTCAATCGCAGATGTTTCTAGAGAAAAACTTTCCAGAAGCGATTTTAGAAGCAACGCCTTCAACAGCTTACGCCGCCAAATACATTGCAGAACATCCAGAATTACCTTTTGCAGCTATTGCACCAAAACTTTCTGCGGAAATGTATGATTTGACCATTGTTGAAAAAAATATACAAGATTTATCGGTAAATCAAACCCGATTTTGGGTTCTTGGTTCTGAAAATTTAGCGATTTCTTTCCCGCTATCTGAGAAAAAAATAACGCTGGCGATTACGATGCCAAGTAATGTTCCTGGCTCTTTACACAAAGCATTAAGCGTGTTTAGTTGGCGAGGGATTAATCTTAGCAAAATAGAATCGCGGCCGTTGAAAACAAAGCTAGGAGAGTACTTCTTTTTAATGGACTTAGTGAATGATCAACCAGAAAAATTAATTGAAGCAGTCTTAACAGAACTGGAACTCATTGGCGCAGAAATAAAAATTTTAGGGGATTACCCGATCTATGTTTTGTCCACACTTTAAAGAGTTAAAAATGAAAATGAAGCTTACTTATTAGATAAAGTGAGTTTCATTTTTTATTAAATTACATATTTGTAATAGGAATTTCCTGCGAAATGAGGTATCCTAAGAAAGGTGATAAAACACAGAGGTAAAGGAGTGACACGATGAGTCGTGTAGATCGTTATAAACATATTCATGAAAAATCGAGACCAGCAGAGCATAAAAAGACCTTTAATCCCCGAAAATCAATGGGTGAACATAGAGAAGAAGAACCAGAAGAACTAGCTGAAAGCCTTCAAGAGCCAGTTTACGAAGACAGCTATACTGAGGACAGTCGCAGAAGTGAGAGGCGACATCAAACAGATTCAGGTGGTGGCAACGGTTCTGACCAACCACCCCGCGGAAAAAAAGACAAGAAACCAAAAAAGAAACGTAAAAAATCAAAAACAAAACGCTTTTTCAAATGGCTAGTGATCCTATTGATTCTGTTATTTGCCTATAGTACAGTCATGTTTTTAAAAGGAAAATCTGCAGCAGAACATGATGACTCGTTGCCTCAAGAAAAAGTAGAAACATTTAATGGTGTCAGAAGTAGCAACGGGGCTAAGAATATTTTAATTCTTGGCAGCGATACACGTGGGGAAGATGCTGGACGAGCCGACACAATAATGGTTCTCCAACTAAATGGACCATCAAAAAAACCGAAATTAATTTCATTTATGCGTGATACATTCGTGGACATTCCTGGTGTCGGGCCGAATAAAATTAATGCCGCATACGCTTATGGCGGTGCTGAATTGGTTCGTGAAACGTTAAAACAAAACTTTAATTTAGATACGAAATATTATGCTAAGGTAGATTTCCAATCATTTGAAAAAATTGTTGACTCTATGTTTCCAAAAGGTGTCAAAATCGATGCAGAAAAATCACTGAATTTAGATGGTGTTGATATTGAAAAAGGGCAACAGGTCATGGATGGACATGTCTTACTTCAATACGCTCGCTTTAGGATGGATGAAGAAGGCGACTTTGGTCGGGTTCGTCGCCAACAACAAGTTATGTCAGCTGTAATGAGCCAAATGAAAAACCCAATGACTTTATTAAGAACCCCAGAATCACTTGGGAAATTAGTCGGCTATATGTCGACAGATGTGCCTGTTAGTTTCATGTTAACGAATGGACCATCATTGTTGATTAAAGGAAAAGCAGGGGTTGAGTCATTATCGGTTCCGGTACCAGATTCTTGGAATTTTGGTGAATCCTCTTATGCAGGCAGTATTTTAGAAGTAGATGAACAAAAAAATGCTGACGTCATCGAAAAATTCCTGAACGAATAAGGAAAGCATTTTAAAATATCCTTTTTTATGCTATATTAGAAACAACGTGGAAAATTAGTGAAACGAGGTTACAAAATGAAAATTGCTATTGTGACAGATAGTACAGCTTATTTACCCGAGCGCATTAAAGATCATCCGAATCTTTTTGTAATTCCCATCCCAGTCATTTTAGATGGAAAAATATACAACGAAGGCATTGACATTGAAGCAGATGAATATTATGCATTGCTAAATAATAGTAAAGAATTTCCGACGACTTCACAACCTGCTTTAGGAGAAGTGTTAGAGCTTTACAAATCAATCGCTGAACAAGGGTACGACACCATCATCAGCATTCATCTTTCTTCAGGAATCTCTGGTTTTGTTCATACATTGCACGGACTTACTGATGAAATCCCAGGCGTTGCTTTGTATCCATATGACTCAAAAATTACAAGTATGCCAATGGGACACATGGTAGAAGCTGCTTTAGATTTAACAGAAGAAAAAGCCAGCTTAGAAGAAATTTTTGCCAAATTAGATTTAATTCGTGACAATACGTATGCATATCTAATTGTAGAAGATCTGAACAACTTAGTTCGTGGCGGTCGCTTAACGAATGGCGCAGCCTTGATCGCTGGACTATTGAAGATTAAACCTATCTTGACTTTTGAAGATGGAAAGATTGTATTATTTGAAAAAATCCGTTCAACAAAGAAAGCTTTTGCTCGTGCAGAAAAGATTATTGGTGAACGAAACGCAGGGATTGAAGCACCAGTTAAACTGTATGTGATTCATGCCAATAACCGCATCGTTGCTGAAAAAGAACAAGCAAAATTACAAAAGCTATACCCAAATGCAGAAATTGAAATCGGTCATTTTGGTCCAGTTATCGGGAGCCACCTAGGGGAAAAAGCAATTGGTTTAGCGATTTCAGCTCAATAATAAAAGATGAGACAAAAGTAAACTACTTCTGTCTCATCTTTTATTCTATTATTTTGTCGTTTGCTGCTGTTACTCAGCCGAATACTTTTTGTTTATAAGAAAATGTAAAATTACTCCTTTTTATTAGAAAATATCTTGCAAATTAAGCAATTCCTTACAAAGTAATGTATACTAAGGAAGAGGAGACGGTTAAATGAAAAGAAATATAGCCTTGTTGCAAAGCGAAAAAATGAAAAAAGTTCAAGCTTTAGCAAACTACTACCAAGAATCAATTGACTTACCGCCTGGAAAAAACCGTGAGGCGGTTATCAAAAAGATTAACGAATCAAAAAAAGAAATTAAAGAAATAAATGATATATTAACAGATATTCAAAAGAAAAAGAAATAAAGGAGTCGTTTGTGATTATCGATGGATTTACGTTATTGCTATTTTTATTTGTCGTCGTTATGTATGGTTACTTTTACTTCGTACGTAAAAGTATTGTAATTCCGGCTGCAAAACATCCTACAACAAAATATTTAGTTGCTTTTTTTAGTTTAATGATTCTGGCCAATGCATTTTCGGCAGGAGATAAAATTGAAATGATTCGAAGTGTGTTATATATTTTGATTATCTTCAGTTTTCTTTACGATGCAAGAGGTTTTGCGGAGGACTGTATTATTACGCATCCTTTTGACAATCGGGGCACGACCTTTAAAGATATCGAAAAGATTGTCCTTGTTCAAAAGCCGAACGGTATTCGTTTAGGGTATTTAAAAAAAGGCAGAAGAGGGGTGGTTTTACGCTTTTCTGCGCCACTAGAAGAAATAGTTCTTTTTCTTTCAACACGGATGAATGAAGAGGCAGAAATTGATATTATTGTTAATGAAGATTAACCATGTTCAGCTCCTAGAAATCAGCTTTTCCCGCGTTAAGTTTTGTCTGAATTTCTTTTGAAAAAAAGAAAGCAATTTTGCTTGTACTTTTGGTAAAATTTGTTATAATTAGTCAGATTAAATTTTGGAAGGAAGTTGTTTCGGTGAGTGAAGAATTTGAAAAGTGTGTCGCTGACTTGAAAAAGAAATATCAAGCAATCCCTGAAGAAAAACGACAACACTTTGCAGAACGTATGCAAAAGAAAAATTTCTTACGCTACAAAAAAATTGAATTAATTAAAGGAGAACTTCTTCGTTTAGAAGCACGACGCGCTCAATTGGAACTTTGCGAACGCAGTTCTGAGTTAGAAGAAGTCGAAAAGAAAATTATTCTTAAAAAGAAAAAATTACTTAAATGTTTTGATCGGTAAGTCAATAAAAATTTAATATAGAAGGGAATGATAGGATGGAATTTACCTTTCTAATCATTGTTTTTGCACTGTCTATTACCTTCTCAAACATATTCAACCGGATTGTTCCCGTCATTCCGCTGCCAATTGTGCAAATTATTGTAGGCGTTCTAATTGGTTTAACTAAAATGGGGCAGGAAATTGAATTTGAGCCTGAAGTGTTTTTAGTAATGATTATTGCACCGCTTTTATTTAGAGAAGGGGAGCTAATCAATCTGAAAGCAATGATGAAAAATTTCGGGATGATTCTTTTCTTGGCCTTTTTTGGTGTGTTAATTACCTTAGTCGGAGTCGGCTGGACCCTGCATATGATTTTGCCTACTTTACCATTAGCCGCTTGCTTCGCTTTTGGAGCGGCTCTAGGGCCAACGGATGCGGTGGCGGTAGGTTCGTTATCAGGACGAATTGACATTCCTGAACGTTCGATGAACATTTTATCTGGTGAAGGGCTCATTAATGATGCATCAGGCGTTACAGCCTTTCAATTTGCGTTAGCGGCTTTATTAACGGGGTCATTTTCGCCGGTGGAAGCGGCAGGGACCTTGGTTATTTCCAGTATTGGTGGAGCGGTAGTCGGAATCGTGTTAGTTTTATTAAAACAGCAAATTGTTCATTTGCTTGAAACCGCAGTGGCAAAAGATGTTACAGGCTACTTGTTGATTGAATTACTCTTGCCATTTATTGCTTATTTAATTTCAGAGTTGATTGGCGTTTCTGGAATTATTGCTGCTGTGATTGCTGGAATTATGCAAGCATCTAGTTTGAAAAAAGTTTCGCTTTTTGAAGCAGAGCTGTCAAATGTTGGCGAAAGTATTTGGAGTATGATTGAGTTCACTTTAAATGCCTTAGTTTTCTTATTCTTAGGAATTGAACTTTCTCAAGTGTTTTCGCCAATTTGGATTGACCAACAATATTCAAACTGGTTCCTACTAATGGTTGTTCTAATTATTAGCGCCGTTGTCTTTTTGATTCGTTTCTTAGCCATTTTCAGTGTTTACACGCTTCAACATGGCCTTAAGAAAGTTAAAAACGCAATGAATGAAATGCTGATTTTAACTTTTGGCGGTGTTAAAGGAACAGTGAGTTTAGCCACCATCTTTATTTTGCCAACAGCGATTAACGGCGAGCATTTTAAAGAACGACCGTTATTACTATTCATTACGGCTTGTGTTATTTTGGTGACTCTGATTGGCGGGATTCTAGTTTTACCATTTTTAACTGATTCAGAGACGGAAGTGGAAAATGAAGAGTCAGTCGAAATTGATTTATTACGTGATGTCATTGATGTCTTAAAACAGCAAAATGAAGAGAATCCTCGTGGTGAAATGAATGCGGTCATTGAAAATTATCAAGATCGTTTAAAAGAATTGTATACCGAGCAGCTAAGTGCGGAACGAAAACAAGAAGTGCAAGAGTTGCGGACGTTAATTGTGTCCATTGAACGAGACGGCTTAGAAGAAAGTCTGAAACAAGGAGAAATTAGTGTCAGAAGTTATCGTATGTATCAACGCTTGATTACACGGATGCAACGGTCGATTGCCAAACAATTATTATCGATTGTAGGCTTTTGGTTATTATTTGCTCGACAAATCATTTCGATTCTTTTACATCCTAAGCTATTTTTCAATCGTGGTGAAGCTTCTGAAGAAGAAAAAGAATTACGAAATGAAGAACTAGAAAATATTCGCCAAGTTTTTCTAAGAAATTCTCAAGTTATTCTGAAGAGTTTAGATAATTTGCGCGGTGTCTATGATGATGATTTAATTGATTTCTTCATTGACGGACGCTTGGATTTAGCCCATAAGTTTGAAAAAGGCGAATTTATTGATTCGTATATTGTTCATACGGAGACAGACTATGTCAAAGACCTATTATTAGGCTTCCAAGAAGAACGACGGATGATTGATCATTACGAACAATCTGAACGCATTTCAATTATCGAAGCGAACGAGTTACGAAAAAATGTCAATTTATTAGAGAGTTATTCGATTAGCGGCGAAGTGAATAATGTTCCGCTGAAACGATTTGTTAAAAATTTTAATAAAGAATAAGTAATAGTGTATGAGATGAAACCAAGACGATTTTTATCTCATGCACTTTTTTTATAATCCAATTTTTGATACAATAAGCAAGACCAAAATAGAAGGAGTTGGTAGTGTCGGTGAAAGAATTAAAAGTAACAGATTTAACCAAAACATATGGGGAAAAAACACTATTTGATCATCTTTCTTTTTTGATTCATGAAAAAGATCGCATTGGTTTAATTGGGATTAACGGCACAGGGAAAACCAGTTTATTAAATATTATTGCTGGCGTAGATAGCGGTGATGGTGATCTTGCTGCGATTCAGCAGCCAAGTGATTATCAAATTGGGTACCTTTCCCAGAATCAAACATTTGACGAGAATATTACGATTGCAGAAGCCGTGTTTCAGGGAGACAGCCCGATCATAAAAGCAGTCAAAAATTATGAATTAGCGTTAGCTGCTTTAAGTGAGAATGGTTTAGACGAAGGGGTTCAAAGACGTTACACGCAAGCAGAAGAAGCCATGAATAAACAAGATGCTTGGACAGCAGATACCAATGCAAAAATTATTTTACAAAAATTAGGCATTCCCACATTGGAAAAGAAAATAGGTGAGCTTTCTGGTGGGCAGTTAAAACGAGTAAGCTTGGCGCAAGTCTTAATTGAAGCGCCCGATTTACTGTTATTGGATGAACCAACGAACCATCTGGATTATGAAACGATTGAATGGCTGGAAAACTTTTTAAATAACTATCGTGGCGCGGTTTTAATGGTGACCCATGACCGCTACTTTTTAGATCGAGTAACCAATCGGGTTTTCGAACTTTCTTTTGGAAAACTGTATGAATACAAAGGAAACTATGAAACGTATGTGATGGAAAAAGCCGAACGTGAACGTGTCGCTGTAGAACAAGAAGAAAAAAGAAAACGGCTCTTCAAACAAGAACTTGCGTGGATGCGAGCAGGCGTTCAAGCACGAGGAACGAAACAGCAAGCAAGAATTGATCGGTTTCAGGATTTAAAAGAAAACTTGCATCAGGTACAAACCAATGGCACCTTAGAAGCAGACTTTGCCACGCAGCGTTTAGGGAAAAAAGTTCTGGAAATCAAGGAAGGAAATTATGCCATTGATCATAAACAGCTTTTGAAAGACTTTAATTTACTCATTCAAGCAAACGATCGAATTGGCATTACTGGTAAAAATGGTGCAGGCAAATCCACATTATTAAATATTTTAGCTGGCCGCATTCCTTTAGAGAGTGGTCTATATAGTATCGGTGAAACCGTCCGAATTGGCTATTATACCCAGCAAAACGAAGAAATGGATCCTAATCAACGTATGATTGCTTATTTGCAAGAAGCAGCAGAAGAAGTGAAACGCAGTGATGGAAGCAGCGTTGGGGTCGCTGAAATGTTAGAGCGCTTTTTATTTCCTCGTTTTATGCATGGCACACTGATTGGCAAACTGTCTGGTGGAGAAAAACGCCGGTTATATCTCTTAAAATTATTAATTAGTCAGCCTAACGTGTTATTATTGGATGAGCCAACCAACGATTTGGACATTGATACGTTGACCATTTTAGAAGATTATATCCAAACGTTTAAAGGAGCGGTAATTGCGGTTTCTCATGACCGTTATTTCTTGGATAAAACAATGGATAAATTGTTAGTTTTTCAAGGAAATGGTCAGATCCTATCATTTTATGGCACGATGAGTGAATATTTGGCGAACCAAAAAGAACAAGAAAAGGTCAAAGAAAAACCGCTCAATAAACCAGTAAAAGAAGCATCGACAGAAAAGAAAGAAAAAACAAAGCTGACTTATATGGAACAAAAAGAGTGGGCAACAATTGAAGAAGACATCACACAATTAGAAACGAAATTAGAAACATTAACTGAAGAAATGAATCATCAGGGTGATGATTTTGTTCGTTTACAAGAATTGCAAGAAGCAGTAACAGCAACGGAACAATTGTTAGAAGAAAAAATGAATCGTTGGGAATACTTGAGTGAATACGCGGATTAAGAGACGGAGGGAATAAGATGGAAGAAGCATACTTAGCGCTAGGAAAAAAGATTTTAGAAGAAGGTCATTTTAAAGAAGACCGTACAGGAACTGGTACGTATAGTTTATTTGGCTATCAAATGCGTTTTGATTTGACCAAAGGATTTCCCTTACTAACAACCAAACGAGTACCGTTTGGCTTGATTAAAAGTGAGTTATTGTGGTTTTTAAAAGGCGACACGAATATTCGCTATTTGTTAGAGCGAAATAATCATATTTGGGATGAATGGGCGTTTGAACGTTACGTAAAAAGCGCAGATTATCAAGGACCAGACATGACGGATTTTGGGCATCGTGTCTTACAAGATCCAGCGTTTGCAGAACAATACAAAGAAGAACATCAAAAATTCTGTGATGCCATTTTAAATGATGCAGAGTTTGCAGAAAAATATGGTGAATTAGGGAATATTTATGGTGCGCAATGGCGTCACTGGGAAACCAAAGATGGTAGCTTTATCGATCAATTAGCTAATGTGATTGAAATGATTAAAACCAATCCTGATTCTCGCCGTTTAATTGTTTCTGCTTGGAATCCAGAAGATGTGCCTTCAATGGCGTTGCCGCCTTGTCACACTATGTTTCAATTTTATGTAAATGAAGGAAAATTAAGCTGTCAACTTTATCAGCGCAGTGCCGATGTTTTTTTAGGTGTTCCTTTTAACATTGCAAGCTATGCTTTATTGACACATCTAATTGCACATGAAACAGGTTTAGCAGTGGGCGAGTTTGTACACACGCTAGGAGATGCCCACTTATATCAAAATCATGTGGAGCAAATGCAAGAACAATTATCACGAGAAGTTCGTTCTTTCCCAACGCTCGTTTTGAATCCAGACAAGGCTTCTGTTTTTGATTTTGATATGGAAGATATTAAAGTAGAAGGCTATGACCCACATCCAACGATTAAAGCGCCGATTGCCGTATAAAAAAGGAGAGAGAAGCTATGTTAGCAGCCATTTGGGCCCAAGATGAACAAGGAGTGATTGGTAAAGAAGGCAAATTGCCTTGGCATTTACCCAACGACTTGAAATTTTTCAAGGAAAAAACAATTCATAATACATTGGTCTTAGGACGTGCAACTTTCGAAGGCATGGGATGTCGTCCGTTACCAAATCGAACAACGATTGTTCTTACCAGTAATCCGGATTACCAAGCTGAAGGCGTTTTGGTTATGCATTCCGTAGAGGAAATTCTTGCGTATGCTGACAAGTATGAAGGCGTGACCGTTATTGGTGGAGGTTCTGTCGTTTTTAAAGAACTGATTCCCGCATGCGATGTCTTATATCGGACAATGATTCATGAAACGTTTGAAGGCGACACTTTCTTTCCAGAAATCGACTGGTCTGTTTGGGAAAAAGTTGCCACTGTTCCCGGCGTCGTGGACGAGAAAAATCTCTATGCACATGACTATGAAACGTATCATCGAAACGATAAATAATAAAATGAAGGGAGGCATGAGCAATGCCGACATTGAAAGAAAAAATTATTCAAGAGAGTCAACGTTTAGGCATCGATAAAATCGGCTTTACTCATGCTGAACCATTTATTGAATTAGAAGATTCTCTACATGAACAACGAGAGCGAGGATATAACTCGGGGTTTGAACATCAAAATGTGGAAGAACGAATTTACCCAGAAAAAACGTTTGAGCATCCTAAAAGTATTATCTCCATTGCTTTAGCTTATCCCACCAAAGCTCAGGAAAAAATGCCTAGAGATGAAAAGCGTGGCCAATTTGCGCGAGCCTCTTGGGGAATTGATTATCATCACATTTTGCAGGATCGGTTGCAAAAATTAATTGCTTTTATTGAAGAGCAAGCTGCCACTGAAGCAGAAAAAGAACACTGGCGCTTTCGGCCACAAGTAGATACTGGCGAATATGTTGACACCGCTGTTGCTCAGCGGGCGGGTTTAGGATTCATTGGTAAAAATGGTCTACTGATTACCGAAGAATTTGGTTCCTTTGTATATTTAGGTGAGGTGACCACCAACATTCAGTTTGAACCAGATGAACCTGTTCCAAATGGTTGCGGTGATTGTACTCGTTGTATCACAGGGTGTCCTACAGGGGCTTTGTTAGGGGACGGTCGAATGAATGCTCAAAAATGTTTGTCTTATCAAACGCAAACAAAAGGCATGATGCCTGAAGAGTATCGGAAAAAAATGCGTAACGTCATTTATGGTTGCGACATTTGTCAGCTGGTTTGCCCTTATAATAAAGGAAAAGATTTTCATTTTCATGAAGAGATGGAACCAAAGATTGAAGAAGTCTATCCCAAATTGGCACCGTTATTAACTATTTCCAATAAAGAATTTAAACAGCAATTCGGACACTTAGCAGGCTCTTGGCGTGGTAAAAAACCATTGCAACGGAATGCTTTAATTGCGTTAGCGAATTTGGGCGGCCGTGAAGCTATCCCACAAATTATTCTCTGTTTAAATGATCAGCGTCCTGTCATTCGCGGAACAGCTGCTTGGTCGTTAGGTCAGCTCGCAAAAAGAGAACCCGAGCAAAGTTTAGAAGCTTTAAATTATCTACTTTCTGTAGAAACTGAAGAAGAGGTTATCGAGGAAGCCCAAAAGGCTATTCACTTGTTAACAAGCAAAAAAGGAAGCCGCTCAACGGAGTGACTTCCTTTTTTTATTAAATATGATTGCGATATAAACCAACAACTTTACCTAAAATTGTAACGTTATCTAAAAGAATAGGCGCTAATGCATCATTTTCAGGCTGCAAGCGGATATGATCTACTTCTCGGAAGAATCGTTTACAGGTTGCTTCATCTTCATCGGTCATTGCGATTACGATGTCGCCATTATTGGCATTCGATTGCTTACGAACAATCACTTGGTCGCCATCTAGAATACCTGCGTTAATCATACTTTCTCCTCGAATCGTCAACATAAATAAAGCATTTTCTTCTGTACGTAAATCAGGAGGTAACGGGAAGAAATCTGATGCTTCTTCCACCGCTAAAATTGGTTCACCAGCAGTTACGACACCTAACATCGGAATAGTTGTCGGTTGAATTCCGATCTTTTCCAAGCCTTCTGGTGTTAATTCGATTGCTCGCGGTTTTGTTGGGTCACGTAAGATTAGACCCTTTTTTTCAAGACGAGCTAAATGTCCGTGAACGGTAGAAGTTGAGGATAAATCAACAGCCTTCCCAATTTCGCGAACGGTTGGCGGATAACCCTTTAATTCGACTTGTTCGTATATATATTTAAGTACTTCTAATTGTCTTGTTTCTGTACGTTTCGCCAAAACCCGCACCTTCTTTCAATTGATAAAATTAGTGTACCATAAAATGCGAACGAAATCAAACAAGCGTTCGTGTTTTATAAATATCAGAATATAGTTGTTTTTTTAAGGCAGTTCTTATAATATAGACAGTGAGAGTAAGGAGGGATTTTGATGTTATCGAAAGAAAAAATTGCCCGTATAAATGAATTAGCGAATAAAGCAAAAGTGGAAGAACTTAGTGCGAAAGAAAAAGTCGAACAACAAGAATTACGTAAAGAGTATTTAGAAGCATTTCGTGGAGGGATGCGTCACCATATCGAAGGAATGAAGGTCGTGGATCAAGAAGGGACCGATGTGACTCCTGAAAAACTAAAACAAATTCAACGTGAAAAAGGACTTCACAACAGAAAGTAATTGCTTTCATTGTCGAAATAAGCTACACTATGAATAAAGGTAAAAAAAACCTAAATTAGGAGATGATTTTTTTGTTTGACAAGACAGATCAATTGGGCGTTAATACAATCCGGACATTAAGTATTGAAGCCGTACAAAAAGCGAACTCAGGACATCCTGGTTTACCAATGGGTGCTGCCCCAATGGCGTATGCACTTTGGACAAAACATTTAAAGGTGAACCCAACAACTTCTAGAAACTGGGTTGATCGTGATCGTTTTGTACTTTCAGCAGGCCACGGCTCTGCAATGTTGTACAGCTTATTACATCTATCAGGATACAACGTAACAATTGACGATTTGAAAAATTTCCGTCAATGGGATAGTAAAACACCAGGGCATCCAGAAGTGCACCACACAGATGGTGTTGAAGCAACAACAGGACCTCTAGGACAAGGGATTGCTATGGCTGTTGGTATGGCAATGGCTGAAGCGCATTTAGCTGCAACTTATAATCGTGATAGTTTCCCTATTATGGATCATTATACGTACGCAATTTGTGGTGACGGCGATTTAATGGAAGGTGTTTCTCAAGAAGCAAGTTCAATGGCTGGTCATATGAAATTAGGTAAATTAATTGTCTTGTACGATTCAAATGACATCTCATTAGATGGACCAACTTCTAAAGCCTTTACTGAAAATGTTGGGGCTCGTTATGAAGCATACGGATGGCAACATATTTTAGTTAAAGACGGCAATGATTTAGATGAAATAGAGGCTGCGATTGAAGCGGCTAAAGCTGAAACAGATAAACCAACACTGATTGAAGTTAAAACAGTCATTGGTTACGGAGCACCAAAAGAAGGAACATCTTCCGTTCACGGCGCGCCAATTGGTGAAGAGGGCATTACAGCGGCTAAAGCTGTTTATGGTTGGGAATACCCTGACTTTACTGTGCCAGAGGAAGTCGCTGCTCGTTTTAAAGAAACGATGATTGACGAAGGCCAAAAAGCTGAAGAGGCTTGGAATGAGATGTTTAAGAACTATGAACATGCGCATCCAGAATTAGCCAAACAATTTAAAGAGGCTTTTGCCAACCAATTACCTGAAGGTTGGGAACAAGAATTACCTAAATATGAACTAGGAACAAGTGCCGCAAGTCGTGTAACAAGTAAAGAAACGATTCAAGCTATTTCAAAAGTTGTTCCAAGTTTCTGGGGCGGTTCAGCTGATTTATCAGCCTCAAATAATACAATGGTTGCTGCAGAAAAAGATTTCGAACCTGGTCAATACGAAGGCCGTAATATTTGGTTTGGTGTTCGCGAATTTGCAATGGCTGCAGCAATGAACGGGATTCAATTACACGGTGGTAGCCATGTTTATGGCGGGACATTCTTCGTCTTTACTGACTACTTACGTCCAGCAATCCGTTTAGCCGCTTTACAAAAAGTTCCTGTAACTTACGTCTTAACGCATGACTCTGTTGCGGTGGGTGAAGATGGACCAACACACGAACCAATTGAGCAATTAGCAAGTGTTCGTTGCATTCCAAATGTTCATGTGATTCGTCCAGCTGACGGCAATGAAACGGTTGCTGCTTGGAAAATTGCTATGACTTCTACGGAAACACCAACTATTTTAGTTCTAAGTCGTCAAAACTTACCTGTTTTAGAAGGAACGTTAGAACACGCTTCTGATTCTGTTCAAAAAGGTGCTTATGTATTGTCACCACAAAAAGGTGAACAACCAGCAGGGATTTTAATTGCGACTGGTTCTGAAGTAAATCTAGCAGTGGAAGCACAAGCGAAATTAGCGGAAGAAGGCATCGATGTATCTGTCGTGTCAATGCCAAGTTTTGATTTATTTGAAAAACAATCTGCTGAATATAAAGAAAGTGTGTTACCTAAAGCTGTGACAAAACGTGTGGCGATTGAAGCTGCAGCAAGCTTTGGTTGGGAACGCTATGTAGGAACAGAAGGCAAAACAATCACAATTGATCACTTCGGCGCTTCTGCACCTGGCGGTCTAGTTCTTGAAAAATTCGGCTTTACTCCTGAAAATGTGGTTAATACCTATAAATCACTATAAATAAAGATTAAAAAACTTGAATGCTTGTGATAGCATTCAGGTTTTTTTGCTTCATTTCTTTTTGGGAGCAAAGAGCATAAAGTGAAAAAATAATGCGAACAATTGGAACCCAATACCAGTTAAAGTAACACCAGACCAACCATAGTTTTGCCACATTAATGTACCAATCAATGAACCCAGTGAACCGCCGATGAAATAGAAAAACATAAAGACGGTATTGTTACGATTGCTGGCTTCTTCTCCCAAATTTTGGACGCGTGTTTGATTGGCTACTTGCCCAAATTGAGTACCGATATCTAAAACAATAATTGCTAAGATTAGTAAGACCACATGTGTTCCACCTAGAAAAAGTAAGATAAAACTACCGAACTGCATCAACAGGCCAATCAAAACAATCTTCCGTTCTGGATAATAATCGGATAGACGACCAATGATAGGTGCTACAAAAGCCCCTGATAACCCAAAAATAGCTAGAATACCGACTTCTTTCGGTCCCCAATAATAAGCTGGACTACTAACAAAGAAAATTAATGTAGACCAAAAGATTGAAAAGGTTGCAAACATAAAAAAGCCATTGACAGTTGCTTCTCTTAACAAAGGTTGCGATTTGATTAGCTTAGGAAGACTTTTCAAAGAACCCAAATAAGTTAATCGATTTGAAGTTTGAGTATGTATCACTGTTTTGGGCAATTTTAATTGGAGTAGAACAACCAATGCTAACACGAATATTACGGCGATTAGGTAGACTGTTCGCCAAGAAGCTGCACTAGCAATGAAACCCGAGATAGTTCGAGACAATAAAATTCCTGTCAATAGTCCGCCCAGCATTCGACCTGTTACTTTACCACGGTTCGCTGGCCCCGCCATGACCGCTGCATAAGGAATAATAATTTGGGCGACAATAGAGAGCAACCCAATAAAAAAAGAAGAGAGTGCAAACAGGAGAAAACTTGGGGCAAAAAATGCAGCACTTAGAGACAGCGAGGAGAGCGCGGCTACTCGAATGATTAATTTGCGACGATCAACGACATCGCCTAATGGAACAAGAAAAAGTAAGCCTAGCGCATACCCTAATTGGGTCAGCATAGTAACAAAACCAATAGAACCAATACTGACTTGAAAGGCCTGAGCAATTTGGGTGCCAATTGGTTGAATATAATACATATTGGCGACCACGACCCCGCAAGTTAACGCTAATAAAAACGTCACTTGATTTGTTAAACCCGATTGTTGTTTCTTCATCTAACCACCTACATTTCTATGTAATTCATTTTGTAATACAACAACTACTCGGCAATAGTTGTTTTGACTACAAAAACAGACTTCTCTTATAAAGTTTGTTCAAAAAGTGACAAGTCCATTAAAAAGTTTATCACAATAAATAAAGAAAAGTAAGAGGATAAATAACAAAAATCTCATCAAAATGAAAAGAAGAAGTGGTTATTTTCACAAGTGTGAAGAGGGTTAATTAAATACAAACAAGATTTCAATTACATTACAGAAATTTTAAAACTCAAAATTTAATACGTTTATTTCTTGTTTCAATAGGAAATTAACGGTAAAATAGAAAAGTGAGACAGTGAGGAGGAAAAATGAATGAGCGAACAGTTAACAAGAAGTAGTAAACATATTCAAAAAGCTCTTAAAAAGCAAAAAGCTTATAAACGTGCTACCGCCGTTGCGGGGACTTCAATGATTTTAGCACCTGTGGTTGGTGCTGCGGTACCTGCCCAAGCAGAATCAAGCCAGCAAGCATTTATTAATGAAATCGGAAATTCAGCAGCAGCCGTTGCCAATAGCAATGATATGTATGCTTCCGTCATGATTGCTCAAGCGTTGCTAGAAAGTAGTTATGGTAGTTCTGGGTTAGCATCTGCACCGAACTATAACTTGTTTGGTGTAAAAGGAAGTTATAATGGACAATCTGTTTATATGCCAACAAAAGAATATTTAGACGGACAATGGGTGACCGTCACAGCAGCATTTAGAAGTTATAATTCTTATGCGGAATCGTTCCAAGATCATGCCAATGTTATTCGTTCCACTGCTTTTGGGGATACATACCATTATTCAGGCGTTTGGAAGAGTAATACTAGCAGTTATCGCGATGCAACAGCCGCTTTAGCTGGAAGTTATGCAACTGATCCAGGCTATGCCGAAAAATTGAATTGGTTAATTGAAGCATATAATTTAACTCAATATGATTGGGGAGCACCGGTCGCTCAAACCACTAGTTATTCAGATACAACGGGAACCGTTGATACAACAATCGATACAGCGGCTTCTGCAACAGCAACAGCAGAAACTGTAGCTAGTCAAAGTTACACTGTCGCAAACGGCGACACATTGTGGGACATTGCTGCACGTTTTGGAACGACAGTTGATAATTTAATGTCACTAAATGGATTAACATTGGATTCTGTTTTATCGGTGGGTCAAACCATCCAAATCGGTTAATTTTGCAATTATTTAGTTGAAGAAAGACCTTACAAAAGCAGTAGTTTTTGTAAGGTCTTTTATCGTGAAAATAGGTAGGGCTAGCAGCAATTATTTGATGAGCCTAATCCGTTTTTTTATTTAATTTTTCACAAACTAAAATTCGTTTTTCTGGTAGAAATCGTTTTTTTGAGCTATGCTTAGAGAAAGAATTATTATATTGTTTGTAAAATTGGAGGATGTAGGATTATGACTAAAGGTTATGTAAAATCAGTAACAGAGTTAATTGGTCAAAGCCCAGTTGTGAAATTAAAACGGATGGTACCAGAAGGAGCTGCAGATGTTTTTGTTAAACTAGAGTTCTTTAATCCTGGTGGCAGTGTGAAAGATCGAATTGCTTTAAGCATGATCCAACAAGCCGAAGCAGATGGTCGCCTAAAACCTGGACAAACGATTATTGAGCCGACTAGTGGTAATACAGGCATTGGGTTAGCAATGGTAGGTGCTGCGTTGGAATATCCAGTTAAGATTGTGATGCCAGATACTATGAGTATTGAACGCCGCAAATTAATGCAAGCATATGGGGCTGATCTATTATTAACCCCTGGTGCCGAAGGAATGAAAGGGGCAATTGCAAAAGCTACAGCATTAGCAGAAGAACACGGGTACTTCATGCCTTTGCAATTTAATAATCCAGCTAATCCAATGGTACATGAACAAAAAACAGGAAAAGAAATTGTTGATGTCTTTGGTAAACGTGGCTTAGATGCGTTTGTTTCTGGTGTTGGCACTGGAGGAACCGTTACAGGAGTTGGCCATGAATTGAAACGGATTTTTCCAGATATTGAAATTGTTGCAGTAGAACCAACGGAGTCGCCTGTTTTAGAAGGTGGCGAACCAGGTCCACATAAAATCCAAGGAATAGGCGCTGGTTTTGTCCCAGAAGTTTTAGACACCACCGTTTATCAAAAAGTTGCCGCTGTTTCTAGTGAAGACGCATTAGAAACTGCTCGTTTAATGGGGCCAAAAGAAGGTATCCTTGTGGGGATTTCAGCAGGGGCAGCAATTAAAGCTGCCATTGATTTGGCAGTCGAATTAGGCGCAGGCAAACGTGTCTTAGCGCTGGTTCCAGATAACGGTGAACGTTATCTTTCGACAGCTCTTTACGAATTTCCAGAATAAAAAACACGCCAAAAAACGAGCATTTCTCTTAGTTTAGTAAAATGCTCGTTTTTTCCACGAGAATCCTACAATAATTCTTGTCAATCGTAATAAGAAATAGTATTATTTAAGAAAGATAGACAGGGGAGGGATACAAAGATGGACAACGTATTGGTTAAAAATGCACTTGCTGAATTAAAAGAAGCCAATATCCGAATTACTCCGCAACGTTATGCTATCTTGGAATATTTAATCGAAAATCATACACACCCAACAGCTGATGAAATTTATCGCGCACTAGAAGATCATTTTCCAAATATGAGTGTAGCAACGGTTTACAACAATCTACGTTTATTTACTGAAATCGGTTTCGTTCAAGAAATGAGTTATGGCGATGCATCTAGTCGTTTTGATTTTAGTTCGAAGAAACATTATCACGTGATTTGTCAAAAATGTGGTAAAATCGTTGATTTTCATTATCCAGGGTTAGAGGACGTTGAAATGGCCGCTAGTAAATTAACAGGCTTCGAAATTAATGAACATCGTTTAGAATTATATGGATTATGTCCAGATTGCCAACAAGCACAACAGGAGAATGTGTAAAAAATTACATACTGTTAAAAATTTATCAAAAGATAAGTCACTTGTCTAGGCAAATTTCACAAGCGTAAGAGTTTTCACTCTTATGCTTGTTTTTTTGTGTGGTTATTGACTTTTAAATTCTTAAAAACAAAAAATTAACTAGCTATTATTAAGAATTAGCAACAGTTTGTGAATTTTTTTATATGCGATTCACAAGCATAGAACTCGAATAAGCTTGATTCCTCTGATATATTTTAAACAGACAGAGGGAGACGTCACCTCTGCAAAACAAAGATTGTGAAAGAAGGGATTTACAACATGAAAGTCGTAGTCGTAGGATGTACCCATGCTGGAACTTCAGCAGTTAAAAGTATTTTAGCAAATCACCCGGAGGCGGAAGTCACTGTATATGAAAGAAATGACAATATTTCCTTCCTATCTTGCGGAATTGCCTTGTACGTTGGAGGCGTAGTTAAAAATGCTGCTGATTTATTTTATTCAAATCCAGAAGAACTGGCTTCTTTAGGAGCAACAGTGAAGATGGAACACAATGTTGAAGAAATCAACGTGGACGACAAAACTGTTATAGCGAAAAACTTACAAACGGGTGCAACTGAGACCGTTTCTTATGATAAATTAGTGATGACAACTGGTTCTTGGCCAATTATTCCACCAATTCCAGGAATTGATGCTGAAAATATTTTATTATGTAAAAACTATTCACAAGCCAACGTGATCATCGAAAAAGCGAAAGATGCCAAACGTGTCGTTGTCGTTGGTGGCGGTTATATTGGTATTGAATTAGTAGAAGCTTTTGTAGAATCAGGTAAACAAGTTACTTTAGTTGACGGGTTAGACCGCATTTTAAATAAATATTTAGATAAGCCATTCACAGATGTTCTAGAAAAAGAATTAGTTGATCGTGGCGTTAATTTAGCTTTGGGTGAAAATGTCCAACAATTCGTAGCAGATGAGCAAGGAAAAGTAGCAAAAGTCATTACACCAAGTCAAGAATTCGAAGCAGATATGGTGATTATGTGTGTTGGTTTCCGTCCAAATACAGAATTATTAAAAGATAAAGTTGACATGTTACCAAATGGTGCAATTGAAGTCAATGAGTATATGCAAACAAGCAATCCTGATATTTTTGCTGCGGGTGATAGTGCAGTTGTTCACTACAACCCAAGTCAAACAAAAAATTATATCCCATTAGCAACGAATGCTGTTCGTCAAGGTATGCTAGTAGGTCGTAATTTGACTGAACAAAAATTGGCTTATCGTGGCACACAGGGAACTTCTGGCTTATATTTATTCGGTTGGAAAATTGGTTCAACAGGTGTGACAAAAGAAAGTGCCAAATTAAACGGACTAGATGTCGAAGCAACTGTTTTCGAAGATAACTATCGTCCAGAGTTTATGCCAACAACTGAAAAAGTTCTGATGGAATTAGTCTATGAAAAAGGAACACAACGCATTGTTGGTGGTCAATTGATGTCTAAATATGATATCACACAATCTGCCAATACTTTATCATTAGCGGTCCAAAATAAAATGACTGTCGAAGATTTAGCGATTTCTGATTTCTTCTTCCAACCACATTTTGATCGCCCTTGGAACTACTTAAACTTATTAGCCCAAGCCGCTTTAGAAAATATGTAATTAATAATAATAGAAAAAGGATGAAGAACTTCTGTTCTTCATCCTTTTTGTTAGTCACTAAGCGCTCCAGTTGTTTGGTTCATTAATGCCATTAATTGCTCTTTCGTTGTTCGTTTGATAGAAAGAGGGGGGAGATTATCTAAAGAAAAATAAGCACAATTCGAGGTTTCAATGTTTTTTTCAAAGGGATGGTTTTCTAAAATCTCACAAGAAAAGATCATTTTATAGTACTGAAATAGTTGAGGAATGTCTTTTCGTTTATCTGTATCATAAACAGCAAGCAATTCTTTTGCTGTAACAACTAAGCCAGTTTCTTCCAATACTTCTTTTTCAATATTTTCTTTAGGGGAGCAGCCAATTTCGGCATAGCCACCAGGTAATGACCATTCTTTGGTCCGTAAATCTTCAACTAATAAAAAACGATTCTCTTTTTTTATCAAACCGCGAACATCTACTTTCGGTGTTGGATAACCTTCCTCTTTAGTTAAGATTTTTTCTAAGTCGGGCAAGACAGTCGCTTCGTGTCCGGTTGCGCTAATAAGTTGTAACGTAAGTTCCCGTAGTTCTTGGTAACGTTCTTGATCAAAAGCATCTTTCCCGTAAAAAAGACCTGCATCTGCCAATGCTAGCAACCGCTTATAGGTGTTCAGATAATCCATATACGCACGCTCCTCATAGACTTAATACGTTTAGTTTAACAGAAAAAAATAAAGGAAGGGCAGATTTAGCGAGAAAAGGCGTCGTTTTAAGGAAATAATAAAGAATAAATGACTAACTTACATTTTTAAACTACCTATGCTATTATTTAATAAAAAAGATTGGGTATACAATAATTTTGTTATGTAAACAAAAAGGAGGTTGTAAATTGAAAGAATTCACAATTATGAGAGAAAAAAATGCAGATAAAAAGACTCAGATAGCACAAGAAGTATTGTTTAATCTTCCAGAATGGTTTGGCCTTGAAAAAGAGACCCGCAAGTATATCGATATAGCTAGTACTTTACCTATGTGGGTGGCAAAGGATGTAGAGAATAAAATACTCGGTTTTATAACACTTTCAGAAACAAGTAAAGATACAGTAGAAATCCATTGTATGGCAGTTAAAAAGCGGTATCATCGCAAAGGTATCGGCAAGTTATTGATAGAAAGCGTGGAAACGTATTCTAAAAATAACTATTTTTTTATTCAAGTCAAAACAGTTGACGAAGGAAATTATTCCGTGTACGATCATACTATTCGTTTTTACGAATCATTGGGTTTTAAGCGCCTTGAGGTTTTTCCGACATTATGGGACGCTTGGAATCCTTGTTTAATTTTAATTAAACAGTTGATTTAATCTACAAAGGAGTTTTAGTATGTCAGTATTTATTAGAGAGTGTACCGTCGCAGACGTACCAGAATTAGAGGCCATTTGCCAAGAGACTTTTGCAGATACTTATGGAGATGGCGAAAACGAAGAGGATTTACAGGCACATTATGAGAGGAAATTTAGTCCAGCAGTTTTAGAAAGCGAAATCTTACATAAAGATTCGCAATATTTCTTTGCTTTTTATAATAATGAACTTGCAGGTTATGTGAAATTAAATCACGGTGATGCTCAGATTACCTATCAACATCCACAAGCGTTACAAGTTGAGCGCATTTATATTCGTAAATCTTTTAAGCGTTTAGGCTTAGGCAAACATTTGATTACGAAAGCAATTGAATTAGCAGAAGAAGCAGAAAAAGAGACGGTTTGGTTAGGTGTTTGGGAACATAATCATCCAGCGCAAAAATTTTATCAATCATTGGGCTTCGTCAAAACAGATGAACATGATTTTTATATGGGAAATGAACGCCATACCGATTATACAATGACAAAACAGTTAAAAGAGTCAACGTAAAGCAAAAACAAGGAAACGGACGCAATGAAGCCGACGATTCCTTGTTTTTTTATCTTAAAATTGTGAAGGGGATTTTCCATAATATTTTTTGAATAATTTACTAAAATGATAGGCATCTTCGTAACCAACCGTTTTTGCCACTTCTTTGACACTTAAGGAATCATTTTTCAGCAATTCTTTCGCATGGTTTAAGCGGATTTGAATTAAATAATTGATTGGCCCAACGCCTGTGGCCGCTTTAAAGGTTTTCGACAAATAAGTCGGGGTCACATATAACATTTCAGCTAACTGTTCCAAAGTAATTTCTTCGTCATGGTGCGTTTCCAGATAATAAATCGTATGATTGACTAAATTTCGTTTTCTTTTTTCCGTTTTCGATAGCCGAGTTTCAATTTTATTTTCTTGATCAACTGCTAAACTTCTTAAAATATAAACCAATAGTTCAATAACTAAAGCTTTAATTTGTAACGCTGATTCAACTTCTTGATGGTTTAATTCATGAACAATTTGCCAAGCTTTTTCTAAAAAAGCACCATGTAAATGACTTAAATCTAATAAAGCTGATTTATTTGGAAATACGTTTCGCGCTAAGCCTTCTAAATAGAGATTTGAAATGCCAATGTGTAGTTGATGTGAGTAAGTTCCTGCTTTTTGTTGCTCACCATGTTCCGTTCGCGGATTAAAAAGAAACACCGTACCAGCAGTGGCATGGTACTGTTGCCCTTGAACAATATATTCAGATTCACCTTCTAAAAGAATAGATATTTCCAGAAATTCATGATGATGACAATTATAAGGGTGGGTCTCTTCGTTCCAAGGATCGAAGGCATATAAAATTTCAGGATTAAACGTTCGACTATTTGTGTAGTTCATAAAAAATCACTCCTACTTGTATCCGCTTTCTATACTATATTGTACATCAAAATATACAAGAATGCCCATTTCTTTTCCTATAAAAAAACAGTAATCTTATACACGTCCATAAAAACAAGAGAGAGTAGGGGAGAAAATGAATAGTTTTGAATGGATTTGGCAATATGCTAAAAAAAATAAGAATAAGTTACTGCTAGCTGTTATTTTTGTCGTTATTAACGCTATTTTAATTGTTATTATTCCATTGTTATCTGGCAGAATTGTAGACCAAGTAATCAATCAGGGGAAAACTGAAGAGCTTGTCCCAATTCTTGGGATTATGATTGGGGTGACCGTTATTCGGACAGTTGTTCGTTATAGTTATCAAGTCTTGTTTGAATCGGTTGGACAATCTGCGTTATTTGACTTAAGAAAAGATATGTATGTCAAACTTCAAGAATTAGATTTTGATTTCTTTAATCATACACGTGTTGGCGACATTATGGCGCGAATGACAGGGGATACAGACGCTATCCGCCATTTCGTTTCTTGGGTCACTTATAACCTCTTAGAATGTATTTTATGGTTCATCGCAGCCGTGATTGTGATGGGGACGATCAATTGGCAATTGATGCTAGCATTAATTTTAATTACACCTTTGATTTTTCTGTTAACACAAAAAATGTCGAAGGAATCGCATCCGGTATTTTTTGAGATCCGGGAAAGTTTTTCTCGGCTAAATTCGATGGTCGAAGAAAATATTGGTGGAAATCGGGTGGTTAAAGCTTTTTCTCAAGAACCTTATGAAATTGAAAAGTTTAACAAGCACAATGAAGACTATAAAAAATGGAATATGGCTTCTGCAGATGTCTCAAAAAAATATTTACCGTGGTTAGACGGTTTTGCAGGTAGTTTAAATGTTATTGCCTTAGTTCTTGGTGGCCTCTTTGTGATTCAAGGTCGAATGACAATTGGTGATTTAGTGGCCTTTAACGGCTTTCTCTGGATGTTGAACATGCCGATGCGAATGAGTGGCTGGTTGATCAATGATGTGCAACGCTTTACGGCATCGTCCATTAAAATTCGTCAGTTATTAGCAACGAAACCGAAGATTCCCATTGCTCGGGAAAAAGAAGCAGAACCAATCCAAGGTTATGTGACGTTTGATCACGTGTCCTTTCATTTTTCAGATGATCCAGAAACCCCCATTTTATCGGATGTTTCATTTTCAGCAAAACCTGGTGAAACAATTGGTATTTTAGGGGAAACTGGTTCAGGAAAAACCACTTTAGTTAACTTAATCGCTCGGTTCTATGATCCAACAAAAGGCACTGTTTATATTGATGGAAAAGATGCTAAAAGCTATTCTGTTCGTAAATTGCGAGAAAATATCTCCATGGTTATGCAAGATGTCTTTCTTTTTTCCAATACGATAGAAGATAACATTGCTTTTGGTAATACACTGGCTAACTTGGAACAAGTGCAAATGATGGCTGAAATTGCTGATGCCCATAGCTTTATTTCCAGAATGCCCGAAGGTTATGCAACAATTGTTGGTGAACGCGGCGTTGGCCTATCTGGTGGCCAAAAACAGCGGATTTCACTGGCCCGTGCCTTAACCAAAGATCCAGCTATTTTAATTTTAGATGACACAACTTCCGCTGTTGATATGGAAACAGAATCAAAAATTCAAAAAGAACTAGGTCGTTTGACGGAAAAGAAAACGACATTTATTATTGCCCACCGAATTTCTTCTGTGAGAGAGGCCAATTTAATTTTGATGATGGAAAAAGGCCGTGTGGTGGAAAGCGGTACGCATAGCGAATTAGTCGAACAAAAAGGCAAATATTTTGACGTATATCAAAAACAATTAGGTCTGAAAAAGGAAGGTGAGTCGCGTGGCTAGAAATACGTTTGATGTAGATGAGACTTTAGAAAAAGAATTTAATTGGTCCCACTATAAACGATTAGGCGCCTATATTAAGCCTTACAAAAAAGCTGTTTTTAAAACATTATTTGTCATCATATTAGCTAATCTGGCAAGTATGTTAGGCCCTTACTTTACTAAAATTGCGATTGACCAAGTAATTCCACAAAAGAATCTCTCGTTACTCTTGATACTAGGGGCTATTTTCCTATTTTCCTTGGTGATTATTGGTTGGTGTATGCGTTATCGGATATATGCCATCACAGAAATTGGACAAGATATTTTAAAAGATATGCGTTTTTCAATTTTTGAGCATCTACAAAAATTACCATTTTCTTATTTTGACAGTCGGCCGCATGGAAAAATCTTAATTCGGGTGGTCAATTACATCAATACGTTAAGTGATTTACTAAGTAACGGATTGATCAATTTAATTTCTGATTTATTTAATGTGATTATCACCTTAATCTTCATGTTATTTATTGATGTGAAATTAACCTTATACAGTTTACTGCTATTGCCTGTGTTGTTCGTGATGGTTCTGTTTATCCAAGGGAAACAACGGAAAGCTTACCAAGAGCTTAGCAATAAACAATCAAACTTAAATGCCTATATTCATGAAAGTATTTCAGGAATTAAAATTACACAATCTTTTGCACGAGAAGATGAAAATTTCCAGATTTTTAACGAGGTAAGCGAAGAATATCGTCAATCCTTTATGAAAGCTGTGCGTGTCCAGTATTTATTATGGCCAGCAGTGCAAAATATATCCGTCATTACGACTTGTTTTATCTATTTCGTAGGAATCCGTCAATTAGGTGTGTCCGTTACTACTGGGACGCTAATTGCTTTTATCGGTTATATCAATAACTTTTGGAATCCGGTCATCAATATTGGTAACTTCTACAATTCTCTGATTACTGCAACTGCTTATTTGGAAAGGATTTTTGAAACGATGGATGTTGTTCCAGAAATTCAAGATGCGCCGCACGCTATTGAGTTGCCGCCAATTAAAGGAACCGTCGACTTTCAGCATGTTTATTTCCGTTATGAAGAAGGAAAAAATATTTTGACCGATGTTAGTTTTCATATTGAGCCAGGACAAACAATCGCCTTGGTTGGGCCAACAGGTGCGGGTAAAACAACAATCATCAATTTATTAAGTCGTTTTTATGATGTGAATGAAGGGGCCGTTAAAATTGATGGTTATGATGTTCGCGATGTGACACTACGTTCGTTAAGAAAACAAATGGGGGTAATGCTTCAAGATACGTTTATTTTTTCAGGAACGATTATTGAAAACATTCGGTACGGAAATTTAGCAGCCACAGAGGAAGAAGTCATCCAAGCCGCAAAAATTGTTCGTGCGCACGACTTTATCAAGGATTTAAAAGATGGCTATGAAACAGTTGTGGAAGAGCGGGGTAGTACACTCTCGGCAGGACAACGCCAATTAATTTCATTTGCTCGTGCTTTACTGGCAGATCCCAAAATTTTAATTTTAGACGAAGCAACCTCAAGTATTGATACAAAAACAGAAGAGTTGTTACAAGAGGGACTACAACAACTTCTAAAAGGACGGACATCGTTTATTATTGCTCATCGGCTTTCTACCATCAAAAATAGCGATAAAATTTTCTATATTGATGGTGGTCGTATTGTGGAAGAAGGATCTCATGATCAACTAATGGCAAAACATGCGTTATATCATCATTTATATCAATCGCAATACGACTTATTAAAGAGTTAGATGATAAAACAGAGAAAATTCTTAGTTGAATCTTTCTCTGTTTTTCTGTATCGTAACCTTAACAAAGGAAAAAATGATGAGGTGCCAAATGAAACGGAATTTTGAAGTGGAATTAACAACATTATGTATGATTAGAAATCAGAAAAATGAAATCCTTGTGCAAGAACGACAAAAAAAGGATTGGCCTGGTTGGACGTTCCCTGGCGGACATGTTGAAAAAAACGAGGGCATGGAAACAGCCATGGTTCGCGAACTCCTTGAAGAAACAGGATTAGTGCTGAAGCCACAATTAGTAGGTGTTGCAGAATGGCTGAATGATTGTTCAGGTGCGCGGGAATTAGCCACATTATTCATTGCAGAAACAGCGGATGAACTACCAGAAGAAACGGAACAACCCTTGTTTTGGGTCACTGAAAAAGAATTGCGAGAAGGTCCTTTAGCTGGCAGTTTAGCAGAACTTTTCCCAGTATTTTTTGGCGAAAAGCAATTTTATTTTAAAAATAATACAGCTTAATGATTCAAACCTAAAAGATTAAATCAATCCCACTTATTAAAAGAGAGGAAATCTAAAATTAAACATTGCTATTTATAAGCAATGTTTGCTATTCTTAATAAAAGGGAATTAATTTTTTATATAATGAGGGGGAAAAAGTGTGTTAAAAAGAAAAGTGGGGATTGTCGTAGGCGTTTTCTGTTCAGCTTTGTTACTGACAGGTTGTGGCAAAAGTGCGAAAGATGAGTTCATTCAAGGAATCGGCAATCAAAACGCACAAGAATCTGGGGTTTGGGATTTCTCTATGTCAATTAGTGACATGAAATTTTCACAAGAAGATGGTGCACAAACGAATCCTATGATTGGGATGCTCATCACGCAAATCAAAGACGCATCGCTTTCTGGGAAGATTCAAGTAGATGCCAAAAAAGAAAAAGCATTCAACTTAGAGATGAAATTAAAAGCGATGGGAATGGATGTACCGATTTCATTGGTTGGATCGTTAGATAACGAGGGCAAAGAGCCAAAACTCTATTTAGCAACAGATATGATGGAATATATTGTCGCTGTCGCAGACTCAATGACTGACGGTGCTATCGATAGTTCTCAGTTAGATACAGAAAAACTAAAAGGAAAATACATTGATCTTTTAGCCATGAACGAGGAAAGTACGAAAGAATGGCAAGATACAATCAAAGAGTATCAAGAATCGGAAAAAGAACGAAAACAGTCTGCTAAGGAATACAAAGAGTTTTTAGAAGGATTAGACAAGGATACGTTCGAGAAAAAAGGGGACACCATTACCCATACGTTTACAAAAAAAGAATTACAAAAGTTAATCAAAATTACGACAGAAGCATCTGAGAAAGGTAAAGAACAAGATCCTTTCGAAAAAGTCAAAGATGTTTCTGCCAAAGTTTCTGTTAATACAAAAGAAAATAAAACAAATATGTTGATTAATGTGAAACCGCAGCAAGACAAGAACGTTGACATGGGACTTGAATCATTATCTAGTAAAATTAGCATTACACAAAAAGCCAAAAAAGCGACGATTTCAATGCCTAAGAAAGAAAATATTTTATCAGAACAAGAAGTTGAAAAAATATTTTCCGATAGCACCTCTATGACAGGTCTATCGACTGAAGACACGACTGTTGCGATCAATCAATAACGCTGAATGACCAATAAAAACGGTCCCTCAAAAAAAGTAACGAAAGACCTAGCATGATTGGGATGCTAGGTCTTTTTTGAATAAAAAAACAGCATTTTAGTTTTCTTTGAATTATTGGTTGTTATTTTAGATGGTGTAAACAGTTTAAAATTAATACATTTGCTTTTGATTTAAATTCTACTGCTATTTTTAATCATTCTATTAAATAACAAATGTTTTCGAGTGTTTTTAAGCATTATTTTTGTTATGCAGAGTGGTTTTTTATACAATGAGTATAATTTTAGATGAAGGAGTGTTTTAGGTGAAAAATCAACATTTAACTACGTCACAAGGAAGTCCAGTTGGCGATAATCAAAATTCGCTAACTGCAGGAGAATTTGGACCTGTCCTAATCCAAGACGTTCATTTATTAGAAAAATTAGCTCATTTTAATCGTGAGCGCGTACCAGAACGGGTTGTTCATGCCAAAGGTGCTGGTGCTCATGGTGTTTTCAAGGTGAGTCAATCAATGGCACAATATACTAAAGCCGATTTTTTATCTGAAGTTGGCAAAGAAACACCTTTATTCGCTCGTTTTTCAACTGTAGCTGGAGAGTTAGGTTCATCAGATACATTGCGTGATCCTCGCGGTTTTGCGCTTAAATTCTATACAGACGAAGGAAATTACGACTTAGTTGGCAATAATACGCCCATTTTTTTCATTCGTGATGCAATTAAGTTTCCAGATTTTATTCATAGCCAAAAAAGAAATCCACGGACGCATTTGAAAAGTCCAGAAGCTGTTTGGGATTTTTGGTCTCATTCACCTGAAAGCCTTCATCAAGTAACAATTTTAATGAGTGATCGTGGCATTCCGTTGTCGTTCCGTCATATGCATGGTTTTGGTAGCCATACATTCAAATGGGTCAATGCTGCTGGAGAAGTATTTTTTGTTAAATATCACTTCAAGACGAATCAAGGAATCAAAAATCTAGAGAGTCAATTAGCAGAAGAAATTGCTGGGAAAAACCCAGATTTCCATATTGAAGATTTGCATAATGCAATTGAAAATCAAGAATTTCCTTCTTGGACATTATCTGTGCAAATTATCCCGTATGGAGATGCGTTAACAATGAAAGAAACTCTTTTTGATGTAACAAAAACGGTTTCTCAAAAAGAATATCCGCTGATTGAAGTTGGCACGATGACTTTAAATAGAAATCCAGAGAATTATTTTGCAGAGGTTGAACAAGTAACCTTTTCACCAGGGAATTTCGTTCCTGGTATTGAAGCTTCTCCAGATAAATTATTGCAAGGACGTTTGTTCGCTTATGGGGATGCACATCGTCATCGTGTGGGCGCTAATAGTCACCAATTGCCGATCAACCAAGCAAAAGCGCCTGTAAATAACTACCAAAAAGACGGCAATATGCGTTTTAACAATGGTAATAGCGAAATTAATTACGAACCAAATAGTTATACTGAAACACCAAAAGAAGATCCTAAGGCGAAAATTAGTTCCTTTGAAGTTGAAGGAAATGTTGGTAATTATAGCTATAATCAAGATCACTTTACACAAGCAAACGCTTTGTATAATTTGCTGCCAAGCGAAGAAAAAGAAAACTTAATTAACAATATAGCGGCATCTTTAGGTCAAGTGAAAAATCAAGAAATCATCGCGCGTCAAATTGATTTGTTCACTAGAGTAAATCCGGAATATGGAGCACGTGTCGCACAAGCAATTAATCAACAAGCATAATTTATATAACGTACGTGACAAAACCAGTCTAGATAAACTAAGGACTGGTTTTGTTTGCTTTTCAATGCTTTTTACTCTACTTTGTATAATGTATATTATGTAAACTAGAATAAAATAAAAAACTTTAGACGATAAATTGCACTTCTCTTTCGACTAATTAATTTACCCAACTAACCTTACAAGTTGTTTGCTAAGCTAGTTGGGTTTACTGTTTATTTAAACCTTGGATTGTTCATTTCTTGATGAATTTCTTTGCTCGCTTCATATAGAAACAATGTTTGTTTTTTACTTGATGCATAATCGACAATGGGTTTTGGATAATTTTCTCCTAAATGTACATGATATTGCGTTTGTAAGGCTTCGTTCATTAGATTTGGTTGATGAATATACTTTTGTGGCACTTGCTTAAGTTCTGGAACATATTTTTTGATGAACTGGCCGTCATTATCAAATTTTTTTGACTGGATAATTGGATTAAAAATCCGAAAATACGGGACAGCGTCCGTTCCTGTCGAAGCAGCCCATTGCCAGCCACCGATATTATTGGCGGCATCATAATCAATCAACATTTTTTGAAAGTATTTTTCACCCCAACGCCAATCAATGTGTAAATTTTTAACTAAAAAAGAGGCAGTAATCATTCTTAAGCGATTGTGCATCCAACCAGTTTGATTCAGTTGTCGCATTGCGGCATCAATTATAGGGTACCCCGTCTCCCCTTTTTGCCACTTGGCAAACATTTCTGGGTCATTTGTCCATTGAATATAACGAAATTTTTCTTGAATAGCTTCCTCTTTTTGTTGTGGAAACGTACTATAGATCATATTGTAAAAGTCGCGCCAAGCTAATTCTTTTTTGAAGGTTTCTTTACTTAAGCTAGAAGGCATAGATGCGAGCTCTTGCCAAATGGTGCGAATCGAAAGTTCTCCCGTTCTTAAAAAAGTAGACAGATGACTCGTTTGATCCTGATAAGGGAAATCACGCTTATTTTCATAGGATCGAAGTTTTTGATCAATAAAAGTATTTAAGCACCTTCTGGCTGTTTTTTCGCCGACACTATAGTGTTTTAAAGGAATCCTCGCAATCTGTTCACGATAAGCTGCTTCCTCTTCTGGAAAAAGACACGCACTAAAAATTTTTTCAGCTGTATAGGAAACAGGAATCGGTGTTTCTTTAGGCGCCTCTTTCCATTTATTGTAATAGGGCGTAAACACTTGGTACTTGCTGCCATCGTTCTTCTTAATTTCTTCAGAGCCATGCAAATAGGCATCTTGAAAAGAGAAAGACTGAATATTATTTTCTTCAAAAAAGCGCATAGCTTGCTGGTCCCGCTTTGCCCCAAAACCACAAGTATCTTCATTAAAATAAATGGCCTGCCAATCGGGTAATTTGCGTTTCAAACGTGAAAATAAATCTAATGGTTCGCCGACCATGATTTGTAAATGTGCCTCTTGATCGATTCGTTCTTTAAACGAGGCTAAACTTGCAAAAAAAGCGTTATGATTAGCACTTTCTTGAATAAATTGTTGAGGATTCATTTGGAATAATAAAATCAATTCATCAGCTGCAGAATTTTGTAACGCGTGTGCTAATGCTTTATTATCCTGTAATCGTAAATCACGTCTAAACCACATTACTCTTTTCATTTTTAAATCCTCCTAAATACTTCGTCTTGCTTATCGTAACCGTGACTGCTGATTTTTAAAAGCAACTTGCCTATATTTTTCAAAAAGCCGGTAAAAACTGAGTTTTCAGCTTTTATCGGCTTTTTGATTAAATTAATAGGAAATATTAAAAGCTTTCATATCTTTCTCAATATATTGCAGGACTTCCGTATTGCCAAAAAATTGTGTAAAATAATAGGCTTGGCGATAGTCATCGGCTGTGTCTTCCCCGAGCATTTGTTTGTTAAAGGCTTTTTCATATAAAAGATAATCTAGCAAATAAATGGAGTGTTTGTCACGACAAATCTGAATCCCTTTTTCGCTTAAAATGACACTTTTTTGGTAATCTTTTATTTCCGAGTAGAATTTAGCAGAATTATAATAAATTCTACAGCGCTCCAAGGAACATTCTAATTTAAATTGTTCCAATTCTTGTAATGATTTTTCGTAATACACTTGCGCTTTTCTCATATCTTTTTCCAGTTCATATAGCGTACCTAGCGCATTCAGGCTTAAAATGTTGTAAATATTGACTTTACGGTCAATTTCCGCGCCCCGGTATAGGTAAAACAAGGCCTCTGCTTTATCTTTTTTTCCTAATAAACAAGTAATTCCCTTATAATATAACAATTTAGTCGTTAGTTCATTATTAGATAAGATAAGACCTTCAGGCACTTCTTGTAATAAATTGTAGGCCTCTAAGTGAAATAACCGTAAAGATAAATCCTCGACTTTGTTTAGTAGATTTTCAATTTTCTTTTCTTCAGAAATCATCATGCATTCTTCTACTTCTAAATCTAATAGGAGGCAAATAGATGAGAAAATATCTAAACTGTCACATAGATTACGGTTTTCAATATTACTAATTGTTGCTTGCGTACAGATGCCGTTAGCCAGCTCTGATTGTGTGATTTTTTTAAGTTTTCTCGCTTGTTTTATTTTGTCTCCTGCTACCTTCACGAACAGACCTCCACTTGTATTATTATGTAAATTCATTAAAAAATGTTATACTTTGATTATCAATTAAAGGAGGTACATGCTATGTTTGATTTACTTGCATTATTGACTGGAACATCAACTTATGGCAACGTTCCCCATGTTTAATTAGTCAATGCGTGTCAAGTATGGTCTTCCATACTTGGCATGTTTCCTTTAAAACTGACTCAATCATACTACAAACGGATAGACAAATACAACCGAAAATCATTGGTTTTTTATTAAGAAAAAGAACAGCAAGAAGTGATAACTACTTCTTGCTGTTCTTTTGTTTAGTTAGGTGTATTTAGATTTAAAATGATTTGTTCCGGCGTAATTTCATTATGATCTGACATCATTGGCTCTACGCTTAAATAACTTGAAGTATTTGTAATGATAACCATGACAGTTGAGTCAAGCCCAGCTTCTTTAATGGCTTTTCGATCGAACGTTCCTAAAAGATCTCCTTTTTTAACACGGTGACCTTGGGTTACTTGTGTCTGAAAGACCTCCTGCCCCAATGTGACAGTATCAATTCCTATATGAATTAATACTTCAGCTCCTGCGTCCGTTTGGATACCATAAGCGTGCCCAGTTTCTGCAACCAAGTTTAATAAACCATCTGCAGGCGCGTAAACCTTGTTCGCTGTTGGCATGATTGCTAAACCTTTGCCCATCATCTCGCTTGAAAATACTGGGTCATTAACAGCAGTAAGATTCATGGCGTAACCAGTTACCGGAGAAAAAAGTTGTTCATCTAAGGTATTGTGTTGCATTTCAAAGACTTCGCGTTCTTCCTCTTCGATTACTTTATCTGAAATCAAAACTTCTTGCGGAATTGCAAATAGACTGGTTAATGCATAACATACACCGACAGATAAAAGTGCGACTAATAAATAGATCACTAATTGATGTGCACTATAGATATACATTAAGAAAGAAGGAATAACGGCTAAGCCATAAGAATTTGATTGAATATGAAAAATAGCTAAAATTGCTCCGCCTAAACCTGATGTAAACAAGACACATAGCAGCGGTTTTAAGTTCCAACGAATAAGTAATCCAAATAACACAGGCTCACTAACTCCAAATAATTGAGACAACATAGAACCAATGGCTGTCGACTTCACTTTGCTATCTTGCGCTTTTTTCGCAAAGGCTAAACAACTGCCAACGTTGGCAAACCCATACATGGCACATATTGTAATCAATGCATTAAATCCTGTATTTGCTAATAATGATGTTTCTACCATAGTTAGTGTATGATGAATACCAATCAAAACCATTAAAGGATATGAGGCACCAATCACGAAACCACCTAGTCCTAAGGGCAACCCAATCAACCATTGGACAACATCTACCATGCCTAACTCAACGGTATGCAAAATTGGGCCAATTCCGAGAATCATGATTAAAAAAGTAATTAACATAGTCATAAAAGGTGTAAAAATTTGATCGAGAATATTCGGCATCTTTTTTCGGAAAAAAAGTTCAATCTTTGCGCCAATTATACCAGCAGCAATTGCACTTAAAACGGATCCTTGTGCACCGACAACTGGGATAAAACCAAAAGCCATAATAGCTTTCACGCCAGAATCTGGTGTTGCAACTGCATAAGCGTTTGGTAAAATGGGTGATACCATCATTAAACCAATAACAATCCCGATTACAGGCGTCGCATTAAATGCTTTAAAGGTAGACCAAACAATCAAAGCTGGCAAAAAGGCAAAGACGGTATCTGTAATGACAGAGACAATTTGTTGAAAGCTTTCAGGAATATTGGCTACACTTGCTCCGAATAATTGTAAAAAAGTATCGTTAAAAATAACACCTTTTAACCCTAGGAACAATCCTGTTGCTGCAATTACTGGAACAATTGGAATGAATATTTCACTTAAAATGCGCATTGTTTTGCGCATGCCCGTTTCATTATTTTTTAAAATTGCTGTTTGCTCTGCTTTTGACACAACATTGATTCCAAGTTTTTCTATTTCATCATACACTTTAGTCACAATACCAGTTCCTAAAATCACTTGGTATTGACCGCCATTATAAAAGACACCTTTTACTAAATCAATTTTTTCTAGTTGTTTACCATCTACTTGTTCGTGGTCCTTCAAAATAAAACGTAACCGCGTTTGACAATGGGTGACCGATATAATGTTATCCATACCGATTAATTGAATAATGTCTTTGGCTGCCTGCTGATAATTTTCTGCCATGTTATACTCCTCCTAGCTACTCATTTATAGTAATCAATAGTCCTTGATAGCTTTTTAATAATGTTCCCTGCTGAACTAACTGCTCTCGTTCTTCAGACTGTGTATCAAAAATAACTGTGCCATTAACTAAATAATGAGGGATTGGAACCGCCTCACCAAAATTAAAAAAGGCGTAAATTGTTTTTTCATTTAATTTGCGTTTATAAGCAATAACATTATCTGGAAGATTTGATAGTCCCTCAAATGTTCCATAAAGTAAGATGTCTGTATAGGGACTCTTTTGACGAAATGCAATCATCCGCTTATAGAAATGAAAAATACTTTGACTATTTTTTATTTCTGCTTCGGCATTGATTTCTTTATAATTATCCACCATTCCTAACCAAGGTTTGACGCTTGAAAAACCGCCATACATAGAATCATTCCATGGAAAAGGCGTGCGGGCATTGTCTCGACTACGCAAATTGACAAGTGACAAGGCTTCTTTGGGTGTAAATCCTTCTTTTATTGCTCGATAGTATTGATCAATGCTAGAAATATCATCGAATTCATCAATCGAACCCCTTTCAAAATTGGTCATTCCTAATTCTTGTCCTTGGTAAATAAAAGGCGTACCCCTTAAAAAGAAATACATGGCGCCGAATGTTTTAACCGCATTTGGCTGTTGAGCCTGTTCTTTTAAATATTTCGTTGTCGCTCGAGGTTGATCATGATTTTCAATAAAATTTGCACTCCAACCAGCCTCTTGCATGGCTTCTTGCTGTTTGAAAATTAATGTGCGTAAATCATTCCAAGACCAATCGATTCTATAAAACCATTCGCTTCCTGATTTCACATCCAAATCAGCCCATTTGAAGTCAAAAATCATGTCGAAATACCCTGTTTCTCCAATAAATTCTGATAAATTTGGATAATTGACGCCGGCCGCTTCGGCAACTGTGACAATATCAAAGCCAGCAAAAGCTTTTTCTTTTAATTCGTTCAGAAAGTCACTCATTCCTGGCATGTTTCTACTAGCTTTTGTTACTTTGGCTAATTGATCTGACCCATCAGCAGGTAAGTTTGTCCAAGTCAAATCTTTCTTAATAAAATTAATCGCATCTACACGAAAACCAGCAATTCCTTTGTTTAACCAAAAACGAATCATTTGATAGATTTCTTTGCGTAGTTCAGGATTTTCCCAATTTAAATCCGGCTGTTTTTTATGAAAGGCATGAAAGTAGTAGGCATCTTCCCCAGGTAATTTTTCCCAAACACTACCACCGAAGTTAGACCGCCAATTTGTAGGTGCTTCTCGTCCTTCTTTTATAATATAAAAGTCTCGAAAACGACTTTGAGGATTTTTTAAAACATCTTGAAACCAAGCATGTTCATCAGATGTATGGTTTACCACCAAATCTAAAATAACTTTTATGTTTCGTTTTTTTGCTTCTTCAATGAGTTCATCGAAGTCTGCCATTGTACCAAAATCGCTAGAAATACCATAATAGTCTGAAATATCATATCCATTGTCAGCCATTGGCGACGGGTACATTGGACTCAGCCAAATCAGCGTAATTCCTAAATTTTCTAAGTAATCCAGTTTTTGAATAATGCCTTGTAAATCACCAATTCCGTCATTATTACTATCCGAAAAGCTACGTGGATAAATTTGATAGGCCACTTCTTTTTGCCACCAATTTCTGTTCATTCTGGTTCTCCTCACTCTTAAACTAGTCCTGTTAATTTTTTTCTGTAACCGTTTTTACATTTTGTATGATACTCGTTTTTGCGTAATATGTCAAACGTTTATCATAAATAAATGTAAATTATAATATTATTTTGATTTAAATAGATTTATATATGTTATACGTTTGACTTTTTTCTGATTTGTTTATACTATTAGACTAACTACTATTTTCTAATAAAGGAGACATTACTTATGTCAAGCATCATGAACCAATGGACTGATGAATTACGTTATGCGCCTTATTCTTCTTGGACATCTGCTCACCTCGAAAATCTAACTTCTATTATCGCGCAATCTAGTTGGCGTTTTAAGTATCATATTCAACCACAGACAGGACTACTAAATGATCCCAACGGTTTTTCGTATTTCAATAACCAGTGGCATTTATTTTATCAAGCGTTTCCTTTCGGGAGTGTTCACGGACTAAAAAGTTGGGCCCACTTAACTTCCTCCGACTTAATTCACTGGGATTATGAAGGAATTGCCCTTTATCCCGACTCTGAATATGATTCTCATGGCGTCTATTCAGGCTCAGCTTTACCAATAGATAACCAACTATGTTTATTTTATACAGGAAATGTTCGTGATCAAACTTGGCAACGATTTGCATATCAAAATATTGCATGGCTGAATTCTTTAGGTGCGATCACAAAGGAATCAACACCATTCCTACCTATTGCCCCCAATTATTCTTCCCATTTTCGTGATCCGATGGTATTTCCTTATCAAGAAGGACTTGTTTTATTAATTGGTGCTAGTGATTTAAATGGACAAGGAAAAATTGTGGTCTATTTTTCTAAAGATCGAAATGTACACAATTTTCATCAACTTGGCGAATTGACGTTCACCGACCAAGAATTAGGCTACATGGTTGAATGTCCTAATTTGGTATTTATTGATGGCCAGCCTGTCTTATTATTTTGCCCACAAGGTCTATCTCCATCTGTAAAAAGTTATCAGAATATCTATCCGAATATGTACACATTGGCCGAAACGTTTGATTTGGAAAATCTTTCTTTAGTTCAGGCTGGGCCTTTTGAAAATTTAGATGAAGGATTTGATGTCTACGCCACTCAAGCCTTTAATGCGCCAGATGGTCGTGCACTTGCGGTCAGTTGGATTGGGTTGCCAGAAATCACTTACCCAAGTGATGTGGAGGGTTGGGCAAATGGCTTAAGTCTGGTTAAAGAACTCACAATTCACAACGGGAAACTATTTCAATATCCAGTTTCTGAAACAGAAATGCTTCGTCAATCCGCCACTATTTTATCAAATGGCTGCCATTTTTTATCTACTGCTTCTTTTGAATTAGAAGTGGATATTTCCAAAAATGAGATTGCTTTTATTCGGCTTTTAGCGAACGAAACGGGTTCAAAAGGACTTTTAATTACAATTGATACGATTCATGGTAAAATAACCCTTGATCGAACATTTGCTGGCCAACCTTTTGCTGAAAAGTATGGCACAATTCGTGAAACTAAAATTAGGAAAAATAAGTCAGTTCAGTTAACTATTTTTGTTGATTGTTCTGTTGCAGAAATCTATGTAAATAAAGGTGAAAAAACGATGACTGGTCGCTTCTTTCCAGATAAAGCGCAACAGTATCTTCATCTATCCAAGACGGCAAAAGCTTGTTTTTATGAGCTGGAAAATACGAATAATTAGGAATGATGGTGAATTTTGATGGTGGTTAAATTAACGGATGTAGCTAAGCTTGCTGGGGTGAGCCCGACAACGGTAAGCCGCGTGATTAATAATTATGGTTATCTTAGTCAAAAAACAATTGATAAAGTTCATCAAGCGATGGAAGAATTAAATTATCAACCTAATGGATTAGCCAGAAGCCTCCAAGGAAAAAGTACGCAGCTGATTGGTTTAGTCTTCCCTTCTGTTAGTCATCCATTTTTTGGTGAATTAATTGAAACACTGGAAAGAAAGCTCTTTGTTCAAGGATATAAAGTGATTTTATGTGATAGTGAAAAAGATCCAGAAAAAGAGCGCGCCTATTTACGAATGCTCGCTGCAAATAAAGTGGACGGTGTAATCACTGGTAGCCATAACTTAGCTATTAACGAATATGAAAATGTTTCACTACCTATTGTTTCCTTTGACCGTTTCTTGGCACCTGGCATTCCAATTGTCTCTTCGCAAAACTTTCAAGGTGGCCAAAAAGCCACTGAAGCCTTATTTGCAAGTGGTGCACAAAAGATTGCAATTATTACTGGTGCTAATAACACAGGCGCACCTAGCGATTATCGATTGGCTGGTTATAAACAAACGATGGAAAAATATGGCGCAGAAAAAACGATTCTACAAATTGATAATGGAACCTCAATAACATTAAAAAATCTAGAAATCGAACGTTTGCTTCAAAATAAAACTGTAGACGGCATCTTTTGTACCGATGATTTGACAGCAATTACAGTTATGAATATTGCTCAAAAATTGAAGATATCCATTCCTGAAGAATTAAAAGTAATTGGTTATGATGGGACAAAATTAATCAAAAGAATTGCCCCACAACTATCAACCATTGTGCAGCCAATCGACGAGATGTGTGACGTTATGATTGACTTACTGCTTCGTAGAATGAAGGATCCTGATGTTGCACTCGAGGAAAATTATCCTATTCCAATTCAGCTATCATTGTCTGAATCCTGTTAAAAAAGACACCTTTTCAGGTGTCTTTTTTTATTCTTAATTCCTCATTTGCCTATTTTCCCTTAATTCCAAAGTACAGAGATTAAATAATACAACAACATGATCCCTACAAATACACCGAGCATTAGTAAAACATACCACCAATTTTTGGCGCTATAGGTTTCATTTTTATCTTTTTCGGTTCGTTTCCCGGCAGCCCATTTCCATAAATCGTAATTATTCATCTCTCTCACCACCTTTAATGGGTTTATTAACTTAAATCTAACACGGAATGACAGAACTTGAAAACAAAAGGATCACCCGCGTATGCAATGGATGATCCTTTTTGGGCACTATTCTTCTGGTAACCCATTATTTTTAATTACTGATTGGTACCAATAAAAACTATCTTTTTTAATGCGTCGTAAATCTTTTAACTCATGGTCTTCACGATTGACGTAAATAAAACCGTAGCGTTTTTTGAATCCTTGATGAGAACTTAAAATATCCATGACCGACCAAGGGCAATAGCCAAACAACTCAACACCGTCAGAAATAGCCGCATGACAAGCAGCAATATGATCATGCAAATACGCAATTCGATAGTCATCATGAACTTTTCCGTCCTCTGTTAGGTGATCGGGTGTGCCTAAACCGTTTTCTGTAATGATTAATGGCAAACGGTATTGACGATAATAATCATTTAAAACTAAACGTAGACCAGTTGGATCAATTTGGGCACCATACTTAGAGGTTTTTAAATGTTGATTTTTTTCGATTTTAAAATAACCGTATAGATCAAAATCAATGTCCTTTTCTTTCGTACCCAATGGGTGTTGCTCATCTGTCGGTAAATAGCTAGCGACTAACGTCCGATAATAATTAAGAGCGATAAAATCTGGTTTAGCGGCTTTCAAAATTGCTTGATCTTCTGGCTGTGTTTCGGGATAAATGCCGCATTTGGTCAAATACTCTTGATAGTAACCTGGGTATTCGCCAAAACAATACATTTCTAGAGCGTAATTCGTTTTAAAGTTATCATTCATACGAGCCGCCCAAACATCTTCAGGCTTATTAGAACTAGGATAAGTCATCGTTGAGGAAACAGAGGGACCGACTTTTCCCCCAGCGACCAATTGGTGACAATCATTCGTCGCTAACGCATGGGCAACAAACATATGGTAATCCATTTGTGCACGAATTTTTTCAGCATTTTCTGGTGCAACATCGTACATATTCATTCGTTCATCAACACGAATCATTAAGTTTTGTTCGTTTGTAACTTGCCAATTTTTGACTCGATCACCAAACGCTTGATAACAAACTTGCGCATAGCGTTGAAATGCGGAAACGCAGCGACGATCCGCCCAACCATTGTATTTTTCCACCAATGCAAAAGGTAAATCAAAATGATAAAGTGTGACAAACGGCAAAATATCGTTTTCTAAAAGTGTATCAATGACGGCATTATAAAAATCGATGCCGGCTTGATTGATTTCGCCATCACCTGTTGGAATGATTCGTGCCCATGAAAGAGAAAAACGATAGGTTTTTAAGCCTAATTCTTTCATTAACGCAATGTCCTCTTTGAAATGATGATAAAAATCGCTGGCGACTTTCGTATCTGCTTGTACAGCTGACTTTTTAAAAGAATTGTAATCAGCAACTGTTAGGCCTTTGCCGTCCTCATTCCAAGCGCCCTCAATTTGAAAAGCGGATGAAGAAGCGCCCCATAAAAAATCGTTCTTAAATTGTTTAACCATTAGTTTTGCTCCTTTACTTGCATGAAAAATAAATTTGTTTGTGGTGTAATCTCTGTTTGTTTGGTTGTCTCAATTACAGCCATTTCCGCAGTATTTGTTACGATGACTAAGACGGTTGGATCATAACCAGCAGCTTGGATGATTTGTTTATCAAAAGAAAGCAGCTTTTGTCCTAGCCTGACTCTTTCTCCTACTTTTACGAACGTTTCAAATCCCCGCCCTTTTAATTCGACTGTATTGATTCCAATGTGAAGGAGGATTTCAGCACCATTGTCTAACTTTAAGCCAATTGCATGATGAGTTGGATATAAAGCCGTCACTTGCCCATTTCCTGGTGAAACAATTTGTTCCTCTGTCGGATAAATAGCTAGCGTTTTTCCCATTTGTTGAGAAGCAAAGACTTCATCGTTGATTTGGTCTAAAGATACGAGTTGTCCTTGAACAGGTGCTTGAATCCGTTGCTTTTCTTTGACTGTCTCTGTCTTTAAGCTGGGTTCTTGACGTGACTCGTCAAGCGGTAAATCATTAAAGCCTAGAAAAATCGTTAATAGAAATGCACCAAAAAAAGCAATGCCACAACCTAATAAATAACAAATAAAGGCTTTGGTTCCTGCTTCTGCGTAAACTGGGATGGTCAAGAGTCCTTGGTTAGCGAAGGCTGTCCCGTAGGAACCGCCCCAGCCCATTAAGGCCCCGCCTGCTGCTCCGCTAGCCACCGCATAAATCATCGGTTTTTTTAACCGCAAGTTTGCCCCATAAATGGCTGGTTCTGTGATACCAAATAATGCAGTCACTGTTGCAGAGGCAGCAACAGCTTTCAAGTCTTTATTTTTTGTGCGGACAAACACGCCAAATGCGGCGCCCGCTTGAGAAAAGTTCGCTGCACCAGCAAACGCTAGCAAATTTTGCCGTCCTGTTCGAGCGACATCATTAATCCCAATTGGCACAAGCCCACGGTGAGCCCCAAAAATGACTAAGACACACCAAATTCCCCCGATAAAACCGCCTAACAAGATGGGACTCAAATTCATTATATAATAATACAACCAATTCACGCCGTCACCTAAATAAATCCCTATCGGTCCAAATAATAATAAAGTGGCTGGAATCATTAAAAGTAATGACAGTGTAGGAACCATAATAATTTTTAGAACTTCTGGAATGACTTTTTCCAAAAAGCGTTGCACATAAGCTAACATAAAAATTGCAAGAATAATAGGAATTACTGTGGAAACATAATTGGCTTTGGTCACATGTAATCCAAACAAGGTAACCGCTGATTTTTCAGTCATTAATGAAACGATGGTCGGATAACATAAGGTGGCACCAATTACCATGGCGATATATTCGTTTGTTTTGAAAACCTTAGCAGCTGAATAACCTAAAATAACTGGCATAAAATAAAAAAGTGCATCGGAAGCGGCGCTTAAAATAATATACGTATTCAAAGGTTTTAAATCGACCTGGTAAAAATTGTTTGCGACCATCACAGCAATAGCTAGAATTCCTTTTAACATGCCAGAAGCGGCAATTGCTGGTACGATAGGTGTGAAAATCGCGGCAACAGTATTTAAAATTCGATTGCCTAATGAATTTTTTTCTTTTGTGGATGTTTTGGTCGTAAGTTGCTGAGCCAACAAAGGTTCTAGAGCATTATAGACATGCGCGACTTTATTGCCTAAAACCACTTGATACTGCCCGCCACTTTCAACAACAGAAATGACACCTTCTGTTTGTAGTAAGGCTTCTTTGTTCGCTTGTTTCGTATCTTTCAATACGAAACGCAATCGTGTATAACAATGTGTGACATCCACGATATTGTCTTTGCCACCTACGTCTTTCAAAATTTCTTTTGCTATTGCTTGGTAGTCCATGATGACCACTCCTTATCTATAAAATAACAGCTCAATAAAAAAGACCAAATCACACATGCACGTTCCAGCAAACACACTCAATATTTGCTCGTCGTGAATGTCCCTTTGATCTGATCTACGTAATAACTATGTTTCTCACGATAGAATAGCTGATTGAATTTATTTTTAATTTACCATTATTTAGAGGGATTATCAATGAATTAGGTGTACGAACCTAAGATAAGCAGATGAAGATGAAATTGTCGTGCACTACACTCTATTTTAATCTTTTCCCACATAGCAAATACCATAGCAAACTGATTTTTTATGACCAGTTACTATGGTATGTTATTGTGTAATTATAAAACAGAGCTATCTATCTGCATGTTTAATTTAGCTAATAGTTTGTCTGTTCTATAATAATTTACTTGAAAATGGGTAAACCGACCTTTGTCAATAGAATATAGGTTATAGCCATAATTTTCTTCAAACCTTACAATCCCCTGACCTTCATCTTCGCCAACAAAAGACATGCCAGCTACCGTATAATAGGGAATCCCGTTTATGTGGTGTAAATACGGATGATGTGTATGGCCAGTTAATACACCTAAAATATCAGAACTTTTTAATAATTGAATGGTTTCCTCTGCTTCTGGCAATGTCGGCATACTACTTTGTTCCCTTAACAAATGATGATGCATGACTAACAGGATAGGCTTATCTGACAATTTTTTTAAAGTTGTTTGTAACCAATCTTTTTGTTCCTTATTCATATGGCCATCAGGATTGTCATGTTCTGAATTATCTAGACTAATAATGTGAAATTCTGGATAAGTTTGTACAACGTTATACGGTCGTTCAGTTCCTATTTGATTAAGCCAACCAATTCGAAAGTTTTTCTTTATATCATGATTTCCTAATGTCACAATCATCGGAATTCCCTGTAAGATAGTTTGTAACTTTTGTTTTAAAAAAGCGTAGTCTTCTGGCTCACCGTCTTCTGTGAGATCACCACTGATAATTACTAAATCAATTTTTTTTATTTTTAATAGACTGGTTAAAGAGGACTCTAAGCGAATCAACGGATTTTCCATTTTGGTTAACATTCCTTTATAACCATCTTTTGTTTTTTCATAATTTCTACGAAAATGAATATCTGATAAATGTAAAATATCCATACTATCTCAATTTCTTTCTAATTAATTCTGTTACTTGATCTAAAACAAAAATTGTCAATACAACACCTATTAATAGAATACTCACTTTACTCCAATTTCTTGTTTGGATCGCAAAAATTAATGGTGCTCCAATGCCCCCAGCACCTACTAAGCCTAAAGTAGCTGCACTTCGAATAGCAATTTCAACATGATTTAATATCAGAGAGCTATAAATAGGTAGTAAAGAAGGGATTCGCACATAAAATAACTTTTGCCAAAAATTTGCCCCCACAGCATCCATACTTTCGATCAATTTTTCGTCCATACTTTCTAATTCTTCTGTGAACAACTTACTCAACATCCCAATTTGGTGAACACCAATTGCCATTACTCCAGCAAATGGGCCGGGCCCCAAGACTTTTACAAAAATAATTGCTAAAATTAATTCTGGAAAAGCGCGTAAAATATGGCTACCAAGCTTGCCAAACTTTGTTAAAAAAGGTGCAGATGGCCACAAATTAACGGCACTAAGTAAAGTTACTGGTATTGCTAATACAGTTGCAAAAGAAGTACCCAAACAAGCAATTGCAACCGTTAAAACAAGTAAACTTACTAAATCTTCCCCACTCCCATCGTAGACAAAGGACCAATCTGGATGCCCCAATCCAATAAATACATCTATCGCCATTTTTAAAGAAAATGTTTGAAGTCCTGTATAATCGATTCGTGTAAGTGTAATGAAAAATAGTAAAATTAGTACTACTGTTGATACTATTTTCTTTTTACTTATTTCTGTTATGATCATAATAACGTTCTCCTAACATATGCACTCAACCAATCAACAACTATTTCCATTACCAATATGACTAGAATGATGATACCCACGCGATCATATTTAGCTAAAGAAAGGGAGGTGTTTAAAATAATCCCAATGCCCCCAGCACCTACATAACCCAATACTGTGGATGCACGAACATTTACTTCAAAGGCGTAAAAAGCATACCCAAAAAATTGACTGGCTACTTGCGGGAAAATAGACCATACAGCAATTTGTAATTGAGTGGCTCCTGTTGCTTCGGTAGCTTCAATTGGCCCTAAATCAATTGTTTCAATTGCCTGAAACATTAATTGTGATAACATACCAAAAGTAAAGATGGTAATTGTCAGGACACCTGTTGCTTCACCAATACCAAAAATCGCCACCATTAATGCCGCAAGTAAAAGTGTCGGAATTGTCCGAATCAAACTTAGAAAAAATCTTAATATTAACAACCCTATTCTGTTTTTTGTGACAACATTTGAGGCTAAAAAGCTAAAAGGAACTGCTAAAAGGAATCCTAGTATCGTGCCTAAAAAAGAGATTTCCAATGTCTTGATTAAAGGTGTAATAATTTTGGGTAAAAATGAAAAGTCTGGTGGGAAAAATTGCTGCAAAAAGCGACCAATTTGGCTGAAATTAGTAAGAATTTCAGTAAAATCCGCACCAGTAACAGCAATACTACTTTCTATACAAATAAATATAATAAACAATATAAATAGTTTTTTATACCATAGAAAATGGATAGTATCTTTTATCTTCATACGTTGTTCTCCGCCATTTCTACTTCTTCAAAGATTGCCATTCCGTAAATTTCTTCTAAACGAGTATCAGTCAATTGTTCTGGAATCCCATCAAAAACAACTTCACCACTTTTTAAAGCAATAATTCTTGTGGCATACTCCCGTGCTAAAGAAACAGAATGTAAATTTATAACGATAGTTTTCCCTAGTGTCTGATTAATCGTTTGTAAATCGTTCATCACTTTTTTTGTCATAATAGGGTCCAATGAAGCTACGGGTTCATCTGCCAAGATGATCGGCGCCTGTTGAACCAACGCACGTGCAATAGAGACACGTTGTTGCTGTCCGCCACTTAATTCATCACTACGTGTATGCAGTTTATCCACAAGTCCGACAGCATTTAAAGCTGCCGTTGTTTTTTGATAGTCATCCTTAGTAAATAAGCCAAAGATACTTCTCCAAGTAGAGTAATAGCCCAAACGCCCAGAGAGAACGTTTTTTTGTACAGAGCTGCGTTTTATCAAATTAAAATTTTGTGAAATAAGACCAATTTGTCGGCGAATCAAGCGCAGCTTTTTTTTCTTAGCCTGAGTAATTGACTGATTGTTTATATGAATTTCACCTTCCGTTATTTCCACTAGTCGATTAATCGACTTCAAAAAGGTGCTTTTCCCAGCACCACTCAAACCAATAATGGCAACAATTTCGCCTTCCTTAATTGTCAAGTTAATATTTTGTAATCCTTGTACCCCGTTTGGATAGGTTTTAGATACATTAGTAAAAACAATCATTTTGATACTCCTTTAATTGATTAGATTAGTCTTAGTGATTATTCTGCTGCTTTTTCTGTATATGCACGGATTGTATTATATGCATCATCTGCTGCTTCTTCATAACCTAAATGCCCCCATAAATTCATAGCTTCTTTTCCTTCAGGGTCATTTTTCATCTCTAAAAATGTTTCTTTGATCTTTTCTTTTAGATCAGTTGACATTTTTGGATTGACTGCAATGGCATCGTTAGGGATATCACCTTTTGTTAAATAAAGGACACGTAATTCTTTGGTTAAATCTTTCTCTGGGAAGGCTGCATTAAAAACATTTCGCGCTCCTTCAAAAACAAAGGCTGCATCCATTTGGCCGTTTAAAACGGCAGTAATTTCGCTGGGAATATCATTTACCGTCGTTAAAGTAGCTTCTTGTACGGGATCAATTCCTAAATCTTTTAACTCAGCGACAGGATAAATATAGCCGCTTGCAGAATTAGGATTCAATGTTGCGATTTTTTTATTTTTTAAATCTTTTAATTCTTTTAAATTACTATCATTACGGACTAAAACTTCACCTTTAAAGGTTGTCGCTAAAACATTGTCTAAAGGCTTCCCTGTTTTTTGATCATAATCTTTCAACTGTGAAGTTAAAATCGCTTGCGCCGCGTGCATATCTTTTGCACGTACGTAGGCTGCAGGTGGCATGATTCCTAAATCTACTTTTCCAGAATCCATTGCTTCAGAAATCGTCGAGTAATCTGTTGCTAAGGTTACTTCCACTTCACGATCTAATTTTTTTGACAAATATTCTGCAAAAGGTTTTGTCTTCGCTTCCATACTGCCATCATTATTCGTAGGCACAAATTGAACAACTAATTTATCTGATGTTACTTCTTTTTTCTTTGCTTGACTCATGCCACAACCGCTTAACCCTAGAATAAGTAAACTTCCCAAAACAATTGATGTCACTTTTTTTAAACGCATTTTTTCTCCTCCTAAAAATAAATGTTTCGTTTACAAAGAAAATCATAGCAAACTTTTAAAGTATTAAATAGAGACACAAGTCCTTATTTACACTTTATTTACATACAATTAACAAAAATAACAAAAAAATATTCGTTTTTCATCTGGAAATATTTTATAATGAAGCTAACAATAAATAAAGGTGCTGACAGTTTTTATGAAATATTTGAAAAATAGACAGAAATTACAAGAATATATTGATTTATATCAATTGCAGACTTACATGGATACACCATTAGCAGAAATTGGCCAATTAGTAACATTTGAAAAATCCGAACATTTAATTGAACTCGATCAATCCTCTAATCATTTATACTTTCTTTTGGAAGGAAATGTTATGATTTATACGCCTACATTAGAAGACCAGAAAGTTTGCATCAGCTATACTCACCCAATTGCGCTCTTAGGCGAAGCCTCTTCTTTATGGAAAAAATCACCAAAAAGTAATGTTTTGGCTAATACTGCGTGTCTTTGTTTATGTATTCCGTTAAATGAACACCGCACAGTGTTACAGAATGATTTACTTTTTTTACAAACCATTTGTCTTACCTTAAGTGAGCGACTTAACTCTGGTGCACTTCTGGCTTCCTCTTTGATAGAGCCTGTTGATGTTCGCTTAGCAAAATATATTTTAGCGCATCAAAAGAATAGTTATTTCAATTGTAAACTAACCACTTGTGCAACTACATTAAACGTTAGTTATCGTCATTTAACACGCCTCATTACACAATTTAAAAAAGAGGGCCTCATTCAAAAAGAGAAACAAGAGTACCTCATCCTTAATCCAGAAAAATTGACAGATATAGCAAAAATGAAACGATAAAAAAACTAAGAAATTAGATTTTTATCTAATTTCTTAGTTTTTTATTAGTTAATCATTCTTTGACTAGCGTACAGCTGTTTAAAAGATATTTTTTACAAGACTGGGGACAACAAGCGTGAAAAGTTTTGCTTGAAGCGTAGCCAGTAACCTTGTTTTTTAATTATCTCGTCGGTTAGTAAGACACTTTTTTCTATATCTTCTTCAAAGACTTGCGCTAACATCCACGCAATGTCAGGATTGTAAATAAACGTACTTACCTCAAAATTCAATGAATAACTGCGAATATCTTGGTTTGTTGTCCCAACCATAGCTAATTCATCATCAATCACCATTGTTTTTGCATGAATAAACCCACTATCATAAATATAAATTTTAATGCCGCGTTTGTGTAAGTAATTCGCGTAATATTGTGTTGCGCGGTAAATAAAGGGATGGTCAGGCATACAAGGAATCATAATTCGCACGTCGACACCTGAACGCACCGCCACTAACAACGCATTAATCATACTATCGTCAGGGATTAAATACGGTGTTTGAATCCAGACACTCTTTTCTGCAGAAAAAATCATCCGAACAAACCCGCTTTTCAAAATTTCTTCTTCTGAATCAGGACCATCTGAAACAACTTGTAAGGACAAATGCTCCACTTCATGATCTTCTGGTAATTTAAAATATTTTTCATGATACGTCATACGTTCTTCAGGATATTTGACTGAAGCATTCCAATCCATGATAAATATCTCTTGCAATGAAAATACGGCCGTCCCGACCAAACGAATATGGGTATCTCGCCAGTAACCAAATTTTTCGGTGAAATTCAAATATTGATCCCCAACATTGAACCCGCCGGTCCAGCCAATTTTCCCATCGATGACAACAATTTTCCGATGCAAGTGATAATTTAGACGTGTTTTACGGATCATATCGCGAGAAGTAATAAAGGGAGCTACTTTTCCTCCAGCGTCAACGTAACGAGCAAAAAACTTTTTATTTGCGCCGGGTGAACCCCAAGGATCGTAAATTAAGTAAACTTCCACGCCTTCATGCAACTTTTCAATTAATACATCTAAAAATTGATTGCCAATTGTGTCATTAAAAAACGCATAATACTCCACATGAACGGTTTCTTTCGCTGCACGGATATCTTCAAATAATGCTTGGAATTTTTCTTGGCCATCTGTGAATAATTGCAAACTATTTCTTTTGGCCAACGGTGATGCGTCCATATTCCGGAAATAACGATTTAAAACTTTCGCATCATAAAGTAAATCATAACGTTTATCGCGCCCTGCTTTTTTGTTATCAACGTCCACTTTTTCTTTAATTCGTTGAACCATTTGTTTTTCATCATCAGACAATTTAAAAACTTCTTGTCCATCGATACCTCGCCCACAGAATAAGTAAATAATAAAGCCGATACCAGGCAAGAAAATCAACGTCATCATCCATGCTAAAACGCTGGAAATACTACGAGGTTTTCTAAAAACAGTAATTAAGGCAGCAATAACGTTAATTACTAATAAAAATAACAAAATCCAAACAAAAATTTTCATCGCTTACCTCCTTTTTACTTCATACTAAGATTATATCAAATAACAGTTAAATTAGGCGAATAATATGAGCGAGTATTCAAAAAAGAATTCATTTCTATAAGTGTTTCGCCTTTGATTCTCAGTTTTTCTGTACTATAATGAGGGCTGGATGTAAAGATTTTGAAAAGAGGTACTTATTTTATGGTCGTTGATTTGAAAATGTTAGCTATGATTTTTATCATTAATTTTGCGTATATTACCTTAAATACTATTCGTTTTATGTTAACGATGAAAGGTTATCGGGTTATTGCACCGCTGGTTAGTATGGCTGAAATAACAATTTATGTCTTAGGGCTGAGTATGGTTCTGAATCGGTTAGACAATCCTTTAAATTTACTTGTTTATGCGCTTGGTTACGCTGTTGGCATTAGTGTAGGAATTAAAATCGAAGACTATTTGGCCTTGGGTTATATTATGGTATCGGTTATCCTCCCTTCTACTACTGAACAATTTCATTTACCAGAAACACTTCGTGAACACGGCTATGGTGTTACGCAAAGTGTCGCCTACGGACGCGAAGGAGAACGAATGGTTTTAGAAATTCTTTCCCCAAGAAAAAACGAACGTACATTGTACAAATTAATCAATCAATTAGAGCCGAGAGCATTTATCATTTCCTATGAGCCTAAGTTCATTTCCGGTGGTTTTTGGACGAAAAAAGTTCGCAAAAGAAATGACGCCATTTATCACTAAGAAGCGGCGTCATTTCTTGTTATTGATTTTTAGTTTACATAATAAAATTATCGTAACTTTAATTTATTCTAAGATAACTTAGAGAGTTCGTACCTAGTTGCTCAATCAATTGTTGCATAAAAACTAAGCGTTCGATGGCCGATCGGTTAGCAATTTTTTCATAATAAAATGCTAGAATATCCGACTGTGCTTCTAAAGGCTCGGCTTGTTCCGTTGCTACTGGTAAAAGGAGTTTTAAGTGGTCCTGGTCAATCGTAATCACTTGGGTCAAGTGCAAACTTTCTTGAAAAATATTAGGCACAGTACTGACTTTGCGGCCTCGCAGAGCTTGTTTAATGACTCTTCTCGCTTGCGAAAGATAGTATTCAGGATTTACGTCCCCTAGCAAGTCATATAAAGCGCTGAAGGCTTCTGGCAAGGCTTCCTCTTTGCCCAAATAATCAAAATAACGAGGCATTGTTGGAACCTCTGTCTTCTCTTTTTCAAGCGTAATTATAGATAGTTGTGCCGAGGCCAATCTTTGTTTTTGATAAAATGAGGGGCCACCGCTCACGCCAAAAAAATAGTCTTCCTCTTCTGGAAACACTTGTGGCCAAAAAGATTCAGCTAGCCAAAATAATTGCTCTGTTACAGTTCCTTTAAACTTAGGAAGTTCGTCTTCAGCCAAGGGCAAACTCGCAACTTCAGCTGCCGTATAGATAGGAAAATTCAAACGATATTGACGATTTTCCCGAATGATTAACTGACAATCAATCATTTCTGATAAAAATTGTTCTAACTTGGCTTCTGTTGCAAAGGCCGCTTTTAATTGTCTTAAAATGATTCTTTCTTCCCGATGTTCATACATAAAAGTAACAAGAGGGAAAAAAAGTGATTGGTTGAGCAAATGATTGTATTGTTTCGTTTGTTGCGGAGAATGATAGTAAATTGCTAAATCATTCATGTTAACGCCCCTTTACTATTGAAGCGCCTAAGCAACAAGGAATTTATCGCGTTGCTTAGGCGCTTACGGTTTTAGTTAAAGACTTCTGTTAATTGTGGTACTACTTGTTTTTTACGAGAAACAACGCCGGGTAAGAACGCACGATTGTTAACTAATGTTACATTGAACGCTGCTTCAATTTTGGCTTGTTCCGCACCAATCGCTAATAATTCAGAATCACTGTCTAGGATATTCGTAATAATTAAGACAAACAAGTCATAATTATTGGCTGCATTTTCTGCGGCCATAGCTGCTTCTAATTCAGCTTGACGATCTAAAACTTCTGCTAAGTCGACGGTATTTACTTGGGCAACGCGAACTGTTTTGCCGTTCATTGGGAAGCTCTTAGCATCTAAATCTAAAAGAACTTCAGCTGATTTATCGCTTAAATTTGTTCCTGCTTTTAATAAGTCAAGACCATAGCCTTCTAAATTAATTTCAGCAATATCAGCTAGGGCGTGCGCTGCATCGATGTCTTCTTGTGTGCAAGTTGGTGATTTAAATAATAATGTATCAGAAATAATCGCTGAGACCATCATACCAGCAATTTGAGCTGGAATTGTCACGTTATTTTCTTTAAACATTTTATAGATGATTGTACTGGTACACCCTACTGGTTCTGCACGATAATACAATGGATCTGCTGTTTCGAAGTTGGCAATCCGGTGATGATCCACTACTGCTAATATGTTTACTTCAGCGATATCTGAAATGCTTTGTTGGAATTCGTTATGATCCACTAACATGACTTGGTTTGTTTCGCTAGCTGCTTCAGTGACAACACGTGGTGCTTCAATATTGAAGTAATCTAAGGCATATTGTGTTTCTTCACTTGGTGTTCCTAAAGCGACAGCTTCTGTCTCTTTTCCTAATTCTTTTTGTAAGTAAGCAAAACTAATTGCTGCTCCGATAGCATCTGTATCAGGATTTTGGTGTCCAAAAACTAAAATTTTTGACATAATACACACTCCTTGGTTTTGATTCACTCTTAATGATAACAAAAAATAGAAAAGAAACAACAAAAAAATTGTCTTCTTTTCTATTTTTTCGTTTGTTAACGTGCTAGATAACCTTGATAGTCCTCGACATGTAGTAGTTTTTTCGCATTTTCAACACGATCATTTTTAGGAGGTTCAATTCCTTCTAATGGATAAGGAATACCTAGTTCTTCCCATTTGTACTTGCCCATCGTATGGTAAGGAAGCACTTCAACTTTATCTACATTGTTTAATGTTTTTATGAAGGCATCCAGACGGATTAAATATTCGTCGTAATCACTACGTTGAGGCACCAATACGTGGCGAATCCAAACAGGTTTGTCAATTTCAGATAAATAGGTAGCCATCTCTAAAATATTATCATTTGATTGCGTTGTTAACAGTTTATGTTGCTCGTTATCAATATGTTTGATGTCAAATAAGAGTAAATCTGTATACTTCATCAATTCATCAAATTGACTAATGAAGGGTTCTTCCCGAGTAAAAGGCTTGCCACACGTATCTAAGGTTGTATGAATGCCTTGTGCTTTGGCTTTTTTAAATAAATCGATCAAAAAGTCCATTTGCAATAGCGGCTCACCACCACTGACAGTGATACCACCCTTTTCGCCCCAATAAGAGCGAAAACGTAATGCTTCCTCTAATACTTCGTCAGTCGTCACCACACGACCACCGGAACCAATTTTCCAAGTATCTGGATTATGACAGAATTGACATCTCATGCGACACCCTTGTGTAAATACGATAAAACGGACACCTGGGCCATCAACGGTACCAAAATTTTCTGTTGAATGAATTCTACCTGTAACTGGTGTTGTCATAATGATCCCTCTTCTTTCAAACGAAAAGGATGACACGTTGAATGTCACCCTTTCAGTTAAATAATGTAAATGTTTTTTATAGTCTGTCGTGTGAAGTTCTTGAAATAACGTCTGCTTGTTGTTCAGGAGTTAAGTCACGGAATTTCACGGCATATCCAGATACACGGATAGTTAAGTTTGGATATTTTTCTGGATGTGCTTGTGCATCTAATAATAATTCGTTTGTAAATACGTTTACGTTTAAGTGGTAACCACCTTTATCGAAGTAGCCATCTAATACGTTACGTAAGTTGTTAATTCTTGTGTCGTCGTCTTTACCTAAACCATTAGGGTTGATGGTTTGTGTATTAGAAATACCATCTAAAGCGATTGTATATTCTAAACGAGCTGTTGAGTTTAATGAAGCTAACAAGCCATTTTTCTCACCTAAGAATTTACCGTCTTGATAACTTGGGTTCGCACCTGGTGCAAGAGGTTTGCCGGCACGACGTCCGTCAGGCGTGTTCCCTGTTGCTTTACCATAAACAACGTTTGAAGTGATTGTTAATAATGAAGTCGTTGGTTTAGAGTTACGGTATGTGTGTTGACGTTTAATTTGTGTCATAAAGTAATCTAAAATCCAGTTAGCCATTGCATCGGCTTCTTCGTTATCATTTCCGTATGTTGGGAATTCTTTTGTTGGTACATAATCAATTGCCATACCATCTTCGTCACGGATTACTTCTACTTCACCGTGTTTAATTGCCATGATACTATCAGTCGCATGAGAGATTCCGGCAATACCAGTTGCGAATGTCCGTTGTAAATCAGTATCCATTAAAGCTAATTGTGGTGCTTCATATGCATATTTATCATGCATGTAATGAATAATGTTTAATGTGTTAACGTACAATTCAGCTAACCAGTCTAAGATGTCTTTATAGCGTTCCATGAATTCGTGGTAATCTAATTTGTCACCAGTCATTGGACGATATTTTGGTGCTACTTGCATTTTAGTTTTTTCGTCGACCCCGCCGTTAATTGCATAAAGAACAGCTTTCGCTAAGTTCGCACGAGCGCCGAAGAATTGCATATCTTTACCCATAACTGTTGCAGAAACACAACATGCGATTGCGCAGTCGTCAGAGCCCCAGTTTTCACGTAATAAGTCATCGTTTTCAAATTGGATAGATGAGCTTTCTTTCGCGATTTTAGCTGCATATGTTCTGAAGCCTTCTGGTAAGTGAGAAGAATACAATACAGTTAAGTTCGGTTCTGGAGATGGTCCCATGTTTGTTAAGGTGTGTAAGATACGGAAGTCATTTTTGGTAACTAATGAACGACCGTCAATACCCATACCAGCAATAGATAATGTTGCCCAAATTGGATAACCAGAGAATAATTGGTTGTATTCTGGTGTCCGTGCAAATTTAACCATACGTAATTTCATGATTAAATGGTCAATCATTTCTTGTGCTTCAAATTCAGTGATTAAACCTGCTTCTAAGTCACGTTGGATATAGATATCTAAGAATGCTGAGATACGACCAATTGACATTGCCGCACCATTTTGAGATTTAATGGCACCTAGGTAACCAAAGTATAACCATTGGATTGCTTCTTGCGCATTTGCAGCAGGACGAGAAATATCGAAACCATAAGAAGCAGCCATTTGTTTTAAGTCATTTAACGCACGGTATTGTTCAGAAATTTCTTCACGTAAGCGAATAACATCGTCTGTCATTTCTTTGTTACCAGTGTTATCATGATCTTTTTTCTTTTGTTCCATTAAGTAGTCGATACCATATAATGCGATACGACGATAGTCACCGATAATACGGCCACGGCCATAAGCATCTGGAAGACCAGTAATGATTTTGTTTTTACGTGCTAAACGCATTTCAGCTGTGTAGGCATCAAAAACACCTTGGTTATGTGTTTTTCTGTATTCTGTGAAGATTTTTGTCATTTCTTCGTCAGTTTCATAACCATTTGAAACTAAGGCATTGTTCGCCATTTTAATACCACCGAATGGCATAAATGCTTGTTTTAATGGTACATCTGTTTGTAAACCGACAATTTTTTCTTCTTCTTTGATTAAGTAACCAGGTTCATGTGACGTAATAGTTGCTGGGATATCGCTATCCATGTCATAAACGCCATTTTTTTCATGTTGGATTTCAAATAATTCTTGTAGTTTTGTCCATAATTTGTCAGTGCTCGGAGCGATTGGTTCTAAGAAACTGTCGTCGCCTTTGTACTCTGTGTAGTTGTTTTGAATAAAATCACGAGTGTCAACGCTTGTTCTCCATTTGTCGCCTTTAAAGCCTTCCCATTGTTTCATGAAGTGTTTGCCTCCTTAGTTAACTGCTACTTGATTGTATGTAACAGCTTTATGTGATTAGTATAACACATAACCTTTTAGATGCAAGCGTTTTTTTATTATTTATTGCACTTTCTTAATAAATAAATGGGGAGCAAAGATTCTAAATGCTGATATATAAACATTTATACTTGTGAAAATAAGAACGATTTATAGTTGTTATCACTTGTGAAAAATGTACTTCTGTATTAAAAACAGCAGCCATCTGTATTAATACAGATGGCTGCTGTGGAGATATTTATAACACAGTTTAGTTTGTTTGTTCTTCTTCAATCACTGCAGAATGCATCTCGTGGACTTCCATTACTTGGCCATCTTTTTGTTCATCGATGACAAAGGAACCGTTGGATGTTCGTTCACTGATTGGATAGTTTTTCGACTGAATAACTTCTTGTGTGCCTTTTTGCGTAGTAACTAATAAATCTAAATCGGTACTTTCAGACACAAAGACAACACGATGTGGATTTTTCTTCAATTCCCGTAAGACCATTAATCCACGTTTTGCTCGTCCTAATTGTGTTAATTCTTGGGCTAACATGCGTTTAACACCGCCACGTTGGGTAACGATGACAATCGGTGTATCCCCTTCAGAATGAACCAGTAAACCATTAACGACATAATCGTCTTCTTTGAGGTTCATTGATTTAACTCCAGCCGCTTTACTACCCACAACAGGTACTTCATATAATGGATAGCGTAAGCCAAAACCGCGATTGCTAACGAGGAAAACATCCAATAAGTCTTGATCATTTGTTAAATAAACATTGGTAATTTCATCTTGGTCTGATTTTAATTTCATACAAGATGTCGGGCGGCTCTTATAAGTGCGCCAAGGCTCAAAATCAGCCATTTTGGTTTGTTTAATCATGCCAGCTTTTGTAATGAAAACAAAGGTTTTTGTCGGACTTAACTCTTTATAAGGATATACAGCAATAATCGATTCATCGATAGCAAGATTTAAAATGGTTTGAGAAATATGTTCGCCAATTTCTTTCCAGCGTAAATCTGGCAACTCATGGACGGGGCGATAGATCATATTCCCTTTATTTGTTACTAGTAAAAGATGATCTAATGTATTGACTTCGCCAGCATATAGTAAAAAGTCGCCTTCTTTCATGCCGATTTCTTCTGGTTTTGATGCTGTATAAGAACGAATACTACTCCGCTTGATATAGCCTTCGTGCGTCACGGTTACGACCACGTCTTCCTGCGCAACTAACACGGCTGTTTCAATCTTGATTTCTTGGATTTCCTCTTCAATTTGAGTTAAGCGCGGATTGCCATATTGCTTTTTAACTTCGCGAAGTTCTTTTTTCATGACTGAGAATAGTTCTTTTTCATTGTTTAAAATGTTCAATAACTCAGCAATTTGTTGTTCTAAAGTTTTCGCTTCTTCTTGTAAATCAGTAATATCTGTATTAGTTAAACGGTATAGCTGTAAAGTAACGATTGCTTCAGCTTGTTCTTCAGTAAACGCATAGTCGGATACTAAGTTCTTCTTCGCATCTTTTTTATCTTTACTGCCACGGATTGTTGCAATCACTTTATCTAAGATAGACAATGCTTTAATTAAACCAGCAACAATATGCTCACGTTTGCGAGCTTTGTCCAACTCAAATTGACAACGGTTAATGATAACTGATTTGCGATGCGTAATGTAACTTTCTAAAATCCGTTTTAGTCCCACTTGTTGCGGGGTCATGTTGTCAATGGCTACCATGTTAAAGTTGTAATTGATTTGCAATTCAGTGTTTTTAAATAGATAATTTAAAATACCTTCTGCATTGACATCTTTTTTTAGTTCAACAACAATTTGCAAGCCAGTTCTGTCACTTTCGTCACGAACTTCGGCAATGCCGTCTACTTTTTTATTTAAACGGATTTCATCCATCTTCTTCACTAGCGTTGCTTTGTTGACTTCATAAGGAATTTCAGAAATGACAATTTGTTGTTTGCCGCCTTTTAAGGGCTCAATCTTTGTCTTCGCACGTAAAATTACTTTACCACGGCCGGTTTCGTAGGCTTTTTTAATTTCTGCTTTTCCTTGTAAGATCCCACCTGTTGGAAAATCTGGTCCTGGAATGTATTCCATTAATTTCTCTAAACTTGCATTAGGATGATCAATTAAATACACGGTCCCATCAATAATTTCCGCTAAATTATGTGTAGGAATTTCTGTTGCATAACCTGCTGAAATCCCCGTTGAGCCATTTACCAATAAATTAGGATATTTGGCTGGTAAAACAGTGGGTTCTTTTTCTGTATCGTCAAAATTCCAGACGAAATCGACGGTATTTTTGTCGATATCTTTTAACAACTCACCACTTAACTGTGATAAACGAGCTTCTGTATAACGCATCGCCGCTGGTGGGTCGCCATCCATACTTCCGTTGTTTCCGTGCATTTCAATTAGTACTTCCCGTAATTTCCAGTCTTGACTTAGACGCACCATCGCTTCATAAATACTACTGTCGCCATGGGGATGATAATTCCCCATAATGTTTCCGACAGATTTTGCTGATTTACGAAAGCCTTTATCAAAGGTATTGCCGTCTTTATTCATTGAAAAGAGAATGCGGCGTTGTACTGGTTTTAGCCCATCTCGAATATCTGGTAGGGCCCGTTCTTGAATGATGTATTTGGAATATCTTCCAAAACGATCGCCCATTACTTCTTCAAGGGTTAATTCTTGAACTTCTTGGCGTTTTTCCAAAATTGTCACTCCCTACTCTATGTCAAACAAACTGATTTCAGTGTCATCGGTTTGTTCTGCTTCTTTTGTTTTTTCCGCATCTAAAAGACTTTCTCCTGTTGGTGCAGAAGTGTCTTCTTCTGAACGATCTAAAATACTGCCATCTTCTTCCAACGTAAATTGAACATGTTGCTCAATCCATTTTCGACGAGGTTCGACTTTGTCGCCCATTAATGTGGTCACACGGCGTTCTGCTTGAGCTGCATCATCAATCCGAACACGAATTAAGGTTCTAGTTTCAGGATCCATCGTTGTTTCCCAAAGTTGTTCTGCATTCATTTCCCCCAGACCTTTATAGCGTTGGAGCATATAGCCTTTACCAACTTTATCAATCACTTCTGCCAATTCACCATCGGTCCAAGCATACTCAATGACTGATTTTTTTCCAGTTCCTTTAGAGACTTTATAAAGAGGAGGTAAGGCAATATAGACTTTGCCGGCTTCAATTAATGGTTTCATATAACGATAGAAGAACGTTAATAGCAACACTTGAATATGGGCACCATCGGTATCCGCATCGGTCATGATGATGATTTTATCATAATTACAATCTTCAATTGAAAATTCAGGACCAACGCCTGCGCCAATCGTATAGATCATAGTATTGATTTCTTCATTTTTCAAGATGTCTTGCATTTTCGCTTTTTCCGTATTAATGACTTTTCCTCGTAGCGGTAAAATGGCTTGGAATTTCCGATCGCGTCCTTGTTTTGCTGAGCCACCAGCCGAGTCTCCTTCGACAAGATATAATTCATTTTTCTTAGGATTTCTGGATTGAGCCGGTGTTAATTTTCCAGAAAGTAACGATTCACCTTTTTTCCGTTTTTTACCGTTCCGGCTTTCTTCACGGGCTTTGCGAGCCGCTTCACGGGCTTCACGGGCTTTAATCGCTTTCCGAATTAATGATTGACTCATTTCACTGTTTTCTTGTAAATAGAAGCCCATTTGTTCACCTACGACGTTGTCGACAACGGTTCTTGCTAAAGGTGTACCTAATTTCCCTTTGGTTTGGCCCTCGAACTGTAGTAAGTTTTCTGGTACTCGAATAGAAAGGACGGCTGCTAAGCCTTCACGGAAGTCGCTACCTTCTAAATTTTTATCTTTTTCTTTTAATAGTCCTACTTTACGTGCATATTCATTGTACGCCTTTGTCATTGACGTTTTCATACCGACTTCGTGGGTACCGCCATCTTTTGTGCGGACATTGTTAACGAAAGATAAAACATTTTCAGAATAGCCATCGTTGTATTGATAGGCTAATTCAACTTCAATACCTTCTTTGGCTCCTGAAAAATAAACAACGGGTGTTAATGTATCTTTTTCTTCATTTAGATAGGCAACAAATTCTTTAATGCCTTCTTCGTAGTGAAAGACTTCTTCTTTGAGTTCTTCCCCACGTCCATCTGTTAAAGTAATTTTGACGCCTTTTAATAAGAAAGCTGATTCTCTCAAACGTTCTGCTAAAATTTCGTAAGAAAAATTTGTCGTAGAGAAAATGGTGTCGTCAGGTAAAAAAGTAACGGAGGTGCCGTTGCGTTTTTTTGTTTTGCCGATTTTTTTTAAGGTACCAACTGGTTTACCGCCGTCCTCAAATCGTTCCATGTATTCTACGCCATCACGAACAATATGAACTTCTAACCACTTAGATAAGGCATTAACAACACTGGCACCCACCCCATGGAGTCCGCCTGAAGTTTTATAGCCACCTTGGCCAAACTTACCACCCGCATGTAAGACAGTAAAAATAACTTCTACTGTTGGGATACCAGAAGCATGCATCCCTGTTGGCATTCCGCGGCCAGAGTCTGCAACACAAATACTATTATCTTTTTGGATAGTTACGTTGATTTCATTCCCGTAGCCAGATAACGCTTCATCGACTGCGTTATCGACAATTTCATAGACTAAGTGATGGAGTCCACGGCTATCGGTTGAACCGATATACATACCAGGTCTTTTCCTCACTGCTTCCAATCCTTCTAGGACTTGGATAGAGGCATCATTGTACTCATTGTTAATTTTTTTAGCCAAAGAAAAAACTCCTTATACTTAGATTCTCGTTTAGTTAATAAGCGTACATTAACTATTTCTTAAAGAATTAGAAGAAGAGTGAGCCGGTTTCTTGCGTTTTCCGTTCGCTCCTTCTAAAACCATCATTACAATAATACTCTATCTGGGTCAAAAAAAAAAGAGCTTTCCGTTCAGGACGCTCTTTCTTTATAAAATTACACGTGTTTATTCAGCATCTGCCATTTTTGCCAATTCAATTTTAATACAACGGTTCATAATAACTTGCCGACCTTCATTTAATAACAAGTTCGCTGCCTCTTCGTTTTCCAAACCTAGTTGGGCCCAAAAAACAGGTGCTTCTGTTTTCAATGTTTCTGCGGCCACTTCTGGCAAAAATTCACTCCGCCGAAAGACATCAACAATATCAATCTTTTCAGGAATCTCTGTTAATGCCCCATAAACCGTTTCGCCAAGCACCGTTTCACCTTTTAAAACTGGATTGACAGGCAATACACGATAGCCATGTTGCTGTAAAATTTCCGCAATTTTGTAACTCGTGCGGTCGGGCTTGTTACTCAAACCAACCACCGCAATATTTTTTGCTTGTTTTAAAATATCAAAAATTTGATTTTGACTTGGATTCTCAAATGTCATTCACTCAACCCCTTTTTTCGTTCTTATTTATTATAACGCTGAGTAAAGGGTTTTGGCAAAATTATTCTCTGAATACCGACAAAATAATTATTGGCTTTGCCAATCTGCTGGATAAGTCACGTAGACAAAGCGGGCATCACCCGTCACTGAAAATTGAATTTTGCTACTTTTCGGGATTAAAATAATTTCACCGGCTGTTGCAGAAATTTTACGTCCGTCAATCAGTATATCCAGTTGTCCTGAAATAATATAATCAATTTCATCGTATTCTAGTGTCCAATCGAAGGTGGTATCTTTCATCACCATTAAACCGCAACCAAGGCGCGGGCTTTCTTCTAAAGAAAACAGATCTTTTGTGTAAACAATGTCCGCTGGGTTGCCTGTATCTAAACGATCGTCTTCTGTTACGTCGATTTCGGGTAATTTGATGGACATAATTCCACTTGGATCCACTTGTTTAGTCGGCATTAATTTTTCTGTGACAATTTGTCGAACAAGCGTTTCAATCATTTCACGATTTAATTCTGTCATATTTACACCTCATTATTTCACTTCTGTTTCGGGTTTCCCTAGCATTCGATTTGCCATAAAGATAGCCACAAAAATGGCGGTAATCCCTCCAACTAATTTGCCAACAATCATTGGAAAAATCATTTCTTTTGCTACGCCTGCAGTAAAACCAAGGTGGTCACCTAAAACGAAAGAAGCCGAAACAGCAAAAGCGATATTAATAATTTTTCCTCGATTATCCATGTCTTTTAACATTTGGAACATGGGAATATTGTTAGCTAATGTAGCAACCATTCCTGCAGCCGCTACTTCATTCATTCCTAAAACTTTTCCTAGTTTCATCAATGGTTTATTAAAGACTTTCGTAATCACTGCTACTAAACAGAAAGCGCCAGCTAAAGTTAAAGCAATCCCACCAACGACTTCAATTCCTTCAGTAACTGGTGCAATACCAGGAATCACTGTAATTCCTAATAATAGTTGAATCGCCCCCACAACTAAACCAAAGATAGCGACAATCACTACGCCTTGACCAAAAATTTGGAAGCCTTTAATCATGCCCTTTGGCGCTAACCATAAACCTAAAATAATTAAAGCGGCAACAATAATAATTGGAATTAAGTTAGGAATAATCAATGACAATGGCATGCCAGCTGTTAAACCACCTGCTAATAAACCAAAAGGAATTGTAATAATCCCGCTCAAAACACCCGTTGCTAAGAATTGTTGGTCGTCTTTTTGGATAATGCCAAGCGCTACTGGAATTGTAAAGACTAACGTTGGCCCCATCATTGCGCCTAAGATTGCCCCCGCAAATAAACCAGCTTGTGGATCATTGGCTAATTGTTGCGCTAACGCAAAGCCGCCCATATCATTAGCCAATAAGGTTGTGGCAAACATTGCTGGATCAGCCCCTAGTAATTCATAGACAGGAACGACAATCGGGCTTAAAAGATTGGCTAAGACAGGCGCTAAAGTGATAATCCCTACCATAGAAAGCGCTAGAGAACCCATAGCCATAATCCCTTCCTCAAATTGCTCCCCTAAACCTAGTTTGTTGCCAATACATTTATCGATTCCTCCAATAATCATGAAAAGAACCATAATATACATAATAATTTCATTAATGCTCATGTCTCGTCCTCCCTATTCTTCCTCTGTAGAATCAATGACACCAACAATCATTGCATCAATTGGGACATTCGGATCTTCTGCCGAAATACGGGCAGCATTGCCTTGACTAATTAACACTTTGTCCCCGACACCAGCTCCAGCGTTGTCAGCAGCAATTAAAAATCCTTGCTTTTCGTCCTCTTGATTCAAAATATCAACCATCATAAATTTCCAGCCATTTAATTTTTCATCTTTTCTTGTTGACCAAAGGCTACCAGTCACTTTTCCTAAAAGCATCGTTTTTCCTCCTTACGTCAGCAATTGATGTTTCCTAGCATAATCTTTCGCTAACGGGGTTAAATAGGCGTTTTTACTTAAAGAAACACCTGATTCTGTCATTCTTATCAATTGTTTTTCAGTAATGTAGGTTCGTTTGGTCTCAGCTAAAGAACGAAGTTGTTTTTGACAGGCCGCCTGAAACACAGCGTAATTTTCTGAATCATGATAAAAAATCATCCCAAACTGTTGGCACATGTCCACGTTTTCCTGAATCGTTCGTTTCAAACGATACTTCAATCGTGAATTTTTAGTCACTGAAGGTATTGGGGTTAAAACCAATACCGGCTTACCTTCAAATAAGAATGCTAAGATGTTTTTGACTAATTCATCTGTTTCCTGTAAATGCGCAATCGCATTTACTTGGGAAATCGTTAGCCTCTTTACAACCAAACCTCGTGCTAGCTTCTGCTCCTTGGTTACCCAATTTACATCAGGAAAACGAATAAACATTTCTTCAGGAAATGCTTCTTTTGCTTCTGCTAAAGCCACTGAATAAGACGACGACAGCAATTGTTGACAAATTTGATCAGTAATCTGTTGAATCAAATTTTCCATTTCAGAAACGTTCATTGTCCTTCCTCCTTTTACTTAAGAATATAGCCACGAGCTCCTTTGGTTAAGCCGCAAGCGTTGGCTTCATCGTAGTCAATGTGCATGTACGTTGCAAATCGCGGACTGATTCGCACAACCACATCATCAAAGATTAACGGACGTGTGCCTTCCACTTTGACTTGCACAATTTGGCTATTGCTTACTTTATTTTTTAAGGCATCTTCTGGTGTCATGTGAATATGACGTTTGGCAACAATTAAGCCGTGACTTAATGTCACAACTGCTGATCCGTTCATCAGCGTGACGCCAGGTGTCCCTTCTGTCTTGCCACTCTCTCTAACTGGGGCATTAATTCCTAAAATACGCGTATCCGTCATAGAAACTTCGACTTGTGATTCGCTACGTTCAGGGCCTAAAATAACCACATTTTGAAAAAGTCCTTTAGGTCCAGCAACCGTAATTCGTTCTTTACAAACGAACTGTCCAGGTTGTGATAAATCTTTCACTTTTGTTAGTTGATATCCTGGTCCAAATAATGCATCAATCTCTTGACGAGACAAATGAATATGTCGGCCAGAAGCTTCAACTTCAAAAGTATTTTGTTGTTGTTGCTGAATTCGTTTAACAACTTCTTCAACAATTTCATTCATTGAATCCAATTTGTTCATCTCCTAGTTTCGTGATATTTCAGCCATGGTGCTAATTAATTCTGTAGCCCAAGCTTGAAAAAGTCCGAACAGTTGTGATTCTCCTTTTAACTGGAGAATAATTTTATCTAGTTGTAATTGAATTTCTTTTGAGGAATAGCGCCATTGTCTCTGTTGGTTAGTTAGAATAGTTACCTTTGATTCCAAAATGACTGGTTCCATTACAAGCGACTGTTCTAAAATAAATTTCTCTAACCACAGTTGTTGTTGTTCGAAATATAACCAACCTTCTGTTGATAACGCTTCATTCGTTAAGAAAGGCAAATACAATAGATGGCTTAAGTGCCGAATCTCATAAATTGTTTCTTTTGATAAATGTTCTTGTTTTTGTTTTTGTGAGGAGGCCTTCACTGAATGAACCTCAGAAAGCAATGGGTTTGTTGAAGAGAAGCTGCTATTAATCCGATGCTCGCGTAGATAGCTTTTGGCGGCTGGCGTCAGAAAACTGCCTACAGGAAACACAAAATCCGTGCCATCTTCTAGTTCTTTTTTAAGCCTTTTGTTGCGAAGCATATCTTCTGTAATAACTGTCATAACACCCCTCCTCAATGAAAGTTTAGGACAGAAGTAATGAACCTACCTCTGCCCCCAAAAAATCAAAATTATAATTCAGTTGTTGCGTGTGGTAAAATAGCGTCTACTTCTGTATGTGGACGTGGAATTACATGGACAGATAATAATTCGCCAACACGTTCTGCTGCAGCAGCACCAGCATCTGTTGCTGCTTTCACGGCACCAACGTCACCGCGAACCATTACTGTAACTAAACCGCCACCGACTTGTTCTTTTCCAATTAAAGTAACGTTTGCCGCTTTCACCATTGCATCGGCTGCTTCAACAGCACCTACTAAACCACGAGTTTCGATCATTCCTAAAGCATTTGTACTTGACATTATAATTTCCTCCTAAGATGTATGTTTTATTTTTAAAAATTTGGGACAATTAGCAATTTGACTTAGGTCCCAAACCCTAAATCCAATAATTTATTTGTTTTACTCTTACTCGCTCGTTTCTTGTTAGTTTAAGCGAGCTAAAACTTGAGCCACCACGGCATTTACTAGTTCTTCTTGATTGGTTGTTTCGCAAGAAGTAGCCACAGATGTGGTTGATGTTTGACCAAATTCTTGACGAATCTCTTCTAAATCACGTACGCCATAAGCAACACGACGTAAATTGAACAGATTTTCAACTCCAATATTATCAGAAGTTGAGCTGCCACCAACTGCGCCACAACCTAGTGTTAATGCTGGCACTAAGTTAGTTGAAGCACCAATTCCGCCAAGTGTACCAGAGGTGTTAACAAGCAAACGAGAGACGGGTTTTCTTAAGCCAAATTCACGAATGACTTCTTTGTTTTCTGTGTGAATACCCATCGTATGACCCGCACCTTCACCTTTCAAAATTTCAATTGATAACGCGCAAGCTGCTTCCCAGTTTTCAACTGTATAGAAAGCAATAATCGGTGCCAATTTTTCTCTTGAAAATGGATATTTCAAGCCTACATGTGTTTCCTCGGCAACAATTAAGCGGCGATCTTTTGGAATAGATAAACCAACTAATGAAGCAATATGTTGAACGGAACGACCCACGATTTGCGGGTTCATTGTACCGTTTGGTCGTAAAATAAATTTAGCTAATTTGTCGGCTTCGGCTGGACTTAAGAAATACGCTCCCTGCTTAATTAACTCTTCTTTGACCGCTTCACGGTTGACAGTTTCAACAATAATTGATTGTTCCGATGCACAAATTGTACCGTTATCGAAAGTTTTTGAATCCATTATTTGTTTCACTGCATGAGGAACATTTGCGCTTCGTTCGATGTAGGCTGGTCCATTACCAGGCCCAACACCGATTGCTGGTGTTCCAGAAGAGTACGCTGCTTTAACCATTGCGTTTCCACCAGTAGCTAAAATTAAATTTGTTTCTTTATTTTTCATTAATTCGCTGGTCGCTTGCATGGTTGGCGTTTTGATGACCGAGACACAACCTTCTGGTGCCCCTGCAGCAATAGCCGCTTTTTGGATAATTTCCACTGTTTCAATAATCGATTTCAACGCATTGGGATGTGGTGAAAAAACAATGCTGTTGGCAGCTTTTAATGAAATTAATGCTTTGTAAATGACTGTTGATGTCGGGTTGGTAGAAGGAATTAATCCTGCAATTACACCCACTGGGACAGCAATTTCAGTGACTTTTTTGGCAGCATCATCATGGATCACACCAACTGTAGATTTGTCCTTCATTTCGTCATATACTACTTTTGAAGCGAAAGCATTTTTGATGATTTTATCTTCATAGATACCAAATCCTGTTTCTTCATTGGCCATTTTCGCTAACTTTTCTCGTTGGTTAAATGTAGCCTCTGAAACTGCTTGGACAATCGCATCGATTTGTTTTTGCGAAAATGTTGCTAATACTTGCTGTGCCTCTTTGGCTTTTCTGATTAAATTTCTTGTTTCTTGGATGGAACGTAAGTCTTTATCTACTAATTCCACTCGTCTTCACTTCTTTCTATTTCAGCCATGATTGCTTGAATTAAAGCTTCTTTATTGGCAAATTTAATCTCACTTTTCTTTAAACTACTTAGGTTCATTTTGTAGGCTTGTTTGCGTAAATCAACCACGCGTTGTGTTTCTAATTTTTGGCGTGTGCCAGTGTGTTCTTCCAAATCTGGTGTTTCAATCTCTTCTTCAATTACTTCTATTTGTTCCATCGGTTCAGGTGCTGACTTGGGTTCTGGATCTGATAAAATCACTTCCGTTTGAGCATCAACCCGTGAGATCACATGATGAGCAATTAAACAGTTTAATTCTTTAGCTACTTCCGTGCCTACTTCAACGGCAGCTTGGACCGCGGCAACGTCACCAATCAGCTCCACAGTTGTTAAACCGCCATTAATAATTTCAGCTTTTAACAAAGTAACGTCGGCGGCTTTCAATGCCGCATCGGCCACACTAATGGCACCTAAAAATCCTTTGACTTCGACCATTCCTAATGCTTTCATTCAGGTCACATCCTTAATAACTCAACGGATTGTCAGCGATATTTTGAATGACTTGTTCAAACGCACTGCAAGCAGCTTTACATGCAGATTGACTACCTGTCAATAAGGCGCCGCCAAAGTTCGTTTCAGAAGGTGGGCCATAAAAGACACCCATTTGAACATCGGCAGCTTTCATTGCTGCATCTAAGCCAACCATTGCTTCTAGCGGTGGAGCAATCAGATAAGCAATCGCTTCACCTTCAGGAATATTCGCTTGTTCAGATAAAAAGCTACCCGTTCTTGATACTACATGTGCAAAATAAACAATGCTGTCATCTTCGTTAGCACTATAGAAGCTGGCTTCTTCTTCAATGACTTGCGTAATGACACTCAAGCCACTATTGACTTCGGCAGGACTCGGACCAGCAATAATGCCAATCACTTCACCGGCTAATTTGGTTGAAGCATTTGCTGCGCCAGCATACATACTTTTACCGTAAACTACAGTAACATCGGCGGCTTTGGTTGCTTCATCTAATGCAACATAAGTGACATCATCACAATCTGAAGTAATAATTCCTAATGAGCGATGTTCTGGTTTCAATGATAATTCTTTTGCTAATGCCGGATCGACATTGGGAATGACTTTCATACTTAGGACATTTGCGCCTAGACGATCATTTTTCATGAGAAATCCTCCTTTATTCAGCTTCTTTTAAATCAATACCAGATTTTTTCTTGTCTAACATTTTTTTGATAATTTCGGCAATGTAGGCACCTGCTTCAACAGCCGGTGTCCCACCTTTGTGAATATTTGAAATAACTGTCCGCCGTGCTTCTGGCATACCGACAGTTGGTTTGTAAGCAATGTAGGCACTCATAGATTCAGCTGTTACTAAACCAGGACGTTCGCCAACTAGCAAACAAACAACATCAGCGTCAGTGATTTCACCAATTTTATCCATTGCTGGCACACGACAATATTTAACAAAAACTACATTGTCGAAATCTAAGTTGTACATGTTTAATCCTTGTTTAATTGCTGGTAGGACTTCTTTAATATTCGCTTCGATAGCAGCTGAACTAAGGCCATCCCCTACGACCATTTGGATTTTGGCTTTTGGTGTCGTATTTTTCCGAATGATTTCACTATTTTCTTCATCAAATTGACGACCATAATCTGGACGTGTTAAATATTCATCTTTACTGTTACAGATTGTTTTTGTAGAAATAAAATTCATTTCTTTTACCAAGTCTTCGCTTACGTCTGAAAAGACCGCATCTTGTGCTGCCGCATGGTCCGCTCGGAAACGTAATGTTGAACTAGTCATATAACGCGTCCCTGCACGACCAACGCCTAAACGAGCTGGCGAGAAAGCTTTCATTTTTAATAGTGCTTCAGGATCTACGGCATTTTTCAATAGTAATTGTTTACGTAAATCTACTTCAGTAATGTCAGGAATTAGGCCTTCTTCAATTTCTGTCGTTTCAGTGACGTTTGTTGTGACTGGTTTTTCTTCGGCAGTCACAGTGGCAGTCGAAACCGCTTGATTGTCAGCGACCATTTCTGTTAAAATTCCGGCAATCATTTCTTTTAATTCTTTTTCGTTCATTTGTATTCTCACCTCGTTTATTTAATAAATACAGATGCATCGCCAGCGCGACTTGTTAATTTTCCGTTTTCCATTAAGCCCATTTTTTCCATCCATTCTTCAAATTCTTTAATTGGACGTAAGCCTAATGTTTCACGAATCGTCGCAGTTTCATGGAACCCAGTTGTTTGATAATTTAACATGACATCATCGCCATGAGGAATCCCCATGATATACGTACAACCAGCTGTTGCTAATAACATTGCTAAGTTTTCCATATCATTTTGATCAGCTTTCATATGGTTGGTGTAGCAGACATCACAGCCCATTGAAATTCCAGTTAATTTGCCCATGAAATGATCTTCTAAACCAGCGCGGATGACTTGTTTTGAATCGTAAAGATATTCTGGTCCAATAAAGCCGACAACAGTATTTACAATATACGGATCAAATTTTTTGGCTAAGCCATAACAACGCGCTTCCATTGTGACTTGGTCTGCGCCAAAGTTCGCTTCAGAAGAAAGTTCTGAGCCTTGACCTGTTTCAAAATACATCACATTAGGACCAGCTGCTTGACCACTGTGAAGCGCTAAATCTTGTGCTTCAGCTAAAATTTCTGCATTTAAACCAAATGCTGTGTTCCCTTTTTCTGAACCAGCGATGGATTGAAAGACTAAGCCAGTTGGCGCACCTTGACGCATGGCTTCCATTTGTGTCGTTACGTGAGCAAGTACGCAAGTTTGTGTTGGAATTTCCCATTCACTGCGGAACTCTTCAAATTTGTTTAAGATCCGTTTAACACTTTCTGTAGAATCATCAACAGGATTCAAACCAATTAAGGCATCACCGGCGCCATAAGAAAGACCTTCCATAACTGATGCCATAATGCCATCGACATTATCGGTTGGATGGTTTGGCTGTAAACGATTTGAAAAAGTTCCGGGACGGCCAATTGTTGTGTTGGCGGTTTTTTCAATATTGATTTTTTTTGCGCCAACAATTAGATCCATGTTGGACATTAATTTACAGACAGCAGCAATCATTTCTGAAGTGAGTCCACGGGAAATTCGTTTGATATCAAAATCGGTTGTTTCCGAAGATAAGATAAATTCGCGTAATTCTGCAACTGTCCAATGTTTAATACTTTCAAAAATTCGCATATTGACTTGGTCAATAATAATGCGTGTCACTTCGTCTTCGTCATAATCAACGACGGGATTGTTAAACAAGTCATTTAAGGACAATTCTGATAAAACGACTTTCGCCGCCACGCGTTCTTCGGCTGAATTAGCAGCTACGCCAGCTAACTTGTCGCCAGACTTTTCTTCATTGGCTTTGGCTAAGACTTCTTTAACGGATGTAAATTGATAGACTTTGCCAAATAGTTTGGTTTTTAAAATCATCTTTGTGTCGCTCCTTTTTAATTAAATACTAAGGTCTTAACAATGACTGGAAGGACGGCTCCTTCTGCCACTGGTAAACCGATATCTACATAATCACCGTTTTCTACTTTGACCGAATCAAGACAGATAAACGGATAGTCTTTTGGCAGATGGGCACTTAAGGCATGCCCTAAAGCTTTCGCCATGTCTTCATCCACCATAACAATAATGGGAATTTGTTCAGCAACTAAACTAGCTAATCCTTCCACAATCCCTTGACCATAGCGTTGAATATCAGCAAATGTTGGATTGCTCATGCCTCTAATTGCTAGGGCAATCTGGGGTGTTTCTTCAATACGATGCCAATTGAGTTTTTCTTGGATTCGCTGGCCTAATTCTGTCACAGTAAGGGTTTCATCCTCTTGCGCTAATTTTAGAATTGGGATATTTTTTACCGGCAAAATTTGCTCACGGTAAGCGATCGTGCTTCCGCTAATTTCAGCAGTGTGTGAACCTGCTCCGACGACCGTCGCTCGGATTGTTTCTGCGCTTTCTAAGACTTCTTTTTCCGAAAAAATCAGTGACTTTCTCAGATATTTTCCTAAAAGCAAGCCGATGTCCCCATATTTAAAGAGATTCGTACTTGTCGTATTTAAGCAATCAGCCACACCACCAGAAAATGTTACAATTGGTAATTCCCCACCTTTTCGTAGTGGATGGTTGGTTACTAATAACTGGTAGAACGGACTTTGTGTCCCCAAGCCAATGCTATTTTCTAACACGGCAACTAATTCCGAAATAATTGGCAGTAAGTTTTGTTCGGTGGCTTGGTCACCAAGGTGCAAGGTTAGCCCTTTTTTATTTATAATTTCTTGAATCTTCGGAGCTATATAGGTGATTTTTTGTTGTTGATCTAATTTAATTAAGCGTCCGCCAATGTCAAAACAAGCCGTGTCAATCACTTCACCATCTTTAAAGACAGCTAAATTTGTCGTTCCACCACCAATGTCTAAATTAACCACTGGTTTGCGTTTCGTTTCAGAATAAGTTTGAGCACCAGCGCCTTTCCCGGCAATGATACTTTCTAAATCAGGACCAGCCGTAGCAACGACAAAATCACCTGCATAGCCACTAAGTGCTCGTAGCACATTGTTGGCATTGCTTTTTCGAGCAGTTTCACCTGTGATAATTACCGCACCCATTTGAATATCTTGTTTATGAATGCCTGCTTGGCGATATTGCTCCGCTACAAACGCTTTGATAGGTTCTGCATCAATTTCTGATTGGTTAAGTAAGGGTGTAAAGATAATGTCACTTCGGTAAATGACTTTTTTATCAGAAATGCTGATACGTGGTACTGTAAACGCAGAGGCAAAATTTTCAACAGTTAATTCTGACAAGACTAATTGGGTTGTAGACGTCCCTAAATCAATCCCTACGGTTAAAAGTGTTTCCTTCGACATCGCCTGACTCGCCTCCTTTTGCATACAAAAAGGCACTTAAAGAATCGTTAGAAAATTTCTTTCTACTTTTCTTTAAGCGCCTTTGCTTAATCAATGAACAACATCACTGGTGTTCTGTTCGAAATAGAAACAGGTTTTAGTTCCCTGTTTATTGGATTCAATTGTAATTTTTCCTTTTAATTTATCTTTTACGTAGCTTTTGACAATCATCAAACCTAAACTGGTCTCGTTACTTTGATGAACGTCATATCCTTTACCATTATCTGTAACAGTAATGGTAATCATTTTATTATCTAATGTTCCGCTAAGTTTAACAACGCCACTTGTTTGTGGCTCAAATGCGTGATCAAAAATGTTTTGTAATAGTTCGTTGACAACAAGGGAAATGGTGACCATTTGTTCGCTAGAAACCATAATGGCTGGATCAACATCCATCATCATCTCAATGGGTTGTGCGCCTTGAAAAAGATGTCTAAAATTATACATCACTGCTTCCAATGTTTGCCGTAAAGCAACGTCATCTTTGACTTGTTTTGACAGCAATTCATGGGTGGCTGCAATCGCCATAATTCGATTGACACTTTCATGAAGGACTTTCTTTGCTTCGGGGCTTTGCGTTCGCCGTTCTTGAATACGCAATAAGGAAACCACCGATTGCAAGTTATTTTTAACACGATGATGAATTTCACGAATCGCAACAGATTTGGAAATAATTTCCGCTTCTTTTTCTTTAAATTCTGTATTGTCTTGAATAATCATAATCAGTTGTTCTTCTGATGCCAACCACACTTTCCGAACCTTAAAATAATAATTAAGGTAGGTCGTTTTGCTTTCAATTGGTTGATTACTCATTTTATATTTCATTTGATACAACACATATTCAAAAGTTGTATAATCGATGGACAAATTGTCATAGCTCATTCCAATGATATTATCCCGATAACCAAGTTTGCGATAAAGCTCTTGTGCATTGTGATTGGTAATTAATAAGTGACCCGCCGCATCAAAAATCAAAACGGCTTCTGCCAATTGATCAATAAATAATGCGTCGACTTGACTAGTTGATTTCTCTACTTTTGCTAACTGGCAGTTATTTAGCTCCTCTTTTTGTAAGTCCGCTTGAATCTCTTCATCTGCCGCAATCTCGACAATAATGACACCAATCGTTCGATGTTCATTGCGAATGGGATAGATATTTTGCTTAATCAAACGATTTTCCTGAGTCACTGCTAACAAACCAATGCTATTTAAGCTAGTTTGCATGGTACGCAGAACACCAGGTTCATTTTTTAATAAAGCTTCCATCCCGACGACATCTCCGCTATATAAAGAAGTTGTCTTCGCAGGCGGCTTATGATAAACGACTAGTGCTTGCTGTGACATTTCCTTATACACATCAATAAAAACATCTGCACTTTGATAGAGTGTCGTCGAAGAAAGATAACGTGCTGTACGTTGTAATTCTTTAATGTCTGATTCTGAAAGATTGGTATATTGGTGACATAATTGCTCTAATCGTTTCATTTATTCATCATCCATTACAATCAATTCTGCAATTTCACTCATACGTGCGCGTTTGTTCATACTTAACGTACGCAACATTTGGTAGGCTTCTTCTTCCGATATATGATTTTCTTTTACAAGAATACCTTTGGCTTTTTCGATAATTTTACGTTCTTCTAATTTTAAACTTAATTTATCGATTTGACTTAGTAACAGCTGCGTTTGTTTGCCTCGTTCAATGCTCATTTCAATTGTAGGTATTAATGATTTTTCATCTAGAGGTTTAACTAAATAACCCAGTGCTCCTAATTTTTTAGCCTTGTCCGTATTTTGTACGTCACTGTATGCAGATAAAAAGACAATACTACTGGCTAGTTGGTCTTGAACAATTTTTTTACCTGCTTTTAGACCATCTAAAATTGGCATTTGAATGTCCATTAATACTAGGTCAGGTTGTGTTTTTTTACATACTTCAATTGCTTCAAAACCATCGGCCGCTTCACCGACTACTTCGTACCCTGCTTCTATCACAATATCACGAATATCGAGTCTCGTAATAGGTTCATCATCGACTATTACAATTCGTCCATCCATTTTCTTCACGCCCTTGTCCTTTCAACGCTATGTTCTGGTAATTTTACAAGTTACAGAAAAGTTTAAAATCTGTTGTAAACCTTCAATCACCGCTTGTAAGGCCGCTTCCACTGAGCTTACGTCACCAGAAATGACCACCGATCCAGAAAAACGATCAATAAAACCGATTTGGATATCTCCGCTTTTAGTCGCAATATCAACAGCGATAATTGCCGCTTCGCTCGGAGTGATTGTCAAAATACCTAGTGCATTGCTGGTGCCTTCTGGCAACCCTAATTTTGTATAAATTTCTTTATTAGGACTAGCAATGATGTGCGCTAACGTTACTTGTTTCCCAGGAACATATTCTTGAATCATTCGTTGTTTTTCTTCCAACCAGACTCGCTCCTTTAATTTAGCAAATAAAAAATCCTCAATAAAAAACGTAAAGGTTCCACTTTCGCTTTCTACTAAGGAGCTTCTTTGCTCTTAAATTTTGAAGCACGCCGTTGTGCTACCCACATTATATGTTATCGATTTCATCCTGTCAATCGCTTATAAGATAGAATTTAAAATTTTTGTCACTTCTTCTGTTGTTGGTTGGACAGGATTTGTTTTGGTGCAGCCATCCATCAATGCGCCTTCAGCTATTTTTGGGATTGCAGCTTGGACTTCTTCTTTTGGTAAACCATAATCACTAAAAGTGGCAGGCATGTTTAATTTTTGACGGAGTTGCTTGATTTGTCGAATAAATTGTTGAACACCAATCCGTGCATTGGTTGTCTGTGTATCATTTAGACAATTTGCTAACTGCGCATAACGTTTAGCTGTTGGTTCGTTGGTGACTTTGCCATTCGCTAAGCCACTGTTATATGCAATGACTTCCGGTAAGAGCATCGCATTCATTCGTCCATGTGGCACATGTAAACGCGCACCGGCCGCATGAGCAATACCGTGATTCAAGCCTAACGAAGTAACATTAAACGCCATCCCTGCCATACATGAAGCTAAATGCATATTTTCACGGGCTTGTTGGTTGCTACCCTCATTAAAGGCTATTTCTAAATTGTCGAATACTAGGCGAACGACTTTTTCGCACAACGCATCTGAAATCGAATTTGCTTCTGTTGAAACATAAGCTTCAATAACATGCGTTAAGACGTCCATTCCTGTATCCGCTGTGATTTTTGGTGGCACACTCATCACTAAATTTGTATCTAAAATCGCAATTTCTGGTTGAATTTCATCCGTTACAAGCGGGATTTTGGTGCCAGTTTCAGCAACCGTAATCACTGAAAAATTCGTAACTTCTGAACCAGTTCCACTAGTTGTAGGAACCGCAATAAACTCAGCAATCTGAGTTTGCAAAGTACGTTTGCCAAAAAATTTCATTGCTTTGGCCGCATCAATAGCGGATCCCCCACCTAAAGCTAATATCGTATCTCCTTGAAATGTCGCTAAATGCTTAATTCCCGCAGCAATCTTATCAATTGGTGGATCGGGGATGATATCACTAAAAATTTGCCATTCACTTTTTGTTAAATGCTTTGTCACTTCATTCACAAATCCAGAGTCAACCATGAATGGATCTGTGACAATGAAAACACGTCTATCATGAAGTGTTTCCAAATTGGCTAATGCGCCTTCTCCTACCCATAGTTCGGTAGGGAAATGAATTGTTTTCATCTCAATTCCTCCTTAATAAAATACAAAAAGACACTTCAAACAAACGAAAAATCATCTGTCTGAAGCGTCTTTGCTTCCTTATGTATACGCCATTGTACACGAAACCTTATCCATAGAGTACAACGCCTTTAATTAATTGTCAATAAAAAAAGGGAATATAGCAGTACGTCATTGTACCTGAAATCTCCTTCAACATTGAAAGACCAGCCCAAAATTCCCAAAAGCACTTCCTCGTGCCATTAATTGGATTAATACAAATATCTTGGGCTGGATTTTCAACACAAGCGTTGTTAAGAAACATCCTGTTTTGCCTCGAAACAGCATGCCCAATAATGAAAAAATGAAAAGACCTGACTTAAAAGCAACCTTGCTTCTTCACAGTGGCGGGACCGTGCCAGATTCTCACTGGCTTCCATTCATATTTTTCATAAAATATTCGTTTAATCTATCTGAAATTTACCATAAGTTTTTTAGAAAAGCAACTGTTTACAATCCATCTTCTTTAATTTTATGGAAAACCTTTTCGCTTCGTTCATAAAAAACATCAGGTCGTTGTGCTTGAACATTTAAATAGCGAGCCAACGCATAAAAATAATCTGATAAACGATTGGTAAAAATTAATACCTCTTCGTTAATTTTGGCTGTCCAATTTAAACGAACAATGATGCGTTCTGCGCGCCGTGCAATCGTCCGAGCCACATGAACCATACTGGCTGCTGGGGTTCCGCCAGGTAAAATAAAACGATCAATATCTGGTGATTGTGCAGTGTAGAAATCAATCCGCTGTTCTAGCCAATGCACACTTTCCTTTTGTAATTTAAATGGTCGTTGTGCTTCAATCGGTGTTGACAAATCTGTTCCCGCATCAAAAAGTAAATGTTGTAAAGCTTCTAGTTCTTCTTTAATTTCTTGATTTTCTTGTGGAAGTTGGCTGATAATATAGCCGACCCAAGAATTCAATTCATCAATCGTTCCATAACTTTCAACTCGATCAGAATCCTTAGCGACGGTTGAGCTGCCGACTAATTTCGTCATTCCCTTATCGCCAGTTTTTGTATAAATTTTCATTCTGCTTCATCCTCCTCTAAATAATCTACTAATTCTTGCAAGCCAATTTTTTCAACAGAAGAAATTTCAAAAATTCTTGTTGCACCCGCACTTTTTAATTGTTGCCGAACAATCTCTAACTGCTGAGAATCTTGTGCTAAATCAATCTTGGTTAAAATACCAATGATTTCTTTCGGGAAAATACTACCAAATCCTGGTGAAAAAACTTGTTGTGTTTCTACAGCACTTTGAACCAAACCAATCACATCTGCTTCTGCCGCTGTGACGTTTAACGCATTATAATATTGTCGATGCAAAATAAACTCGCCCGGTGTATCAATCATTTCTGTATGAAATTCCACCGCCTGTGTTTTATCATAAATTAATTCTTTGCCTTGCAGAGCTTGACATAACGTGGTTTTGCCACAACCGATAGCTCCCATTAAAATGATTCGTTTCATCGCTACCTCCATAAAAAAGGAGCCCAAAGCAAGTACCATCACGTACTTAGTCTTGGGCTCCTTTGCCGATTTGTTAAAACACGCCATTGTGTTTCTGATTCTTTGCCTTTATCTTACCTGTTTCCAAAAAACTTGTCAAAATTATTGAATAGTTTCCCAAACTTTATGTTGTTTCTGAAAATAGGAGACAATATCTGTTTCAAAAATTGTTTGTAAAAATTCTTTGGAAGCCAACGTTTGAAAATCACCTTGCGCGGCCACTTTCCCTTGCTTCATAAACACAATTTTTTCACTTAGCGTTAACGCTAAACGGATATCATGAAACACCCCGATTAACGTTTTCCCTTCTTGCGCACTCCACTCATTTAACTGCTGAATCAATTCTTGTTGATACCGAATATCCAAATGATTATTGGGTTCATCCAATAAAATAATTTCTGGATCTTGTACAAATAATTTAGCCAAAAATACTCGTTGTTGTTGTCCTCCTGAAAGCTGATTGACAACTTTATCTTTTAAAGGCAATAAACCCGTGCGTTCTAAATAATAAAGGACTCGTTCTTTTTCTTGTTTAGAAACAATAGGTAAAAAACGTTGTGCTTGTTGTCGATACGCCCCCATCAAAACTGTTTCGTAAACCGTATAATCAAAAGCAACTGTCGTGAATTGACTCATCATCGCTACTTTCGTTGCCAATTCCTTCCGCTTTTGTCCATGAACTTCTTGACCATCAATTAAAACAGAACCACTATAAGGGACAAGTCCGGCAATCGTTTTTAAAAGTGTCGTTTTACCGCAACCATTTGGACCTAAAATACAAGTTTTACTACCTGTCGGAAAAACGAGGGAAATATCTTTTAAAATGGGGGTTTGTTGGAGCGTTACAGCTGTTTTTTTTAATTCAATCATGCAGCAACGCCCCTTTTTTTAAAGTAAATATACAAGAAGAATGGCGCTCCAATCAAGGCTGTTACGGCCCCGATGGGAATTTCTCTTGGTGATAAAATCGTGCGGGCAATTGTGTCCCCTAGTACCATGATGGTCCCACCTAAGATTGCTGAACCGGGAATCAGCCAGCGATGAGTCGCCCCTAAATAGCGACGGACAATATGTGGTGCTATTAAATCAACAAAACCAATCACACCGACAAATGAAACCGCACTTCCTGCCAATAAACTAGCCAAAAGAATAATGCGTAGTTTTGCTGTTTTGACTTCTACTCCCGCTAACATCGCATGTTCTTCTCCTAAACCGAGAACATCCAATGCGTTGGCATCAAACCAAAGAAACAGACTGCTGACAAGCAAGATTGGACAATAAATAGCAATTTTTTGCCAATTACTGCCAGAAAAACTACCCATTTGCCAAAAGACTAATTGTTTCAAATAATCTTGGAAAAGTGCTGTAATCAACGTCAAAATAGCACCGACAAACAAGGTCATAATCATTCCCACTAAAACAACTGTTTGATTGGACATTTGACTATCCATTGTTTGCGTAAATAACAAAACTAAAAAGACCGTTGCTAAGCCAAAGATAAAACCAGTTAAAGGCAATAAAAATGCCCCTAAGATCGAAGCAGTTACTCCAGTTACCATGATTAACGCAGCGCCTAAGGATGCTCCCGCTGATACGCCCAAAGTATACGAAGAAGCTAAAGGATTACCTAAGAGCGATTGCATCACCGTGCCACTTACTGCTAAGCCTGCGCCCACGAGATAGGCCATCACGACACGCGGTAACCGAACATTCCAGATGATTCCCTCTAAAATCCCGTCTTCTGAAACCGTCTTTTTCACTAAAATTTGAAGCAAATCCGTTAACGAAATCTGAACACTTCCAATTTTAATACCCAAAAAGAGCATGCTCATACTGATCAAGAGCATCAGTATGAGACACGTTTTTTTACTCATCTTTTAAATCCTTGTATTCCTCTGGATAAACAGCTTTTGCCATTTGTTTTAATGCTTTGGTAATGTGGTTATTTGGTAAAGAGCTAGACATGTTATCAATTTCGAAAACTTCTTTGTTTTGAACTGCAGGAACGTTTTCCCAGTTTTTACGAGCTAAAATTTCTTTGGCGGGATCTTTCATATAGTTAACATTGGTTAAAATGACTTCTGGTTTTGCAGCAATGGCCGCTTCTTCTGTCACTGGTAACCAGCCTTTTTCATTTGCCAAAACATTTTTTGCCCCAATTGTTTCAATCATTTCATTTAAAAATGTCCCATTACCAAAACTATAAATGTCTGGTAAGGCAGCCACTTCAAACAAAACAGTTTTTGGTTTTTTAATAGTTTTCCCAATTTTGGCTACTTCGTCGATTTCTTGATCCATTGTTTGGATTAACTTTTGTCCTTTTTCATGTTCAGATAAGCTATCCGCGATGAATTGGACGTCTTCTTTGATTGCTTTGATGCTTGTACTAGTGGGGATATTAACGACTGTAATTCCAGCATCTTCCACTTGTTTCCAAACACTTTCTGAGCTAGCTAAATTGATGTCATTCACATAAACAATTTGTGGTTTCAAGGCAATCAATTTTTCGGCATCGACAGCCATCATATCCATTTGTGGTAATTTTTTTAAATCAGTCATCATTGTACTACTTTGAGTATCAACTGCGATTAATTGGTCGGTTTTACCTAAGTCTTCAATCACTTCTGTTGTTGATGGTACTAGGGAAATAATTTTGGTTGCTTCTTTGGGTAAAGTAATTTCTTTGCCGCTACGGTCTTTGGTTGGTAACGTTACTTCTGTTTTTTCAGAAGAGGTAGTTGCTTTCTTTTCCTGTTTGCCACACCCTGCTAAGCCAAGTGTTGCTACTAAACCTAAAGTCATCATTGTTAAAGTAAATTTTTTCATTTTTTCATCCTCGCATTCGTCTATTTTATTTTGGGGAAAATTTTCTGAAATGAACCTCCTTTGTCTCAACGTCAAAACAATACAAAAAAACCACTTTTTTCTCCAATAGAAAAAAAGCAGTCACTTAACTATGCTAATGATATACTCAGCCAGTTATCTTCAAAGCCCCTTCTTTTTCCTACAAAAGAATGATTAGACTTATCAAGCCGGTATCCTGACTTAGCTTCTTCTTACTCCCAATCCTTCCAGAATAATCTGTGGTCTTATTGGTTTCATCCACCATACAGTAGGTAGGTCTGTAGAGGATTCGCACCTCTTTCCCTGACACTTCATAAGTACATATATATTGTATCTTCGTTGATAACTAATTTTCAAACCAGTGATTAGACGTCTTTGTCTAATGACACACATTTATTATAACGGTTATCAACCATTTGTCAACGCTTCCTCAAGCAAAAGAAAAACTTTTCTTGTTTTAGTTATTAGACGTTGTTCCGTTTTTCTATTCATGATAAAATAAATCCTAGTTTGAATAAGAAAGAGGTTAACTTGATGAAAATCGTCATTTTGTTACTTGTTGCCTATTTATTAGGTTCGATTCCCTCAGGTGTTTGGATTGGTAAACTTTTCTTTAAAAAAGATATACGCCAATTTGGGAGTGGGAATACAGGAACAACCAATACATTTCGTGTCTTAGGGAAACCTGCCGGAATTACGGTATTATTAATGGATATCTTGAAAGGAACGTTAGCCACTTCATTACCCTATTTGTTTGGTTTACAAGGCGTGAATCCGCTCTTCTTTGGGGTAGCAGCTGTTTTAGGGCATACCTTCCCTATTTTTGCCAATTTCAAAGGTGGTAAAGCCGTAGCCACTAGCGCTGGCATGTTATTAGCATACAGCCCCACATTTTTTATTTATTCTGCTCTTATTTTTGTGATTTGTCTGTATCTAACCAGTATGGTGAGTTTAACAAGTATGATTAGCGCTGTACTAATTACACTTTCTACTATTATTTTGCCTTTCACTGTCCCAGCTATTTTACCAACATTTAACTGGTTATTAACCGTGATTGCGATTGCTTTGACTACTTTTATCTTTGTCCGTCATCGTGAAAACATTCAGCGAATTAAAAATGGAACAGAAAGTCGCCTTTCTTTTGGCTTACGTGCAAAAAAATAAAGAAAAAGGCTGTGAACAAATAATGTTCACAGCCTTTTTCTTTATTTTACACTAATCATATACTGTGTTTTAAATAGTTCGTTAGCTGGTAACTTATTGATGCCAAATTTTTCAGCGAGTTGGCCAGTTGCGTCGGCAGCATCAGCAATCCCGCACCAAGGTTCGATACAGACAAAAGGCGCTTCTTTCGGTGTCGGTGACCAAATCCCCACAAAAGGCATTTCTGGATAACTCAAAGTGACTTGATGGTCACTTTCGTCTGTGGCAATCGTAATTGCTGTTTGACCTTTTGTTTCAAAAATCATTGCATCATTTTCAAATAATTGATGCGTTAAGTCAAAGCTGGTATTCGTTTGGGCTAGCGTTTTATTCGCTAAATCAATAAACGGGCCTGCTAAGGGAATCTGTGTCCGTGATTTTTTAGGTGAAAAACTTAGATAATAATCTTCAAACGTTAGTGAAGATTCTAAAGGTACATTAAAGGCTGGATGACCACCAATCCCAAAATACATCTCTTCTTTCCCTGTGTTTTCTACTTGGTAGTTTACAGTCAATTCTTGATGTTCTAATGTATAAGTAATCACTAGTTCAAAATCAAAAGGATACTTCTTCTTGGTTTCTTTTGTTGATTTTAGTGAAAAAGAAACTTCTTCTCCACCTTTTTCAATCACATCAAATACTTGATCACGAGCAAAACCATGTTGAGTTAAATGATACGCTTGATTTTGGTACATATACGTATCTTCTTTTAGACGACCGACAATCGGAAAAAGTACGGGCGCATGGCGGGCCCAAAATTCAGGATTTCCTTGCCAAATATATTCAATGCCGGTTTCTTTTGATTGTAAACTTACTAATTCTGCTCCTTCTTCAGCAAATGTTGCGATTAGAAATTCATTTTCAATTTGTACAGTCATTGCGTTGTCCTCCTAGTTGATACGAGCAATTGCTTATTTTTCCAACTCTTTAATAAATTGTTGATTTAACACTTTTAAATAAGTCCCTTTCATACCAAGAGAACGTGATTCAATAATTCCAGCTGATTCTAATTTTCTTAAGGCATTCACAATTACGGAACGAGTAATGCCTATTTCATCTGCAATACTTGAAGCAGTTAAACGACCTTCTTCGCCATCTAAGGCTTCAAAAATGGCATGGACGGCTTTTAATTCACTATAGGAAAGAGTGTTGATGGCCATTTGCACGGCAGTCGCACTGCGAACTTCTGCTTCAATTGTTCTGGATTGATGATACAAAATTTGCATGCCGACAACGGTCGCACTATATTCAGCTAACACTAAATCATCCTCGTTAAAGGATTTTTCAACACGCGCTAAAATAATCGTACCCAAGCGTTTGCCAGCACCGTACAAAGGCACAATAGTGGTTAACCCAAACGGATACAGCTCTCGTGATTCAAAAGGAAATGCAGTTAAATCACTATCTATTGGAATATTTGCTTCGGTTACTTTGAGCATATCCACGGCCTCGGTGTATCCTTGAGGAAATTTTTTCTCTTTAAACATATTTTTGATACGGGCATTATTAACATCTAATTTTTCAGTATACCCCAACAAATCCCCTGAACTGCTAATAATATACGCATTACTTTCTAAAATATCCCCTAAAATCATTGCCATTTTGTTGTACGGAAGTTCTGCTTGTACGTCAAACAGATTGTTTTTTTGCAAAAGCTCGTTCACTTGACGTGTTTTTTCTAATAATGTAGCCATCTTTTCTCCTCCAGCCTTTTTTATAAGATGAAACGACTTAAATCTTCATTTTGAACAATGTCATTCAATTTTTCATTGACATATGCTTCGGTAATCGTAATTTCACCCATTTGCATATCTGGTGCTTCATATAATAAATCTTCTAATAAACGCTCTAAAATTGTGTGTAAACGACGCGCCCCAATATTATCTGTATCACGGTTTACATCATAAGCGATGTGTGCTAACCGTTCAATTGCTTCTTTGGTAAAGATGACTGAAACATTTTCTGTGCCGATTAATGCTACATATTGTTTAATTAAAGCATTGTTTGGCTCAGTTAAGATACTTACGAAGTCATCCGCCGTTAAATCATCTAATTCAACTCGAATTGGGAAGCGGCCTTGTAATTCTGGAATCAAGTCACTTGGTTTTGACAAGTGGAAAGCACCTGAAGCGATAAATAAAATGTGATCCGTTTGTAAAGGACCATACTTCGTGTTAACTTGAGAGCCTTCAACAATCGGCAAAATGTCTCTTTGTACTCCTTCACGAGAGACTTCGCCCGAATTTTGTTGGCTTTTAGAGGTGATTTTATCAATCTCATCGATAAAAATAATTCCGCTTGATTCAGCTAAACGAATAGCTTCACTATGGATATCAGCGTCATTGACAATTTTTGCTGATTCTTCTTTCACTAATAATTCTTGTGCTTCTTTCACCGTTACAGTACGTTCGATTTTTTTCTTTGGTGACAGAGCGCCTAACGTTTCATTTAAGTCGATACCCATTTGTTCTAGGCCATTGTTCATAGCTGGCATCGTTTTCTTCGGTTCTTCAATTTCAATTGTTACTTCACGATTATCTAATAGACCTTTTTCCAGCTGTTCCAAAATTGTTCGGCGATTCGTTCGAATATCTTCCGTTACTTCTTCTTGTGCTTCTTGCTGTTGCTGAGCCATGTTAAACATGTTCATCATTTGTTCAAATTGATTACCGCCAGCCTGTTTTTGTTCTTTTTTAATTCCAGGCACTAATACTTTGACTAAACGTTGATTGGCCTTTTTTAACGCTTGCGCATACACGCGACTGTATTGTTGTTTTTCAACAATTTGGATCGCATTTTCTACTAAATCCCGAACCATTGATTCGACATCCCGACCGACATAGCCTACTTCTGTAAATTTGGTTGCTTCAACTTTTACAAAAGGCGCATTGACAATTTTTGCGAGACGACGAGCAATCTCAGTTTTACCAACACCTGTTGGTCCAATCATTAGTAAGTTTTTAGGCGTAATATCTTGTTGCATATTTTCTTCTAATTGCAAGCGACGATAGCGGTTACGTAAAGCTACCGCCACTGATTTTTTGGCAGCTTGCTGTCCAACAATATATTGATCTAGTTCTTTGACTATTTCTTTTGGTGTTTTGTTTAATTCATTCATGGATTTCCCCTCGCTTATAATTCTTCTACAATGATATTATGATTCGTAAATACACAGATATCTGCAGCAATATTTAAGGCATTTTTAGCAATCTCTTTCGCTGGCATTTCTTTATCACCAAAGTTTTTCATGGCTCTTGCAGCGGACAAAGCAAAATTACCGCCAGAACCAATTGCTAAAATACCATCGTCTGGTGTAATGACTTCCCCAGTTCCTGAAACTAAGAGCATTTCTTCCTTATTCATCACAATCAGCATAGCTTCTAATTTTTGCATAGACTGTTGTGTTCGCCACTCTTGGGCTAACTCAACCGCAGCTCTCGTTAAGTTTCCGTTGTATTCATTTAATTTTCCTTCAAACTTTTCTTCTAATGTAAAGGCATCTGCCACACTTCCTGCAAAACCGACAACGACTTCATCATTGTAAATACGGCGCACTTTTTTGGCCGTACCTTTCATAACGACAGATTCGCCCATTGTTACTTGGCCGTCACCAGCCATTGCAAATTTTCCATCTTTTTCGACTGCACAAATTGTTGTAGAGTGAAATTGTGATTCAACCATTATTGTTCCTCCTAGACGTTTACCTCCATTATGCACGAGGATGAAACGTTCGATAATTTTTTTGTAAACTTTCTTTTGTCACATGCGCATATATCTGAGTTGTGGATAAATTAGCATGTCCTAATAATTCTTGAACTGTCCGCATATCGGCGCCATTATTTAATAAGTGTGTCGCAAATGTATGGCGTAACATGTGGGGATGAATTTCCGCATTTAATGAACTTTTTTTAATTAGTTGGTTTAAGACATATTCAATCCCTGTTGGCGTGATTTGTTCACCATGATGATTAACAAAGACATACGGATGTTTTTTTTGATATTTTGTCATTAATAGCGCGCGGCCATTCTCTAAGTAATCCTTTAAGGCGTCTTGTGCAAATGAACCAAAAGGCACATAACGGTCTTTATTTCCTTTTCCGTGAACCAATAAAACAGAAGCTTGAAAGTCAACTGCGTCCACCGTTAAGTTCGCACATTCACTGACCCGAATGCCAGTCCCATACAGAACTTCTAGCAACGCTTGATTTCTCAAATCAAGCGGGTGCTCCCCTTGTGCGCTCTCAAATAATGCATCCATTTCTTTTTCATAAAAAAAACGGGGCAACCGTAACTGTTTCTTTTTCATATGAACATAGGAAAAAGGATTCTCTTGGATTGCTTCATTTTTTAATAAGAATTGATAAAAAGAACGCAAACTGGCAATTTTTCGACTAATCGAATTGCGGCTATATTCCTGATCGTATAATTCGCTCAAATAAGCCCGAACATCCAAATGTTCCACAGTCAAATAATTGTCATTACCTGAAGTCTTTAAAAACGAAAAAAAATGTTGTATATCTTCTTGATATGCTTTTTTTGTTTTTTCTGAATAGCCTCTTTCGACAATAAGATAACGAGCAAATAACTCAGGCCAATTCTTTTCTTCCATGTGATAGCCCTCCTCATTCGATTACAAAGTAACTTTAGCATAACCTTTTTCAAAAGACAATTAAGTTGTCAGAATTTAATCAATATTTCTAAATATGTTCACAATTTTAACTATTCTTTAGCTTTTGTTATTTTTTTCTAAAAATTAAAAGACTGAGTATCATCGCATTTCTTAGCAATGATGCTCGGTCTTTTCTCATATTTTTTCTAATTTAGTCTAAAGATTGGATAACTTGAGCTTGGACATCTAAGGCCCGATTAGCAATTGCTTCATAGCGTTCTTTTTTGTCACGAATTCGTTCAGGTAACTCTGGGAAAAGCCCAAAGTTTGCATTCATTGGTTGGAAATGTTTGCCTTCTGCATGTGTAATATAATAAGCCATACTTCCTAAAGTCGTTTCGCGAGGGAATTCAATCGGCTCTTCCCCTTTGGCAAGACGAGCTGCGTTAATACCTGCGAGTAAACCACTTGCCGCGCTTTCAACATATCCTTCAACACCAGTCATTTGTCCAGCAAAAAACAGGTCGTCACGTTTTTTTGATTGGTAGGTTGGTTTTAGCAACTCTGGAGAATTCATAAAACTATTACGATGCATGACGCCATAGCGAACAAATTCAGCATTTTCTAATCCCGGAATCATACGGAATACTCGTTTTTGTTCGCCCCATTTTAAATGCGTTTGGAAACCAACAATATTGTATAAAGAAGCTGCAGCATTGTCTTGACGTAATTGAATTACAGCATAAGGGCGTTTACCTGTTTTAGGGTCTTCTAGTCCGACAGGTTTCATTGGGCCAAACAACATGGTTTTAATGCCACGTTGCGCCATTACTTCGATGGGCATACAGCCTTCGAAAAACTTCTCTTTTTCAAACGTGCGTAAAGGAACCACTTCTGCATTGACTAGTGCTTCATGAAAAGCATTGAACTCTTCTTCAGTCATCGGACAGTTTAAGTAAGCCGCTTCCCCCTTGTTATAACGAGATTTTAAATAAACTTTATCCATGTCAATTGTTGATTTATCAATAATTGGTGCTGCTGCATCGTAAAAATAAAAGCCTTCAGAACCATTAAATTCTTGAATTTTTTGAGATAAGCTTTCAGAGGTTAAGGGCCCCGTTGCAATAATTACAATCCCTTCCGGAATATCGGTGATCTCTTCATTTTTGATTGTAATTAATGGATGACTTTTAATTTTTTCAGTGATTGTTTCAGAAAAAGAATCACGGTCAACTGCTAAGGCGCCGCCAGCTGGTACGGCGGTTTGATCTGCACTACCAATAATGATTGAATTTAAACGGCGCATTTCTTCTTTCAAAACACCTACCGCATTGGTTAAACTATTTCCACGTAATGAATTAGAACAAACTAACTCTGCAAAATTTTCTGTTTGATGCGCTGGTGTCTTTTTGACAGGGCGCATTTCATATAAATCAACTGGTACGCCAGCATTGGCCACTTGCCATGCCGCTTCACTTCCGGCTAAACCGGCACCAATAATTGTGACTTTTTTTGTCATGTATAAAAATTCCTTTCTATGTCAAGAAGTTAAGAGCTGTCTCTTACAAACTCAATTCATTTTACTAAAAGAGAAGACCGAAGTAAATTCTTCGGTCTCAATTTTTCTTATTTTTGGACGTTTTCTTCATAATCGCCATTGATACAAACGACTTGTTTGCCGCCTTTAACTTTTTTCTCTACTAAATATTGCCCACATTTTGGACATGGTCGGCCTACTGGTTTGTCCCAAGAAGTGAAGTCACACTCTGGGTACCGACTACAGCCATAGAAAATCCGATTTTTCTTTGATTTGCGTTCGATAACTTGTCCTTCGTGACACACAGGACACGTCACGCCAATTTCTTTAACGATCGCTTTTGTATTCCGACAATCTGGGAAATTACTACATGCATAAAATTTCCCGTAGCGACCCAGTTTAATCACCATTGGATGTCCACATAGTTCGCAGTCAAAACCTGCTGGTTCATCTTTAATTTGGATTTTTTCAATCTTTTCTTCGGCATTTGTTAATTCTTTTTCGAAGGGCTTGTAGAAGCGATCGACAACTTCAACCCATTTTTCTTGGCCTTCACCGACTTTATCTAGGTCCGTTTCCATTGTCGCTGTAAAATGTGTATCGACAATTTGTGGGAAAAACTCTGAAACTAGAGAATTCACAATTTCACCTAATTCCGTTGGTTCAAACCGTTTATTGGTTAGCTTCACGTAATAACGCCGTTGAATGGTTTCTAATGTTGGCGCATATGTTGATGGTCGGCCCACACCATTTTCTTCTAAAGTCCGGATTAACGTGGCTTCACTAAAACGAGCCGGTGGTTGAGTAAAGTGTTGTTTCGGTTCGATATCAACCGATTTAACAACGTCACCTTCCACTAATTCAGGTAAAATATTTTCCTTGTCTTCTTTACCATCATCGCGTCCTTCAACATATACTTGCATAAACCCTTTAAATTTCACTTTGGAGCCATTGGCAATAAACGTTACGCCGTTTTGTTGAAGCGTGACCTTCATGGTATCTAAAATCGCTGGTGTCATTTGACTAGCAACAAAGCGCGACCAAATAAGAGTATATAATTTTAATTGATCTTTATCTAAATACTTCTTCATTTCATCGGGTGTTCTTAAAACGCTTGACGGACGAACCGCTTCATGGGCATCTTGTGCACCTTGCGTATTTTTTGCTTTGCGGCCGCCATGTGCTGAGAACTCATCTCCGTAGGTCTTTTCAATGAATTCAGCAGCTTCTGCTTTGGCGGAATCAGCAATTCTGGTTGAGTCTGTACGCATGTAGGTAATCAGCCCCACAGTGCCTTGTTTCCCTAAAGCAATTCCCTCATACAATTGTTGCGCAACCATCATGGTTTTACGGGTACGGAAATTTAATTTACGTGCCGCTTCTTGTTGTAAACTACTGGTTGTAAAAGGTAATGCAGGATTACGTTTCCGTTCTTTTTTCTCAACTTTTGTAACATCGTAATCTTTACCGTCAATTCGAGAAGTGATTTCTTTCACCGCTTCTGCATTTGGTAATTTTTTCTTTTTACCATCTACGCCCCAGAAATTTGCTTTGAATTTCTTGCGACCTTTTTGGAAATTCCCATCAATGCTCCAATATTCTTCAGGTTTAAATTCTCGAATTTCATTTTCTCGATCAATAATCATTTTTAAAGCAACAGATTGCACACGACCAGCACTCAAACCTTTTTTGACTTTACGCCATAAAATAGGACTAATCGAGTATCCAACTAAACGGTCTAAAATGCGCCGTGCTTGTTGTGCATCAACTAAATCAACGTTGATGGTTCTAGGTTCTTTAAATGCCGCTTTTACCGCTTCTTTAGTGATCTCATTGAATACCACACGGTTTTTATCTTTTAAATCAAGGCCAAGAAGATAAGCTAAATGCCAAGCAATTGCTTCACCTTCTCGGTCCGGATCGGCTGCGAGATAGACTTTTTCAGCTTTTTTTGCAGCCGCTTTTAAACTTTTGATGACATCGCCTTTTCCGCGAATCGAAATATAATGAGGTTCATAATTATTTTCAATATCAATCCCCATTTTACTTTTTGGTAAATCGCGAATGTGACCAACACTGGCAACCACCTTGTAGTTTCTTCCTAGATATTTTTCAATTGTTTTGGCTTTGGCAGGTGATTCTACAATCACGAGATACTTATAGGCCATTCAATTAGCTCCTTTCGCGTTCGCTTTCCTACTATATAATATATGTAAAAAACGCACAAATCGTAATACATCATATGCTATATAGAATAGGTTTGTCAAGACTAGGCTTTCTAACATTTCTGTCATTTCTGTTTGACTGTCCGAATTTATAAATAAAAAATGCCTATGATTTATAGATTTTATCCTAAAGCATTAAAATACCTATAACATTCCAAACAAAATGAGTCAAGACAGCAGCTTCAAAGCGACCCGTGCGTAGATAGACCCAACTTAACGCTAAACCCATGCCCCAATAAATAACAAAACTACCTATATCTGTCGGCGTGTGCACAAGTGCAAATAAAATAGAAGAAACGAGTATGCCTATTTTTGAAGCTGGCTTGAAAAACGCTTGAATCCCGACACGAAAAATTCCCTCTTCGAAAATTGGCCCAATCACACCTGCAAAAATAAGTATAAGCCCTTTAGGAATAGATTGGACAATTTCTTCAACACTTTGTTGGTTAGAGGTCGTCTCTAATCCTTCCAGACGTAATAAGAAATCACCAAATATTCCCACACAAAAGATTATCACCAAACCTAACAAGACCACTGGCAAGGTTTCTTTGATTCCTAAAAAAGTCCAAATTATGAGCTTTTTCTTTTTCAAAAAAGCAACAAATAGATAGACGAAATAGGCACCAAGTCCAACAGCCACTAATCCACTAACAAAGCGAAACAAAAAATTTTCTGTAGAAAATTGAACAACTGAGACCATCATCAAAGGAATTTGATCCAAAATCAAAAAGCCCAGTAGCTGCATACCAAACAACCATCTTTTTCTAACAACCGTTTCCATTTAGACACTCCTAACTACCAACCAAAAGATTAAAATCTGATTAAATAGTACCGAAGTGAACGTAGGTTGTCAATTCACAATTAGTAAAAGTCACAATTCTTCACAAATATCATCAATTGTCTGAACACATTTAGCGCCGTCCTGAATTAATTCATGGCAGCCTGTTGAAAAAGACTGGAAAATACTTCCCGGTACGGCAAATACCTCGCGCCCGTAATCCATCGCTGCTTGTGCAGTAATTAAAGAGCCACTATTCTTACGAGCTTCCATCACGCAGACCCCTAAAGATAATCCAGCAATAATGCGATTACGTGCAGGAAAATGATATTTTTTCGGCCCACTCCCATTCACATATTCTGTTAAAACAAGCTGATTCTGCTTCATAGTTTGCTGTAATTCTTTCTTTTCATACGGATAATATACATCTAATCCAGTGCCTAAAATTCCAATTGTCTGACCCCCGTTCTGGATGGCCATCTCATGGCTACGACTATCAATGCCTTTGGCAAGACCACTGACGATTGTGAATCCTTCTTTGACTATTTTAGGAACCAGAGCTTCAGTCACTCTTAACCCATACGAAGTGGCATAGCGAGCGCCGACGATGCCAATTTTCCTTCTACTTAACAATTGTAAATTTCCTCTATAAAAAAGAATTGCTGGTGGATTATAAATTTCTCGTAATAATTTAGGATAGACGGCATCTAAAATTGTCATAAATTGGTGTTGGCATTGTCGTATATATAACGCTTCACTATGAATCGTATGGTGTAACCAAGATTGTTCAAATAATTCACGATATTTCTTGATTTCAGCAATTCTAATAATTTCTGTACTGGAAAAATCAACACGCTTTTGTGCGATAGCTTCTTGTAACACTTTTAAGATACCTAAATTGCCAATTCCTTGGCATACCGCTAATTTAAATAATAATTGTCGTTGTAAAATTTCCAACAAAAAACACCTCTTTCACATCTTCTTAAAATAAGAATACGTAAAAAAAGTGTTTTATTTTTAAATCATATCTTTTATTGGCGCAAACGTACGTCGATGAATGGGTGTTACACCGTATTTTTCTAACCCGAGAAGATGTTCTTTTGTTCCATAGCCTGCATTGTTTTTAAATCCATATCCAGGATATAATTCATCATATTCTTCCATTAATCGATCTCTTGTTACTTTTGCAATAATACTGGCTGCTGCAATCGAAATGGAGCGTGCATCCCCTTTAATCAAACTTTCTTGTGGTTGGGGAACGTCTAACTGCATTGCATCAATTAATAAATAATCTGGTGCAAAAGCTAAATCGTCAATTGCCATTTTCATCGCTTGTTTAGTTGCTTGATAAATATTAATTTGATCAATGACTCCTTGATCAGCGATACCTAACCCGATAGCGACAGCCTGTTCTTGAATCTGGTTATATAACGTTTCCCGTTTTTTAGCAGATAGTTTTTTTGAATCATTTAAGCCTAATAATTGACAATCTTTCGGCAAAATAACTGCAGCTGTCACAACAGGACCAGCTAATGGTCCGCGGCCTACTTCATCAATTCCCGCAATTAAACGATGGCCTTTTTTATAGGCCGCTTCCTCAAATTGACTCATTTCTTTAAAAAGTTGCCACTCTTTTTCTTTGGCTAACTGGCGACGTTCCCATTGTTTGATCGCTTGTTGCACTCCTGAACGTTCATCTTCTCGCCAGCTTGCTAATCGTTTATCGGTTGCATCAGTGACAGTTAACAACGCTTCTTTGATTGCCTGAATCGACTCTTTTGCCATGTTATTCGTCTCCTAGTTCTTCCCAGCGGTCCAAAGTATACGTACCTAATTTTCCACTGCGAATTTCTAAAATAATCATTTCGCTGGCTCGATTATAATCATCTCTAAAACCACGTTTTTGGCTAATTAACATCAATTGTTCTGGGGCAGGTAAAAATAGCTCTTCCTCTGTTAAACCATATCGTTCCGTCAAACGTTGCGGATAAAAACGTGCAAAAAATTCTAATCCATAAATCGCCAAATCATCTAAATGCAATAATTGATCTTTTATAGCGCCAGTTAAAGCTAATTTTTTCCCAATTTCTTCATCTTCAAATTTTGGCCAAAGAATTCCTGGTGTATCCAGTAATTCCAATTGGGAACCAGAGCGTAACCATTGTTGTCCTTTTGTCACGCCTGGCTTGTTCCCAGTTTGCGCAATTTTTTTTCCGACTAAACGATTCATTAAGGTTGACTTACCAACATTGGGGATCCCAATACACATAGCGCGAATCGCACGCGGTTTCAAGCCTTTCGCCTGTTCACGAGCCAATTTTTCTTTTAACGCTTCCTTGGCTGCTGGCACAATTTTATTGATTCCTTTATTTTGTTGGGCATTGATGACTAGGGTTTGGTACCCTTTCTTTTGAAAGTAATGTTGCCATTTTTTATTTTGGTCGTTATCTGCTAAGTCCCCTTTATTTAAAAGGACTAATCGTGGTTTTTGTTGGACAATTTGGTCCATCATTGGGTTACGGGAAGAAAGCGGTAACCGCGCATCAACTAGTTCAAATACAATATCGACATATTTGATTTTTTCCGAAACTTCTCTTCTTGCTTTGGCCATATGGCCGGGAAACCATTGAATGGTCATAATCTGTTCAAATCCCTTCTTTAACACATTGTTTCTTTGATTCAATTCTTCAACGAGTCCTGTGTTCCGCGTAGATTCTTGCGAAAAAACACCTTCTCTAGTTTAACATATTTTTCACGGATTTGATTTATTTTCTGTAGTGTTCTTTAAAAAACAAAAAAGCTGAGACAAACTCACTTTGGATTTTGTCTCAGCCTTGTACACTGGCAAAGTATAGAAAGAAGTAGGTCAAGCTCTTCTCAAGACCGACTCAAGAGTATTTCTGTTTTTACTTGTTATTTAGCATGAAGTAAATTTTCTTTACAATGAATTAACTCTGTTAAAAACTGACAGTACGGTGTAGCAATCCCATAGGCTTTCCCTTTGCGAACAATTGCTCCATTGATATAATCAATTTCGGTTAAACGATGATTGGTTATTAAGTCCTGATACATCGATGGATGGTGCAAACCAATTGTTTCTCGATTATAACACGATCGGATTTGTTGAAGCACTGCTTGTTTATCTAACGTAACTTGTTCCACTTCAGCGACTGCTAAAAATTCATTAACTATTTGTTGAACAATTTGATCTGCTTGCTCTGTTTCGCCAAAGTCTGCCATATTACAATCCAACAAAGTACATAAACCATTCATTGTTCCATTCACACAGGCCTTCTTATAAATGGATAATAAAATATTCTCAGAATAACGAGCATTTAAGCCAGCGTTATTTAATACCTTAATGACTGCTTCTGCTGCTTGTTCACTTTGCGCCCCTAAATTTTGTAAATCAATCGAACCATTACCAAATAATTTTACTTTGCCCGGTCCTTCTAACCCAGCGGTCCACATTGTGTTTCCTAATAAAATATTTTCGTAAGGCACGTATTTTTTGATAATATCTTCGTGCCCAATTCCATTTAACAAGCATAAAACTTTCGTATTTTTATTAAGGAAATGTTCTAATGCTTCAAGCATTCCTGCCAGTTGCATTGCTTTTGTAAATAGGATAACTAAGTCTGCTGTAAAATCGATGCTTGCTACTTCTGTCTGAGGATAAATAGGAATTTTAGCGGTCATCACTTCGCCATTAAAATCAGCAACTAACCCGTTTTTTCTTATTGCTTCAATATGTTCTGGCCAACCATCAACAAAAATAACGTCATTTCCTGCTTGATGTAACATTAGTCCAAAGCGACTGCCCATAGCGCCAGCACCTGCGATAATAATCTTCATTTCTTTTCCTCCGTTCAATTTTTTATTTTTAGGTAAAAATCTGCTAAGAAAATCTCTATCTCTTACTTTTATAACCATAAAAAGGCAAAACATATGTTATATTATAAGTGATCTATTTGTTATTTTTTATCCAAGCGCATTTTTGTAAGCGCTTTTAAAAAGAAGGGGAGTTTCTGATGAATATTCAGCTTTTAAAGTACTTCATTGAAATTGTTAATACCCGCAGTTTATCGGCGGCCGCTCGCAATTTATTTGTCACCCAACCAACACTTTCTTTAGCATTGAAAAAAATGGAATCTGAGTTAGGCACAGCGTTGTTTGATCATTCTGATCAACCGTTTCAATTAACCGATACAGGTGTTTATTTATATGAACATGGCCAAGAAGTTGTTTTTCAATTCGATCAATTGGTAACAGATATTCGTGAAATGAACCAGAAACCAGTTAAAAAGCAATTGCGTTTAGGCTTAACTACTTTATTTGCTGTACAATTTATGAAAGAAATTTCACGATTTTTAACAACCCATCCACATGTGAATTTAATATTACAGCAAGATGGCTCGCCAAAATTACAAACGATGTTAGCAAATAAAGAAATTGATATGGGACTAATTTCTTTCCCAAATACCTTACCTGAAATTATTCATATTGAACCTTTAGAAACGACTACCAAAGGCTACCATGTTTATGTCGTAGTACCAGAATCAAATCCTCTCTCCCAATATGAAAAATTAACTTTTAAAGATTTGAAAGATCAACGATTTTCATCGTTAAGTGATAATTTTATGATTGGTCGCCTACTACTAGATCGGACTCGGAGCTTCGGTTATGAGCCGAATATCATTTTGCATAACGATGATTTACAAGTACTTCTTTATAGTTTACAAAAAAATAATTCGATTTGTTTGCTGCCGATTGAATATTATGAAGTGGGAAAAAGTCAGGGACTGAAATGGATTCCTTTAAAAGATAAGTTTGACTATTTCCCCATCGGCATTGCTTTGCGCCGCGATTTTAGTATGACAGAAGATGTTAGAGATTTTATCCAAATCATTAAAGAAAATTAATGGATAATCTAGCCTTGATAAGCAAAGACGACTTTACTATCATAAAGTTTCAACACTTTTTCAAATAAGAATTTTGAGAATAAACCCGCGACAATTGGAACAACAAACCAAGAAAAGAATAAGGGTAAGATCCCTAAGCCCGCATCCAATGAAGCAAGTGGTCCCACGAGTCCAACCAAGCCAAATCCAGCCGATTGTGGGGTTCCTGAAATGTTGAATAGAACCACAGGAATTGCTGAAATAGTCGCTGTAAATAAACAAGGAATTAAAATAATTGGGTATTTAAATAAATTAGGCATCATCATTTTCATGCCGCCCAAAGAGACAGCCAACGTCACTCCCGATTGGTTGACATTCCAAGAATTAATCACAAGAACAACAGTTGTGGCTGCAATTCCCATTGCAGCAGCACCTGCAGACAAGCCATTCAACTGAATCGCCAAACCGATTGCCACAGTAGTGATTGGTGAAATAATCAGTGCAGCAAATGAACAAGCAATTAAAATACTCATGATAATTGGCTGGAAATCAGTAAAATTGTTAATCACTTTCCCAATGGCGACCGTAATTTGTGTCACATATGGATAAATCAACATGCCAAACAAACCTGCACCTACTCCAACAACGATCGGTAAAGCAATGATTTCCACTGAACCGAATTTTTTATCGATGACTAATAAAAGTAAGACTGCAACAGAAGCGGTAATCATAATATTAATGATGTCACCAGTGCCTGCACCAATAAAGCCTTTCACTTCTGAATTAAATTTAATCACGCCAGAGCCAGCAAATGCTGCACCGCCAGCAATCATCATTTTCTGTGGCGTTAAGCCAAATTGAAAAGCAATCAGTCCACCAATAATTAAAGGGGTGGCTAGTTGGAAAATTTGCGCCGCATGAATAATCATTTCGATAATCTTGTATTCTGCAAAATATTTTAAAATGGCTCCTAATACAGCATTGGGAATTAAGGCGATAATGGTGCCAGAAGCTGTTCCAGCTAACACTTTGTTAAAAAATATTCTTGGGGTTAATTGAGCATCCAGTTTATCAGTGGGCATTTTCAACACTCCTATTGATTATTTTTGTTTTTTTAGAACAAGTTTGAGAATGATTGAACTTTCTATTAGATAAAGAGCGGCCTCAAAGAAGAGCGCTTATTTCTTTGAGGCGCTTTTTATTTAACTAAAGCAAGGAACGATTTTTAATATACATCCGTATCCGCATTATATTTCGCTAAATTATCTTTAACATCTCGCAAGAACTTACCTGCTTGTTGTCCATCTAAAATTCGATGATCAATAGAAAGACATAAATTAACCATATCTGCCACTTTAAAGCCTCCATCTGCGGTTGGCACAAGGCGTTTATTAATTGACTCTACTTGTAATATCGCAGCTTGTGGATGGTTAATAATTCCCATCGATTGGACGGAACCTAGTGTCCCAGTATTATTAAGAGTAAAGGTCCCTCCTTGCATTTCCTTGCTTGCTAGCGTTCCTTGTCGGACTTCTTGTGCCAAGCGATTGATTTCTTTAGCTAGCCCTGCAATCGAATAGTTATCCGCTTGTTGAATCACTGGCACGTAAAGATGCTCGTCTGTCGTTACAGCTATGGATAAATTAACATCTTTATGATAAATAATTGAGCCATCATCCCAAGATGTATTGATTTTTGGATTTTTCTTTAACGCTTGAATGACTGCTTTGGCAAAAAATGGGAAGAAGCTTAGAGACAGGCCTTCTTGTTGTTTAAATTCATCTTTTAATGAATTTCTAAGTTGGACTAAGTTGGTCACATCCGCTTCCACCATTAACCAAGCGTGAGGGATTTCGTTGACACTTTGGACCATTTTTTTAGCAATCGCTTTACGTACAGGATCTGCAGAGACAATTTTATCTGGGCTTGTTTCAGTTGGACTAGCTGTTGCGGCGCTTTCATTTTGCGAAGCAACTGGCTCCTCTGAAATTGAAGGGCTAGTTCCTGGACTCACTGTTTTCTCAGGTGTTCTTCCCTGTGTTGGTGTAAAGTTTGTAACATCTTTTCTAGTAATTCGACCATCACGACCTGTCCCTGTAACTTGTGTTAAATCAATCTTTTTTTCTTGGGCAATTTTAAGGACTGCTGGGGAATAACGACCATTATTTTTTTGATGGGACGTCGCAGTGCTTGTTGTTGCAACCGTTTCATGTTCTTGCGCTTGTTCCGCACTTGCTTCTTTCACTGGTGCTAAAGTAGCTACTTCTGTTTTTTCGGTTGTTTCTTCTGTCTCTAACGTCATCACCGCTGTTCCGATGGGCACATCTGTATCTAGAGAAATCAGAAATTCTTTTACTACACCATCAAAATCTGATGGGACTTCCGTGGTGACTTTATCAGAAACGACTTCCATTAAGGGATCATAGCGTTTCACTGAATCTCCTGGTTTAACTAACCATTGGACAATGGCTGCCTCTGTGACACTTTCGCCTAGATGAGGCATTTTGATTTCTTTTGTGGCCATTTATTTTTTCCTCCTTGCTTCAATTAAAATTCTGCTAATTCTTTCATTGCTGCTAATACTTGTTCTTCATTGATTAAAAATTCTCTTTCTAAAGGTAATGCATAAGGCATGCTTGGACAATCAGGTCCTGCAAGTCGTTGAATCGGTGCATCTAAATCAAAGAGAGCATCTTCTGAAATCATTGCCGCAATTTCACTCATCACGCTGCCTTCTTTATTGTCTTCTGTTACGAGTAAGACCTTCCCTGTTTTCTTAGCTGCAGCTACTAATGTTTCGCGATCTAAAGGATATAATGAGCGAACATCGACGATTTCGGCATCAATTCCTTCAGCGACTAGTTTTTCCGCCGCAGCTAAAGCTAATTGCAAGGTCATGCCGTAACTAATCACGGTTAAATCACTACCCGTTCTAACGACATTGGCTTTGTCAATTGGTACGATATAATCATCTGCAGGCACTTCATCTTTTAGTAAACGATATAAACGCTTATGTTCGTAAAAAATGACTGGATCATCGGAACGAATCGCTGCTTTAATCATCCCTTTTGCATCATAAGGATTAGAGGGGGTCACAACTCTTAATCCTGGTTGTCCACAAAAAACTTTTTCTGTAGACTGAGAATGATACAGCCCACCACGAACACCGCCGCCATAAGGGGTCCGATAAACGATCGGCGCAGTCCAATCGCCTTTTGTTCTGTAGCGCATTGTCCGAGCCTCTGATAACAATTGATTGGTTGCAGGCAAAATGTAATCCGCAAATTGAAATTCACCAATTGCGCGATAGCCCATTAAACCTAAGCCGACAGCTAAACCACCAATTAAACCTTCTGTTAACGGTGTATTAAAACAACGCTCGTCACCGTATTTAGCAGCCAAGCCCTTTGTTACACCGAACACGCCGCCTTTGTCGCCGCCGACATCTTCTCCAAAAATAACTACTTTTTCATCACGAGCCATTTCTTCAGAAATTCCTAAGTTAATTGCTTCTAAATAAGTCATCTCAGCCATTATATTTCTTCTCCTCTTCTCTTATTTTGCATACACTTCTTCTAAAATTGATGTCGGTACAGGATCTGGCATTGCTTCTGCTTCATCCGTTGCTTGATTGATTTCTGCACGAATTTCTTCATCAATTTTGGCAATGTCTTCGTCTGTTAAATAGCCCTCTTCTAATAATTGTTTTTCAAAAAGCTTCACTGCATCGTTCTTTTTCATTTCTTCAATTTCTTCTTTTGAACGATAAACAGATTGATCATCGTCAGCGGAATGAGAAGTCAAGCGCGAAACCATTAATTCAATCAATTTTGGTCCTTTTTTCCCGCGAGCCGCTTTTACTGCTTCTTTAAATGCTAGATAGACTTCAGTAAAATCACTACCATCAACGGTTACACCTTCAAAGCCATAAGCTTTCGCGCGATCGGCCATTCGTTTATTGGCATACTGTTCTTCAATTGGGACAGAAATCGCATATTCATTATTTTCAACAACAAAAATGACTGGTAATTTTTTTACGCCTGCAAAGTTCATAGCTTCTTGGACTTCTCCTTGATTGGCAGAGCCTTCCCCAGTGGTGGTCAATGCAACAAAATCAGCTTTTTGAAGTTGCGCTGCATAACCAACACCTGTTGCTAATGGCATTTGTGTACTTACTGTTGAAGAGAAGGAAACAATATTATGCTCTTTTGAACCATAATGATTCGGCATTTGACGACCATGGGAAGAAGGATCCGCTTCTTTTCCAAAAGAACCCATTAAAATATCTTTGGAGGTCATGCCCCAAACCAAGCACGCGGTCATATCACGATAATACGGTAAAAAATAATCTTTTTGAGGATCAAAAGCCATCGCCATCGCTACTTGTGCAACTTCTGCCCCTTGACCAGAAATATTGAAAGAGGTCTTACCAATCCTTGTTAATTGCCACAACCGTTCGTCTAAACGACGTCCTCGTAGTACTTGACGATATGCCTGAATCAATTCTTCTTTTGATAAACCCGATTTTTTAAGCGTTTTCATTTTCATCAACCTTTCTCTATTTGTGAATCGCTAAGCCATAAGTATCTAAGGCTGCTTCTTGCAATACTTCTGTCATTGTTGGATGCGCATGGATTGCTTCACCAATTTCAATGGGCGCGGCATCTAAATACATGGCAGTACTTGCTTCGGCAATTAAATCCGTGACATGTGGCCCAATCATAGAAACCCCTAATAAATCATCGGTCTTCTTGTCACGAATTACTTCTATAAAGCCATCTGTTTCTCCATAAACAAGTGATTTACCATTACCATTAAAATTAAAGGTGCCAATCACTACTTCTTTATCTGCTGGTAAAGTTTCTCTAGTATAGCCGACACTTGCTATTTCAGGATTTGTATAAACACCTCGAGGCACGTTTGTATAATTTAAAGGTTCAACTGTCTCGCCTAAAAGATGCTGAACAGCTAACTCTCCTTCTTTCATAGCCACATGTGCTAGTTGGAGTGTATCGATACAATCACCGATCGCATAAATATGTCCTTCTGTGGTTTGATAAAATTCATTTACTTCAATGCCTTTGTCAGTATATTTCACTGAGGTATTCTGTAACCCTAACTTATTGATATTGGGTTGACGCCCAATTGCTACCATGACTTTGTCAACAGCGAGGCTTTCTTGTCCTGCAACTTCTATTTGAACCTTCTGCCCGGTAACTTTCGCTTCTTGGACTTTGCTACCTAATAAAATGTTAATTCCTCGTTGCTCTAAACGTTTCTTTAATTCTTTAGAAATTGTTGCACTCTCATTTATAAGTAACCGATCCAAAAATTCAATGATAGTTACGTTGACACCTAAACTATTTAATAAAGAAGCCCACTCGACACCAATAACGCCACCACCAATAATTGCAATTGATTCTGGTAGCTCTTCTAATTCAAGCATCCCATCAGAAGATAAGATAAATTCTTCATCCAGTGGCAAATTAGGTAACGTTTTAGGACTAGAACCTGTCGCAATAATGACATTTTTAGGAACGATAATTTCTTCTTCCCGTGTTGGATCATTAAACGTAACTGCCACTGCGCCAGAGACTGGTGAAAAAATGGAGGGACCTAAAATCGCACCTTCGCCTGCTAACATTTTGATTTTATTTTTTTTGCATAAGCCTTCAACACCTTTGTGTAACTGCTCAATAATTCCTTCTTTCCGTTGTTGTATTTTAGAAAAATCAATGGACGCTGCCTCTGTTTCAATCCCAAAAGAAGCCGCTTGTTTTAAGGTATCAAAAACCTCTGCGCTTCTTAATAAAGCTTTTGTAGGGATACAGCCTTTGTGCAAACAAGTGCCACCTAATTTGTATTTTTCAACAATTGTGACGTTTAGCCCTTTTTGTGCGGCTCGAATTGCTGCTACATAGCCTCCTGTTCCGCCACCTAAAATCAGTAAATCTGTTTGTTCCGCCATTTTGATCACTCCTGCTCAATTTTTGCTTCACTATAATTTAAAGCTTGTTCTTCCCCTGTTAATACTCGATTGACGCCTTCATATAAAGCAGCCATCTCCATTTCACCTGGGTAAACCTTAATTGGTGCAATCCAAGTGACTTTTTGACTAATTTCTTGAACAACGGTTTGCGAATAGGCTGCGCCCCCTGTTAAAATAATTGCATCAATTGTGCCTTCAAGAACCACGGCCATCTCGCCAATACTTTTTGCGATTTGGTAACACATTCCTTTTAAATAGTAATTTGCTGTTTGATCACCTGCAGCTATTTGTGCTTGGATATGCCGTAAATCTGTTTCACCTAGGTATGATTTAAGGCCGCTATTACCCGCAATTAGCTTTTTCACTTGGCTAATCGTTAACTCCTGTTCAAGTATCCATTGCGCAAATTCAACGAGCGGTAAGGCACCACTGCGTTCTGGCGTATAAGGACCTTCACCATCAAGCCCATTTACCACATCCACCATGCGGCCTTTTTGATGCGCCCCCAAGCTAATGCCCCCACCTAAATGAACAACGATAAAATTGCTTTGCTCATATGTTTTCCCTAAATCCTCAGCGATTTTTCGAGCGACCGCTTTTTGATTTAAGGCGTGACCAACGCTACGCCGGTGAATGCCTTTTAATCCGGAAATCCTGGCTAATGGTTGTAGCTCATCTACAACAACAGGATCGACAATAAAGGCTGGCACGTGATATTTTTCTGCAAACTCATTAGCTAAAATCGCCCCTAAATTTGAAGCATGGGTATTAAAGCGTTCTGTCCGCAAGTCTTCTAGCATTTGTTGATCGACAAGATACGTACCGCCAGGAATAGGCTTAAGCAAACCACCACGCCCTACGACAGCGGCTAATTGTGTGATGTTATGTGTTTCTAAAAATTCCGCGATCATTTGTTTTCGAAATGGTGTTTGACTGACAACATTTTCAAAAGGTGCCAATTCTTGGACGCTATGTCTAAGCGTTTCTTCCGCCAAGCAATCATGATTAGCAAAAAGCGCTAACTTCGTGGAGGTCGATCCAGGATTAATAACCAATACTGTTTCCATTGTTTTCTGCTCCTTTTTTTAAACTTGTCTCATGGCAAATCTTAATGAATGAAATTTGCTTTCTGTCGAATCACTTCTAGATGTTAAAACGACTGGGACTTTTGTGCCAACAATCGTTCCTCCCACCTTTGCGTGCCCAAACAAGGTTAATGATTTGTATAAACAATTTCCAACATCAATAGTTGGGACCACTAAAATATCTGCATCCCCCATGATAGGACCGCTGTAACGTTTATGCGCAACCGCTTCTTCAGAGGTCGCTAAATCAAGCGAAAGTGGCCCAAAAACCGTAGCCTCTTGTTGATCATTAAAATGTGCCGTGACTTCTTTTGCTAAAACAGACGAAGGCATTTTAGGATTGAAATTTTCCGCTGCGCTTAACAAAGCAATTTTCGGATGATGCAGTCCCAATTTTTGGGCGACTTCTTTAGCATTTTCAACAATTTCAATGAGGGTCGCTTGAGTGGGGGCGATATTCATCGCACAATCGGTTAACAAGAAGGTTTTTCCCGCAGGCAGCTCCACCATTGCTACATGGGAAAGAATCGGTTTATTTTTTAATTGATGCTCACTTTTCAACATTTCTTTTAGTAATGTGTGAGTCTGAATAATTCCTTTCAATAAAATTTGTGCTTGACCGGTTGCAACTAGACTGACAGCTTCCTGTGCTACCGCGGCCTCATCTGAGCAATGAACATATTTCCAGAGATTTTCAGTATCAAGATTTTCATTTGCATCAAATACAATAAACTGCAACGGTTGCTCGGCTTCTTTTAGCGCTTTTTTAACTAGCTGTAAAATCTCTGGTTGTGAACCTCCTGCAATTGAAACAGTGATCATTTTCTCACCTCATTTTTCTTCTTTACACTTTAAATCTACCTCAGTATGTAAGCGCATACAAATTGTTAATTTTTATGTCCTTATTAATATTTTTTATAGAGAAGGAAAAGCTTAGTAAATCAAGCTTTTCTTTCTCTAAACAATTGTTATCTAATTTACTTTTCATGAAAAAACTTCTTTTCTAAGAATGAAAGGAAAACTTATGCTTCGGCACAGCTGTTTATTTATGTCAGATTCTAAAGCATGTTATACTTTAGATACTTATTTTTAGGAGGAATTAAATGGCACTACTACTATTCTTTTTGTTTATCGCCCTACTAGGATTTGGTATATTAAAAATTAATAACCGCAGTATCCTCGGCGGTATCACTCTGGCTTCCGGCACCTTATTGTCATTAGTCACCTTACTATTTATCGGACTAGACAAAATTTATTTACATTTTAAGAATGGCGACCTAATTACCTTGGCCATTGCTTATCTATTAATTCCCGCTGTGTTTATCGGCATTTGCCTTTACTTTATTTTTAACTCACGTACGATGCAAACGAAAGAAGGCAAAAGTGTCACGGCTAAATTGTCGGCGGGCTTAGGGTTGAACTTATTAATTGTTTTACCAGCCTTTCTATATTTATTATCAGTTGGCACAGCGCAAATACCTTATGTGCTTTTTCTGTTCTTACTTTTTCTATTGTTAATGGATCTTTTGCTGACCTTTCTATTTGCTGCTTACGTCTTGTATTCATGGATGTACCAAATGATTCCTTTAAAAAAAGCGGTTGATTATATCATTGTTTTAGGTTCGGGAATTCGTAGCGAGGAAGTACCTCCACTTTTGAAGAGTCGGTTAGATAAAGGGATTGAATATTATGAAAAAAATCCCACCGCTAAATTTGTAGTCAGCGGTGGTCAAGGTCCTGACGAACCTGTGGCCGAAGCTTTCGCAATGAAAAAATATTTGCTTTCACAAAATATTCCTGCAGAAGCAATTTTGATGGAGGACCAATCCACAACCACTTATGAAAATATGTTGTTTTCTAAAGCAATAATTCAGGCAGATTGGCAAAAGATGCCGTCTGATTCTAAACAACCCTCTGTAATTTTTTCAACAAATAACTATCATGTCTTACGAGGAGCTATGTATGCCCATCGTGTCGGCTTAAAAGCTGAAGGTGTCGGGGCGCCAACTGCCTTATATTTTTTACCAACTGCTCTAATCCGAGAATACATTGCCTTACTGGTTCATGATAAGCGAATTGTGCTTTTTGTTTTTCTACTTGTCACTCTTCTTTTAGGAATCAGTATCTTACCCATCTAAAAAAACAGCGACTCACATTTTTGTGAGTCGCTGTTTTTATTCTTTTAATATAAAAAGGTTTAATGAACGTAATTGGCTATCAATGCAATCAGCCATAAATGAAGCGGATAGAATCCGTAAAATAAATATTTGAAAAATGGTGCTTTGCTCCCTCTCTCACCATTGTAAAGCGATATAAATGGTAACACAGTGATAAACATAAAATCAGAATTATAAGCTAACATTTCAATTGTCGTTGGCCAATCTCCCAACCATTGAAAACTTGTAACTAAGAAAAAGAGCGCTAATGCACCATATAAACAGTTCCGTAAGACAAGTCTCTTTCTGGCAAGATACGTAATCAACATAAAAGGTAACATCACAACGCCACCTTCAGCAAACATTGCTCCTATTCCTAAAATGGCTAATATACTAATCAATAAAACAATTTTTAAACTGATTTTTGGCATCTCTAGCATCGCTTTTGTCACAATTAACATACTGACACCAAGGGCTAAGGTGAAGAAAATATTGTTGTGAACAGCGACAGCTGGATTATTCACTAAATGATTTAGAAGCGTATTTCCAACAAACATGATTGCTGCCCAAATATACAAACGACCATTGTAACGATAAATATTCCGTGTATAGTTGAACCCTTCTACAGCCATGTAACCAAAAAACACACCGACACAACGAGTAATTACATGAAAAATCAGTGCCCATTCTGGCGGAACAAAATAACTAATATGGTCAAGAACCATTAACCCCATCATCAATAATTTTAAGCGATTTGCGTTCATGAATCGTCTCCTTTATTTTTTCTACAGAAACTATCATATCTTTTTATATAACAGAAAACAACGAACATTCTTGTTAGATTCAACCATTCTTTTTGTCACTTTTGTTAAACTTGGTACCGCAAAGATAAATCTTCAAATAAATAATGCTGGTATTTAAATTGTTCAAAATGAATTTTTCGAATTTCTTGCTTAATGGCTATTAAGCATTCATCGACCGTCATCAATGATTCTTCTTTCAGAAGCGCCTCTTCTATTAATAATTTGCATTGGCAGTCAATCAATAAAAGTTGACTATAGAATGTGTAAAATGTTTCTTTATTTAATTTTTCAATCAAATTTTTAGCTTGATTCTGCAGCTTTTGATAACATTTGGTCAATTTTTGATAATCCATTAAATCAACTAACTGACCTTGTTTTAACATGTTACTAAAGTCTAAATCCCAAAGCATTTCTTTAGTCGGCTGTTGCAATAAATAATACATAGAATGACTACTAATAATTTCAGTGGTCGGTTCTTCAATTGTTTCATAAAAAGTCACAAAATATTCTCGCTCAATCACAGTAATAATTTCTTCTTCTGAAAGCTCACAATCTTCTAAATTTTGATAGAATATCAATAATTTAATCCGCTCATCTATTTTATTCAGCGAAGCGACTAATTCAGGAAAAAGAACCGACTGACAATTCTCTACTAATTCTCTTGCCTTATTTTGTTCATTTTTATAAAAGCTGTATAACTTTTTCCGCTGTTTTAACGAGTTTAATAAGTTATCGGGTATATTCCAGTAATATTGTTTCTTCATAGCATTCCCACTCTTCTTTTTTATGTACAATTTTACAAAATTGGTCTTAGCCAATTTCGTCTCTAGTTATTCTATCAAAAAAGTGACGCTTTTTTACTGACAATAATTACTCGTTTTACGCCCAAAAAGTGAAAATCTAGCTGTTAAGTAATTATTGGGGCTTGTTTCCCGCGGGCCGAAAAAACTTTTTCCTTTTAAAAGTCCAGAAAAAGACCTACACTAGAGATAGACAAACGTTGGAGGGATTTAAATGGATTTACACTTAACGAATAAATTAGCATTAATTACTGGTTCAACCAAAGGAATTGGCAAAGCAATTGCGATTGAAATGGCTCGCGAAGGGACCGATGTCATTATCAATGGGCGTAATGAAGCCGAAGTAATCAAAGTTGTTGAAGAAATACAAACAATGTTTCCAGACACTCATCCTCAAGCAGGAACTGCCGATATTTCCATTGAAAGTCAACGAACTACTTTGCTTGAAAAATTCCCTAAAGTCGACATTTTAGTGAACAATATGGGGATTTTTGAACCAATGGAATACTGGGACATCGATGACGCCACTTGGGAAAAATTTTTTACTGTGAACGTGTTGTCAGGCAATGCATTAGCAAAAGCTTATCTACCTAAAATGCTTGCACAAGATTTTGGTCGCATTATTTTCATCGCTAGCGAAGAAGCGGTGATGCCTTCTGGCGAAATGCCCCAATATAGCATGACAAAAACGATGAATCTTTCCTTAGCTAAAAGTTTATCCAACTTAACTGTCGGCACACATGTCACCGTTAACACGGTTATGCCTGGCTCAACCCTTACCGAAGGTGTAGAAAAAATGTTGGAAGATATGTACGCTGATTCAGACATTCCCAAAGAGGATTGGGAAAAAGATTTCATGAAAAATCATCGTTCTCGTTCACAAATCCAACGGCTCATTCGTCCAGAAGAAATTGGTCGTTTTGTTACCTTTGTGGCCAGCCCGGATTCTTCTTCCTTCTCAGGCGAAGCCTTAAGAATCGATGGCGGCTTAGTTCCAACGATCTTCTAAATTAAACAAAAAAGACAGCCAGCAAAAATTCACATTTTTTTGCTGGCTGTCTTTTTAAGCATATTAATTGATTACTTACCAAAAGTAAGTTATATTTATCTCGAATTCGAAATAAAAAGAGGTGAAACAATGAACCAACAGCAAGAAGCTTTAAAAGCCTATATCGGTTTATTAAGAACCAGCCATCGACTAGAGCAACTTGCCAAGCAAGATGTTACTTGTTATGACTTAAACATTACAGAATTTTCAGTGTTAGAGCTGTTACTCCATAAAGGTCCTCAGACCATCCAAAAAATCAAGGAGAAAATTTTAATCGCTAGCAGTAGCACCACTTATGTTATTGACCAATTACATAAAAAAGGCTATGTAACGCGCACTCCCAGTGAAAAAGACCGACGCATTACTTACGTCGAATTAACAGAAGCTGGAAAAACATTAATTAAAGAAATTTTCCCGACGCATGCAAAGCGAATTGCAGAAGCATTTGAACAACTCTCTTCCGAAGAATTAACACTTCTTCAAAAAACTTTACGAAAAATAACAAATGAAACGAAATGAGGAAATAATGATGAAAAAAGAAGATCAATTATTAGGAATCCACCACGTTACAGCTATGACAAGTGATGCAGAAAAAAACTATCACTTCTTTACAGATGTTTTAGGGATGCGTTTAGTCAAAAAAACAGTGAATCAAGATGATATCTATACTTACCATACCTATTTTGCTGATGATTTGGGTACACCAGGTACAACCATGACCTTTTTCGATTTTCCCAATAACCCTAAAGGATTAAAAGGAACCAATACAATTTCAAGAACAGGGTTCCGGGTTCCTTCAGATGCAGCTTTGACTTATTATGAAAATCGCTTCAATGAATTTGCTGTCAAACACACAGGTATTTCTGAAGAATTCGGGAAAAAAGTCCTTCGCTTTTGGGATTTTGATGATCAAGCGTATCAATTAATCTCTGATGAATTAAATCAGGGCGTTGCAGCGGGCACCCCTTGGAAAAAAGGACCTGTTCCAACAGAATTTGCGATTTATGGCTTAGGACCTGTCGAAATAGCTATTTCCTATTTTCATGAATTCAAAGAAGTCTTTGAAGAAATTCTAGGCTTTCACCTAGTGGCACAAGAAGGCAATCGCTATTTACTAGAAGTTGGCCAAGGTGGCAATGGTGCCCAAGTCGTTTTGGTAGACGATGATACTAGCTCACAAGCGCAACAAGGATATGGTGAAGTACATCACGTTGCATTCCGCCTAGCGGATCGTAAATCACTTGGGACTTGGCAAGCGCTCTTTGATCATTTAGGCTTACAAAACTCTGGCTATGTCGATCGTTATTACTTTGAATCATTGTATGTTCGCATTGGACATATTTTAGTCGAATTAGCCACCGATGAACCAGGGTTTATGGGGGATGAACCTTACGAAACATTAGGAGAAAAGTTATCTCTTGCGCCATTTTTAGAAAACCGTCGTGAGTATATTGAGAGTGTTATCAAGCCTTTCAATACAAAACGAGCCTAAGGAGGAAAAAAAACATGCATTCAATTTTAAAAAAAGGACATCCTGAAGCACCTGTCTTTGTGCTACTTCACGGTACAGGTGGTGATGAAACATCTCTCCTACCAATTGCCCAAGAACTAAATAAACAAGCTACTGTGCTAAGTATTCGTGGTGATGTTTCAGAAAATGGAATGAATCGTTATTTTAAGCGCCTAGCGGAAGGTCATTATGACTTAGAAGATCTAGAAAAACGCGGCGAGGCGCTTCATAAGTTTATTCAACAAGCCGCTAACGAGCATCAATTTTCATTGGATAAAATTATTTTTATTGGCTATTCAAATGGGGCCAATATCGTTATTCAATTATTGCTTACTCATCCCGATAGTTACCATCAAGCTGTCCTCTATCATCCCATGTTTCCTGTTGAATTGACCAATCAACCAGACTTGACCGACACTTCTGTTTTATTATCTCTAGGAGAGCATGACCCGATTGTTCCACTTCCTGAAAGTATGCGTGTGATTCAATTATTTCAGAATCATGGAGCAACCGTACAAGAGGTTTGGACACAAAGTCATCAATTAACTTATCAAGAAATTAAGGAAACACAAACTTGGTTGGCACATCTGTCCTCTTAACAAAAAAGTGGGTCCTAAGTCGAAATGACTTAGGACCCACTTTTTCTATTTTAAGATAACTCACTGTCTGAGCTTCTTTTTATTCTGCCATTTGAACAACTATTTTACCAACTGCATGGTGCGTTTCACTGAGTGCATGTGCATCATAAATCCCTTGTCTAGAAAAAGGGAAAACTTCACCAATAATTGATTTCACTTTTCCAGCTGCCATCAAATCAGCAATTTTTTGTAATTGTTCTCCATTTGGTTGAAGCCAAATACTTTCAGCAGAAACATTTTTTTCGGCTGCCAATTGTTTATCTTCAATGCCCACAATTGAAACAAGACGACCTGTGTTTGGTTTTAAGACGGCAAAACTATTTTTTTGAACCTCACCACCCATTGTATCAAAGACCAAATCAACATCAGCTAATACCTCTGCAAAATTCGTTGTATGATAATCAATCACTTCATCTGCACCAATTTTTTTCAGTAAGGCATGATTTTTGGCGCTAGCGGTCGTGATGACATGTGCGCCCGCTTCTTTTGCTAGTTGAATCGCATAAGTACCGACCCCACCTGCACCAGCATGAATTAAAACAGTTTCTCCTTCTTTAAGGTGACCATGATCAAACAATGCTTGCCAAGCGGTTAAACCAGCCAACGGAACGGCAGCCGCTTCTTCAAAGCTAATTGTTTCAGGGATTTTTGCTAATAAATGATCATCCACAATCGTTACTTCTGCATAGGTACCAAAACGAGTAGTTTCAGGACGAGCAAAAACTTTATCGCCAACTTGCCAATCCGTTACTTGACTCCCCACCTCTGTAATCACACCAGCGACATCCCAACCAAGAATAATCGGAAAGGACCAATCAAACATCTGTTTTAAATATCCTTCACGCAATTTCCAATCAATCGGATTAATTGATGTCACGTATTCTTTTACCAACACTTGATGTTCCGATAATTCTGGCAGTGTTACTTCTGCTTCTTCAAGTACCTCTTTACTTCCGTACTGATTAATCACAACAGCTTTCATAAACCAACTTCCTCTCATTTGTTTCATTTTTCACACTTTTAGTATACGCCTATTGCCTTCTTTTTATATAAGAATATGCTTTAGTTAAATTGAGAGAAAGTAGCTGTTTTTAGTCTATTATTCATAACGTAAAGATTCAATTGGATCTAATTTTGCTGCTCTTCGAGCTGGTAAAGTTCCTGCTAAAAAAGCAATAAACATAATAACTAAGATAATCGTTAGTGAAGATGGCAATGAAAATTGAATTAATTTAAATCCTGTTAAAGCCTTTAAAAAAGAATCCGTTGCCAAACGATTAACTAAATTTCCAACCCCAACAGCTCCTAAAATGCCTAATATTGAGCCAAAAAAGCCAATTAAAGCCGCCTCAACACTAAAAATTGTAAAGACTTTCCCATTGCTAAGTCCCATGGCTTTCATTAAACCAATTTCTCGCGTTCTTTCTTGGACAGACATATACAGCGTGTTAATAATGCCAAAGCTTGCAGCTAACAAGGCAATTGCACCAAACATGGTTAAGACACCAGTGATTGCATTGATTATATTACGAATCATGCCAATTTCATCTTCGACAGTAGTCGCTAAATAGCCAGCTTTGTCTAAATCTTTTTTGATGTCCTTAATCTGCTCTGGCGTGCTGTCTTTTTTAACTTCAGCAATAATCATCGCGTATTGATTTTTTAAATGTTCTGGAAGATCTGCTTGATTGATTGAGACAACTTTATCAATCAATGCTTTATTCATCAGCGAGAGCCCATTTTGAATGACACTGGCATTTCTAACGCCAACAATTTTTGCTTCAATAACTTGCTCTTGTCCTTTCAAGGAACTTGAGATACCTAATTGAACTGTTTCCCCCACGGCAGCTTTACTAGATGTATAGCCGAGCGCTTTTACATATTCTGGTGACAAATTAATTTCGAAGTCCTGGCTCGTTTGCGAAACTTTACGGCCAGCCGCTAAATCAATGGTCATCTCATCTAGCGCAGAAGTTGCTGAAAATACATATTTATGCTTATCTGCTCCTTTTATATAATCGATAGCAACGGATTTCATTGGTTCCACTGATGTAACATCCGAGATTTTTTTAATCTTCTCAATATCTTTTTCAGCAAGCATACTTTGTTGTTGAATCGTACTGGTTTTTTTCTCTGGATTATATTTACTTGGTTCTGTTCCGTTACCAACATTCATCTCCATTTTTGGCTGAATAAATAACTGATTTGCACCACCGACACTGCCGACTTGTTTGTCAATATAATCATTTACACCAATATTGACTCCTGTAGTTAAAGCTATGGTAAATGCTCCAATAAAGATTGCAATAATGGTCAATACGGTTCGACCTTTATTACGCATTAAATTGGTACTAGCTGATTTTAAAATATCTCTAAATTTCATTTACTCATCTCCTCCTACAATCAAGCCGTCTCGAACATGAACTTGCCGATCACAACGTGCTGCTAAGTCTGGATCATGTGTCACAATAATTAAGGTAATTCCTTTATTTTTATTTAAATCAAATAACAATTCTTCAATTTTCTTCCCAGTGGCAGAATCTAAATTCCCTGTAGGTTCATCTGCAAAAATAATTTGCGGATTATTAACTAAAGCACGCGCTATACATACCCGTTGTTTTTGGCCACCAGATAAATTATTCGCTTTATTTTGAACTTTATCTTCCAAACCGACTGCTTTTAACGCATCTAAAGCCATCTTTTTCCTCTTGCTACCGGAAATCCCACCAATTTTTAATGGTAAAAGAACATTATTTAAAACTGTATCCTTGGCATTCATAAAGAATTGTTGAAAAACAAAACCAAATTCTTCATTTCTCGTTTTATTCAGCACTTTCTTTCTAATACTAGTAACATTTTTACCATTTAAATAAATATCTCCTGAAGTTGGTTGATCTAACAATGCCAAAATGTGCATAAATGTTGATTTCCCAGAGCCACTTTTACCAATTATGGCCACAGATTCACCTTTTTCAACTTTTAAATCAACACCTTTTAACGCATCAAATTTTGTTTCGTTCTTTCCATAACTTTTTTTGATATTTTTTGCTTCAATTACCGCCATGTTACCCCTCCATTTTTCATTCTTTGTCGTTTACTTATTTACAAAGTTTTTTACTCTTTTCATACTCCTTTCTTCTCTTTCTATTTTGACGGAAGCCCTTTCCTTTGTCATGGTAATTCCGATGTATCTCTCAATTAAAACAATAAGAACATGTTCCAAATTCACCTCATTGAACATGTTCTTATTAATTAGTTATGCATTTACGCGTTTAATTTCACGATGTTTATTCAATAAATAGGCCAAACCAAGATTAATGCCAACAAAGCAACTGATTGTCAGAAGAAGTGGTAGGACAGTAAAACCAGTGGATTGATAACCAACCATTGCTTGCAAGACATGGAGCATTCTCAGGCGCATTGGTGCCCCCCCTAATTGTGCAATCGTGCCCAGTAAAATAGGAATCATTAATAACAGCAATAAAACAATGAGTTTTTTTACGCCATCTATCCGATCATTAAAGACACCTGCTAACAAGCCAAGTGAGCCGCTAAGCATTAGTAAGATAAAAAAGAGCAACCACGACATGAAAAAGTTTCCTTGCGCATAGACATCAATTAATTTCATTGATAATTGAAAATGAGAAATGAAATTGCCGCTAAATACTTTAATCAGTACAAGTACAGCCAAGGATCCAACCAAAGATAAAATAGCATTACTTACAAAATTCACCAAAAAAATTGTCCAGCGGGAAAGCCCGTTTTGAATAAACAGTTTAAAATCTGTGTTCATTCCCAAAAATGATAGTATCCCCATAAAAACCAGACAAGGAATTACTGCATCAGAGCTGACAGTATTCACGTCGTTAGAAAAGAGCAACCCAATAAGAGGAAAAAGAATGCCGAACAAAGCATAAAAGCCAAAATAAATTGCTAAGGAACGGACTTGATAAATAACACGATACCGCAAAGCTGTTTTAAATTTCATTTTACTTTTCCTTCTTTCTATTGGTTAATTGCACAAAATATGTTTGTAAATTTAGCGGCGCAATTTGAACCTCTGCTTTTTCAGTCGGCAAGTCGCCGTACACGTAAGCCGTAACTGCCCCACCTAAAGTGTCCATGCCTAAGATTTCCAATGACTGAGTATAGCGCTCTACTTGTTCTTTCGGCCCAGAAACAATGCGACCGTTTTTCAAAATTGTTTCAATAGATTCTGCGCGAATCAATTTTCCTTGATCAATGATGATAATATCTTCTAATAAATTCGCAATTTCTTCAATCAAATGGGTGGAAATCACAAACGTACGGGGACGTTCTTGGTATGTCTCAATTAAATAAGTATAAAATAATTCCCGATGATTGGCGTCTAAACCTAAGACTGGCTCATCTAAAAAAATATACTCACAGGGGACGGATAGCGCCACTATTAGTTTAGCAATACTCCGATAACCAGTTGATAATTTTTTGAATGTCTTTTTACCATCTAAACCAAAATCGCTTAACATTTGTTCGGCTAAAGACCAGTCAAAGGATCCATAAAAACCTTCAGTCGTTTTAAAAATATCTTTAATTTTTAACTGAGGAGGAAATAAATTATCTTCACTCATTAAGTAAATATGATTCAAAGCAGTCTCATTATCGGTCACTGTTTCTCCCGCCAATTGAACGGAACCTGAAGTGGCAAAACTTCGATTATTAATGATATTTAATAACGTACTTTTACCAGCCCCGTTTCTGCCTAAGAGCCCATAAATCGTTTCTTTTTCAAAAGTAATTGAAATATTATCTAGTGCTTTTTTTTGATGATATTTTTTACTTACTGATTCCACCCGCAAACTCATGCGTCATACCCTCTTTCAATTAGTTGTTTTAATTGTTCAGCTGTAATTCCTAATTTTTTAGCTTCTGCGACAACTTCTAAGACTTCTTTATTTAAAAATTCTTCTTTCCGTGCACTTCTTACTCTCTCTTGAGCGCCTGGTAAAACAAACATGCCAATCCCCCGTTTCTTTTCAATCAACTGTCGTTCTACTAATAAATTCATTCCTTTTAAAACGGTGGCTGGATTGATTTGATAACTTTTTGATATTTCTGTGGTTGAGGGAATTTGTTCGCCTTCTAAGTAAGCGCCATTAAAAATTCCTTCGGCAATCTGATCGGCTACTTGCTGAAATAAAGGCTTTTCCCCCGAAAAATTAAATTCCATTTTTACACCTCGCTTAAATAGTTAACTACTTATGTAACTAACTATATATCCTAGAAATTCTTTTGTCAATAAAAAAACCATTGTTTCCAAAGAAATTTTTCTTTGGAAACAATGGTGATACTTTTGAGTTTATTGAATGATTTCGTTCTTATAGGGTTCCATTGTATAACAATTCATCGGTTGTTTCGTTGACAATTTTTAAGCGATTTTGTTTTTTTATCAAAATACTTTTATAGGTCGTTCCTGTAGCCTTTTCTTCCATCACAAGAATGCGTTTATACTCATTATCAGTGACTTTCTTAATCGTTGTTTGATTTAAGGACGGAATTTTTTCTTTTAGCGTTTTTTCTTCCGCCAGACCTTTTAAGATTTCTGATTCTGTAGTGGAACTTGTGGGTTTATTAGAATCGCTTGATACACCTTCGTTATTAGACGCACTTTCAGATGACTTGCGACTTGATTCAGTTACTTTAGGCTGTGATGATTCACTGGTATTGGTTGAATTCATTTGAGTTTGGGTTTGATTCCCACATGCACCAATTAGCAACCCAACGCCTAAGATAGAACTTGCTAAAATTGTTTTTCTAATCATTTGCATGACCTCCTACATCTATCATTACTTTAACCTTAACATTTTTCAGCTAAGAGAACAATTTTTCAGATTAGAAAAGACCACTAGTCGTTATTTAAATAAACGAACTAGTGGTCTTACTTATTTAGGAATGATCTTCATATGAGTGAGTGGGTAATAAACAAATTGTGCTTTCCCTAAGATTTGATCTGCATGTATTGCACCAAAAGAACGGCTGTCTTTGGACATACGGCGATTATCACCAAGCACAAAATAGCTATCTTTAGGTAATTTTTCTTGCATTAACAATTCTTTTGAATCAAAATTCGTAGTATAAGGCATCGTTTCATGATCTTTTTTTCTGTTTTTAGTTAAATACGGTTCAGCGATTGGCTGATTATTGACATATAATTGATCGTTTTCGTAACGCACAGCTTCTCCTGGTAAACCAATCACACGTTTAATCAGAATCGATCCTGTGTCTGTTTTAAAGACCACCACATCAAACCGTTTAATGGCGGAGAATTTTTCCATCACAATCATATCTCCTTGATTCAAGGTTTTTTGCATAGAATGGCCATCCACCCGAACAGGAATCAGGAAAAATCCTCTTAAAATAAAAACGGCTACGATTGCTGGTACTAAAATTTTCAGAAAGTACATTAAATACCCAACATAATCACGTTTCTTCTTCAACTTCGTGCCACCTTTTTTCTAGTTTTTTTGAATTTCTTTGACTGCTGTATCGTAGGCAGCGTCATTTTCAAGAATTAATTTACCTAAAGTGGCTTCAATTTTTGTGGCTGTTTCATTGTCGATTTCTCCAGTTACAGGCAAGCCATTTTTCTGTTGAAGATCGCTAACCGCTGCTTTTGTTTCTGCGGTGTAGTTTGCATTGTTTTCATCAATAGGATACGCTAATACAGCTAAAATAGCATTTAAGTTCTGAATATCTTCAGATTGATCTCCTTCTTTTAGCGTTTTATCGCGAGGAATCAATTTTAAATAGGCATACTCGGGGTAATCAGCTTTGATGGTTGGTTCAATTCCTTTTTCGTTGATCCATTCACCTTTTGGTGTTAACCATTTTAAAACAGTCAATTTTATTTCGGTTTGGTCATTTAAATCTTTCACCGTTTGGACCGTTCCTTTGCCAAATGTTTTCGTTCCAATTAGTGGGACATTCGCAGATTCATGCAGTGCTGCAGCAAAAATTTCGGATGCACTGGCACTATTGCCATCAATGATAACTGCAACAGGTTCTTTTACTTTAAAGCCGCCGTCTAATTCTTTGGAAGCAACTTCTTTCATCGTACGTCCTTTTTTGTCTTCAAATTGAACAATTGTTTCGCCATTTTTTAAAAACATACTGGCCATTCGCTCTGCTTGATCTAGCAGTCCACCAGGATTTTGGCGTACATCAATTACAAAGGATTTAGCTCCTTTTTTACGTAAATTCGTGATTGTTTCTTTCAATTCTTGATATGTTTTTTTACCAAAGGACGTAATTTTAATCGAGCCAATTTGTGCATCTTTTTTGTCTAACTCACCTGTCACTGTTTTAACGGGAATTTTCCCACGTTTGATTGAGATATTTTTAGTTTCTCCCTCTCTTTGGATTGTCAATTCAACGGAAGTTCCTTTTTTACCTCGGACTTTTGAGACGACTTCTGCTAGTTTCATCCCTTTTGTAGCTGTACCATCAACTTTTTCAATAATATCGCCTTCTTTGATTCCCGCTTTTTCAGCTGGGGAATCTGCTACAGGGGCCTCTGCTACAACTGGTTCGCCATCTTTCATTGTCATAGTGGCACCAATTCCTTCAAAATTGCCAGATAAGCTTTCATTTAAATCATTGGCAGCAGATTCATTTAGATAAGTTGAGTATGGGTCTCCAATGGCTTCAGACATGCCTTTTAAGGCGCCTTCAACTAATTCATTTTTATCTACTTCACCTACATAATTGGTACTAATTTCATTATATAAATCCTGCACTTTGCTTAAATCAGCATTGGTAATTGCCCCTTCTTGACTCATCTTTTTAACACGATGATCAAAATAAATATAACTACTTCCTCCAGCTAAAAATGCGACACAGAGGAGCGAAATAATATATTGATAAAAAGGAACAGTTCGTTTGTTCTTCATAGATTTCATCTCATTTCTAACAAATTCGTCACTACTTTTGTTTACTATAACATGAATGAAAAAAGAGGAAAAGCTTTGTTTGCTTTTCCTCTGGATTTATTTATTGTTTTCAAGGTACTTTTCCCATAACTCATCAAAGATGTCCATGTTGCTTAAATAGTCAGCATTCATTTCTAAATAAGAAGAAAGTTCATGATAATCCTCGGTTTGTTTTGGAAACTGAATATCTTTGGCCGCTTCATTGGCAAAATCAGTTTCAGGATCTTTAGCCGGACCTTTTAATGTCATTAAGTAATGGTAAAAGCTTCGTCTCATGTAAATTAATCACTCCATTTTTCTTCGATAAATTCACTTCTACGTTGATGGGACAATCCATAACGCAAAGCGTCTTTTTTATAAAAGTCTTGATGGTATTCTTCAGCAGGATAAAATGGTGCTGCTGGTTCGATGGTGGTAACAATTGGTTCTGTAAAACGACCACTATTAGCTAGACGTTCTTTACTTTTCTCAGCAATTTCTTTTTGTTCTTGGGAACGATAAAAAATAACTGGCCGATAATTATCGCCGCGGTCTTGAAACTGACCGAAAGCATCAGTAGGATCTGTTTGTTGCCAATAAATATCCACTAATTGTTCGTAAGAAATAATCGCTGGATCAAAAGTGATTTCTACTGCTTCCGTATGGCCTGTTGTGTGTGTTAGAACCTGTTCATATGTTGGATTAGGCACGTGCCCACCTGTATAACCCGAAACAACTGAGATAATCCCTGGTTGTGTATCAAAAGGCTGCACCATACACCAGAAACAGCCGCCTGCAAAAATTGCTTTTTCTTCCATCTCTAACACTCCTTTTTTATTTCTCTTTTGGCAAGTATATATTCATCCGAATGTCATCGTCAACTAAATTAATCTTTTCTGCTCGAACAAATAGACCATTTTGCATTCTAAACTGATCTAAACGTAATAAAACAGTTTGATCATCTGGATTGATTTCAACCCATTTAGGTAGTTTGTAAGAACGTTTAGCAAATTTCAATACTTCTTTAATTGGCAAGCCTAACGTTCCTATAGATAAACTTTTTGCTTTTAATTGTACATTACCATTCGCCATCACGTAAGGATCAAAATATAAGTAAAAAGGAATGTCATGCCCTAACACCTGAAATGTTCCATTTAATAAAGCATCATTTTCTAAATAAAATTTATATTTAATCTCCGAGCCTTTTTGAAAGTCGGCTAAATAAAAGTCAATCAGTTTGTTCACTTGTTGTTTTTTTGACTGAATGGTGACGACTGGCTCGCCTTCTTTTTCAACAATTGCTGGTATTTTCTTTAAATCTGGTTCGCGAACTTGTGTTGCTCGAAATGTCACGAAAGCTACACTACCAATGACTAAACCCACTAGAACAAGAAAAGCGATTTTCCAGGGATTTCGTTTAAGATTGGTTGGTTGTGTCTTTTTAATTGATTTACTTGTTTTTGGCTTTTCTTCATTCATTTTATTCACTACCTTCTGATTTGGTTATCCATTCTTTCTCTGTCTTGACCATTTCATCCCGGACAGCTCCGGCCATAATTTGGTAGCCAAGATTATTCGGATGGAAGCGATCTTCTTCATATAACAAATTGTTTAAATCCTCTTTGCTAGCACTACTTCCTGTAGTTTCTGAGTCACCACCAGTTACGCCAACTTCATCGCCACGACCTTTATAGAGTAAATCATTGATAGGAATGAAATAGGCTCGTTTTTGCTCTTGAACCATTTCTTCGGTTGCTTGATTCCAGTTATCAACGATTTCTTGCATTTCTGTAATTTCGGAAAAGTTTAAGTAGAAGGGATTGTAAATTCCTAAGACATAAATAGGGGCCTTCTCGTTGTACTCTCGGATTTCTTCAAGTAGTCGTCTTACTCGGCGTTGATAGGCTTTTTGTGGACGATTGAACGAGCTGACTTTCAAGTCGAAAATATTACTACTAATTACTTTCATTAAGTCATTTCCGCCAACCGTTAGCGTAATCACGTCCGCAGAGGCAAGGCCTTTTTGAATTTCAGGTTTTTCTTTGATTCGTTTTAAAATTTGATCACTACGATCCCCATTTTTCCCAAAATTGTCTGTTTGAACACCGTTCAAGTTGTAGTGTTCTTTTAAATCATCTGCCACAATAGGAACAAAACCTCCACTATTCGTCAAATCGCCAATTCCTTCAGTTAAAGAATCACCGATTGCTGTATAATGAATGACTTCTTTTTGATTTTTTTGAGCAGTTGTGGCCACTTTCTCTTGCTTTAATAGTGGCTTTGCTTTGGGGATGGCCACACTTAACAATGTAAAAACACCTAGCGCAATGAGGATAGGTGTTAAGACGGTCAGCAAAATATGCTGTGTTTGTTTTTTCATCTTCGTCACTTCCTTTTAAATAAACCAACAAGAAATTTTCCTTTTCTTGTTAGAAAGAGGTTGCGTCTACTCATTTAAGAGTGAGACCCAACCTCGTTATTTCTTAGTCTGTATAGTACATAATAGCAAAGGCATTTTTTCCTGTATGTGTTGCAATGACTGGATTCGTATGTAATACGGGAATATCCATGTCTTTAAAGATTGCTTGTAATCCTTCTTTGAATCCATTTGCTAGTTCTAGCCCATCCGCATGAGAAATGCCAATTTGTCGAACATTTGGAATCTTACTTAATTCTGATTTCAATTCGTCAAACCATTTATTAAACGTTTTAACGCCGCGGCCTTTCGCTACAGGAATCAATTCCGTATTTTCAAAGTCCATGACAACTTTCATATTAAAAATGTTTGATAATAATCCTGTTGTACGGCTGATTCGTCCACCTTTAACCAAATTATCCAATGTTGAAATGCCGATGTATAATTTGGTATTTTGTTTGACGCGTTCAATTTCAGCTAAAATTTCTGGAACACCCGCTCCCGCTTGTGCCAATTTTGCTGCTTGAATGACTTGGAAAGACAAACCTTGGTCTGTAAAATCGCTATCAATCACCGTTACTTTACTTGATGATAAATTGCTAGCTTGACGGGCCGCTTCAACCGTTCCACTTAAGCCTTTTGTCATGTGAATCGAAATTACTTCACTGCCATCTTCACCTAAGCGATCATATAATTCTACAAATTCACCAATTGGTGGTTGACTCGTTTTGGGTAAGGCCTTCGCATTAGCCATCATGTCCATAAATTTTTCGCCTGGCAAATGATCATCATCTGGATAAACAACGCCATCAACCATAATTGATAAAGGCATCATATGGATATTTAATTCATCTCTAAGACTTTTTTCCATCGTACATGAAGAATCCGTTACGATTTTAACGTTTGTCATAAATTTATCACTCTTTCTTTAAAAGGAACCTGTTTTCATGGTAGAATACCATTAAACGGTTAATTATCTAGTTATAGTATAACAGACACTGCCGAATTTTTCATCAAATTAAAATAAAGGAAGTGAATTTATTGGAAAAAACGCATTTCTCAAAAAAATACCTAATCGTGAACGAAGTCTTGAATGCAGTTACACATGGCATAGGCGCAGGTTTAAGTATTGCTGGCTTAGTCATTTTACTTGTTAAAGGAGCTCGTTTAGGCTCACCGATTCACGTGGTATCTTATGCTATTTATGGCTCCATGTTGATTCTACTTTTTTTATCTTCAACGTTATTTCATAGTTTAATTTTTACAAGAGCCAAAAAGGTCTTTCAGGTCTTCGATCATAGTTCTATTTTCTTATTGATTGCTGGCAGCTATACGCCGTTTTGCTTAATTAGTATTGGCGGTTGGTTAGGTTGGACCTTATTTAGTTTAGTCTGGTTAATCGCCATCGTCGGTATTGTCTATAAATCCCTCACGTTGCATAAACAAGAAACAGTGAAAAACATTTCAACGATTATTTATATTGTTTTAGGTTGGCTCTGTATCATCGCTGCTCGTCCGTTATATGAATCTCTTGGGTTTACAGGAACAGCGTTATTGGTCGCAGGGGGTGTGTCTTACACATTAGGTGCAGCCTTCTATTCATTGAAAAATGTGCGGTTTATGCATGTGGTTTGGCATTTGTTCGTCATGCTTGCAGCGATCCTCATGTATTTTTCTGTTCTCTTTTATACGTAATCACAGCACAATAAGAACACGATGCTCAAAGCATCGTGTTCTTTTATTGCCCTAAATCTCTTTATTATAAAGGATTATTCTTCTTTTCGAATTATTTTAACATAAATTAGTAGAAAAGACTTTACAAAACGAACATACATTCGTATAATAACAATACGAACACTCGTTCGAATCAAATGAAGAGGTGATACACATGGAAGCAATTCGTCGTGTTGGATTTTTATTTTTTGTATTGGTTATAGGTATTTTTTTGGGAACATTAGGATTACGTCTTGCTTTTATGATCGTGACGCCGTTATTTATTCTTTGGTTTATGTCATGGGATGAGAAGCGTTATACACGTACACGTAAACAACAGCAAGCAAGATACGTTTATCGTAAGTTCCCTTAATAAATAATAAAACGGTGTGTTCCCCCCAAGCTACGCTCCGTTTTTATAAATATGTCAAAGAAAGAGCGAAGGATTAAATCCTTCGCTCTTTCTAATTAAATTAGATTAGTATTCCATTAAGGTAACAATATCGTAGCCATCAATTTTATCGCGGCCATGTAAATCCATTAATTCAATTAGGAACGCACAACCAACCACAATACCACCTAATTGTTCGACTAATTCGATGGTTGCTTTAATTGTACCACCAGTTGCTAACAAGTCATCACAAATCAAAACACGTTGGCCTGGTGTGATGGCATCTTTGTGCAACGTTAATGTATCTGAACCATATTCTAAGTCATAAGTCACTTCGATGGTTTCACGAGGAAGTTTTCCTTTTTTACGAACCGGAGCAAAGCCAACCCCTAGTTCATAAGCCACTGGACAGCCGACAATAAAGCCACGAGCTTCCGGTCCTACAACCATATCAATTCTTTTTTCTTTCGCGTAATCCACGATTTGTTTCGTTGCTTCACGATAGGCATCCCCATTAGCCATTAATGGAGAAATGTCACGGAACACGATCCCTTTCTCAGGATAATCTGGAATGCTTGCAATGTAATCTCTTAAATCCATTTTTATTTGTCCTCCTCATTCCACAGCCATTGTTGTATTGTTTGACAATCACTGTAAAGTAGAAATTCTTCTGTTTTTATTTTTTTCAATCGTTGTTGGTACACTTGACTTTCAGTCAATGGTCGATTGTCGGGTTTCTCAATACTGTTTAAAACACCGCTTTCTATTGTAACAAATCCTAAGTCAAAAAACACCTGTATCATGAAAATTAATAATTTTTCTTGGATATTTAAGTAATTTGCCACCTTCGATAGCTGGGAACGTAGATTTACTTCTTTTTGCTGCAAAATAAATTTATACAATGTTGCAAATTGTTCACGTGAAGCCATACCGTTTAAATAAGCTTCTTCTGGTGAAATAAACATCATGTATATACGTTGTATCTCAGTCGCTTCAACAATTTCTTTAACCGTGATTGCTTCCACAGGACAGTCGACAAAAACCAGTTGTTCGATTTGATTTTGAGAAACAGCTTCCACCAATTCTTCTTGGTTTGCCCAAACAATAATATTAGCGGTTGGATCTGAAATGAATTTTTGATTTTTTTCATCAAACAAAAGATAAGCTGTTGCTTCTGAAGGAATTGGTTTCGTTTGATTATTTTTGCCACGAAAATCAAATAATTGTCTTCCCAATACAGCAAAATCAGTCACCATTAATTGTGGTTTCTTACGACCATTCCATTCATTGATGGAAAGTTGGCCTGCCACATCGGCGGTTCCTTGTGCTAGTTCATCCGCTTGAGGCCCCATTTGAAAAGCAATTGCATCCAATTGTGCCCCTTCTTGATTCATTTGAAATTTCAGATGTGCATTATCTGCACCAATTTGCCGAATTTGCGTAGGCGTGATTTCCTTAAATACAAAAGTTGGAACAGTATTATCGGTCCCAAAAGGCGCCAAAATACGCAATTGATCAATAAAAGTAGTCGTGGCCTGCGAAACCGCTAAGCTCTCACTAATGAGCAACTCTTGTCCATTAGCCATATCAATTTGATTTTTTTCAATAAAGTGTGCCAAATGTTCTTGAACAAAAGGAATATTTTCAACAGGTAAAGTCATTCCCGCTGCCATATGATGCCCACCAAAATGAGTGAATTGCTCACGCACTTCGTTCAACGCCTCATAGAGATTCAATGCGCTAATGCTACGTCCAGAGCCTTTAGCGGTCGTACCAGATTCATCTATTGCTAAAATAATGGTTGGTTTCCCCGTTTCTTGCATAATGCGGCCCGCGACAATCCCTAAGACGCCTTCATGCCAGCCTTGTTTCGCTAAAATATGGACCGGCGCATTCGGGTCGATTAAATCCAGGGCTTCTTTGGCAATCGTCGTTACAATGTCTTTTCGTTCATTGTTTTGTTGATCAATATATTTAGCGATTTCCAGCGCTTGCTCTTCATCAAATGTAGTCATTAATTCAACACCTGGTGCGGCTTCCCCTAATCGACCTAACGCATTTAAACGAGGTCCGATGGTAAAGCCAATTGATTCTTCTGAAACAGCTTCCTTTTTCACACCCGCTTCTTGTAGTAAAACGTCTAAACCAATTCGATCACCAGTTTGAATCATTTGAAGGCCCATTTTGACAAACGTTCTATTTTCATCGGTTAATGAAACCAAGTCAGCAATTGTCCCAATTGCTACCAAATCTAATAACTCAATTGGCAATTCACCAAGTAACGCAGTAGCGACTTTGAAAGCCACGCCAACACCAGCTAAATCTCCAAAAGGATAGTCTCCTTGCGGATGTCTAGGGTGGACAATCGCATAGGCTTCTGGTAATTGTTCAGGCAATTCATGATGGTCAGTAACGATTACATCTACCCCTTGAGCCATAGCGTAGTTAATTGCTTCATGTCCAGCTACACCATTATCAACGGTTACAATTAATTGGACTCCTTGTTCAATTTGTTCAGCAAATACGTCTTTATTAGGCCCATATCCATGAACAAAACGATTCGGTAGAAAGTACTGAACCATGCCACCGACTAATTCGATTGCTTCTTTCATAACCGTGGTACTAGTGATGCCATCTGCATCATAATCCCCATAGACAAGGATTTGTTCACCCGCTTCGACGGCTTGCTGGATGCGGGCTACCGCTTTCTCCATATCATGCATTAAGAACGGATCATAAATATCTTCGATAGTCGGATGTAGAAACTTACGTAATGCTTCTTCTGTCCGGATATTGCGGTGCCATAAAAGTTGGCCAATTAATGGATTAATTTGTTCTTTTTTTAATTGTTCTATAAATTCTACAGGTAATTCTGTCTTTGTCTGTAACTGCCATTGATAGTTTGATTTTTTCACGACGTCACTCCTAACCAAGTAATTATAGCAAAATTTTTCCAAAAACTAAAGAAAGCATTTTTTTAAATCTGAGAAAAAAACTGTGATATCTGTTAGATAAATAGCAGATATCACAGTTTTATTTTAAAAGAAACTTAGTGATAAAGTCTCTTCCTTATTTTTGTTCCTCTTCATTCACACGAGGTTTCACATAACGATCAATACGACTACCTGACACAGGCGTTGCGTCTACTTCTGTGTTTGATGTTTGTTCGTTGACCACTGGTTCTGCGACTTGTGGTGCTGCCGCTTGTTTGGCTTGCAAATCAGCCAATTGATTATCAAAAGAACGTTGAACTTTTTCCGTTTCTTCTTTGACTAATTTATCCATATCATTTTTATAAATATCCAACTCTTTTTGTACAGCTTTTAATTCCTTACGTTGGTTCCAAATAGTGGTTGTGGAGGTTAGTAACCCAACTAGTGCGCCAATAATTGCAGAACCTAAAATAATTAAGATTAACGGTCCACTAATTTTAGTAAAACCAAAGTTTACTGGAACAGCTTGATTATTTAAAACAGCAAAAATAACAACAATTAAGACCAACACAAGGCCCAAAATAACACGCCATTGATTTTTCATGACTTGATCGACTCCTTTATTTTTTATTTAAAATATTTCCCGCTATGAAATCTCCTAAATGTGGAAACAATGTATAAAAGCGGGCAGCCGCTTCCATGACAAATGGACGATTAATCTCACGTCGAGAAGTCCCCATACTCCCAACCACTTCTTTCGCTAATTTCGTAGGGTCCAAAACAATTTTATCCACCGCAGCTAGATATGTGCCTGTCGGGTCCGCTTTATCAAAGAATTCTGTTTGGATTGGTCCTGGATTGACAGTCGTTACTGCTACACCCAACGGTTTCAATTCTAAACGTAAAGCATTTGAAAAACCTAACACAGCAAATTTCGTTGCAGAATAAACGGTTGATTTAGCTGTAGCCATCTTCCCAGCCATTGAAGCAACGTTGATAATATGTCCTTGCCCAGCTTCAATCATTTTAATAGCTACTTTTTGAGTAAACGTCATCATTCCTAGAACGTTGACATCAAACATTTGGCGTGCAACAGCCAAGTCAATTTCAACAAAATTTTCAAACAAGCCAAAACCAGCATTGTTGACTAAAACATCTATAGGACCAACTTCTGCTGAAATAGCTTCAACCACACGTTCAACACTTTCTGGATCGGCAATATCTAATTGATAAGAAAATGCTTCTCGTCCGCTTAAAACAGCACACTGCTCGCGAACTTTACCAATCAAATTAATTCTGCGGGCGCAGACAACGACGACCGCCCCTTGTTTAGCTGCTTCATAACAAATTTGTTCACCTAAACCAGCTGAACCTCCAGTTACGACAACGACTTTATTTGTTAAATCCATCTAAGCTCCTCCTTCATTGGCAAATGGAATCTCAATGATATCCATATCTTTTACGATTTTTGTATTGGGGAAAATTTCTTGGGCTTCTTCTTGAAGCTGATAGGCCTCTTTGGTTAAATAACGGGCACTAATATGCGTTAAGATAAGTTGTTTTACTTGCGCTTCTTTTGCAACTTCAGCTGCTTGTTGACTGGTTGAGTGGAAGTAGGCTTTTGCCATTTTTGCTTCGTGTTTATTAAACGTACTTTCATGGACTAAAACATCCGCTCGTCGTGCTAAGGTTACGCTATTTTTGGTTTTGCGAGTGTCTCCTAAAATCGTCACGATTCGTCCAGGTTTACGCTCTCCCACAAACGCTTGTCCATTAATTTCCTGTCCATCAAAAACAATCGTTTCACCACGTTTGAGTTTGCCATACAACGGCCCAGAAGGAATCCCTAAAGCTTGAAGTTTCTCTACTTGTAATTCTCCTTCATGCGCTGCTTCCTCAATTCGATAGCCAAAGCTCGTGATGCCATGGTCCAAGATATTACAGCGAACAGTGAATTGTTTATCTTTAAAAATAACGTCATTTTCTTTCGTTAATTCAATAAATTTCAGTGGATAGGACAACCGCGATTGCGAGACCCGTAAAGAAGTCTTGACAAAGTCAGCAATCCCAACTGGTCCATAGATTTCTAAAGGTTCTGTCCCGCCCTGAAAAGAACGACTACTTAACAAACCAGGTAAACCAAAAATATGATCCCCATGTAAATGTGTAATAAAAATCTTTTCAATTTTTCTTGGGCGAATACTACTTTTTAAAATTTGCAATTGAGTCCCTTCACCACAATCGAAGAGCCAAACTGCATTTCGTTCATCTAATAATTTCAACGCAATCCCTGTTACATTGCGATGTTTTGCTGGTACACCAGCGCCTGTTCCTAAAAATTGTATTTCCATCTGCTACCATACTTTCTTTTAAACTTCCTTTTTATTTTAGAAGAAGTTTGCTCCTTTAGCAAATAATAATTTATCTATTTTCTCAAAGTTTTCTTCTTAGTTTACCGCATTTTACGATAAAATAACAAAAAATTAGCAAACTACCATAAAAAACCGTGATTTCTTAGTATTTTAAAAGACTGTTTCCCTTTATTCAGAAAACAGTCTTTGCTCCTTATTCTTCTTTCGATGTCGCTTCTTTGTGTTGTTCTTTTTTTGCTTGCCACGATTGTTTCGCTTCATTTGCAACTTCGTTCGCATCGTTAATTTCTTGTTGGACTTCCTCTAAATCAAGCCGCGTGATTTCGCCACCTAAGTCAAACATAACCAATTGGTTGAGCGGACGATTGTCTTCTTCTTCTGCAATTAATAATAATCCCGTTTGTCCTTCATCAATCTTTTGAATCACATGTTCAAAAACCGTTTGTGCTTCTTGAATTTCTTTGGCATCTTTGCTTGCACCATACATACTTCCAGCAAACCAGCCAAAAAGAATGCCCAGAGGACCACCTAATATGCCTACTAGCATCCCAATCATGCTATCTTTTGATGTATGATTGTTGCCTGTAAAATCGATAAAATCATTGATTTTAAATTGATGCTGGCCATCATTAACATGCGTAACAACCGCCATTTGCTCACCTTTAAGCTGTCTTTCTGCCTGCATCTTTTTTATTTCGGAAAATGCTTGGTACGATTTACTTTCAATATCAAAGTTCATAATGATAATTCGTTTTGTCATACAAATCGCTCCTTTATTCTGGATACATCTATTTTAGCAAGAAAGGCTTGTCTCTAGCAATGAAAACTTTTTGGTTATGTATAAAAAAAGAAGATAGCTAGGCTACCTCCTTGTTAATGCTTATTTACCATCAAGAATATTTAAACGGACCTTTTTCGGACCATCGATACGTACACTATAAACAATTGTCCGAATTGCTTTTGCAACACGCCCTTGTTTACCAATGATACGTCCAATATCTTCTTTGGCCACAGTCAAATTATACTCGAGGAAATCAGTTGATTCCTCAATTTCTAATGAGACTGCTTCAGGTTGACTGACTAACGGACGGACAATAGTTAAAATTAACTCTTTCACATCTGCCATATTCAATCACCTTATTTCTTAACGTTTTTAGCTTCATGATGTTTTTTCATAACGCCTTCTTTTGAAAGGATGTTACGAACTGTATCAGAAGGTTGCGCACCTTTAGATAACCAATCTAAAACTAAATCTTCTTTTAAAACTACTTCTGCAGGGTCTTTCAAAGGGTTGTAAGTACCTACAGTTTCGATGAAACGTCCATCACGAGGAGAACGAGAATCAGCTACTACAATACGGTAAAAAGGACTCTTTTTAGAACCCATACGTTTTAAACGAATTTTAACTGCCATTATTAAATACACCTCCATTAACTTAATCACAAGAGTTAGTTTAACAGATTAACAACAACCTGTAAAGAGTTTTTTCTTGACACCTTTACTTTTTTTCAATTTTTTTAGCCAATTTGCAGGAAAACAAACGAAATAATGAAGAATTTTTACAAAATTTGATAATAGTTGTACTGGTTTCTCACTTGAAAGCCTTCTGTTTGATAGAGATGAAGCGCTGCTTGATTTTCTGTTTCAACTTCTAAAAAAATAGTCGCTGAAGCTGAATTTTCTAAAATCATTCGGAGCGCAGACTGTAACACTTGACGGCCAAGACCGCGACCTCGTTGCGTTTTTGTCACAACAAAGCCATAAATCCCCCATTCGTTTTCAAAATGATCCAAACGTAGCGTGGCTAAAAGTTGATTGTTTTCTTTATAAATAAGTGTTCGTTGAAGGTCCTCCGGCAAAGGCGTACCTTCTAGTAACCTAGCCAAGGAATGCAAATCAGCCACTTGTGGTCGGAGAAGTGTCAGCTTCGCCAATTCCTGTGAGTAAGTTTCTCTTTGAAAAACCAGATACTGTTCTGAAAAAGCTGGCACAATTCCTTGTCTATTAAAATAATTCAGGCCAACAGATTGCTTGTCGTCCATCACGAGAAAGACTTCTTTCATTCCCCACAAAGCTGCTTGCTTTTCGAGTTCTTGAACAAGTTCTTCAAAAAATGGCCCTACATTTGGCGCAACAATCGTCGCTTCCAAGGTTTCCCCATCAAAACAATACCCTACGATATACGCTTGTATGGTTTGTTCCTTCCTGTATAAACCATAATAAGTATAAGCTGATTCCTCAGGAAATGTTTGTTCCAATTTATAAAAAGTTCCTTGTTTAATCATTTCCTTGTTTTTTAATTCAGTCAATGTTTGTTTCTCCAACTGTGTTAACTGTCGGCGCCAATTTATTTTTTTATTCAAGCAGTTGCTCCTTTACTCATCCTTTTACTAGCTATTATACGTGAAGTTACGAAGTTCAACAATGTACAAGGATAAAACGTTTGCGCTTTTTTTGAAAAAGTACTATCATAAAGTAAGTAAAAGAAAAATGGAGGGATTTACATGACAAAAAAAATTGGTATTTTTGTAGGGAGTTTAAGAAAAGATTCATTTAACAAATTGGTAGCAAAAACAATGGCGGACTTATTTCCAGCTGATTTCGAACCTGTTTTTATTAACATTGGTGATTTAGAATTATACAATCAAGATTTGGATGATGAAGGAACCCCCACCGAAGCTTGGACAACATTCCGTGAAGAAGTCAAACAAGTAGATGGTGTGATGTTTGTAACACCAGAATATAACCGTTCAGTACCAGCTGTTTTAAAAAATGCATTGGATGTCGGTTCACGTCCGTATGGCGAAAGCGTTTGGGATAAAAAACCAGGACTTGTGGTGAGTGTTTCACCAGGTGCAATTAGCGGATTTGGTGCGAACCATCATTTAAGACAATCATTAGTCTTCTTAAATGTTCCAACTTTACAACAACCTGAAGCCTATATTGGCGGTATTACGAACTTAATTGGTGAAGATGGTAAAATTATTGATGGCACTGTTGGCTTCTTACAATCAATTGTAGATGCTTACGTGGATTTCTTTAATCGCTTAACTGCCTAATTGAATCAATCGAGAAAAAGTGAGGCAACTTTTTAAAGGTTGTCTCACTTTTTTTATTTTTTTGCTTGACCCTCTCGTTACGTAAAGGTTTATGATAGATTTTGTCAGGAGGAATGAATGATGGAATATACAATTAAAAAAATGGCTTCACTATCTGGCGTCAGTGCACGGACGTTACGATATTATGATGAAATTGGTCTTCTTCAACCAGCCAGAATTAATTCTTCTGGTTATCGAATTTACGGGCAAGCCGAGGTGAATCGTTTGCAACAAATTCTTTTTTACCGTGAATTGGATCTGAAACTAGATGAAATTAAAGAAATTTTGGAGCAACCTGACTTTAATGTTGAACAGGCTTTATACGAGCATCAACAAAAACTATTGGAAAAGCGCAATGAAATTGATCGTCTTTTAGCCTCTGTTCAACAAACCTTACACCATTACAAAGGAGAGATAAACATGTCAGATCAGCAAAAATTCGAAGCATTCAAACAACAAAAAGTTCAAGAAAACGAAGAAAAATATGGTAAAGAGATTCGGGAAAAATATGGCAACGAAACGATTGAACAAGCCAAAAAAAAATATTTAAACTTGACGGAAAAAGACATGCAAGCAATGCAGAACGTGGAAAAAGATTTATTTTCTAAGTTAGCCATGTATCAAAAATCACCCAAGTTGACTAGCCAACTTGCGCAAGAAATTTTCCAATTACACAAAGATTGGTTAATGTACTCTTGGTCAAGCTATTCGCCAGAAGCACATAAAGGGTTAGGGCTTATGTATGTTGGTGATGAACGATTTACGTCATATTATGAACAACACGGCGCTGGTTTTGCCGAATCGTTAAACGCAATTATCCAAAACTACGCTTAAACAGAAAGTGCGCCATCAGTCGAAGAGACTGATGGCGCACTTTCTGTTTCTTACGATAATTAACTAAAGCCTGTTTATCTTTTTTTCTTTTTCTTCTTTTTGTTTTTCTTCATCATACGATTCATAGCCATTTTACCTAGCTTGCCTTTAACGCCGCCACCTAACATTTGATCCATACCAGGAATGTTCATATCCCCTTTGGACATTTGTTGCATCATTTTTTTGGATTCTTTAAATTGTTTAATCATACGATTGACTTCAACCACACTATTTCCTGAACCAGCTGCAATTCTGCGGCGGCGACTAGGATTTAATAGATCAGGATTTTCACGTTCTGCAGGGGTCATTGATAAGACCATCGCCCGTTTCCGTGCCACATCTTTTGGATCGACTTTGACATTTTCAATACCAGGCATGTTACTCATTCCAGGGATCATTTTTAATAAGTCCTCAATCGGTCCCATGCCCATAACTTGATCCAATTGCTCAATAAAATCGTTAAAGTCAAAACTGTTTTCTTTCATTTTTTGAGCAAGTTCTTCTGCTTTTTTCTCATCGTAATCTTGTTGCGCTTTTTCAATTAGCGTCAACATGTCCCCCATACCTAGGATACGACTCGACATACGATCGGGATGGAAAATTTCTAAATCGGTTAATTTTTCACCAGAACCGACAAATTTAATCGGAGCGCCCGTTACTGCCCGAATTGACAGCGCAGCCCCCCCACGAGTATCGCCGTCCATTTTGGTAATAACAACCCCAGTAATTCCAAGCTGTTCATTAAAACTATCTGCAACGTTGACAGCATCTTGCCCCGTCATCGCATCAACAACTAACAGAATTTCATTGGGATTAGCCAACTCTTTAATTTGTTTCAATTCGTCCATTAAAGCTTCGTCAATGTGTAAACGGCCGGCCGTATCAATTAAGACATAATCATTTTTCTTTTCTTTTGCTAATGCTAACCCTTGACGAACAATTTCCACTGGATTAGCATCTGTTCCCATATCAAAAACGGGAACTTCTAATTGTTGACCTAAAACCTTCAACTGATCAATCGCTGCTGGACGATAAACGTCACCAGCGATTAAAAGCGGACGAGCGTTTTCAGTTTTCATTAAGTGTTTTGCTAATTTACCAGTAAAAGTTGTTTTACCAGCCCCTTGTAACCCTGTCATCATAATCACTGTCGGGATTTTTGGAGATTTATTCAGTTCAACCGTTTCTGAACCTAACGTTTTCGTTAATTCTTCATCAACAATTTTTACAATTTGTTGGGCTGGTGATAAGCTTTCTAATACTTCGACTCCTACTGCCCGTTCTCTGACGCGTTTTGTGAAATCTTTGACCACTTGTAAATTAACGTCGGCTTCTAATAAAGCCAAACGGATTTCTCGCATCATTTCTTTTACGTCGGCTTCGGAAACTTTTCCCTTACGACGGATTTTACTCATTGCCTGTTGTAGGCGGTTTGTTAAACTCTCAAAAGCCATAGTTTCATTCCTCTATTTCTTGAATTTGTTCAATATATTTTTTGATTTCACTATCTTTGGGATAAGTTTCTTGAACATACTGCTGTAGTTGTTCAAGATATTCTTTCCGTACAACATAGTTTGAATAAAGATGTAACTTTTTTTCGTATTCTTCTAAAATTTTTTCGGTTCGTTTAATGTTATCATAAACCGCTTGGCGACTAACCTCATATTCTTCCGCAATTTCTCCTAAAGAAAAGTCATCAGCATAGTAAAGCTCCATATAATTCATCTGCTTTTCCGTTAATAATGTCGAATAAAATTCAAATAACGCATTCATGCGGTTTGTTTTTTCCATTTCCATGAGCCGTGCTCCCATCTTCAATCCCTTATAGGTTACCGATTTCATAGGGAATAGTCAATCTTTTTTTACTAAGTTTTTACCTTTTAAAAAGAAATGTCCGCAAGTTGCCATGTTTCTTCAGAATAAACGGTCATTCCTTGTTGAATAAAATAAGCAGTTGCGACTCCAACTCCAGCTTTTTTAATGCCAGAAAATTGTCCATCATAAATCAGCTGGCTGCCACAGCTGGGACTTTTTTCTTTCAAAATCAAGGTTGTAATTTGTTGAGTTTTTAATTTTTGATACGCGCGTTGTGCCCCTGCTTTAAATGCCTCAGTCACATCTTCCCCGTTATCCGTATATACATAAGCAGTATTCGCCCAAACATCAAAGCCATCCCCGCCAATGATTTCTGCTGGCGGACGTGGAATAGGCAACTCTCCTAAAACTTCGGGACAAATCATTATTGCTTTTCCATTAGTTACAAGTTGTTTTAACGCTTCTTGTTCTTGAGATTTTCCATCGTAACGGCAACAAATCCCACCTAAGCAACTACTAATACCAATCATTCGCTTCTCCTCATTTCATTTCTCTATTATACCATGAGTTGACTTTTCTCAAAAGTAGCATTCTCGCTTACTTTAAAGTACGTTCTTCCTCTAAAAATATGTTAAACTAACAATAGTGAAATATACACTTATTTTCAGAAATTTCTTGAAGGAGTTATGTAAATGAAAAAAGTTCTTGTCGTCGATGATGAACCATCGATTTTAACTTTGTTAACCTTTAATTTGGAAAAAGAAGGCTATCAGGTGACTACTTCCGAAGATGGTAAAAACGGCTTCGAATTAGCTTTGTCTAATCAATATGATTTTATAATTTTAGATGTAATGCTTCCTGGTATGGATGGCTTAGAAATTACCAAAGCACTTCGTCGAGAAAAAATTGACACGCCTATTTTGATTTTAACTGCCAAAGATGAACAAGTAGATAAAATCATCGGCTTAGAAATTGGGGCAGATGATTATTTAACAAAACCTTTTAGTCCCAGAGAAGTCCTAGCACGCATGAAAGCTATTTTTCGTCGTTTAAAACCTACCACGACCGAACCGCTTCAAGAGGACACACCTAAAGCTCCGCTTGTGATTGGCGAGATTCGTGTGGATGAACAAAATTATGAAGTCTTTGTGCGCAATCAGCCCATTGAACTAACACCGAAAGAATTTGAATTACTCGTTTACTTTATGAAACGCAAAGATCGGGTCATTAATCGGGAAACCTTGTTGGAACGAATTTGGCAATATGACTTCGCTGGACAAAGTCGCATCGTCGATGTCCACATTAGTCATTTACGTGATAAAATCGAGCCTGATCCCAAACGGCCCGTTTACTTAGTAACTGTCCGTGGCTTTGGCTACCGTTTTCAGGAGCCAAAACGATGAAAAAGAGACTGCGGATTGAATATTTTTTAGTTGCGGCAGTCATGCTTTTATTATTTGTCGGAAGTATTGCAGCGACCAATTTTTTCTTTCAAAAAGAAATGGTTGCTCAGCAAGAAACCTATTTAAGAAGAAAAAATACCCTTTTAACAGACCAGTTGCCCCCTTCCGTTTTCGAAAAAGGGCAACTGACAAACCAACAACAACTCCTTGTCACCCATGCGTTAGATGATGCAGAAGAACGGGTAACTTTGTTGCAAAAAAATGGTACCGTCTTTTTTGACAGCAGCCAAAATGAACCGCTAGAGTCGCACAAAAAACGACCTGAAATCGCTGCGGTTCTATCAGGAGCTACCTATGGTTCAGCTTTACGAAAGAGTAAAACGTTAAATAAAGAACTTCTGTACGTTGCCACGCCTGTTTTAAAATCAGGAGAAATCGTTGGTATTATTCGGATTTCGGAACAAACCGCGCTATTTTCTAAAAATATCCAATCTTTTCGTCGCTATATTATCTTTACATTTGGCATCTTGTTCCTACTAATTACCTTGTTTATCTTTTTATTGTTACGGCAAAAAAATCAACCGCTAGTGACTGTCTTACCGATTCTGAAACGAATGCTTAAACATCCAGATGAAAATCGATCCATTATCCAGCAATCTTCTGAATGGAATGAACTTTACGAAACTATTAACTTACTGAGTCAACAAGTAAGTCAAACGTATAAAGCGTATACGTCTGCGGATGAGCAATTTCACGAACTTTTAGATGAGTTGATGATTGGTGTCTTTATCATTGATACGCAAGGACGGCTTCGTCTGTTGAACCCTAAAATGCAGGAAATGTTAGGACTCTCTGCTAAAAATATGCAAAGCAATTATCTTGAAGTGATTCAAGACGCCGATTTGATTCATTTAATCCATCAAGTCGTCGCTGAAAAAAACAGCTTACATCAAGAAATCACTGTGACACAGGGACCAACACCTTTACGCTTAGATCTTTCTCTTCGTTACTTGGATGATCAAAGTGCCAATGATTATCAAGTGTTAGGAATTGCCTATGATTTAACGCGCGTTCGCCAACTAGAAAAAATGCAAAAAGATTTTGTATCAAACGTGTCTCATGAATTAAAAACGCCTGTCACTTCTCTTTTGGGCTTTACCGAGACACTCATAGATGGCGCCAAAGAAGATCCGAAAGTCCTTGATCAATTTTTGCACATCATGCAAAAAGATGCCCAGCGTCTGCAACAATTAATTCAAGAAATTTTAGAACTTTCTCGGGGTGGCGCAACAATTCCTTATGCAGAACAAGAAATTACTTTAGAAAAATTTATTACAGAAATTCTCGGTTCTTATCAGCAACAATTGGCAGCAAAACAGCTGAAAACAGTCGTTCATGGTCTGCCAGAGAGCCAGTTTTTCACCAAATACGAATTGTTTTATCCAATCGTGAAGAATCTAATTGAAAATGCCATTCAGTATTCCCAAGAAAATGGTCAGATTACTATTTCTTATGCTATTGAAAATCAGCAATTACGTTTATCTGTTCAAGATACTGGCATTGGCATTAGTCAAAAAGACCAAGAACGGATCTTTGAACGGTTCTATCGTGTCGATAAAGCACGTAGCCGTCATTCTGGTGGCACCGGTCTAGGTCTAGCTATTGTCCAAAATTACACAGAATTATTAGGCGGTAAAATCGCCATTGATAGTCACTTAGGCTTAGGGACCACTTTTACAATCACCTTGCCTTTAACAAAAAAAGAAGCCTAAAAAAAACTCAGCCAATCCTGTTTATTGGCTGAGTTTTTTTGTTTATTTTTCAGTTACTTTTCCATTTACATCACGTTCTACTTGCATATCTGTGATGGCTAAATAGCCTAAGTCTTTGACAATTGTTTTTTGAACATCATCGGTGACCATATAGTCTAAGAAGGCTTTTACATCTTTATTAGGCTCCCCTTTTGTATACATATGTTCATAAGACCAGATTTTCCATGAATTGTCTTTCACGTGTTCTTCTTTTGGTTCAACACCATCAATGCTTAAGGCAACGGTGGAATCATCCATATAAGAAAAAGCTAAATAGCTGATTGCTCCTGATGTTTGTTCAACAATTTTACGAACTGTTCCCGAAGAATCTTGTTCTTGTGATTGAACTGGTTTAGCTCCATCTAAGCCCCATTTTTCAAATGTTGCTCGGGTGCCACTTCCGTTTGCGCGGTTTATTACGACGATTTCTTGATCTTTGCCGCCCACTTCTTTCCAGTTTTTGACTTTGCCAGTAAAGACATCAATCAATTGTTGCTTCGTTAAATTCTTCACGCCGACTTCTTTGTTGACCACTGGTCCCATACCGACCACGGCCACCCGATGATCGACTAATTTAGAGGCATCCACGCCATCTTTCTCTTCGGCAAACACATCGGAATTTCCAATGGTCACTGCGCCATCTGCAACTTGCGAAAGTCCTGTTCCGCTGCCGCCACCTTGGACAGAAACTGTATAATTAGGATGTTCTTGTGTAAATTGATCTTTCGCAGCATCTACTAACGGTTGTAAAGCGGTGGAACCAACAGCGACAATTTTAACTGGTTTGTTACTATCCGCTTCGCTGGATTTTTCAGTTGTGCCTCCTTGAGCTCCGCACCCAGTTAATAATAACCCTAGACTCAGCATAGTTGCTGCAATTACACGTTTTTTCATCTTTGCACTTCCTTTTCAATTAGTTACAAGTTTAGTCTACCAAGACTCTGTTAATTCTGTTTCAATTAAATGTAAATAAAAGGTAAAGGTGTGTAAAGAATCTATAAAGGCTAGTGCGTTACGCGTTGTGTCGCCATGTAATGTGCGATTCGTTCCATGGCCGTTGTTAATTTATCCATATCGGACGCATAACTAATTCGGACGTATCCTTCTGCTTCTGGACCAAAAGAAATACCTGGAATCAACGCTACTGCTTCTTTTTGCGCTAAATCAATACAAAATTTCATAGAATCTTGTTCATAACCAGTAGGAATCTTAGCAAAAATATAAAAGGCGCCATTTGGACGCGCAACCTCAAACCCCAATTGAGTCATCTGTTCATAAACAAAATCGCGCCGTTTCCGATACTCTTCTTTCATAATTTCAGCATCATGCATTCCTTCGATTAAGGCACGAACAGCCGCTTTTTGAGACACTGTTGCAGACGCAGTAACTAAATACTGATGAACTTTAATGATCTCCGCTGTTAAAATCGCTGGTGCAAAAATAAAGCCAATCCGCCAGCCTGTCATGGCATGTGATTTCGACAAACCGTTAATTAAAATCGTTTGGTCACGTAACATTTCAGCAATCGAAACATGACTCTCATCATAAGTTAACTCACTATAAATTTCATCACTAATCACAAAAATGTCGTATTTTTTTAGAACATCAGCAATTGCTTGCAACTCTTGGCGGTTATAGGTGACACCAGTTGGGTTGCTAGGATAATTTAAAATAATTGCTTTGACTTGTTCCCCATGCTCGGCCATTGCCGCTTCAATCATTTCAGGGGTCAAGACAAAATCGTTGTCTCGTGTATCCAAATATACCGGTTCCGCCCCCGCCAATGTAATAATTGGTTCATACCCTGGGTAAATAGGTGCTGGCAATAGCACTTTGTCGCCTTGTTCTAAAATTGCTAATAACGAAGCTGAAATCGCTTCTGTTGCTCCAACTGTTACTAAAATTTCTGTCGCAGGCTGGTAAGTCAAATGGTACTTTTCTTTCATAAAATAAGCGGCTGCTTCACGGACATCTAATAAACCAGACATCCCTGTATAATGAGAAAAATTCGCATCAATTGCTTCTTTGGCTGCTTTTTTGACATGCTCAGGTGTGTTAAAATCCGGCTCTCCTAGTGTTAATTTTAAAATACCTTCAATTCCTGAGACTTGTTCGTCAAATTGACGAATTAAAGAAACAGCAATTTTATTTACTTGACGATTAAAACGATTGGTTAAATCCATTTAGCTTCACTCCTTCAGTTGACGTTATAGTAGCACAAATTGACCGTAAAATGAATGATTTTCTCATTGTTTCGCTAGATTTTTATTATAAATATCTCAAAAAAACGACAGAGAAGAAAATAGGAGAACTTTGTCCTTTTCAACAAAGTTCTCCTATTTATTTATTTTTCGAAACGCCATGTCCGAATTTCAAACGGACGTAATGGTGCATCAACTTCTATCGCTGGTGTCAACGGTTCTTCTAATACATTTGTTAAACAAGTCGCTGGTTGTGTCTCTTTGTGAAGTTCACAAGGAATATTTTGCGCTGTTAGATTAAAGCCACGAACGACTAAATGATTTGTTTGCTCTTGACGTTTAACGGCTGTCCAACCAATTGGTCCTTCTGCCGTTGTCAAATAGACATGGTTCGGTGCTAGTTTACCTTCATGACGCGTAGTAGTAGCTGCAGTAAAAGGAATTTGTGCACTATAGGCTTGTTGATACGTAGCAAAGCGTTCTTCTGGTTTTCCATGCAATGACAAACCATATTTAAAGGTATATTCTCCTTGACATTGTGCTTCTGGTGTCGCAAAATAGCCCCAATCACCTAGTTCGCCAACACAACGAATTAATGTGACCGCAATGGTTCCATCTGCCAATACTTCATACTCATTTAAGCCTTCATTGAAGATAGTCACGCCTTTATTTTGGTCATGAACATTCACAAACGCTTGTTGGTGCTGCGGGTTTGTTGGATTTTCCCATGCGTCGCTTACTTGATTTGGTCGTGTCACGACTTCATAAATACTATCCGCTTCGTGTGTTTCTGTGACCATGCCAGTTGGGAAAAGCACGCGTAAACGATGATCTTTGATTTGATTATTAATGGTTGTTTCAAAGAATAATTGGTTACTTTCTTTGATCATTGTAACCACTGTCGTTATTTCGAACGGGCGAAGCGTCGTTGAACGTTGTGCTTGGCGTTCTCTAAACTCACGAACAGCCTTTTGTTCTTCTTCTAATCGTTCATCTGCTGAAACTGGTAACATGACGGTTTGTTTAATTTGATAACTTGCTTTTACAGGGGAATTTTCTTTATTCGTAATTTCAGCCGTTACATTTTCAGTTGTAATTCCTTGGTCTTCGGTCGGTTTGAAAAAGATATATTCATTCCCAATGTCGCCAGTATCTTCAAATGTTAACAATTTTGAAAATGTTTCTCCTGTTTTTTTGTCAGCAATGGTTAAGCTACCATTGTTTTCAATTTTCACTTGAATAAATTCGTTTTCCATTTCATTTGTTGCTGGTTGAGCCAAAAGACTTCCTTCAAAAGCTTTCGTTTCTCCTTGAATCAATGCAAAGCTATCCCAAGAGAATGGCGCCATTTCTTTGACAGATAATTCGACCGTTAAGTATTTAGCCATGTACGGTTGACGGAAAGCATCTTTAGGTAAATCGTAACCAAAACGAACATCTTCTTTGACAATACGGCTTGCAACGGCTTTTCCAGTTGGATCAATCACTTGATAATCTGGGGTGGCTTTTTGTTTTAATTCATGATAAAGATCTTCAGGTTTTCCTGTATAAAATGGCAATCGTTCAATCTCCACTTCCACAGTGACAACCTCCGTTTTCTGATAGCCACTAGTATTAAATAAAACAAACGGGTGCGCTTTTTCTGGGAAAACACTTGTATCAATTGCTTCTGTTAATTGTCGTGTTGCTTCATCTGCTAAGAAATGCCCGACATCATTGGCATTTTCAAAGCGAGTCATCATGCCTCGGTGAACCTCGTCGACAGAACAGCCACAAATACTATCGTGCGGATGGTTTTGAAGCAATGTTTTCCAAGCATAATCAAATTGGTCATGTGGGTAGTCGCCAGTTACTTCGTAAGCCATCGCTGCTAAAGGTTCTGCGATATTTTCTAATTGGCGTTGGACTTTTGTGTTCCACTGTTTTAAATAGACGCGAGCAGAAGAAGTATTGGCTAATGTGTACCAGCCGTCCGTTTCTTGACTCGTTAATTCGCCTGTTACTGTTCCTAAATCTTCTGGTAACTCCTCTTGAACAGCTTTCAAATAGTCATCGAAATTGGAATGAATAAATTCATATTCTGGGAATAGTTCATTGGCTAAAGCGATGGCCTTAGTAATATCTCTTTGTACCGGTTGGTGGTCGACCCCATTCATCATCAATAAATGGTTTGTGGAAGCGTAACGTTCCACATCAGCCAATTTTTGTTTCCAAAAAGCGATTGCCGCTTCTTTTTCTGAAGGAATTTCGTTCCCGTTACTATACCAGTTTGCAAAAAGCAAGCCGAAAATTTTCGTTTGATCAGGACCTTCCCACCACATTTCAGAATATTGTGAGCTATAGTCGCTTTCTAAGACTTGGTTATCAAAGCCAATCGGTTTCACCCCGCGTCCAAAGGCAGCCGCAGGCAGATTTGCTAATTGCATCATTTGAGGCGTTTGACCCATATTCCCAAATGTATCCGGGAAGTAACCTAATTGAACTGGTGCTCCCCATTTTTGACTTTCTAAATGCCCAATCAGCATGTTTCGAACATTGGATTCAGAGCTAATTAAAAAGTCATCTTGTAAAATATAAAATGGTCCGATTTTTAGTTTGCCTGCTTGGACAGCTTTTTTTACGGCTTCTTTTTTCTCTGGGCGAACTTGTAAATAGTCGTCTAAGATAATCGTTTGTCCATCTAAATGGAAACTGTTAAACTCTGGATCATTTTCAATTAAATCTAATACATTATCCACTAATTCAATTAAGCGCATATGATGTTCTTCATAAGGAAGATACCATTCACGATCCCAATGACTATGGGAAACAATATAGACTTTTTTCTTTGTCATCACTTTTCCTCCTATTTTTCCACTCGGATGTCAAAATAATCCATAACTAATTCACAAAACATCATATTAGCCCATGAAAACCATTCTCTTGTATAATTTTCAGGATTATCTACGTCAAAACCTTCATGCATCAAATGAGTCCCCGCATCTGTGGCAACTAATAAATCTAAAATTCGTTCTTTTTCAGCTTTATCTTTGGTTGTCATTCCTTCCATTGCTAAAGCAATCGGCCACACGTAATTTTCTGGTGTATGCGAGCTACCAATCCCTTTCGCGTATTTGCCTTCATAGAAGTAAGGATTTTCTTTACTTAATAAGGTTTGACGGGTTGTTAAATATTGTTTATCCTCTGTTGAACAATAACCCAGATAAGGGGCTGCTACTAAATTGGGAACATTACTGTCATCCATCACGCTTGCATTGCCTAAGCCATCCACTTCATACGCATAAATCGTTTCGTTATTTTGATTTTTTGTTCGTCCAAATGTTTGGATGCCTTCTTCAATCTCTTCTTGTAATTTTTTAGCAATCGCCACAATCGTAGCATCTTCTAAAACATCAGAGAAAATTTCTTGAATATAGCCTAAAATTACGACTGCAAACATATTAGAAGGAACTAAGTAACCATATTGGCAGGCATCATCACTAGGACGGAAGCCTGACCATGTCATCCCTGTTTTGCCGACTGGCGTTCCTTTCCCTGCTTCAACCAACGTATCTTCTTGACGCCACGTATCTCGTTCAAATAAATAAGGTGACTGTGCGTGATCTTGTTCTGTTGTAAAAACGTTGAGAATTTTTTTGACGCCTTCCACAAAATCTGAATTAAATTGTTCGGTCATCCCAGTATTTTTATAAAGTAAATAGGCTAATTGGACCGGGTAACATAATGAATCAATTTCATATTTCCGTTCCCAAATCCAGCCATTCATTTCGGTCTTATCAGTTTGATGGCCTGCATGATTATCTGTTTCATTAAACGCATTGGCATAAGGATCAATGCAAATATAACGAAACTGGCGTTTAACCAAACCAGCAATCATTTGAGCAAGGTCTTCGTCTTCTTTCGCAATCACTAAATAGGGACGAACTTGCGCTGTTGAGTCTCTTAACCACATTGCTGGAATATCGCCTGTTAATAAAAAGGTAGTACCATCTTCTTGACGTTTCACTGTTGTTAGTAAAGTATTGGCAAAGGCCGCCTGAAAGTTTTTTGCCCAATCTTGATGTGCTTCACCGCATTTTTCTGTAATTGTCTCCATAAATGTTGCTACGGATTTTGGAACTTCTGTATAAACCATTCTCGTCACCTCTTAAATTTGATATATCATTTCACAATTGAATTATAGCGTTTACATTTCAATTTGTCTAGTGATTTCAATCATTTTTTTCATTTTAAAACCAATTAATTTATGGTAAACTATAAATAAGATATATCTTATTGTGAGGTGAAATGAATGAAGCAACCATTATATCAACAAATTATTGATTATTTACAAAATGAAATTGATTCAGGGCGATTGCCTGTTGGAGCGCAAGTGCCTACCGAAAAAGAATTATCGGCTCAGTTTAACGTCAGTAGAATTACGTCCAAACGAGCGCTAACTGAGTTGGAAACGCAAGGCGTAATCCAACGTCACCAAGGAAAAGGAAGTTTTGTTCAAGCACCAAAGCATCCTCTTCATACCTCTTTAAATAAAGTTCTTTTTTTATTGCCTTTTGCAGACGATTTATCAGTAGGAAATTTCTATAGCGGTTTGGCCCCTACTATTCAAGCAGCTGGTTTAGAAGTCTTTATGACCTCGCCTAATTTTTTGAGAGAGAAAAATGCTGCGGACATTGTGAATGAGTTTGCCGGGCTTGTCTATTATGCTGCTACTAGTAATGACTACCTCGACTTATTGTTTGAGTTGGCTTTGATGAATTTTCCAGTCGTTGTCTTGGATAAAAAGATCCATGATTTACCTTTTGCAACCATTCAATCAGACAACTTTGCTGGTGGTAAAACAGCAACCGAACGCTTAATTGGCTTAGGACATACGAAAATTGGATATATCCTTTCAGGAAGTCCGGCCCTACAATCCGTTCGGCAACGTTATTTAGGTTATCTCCAAGCTTTAAAAGAAGCCAATCTGGCGTTCCATACAGCAATCACGGAAACCAATCTCTTAGATGAACACAACTTTAAACAGTATTTTGAGGCGCACCAACTCACAGCCGTGGTCTGCGATAATGACTTCAGCGCGTTACATTGTTTACGAAACTGTAAAAACCTAGGTATTCATGTGCCTGAAGAATTATCGATTATTGGTTTTGACGATATTCAAGCAGCAGCATTTGTCGAACCGCCATTAACAACCATGGCGCAAGACTTTAAAGAAATGGGAAAACTAGCTGGTGAAGTGTTATTACAAACGATGCAACAAGACATTCAAATCATAGAAGACATTCAAGTACCTGTCACATTAATTGAAAGAGAAACCATTTCTACTGTTTCAAAATGAGCCAAAAAAGAAGGAACTATCAGTCAACTCACTGATAGTTCCTTCTTTTTATTCCTTAGTGCTAAATGTTTTGGTATCTACCTCTTTTTTAAACAACGCTTTTAATTCTTTGATAAAGTAGCGACCAATTGGACTGATTTCCCGATTTTTGGGAAAGAGTAAACAAATACGATTTTCCAAAGCTGGCGCCAATGGCACTAACCGAATTTCTTTCTTCGTAAAACCCGTTACGACACCTGAACCAGAAGCATAAGCATTGGTTTCTACCAACAAATTCATTAAAGTTCCACGATCCGTAGTATGAATGACCGATTCCTGCTCAGGAATTTCAACTAAATCTTCAGAAAAATAGGAAAAATTGCTTCCTTCTTGATTAAAGCGAACTTGTGGATAGGGAACTAATTCCTCTAAATGAATTTCTTTTTGCTTGGCTAAAGGATGATGATTTCCTAAAAAAATGTGTGTATTAAAAGTACTAATTACCTCGTAGGCTAGATTAGCTTGTTCTAAATACCGTTCAATACTGACACTATTTTGTTCATTTAAATAAATAATCCCCAACTCACTGTGAAATCCTTTGACGTCTTCAATTACTTTTAAGGTTGTGGTTTCAAAGACACGAAAATCTTTATATTGATCCCCATACTTTTTAAGAACTTTGGCAATTACCTCACCTAAAAAATCGTAATGTTGCGAAGAGATGGAGAATCGTTCGCTGGTCACTGTCTCGCGATAGCGATTTTCCAATAACTCCATTTGAAATAAGACTTTCTCTGCTTGTTCTAAAAAAACCATTCCTTCTTCCGTTAAAAAAGCTCCCTTATTAGTACGTAAAAAGAGGGAAATCCCTAGTTCTTCTTCTAGTTCCCGAATACTATTTGACAAGCTAGGTTGTGTAATAAATAGTTTTTTGGCTGCTTCCCGAAAACTCCCATTGTTAGCTATGGCAGCAACATACTTCATTTGTTGAATATTCAACACTTTTTCCTCCACACACTAATCATTTGAAAAATAAATCTTACGCCCATTCAACGGCTGAAGGGGCCGATTGTTAAAGGCCAACATACCTTCCTTGATCTTATTTAAAAAGGCTTGATCCATTTTTTGAATGGTATCAAATACAAACCATTTCACTGGACCCTTAGTTGGCGGTGTTGTTAACGAGCCTACATAATGGTAGTGTAGACGTTCCTCTGGTAAAAAGATTGACGGATTAAACCATTGTTGGTGCGTGCCGTTTTCCCAGTCCATCGGATGATTCGCTTCTGAAAAACGATTTTCTTCCTCTGTGATGGTAAACAGGCAACCGACAACTAAATTTTCGCCAGCATCATTCATATGAACCAAATGGAATTCTAGCGGATACTGCTTTCCCGACAGCAAATGTTCGCTAGGCATATGAAAATGGATATCGGTTAAATGATACGCAACATTTTCAAACATTACGTAACTTTCCGTATTTGGTGGTACAAAATGAAACGTATTTTTGAATTCTTTTTCAGTGAATTCTTCTTTTTTATAATGAAACGTAATCTGAGAATTTACTGTCTCAGCACTTTCTTTTTCTAAAGCAATTGGCGATTGATAAGCAAACTTAGCACCTTCTGCAAACCAGTCACATAGCGTATGCCAATGTTCTGGTCCATCGTTGCCTGTATAGCTCCATTCAACGTCCATATTTTTTATTTTTTTCATACACTCTTCCTTCATTTCCACATAGTAATCAGGTAAAACTCATGTTAAAACTCTATCCTAACATCTTTTCTACGTCAAACAAAAGAACTTAGATCATTACGCTCCTCGGCAAATGACCTAAGTTCTCCTACCGTTAAATCTGGTTACTGAAAATGATACTAAAAATCAGACGACAAGAACCATCTTTAGTTCAACGGTTATTTGCCCCAGTTTTCAGGATCTTTTTTCCATTCTTGTAATAAGGTAACATCTTTTTCTTCGATATAATTTGCTTCTAATGCAGCATCAATTAAAGTTGAATAATTGGTTAACGTTAGTAACGTCATCTGTTTATCTGCAAAATTTGCCGTTCCTTTGGGTAACTCATAAGTGAAGATTGCCGCAACGCCTAAAACCGTTGCTCCTTCACGTTCCGCCGCTTCTGCCGCTTCTAACACGCTACCGCCTGTTGAAATTAAATCTTCGATAACTACCATTTTTTGTCCTTCAGAAATTCGGCCTTCAATTTGATTCCCTTTGCCGTGGTCTTTGGCTTTACTGCGGATATAAACCATTGGTAATCCTAAAATATCGGCTACCCATGCCGCATGTGGAATCCCTGCGGTAGCTGTCCCAGCAATCACTTCGACTTCTGGGAAAGTCTCTTTAATTTTTGCCGCTAAGCCTTCTGCAATTTCTTTACGCACAGCAGGATAACTCATCGTGATACGGTTATCACAATAAATCGGGCTTTTTATGCCACTAGCCCAAGTAAAAGGCTCATTAGGGTTTAAAAATACCGCTTCAATCTCTAATAAATCTTTGGCAATCTTTTTTGCTACTTTTGTCATGTTACTTTCCGCTCCAGTCTTTTTTGATTTCTTGATAGGCTTCATAAGGATTTTCTGCTTGGGTAATAGGTCGGCCAACAACGATATATGTGGACCCGATTTCGCGAGCATGTTGCGGCGTAACGACCCGTTGTTGGTCACCTACTGCACTTCCTGCTGGACGAATACCAGGTGTTAAGCAAATAAACGTCTGCTTGGTTGCTTCTTGAATACCACGTGCTTCTAATGCTGAACAAACCACGCCATCCAGACCCGCTTTTTCCGCACATTTAGCATAATGAATGACACTTGTCTCTAAAGGAACGTTGATTAATTGATCGTGGTGCATCTCTTCTTCACTAGTAGAAGTCAACTGGGTTACAGCAATTAACTCAGGAACCTTAGCGCCTGGCTGAGTCCCTTTGATTAGACCTTCCTTAGCTGCTTGCATCATTCGAACGCCCCCTGCTGCATGGACATTGGTAATAGCAACGCCTAATTTTGCTAAATTTGTCATCGCTTTTTCCACAGTATTCGGAATATCATGTAATTTTAAATCCAAGAAAACATCGTGTCCTTGTTCTTTAAGCCAGCGAACAATCGCTGGTCCTTCTGCGTAAAAAAGTTCCATCCCCACTTTAACAAACAAGGCTTCTTCCTTAGGAAATTTTTCTAAAAAAACAGCCACTTCTTTTTGCGTGGGAAAATCTAACGCAATAATTGGTCTATCGTGCATTTTGCTGCCCCTCTCTCACTTCTTTAATTAATTGTTCCAACGATTCAATACCTAACTCTTCCATTCGCTTAGGTAATCCGTCAATCAACTTCGGACAAATATATGGATCTGTAAAGTTGGCCGTACCAACACCGACAGCGCTAGCACCTGCCATGAACATTTCCAAGACATCGTCCACTGTTTGAACACCGCCCATTCCAATAATTGGCAACTGAGAAACACTGGCGACTTGTCGGATTAAGCGAATAGCAACAGGTTTAATGGCTGGGCCAGATAGTCCACCAGTTTGATTGGCTAAAATAGGTTTTCTCGTTTTTAAATCAATGCGCATCCCGAGCAATGTATTAATCATAGAAAAACCGTCTGCGCCCCCTGCTTCAATTGCTTGGGCGATCGGCACAATGTCCGTTACGTTTGGTGATAGTTTAACATAAATCGGAACAGAGGCGACTTTTTTGACTGCTTGTGTTAATTGAAAAGCAACCTCTGGATCTGTACCAAAAGCTATGCCGCCATGTTTCACATTAGGACAGGAAATATTCAATTCAATTGCTTTGACGTTAGGCGCTTGCCCAATTTTTGCGCAAACAGCCACATAGTCCTCTTCGCAAGCACCTGCAACATTTGCGATAATCGGTAAGTTAGGGTATTTTTCTAATTTCGGTAATTTTTCTTGCATAACCACTTCTAAACCTGGATTCTGCAATCCAATGGCATTTAGCATACCACTGGGTGTTTCAGCTACACGTGGTGTGGGATTTCCATATCGTGCTTGGGGCGTTGTCGCCTTAATCATAATTGAACCTAATTGATCAAGGTCATAATAGTTAGCATATTCTTCCCCGAACCCAAAGCAACCACTGGCGGGAATAATTGGATTTTTTAATGTTAAACCTGGAATTGAAACAGCTAAAGGATTTTTCATCATAAGATAACCTCACTTGCTTTAAAAATCGGACCTTCATCACAGACCTTGACACTTTTTGCTCCAGTAGTGTCTCCTTTTTTATGGCAAACGCAGGCATAGCAAGCCCCAATTCCACAGGCCATCCGTTCTTCTAAAGAAAGGTAAACGTGTGGATGTGTTGGAAATAAAGAATCAATTGCTTTTAACATACCATTCGCACCACAAGCATACACTGCATCAGGGATCCGTCCTTTTGCTAACGCTTCTGACAATAAACGGCCCACGTTGCCATGAGCGCCAAACGAGCCGTCATCTGTGGCAAAATGTGTTTCTCCTAATGCCATAAATTCTTGTTGGTAATAAGCAACCTCTTTTGATGCATAACCAAGAAAATGAATCACTTTCACGCCTTTTTCATTGAGTTGTTTTGATAATTCATACAATGGGGGAATCCCGATTCCTCCGCCAACGATAAAAGCAGTTTGACCAGCTGCTACGGTAGTTATATCAAAGCCGTTTCCTAAAGGACCTAAAATATCTAATTGTTCACCAGCCTTCATGGTGGCAAACACTTCCGTTCCAGCGCCTTCGACTCGATAAATCAAACGACAGGTTTCATTCGAATGATCAATTTGGTTGATGCTAATCGGTCGCCGCAAAAGTAAATCTGCACGCGGAACCTTGATATGCACAAACTGTCCAGGTCGTGTCATCTCTTTCACTAACTCGCCTTGTAAGTCTAACTGATAAATCCGTGGCGCTAACTGTTTTTGAGCTACAATGGTCATCATTTCTTGCTTTCTCTGCATCAGTATCCTTCACTCCTTTATTCTCTGATTCCCCTATAAATGATTTTCTATTTCTTCGTAAAAGAATCTGGAACAGTCCTCCTCAGACGATTGTTCCAGATTTTTGCTTAAATGGCTTCTGTCGTAAAGGCTCTTGATTCTAAAACTTTTAAAATCGCATTTGCTGTGTCAAGTGAGGTAAACAATGGAATCCCATGTTCGACTGCTTCCCGACGGATTGAAAACCCATCTTGGTTGGCACTGGAACGATTTTTATCCATAGTATTGATTACCACTTGTGCATTCCCATTACGAATGACATCCAGCACGGTTTCCCCTTCAGGATTAGAAATTTTCGTCACTTTCTTAACAGGCAACTGATGCTTCGCTAAAAAGTCAGCGGTTCCTTCCGTTGCGACTAAACTATAGCCAATTGCTGAAAAACGCTTAGCAATTTCTAACGCCTCTTCTTTTGTTTCATCAGCAATGGTGAAAAGTACAGCCCCATAACTTGGCAAATGCAAGCCAGATGCTTCAAAGGCTTTATACAAGGCTTTTTCTAAATAATAATCACTACCCATAACTTCCCCAGTTGATTTCATTTCAGGCCCTAAGTACGTATCTACTTTTTGTAGTTTCGTAAAGGAGAACACAGGGGCTTTCACATGAACTTGTTTACTTTCAGGATATAATCCATCTTGATATCCTAGGTCAGTCAGTTTCTCACCAAGAATCGCTTTTGTAGCAACTTGAGCCATCGGAATCCCTGTGATTTTACTTAAGAAAGGAACTGTTCGACTCGCACGAGGATTCACTTCAATCACATAAACACGATTTTCATGAATAACAAATTGAATATTCATCATACCTACACAGTTTAAACCAAGTGCCAGTTTTTTTGTATAATCGGCAATTGTTGCTTGAATTTCTTGAGAAAGATACTGCGGTGGATAAACCGCCATTGAATCACCAGAATGCACGCCAGCTCGTTCAATATGTTCCATAATCCCTGGAATTAGTACTGTTTCACCATCACAAATGGCATCAACTTCACATTCTTGTCCCAATAAATAGCTATCAACTAAGACAGGATGTTCTGGAGAAGCTTTGACTGCATGTCGCATATAATCTTCCAAATCCTTTTGATTTTCGACAATTTCCATTGCACGACCACCTAAAACATAACTTGGACGCACTAAAACGGGATAGCCGATACGATCAGCAATCACGACTGCTTCTTCTGCACTTGTGGCCGTATCTCCTGGTGGTTGAGGAATCGCTAACTCTTGCAAAGCCTGTTCAAATAAATCACGATTTTCCGCACGATCTAAATCTTCAATCGTTGTTCCAAGAATTTTAACGCCTTGTTTTGTGAGCGGCTCAGCTAAATTAATCGCTGTTTGTCCACCAAATTGGACGATCACGCCAATCGGATTTTCTAAATCAATCACATTCATGACATCTTCTAAAGTTAATGGCTCAAAGTATAATTTATCAGAAACAGAGAAATCTGTTGAAACTGTTTCAGGATTACTATTCATAATAATTGCTTCATAACCAGCCGCTTGGATTGCTTTGACAGAATGAACGGTTGCATAATCAAACTCGACCCCTTGACCAATGCGAATGGGACCAGAACCTAATACTAGTACAGAAGGCTTTTTCGAAACATTGCTTTCGTTTTCCACTTCATACGTGCTATAAAAATAAGGCGTATGTGATTCAAACTCTGCAGCACACGTATCCACCATTTTATAGACGGGCACAATTTGATTGGCTCTGCGGAAGTCAGCGATGGCTTGTTCTGTTTGTCCCCAAAGTGCTGCGATTTTCCGATCAGAAAAGCCATTTTGTTTGGCTTCTTTCAAGACAGCTACGTTGTTCACGTGACTTTCAAGGGTCGTTTCAATTTCGATAATGTGTAAAAGTTTATCCAAGAAGAATAAATCAATTTTCGTTAAACTTTGTAATTCTTCGATGCTATATCCTCTGCGAATGGCTTCTGATAAGTAGAACAATCGATCATCTTGCGCATGGACCATTTTCTTCGTTAATTCTAAATCACTGACATGAGTTAGTTCTGCTAACTCGTTGTGATAAGCACCAATTTCTAAAGAACGAACTGCTTTTAATAAGGATTCTTCAATATTGCGGCCAATTGCCATGACTTCCCCGGTTGCTTTCATTTGCGTTCCTAGTTCTCGAGCACCTTTTTCAAATTTATCAAAAGGCCAACGAGGAATTTTGGAAACAACATAGTCCAAAGCCGGTTCAAATTCGGCATAAGTGGTTCCAGTAACTGGATTTTTCATTTCATCTAATGTTAAACCAACAGCAATTTTTGCGGCTAACTTCGCAATTGGATACCCTGTGGCTTTACTAGCAAGTGCAGATGAGCGAGAAACACGAGGATTCACTTCAATCACATAATAATTAAAGCTATGCGGGTCCAAAGCTAATTGAACATTACAGCCACCTTCAATTTTTAATGCACGAATAATTTTCAAGGACGCATCTCGTAACATTTGGTATTCATAATCTGATAAAGTTTGACTCGGAGCAAAAACAATCGAATCCCCAGTGTGAATGCCGACAGGATCAAAGTTTTCCATGTTACAAACCACAATCGCATTATCAGCCGAATCACGCATTACTTCATATTCAATTTCTTTAAAACCAGCAATACTTTTTTCAATTAAACATTGTGTAACTGGTGATAATTTCAGACCGTTTTCGGCAATCTGACGGAGTTCTTCTTCCGTATCGCACATGCCGCCGCCTGTTCCACCTAAGGTAAATGCGGGACGAACGATAATTGGATAGCCAATTTGTTTGGCAAAAGCCACGGCTTGTTCCACCGTATTGACAATTTCACTTTCTGGAATCGGTTGTTCTAATTCTTCCATCAATTGTTTAAATAAATCACGGTCTTCCGCTTGGTCAATCGCACTGAGCTTTGTTCCTAGCAATTCTACATTTAGCTCATCTAAAATTCCTGATCCCGATAATTCCATCGCCATATTTAATCCAGTTTGACCACCTAATGTTGGTAGAAGAGCATCAGGACGTTCTTTCCGCAAAATTCTTGAAACAAATTCTAAAGTAATCGGTTCAATATAAACATGATCCGCGATTTCTTTATCGGTCATGATGGTCGCTGGATTTGAGTTTACTAAGACAACTTCATACCCTTCTTCTTTTAGCGCTAAACAGGCTTGTGTGCCTGCATAGTCAAATTCTGCTGCTTGTCCAATAATGATTGGTCCTGAACCAATCACCATGATTTTCTTGATGTCCGTTCGTTTTGGCATTAGTTTTGCTCCTTCCATGCATCCATTAATTCCATAAATTCGTCAAATAAATGAAGACCATCGTGCGGTCCTGGAGCCGCATCTGGGTGATATTGCACAGTAAAAGCTGGATAATCTCGATGACGCACGCCTTCAACCGTTCCATCATTGACTTCCACGTGGGTCACAAGTAATTTTTCTGGATCAATTGTTGCTTCATCTACGGCATATCCGTGGTTTTGTGAAGTGAAATCAATGCGTCCTGTTGCAATTTCTCGTACAGGATGATTCAAACCGCGATGTCCAAACTTCATCTTATACGTATCCGCACCATTTGCTAATGAAAATAACTGATGACCTAAGCAGATGCCGAAAATTGGAACTTTTCCTTGGATTGCTTGAATCATTTCAATAGCTTCAGGCACATCTTTGGGATCTCCAGGCCCATTTGTCAACATGACACCATCGGGACTTAATTCTAAAATCTCTTCGGCCGTTGTATTATAAGGCAACACGGTTAAGTTGCATTGCCGTTTTGATAATTCTCGCAAAATACTATGTTTCAACCCAAAATCAACGACGACCACATTACGCCCAATACCTGGACTCGGATAAGGCTTAGTGGTGGAGACTTGTGCCACTTGATTTTTCGGCATGACTGTCGCTTTTAATTGATCAAATGCATGCGGCAAATCATCCACGGCATCAATGATGCTCCCTTTCATTGTTCCAGCTGATCGTAACTTACGAGTCAGCGCACGCGTATCAATTCCTGAAATTCCCGGAATCCCTTTGCGCTTTAAAAATTCATCCAAGGTCATTTGTTGACGCCAATTTGAAGCAACCCGCGCATGCTCTTTAACAATGACACCTTTACAGGTTGGTGCAATGGATTCATAATCATCTCGGTTGACCCCGTAATTTCCAACTAATGGATACGTAAAAGTAATCATTTGTCCATTAAAACTTTGGTCAGTAATTGCTTCTTGGTAACCTGTCATGCCAGTAGTAAAAACAACTTCTCCTACTACATTGCCTTCTGCACCAAACGCTTTTCCTTCAAATACTGTTCCGTCTTCTAAAATCAATAACCTTTTCAAACCTACTGCGCCTCCTCCGACCAAGCTAATGCTCCGTCAACAAATGTCATAAGTGTCTTTCCTTTGACTGTCCACCCTGTAAATGGTGTATTGACAGCCATTGATTCAAATGCTTCTGCATCAATTGGTGCAGCTGTTGCTAAGTCAAAAACTGCAATATCTGCTGGTGCACCAATTGTTAGTGTTCCTGCGTTTAATCCAAAAATTTCTGCCGGTTTCACTGCCATCCAATCAATCACTTGTTCTAATGTGAAAATGCCTGTTTCGACAAAGTTCGTATAAATCAATTGGAAGGCCGTTTCACTACCGACAATGCCAAAAGGTGCGTTTAAAAATGATTGTTGTTTTTCTTCTAAACCATGGGGCGCATGGTCGGTAGCAATACAGTCAATCGTGCCATCTAACAAGCCGTCAATCAATGCTTGTCGATCTGCTAAACCACGTAATGGCGGGTTCATTTTCCAAAACCCTTCGTCACCAGGAATATCCTCATCGACTAAAATTAAATGGTGTGGCGAAACTTCGGCTGTTACGTGAATCCCTGCTTTTTTAGCATCTCGAATAACGCGCACGCTTTCTTCTGTTGAAACATGACAAACATGATAATGAACGCCTGTTTCTTTTGCTAAAGTAATATCCCGAGCAATTTGTGAAGCTTCCGTTGCACTTAAAATCCCTGGTAGGCCTAATTTCTTAGAAACTTCTCCTTCATGCATCACACCACCAAATAATAAAGATTCATCTTCCGTGTGCGCAACAAGCGCCATATTTAATGCAGCCGCTTCTTTCATGGCTAAGTACATCGTTCCTGCCGTCTGGACACCAACACCATCATTCGTAAATGCAAAGGCGCCCGCTTCTTTTAAGGCCTTCTGATTGGTTAAAACTTCACTCCGTAGCTCTTCTGTAATGGGGGCATATTGTAAAACTTTCACGACTGCATCTTTTTGAATTAAGTCGTAAACCTCACTTAATTTTTCAGCCGTATCTGGTACTGGATTCAAATTGGGCATTGCGCAAACCGTAGTAAAACCACCGCGAGCAGCAGCTTTACTACCCGTTTTAATCGTTTCTTTATACGTAAAGCCTGGTTCTCTAAAGTGAACATGCACATCCACCAAGCCTGGCGTGATTAGTTGCCCGTTCGCATCAAACACTTGCTCAAAATCTGCTTCGTCAAACGATTCCCCGATTGCGTGAATCACACCATTTTCTAGCCAAAGTGCTGCCTCAATCAATTGATTCTCTTTTTTGATGATTTTTCCATTCTTAATTAACGTCTTCATTTCTCCACCTAGGCCTTTCCATGTAAAATTGCTTCCAAAATTGCCATGCGCATAAAGACTCCGTTACTCATTTGCGCGACGATTCTTGATTGCAGACTTTCCACTAATTCATCTGCCAGTTCAACATCCCGATTGACTGGCGCTGGATGCATAATAATTGCGTGTTTCTGTAAACGAGTTGCCCGTTCGTTGGTTAAACCATATTCCAAATGATAGCCTTCTTTTGAAAAACTTTCCTTACCATCATGACGTTCGTGCTGCACGCGAAGTAACATCATCACATCGACTTTTTCAACAATTTCATCTAGCGGCACATATTGTCCATAGACATCAAACTGATGATCATACCACTCTTCTGGACCTGAAAAATAAATTTCAGCGCCTAAACGGTTTAATAACTGCATATTTGATTTAGCAACGCGAGAATGTGTAATATCTCCCACAATCGCCACTTTCAAGCCTTCAAATCCACCAAATTCTTCATAAATGGTCATCAGATCCAATAAACATTGTGTAGGGTGTTGTCCACTCCCGTCCCCACCGTTAATAATAGAACATTGAATCGTTTTACTTTGAATCAATTCATCGTAATAATTTTCTTTACCATGACGAATGACTGCTACATCTACACCAATTGCCGACATCGTTAGTACTGTATCGTATAACGTTTCTCCTTTTTGAACAGAACTTCTACTTGCTTCAAACTCAATCACTTCTAAGCCTAATTTTTTCTCAGCTACCTCAAAACTTTTATGTGTTCGAGTACTATTTTCAAAAAACAAGTTTGTTGCAAAATATTGACGTTCTTCTGGGTGCCATTTTGCCCCCTGTTTAAATTCTCCTGCGCGACGGATTAACCCCATGACTTCACGGTCGGTTAAAGCCTCAGCAGTTAAAAGATGTTTTAAACTAATTCGTTCAGATGTAATAATCATTCGTCCAGTCCTCCTACTGTTCTTCGCTACGTGCGTTTTCCGGTAAAATTAAATTCAAAACAATTCCTAAGACGGTTGCTAATGCCATTGAAGACAATTCAAAGGTTCCTACTTTGAAGACTAAGCCACCAATGCCGATGACTAAAATTACTGAAGCAATCAATAAATTCTTTTTCTTATCAAAATTAATCTTATTATCGATTAAGATTTTCAAACCACTTGCGGCAATCACACCGAACAAGACGAAACTAATTCCTGAAATAACTGGTCCTGGGATACTTAGAATCAAGGCACTTAATTTTCCAACAAAGCCTAAAGCTACAGCGAACACCGCGGCTCCACCAATCACGAAGACACTGTGTACTCTTGTAATTGCCAGCACGCCGATATTTTCACCATAACTTGTAACTGGTGGTCCACCAACAAAACCTGCTACAATTTGCGCTAAGCCATCTCCCATTAAAGTTTTAGATAAGCCTGGGTCTTGGAAAAAGTTGCGCTTGGTTAACTTATTCAAAACCATTAAATGACCAATATGTTCTGTCATTGTTACAAAAGCAATTGGTGCCATTGTTGTAATGGCATTTAAATACAATTTCGGTTCATATTGAACAAAAGGTACTTCAAAATTCGGTAAAGCAAACCACGCGGCTTCTTTAATAGGGGTTAAGTCAATAATTCCGAAAGCTAAAGCGACCAGGTACCCACTAACAATTCCCAAAAGAATTGGAATTAATCCTAGGAAGCCTTTGAAAAACATGTTGTAAAAAATGGTTAAGCCTAAAGTAATCAAGGCTACGGCAATATATTTAAAATCATAAACGTTGTTGTTATACATTGCGTTATTTGCGGCGTTAGCAGCCAAGCCTAAACCGATAACCATCACGACAGGTCCTACAACGATAGGCGGTAAAATTTTATCCAACCAGTCGGAACCAATTTTTTTAATGATTAATGAAACGATTAGGTATACCAAGCCGGTTGTCATAGCACCTTGGGCAATGGCTGGATAACCATCACTCTTCATTAACATCTGCATCGCTGCAATAAAAGCAAAGCTACTGCCAAGATAGGCGGGGATTTTTCCTTTTGTAGTAATCAGATAGACCATTGTTCCTAATCCTGAACTGACTAACGCAATCCCTGGGTCAATTCCCACTAAGATTGGTACTAAAACCGTTGCACCAAACATCGTAAATAAATGTTGTAAACTTAGGCCAACCCAGTGAAAAGCTTGTGGTCTGTCTTTAATATCTAAGACTGCATCCTCATTTCGAAATTCTTTTTCTGACAACGTTGTTCACTCCTTTTTATTCGTTTCCTTTACTGATCATAATACGATCTGCACCGTCGCGCTCTTCCATTTCCACAATAATTTCCTCAGTTTTTGATGTTGGCATATTTTTTCCTACATAATCGGCACGAATCGGTAGTTCCCGATGTCCACGATCTACTAAGACTGCTAAAGAGATTTTTCTCGGACGACCTAAATCCATAACAGCGTCCATCGCAGCACGAATGGTCCGGCCAGTGTACAAGACATCATCCACTAAAATAACTTCTTTACCTTCAATTGAGACTGGTACGTCAGAAGAATGTAATTCAGGTTCCTCCATATCTTTCACATCATCACGATACAAAGTAATATCTAATTCACCAACTGGCACGTCAATATCTTCTAATTGTTTTAAGCGTTCGGCTAGACGTTGTGCAATGTATATCCCACGCGTTTTAATTCCTACTAAAACAATGTCTTGAATTCCTTTGTTTCTTTCAATAATTTCATACGAGATTCGAGTAAGCGCTCGTTTCATTGTGACTGCGTCAACAACTTCTTTCTTTGGCATAATAATTTCCTCCTCATTTCTTTTTTATTTACGTCCTCGCTGTCTTGGGGTCAGCGATTCTTCCTTCAATTGAGCAGCTGAAAAATAAGTGGATTTTTATTGAAATTGTCCTGTTATTTTTTCCAACAAAAAATCCTCCTACCCGTATGAGGATAGGAGGATGTTGGTTACAGTTTAAAAAGGTACAAGGGTACCATGTAGCCCACACAACTTACTAACTAAGCGCACCTAGTGTTCTTTTGCATGATTCCTTCTTAGCCTCACGGGACTAAACTTAAAGGTTACAGTTATTTAGTTATTTTTCTTCTTAAAAAAGAGTTTACCTCTTCTTCAGAAAAAAATCAATGATTATTTCTTAATTGGTGTAAAGTTTTTTCAAAAACTTCTGGTAAAGGTGCTTCAAAGACTAATTGTTCACCTGTAGTAGGATGTGTAAAGCCTAATAACTTCGCATGTAAAAATTGTCCATTGCCAGGCAATGTTTTTTTCGGTCCATATAATGGATCTCCAGCTAATGGATAACCGATATATTTCATGTGAACACGGATTTGATGTGTCCGGCCTGTTTCTAGTTGTAATTCAACTAAGGTAAATGCATCAAAACGCTCTAAAACAGTAAAATGCGTGACTGCTTCTTTACCGCCTTCAATGACCGCTTGCATTTTACGGTCAACCTTGGAACGACCAATAGGCGCATTTATTTCTCCCTTATCGTGAGGAATAACACCGTGGACCAAGGCAACGTATTTACGTAACGATGTTTTTTCTTTTAGCTGTTTCGCTAATGATTCATGGGCTTGATCATTTTTAGCCACCATCAATAGCCCCGAAGTATCTTTATCAATTCGATGAACAATTCCCGGTCGCACCACATCATTAATCGCCGATAAGTGATCCGCATGATGAAGTAACGCGTTCACTAATGTACCCTTGGGATGCCCTGCCGAAGGATGAACGACCATGCCTTGAGGTTTGTTGACAACAATCACATCATTGTCTTCATAAACAATGGTCAATGGAATATCCTCTGCTACCATATCTAGAACTTCTGGTTCAGGAATTGTTACAACAATTTCATCGCCTGCTGTAACTTTGTAATTTGCGCGGACCGTTTCACCGTTAACTGTTACGTGTTTTTCTTTTAACCATTGTTGAATTTGCGAGCGGGAATGATTGGGTAAATGTTCACTTAATACTTTGTCAATCCGGCCTTTTTCTGTTTGAATCGTTACGTTAATTTGTTCCATTTTTGCCTTCCTTTGCTGCTTTTTCATCTAAAATCAAATAAATAAATATACAAATAACGCCGACCACTAACGTACTATCTGCAACATTAAAAATAGGAAAATTCATAAAATCCGTTTGGAGCATGTCCACCACGTAGCCTAAACGTACACGATCAATAAAATTCCCAATGGCACCTGCTAAGACAAAAGATAAACCTACAGAATACCAGATACTTTTTTTATAATTCTTAATTAATAAATAAATAATCACGACACTAACAATTACTGTGATGACATAAAAGAATATCATCTTTCCTTCTAATAAGCTCCAAGCGGCTCCGGTATTTCTTAAATGGGTCAGCGACAAAAATCCAGGAATGAATTCTTTTGTTTCACCCAAAGAAATGTTTTGGACCGTCAAATATTTGCTCCATTGGTCAAGCCCTACTAATAAGGCACTGATTAAAAAATATACTACTAACAATCGCGTCATTCCTTTTCTCTATGAATACTTGCTAAATCTCTTGGTCGAACAATGCCTACTAACTCACCATTAGGATGGCCACTTTTACTAATAAGCACAGCTTCTAAGCGTGGCTGCTCCCGAAACATTTGTTCAACTTCAAAAACGGTTGCTTCAATTGAAACAAATTGATAGTTGCTGCGTTTATAATTTGATGCCAACAATTCTCGCACCGTTCGGTTGGCAATGTGAACTTCGCCTTTGGTGCTCTCAATGGCAAACCATACACCAATCCCTCGAACCGTGATTAATCCTTTAAATACACCTTTTTCATAAATCGGAAATTGAGAATATTGTTTTTTTGCAATAATCGTTAATAACGTTTCTAAAGAAGTGGTGATTTCAAAAGCTGTAACACGTTTCGCAAATTTAGGCACTACTTTTTCTGGTTTTGTTAAAGCTTGTTCAATCGTTTCAATTCGTTGAACTGCCCATTCGTTTGGCTCTGCAATTACAAAATCATCAGCAATTCGCTCATGAACGATGGCATTTCTTAACTGAGCCATTTGAAGCAAATCCTCTTCAAATTGAGCAATCTGTCCTTTTTCTTTTCGGGAAAGACGTCTTGTCATTTCACTGAATCCCATATTGACAGGATTGTTCAGTCTCTCTCTCATCCACTTTTCAATGCGATTAAAGTGTGCTAAAAATGTATCTGCTCGTTCCCCCATAGTCGTTGCTCCTTATAATAAACTACGCAATAAATTTCCGTCATTATTTTTTATTGAGCTACTTTCAAGTATATACTAAAAATAGGTCTCAGGAAAGAGCGGCTTTAAAAGAGACCGCTCGCTTGACCCGTTTCGTCCACATCCATATTTAACGCAGCAGGAACCTTCGGCAAGCCAGGCATCGTTAAAATGTCACCCGTTAACGCCACGATAAACCCTGCACCGATTTTTGGAACTAGCTCACGAATCGTAATCGTAAATCCTTCTGGCCGTCCTAATTTTTGAGGATCGTCAGAAAGTGAATACTGTGTCTTCGCCATGCAAATTGGTAATTGATCCCAACCATTTTTTGTAAAATCTGCGATTTGTTTTTGCGCTTTCGGAGAAAAAATCGCCTGTTCCCCGCCGTAAATCGTTTGTACAATGGCTTGAATTTTTTCTTCAATAGTTTGGCGAGGATTATATAAAGGTTGAAACTGTTTTGTATTGGCTTCAATCTCTGCTACTACTGTTTTCGCTAGATTCGTGCCACCTGCGCCACCTTGCGCCCAAACACTTGTTAACTCGACTGGCACGCCTAACGCTTGGCAGGCTTCTTTCAATAGTTGAATTTCTTTTTCTGTATCCTGTGTAAACTCATTAATTGCAACAACTACTGGTACATCATAACGTTGCATGTTTTGAATATGTTTTTCTAAGTTGGCAAAGCCTTTTTGTAACGCTGGTAAATTTTCTTCTGCTAACTGATCTTTCGCCAAACCGCCATGCATTTTCAACGCGCGAATCGTTGCCACAATCACAACGGCATCGGGTGCTTTTCCTAAAGAAGGTACTTTAATATCTAAAAATTTTTCACCACCTAAGTCGCCACCAAAACCTGCTTCTGTTACGACATAATCCCCTAGATGCAAAGCCGTTTTTGTCGCTAAAATACTGTTACATCCATGAGCGATATTGGCAAAAGGACCACCGTGAACAAAAGCTGGAGTTCCTTCAATCGTTTGAACTAAATTAGGTTTTAAGGCGTCTTTTAATAATAAAGTCAGGGCACCTGCCACGTTTAAATCTTTAACCGTCACCGGCTCTTTTTGGTCATTATAGGCGACAATAATCCGACTTAAGCGTTCTTTTAAGTCCGTTAAATTTTGCGCTAAACAAAGAATCGCCATAATTTCGCTTGCCACAGTAATATCGAAACCGTCTTCTCTTGGTACACCTTGGAAAGGACCGCCTAAACCAACAACGACCTGTCTAAGCGCACGATCATTTAGATCCACTGCCCGTTTCCAAATCACCCGTCGAGAATCAATCTTTAATTCATTTCCTTGCTGTAAATGATTATCTAGTAACGCAGCTAAGGCATTATTGGCTGTCGTAATCGCATGCATATCACCAGTAAAATGCAAATTGATTTCTTCCATTGGTAATACTTGTGCGTAACCGCCACCTGTTGCGCCACCTTTAATCCCCATCACAGGACCTAATGATGGTTCTCTTAGGGCAATAACTGTTTTTTTATTGATTTGATTTAATGCATCTCCTAAACCAATGGTCACGGTTGACTTTCCTTCTCCTGCTGGCGTTGGATTAATCGACGTAACGAGGATTAATTTACCTTCTGATTTCGCTTCTAAGGATTGAAGCGTTGGAAAATCTATTTTCGCTTTGTATTTCCCATAAAGTTCTAGCGAATCTTCTGAAAGACCGATTGTTTCGGCAATCTCTTGAATAGGTTTTAATGTTGCTGCTTGTGCAATGTTAATATCTGTCTTCATAACGGACCCCTTTTCAATTCTTTATCGTCTTTGTGACACATTGTTTCTTTTAAATTATAGCTTGTATTGAATAGAATGGCTAGAATAACCTTTTTTAAACAACCCAACCATTGACGTTTGGTAGCCTTTTCTCGTATAATGAAAGTGTCTTTACAAATCTAAAAGGAGCGTGAATTGGATGCAAAAAGGAATTGTCAAATGGTTCGATAACAGAAAAGGTTATGGTTTTATCGTTTACAACGAAGAAGATGAGATTTTTGTCCACTTCACTGCTATAGAAGGTGACGGATTCAAATCACTTGATGAGAATCAATTTGTAGAGTTCGAGATAATGGAAGGCAATCGTGGGCTACAAGCAGCACATGTCAAAAAAATAGATAACTAAAAAAGCTGAACCAACAACGCTTTGCTCCAAAAAGTAAGTAAACGTAGCGTTTGTTTCAGCTGATTATTTTAAGATTTTGAGAGTGGGTCACCAGTCGTTTCGACTTATGACTCACTCTTGTTTTTTTCTTCTTTTTTATGAAGGCCCAAAGAATGATCTTCTGCTACCTTCAATTCAGGCTTTTTTACCTTAAGTGCCTCAAGAAATAACGGAATCGTTTTCTTTTTCATTAAAAAGACTTTTGAGCCTTCCTTAAATTCTGAGGAAAAAATTTCGATGCTTTTTTCATTGTAGGTTACTTTTTCTATCTGAGAAAGCGGAAGTGCTTTTTGGCGAAACCATAAAACATCTCTGACAATTAAAGATGTTTCTGTCATGTTAAAAGACCGCGCAATTCCTAGATACGCAAACACAAAAAATGGAACCATCACCAGATTACTGATCAAGTAAGGACCATTATTTTCCAATGCTAAAATTAAACTAATAAATAATATACAAAATGTGCAAGACCAGTAAATAATTGTTGATGCTAATTCTGGCTGCCAATAGAATTTCTGTTTTTTCATAAAGTGCCCTCACTACTTCTGGATCAACGCCGCTAAATTTAAATATGTTATAATAGTAACATACTTTTTTTAAGAACAAAAAGAAATTAGGAGTAATTTTATGTTAAGAATTTATGTAGATGCTGCAACAAAAGGCAATCCAGGTGAATCTGGCGGCGGTATCGTTTACCTCACCGACCAATCGCGGCAACAATTGCATGTGCCTTTAGGCATTGTTAGTAATCACGAAGCCGAATTTAAAGTGCTGATTGAAGCTTTAAAACAAGCGATTGCCAATGAAGACAATCAACAAACCGTTCTTCTCCACTCAGATAGTAAAATTGTTGTCCAAACAATTGAAAAAAACTATGCTAAAAATGAAAAGTACCAGCCTTATTTAGCAGAATATCAACAACTAGAAAAGAATTTCCCTTTGCTCTTAATCAAATGGCTACCTGAAAGTCAAAACAAAGCGGCCGATATGCTCGCACGGCAAGCATTACAAAAATTTTATCCCAATAAAAAGTAGCACTGTCTGCTTAATGCTTTTCCTTTATTAATTTGATAATTAAACACGTGGAGCAAAAATCCCAAGTGATTTTTGCTCCACGTTTAAAAACAGATAAACGGTTCTGTCTCGACTTCTTCTTATAGCCACTTATTCTTTTGTCGTTATTTCCGCAAATTGCCCATTGGTTAGCGAAAGGATTGCTTCAGGAGCTAATTCAATTTGCATGCCACGTTTGCCTGCAGAAACAATAATTGCAGAATATTGTTGAGCTTCTTCAGCCAAATAGGTGGGAAATTGTTTTTTCATCCCAATTGGTGAACAGCCCCCACGAATATAGCCTGTGGTTGCTTCTAAATCTTTTAAGTGAAGCATTTCTACCTTTTTGTTGCCACTAGCTTTCGCTAATTTTTTCAAATCTAATTCTTGATTACCAGGAATGACAGCCACGACTGGACCTGTTTTATTACCTACTGTAACCAAGGTTTTAAAAATTCGTCCTTTATCAATATCTAAACTTTCAGCGACACTTTCTGCACTTAAATGATCTTCACTCCAAGCGAATTCATATTCTTTATATGGTACTTTATGTTGTTCCACCATGCGCATCGCATTCGTTTTTTGTTGTGTTTTTTTCTTTGCCACTTTTTTCACCTTCTGAATCACTTGTTTTGTTCGAATGTCTTTAAATAATTTCTTAATACTTGTACGGATAGTTGGCCCGGTGCGGACGCTTGCTGGGCTGAGCCAAAAGTTAGTGCCGACCCGAACAGTTGACCTGTTACGCGACTAATCATCCCTAACTGTCCCATTGACATAGTAACGATTGGGACGGATGCATAATGGGTGTACATTTCATTGGTTGCTGAAAGTAACGTAAGTACATCTGTCGCATCTTGTGGCATCACAGCTATTTTACAAATATCCGCCTGACGCATTTGCATTTGGCGTAACCGCGCGACAATCTCCTCTTGCGACGGTGTTTTCTGAAAGTCGTGATTACAGAGAACAATTTTAATCCCCGCCTTTTTAGCTTCGTGAATTAACGTATCTGCCGCCAGTGGATTCGCAAATAATTCAATATCCAATAAATCCAACGCACCCTTTTTCACTAATTCATGATACAAAGCAAAATAATTTTCCTCGGAAAAAGCCATTTCGCCGCCTTCTTTTTGTGTACGAAAAGTTAACAATAACGGTTTTTGCCCCAACCGTTCCATTACTTGTTGTGAAAGATTACATACATCGGAAAAATCAGCGACATTTTCATAATAGTCTAAACGCCATTCCACCAAATCACAATCTAGTGTTTGGCTCGCCGTTGCTTCGGCCAAAATATCCTCGGCTGTTGGAGCAACAATGGGCACCACAATTTTGGGATTCCCTTCACCTATTCGCACATTTTTGACTATAACTGGCTTCACAGTTCCACCTAACTTCCTCGTTTGTTTTTCTCTCTTCATATCATACCATTTCTATTCTTTTTTGCAATTTAAAGAGCTACAAAGACAGCTAGAATTAGGAATTTCCTAACACTAAATGCCTTTGTTTAGGTTATTTAACTCTTTCTATTGTTACGTTAAACTTCCGTACTTTGTAACTGATACATATCCGCATAAAGGCCACCTTCTGCCAGTAACGTTTCGTGCGTTCCTCGTTCTACAATCTGCCCTTTGTCTAAAACTAAAATCAAGTTTGCGTCACGAATCGTCGAAAGGCGATGCGCAATCGCAATTGTCGTTCTCCCTTGACGCATTTTGGCTAATCCTTCTTGAATCAATCCTTCTGTTTCTGTATCAATATTAGCGGTTGCTTCATCTAAAACTAAAATTTTGGGATCAGTCACAATCGTTCGTGCAAACGAAATTAATTGACGTTGTCCGCTAGAATAACTAGCTCCTCGTTCAATGACTTTCGCATGATAGGTATTGGGTAACGTGTGGATAAATTTATCCGCCTGAACAAATTCCGCAGCCTGTTTAATTTGTTCATCTGTGATAGTTGGATTCAGTAAACGGATATTTCCAGCAATATCTCCATAAAACATGAAAGCGTCCTGTAATACTAAGCCCATCTTTTCCCGTAATTCTGTCATGGGAAAATCACGAATGTCACGATCATCAATTAAAATCTGCCCTTCATAAAATTCATAGAAACGCATGAGTACATTAATAATTGAACTTTTACCACTTCCTGTATGACCGACTAAAGCGACGGTTTCCCCGGGATTTGCGACAAAGCTAATATTTTTCAATACTTCGTTTTTGCCGTCATAAGAAAAAGTAACATTGCGAAATTCAATTTTCCCGCGGATAATTTCCCCATTCGCACCTACTGATTGTTGCGGCGTTAATTCTTCCGTATCCATAATTTTTAAAATACGGCTACCTGCGACAATCCCATCTGTAAAGATACTTAGGAAGTCCATCATTTGTGTCATCGGATTAAAAAAAGCTTGGACATACGTTACAAAAGCATAAATCATCCCCGCTTCAACAGGTGAATGTAAAGCATCGATGCCAAACATAGTTAAGGCCAATGCAATCGCCAACGTATACAACAAATTAATGATGGGACTTAATAATAACGAATTCATACGAATCATTGCTACTCGTGTTTTTAAATAGTCATCATTGGTTTCTTCAAATTCTTTTTCCAAACGCTTTTCTTGGCGAAATTGTTGAATGATTTGCATACCAGAGATGTATTCATTTAGTTTGGTGTTTAATTGACTTAATTTTTCCCGCATACTGCGATATAATTTTGAACTAAATTTTTGGTAATACCAAATCACAACTAATAAAATCGGCAAGAAAATTAGACAATAAAATGAGATTTCTGGACTGAGTTGAAACATTGCAAAAAATGACGAGATTACGGCAAAAATTCCTGTAATCACCATTAGGAATACATACCAGAATTCAAACAATGTTTCTGTGTCATTTGTAACACGAGACACCGTCGAACCCGCTGGTGTTTGATCAAAATAACGCATACCTAAAGTGTGTAATTTTTCAAATAATTTCACTCGTATATATTGATACGTTTTTAAAGAAGCCATCGAATACAAATACCATTGGAAAAACCAAACAATACTTTTGACAATGACACCAAAAAAATAAATAGCAGCAAAAGTTAGAATCACTTGCATTGTAGCAGTTTTAGGCGTTAAATAATTATCCATAAAAACTTGAATGACTCTAGGCAAAAGAATATTGATAATTGATAAGCCAAACGCAAAGAGAATAGCTGTGTAAAACATGCGTCGAAATGGTTTGGCAAAACGAAACAAATGCTGAACAATCGTTAATTGTTCTTTCAGCGGTAACTCTCTGGACCATTCGGATTGATACTTTTCTTCCATTAACTCTCACTCCCTTCAATTTTCGCTTCTAATTGCTGTTTTTCCCACATCCGCTGATACCAACCCTTCTGAGCCAGTAACTCCTGATGTGTCCCCCGTTCAATAATTTTCCCTTCATCCAACACTAAGATTTCTTTGGCATGCATGACACTACTTAAACGATGCGCTGTAATGATAGTGGTTTTTTCTTGGCGCGTTTCTTTTAGATTTGATAAAATCGCCTCTTCAGTCTTCGCATCGACTGCAGATAAGGCATCGTCTAAAATTAACAATTCTGGTTCAACAATCAAGGCCCGTGCAATAGAAATCCGTTGTTTTTGTCCTCCAGAAAGCGAAACGCCACGTTCCCCAACCATTGTGTCATAGCCTTCAGGGAATGCTTTAATTTCTTGGTTAATAAATGCTAATGCTGCCGCTTGTTCAACTGCTGCTTGTTCCAAGTGTGGTTTAGCAAAACGAATGTTATCTCGTACCGTCATGGAAAAGAGAAAATGGTCCTGTGGCACGTACCCCATTGCACTCATCAATGCATCTAGTGTGTAATTTTTAATGTTATGTTTTCCAAAGGAAATCGTTCCTTGGTATTGGTCATATTCACGCATCAGCAACTTCAAAATAGTGGTTTTACCAGCGCCTGTTTTGCCAACAATCCCCAAGGTTTCTCCTTCTTGCAACGAAAATTGGATATTTTCCAATGCCACCGTCTCTTCTTTTGGATAAGAAAAAGAATCAATCTTCATTGAAATTGTCCCTTGCGCCATTGTTTTGATGGCATCTTTTCGTTCGATAATATGCGTTTTTTCATGTAATAATTCGTTCACACGATCGTAACTAGCATTCCCACGTTCTAACACATTAAATAAGCGCCCAATCGCAAACATTGGCCAAACTAGCATCCCAATATAGGCAATGAAAGAGACCAACTGACCTAAACTAATCGTTCCTTCCATGATGAAACGACCACCAATAATAATTGTCAAAACATAAGAAACACCAATAATCAGCGTAATAAAAGGATCAAACAGTGCATCTAAAAAGTTCGTTCGTTTATTTTTGACGATAGCATCATCAATTTTCTCTGTAAAATCAGCAAGATCTTCTTTTTCTTGCCCAAATGTTTTAATGACTTTAATTCCAGTGATACTTTCTTGTGTTTTATCATTAATCGCTGAAAAAGCAGCTTGTGAATCTCGAAAGGCATCATGCAACTTAGAACCTAGAACTCGTGAAGTGACGGCTAATAAAGGCAGCGGTAATAAAGCAATTAATGTTAAGCGCCAATCGACAAATAGAACCATTGCGATAATCGTTGTTCCTCCCGTAATCACAGAGTCGGCAAACGTTAAAATCCCAGCTCCAGCCACATTTTGGATGGCATTTAAATCATTGGTTGCATGCGCCATCAAGTCACCTGTCCGATATTTCTGATAAAAGATGCTATCCATTTTTGTGAAATGATGAAATAATTGAGTCCGTAGCTCTTTTTCCAAACGAGCCGCACTCCCCCAAATATGCATCCGCCAAATATAGCGAAAAAGATATTGGGCAAGCCCAGCACCAATCAAGAGTGCAACCCACACGATAATTTTCGTTAAGCGAATTTCTTTGTTAACGATTTCATCTACAACGACGCCAATAACTTTGGGCGGGACTAATTGAACAAGAGCGACCATCATTAATGAGAAAACCCCAATAATATAACTTTTTTTCTCTTGCTTAAAAAACCAGCCTAATTTTTTGAATATGGACATTCAGTTGTCCCTCCTTTTACTTTGTTGTTCTACGAAGACTACTTTCGAGCTAGAAGGTTTCTTCGTTATTGTTGTTTTTGATTAAACGTTTCGCTCTTTTCCTCCTAGATTATCCTATTCTCCCGCAAAACAACAAAAAAACGGACTGAAAATCAGCCCGTTTTTACACTTATTCATGATTACCTGAATAACCTTTACTATTTTCCTTGGTTTTTCATTTGTTGCATCATTTGTCTAACCTTTTTCTCTGACGGTTTTTGACCCATTGATGCCATCATCATGCGTAACATATCCTCATTAACGGGAGGATTTTTTTTGAAATAATCTTGCATATATTTGCGTGCAAGGAAAAAGCCCCCTGCAGCGCCTACTAATAAAGCGATTACTGCGATTAATACTACCCAACCTGTTGCCATTGAAACTCTCTCCTCTCCGTATAGTTTTGCTCTCAATGAATTATTTTACTAGAAATAGCAAAAAAAGAAAAGTTCTTTTTGCGGGATTTCTCTTAAATAATGAAAAAAGTCTGATTTTTTTTGCAAAATAGTGATTAAAAGTCAAAAATATACGCTCTTAAATGTCAATAGGACCTTTAAGAGCGATTGTTGCTTTAGTTTTGTCCTTGAATTTTTTCTAATAATTCTGGATCAAATGTTTGATTTTTTAACATCGCAATTTCAAAGCCGTAAGGGGCCTTTTTATTTTTTTTGTCTTCTCCGACATAAGGTGTTTCTAAAATTTTTGGTAAAGCAGTTAATTTTTCATGGTGAACCACACCGTTTAAAGCTTCAAAACCAATAGTGCCAAAGCCAATATTGGCATGACGATCTTTATGTGAGCCCATAGGATTTTTAGAATCATTCACATGAATAACTTTTAAACGATCCAATCCGATAATTTTATCAAATTCAACTAATACGCCATCAAAATCATCTTTTACATTATAACCTGCATCATTAATGTGGCAAGTATCCAGAGTGACAGAAAGTTTATCATTTAGCGTAACTCCGTCAATAATCGCAGCTAGTTCATCAAACGTACGGCCGATTTCGGTTCCTTTACCAGCCATTGTTTCTAAAGCGATTTGAGGGATTTGCTCTTTCCACAAGACTTCGTTTAGACCTTTAACAATTTGTTTGATGCCGGCTTCTGGACCTGCGCCAACATGCGCACCTGGGTGTAACGTGATTTGCGTTGCTCCCAACGCTTGTGCTCGCTCAATTTCTTGACGCAAAAAGTCTACGGCAAAACCGAAATTTTCCGTTTTGATTGTATTGCCTAAATTAATAATATACGGGGCATGAACGACGATATTACTTAAATTGTGTTCTTTCATAAAAGCTTGCCCAGCTTCAATATTCATTTCTTCAATCGGTTTCCGGCGCGTGTTTTGTGGCGCACCTGTATAAATCATAAAGGTTGTTGAGCCATAACTAGCCGCTTCCTCGGCAGAGCCTAATAGCATTTTCTTGCCACTCATACTAACGTGTGATCCTAATAACATGTGGTTCCTCCTAATAATTCTTCTTTTTCTTTTGGTAGTGTTGATACTGTTGCAGCCATTCTTCTAGCGTGATTTTTGTTACTAATTCGCCAATTAGTTCATAAGGTATTCGCTTAGGATTAGTGAAGCGAAGACAACTTTTCCCCATGTTTAGCTTTGTTGACACTTGTTCCTGATAGGCTTCTTGAAACCAACTTCGGACGGCTTCATTTCCCATTAATCCCATGTGATATAAAGCTACTTGCCTTTTAGTAGCGCCTAAGCTGATAAATGGTAACGGTTCATCACCACGGTTAAGATAGCCTTCTGGAAATACTGAAAGCGGCACAACAAAGGTTGGCATGCCATATTGCATTGTTAATTCAAATCCTGCTGGCAAATTTTGCGAAACGGCGTCTAATACTTGCTGATAAGCAATTCGCCATTTTGGTTCGACTGTTTCGATGTATGCTGTAACTGTTTCAATTGACTGCGCCATTATTTCTTCCTTTGCTGATAAAGAGCTTTGGTTTTATAGCCTTCTTTTAAAATGGCTAACATTTCAGTTTGCCGCTTTTTCCGTGTCTCCGCTCGCTTCGCACTAAATACATACCGCGCCCACTCTTTTTGATAACCAGGCGTTAATGCAGCGAATGTCGCTACAGCAGCTGGTTCTGTTTGTACCAACGCTTCAATTTCCGGTAAATATTGAACATAATCCCCAACAGCAGAACTGGTCTGATTCTTCGCTGGCTTTTTAAGAACATTCTTCATGCCGACAACCGTAAAAGTCTCATCTAAACTAACCATGCGATTAAATTTTAAGGTTGAGCCTTTAATATACCCATCTGCCTCGTTTACTTGTAATGTTGGAAAAATTTCATCTCGGTGGACAAAAGTTGGATACATTTTATTGCCTTTTTTCGGATAAGCCACATATAACAACCCATTTTCTACTAAATGTTGACCTTCAATCACCATTGAAACAATCTCTTGAAATTCCGCCATCGTTTTCACAAATGCAAAAATCAGCTCAACTGGTTCTGAGGGTAATTGCTGCGCGGCTGAAGCAAATTCAGATAGATACTCTCCCTGTGGTCTATTTAAAATAACTAGTTGCTGATACTTCGTTAAGTTTAACTTTTCGACAATTGATTTCATAACCTACTCCTTATAGCGACTGCACTTTTTATTCTAGCATAGCACAAGTTATCTGTAATTGAATATGCCCAATAGTAAAAAAGAGTTTTTTGTAACAGAATTAATCCCAATTTATCTTTTTTAAAAGCGAAAGCTTGGAACCTGTTGTCTAAACGACCTTCGTCCCAAGCTTTCATTTTTTTAGTATTTTAACAAGAAATATTTTTTCTTACCGCGACGAATCACAGTAAATTGTCCTTCGATTTTATCAGTTTCTGTCAATTCAGCTGCTAAATCTTGTCTACGTTCTCCATTGACGTAAATCGCTCCATTTTGAACATCTTCACGGGCTTGACGTTTGGATGGTTCTATTTTTGAGGTAACTAATAAGTCAACTAAACTTAATTGATCCTCTGGTTGCACCTCATACGTTGGTACATCTTTAAAGCCTTGTTTAATTTCTTCTGCTGTTAAGCTTTGGATATCTCCGCTGAATAAAGCTTCTGAAATTTTAACCGCTTGATGATAGGCTGCTTCACCGTGGACTAAAGTAGTCACTTCTTTGGCTAACGCTTTTTGCGCAGCACGTTGACCTGGGTTCGCTGTAAATTCTTCTTCAATTGTTGCAATTTCATCCAATGTTAAGAAAGTAAAGTATTTCAAGAATTTCACGACATCACGATCATCTGTGTTAATCCAGAATTGATAAAATTCATATGGCGAAGTTTTTTCCGCATCTAGCCAAACTGCGTTTCCTTCTGTTTTACCAAATTTGGTACCATCTGCTTTTGTAATTAAAGGCATGGTTAAGCCGAATCCTTGAACTTCTTGTTCTCGGCGTAATAATTCAATCCCTGAAGTAATGTTCCCCCATTGATCACTGCCGCCTAATTGCAATAAACAGCCTTCTGTTTCGTACAATTTCAAGAAATCATACGCTTGTAATAATTGATACGCAAATTCAGTATAAGAAATTCCTGTTTCGATTCGGCGTTTCACGCTTTCTTTACTCATCATATAGTTAATTGTAAAGTTTTTTCCAACATCACGTAAGAAATCAATTAACGAAAGCTCTCCAAGCCAATCATAGTTATTTGCTAGAATCGCTGGATTTTTTTCATCTTCAAAATCGATAAAACGTGACAACTGGCCCTTAATACTTTCAGACCAAGCTTTCACTGTATCAAGTGTGTTTAAACTACGCTCTGCATCTTTGAATGATGGATCACCAATCATGCCTGTTCCGCCACCAACTAAAGCAATGGGCACATGACCATTTTGTTGGAAACGACGTAACATAAGAATTGGCAGTAGATGCCCGATGTGTAAACTGTCTGCCGTTGGATCAAAGCCGATATATAATTTAACAGATTCTTCATTTAATTGTTTTTGTAAGGCTTCTTCATCTGTGACTTGGTAGACCAACCCACGGGCTTTTAATTCTTCAAAAAAAGCTGAATTCATGATTTTCCTCCTATAGTAAAACATAATAATAGATCAAATTCCCCTATTCATAGTAACCGATTCTGTCACACTTGAAAAGTCAAAAAATGAGATTTCCCTATTTTCTCTTAAGTTTTTTCAACAAAAAATGGCAATTGGTGTAGAAACTATTCATAGAAGCTTTTTTTTGCTATAATAACACAGAATGTATCATTTTATTGAGGTGAAGCTTTTGAAAAATAATTCAAGTAACAATAAGCAAAAACCAACGACCTCTTCTGGCGGCAATGTCTTTTTACTTATTTTAAATGTCATTATTCGCGTTTTTCAGTCATTAGTGGTTTTTGGGGTTATTCTGATTGTCTTAGGTGGCTCTCTTGGCTTAGGTATTGGAATGGGCTATTTTGCTTTTCTAGTTGAAGATACACAGCCCCCAACGAAGGAAGAATTGCAAAAAGAAATCAGTGATATTACCGAAGTGTCAAAAATGACTTACGCAGATGGTACTCCGATTGCTAACATCAAATCAGATTTAATTCGGACACGAATTAATGGCGATCAAATGTCTCCATTGCTAAAAAAAGCCATTATTTCAACAGAAGATGAATATTTTGAAGAACATCATGGGGTGGTACCAAAAGCGCTAGTTCGAGCGTTGATTTCTGATGCGACAGGTATCGGCGGTTCTTCTGGTGGTTCAACATTGACTCAGCAATTGGTCAAGCAACAGATTTTAAGTGACGAAACGACTTTTAAACGGAAAGCCAACGAAATTTTATTAGCTTTACGTATTGAAAAATACTTTTCTAAGGACGAAATCGTGACAACTTATCTAAATGTCTCCCCTTTTGGTCGTAATAACAAAGGTGAAAATATTGCAGGCGTGGAAGAAGCAGCCAAAGGACTCTTTGGTAAAAGTGCCAAGGACTTGAATCTTCCTCAAGCGGCCTTTATCGCAGGTCTTCCCCAAAGTCCTATTGTTTACACGCCCTATACTAACACTGGTGCCTTGAAAGACGATTTGTCTTTAGGAATGAAGAGAAAAGATTTTGTTCTTTTCAGTATGTACCGAGAAAAAGCTATTTCGCAAAAGGAATATGAAGAAGCCAAAGCTTACGACTTGAAAAAAGACTTTTTACCAACTGAACAGGCCAATGTCAATACAGAAGGCTATCTATACTACACGGTGTTAGATAAAGCAGTTGAGATTGTCATGGATTTAGATATGAAAAAAGCTAAAGTTAATCGTGATGATTTAGATCAAGTTGGTTTAGATCAATATGAAGAACAAGCACGTCGCGAAATCCAGTCGCAAGGCTATACAATCCAATCGACCATTGATCAGAATATTTACAACACGATGCAAACCGCTGTCGCAAATTATGGTTATTTGCTTGATGATGGCACTGCAGATGTCAATGGGAATACAATGATTGAAACTGGCAATATTTTAATGGATAACGCTACTGGTCGTATCCTTGGTTTTATCGGCGGTAGAAACTTCGATATTAATCAAAACAACCATGCCTTTAATGCCGATCGTCAAGTTGGTTCTACGATTAAACCAATTTCTGTCTATGGCCCTGCGATTGATCAAGGACTCATTGGTTCTGAAAGTCGTCTGGCCAACTACCCAACGACTTATGCTGATGGTACAGAATTTGTTAATTCCACAAATGTGGATTTAAATCAATTCGTGACTGTTCGGAATGCCTTGAATTGGTCTTTCAATATCCCTGTCGTTCATGTTAATAATGAGCTAAGGAAAAAAATGGGTGATGATAATTTCTCTTACAATCACTACTTAAGTAAAATGAACTATCCAGCTTCAGATGCTTGGGCTTACGAATCTGCGCCATTGGGTTCAGTAGAAACAAATGTTGTAACACAAACAAACGGCTTCCAAGCGCTTGCTAACAAAGGTAAATATCAAAAAGCCTACATGATTGAAAAAATCACAGACAATAGCGGACATGTGGTCTACGAACACAAAGATGAAGGAACGCAAGTTTATTCACCGGCGACCGCTTCTATTATGAATGACTTGTTGCGCTCAGTGGTGGATTCTGCGAATACGACAAAATTCAAACCAACATTAGCTGGCTTGAATCCTCATTTAGCCAGTGCTGATTGGGTCGGAAAAACTGGGACAACTAATGACTATAAAGATTCATGGCTAATTGTCTCTACCCCGACTGTGACACTAAGTTCTTGGTCAGGACATGATCTACCAGCGCCAATGACGACGACCAGCGGCGACAATAACGGGAATTATATGGCGAACTTAGCTAACGCGCTGTACTATGCGAATCCAGAATTGTTTGGCATTGGTCAAAAATTTGAATTAGACCCAAGTGTCATTAAATCAAAAGTTTCTGAATTTACTGGTGAAAAACCTGGCTCAATTACCTATAATGGTGCCAAGTTCAATACACCTGGCAAAACAACGACTTCATACTATGCCAAAGATGGTGCACCACAAAGTACCTATAAATTTGGGATCGGTGGAACAGACAGCAATTACGCTTCTTACTGGGGAAATCTTGCTCCACGAGCCACTACAAATAATAACAACAACAATAACAATAAAAACAACGATAATAAAAAGAATAATAATTAACTCGCTAAAATGAGCCAGAAAACGTATTTTTCTGGCTCATTTTTAAGTATCAAAAAAAGGCTAAACTAAGAGTTACCGCTCTTTGTTTAGCCGTTTAATTCAATTTATTTTGTTGAACCTTTTTGATCAATTCCATAAGGTAAAACAACTGTTTTTTCTTCAATTTCTTCTTTGTTCATTAGTTTTGTTAATAAGCGCATTGACACGGCACCGATATCATATAAAGGTTGTGTAATACTTGATAGACGTGGACGAGAGACTTCTGTAAGCAATGAGTTATTGCTTGTAATGATTTCAAATTCTTCTGGAACTTTCACACCAGCATCTAGCATCCCATCTAATAAACCAATCGCTAGCTCATCATCTGTAACAAAGGCAGCAGTTGCCCCACTATTACGGACACGCTCAGCCAAATTAATCCCTGCTTTAAATTTATATTCAGATTCAAAAACTAAGCCTTCATTATAAGACAAGCCATTTTCCGCTAAAGCTTCTTTGTAGCCTTTCATTCGGTTTTGACCATTAATTGGATCGATTAATGCACCACTAACAAAAGCAATTTTTTTGTTCCCATTTTTCGCTAAAGTCGCTGTTGCATCTTTCGTTGCTTCTGTGTAATCAATATTAACGCTACCAACTTGTTCGTCTGGATCAATGGAACCTGCTAAGACAACAGGTGTTTTTGAACGTGAAAATTCACCACGAATATCATCTGTAATGCGATGACCCATAAAGATAATCCCATCTACTTGCTTGGCAAGTAAATTGTTTAATACAGTAACTTCTTTTTGATCGTCTCCATCTGAATTAGCTAAAATGATATTGTATTTATACATTGTAGCCACGTCGTCAATGCCACGTGCTAATGAAGCAAAAAATGCATTACTAACATCTGGAATAATGACACCCACTGTTGTCGTTTTTTTACTTGCTAAACCACGTGCGACTGCGTTAGGACGGTAATCTAAGCGATCAATCACTTCTAAGACTTTTTTACGCGTTGCTGGTTTTACATTGGGATTACCATTGACAACACGAGAAACAGTAGCCATAGATACATTTGCCTCTCTAGCAACATCATAAATTGTAATTGTTTGTTTTTCCATGTTTCTTCTCCTATAAATATGAATTTGTTCTCATTTTCTGAAAACACTGTTTACATTTCTTTCCTAGCCTAGAATATCAAAATTCTTCTATTTTTGCAACCGTTTTATCGTTTTTTCATGAAAATTTACTTTCCATTTCAAAAGGAACTTTTTGTCATTTCATGTTATGATAGTACTGTGATTCACTTCAGAATAAAAGAAAGAAGGATGTTTTATGAATCAAGAAAAAATTGCCGATTTAAAAAATTGGATGCACCAAGAAAAGATTGACTTCACTTATATTAGTGATCCTGGTCATATCGCTTACTTTTCCGGTTACGAAAGCGAACCTCATGAGCGCGTGTTAGCTTTGTTTATCGCTGCGGACGATCAATCATTTTTATTTACACCTGCATTGGAAGTCGAAGATGCCGAAAAGAGTAGTTGGACTTATCCCGTTTATGGTTATTTAGATAGCGAAAATCCTTGGGAAAAAATTGCGGCTTTATTAAATAAACGAACACAAGGCACACCACGCTTTGCTTTAGAAAAACAAGCTCTTTCTTTAGCTCGTTTCGATCAATTGAAAACCTATTTCCCAACTAGCGATTTTTCGCATGATGTTACGCCTTTAATTGAAAAACTTCAATTAATTAAAACAGAACCTGAAATTCAACGTTTACTAGAAGCTGGTAGTTGGGCGGATGTCGCTTTTGAGATTGGCTTCAAAGCAATTCAAGCAGGCGTTGCGGAACAAGAAATTGTTGCAGAAATCGAGTATCAATTAAAACGTCAAGGTATTCGCTCGATGAGTTTTGATACGTTAGTCTTAACAGGAAAAAACGGAGCTAGTCCTCACGGGGTACCTGGCGAAACAAAAATTGAGCCCCATGACTTAGTGTTATTTGATTTAGGTGTCGTTCATAATGGCTATTGTAGTGATGCCACACGAACAGTCAGCTACTTGGAACCTTCTGATTTTCAAAAAGAAATTTATGGAATTGTTTTAGAAGCACAATTAGCAGCAACTGAAGCGGTGAAACCTGGTGTTACAGCAGGCGAATTAGATGATATTGCTCGAGGTGTAATCACAAAAGCTGGTTATGGTGAATACTTTAACCATCGCTTAGGCCATGGCATTGGAACCACTGTCCATGAATACCCATCGCTGGTTCATGGCAATGATTTAGTCATTGAAGAAGGTATGTGTTTCTCTATTGAGCCCGGTATTTACATTCCTGGAAAAGTAGGCGTTCGTATTGAAGATTGTTTACACGTAACCAAAACAGGCTCCGAACCATTCACTAAGACAACCAAAGAATTGCAAATTATTGAATAGCATAAAAATAAAATGAGGCCATCAGTCAACCGGACTGATGGCCTCATTTCTAAATTTTAAGGTAAGCCGCTGAACAAAAGCAACACGATCCGTTGCTAACTTTCATAAGCTAAACGCTTGTTACCCTTTAAATTCTTTTTTTACGTCTTTCGCTGCATCTTTAACATCTTCTTTTGCTTCTGCAGCTTTTTCAGGAACATCTTTGGTGGTTTCTTTTGCTTCATCGACACCAGCAGAAACAGTTTCTTTGGCCGCTGCCGCAGAATCTTTAACGTCAATATAGATATCTTCTGCTGCATCTTCGGCAATTTCACCTAAATCTTCTGCGTGATCTTGAGCATCGTCAGCTGCTTTTTTAAATTGATCAGATAAATCACCTGTTTGTTTTTTAAAGTTATCAAGCATGTCGCCAGAAACACCTTGTGCTTTATCCAATGAATCTTTTGTTTTTTCTTTGACAGAACCTGCCAAATCAGAGGCTTGATCTGATAAAACGCCGGCTTTTTGTTTTGCGATTTCTGTTAATTCTGTTCCTTTTTGAACAGCATAATCTGTGTAATCTTGCGCTTTGTTTTTTAAATCATCTGTTTGATTTGATAAATCATCACGTAATTCTTTACCTGATTTTGGTGCAAGTAATAATGCGGCAACGGCTGCTGCTGTTCCACCAATTACTGCTCCTAAGAAAAATCCGCCTTTTTTAGCCATAAAAATCTCCTCCAATTAGTTATTTGTTTTTTTATTTTTTGAACGCATTGCTCTAAAAGCAGAACCGCCTACTTTACTCACTAAACCAGCTTTCGCTGTGCCTTTCCCTACGGTTCCTACCTTTGTAATCAAATGTTTACTTGAGGTGTTCAATTCAGAGACACTTTCGCTTAAATCAGCAACGGCCGTAAACAACGGATCAATCGTTGCCACTTTTTGATTCACATCTGTCAATAGTTCATTACTTTTAACAAGCAAGCCTTCCACTTGGCGACTCAATACATTCACATCGCTAGTCACGACTTTGATTGTTGTATTTGTTTCATCAATTGTATCTTCAATTTTTGAAACAACTTGAGAGACTTTATATAACACAAGTACTAAAAAGATGACTAAAACAACAAATGCTACCGCTGCAATTAAGGCAGCAATTTCCCCACCTGACATATCATTACTCCCCTCTGAAATTTTATTTATAATCTTAGGATAACACCAACTTATATTTTTCACAACTCATAAAGCTAAGAATGACAATTTATTTTATAAAATTCTCATGCCCTTTTCTTTAAGAAAAAAAGCGTAAAATTTCCTTCTAACGAATTGAAATTTTACGCTTATTTTTATTTATTTTTCTTTTGGTTGCTCTTTTTTCGCTAATTGAGCACCTAAATTAATAATGTATTCTCGTAAATTATCTTTTACTTCTGGATGAGTCAAACCATATTCAATGCTTGTTTTCATAAACCCAAATTTATCGCCAACGTCGTAACGTTCTCCTTTAAACTCACGAGCAAAAACGCGTTGTGTTTTATTTAAAGTGTCAATCGCATCTGTTAACTGAATTTCGTTACCAGCGCCTGGTTTTTGATTTTCAAGTACATCAAAAATTTCAGGGGTTAATAAATAACGGCCGATAATCGCTAAATCACTTGGTGCTTCCTCGGGTTTTGGTTTTTCAACAAAGTTCTCGACATTGTATAGTCCTTTTTCGATTTCTTTTTCTGGGTTGATAATACCATATTTTGAAGTATCTTCATGGGGTACTTTCATTACCGCAATTGTCGAAGCATGTGTTTCTTCGTAATCATCCATTAATTGTTTCGTTAATGGCACTTTATCTTCCATTAAATCGTCGCCTAACATCACGACAAAAGGTTCATTGCCAACAAATGCTTTCGCTTGTAAAACAGCGTGTCCTAAGCCTTTCGGATGGGATTGACGAATAAAATGTAAATTAACATCCGTTGTTTCTTCGACTAATTTCAATAAATCGGTTTTATTTTTTTCTTTTAAATTATTTTCTAGTTCAACATTTGAATCAAAATGATCTTCAATCGGACGTTTGGCTTTGCCTGTCACAATTAAAATATCTTCGATTCCTGAAGCTAGTGCTTCTTCTACGATAAATTGAATCGTTGGTTTATCAACAATCGGTAACATTTCTTTTGCCATCGCTTTGGTAGCCGGCAAGAAACGTGTTCCTAACCCAGCTGCTGGAATAACTGCCTTTTTAACTTTCATCTTTTTTCCTCCTAAAAATCAAGTGTAAATTCGTTTTCGGTTTTGCCATCGCGCAACATGATTTCTTTTGCTGCTTGTTGTACATCTTCGTCATTGTACAAGACATTGTAGATTGTTTCTGTGATTGGCATTTCAACTTCTAGTTGTTGTGCCAATTCATAGGCTGCTTTAGTTGTTGAAACACCTTCCACAATCATACCCATGTTTTCTAAGACTTCATCTAACTTATGGCCTTTTCCTAATAAATTACCCGCACGCCAATTTCGAGAATGGACACTTGTACAAGTAACAATTAAATCCCCAACACCACTTAAACCAATAAATGTTAATGGGTTTGCTCCCATCGCAACCCCTAAACGACTAATTTCTGCTAAACCACGAGTCATAATTGCCGCTTTGGCATCATCACCAAAGCCTAAGCCATGAATCGCTCCGGCGCCCAAAGCAATAATATTTTTTAAGGCCGCCCCTGTTTCTACACCAATCACATCATCATTCGTATAAATTCTAAAGTAATCATTCATAAACAACTCTTGCACATACACAGCGTCTGCTAAATTTTCGCTTGCTGCTGTAATGGTTGTAATGTCATGAACAGCGACTTCTTCTGCATGGCTTGGACCAGATAAAACCACAATCCCTTGCCGTTTTTCTGCTGGAATCTCTTCCGCTATCACTTCTGAAATCCGCTTATGTGTACCTTGTTCGAGCCCTTTACTTGCATGAATAATAATTGGTTTTGTTTTTAAATGTTGGGCCACTTCTTGTGCTACTGAACGAATGGCTTTAGTTGGTACCACAAACAGTACCGCATCAACATCTACTAAAGCAGTGGCTAAATCAGTGGTTGCCTGAATTGAAGTAGGTAAGATTAATTCTGGTAAATAATGTTTGTTGGTGTGTTTTGTATTTATTTCATCGATTTGCTCTGGTTTATTTCCCCAAATACAGACCTCGTGTCCATTTTCGGCTAATACTTGAGCTAAAGCTGTCCCCCAGGAACCTGGACCTAAAACAGCGACTTTTTGTTTCATCGGTGAAACTCTCCTTTCGCTAAACAACGTTACTTCTTTAGTTTACCATATTCTTCAATCAAGTTGGATTAAGAAGTTGTTATTTTTTTCTTTTGTTTCTCCCGATTGTAAAATTTCAAATTGGGATTTCTTCTGCGAACGATCACAATAACAATTGCTGCCACGAACATCACTAAAGACAACAATTGTGAGACACGAATGTTACTAAACGCATACAAACTGTCCATCCGTAAGCCTTCGATGAAGAAACGGCCGAAAGAATACCATATTATATAACCTAAAAAGACTTCGCCTTCTTTTAAAAAGTGTGGCTTTTTGCGTAATAACACTAAAACGATAAAGCCTAAAACATTCCAGACAGATTCATATAAAAATGTTGGTTGATGATACGTTCCGTTGATATTCATGTTATCAATGATAAACGTTGGTAAATGGAGATTTTCTAAAAATTGTCTGGTGGTCGCTGGCCCATAGGCTTCATGATTCATAAAGTTGCCCCAGCGACCAATTGCTTGCGCTAAAATCACACTTGGTGCGGCAATATCTAAAAAAGTCCATGTAGAAATGAAACGATGACGCGTAAAGAAAAACAGCGCCAGTCCCCCACCAATAAGACCACCATAAATCGCTAAGCCACCATTTCGAGTAAAGAAAATTTCAATCGGATTGTCTACATAATCTTGCCATTGAAAAGCGACGTAATACAAGCGCGCGCCAACAATTGCTGCAGGTAATCCCCAGAGCATAAAGTCAAAGACATCATCTTCTTTTAAACCAACACGAACGGCTTCACGACTACTTAGCCAAACAGCTAAAGCAATCCCTGAAACAATAATAATTGCATACCAATAGACGGGAATACCGAAAAGGCGAAATGCAATTGAATTTACTTGAGCTAACATCATCACATCTTCTCCTTCTATTCTCCTGAATTTTCTTCAATCAAACGGGTTAAGCGCTCTTCGAACGTTTTTGTTGCATCATAGCCCATTGTTTTCGCGCGGAAGTTCATTGCTGCTACTTCAATGATAATGGCCACATTTCGGCCGGTCTTAACAGGAATACGAATCTGAGGGACATCAACGTTAGCTATTTCAACCATTGCATCATCACTACCAAGACGATCATATTTCTTGTCTTTTTCCCATGCCTCTAAATAAACGACCAATTGAACTTGCATAAAGCCACGGACCGCACTAGCTCCAAACAGGTTCATGACGTCAATAATTCCGATACCACGAATTTCAATTAAATGCTGCAAAATTTTTGGTGGTTCTCCAACCACGGTTAATTCATCTTGCTGATAAACATCGACGCGATCGTCTGCGATTAGCCGATGTCCACGTTTAATAAGCTCTAAAGCTGTTTCACTTTTACCAATACCGCTATCTCCTTGAATCAAAACACCAAGTCCATAAACATCAACTAAAACTCCGTGGACACTTGTCCGAACAGCTAAACGGCCATCTAAATAACTGGATAGTTCCCCTAGTAAACGGGAAGTTGAAATCGGTGAACGTAATACAGAAACGCCATTTTCTTTTGCTGCTGTAATTAATTCTTCGGGGATTTCTAGTCCTCTGGATACTATAAAGGCTGGAGTATCTTTCGCACATAAACGGCGCATCACTAATAAACGCTCTTCAGGCATCATTCGTTCCGCAAAGGTAATTTCTTTGCTCCCAAATAATTGTAAACGGTCATGGGAATAATAATTAAAATACCCAGTTAATTCTAAACCTGGCCGGGAAATTTCACCAGTTTTAATTGTTCTATTTAAGCTTTCTTCATCTCCGTATACTACTTCTAAAGAAAGATTTTCTACCAGTTGATAAATCTTTACCACTTCTGTCATATCGAATGTCAGTCCTTTCTGCTACTTGTTATATTTTATCATTTAAAAATACAAGTTTCTAGCTATTCACTAGATAATTCCTAGAATTATCATATTTCAAAAAAATGAAACTATTTTTCAGTGAAATTACCTATGCTATTTCTGTTACTTGACTATTTCAGAAAACTTTGTATACTTGAAGCCGATCCTTTTAAGAAAAGAGGAAACTTATGAAAGAATATTTAAAGGAAAAAGCCCATCAACTACCGTTAACACCGGGTGTTTATTTAATGAAAGACGCAACCGACACAATTATTTATGTGGGCAAAGCCAAAAAATTGAAAAATCGCGTGTCGAGCTATTTTATTAATAGTAATCAACATTCTCGAAAGACGATGCGCTTAGTCAAACAAATTATAGACTTCGATGTTCTCCATACTGACACAGAATTGGATGCGCTCCTCCTAGAATGTCAACTGATTCAACAGTATCGACCGCGTTACAATCGCCAAATGAATGCTTATGAACAATATTCTTATGTATCGGTAGCCGTTAATGAGCGGCAATTAGAGATTAAACTCTTAAATATTCCCACTAAAAAGAACTGTTTTGGTCCTTATTCGATTCGTCGAAAATTAAACCGTTTAAAAATAATTTTGGATAGTATCTACGATCTCGTCCCAACCAACTATTGGCATCAAACCTTTCAAAAAGAGAGTGCCATTCCGACCGAACTATTTCAACAAGAATTGTTCGACTTTTTCCATAATCAAGGACGAGAACCAATCAAACGAATTGCTCAACAAATGCAAGAAGCTGCTGAAAAACAAGCCTTCGAAAAAGCGGCAAAACTCAAAGAAGATTGGCTCTTTCTGACGCGCTTTGCAAACCAAAATCAACGAATTAGTCAAGCTAACCAACGAGATTGGCAACTGATGTGGTTACCTTTTCAGAAAAAAATCAAATACTATTTAATTTACCAAGGCTTGGTGGTAGCAACACGTGTTGTAACTAAACAAACGTTTCAAAAATATTCATCGCTTGAACTAGCAAAAAAAATCATGCCCAAAAAACCACCGAAAACAATTGAGCATTACTCGAAGCAACAAGTTGATTTTTTAAACATTTTATATGGCTATATCAGCCGCCATCCAGAATGTCACCTAGAAAATTTAACCATCGAAAAAGCCTGAAGAACGCATTTTATGCTACGTTCTTCAGGCTTTTTTTATTCATATTTAGATAAATTGTGATCCGTAACGATCGTATTGACAATTGACATAATTACAGCCATTAGCACCGCTGCCCAAAAACTTGAGAAGCCAAAGTTCATTTCCCCCACAAAAAACGAGGTCATTTGTAAAATCGCTGCATTGACAACAAAGCTAAATAGACCAAACGTTAATAAAGTAAATGGGAGCGACAAGATTGTTAAGACTGGTTTCACCAACATATTTAGGATTGAGAGAACAAAGGCGGCAATAATTGCAGGCATTATGCCTCTCACATGAATCATGCCAGGAAAAACAACTGATAAAGAAATGAATGTCAGTGTATTAACAACCAATCGCTGAAAATATGTCATTAAAAGTCACTCCATTCGTCATCATCAATTTTTTCCGCTTCTTTACGTTGCTTTTTATTGGCAGCATAAGGATTTTCATTGCGAACATTTCTATTATAAGGATTTTGATGGCCGTAGCCGCGATCGCTTCCTGTTCTTCCAGAAGGGATCAAGACTGCTAAGGCAATGTATAAGAGAATGCCTGGAAATCCTGCTGAGAAAAAGCTGAGCAAGACATAAACGACACGAATAATTGTTGGGTCAATTCCTAGCCAATCAGCAATCCCAGCTAAGCTTCCTGTTAAAACCACGTTATTCGGAGATTTTGTTAGTTTTCTTTTCATATGTTTTCACCTCGTCTACTAAATTTTACACTAGAAAGGCTGATTCGTCAGCCCATCTAGCTTAAAATTATTAATTATTTATCCGTATCTTTTAGGAAAATACTTCCCGTTGTTGTAGAAGCATTAATTTGAGCCATTGATTCTTCCAGTACACGTCTAAAATGTAATTGTTGATTGCCGCGATCTTTCTTTTCACGAACAACTTCAATATCTGTTAAACGGCTGTTAATACTACCTAAATTAGTTTTCACTTGCCCTTCAACGCCTAAGTCATTTGGCAAGGCCAACTTGATATTCCCATTTGCAGAGCTTGCTTCAACACGGCGAAGCGTTTTTTCTTTAGCTGTAATGCGGATATCTCCATTAATCAGAGAAACACTTAGACTTTCTGGTGCCGCGGAAATAGACACATCACCATTGACTGTTTCAATAATGTTATCTAAAATCGTTCCTTCTAGGACTTTAATTTCACCATTCACGCCTTCAATTTCTAACATAGTTGCATCAATTTTTTTAAACGTAATCGTCCCATTCGTTGATTTTGTGTAAACATCTTTCGCTGTTAACTCTTCTACTAAGACATTTCCGTTTAATAATTTAACAGATACATGATCGTAAGTGCGTTTTGGTAAATAGAACGTTAAATCTGCTTTCACCCGTTTGTTTGGCACTTGGAAAGAAATCGTTTCATCATCCACATCAATGTCACTTCGTTCTAAGAAAGCTTCCATTGGTGAATCTCCTGCCATTTTACCATATAATTTGATTTTTGCTTCGACTTTCACATCTTCTTGATCCCAAGTTTTGAAAACCACGGTACCATTTGCTACCTTGACATCAATTAAACTTGCTTGTGGATTTGGATAGTTAAACTCATGTTCAAACTTAGTTGTTGCCACACCAGGAACTTTCATTTTAATGTCTTTCCATTCCACATTATCATTCATGGTGTCACTGAAAGAATTAAATGTTTTTTTCAAGAATTCTCCCACTTGGCCGCCAACTTCGGCAACTTTGCCGCCGACTTGGTTAAAGGTATCTGTGGCTTGATCTTTCCACTCTTCAGAGAATTGAGAAGAAACTTTTTCTTTTGTATCATTCCATTGACCTTTCCATTGTTCTTTGCGAATGTTTTTTAGTTCTTCTTCCAGTGCTGTTTTTTCAGTACTTTGAGTCGCTAATTTTTCTTCTAATTGTGCAAGTAAAACGTGCAAGTCTTTTCGTTGAACTTGTTCATCTTCTGTCAATGCATCTAATTCTTCTTTTGTATCTAATGTTCCAATTTCTTCTGCGACTTCTTTAATTTCTTCTTTGATGCCGGCAATTTCTGCGTTGACTTCGTCCAATTCAGCCGAAGCACGATTGGCTTTTGTTGCTAACTCATCAAGAATTCTTTCTAAGTTTTCACGATCTTTTTCTGCACTGTCCTGTGTATTTTCTTCAAACGAATCAACAGTAGGTCCTTCTGATTCGCCTTTTTCTAATGCATCCATTAAATCTGCGACTTGATCTTCTTTATTTGTTGTTCCAATATTTTGTGTATCAACTTTTTCAGCAGCTTTTTCGATTTGTTTTTCATCTTTTTCAGTTGCCATATTTTCTAATAAAATTAACGCTTCTTCTGACGTTAGAATACCTTTTTTCACTAATTCTAATACGCGTTCTCTTTCTTTCATGGATATTGCCTCCTTAGCAAATTTTTCACTCAATAGTGTTTTCCTTACATGCATTATTATGCCTTGTTTTTGATCATTTGTCATAGGACTTAAGAACGATTTCTTCTCATTAGTAAGGACTAGTTTTATGAAATCAGTTCATTTTACGCTAAAAAAACTAGGAATTGGTCTAAAAAAGGCCGTCTCCTAGTTTTTTTATTTGTTTTTCTTAAAATTGTTCGTCACGATTACTATTCAATTCGGTAATTTTACCAGTTGCCAAGTAAACAATCCACTCACAAATATTTGTGACATAGTCGCCAATTCTTTCCAAGTATTGTGCCACATGTAGATAATCAGTTCCGCTAATGACCGTTTCTGGATTAGCTTTCATTGCTTCTACGGCATGTTTGTAAATACTATCGAAATATTCATTAGTACGATCATCCATTTGTGCAATCATTCGTGCATCTTTTTGATCCGTTTTAACATAGGCGATTAAAACATTATCCACCATTTTTTTCACATAATCAGACATATCTGAAATTTCTTTTTCGATTTCAGGAATACGTGTTTCTCCTTTTAAGCGAATCGTTGATTTAGCAATCGAAACGGCATGGTCCGCCATTCTTTCTAAATCCGAACTAGCTTTCATAACAGTGATAATCATACGTAAGTCTGTTGTCACTGGTTGTTGTAACGCAATCATTTCAAAACTCTTTTTCTCAAGTTTGACTTCCATATCATTGATTTCAATATCGCGATCAATCACTTCTTGAGCTAATTTTTTATCATGATTAATATATGCCTTCACGGATTTATGGACGGCACTACTAACCATCATACCCATTTCATAAAATTGATTGTGCAGATTCAATAGTTCTTCTTCAAATTGTGTCCGTAACATTCTTTTTCCCCCTTTTAACCAAATTTACCAGAAATGTAATCTTCTGTTTGTTTTTCTTTTGGATTTAAAAATACTTTTTTCGTGTCATTAAATTCAATTAAATCACCTTGTAAAAAGAAGGCCGTTTTATCAGAAATCCGTGATGCTTGTGACATATTATGTGTCACCATAATCATGGTATATTTCTCTTTTAATGTTAACAGCATGTTTTCAATTTTACCACTAGAAACTGGGTCCAAGGCGCTAGTTGGTTCATCTAATAAAATAATATCTGGTTCCACAGCTAAAACACGAGCGATACAAACCCGCTGTTGTTGTCCACCAGAAAGTGAAAGTGCACTTTTGTGAAGTTTATCTTTGACATCCTCCCAAACGGCAGCAGCTTTCAAACTGGTTTCAACTGCTTCATCTAAGACTTGCTTGTCTTTGACTCCTTTTAGGCGCAAGCCATAAATCACATTTTCATAAACTGAAAATGGAAATGGATTAGGTTGTTGGAAAACCATCCCAATTTCTTTACGTAATTCAACGTTATCTGTTTTCGGTCCATAAATATCTTTTCCTTTATAGACGACACTTCCAGTAATAGTTACGTCTGGGATTAAATCATTCATACGATTCAAGCAACGTAAATACGTTGACTTCCCGCAACCAGAAGGACCAATCATGGCAGTTAATTCTCCTTGATTAAAAGTTAAATCAATGCCTTTCAATGCTTCTTTTTTCCCGTAATATAAATGTAAATCTTTTGATGAAATAATTTCTTTGCCCATCTTGCTCCTCCTAACCAAAATGTCCTGAAACGTAGTCTTCCGTTGCTTGAATTTTTGGTCGTGTAAAGATTTTTCTTGTATGGTCGTATTCAATGACTTTACCCATATAGAAGAAAGCTGTATAGTCACTAATCCGCGCCGCTTGTTGCATGTTATGTGTCACAATGATGATCGTGTAATCATCTTTTAAATTCACTAACGTTTCTTCAACCGTTCCTGTTGAAATCGGATCTAACGCGCTTGCCGGTTCATCTAACAACAGAATATCTGGTTTCATCGCAATTGCCCGAGCGATACACAAACGTTGTTGTTGCCCACCAGACAGAGCTAAGGCGCTTTTGTTTAAGTTATCTTTCACTTGATCCCAAAGTGCGGCTTGCTTCAAACTTGTTTCAACGATTTCATCTAATTTTTTCTTATCCTTTTCACCATGCTGTTTCAATGCGAATGTGATATTTTCATAGATAGATTTACTAAATGGATTGGGCCGCTGAAAAACCATGCCAATGCGTTTTCTCATTTCGTAGACGTCAACTTCTTTCGTATTGACATCGACATCTTTATACATGATTTTTCCAGTAACACGTGAATTGGCAATGCCATCGTTCATACGATTTAGCGAACGTAAATACGTGGATTTACCGCAACCAGAAGGTCCAATTAAGGCGGTTATTTTGTTCTTTTCAAATTGCAAATCAACACCTTTGATAGCCTCATTGTCCCCGTAAAAGACATGTAAGTCTTCCGTGTGTAACGCAATCGGGTCTTTTTGGCTATCTAGTTGAAGTAAATGGGTATCATTTAAATTGTATTCTTTCATGCTAATTCCCCTAACATTAAGCTGATGTCATTCTCTTATAAAGACGGTTGCCGATAAAACGAGCGCCGAAATTGAAAAGTAAAACTACTAAAATTAACACAGCGGAGGCACCTGCTGAGACCGCAGCGCCATCTGGCATCGTTCCTTCGGTATTAATTTTCCAAATATGCACAGCCAACGTTTCCGCTTGACGGAAAATGCTAATTGGACTTGAAACGCTCAATGGATTCCAATTACTGAAATCTAAGGCAGGTGCGCTTTGTCCTGCTGTATAAATTAACGCAGCGGCTTCACCGAAAATCCGACCAGAACTCAAAATAACACCTGTCAAAATTCCTGGTAACGCTTCTGGCAAAATAACTTTTTTAACTGTTTCCCAACGTGAAAGACCTAAGGCTAACCCCGCTTCACGCTGTGTATAATGAATAGCTTTCAAAGATTCCTCAACATTTCTAGTCAATAATGGTAAGTTAAAAAATGTTAATGCTAACGCACCTGATAAGATTGAAAAGCCATATCCGATTTGTACAACGAAAATCAAGAAGCCGAACAGCCCGACAACAACGGAAGGCAATGAACTTAAAATTTCAATCGAGGTACGAATTAAATCAGTTAACCAATTCTTTTTCGCATATTCCGATAAGTAAATTCCAGCACCCAATGAAATTGGAATACTAATAATCATTGTAATCAATAGTAAATATAGTGAGTTAAACAGCTGAATACCAATCCCACCACCAACTTGATAGGCTCTGGATGGTTGTGTTAAAAATTCCCACGAAATATGTGGAATTCCTCTAGCTAAAATGTAAATCAGTAAGGCCGCCAAAATTAAAACAATGACGCCAGATACGGCATATAAGATACCTGTTGCGATTTTATCTGCTTTTTTTGCATTCATTATTTTAAGGCTCCTCTCTTACCGATAATTCGGATAACAATGTTGAATAGTAAAGACATCAACAATAGAATCAAGGCTAAAGACCAAAGAACGTTGTTTTCAACTGTTCCCATAATTGTATTCCCAATCCCCATTGTCAAAATACTTGTTAGTGTCGAAGCTGGTGTTGTCAAACTAGTTGGCATCACAGCTGCATTTCCGATTACCATTTGGATTGCTAAGGCTTCACCAAACGCACGAGCCATACCAAAGACAACCGCAGTTAAAATACCAGGCACAGCTGCCCGCAAGACAACTTTATAAATCGTTTGCCAACGCGTAGCACCAAGCGCCAACGACGCTTCACGATAATGTCTAGGCACGGCTTTTAATGCATCTACGGTCATCGTAGTGACCGTTGGTAAAATCATGACAAATAGCACAAACGTACCAGCTAAAATACCGAAGCCAGTTCCGCCAAAGATTGAACGGACAAAAGGAACAATGACAGATAAACCAATAAATCCATAAACAACAGAGGGAATCCCTACAAGTAATTCAATAACTGGTTGTAAAAATTTCGCTCCTTTTTTTGGTGAAATTTCTGTCATAAAAACAGCCGCTCCAATCGCAAATGGCGTCGCAACAATCGCTGACAAAAACGTTACAATAAAGGAACCCGCAATCATTGGTAAAGCCCCAACCATGGGTTTACCGTCTGCGCCGATATCACTTGGGTTCCAGTTTGTTCCAAATAAGAAATCAAACACGTTAATCTTATCTTTAAAGAATGTAGCAAGTCCTTTACTTGCAACAAAATAGAAAATTGAAACAACCACTGCTACAATTAAGGCAATACATAGGAAACTAATAAATTTCCCTCGTTGCTCCATCTTGGCTCTTTTCGATTTTGTTAATAATTTTTTCTGTACATCTTCCAAGAATATTTCCTCCTCAAACAATCCAACTTTTGCAGATAAAAATAGTGTACCTTTTTTACATCAATTTGTTTTTAATAACATGTAAATTTTATGTTAAGTTTGTAAATTTTGTGTTAAGAGAATTATTTAATGACATTTCCTTGCCAATCCCGTTCAATTTCCATTTTCGAAACAGGAATATACCCTAATTGACCAATTACACGTTCTTGGATATCATCTGACAACATAAAGTCTAAAAACTCTTTGGTTAAATCACTTGGATTTTTACGGGTGTACATGTGTTCATAAGACCAAATAATCCATTTATTGTTCATTACATTTTCATCTGTTGGCTGAACACCATCAATACTTAACGTAGCTACTTCATCAGTAACATATGAAAATGCGGTATAACTAATCGCTCCTGGTGTATCAGAAACAATGGAACGAACCATGCCGCTGGAATCTTGTTCTTGCGCACGAATGGCTGTTTTATCTCCCAAGACCCATTTTTCAAAAGTCGCACGCGTACCACTACCGGCCGCTCTGTTCAAAATAACAATTTTTTGGTCTTTCCCGCCAAGTTCTTTCCAGTTTGTTACTTCACCTAAAAAGATTTTCTTTAAATTTTCCATTGAGATATCTTTGACACCGACATTTTTGTTAACGATTGGTGTAATCCCAACGACAGCAACTTTATGATCAATTAGGTCTTCCGCTTTGATGCCCTTTTTCTCTTCTGCAAATAAATCAGAATTACCAATGTCTACCGCGCCAGATTGGACTTGACTCAGACCTGTTCCGCTTCCGCCACCTTGGACATTAATAAATCTTCCCGGATTTTGGCTTTGATATTCCTCACTCGCTGTCTCTACTAATGGTTGTAAAGCTGATGAGCCTACCGCTGTGATGGATTCACCACGATCAATCCATTTTGCACATCCTGTCAAAGTAAGTATACTTGCCAAACCAATAAATAATAGCAATCTTTTTTTCATCGATTCATTATTCCTCCAATTAATTTCAATCTATTCTATTTTACCATTATATGTAGGACTTGAAAATTATAAGTTATCAATTTGTTGGTACAACTGAGAAAACTCTTAAATTAAATAACAAGTATTTTAAAACTAAAACAAAAAAAGCTCTCCAAAATGGAGAGCTTTTTTTCGTTTAAATTTTCAAGAAACGACGCATTGAAATAACTGAACCTAGTGATCCAATAATCATTCCTGTTGCAATCATTAATAGATTGACTTTCCAGATAAAATCTTCTGGACGAATTAATGAATAATTCGAACGCAATAACTGCGGGTTGAACATGTTATAAACTTGATGGTAGCCTAACGTCATAATAATGACTGGCACGATTGCGCCAATCAACCCAATCCAGGCGCCTTCTAAGAAGAACGGCCAGCGAATGAAACTGTTTTTCGCTCCTACAAGACGCATAATTTGGATTTCTTTTTGACGAGATAAAATCGTAATCCGAATGGTATTGGAAATTAAGAACACTGCAACGAATAAAAGTAATGCAGCAGCTGCTAAGCCCCAAGTTCGAACGGTTTGAGCGATTTTAAAGATTTTGTCTGAGTTTACACCACCGTAATCGGCTTTAAAAACACTTGGGAATTTAGCTGCTTGTTTCGCAATATCTTTCGTGTCTTCTGGTGTTTTCGCACGAACATAATACACATCGTATAATGGGTTACTGTCGCCTTCGAAAAGATTCCAGGCATCCCCCATTTGTTCTTGGATTTTTTTCAATTGTTGATCTTTGTTTGAATAAGAAATATCTTCAACATTGTCTAATCCTTTAAGTTGTTTTTCTAATGTTTTCATTTCATTTTGTTTTGTACCAATATCGACAAAAACTGACACTGTCACGTTTTTTTCGACATCATCAGCAAGTTTCGTTGCATTAAAAATAACGCCCATAAAAATACCAACTAAAACTAATGTAATTGTAACCGCACTTGCTGAGGCAACAGTCATCCAACCGTTCCGTTTTAAACTTTTGATACTTTCAAATAAATGAGAAAAGAATGTTCTAATCATCGTAACCGTATTCTCCTTCCACTTGGTCACGGATAATGCGACCATTTTCAATGGCAATAACACGGTGACGAATCGTATTTACAATTGTACTATTATGCGTTGCCATCACGACTGTTGTTCCTTGTGCGTTAATCCGGTCCAACAATTTCATGATTTCCCATGAATTCTCTGGATCTAAGTTCCCAGTTGGTTCATCGGCAATTAAAACTTTCGGTGTATTTACGATTGCTCGTGCAATGGATACCCGTTGCTGTTCCCCACCAGAAAGTTCGCTTGGAAAAACACGTACCTTATGTTTTAGACCGACTAAATCTAAAACTTCCATCACGCGTTTTTTGATTTCGCGAGGACGTCGTCCGATAACTTGCATCGCATAGGCCACGTTCTCATACACAGTTTTCTTTGGTAATAGTTTATAGTCTTGGAAAACGATGCCGATTTCACGACGTAAATAAGGAACTTCTTTATTTTTTATTTTCATTAAATCATGACCTGCAACTGTCAAATTACCTTTTGTTGCTTTTTCTTCACGATACATTAATCTAATAAAGGTTGATTTCCCTGCACCTGAGGGACCAACCACATAGACGAACTCGCCTTGGTCAATCTCTACTGAAATATTCCGAATCGCTGTTGTACCATTCGAATATTTCTTCATTACATCTTTCATTTCAATCATGGCGTTCTCTCCATCTCTTTTTTCTTCAATCCTACTCATTATAACATGTCAATATTGCAAACTTCTTGCATTAAGTTACATTTTTATTTCAATTTAATGAAGAGCTTAACTTAAGCGCTGTTTTAAGTAGGCATCAATGAAACCATCAAGGTCTCCATCCATCACAGCTTGTACATTGCCGGTTTCGTAATTTGTCCGATGGTCTTTGACCATTGAATACGGATGGAACACGTAAGAACGGATTTGTGAGCCCCAACCAATTTCCATTTGTTCACCACGTAAACTTGCTGCTTCTTGGGCTTTCTTTTCCATTTCCAATTGATATAATTTGGCTTTTAACATACTCATTGCTTGCTCACGGTTTTTTAATTGAGAACGCTGTGCTTGGCTTGCGACAACGGTGCCTGTTGGAATATGTGTGATTCGAACAGCCGATTCTGTTTTATTAATATGTTGACCACCGGCACCACTTGCTCGATAGGTATCAATTTTTAAGTCATCTGGATTGATCGCAATCTCTATTGTATCGTCTAATTCAGGCATTACATCAACTGAACAAAACGAAGTATGACGGCGTTTGGCGGAATCAAAGGGCGAAATCCGCACAAGACGATGGACACCTTTTTCAGATTTTAGGTAACCATAAGCATTGTAACCTTTGATTAATAAGGTGACACTTTTAATCCCTGCTTCATCTCCAGCTTGGTAATCCAACGTTTCAACTTGGAAACCGTGACTTTCTGCCCAACGTGTGTACATTCGTAAAAGCATACTTCCCCAATCTTGTGATTCAGTACCACCGGCACCAGGGTGTAATTCAATTAGGGCGTTATTATGATCATATGGCTCATTTAGTAGTAAGGATAGCTCATACGTTGTTAAACGTTCTTGCAAGAGATGAATTCTTTCTTCCAATTCTTCTTGAATCTCTGCATCATATTCTTCTTGTTGTAATTCAAACATCACCGTTAATTCGTCAAGTTCCTCAGAGAGCTGATGAAATTGTTGATATTTTTCTTTCAAACTATTGGTTTCGTTAATTAGCTTTTGAGCCGTTTCTGTGTTGTCCCAAAAACCAGGTTCTCCCATCCGATTTTCCGCCTCGGCAATGTCTTCTTCTAACTGGTCTAAGTCAAAGAGACCTCCTGAAGCTAGTAATTTTTTGTGTCATTTCGTCTAATAATGTACGAATTTCTGGGTTTTCCAAAATGATTCCTTCTTTCTCTTTATGGTAAAAAGAGCAAAGGCGGGACAAATTGCCCCACCCTGCGTTTTTTCTTTAATTAAGCGTTTCTTCCATGACAATTTTTGAATTTTTTGCCACTTCCGCATGGGCATAAATCATTACGGCCCACTTTTTTATCTACACGCACAGGTTGACGCTTCGCACTTGTGTTGCTTTGTGCAGCTGCATCTTGTTCTGTTTCTGGATGTTCCGCTTGTCCTTGAGCTACTTGCTCACGTTGGACATTTTGGCGAATTTCCGATTTCATGAATAAACGTGTTACTTCATATTCGATTGAACCCACCATATTGTTATACATAGAATAACCTTCTGTTTGATATTCTACTAATGGGTTGTTTTGACCGTACGCACGTAAGCCGACAGATTGGCGTAATTGATCCATTGCATCAATGTGATCTGTCCATTTAGTATCGACAACACGCAAGATGACTACTTTTTCAAATTCTAGCAATTGTTCTTGGCCATTCAATTGTTGAGATTTTTCTTCAAATACTTCTTGCGCACGTGCCACTAAGTAGTCTTTGATTTCTTCAGCTGATTTATTTTCTAAATCTTCTTTAGAAATCGTATCTTCATGGACAAGTGTTGAGGCTGCAAAATCGACAATCCCATCTAAATTCCATTCTTCTTTTTCTAATTGTGTATGGCTATCCACCACTCGGCCAATCGTCCGTTTTACCATGCCCATCAATACATCAGACAAGTCATTTTCTTCCATAATTACTTCTTGTCGTTGCGCATAAATAACTTCACGTTGCTCGCGCATCACGTCATCGTATTGTAAGACATTTTTACGTGTGTCATAGTTATTTCCTTCCACACGTTTTTGAGCAGACTCTACTTGGCGAGTAAACATTTTACTTTGAATAACTGCATCTTCTTCTTGCACATTCATTCGTTCTAAGAATGTTTTAATTCGTTCTGAACCAAAGCGTTTCATTAAGTCATCTTCTAAAGATAAATAAAATTGTGAAACCCCTGGATCCCCTTGACGTCCTGCACGTCCACGCAACTGATTATCAATACGACGTGACTCATGACGTTCTGTCCCGATAACCGCTAGACCACCTAGTTCAAGTACACCTAAACCAAGTTTAATATCCGTTCCACGACCAGCCATATTTGTTGCAATTGTAACTGCGCCTTTTTGACCGGCATTCATAATGATTTCGGCTTCTTTAAAGTGATTTTTCGCATTTAATACTTCATGAGGAATTTTAGCTGCGTTTAATTTATCAGAAAGTAATTCTGACGTTTCTACCGCAACAGTCCCCACCAACACTGGTTGTCCTTTGTGGTAACGTTCTTTAATATCTTCCACCACTGCATTAAATTTACTTTCTAAGGTTGGATAAAGTAAATCTGGACGATCGTCACGGATAATTGGACGATTGGTTGGAATTTGAATGACTTGAATATTGTAAATTTCACGGAATTCTTCTTCTTCTGTTTTAGCAGTACCAGTCATCCCGGCTAGTTTTTTGTACATCCGGAAGTAGTTTTGGAACGTAATCGTCGCCATTGTTTTTGTTTCATCTTCAATTTCGACGCCTTCTTTTGCTTCAATCGCTTGATGCAAGCCATCAGAATAACGACGACCATCCATGATACGACCAGTAAATTGGTCAACAATTAAGACTTTATTGTCTTGAACCACGTAATCAATGTCTAATAACATGATATAGTTTGCCCGTAACGCTTGATCTAAATGGTGCGTTAATGCTGTATTTTCAATATCGTACAGGTTATCCAATCCGAAAGTTTGTTCAGCTTTTTCAATCCCTGCTTCTGTTAAACCAATTGTTTTAGACTGAATATCAATTTTGTAATCTTCGTCTTCTTTTAAGCGTTTGACAAAATTATCGGCACGCGTATAGAGTGCTGTCGATTTTTCAGCTTGTCCAGAAATAATTAATGGGGTTCTTGCTTCATCAATTAAGATTGAATCCACTTCATCGACAATTGCATAGTTTAATGGACGTTGAACCATTTGGCTGCGATAAACAACCATGTTATCACGCAAATAGTCAAATCCTAATTCGTTATTTGTACTATAAGTGATATCACAGTTATACGCTTCACGTTTTTCATCAGAAGATTTAGAGTTAATGTTTAAGCCAACGCTTAAGCCTAAGAAATTATATAATTCTCCCATTTCGTTAGAGTCACGGGTTGCTAAGTATTCATTAACTGTAACAACGTGTACTCCTTCGCCAGATAGTGCATTCAAGTATACAGGCATTGTGGCAGTCAAGGTTTTCCCTTCACCTGTTCTCATTTCAGGAATGTTCCCGTCATGAAGCACAATCCCACCCATTAATTGGACACGGTATGGGAATAAACCTAGTACACGTTTAGCAGCTTCACGGACAACCGCAAACGCTTCTGGTAATAGTTCGTCTAAGGTTTCCCCTTTTTGATAACGGGCTTTAAATTCATCTGTTTTTTCACGTAATTGTTCATCGCTTAGTTGTTCCATTGCACTTGCATGTGCATCAATTTTATCGGCGATTTTTTCTAATCGTCTTAATTCTTTTTTATCGTTTTCGATCATTTTTTTCAAAAAATTTGCCATTGGTATCTGTGTTCCTTTCAATTACCTCTTTTTATTTTTGTATCCTTTTTGTACAAGAAGCACAATCTATCCGTTTTATTTTATCATTACTTGACGAGAAAGAAAACCATTTCTCTCTATTTTGCAGACATTTTCCTTTAAAAGAGGAACTTTTAAAGTTATTTTATGTATTTCTTTATTTTTTCTTTACTCCGTGCTTTAAAGATGTTTAAAGAGCTGAAATGCACGAAGGCATTTCAGCTCTTATTTTAAGCTTTAGTCTGTTTCAATCAAGCCATATTTGCCATCTTTACGACGGTAAACAATGCTTGTTCCATTTGTTTCAGCATCTTCAAAAATGAAAAAGTTGTGTCCTAACATGTTCATTTGTAAAACAGCTTCTTCACTGTCCATCGGTTTTAATGATAGACGTTTTGTACGAACGATGTCTAATTCTGAAGGTGTTTCTTCTGTTTCTTCACCAACTAAGAAGACAGCGGCTTTTGTATTGTTACGTCCTGTTTCACGAGATTTTCTGTTGATTTTTGTTTTAAATTTACGAATTTGTCGTTCTAATTTATCGACAACCAAATCAATACTTGCGTATAAATCAGGTGACGTTTCTTCAGCTCGTAAAACTAGATAAGGAAGAGGAATAGTAACCTCGACTTTGGCTGTTTTTTCAGTGTACACTTTCAAATTCACGTGAACCGTTGCTTCAGGTGAATCGCTGAAATATCTTTCTAATTTACCGACTTTTTTCTCAACATAGTCTCGAATCGCTTCGGTTACCTCGATATTTTCTCCACGTACATTATATCTAAACATAACAATTACCCCTTTCATCTACCAGTAAAGAAAAGATTAAAGGACCACTCTTTAATTCCCTTCTTCTTAATTTCATTATATCGAATAATCTGGGTTTTGCCAACAAAATAGTCATCAAATTTATGAATTCTTTTCTTTTTACCGCGCGAGAGTAAACGTATTCAAACTTTTAGGATAACAGTCATTGATAACAGCAGCTGCGTGGAAAAGAGTTCGTCCAGTGGTATAGATGTCATCCACCAAAATAACAGAACAATTTTTTAATTTTTTTTGGTTTTCTTTTTGGATGGCAAATGGTTGTTGCAACCGCATCCTTTCCTTTCTAGTTTTCTTAGATTGCGGAACATTTTCCTCTTTTCTAATTAAAAAAGGGCTGTACGGAACATCAGCCGCTTCTAGTAAGCCAATTACTTGGTTGAAGCCTCGTTCTTGCATTCGTTTTTCGGATAAGGGCACCGGAATAATATAGTCCGCAGATTGTTGCTGAAAGTAAAAGTTGATTTCCTCGTTAAAACACATTCTTAAGCGATAGTCTCCTTGAAATTTATAGCGTTCCATCCACTCTTGCATTCCTTCATCATAATGAAACAACGCTGCATTATGAAAAGAATACTCTGGATAAAGCAGCTGCCACCTTTGACAATCAAAACAATAGCGCTCTTGGCTGACGCGACTACAGCCAAAACAAGTGCCTGTCATTGGCAGTTTCTGGAACTTTGCTTGGCAGTGCTGGCAAAGTGAAGGCCTCGCCCATTTTTTAAAACGTAAGAGCATTTTTAATGTTATCTCCAAACGAATGGGGCTTGCGCAATTTTTACAATCCATCTAACATCCCTCGTTTGCTAGCCAAGCGATTCATTTGCTTTATTTGCCGAATTGCCTCTTTCATGTCTCTTGTTTCCCCATCATGTAAAAATAAAACTTCGCCGTAATTGAATTCTTGTCTTCGATCGACTCGGCCCGCAATTTGGACAAGTGTTGAAGAAGTGAAGACTCGATGATTGGCACCATAAACAATAACTGAGACTGCATCAAAAGTCACACCACGTTCTAAAATGGTTGTAGTGATCAAAATATCCGTTTTCTGCTGACGCATTGCTTGAACTTTTTCTAGGCGAAGCTCATCACTACCATAAACGGCGACAACTTCTTTGTCGGAAAATCGCTCAGCTATTAATGTATGCAATTGGTGAATTAATGAAATGCTTGGGCAAAATAGTAAAACTGAATTACGCACCAATAAACGTTTCAAATGATGTGCAATGATTTTAATATTTTTGCTAAAAATACGTTGCCACGACTGAACCCAAAATCGGCGTGGCACAGGTAATGGCCTACGATGATATCTTGCTGGCAAAATACTGGCCGCTAATTTCTTTTGCTGTAAAAGCTTCCGCAATTCTTTCGTAGGCGTTGCTGTTAAGTACACCAAACTACTTCTTTTTTTTCGTGCGTTACGCACTCCATAATAAAGATGCTCGTTATTAACAAAAGGAAAAGAGTCGACTTCATCAACGATAAGTAAATCAAATGCTTGATGGAATTTCAATAATTGATGGGTGGTGCAAATCACTAGTTTCGTATAACGATACGGTTCTTGACTGTTTCCATGAAGTAAAGCAATTGCTTCATGAGGAAAAACCGCTTGGATTCTGGGAAACAGTTCTAAGCAAACATCGACACGCGGCGAAGCCAGCGCAATCCGCCCCCCTTCTTGTAAGGTTTGGTGCAAAACAGCAAATAACATTTCTGTTTTACCTGCACCTGTAACTGCCCACACTAAGCGATTCTCTCTTATTTTTGCTGTCTCACAAAGTTCAACTGAGATCGCTTGCTGTCCTTTTGTTAATTGTCCAGACCACTCAAAAAAGACAGTTCTTGAGCTATTGGGCCTTTCTGGTAAATGACAAAATTTTTGACAAGAAGTCACACGGCCTAATTGAATGCACGCATGACAGTAGTATACATTTGTCGCCAGTCTGTTTTCTTTTTTGGATACGACTTCCCCGCACCGCTGACATTGAATTGTTAGGGGTGAACGCTCTAACATTGTTGGTAAATAAACCAGTTTTGTCTGTATTGAACGTTCTGTTTCTTCAATAATTATTTTACGTCCATGCAAGTCTTCCATGTTAACCACCTCAATTATAAAATACGCATTTCTCTAGCTTTTTTGCGAAAAAAAAGACAAGTTGCTTTTTCGAAAATTCTCGAAAAAAACAACTTGTTTTTTCATTCTTTTTTATCTGCTTGTGCTAACAAACCCAAGGCTTGTTCCAGCACTTTTTCCCCGTTCATTAAGCCGTAATCAGACATGCTAATGACATCTGTTGGGATACCTTTTGGTGATAGACGCTTTTCAAAATCACTCTTCATATAACGAACTTGTGGACCTAACAATAACACATCGACTGGATTATTTTCTAAATTTGTTTCTGCTTCCGATGCAGAAGCCGCAAATATATGGGCATCTAAGCCTTGATTAAATGCTGCTTTTTGCATTTTTGTAACAAGTAAACTAGTACTCATTCCTGCGGAGCAAACTAACATAATTGTTTTTTTTGACATTTTAACAGCCCCTTTTACCATTGCCTTTTTCAATTTTCAACATTATCTATTAAAAATATTATAGTGTAAAGTTAATTTTTGTCAATCATTCTTGTTTTTTAAAGCGGATACAATCTTGGTTTAAACGTACCATGCTGACTTCAGCAATTTATTAAATACCACATATTCTTTTTCCAAATTCACTTGAACTACTTGGTAACTCGCATTCAACCAACCATAAGCGCCCTTTTCTGGATGCTTATAATCGTTCGCCCACCAATCGACATCTGTCTTAGCAGTTTTTGGTAAACCAGAATGAGGGAATAACAATTCATCAAACTGGGTAAAGGTCAAGGTAACTTGGGAACCGCCATTCGTTTTCAAATAATGAGTAATTGTATCATATTTTTTCTGTCGTGTATGTACCATTTTCCAGCGCCTCCCTTTTCTCTATCATACCTTATTATAACGTTTTTTTCCAAAAATCTCACAAAAAAGATGAGAGAAAAAGTTGCTATTCAGTTGATTCTTTTTTATACTGACTTTATTACGAGAGAAAAGGATGCCCATATGTTAGAAAGCTATATTACAGTCAAACAAGATGGTTTCAGCGAGATTGAAATCAAGAAATCGCGGTTTATCTGTTCTGTAAAGCGCGTAACATCAGAAGAAGAAGCAAAAGCCTTTATCGCCGCAATAAAAAAAGAACATTGGAAAGCCAATCATAATTGTAGTGCTTTTGTGATCGGCGAAAAAAATGACATTCAGCGGAGCAGCGATGACGGCGAACCTAGTGGCACTGCTGGTGTTCCAATGCTGGAAGTCTTAAAGAAAAAAGAGTTAATCAACGTAGTGGCTGTTGTCACTCGTTATTTTGGCGGAATAAAATTAGGCACTGGTGGTTTAATCCGAGCATATAGTCATGCTCTTTCCCACACTTTAGATGAAATTGGTTTAGTCATTGGCAAATTGCAACAAGAGCTATTGATTACGATCGCTTATCCTTTATTAGGAAAAGCCCAAGCCTTTTTAGAACATAGTCCCTACACGCTTAAAGAAACTATTTACACAGAGTCTATTCAGTTAATTTGTTTAGTAGATGAACAAGCAACAGAAACATTTATAGCTGAAATGACGGATCTACTTAACGGCCAGTTGACAATTGAAAAAGGCGCAACAAGCTATCACGAACTACCATTTAACGAAAAAGGAGCACAAGCAAATGACATTTGAAGAAGTATTGCCACAGATTAAAGCAGGAAAAAAAACCGTACGTAAAGGCTGGAGCGGTTTTGAACTTTTTATTGAATTACGTGATGAAATTGGCACCTCCGAAGGTGAATTTTTACAAGTTACCCCGTATTTTTTAATCAAAACTTCTGATGAAGGCTACAGCATGTTTTCACCAACACCTTGTGATGTCTTAGCAGAAGATTGGGTGATTGTTGAAGCATAATTACACACATAAGGTCTGGCAGATTACGGCGATTGCTCGTTCTTCCAGACCTTAATTTTTAAATGTTTAAAGGAGTTTTTCTTATGCCAAAAGAATTTGAAACAAAACGGGTGCTTGTAACCGGTGCAGCTTCAGGGATTGGCCAAGCACAAGCAATTGCCTTTGCTGAGCAAGGTGCTGAGGTTATTGGCATCGACCTAGACGAAACGGGGTTAAAACAGACAGCCGCACTGGTTAATCCAGATTCTACTAAGCCATTTACTTATTTTGTCGGTGATGTGTCTTCTCCCTCATTTGTGCAAGCCACGATGAATCAAATTGTGAAAGACAACGGCCAAATTGATATTTTATTAAATACGGCAGGTATTTTAGATGATTATCGTCCTTCTCTAGAAACTTCGGAAGCTTTATGGGATCAAATTTTAGCAACCAATTTAAAAAGTGTCTTTTTAGTGACCAATGCTCTATTACCTTATTTCCTCCAACAAAAAAAAGGAGTAATCGTTAACATGGCATCTATCGCTGGCTTAGTAGCTGGGGGCGGCGGCGCAGCGTACACTGCCTCTAAACACGCAATCATCGGGTATACAAAACAACTTTCCTACGATTATGCCAAATTAGGCATTCGAGCAAATGCGATTGCGCCAGGTGCCATCCAAACACCCATGAACGCAGCTGATTTTGCAGGAGAAGGTGAAATGGCTACTTGGGTAGCAAGTGAAACACCTGCGGGCCGTTGGGCACAGCCACAAGAGGTAGCAAAACTTTCATTATTTCTAGCTAGTGATGACGCTGATTATATCCATGGCACAGTTATGACCATTGATGGTGGTTGGACCATGAAATAAAAAGACTTTACAGAGTGTCTGTTCTTCAGTAACATGTAACACAGTGAGGCAACTCACACCATAACACTTCAGTTGGCTTTACTGCCCTTCCTTTGGTTATGGTTATCACTAAAACACGTCGTTGTTTTATAAAGGAGAATCTCAAATGAATCATTCATCAAATCCACAAACCAGTACGTGGTCAGCTACGGCTTTGGCTAAAATGGCGCTGGTTACCGCTTTGTATGTCGTTGTCACTGTACTTCTCGCTCCGCTTAGTTTTGGTCCGATACAGCTTCGTCTTGCCGAATTATTTAATTATTTAGGCGTTTTTAACAAGCGATATATCTGGTCCATTACGTTAGGGGTTGCGATTGCCAACACCGCTTCGCCTCTTGGTATCATCGATATAGTCATCGGTAGCGCTGGGACGTGCGCAGTCTTATGGATTGCCTATTTTGCGACAAAAAATCAGCAAAATTTATTGATTAAACTAATGCTGACGGCCATTCTTTTTGCTTTGTCCATGTTCACTGTCGCCGGACCTTTAACGTTCTTTTATCAGTTACCTTTTTGGTACACATGGTTGACCGTTGGACTTGGTGAACTTCTTTCAATGACAGTCGGCGGTATCCTGATTTACGTATTAAATAAAAAAATACAGCTTGTAAAACGCATCGAAGAAAAAAAAAGCGCTTGGGATTTAAACCCCAAGCGCTTTTTAGCACTATCCTTTAGGTTGAATGAAGTCTGCTTGCCATTTTCCAAGGGATGGATTGTAATCAAAATACCAAAGTTGTGAAAAATATTGTTTTTGATGCTTGTATCCTGATAAAACACGACCGCTTTGAGTATCTTCCTCGTAGTCAATACAAGAAAAATGAAGCATCAGTGAAAAACTGGTTTCACTAATAGGATGATAATTCGAAGCTGGCGCTACTTTCACTTTTTTTACATGATTTCTGATGCCCGCTTGTTGATTTGCTTGTAATACTGCAAAATGTTTTTGATAAAGTTTTTCTGTATAGTTATCTTTGACTACAGACAAGTTTTCTTGATCCCACGCTTGTTGTATTTCTAAAAACGTTTGTTGTATTTCTTTTAAGAGTGCCTTTTTTTCTTTTGATGTTCCAGGTAATGCTGCCCACATTTCTTGAAAAGCACCTTCATCGACTGGTTGATTTCTGCGGCGTCTTTGCCAAATCATCGCGCCCCCAAAAAGAACAAAAAACACTGTTGAAATTAAGCCTTCCAGTGGCGTTGTGTTGCTGGTCCCAGTCTCGTTATGATGAACATAACTTCTTGATCCATCACCGCTTGGCGAAAAACCATTCGAGGGATTACCTCCGCTAGGACTTTCTACACGTCCACCGCCATAGCCACCAGCTACAGCCGCCGCTTGATTAGGCCATAAACAAAAGGCCATGACACAGCCCACAAAAACCAAAATTAGCTTTCTCATTTTCTCACCTTTCGCCCCCTTCAAACCAACAAATGAATAAATAGACGCAGAATACTAAACAAAGCGCCAAGATTAACAATGATTAAGAACACCTTCAGCCATCCACCGTATGGTTGTACTGATTGATAACTTCGTTGATAAATACTCAAGCCAAACAGGACCGCTGGCCACATAAATATACTATATCTTGGGCCAAACGAATTACCCTCGCCCCAAAAATTCACATGAATGGGCACATGAGCTGGTAAATCAGGATAAACCACCGCACTTAATAACAGTAAACTGACTGCCAAGACACTTGTAACAATAAATAACCCCTGACTAACTTTTTCAATCTGCTTCTCTCTCATTATCTTAGCTTTCTCCTCTAGTTTAATGATGGATATACTTTCAGTTTATGCCTCCCTATCTGAATTTGCAATAAAAAAAAGACAAGGAAACATTCGATTAAATGTCCTTGCCTCTGTTTTTGAAAATCCTAAATCAAGCCTTTCACACCTATATCTTTTCGGTAGTACATTCCAGGAAATGAGTAATTATCCAATGTTTGATAAACTTTTTTGCGGGCTTCTTCAAGAGTCGAAGCAGTTGCTTCTGCTAAAAAGATTCGTCCGCCAGCCGAAACCAGAGCCTGTTCTGAACGAGTTACCCCTGCATAATAGATGGTTTCACCAGACATTTCGGGCAATGGTAGATTTGTCTTGTATTGATTAGGATAGCCTTCTGCAGCTACAACAACACCAACACTCGCTAACTCATTCCATGCAATCGTTGGTTGCTCTTTCACCAGCAATGAAGAAATTATTTCTGAAAGGGGACTCTCTAAACGCGCCAACACAACTTGTGTTTCTGGATCCCCAAATCGAGCATTAAATTCAATAACCTTGGGGCCAGTTGCTGTTTGGATTAAACCAGCATATAAAATCCCTTGAAACGGACGTTTTTCAGCCACCATTCCTTTAGCAGTCGGTTTCAGGACTTGGCTAATGGCTTGCTGAACCGCTTCTTCTGGAATCTGAGGCACTGGTGTGTAAGCACCCATCCCCCCTGTATTCGGACCAGCATCCCCATCGAAAATCCGCTTATGATCTTGAGCAATCACCATCGGATATACCTTCTCATTAGAAACAAAAGCCATTAAGGAAAATTCTTCTCCTTGCAAAAATTCTTCGATTACGACCGTTTGACCGCTTGCTCCAAATTGTTGGTCCTCCATCATCGCAACTAGCGCCCGTTTTGCGGCTGCTTTTGTTTCGGCAACTACTACTCCTTTTCCAGCTGCCAAACCATCTGCCTTAATAACAATTGGTACTCCTTGCTGTTCAATATATTCTAAGGCAGGTGCCAAACGTCGAAAGACCCGATATTCTGCCGTTGGAATCTGGTATTTTTGCATAAAATCTTTCGCAAAACTTTTTGAACCTTCAATTATTGCAGCTGCTTTTGTCGGGCCAAAAATCAGTAATCCCGCTGCTTGAAAGGCATCTACAATTCCTTCAATTAATGGCGTTTCCGGTCCGACGAATGTCCAATCAATCTGATTATTCTTCGCAAATTGAATTAGTTCCGTTTGCTGCTCTTCACCGATAGGTACAGTCCGAATATTATCACCACTCATACCAGGATTACCTGGTGCACAATAAACAGTCTTGACTTTGTCTTCTTGCTGTAATTTTTTGGCGATTGCATGTTCACGACCACCACGCCCAATCACTAATATATTCATCGGTTTCTCCTTTAAAAATTAATGTTTGAAATGACGAGTCCCAGTAAAAATCATCGCAATACCATAATGATTCGCTAGATCAATTGATGCTTGGTCTTTAATGCTCCCGCCTGGCTGAATAATTGCTTGAATGCCATGTTGTGCAGCATATTCCACGCTATCTGCCATGGGGAAAAAGGCATCACTTGCTAAGACGGTCCCTTGTAATTTTCCAGCTGCTTGGGCTTGATCAACTGCAATTTTTACTGAACCAATTCGATTCATTTGACCAGCGCCAATCCCCACCGTTTGGCTTTCATTGGCTAAAACAATAGCGTTTGATTTTACATGCTTGACTGCTTTCCAAGCAAAGTTCAATGCGTCTCTTTCAGCTGGTGTGGGTTGGCGCTCTGTAACAACTTGCCATGCTTGGTCATTTTCAACAACTGTATCTTGTTCTTGAATTAATAACCCACCCATAACAGAAACTAATTCCACCGCTTTTTTTTCTTGAGCATGAAAATCTAACGTTAACAAACGAAGATTCTTTTTCTGAGATAACAGTGCCAAAGCTTCTTCCTCAAAACTAGGCGCAATAATTATCTCTAAAAAGATTTGATGCATTTCAGCCGCAGTCGCTTGGTCCACTGGACGATTCAAAACAACAATGCCACCAAAAATTGAAACTGGATCTGCTTCAAATGCCTGACGATAGGCTGCCAAAATCGTTTTTCCTGTTCCAATTCCACATGGGTTCATATGTTTAACAGCGACGACCGTAGGTTCTGTAAACTCGCTAGCAATCCGGAGTGCTGCATCAGCATCTCGAATATTGTTATATGACAGTTCTTTGCCATGAAGTTGTCGAGCGGAAGCAATGGATAATGATACAGGTACAACGGATTGATAAAAGGTGGCTTGTTGATGGCTATTTTCGCCATAACGCAATGTTTGCTTACGTTCATAAGTAAGCGTCTGTTTCTCTGGTTCAGTTTCACCCACTTGCGTCGTTAAATAGTCAGCGATAAGCGCGTCATAAGCAGCGGTATGACGAAAGACTTTTGCTGTTAATCTTTTTCTAGTGGCTAACTGGCTAGTTCCAGTGCTGCTAATTTCACTTAATACCTGTTCATAATCACTAGGATCAACCACTGCTGTTACGTCTTGATAATTTTTTGCCGCTGAACGTAACATGCTAGGACCGCCAATATCAATCATTTCAATCGCTTCTGCTTCAGAGATCGCTGGTTTTAAAATTGTTTCTTTAAATGGATAAAGATTCACTACTACAAGGTCAATAAATTGAATGCCTTGTTCAGTCAGTGCTTTTTGATGCGCTTGGTTTCCCCTTTTTGCCAAAAGTCCGCCATGGATATTCGGATGTAACGTTTTGACACGGCCATCTAACATTTCTGGAAAGCCAGTGATGTCGTCAATAGCAAGTGTCGGTACCCCCGCTTCTTCTAAGACACTCCTTGTACCCCCAGTGGAGATAATTTCAAAACCATTTACAACTAAGCCTGCTGCAAATGTTGTCACTCCTGTTTTGTCTGAAACGCTAATCAATGCTCTTTTGGTCATTTCATTGTCTCCTTTACAATTTGTGAAATTATTTTTGGGTACCATTCGTGCTCAAGAGCATGAATTTTCTCTGCTAATGTGTCCAATGTATCTTCAGTATCAATCTTGGTTGTTGTTTGAAAAATAATCGGTCCTGTATCAACCCCAGAGTCAACATAATGGATAGTGATTCCTGTTATTTTCACTCCATAATGAAATGCCTCTTCAATTCCGTGAAGACCTGGAAAACTAGGTAACAGAGAAGGATGAATATTGACGATTCTCTTTGGATAAGCCTCCAGTAAAGTCTTGCCGATAATTCTCAAATAACCAGCTAACACGATTAAATCGATCTGATGCTCTTTTAAATGTTTCAATACTTGTTCTTCATACTGCCCACGAGATGGAAAATCAGATGGCGAAAAGCAAACAACGGGAATCTTGCGTTTTTGGGCACGGGTCAATACATAGGCTTCAGGCTGGTCACAAAAGACTAAGCTCAACTGCCCTGCGATTTTTTTCTGGGAAAAAGCTGCAGCAATCGCCTCAAAATTGCTACCATTGCCAGATGCAAAAACAGCTATCTTCATAAGGCTTCCTTAAAAATAACGGCTTTCGTTTTCCTAGGTACCAAACGACCAATTTCAAAAGCTTCTGGCAAAAGCTCCTGAACTTTTTCAACATGCTCTGGACTCACCGCTAAAATCATCCCTAAGCCCATATTGAAAATTTCATACATTTCTTCAGGTGGAATTTCACCGTATTTTTGAATCAATTTAAAAATTGGTAGCACTGGCCAACTATTTAATTGAATCTCTGCAGCTAATGCGGAAGAAAACATTCTTGGTAGATTTTCTAAAAACCCGCCACCAGTAATATGCGCAGCCCCATGCACGAGTCCTGCTTTTAACAATGGCAATAATTCCTTCACATAAATTTTTGTTGGTGTTAATAATTCTTCCCCTAACGTTTTGGGTGCCAATTCTGGAAGCTTGTCCGTTGTTTTAAACGAATGTTTCTTAAAAAAAACATTTCTTACTAAAGAGTAACCATTAGAATGAAGACCACTTGAAGGAAGACCAATCAAGAAATCGCCTTCTTTTACGTTACTTGGAGTCAAGAGTTGACTTTTCTCAGCAATACCCACGGCAAAACCAGCCACGTCATAAGCATCTGCTTCATACATATCAGGCATTTCAGCTGTTTCGCCCCCAATTAAGGCTGCATTCGCCTCACAACAGCCAGCCGCAACACCCGCAACAATTGCTTCAACTTTAGCTGGATTAACGGTCCCTAACGCTAAATAATCTAAAAAATATAACGGTTCGGCGCCTTGTGCGACGACATCATTGACACACATTGCTACACAATCAATTCCGATTGTCTCGTGTTTCTGTTCTTCAATTGCCAAGAGTAACTTTGTGCCTACGCCATCCGTTCCTGATACCAAAACTGGTTCTTTAAGCTTGTAACTACTTAAATCAAAACAACCACCAAAACCACCAAGCATGCCCAACGTCCCCGTCCGTTGTGTTTTTTGGCTATGCTTTTGAATTCGTTCTACTACTTCGTATCCCGCCTCAACATTTACACCAGCTTTTGAATAGGCATTTTCCATGTCAATTCCTCCTAGTTTCTTTTTTCAAGGATGCTTGATATTGTTCTTCATAATCATACAAAGGCGTTGGATAGTCTCCATTAAAGTAAGCCATACACAGCCCAGAATAAGGAGCATCATAATTTAATTGAATCCCATCAATCAGGCCTGCTTCACTCAAAAAAGCCAGCGAATCTGCGCCAATCTGCTCTTTGATCTCTTCAATTGAATAGTTTGCCGCAATTAGTTCGTCCCGCGTCTGTATATCAATGCCATAAAAACACGGATATTTTAATGGTGGTGAAGCAATTCTGACATGAACTTCTTGCGCTTCTGCTTCTTTTAATAAATGAATAATGCGCCGAATAGTGGTCCCGCGAACAATCGAATCATCTACTAAAACGACTTTTTTTCCTTTGACCACGCCACGAACTGCCGATAGTTTCATACGGACACCTTGTTCTCTTAATTCTTGTGTCGGCTGGATGAATGTTCGAGCGACATATTGATTTTTTACTAAACCTAGTTCGTAAGGTATCTGTGCTTCTTCTGCATAGCCGCTAGCTGCAGACAATGACGAGTTCGGTACCCCAATTACCATATCAGCTGCGACTGGACTTTCGATTGCCAAGTTCATCCCCATTCTTTTACGAGCTGTATGCACATTAACTCCAGCAATATTTGAATCTGGTCGTGCAAAATAAATATATTCCATTGCGCAAATCGCCGGTTGGACTTCCGTAGTGAAAACCTCTATTTTCAAGCCTTCATCAGAAATGATGACTACTTCACCAGGCGCCACATCTTGAATAAAGCGAGCCCCAACTGTTTCTAATGCACACGTTTCGGATGCCACAACGTACGCCCCATTGTTCATTTGTCCGATGGAGAGAGGGCGAAAGCCGTTGGGATCCAGTGCAGCAATCATCATCGTTTCTGTTAATAAAAGATAAGCAAAGCCACCCTTAACCAAATTCAAGCTCTCTTTTAGTTTATCGAGAAACGAGGCAGCAGTGCTTTTTCGAATCAAGTGCATTAAAATTTCAGTGTCTGAATTGGAATGAAAAATAGCTCCTTCTCTTTCTAGTTGTTTTCGTAAACGCTTGGCATTTGTTAAATTGCCATTGTGTGCTAACCCAATTTGACTATCATAAAATTTAAATAAAAATGGCTGAATATTATCCACGCTACCCGTACCAGCGGTTGCATAGCGTACATGACCAATAGCCGCCGTTCCTTCTAACGCATTCAGTTGTTCTTGCTTTTGGAATACTTCTGCTAATAAACCTAAATCACGGTGGCCATCTAATTTCCCAGAATTGTTCGCCACAATTCCCGCGCCTTCTTGGCCTCGATGCTGTAAGCTGTGTAAACCAAAATAGGTCACTTGTGCCGCATCAGGATGACCCCAAATACCAAAAATACCACACTCTTCATTTAAGCTTTTTGCTTCATAAGACATGGAATCGCATCCTCCCATAAGGCTTTGGCTTCTTTTGTTGAACAATCGATCACATCATCTAACGCATGAATGACCAAACCAGTTTCAGTCACTTTCCCAATATGTTGAGCTTTTCTTCCGATAAGTGTTTCAAATGCTTCTTGATGCTGGGGACTAACTGAAAGAATAAAACGGGATTGCGTCTCCGCAAATAGATATTCTTTTGTTAATGGCAGTGTCACCTGTAACCCCAGTTCGTTAGCAAAAGCCGACTCGGCTAAAGCAACGGCAACGCCGCCTTCAGCGCAATCATGCGCGCTAGCAACTAGGCCTGCTTGAATTGCTTTTAAAACTAATTCTTGGTTTGCTTTTTCCTCTTTTAAATCAAATGAGCGTAATTGCCCTTCAATTCGACCCAGTTGCATTTTTTGAATTTCTGAGCCGTTAAAATCTGCGTGGGTTTCACCAATGAGATAAATTAAGTCATCAACTTGTTTAAACGCTTGTGTGGTAATTTGTGAAACATCTTCAATCACTCCCACCATGCCGATCATTGGCGTTGGATAAATGGCTTGACCATCTGTTTCATTGTAAAGAGAGACGTTCCCTGAAATCACGGGTGTTCCTAGCTGACGGCAAGCTGCGGCGATTCCATCCGCCGACGTCCATAATTCCCAAAAACTTTCTGGTTTATCAGGGGAACCATAATTCAAGCAATCAGTGATAGCCAAAGGTTGTGCTCCACTTGCTACAATATTACGGGCTGCTTCTGCAACCGCAATTTGCCCACCAATTTCAGGATTTAAATACAAATAACGGCTATTACAATCTGTCGTCATCGCTAAGGCTTTATTGGTGCCCCGCACTCTTAAAACAGCTGCATCACTTCCTGGTTGCACCACTGTATTCGTTTGTACTTGACTATCATAGGTTTCGTAAACTGATTTTTTTGATGCAATCGTTGGCTGTTGCAATAGGCGTTTTAATAATTCCGTGCTATTCGTAATTTCTGGAATGAAGGGCGCTAATTTTTTAAAAGCACGCATCCGCTCTGGTTCTTGATAGGCTTTCTGGTAGACAGGGGCTTCTTCTGCCAAAGCATCTACTGGTACATCTGCGACTATTTTGCCACCGTGAAAGACACGATACTGTCCATCATCTGTTACGGATCCAATCGCTACCGCTTCTAAGTCATACGTTTGAAACAATTCACAAACTTGCTGTTCTGCTCCTTTTTCCACACAGATTAACATCCGTTCTTGGGACTCAGACAAGAGCATTTCATAGGGGCTCATCAGCGTCTCTCTCTGCGGAACTTTATCCAGCTCTAGAATCAAGCCTGAACCTGCTTTTGATGCCATTTCAGCACTTGAAGAAACCAAGCCAGCCGCCCCCATATCTTGGATGCCGATTAAAATATCTTGATGATTTTTGATTAAATCAAGACAAGCTTCCAATAATAATTTTTCCATAAACGGATCACCTACTTGTACCGCAGATCGTTGCTGTTCTTCACCTTCACTAAATTCTTCTGAAGCAAAGGTCGCACCATGAATTCCATCACGTCCTGTTTTCGCACCTACGTAAAGAATGCTATTTCCGACGCCTTTTGCTTGGCCTTTTTGAATCTCATCATGACGAATCAATCCCACACACATAGCATTGACAAGTGGGTTTCCTTGATAACATGGCTCAAAAGCAATTTCGCCGCCAACGGTTGGAATACCAATACAATTTCCATAACCGCTAATCCCCGCCACAACTTCTTGAAACAAATAACGTGTTCGTGCATCCGTCAGTTCGCCAAATCTTAACGAATCCAGTAAAGCAATCGGCCGCGCCCCCATACTGAAAATATCGCGAATAATTCCACCAACGCCTGTAGCTGCTCCTTCGTAAGGTTCTACTGCAGAAGGATGATTATGGCTCTCTGCTTTAAAAACAACAGCTAATCCGTCACCAATATCGACAATCCCAGCTCCTTCACCAGGGCCTTGAAGCACTTGTGGCCCTTCCGTCGGAAACTTTTTTAAAACGGGCTTGGAATTTTTGTAAGAGCAATGTTCACTCCACATCACGGAGAATAAGCCAGTTTCTGTATAATTAGGTTCTCTTTGCAAAATGGTCTCAATCTGATGATATTCTTCATCTGTTAGTCCCCATTCTGCATACAACCGTGTCTCCTTGATTTCTTTTGGTGTTGGTTCATTCATCATTGGCTTAATTCCTTTCCAAAGTTTTTAATGATTGAAGCAAAAAAGCTGCGTCCATCTGTTGAACCTAACAATTCTTCTATCGCTCGTTCCGGATGAGGCATCATTCCTAGAACATTGCCCTGTTCATTACAAATACCAGCAATATTCTCAAGACTACCGTTCACCTTTTCTTGATACGTAAAAACAATTTGGTTCTTTTCTTTCAGCTCTTTCAACGTTTTTTCATCACAATAGTAATTCCCTTCGCCATGCGCTACTGGTAAATGTATCGAAACATTTTCAGGATACTCGCTTGTAAACTTTGTGTGCGTATTCACTTTCAATGGGACACTTTTACAAATAAAACGAAGCGAATCATTTCTTAGCAACGTGCCAGGAAGTAAGCCAATTTCTGTTAAAATTTGAAAGCCATTACAAGTACCAAAAACCATTTTGCCTTCTGTAGCAAAGCGAATCACCTCATTGATAATTGGCGAAAACCGAGCAATTGCACCACAACGTAAGTAATCGCCATAAGAAAAACCACCAGGCAACAATACGCCATCAAATTTTGCTAAAGAAGTGGCATCGTGTCGGACAAATTCTGCATCGACGCCCATCACCTCTTTGACAGCCCACAATAAGTCTGCATCACAATTAGATCCTGGAAAAACAATCACTGCCAATTTCATTTAAATTTCCTCCAAAGATAAAATTTCAAAACGATAGGATTCCATATTTACATTGGCTAATAGTTGATCACAAATTTGTTCAATTTTCTCTTCAATTGCTTCTGTCTGCTGGACGTGCATTTCAAAATACTTACCGACACGGATTTCGGCTACTTCTGTAAAACCAAGCCGATGGACTGCTTCCTTAACCGCTTCACCTTGGGGATCCAAAATTGATTCTTTATACGTAACATAGACTTTGACAAAATACATACGCGCTTCCTCCTCAATTAGCTGTTAGTAAACGTTGTAAAACTTCTTCATATACAGGAACTATTTCTCCTAATTCACGGCGATAAACATCTTTATCCAGATGTTCGTTTGTGTTTAAATCCCATAGACGACAGGTGTCTGGAGAAATTTCATCTGCCAGTAACAATTGATTGGCCTTCGTCCGACCAATCTCGATTTTAAAATCGATCAAACAAATATTGAGGCGTTGAAAGAGTTGACTGAGCGCCTGATTAATTTGTAAAGTCAATGCTTTAATCTCCACAATTTCAGCAGGAGTGGCTACTTTTAGAAATTGAATATGGTCTTCGTTAATAAAAGGATCATCCAGACGATCTTCTTTGTAATAAAATTCAATAATGGGCGTCACTAATTTAGTGCCCTCTTCAATCGCTAAACGCTTCGAAAAACTTCCTGCCGCATAATTACGTACGACAACTTCCAAAGGAATCATTTCTACGGCCTGAATTAATTGTTCGTGTTCAGATACTTTTTTGATAAAATGATTGGGAATCTTCTGTTGCTGTAAATATTCAAAAATAAGACTAGTGATTTGATTATTTAAAGCGCCTTTTCCAAGAACTTTGTCTTTTCTTTGACCGTTTAAAGCTGTTGCTTGATCAAGATATTCCACAAAAAGAACCGCAGCATTTTCTGTTTGATACAACTTCTTCGCTTTTCCTGTATACACAAGTGCTTTCTTTTCCATTCTTTCCCTCTTCTCGTTAGCTTCATGAACCCTATTCTTTCTAAGTCAGCTGATTTACATCAGACAAAGACTTACATTAGTTACAAAAAAACAATAATCGTTCGTGTTTGTCGAATGTAAAAATAAAAAACTTGCTTGGAGCAAGCATTTATTAAGTTACGTTCCAAATACCAACAGTCTCAATTTCCTTTAACGTTTCTGATAAGCAAGGTGTTGTAATGGTGACGTGGCCCATTTTTCTGCCAACTTTTGATTCGGCTTTTCCATAGTAATGGACTTGCCAAGTGGGTTTTGACGTGCATAACTTGTAGCTTTTTTCTAAGTGTTCGCCTAAGAGATTCACCATAACTACTGGTTGAAGTAACTGGGGTAACCCAATGCCCCAATTGCTAATCCCTCGAATATGCGCATCAAATTGACTAAATGAGCAAGCTTCAATAGAGTAATGACCTGAGTTATGAGGCCGTGGCGCTAATTCATTGACGTACAACTCTTCTGAATCTGTTAAAAACAGTTCGATAGCTAAAACCCCAGATAAATTTAATTCCTCAGCAATGTGTTGCGCCAATTCCGCTGCTTTTTGTTGCACATTCTCAGAAATTCGAGCTGGCACAATTGATTCATGCAAGATATTCTTTCGATGAATGTTTTCAGATACAGGAAAGCTTTGGTAACCATGCTTATTCCCTGCAACGATGATTGAAAGTTCTTTAGTGAAAGGCACCCACTTTTCTAATTCACAAGTGGTGTTAGCTAATAATTTAGTCGCTTGGGAGAAATCTTCTTCGCATTTTAAGACGACCTGTCCTTTTCCATCGTATCCACCTTGAATAATTTTTAAGACACATGGAAAACCAATCTTTTCTGTTGCTTGTGGCAGCTCTTTCTGACTTTTCACTTCCGCAAAAGAAGCAATCTTACAGCCAATCGATTGAAGAAACGTTTTTTCAAGCAATCGATTTTGAGTAATTTTTACCAATTCTGTTCCTTGTGGCAGCTTTTCTAGTGGAATGGCCTTTTCTAGGGAGGCCACTTCAATATTTTCAAATTCATAGGTGATCACATCGCATAACTCTGCTAGTTCAGTTAAAGCAGATATCTGATCAAAGGCTGCCACAATTTGACGGTCAGCTACTTGACCAGCTGGACTATTGAGCGTTGGGTCCAACACAATCATTTGGAAACCCATTTTTTTACCACTCATGACTAGCATTCGCCCTAACTGTCCCCCACCTATAATGCCAATAGTTGCTCCGACTTTTAAAGGTTTATTCAAGTTGTTCCCCACTTTCCATAACCGCTTTTTCCAATGATTGTCGTCTTGCTTGGATTCTTTCTGCTAACTGTAAATCATCAATACTTAGTATTTCTGCAGCTAATAACCCAGCATTGGTAGCACCTGCTGAGCCAATCGCAGTTGTTGCTACAGGAACTCCCCCTGGCATCTGCACAATAGACAACAGTGAATCAATACCGTTTAATGTTCGTGTTTTAACTGGAACACCAATGACAGGTAAGGTTGTCTTTGCAGCTACCATCCCTGGTAAATGGGCCGCTCCACCAGCGCCAGCGATAATAACCTTCAATCCTTTTGTTCGTGATTCCTCTGCAAAACGAAACATCAAATCAGGGGTCCTATGTGCTGATATCACTCGTTTTTCATAAGGAATTCCCAACTCTTCCAACACAAGACAAGCAGCTTTCATCGTTGCCCAGTCTGAGGTACTTCCCATAATCACAGCGACTAATGGTTTCATGAATGTAATAACTCCTTCCGCCTTTTTTCACTGTTATTCTAACAATGAGAAAAAGAGATGTCAAAGAAAAACCGAAATATTATAGATTAAAATTATATAATGTTCGTGTTTACCAAAAAAGAGTCATCGGAAAGATGACTCTTTTTTTGATATTTTTAGCGTTGCTTCCTCTTTAAGAAGAAACGTCGCCTGTATTAATAACTGGTTGTGTGCCCTTATCAGTAATGATTGAGACTAGTAAATTATTAATAAGTTGTACTTTTCGTTCATCGGTAAAATTAATTTCTTGCCCTTCTTCAATCTGTTCTAAGGCCATTTGTGTCATGCTTACCGCACCTTCAACAATTGTTTGTCGAGCCGCTAAGATTGCTTTTGCTTGCTGTCTTTGCAACATGGAGCTAGCAATTTCAGTTGCATAAGCTAAATGATTCAACCGTGTTTCGATAACCTCTACACCAGCCACTGCTAAGCGTTCTTGCAATTCTTTGGTTAACTCCTCGGAAATTTGTTCGGTATTTCCTCGCAGAGTTACATCATTATCTGAAAAAGTGTCATAAGGATATTGTGTTGCTACATGCCGGATTGCCGTTTCACTTTGAATTTCCACAAAGTCTTGATAATAATCGACATTAAATAACGCCTTAGCTGTATCGACTACCCGAAAAACGATGACCGCAGAGATTTCGATTGGATTCCCGTCAGAGTCATTGACTTTTAATAGAGAACTATTGAAATTTCGTACTTTCAAAGAAATGTTCATTTTTTGCGTAAATGGAATGGTAATAAACAACCCATTTTCTTTAATCGTGCCTAAGTAGCGACCAAAGAATAAAATAGCTTTCGCCTGATTGGGACTAACAATGGTTAAGGAACTTAAAAATAAAATAGCCCCAACTAACAAAATAATACCTAAAACAACAAGAACTCCATTGGTATGACTCGCTCCATAAATAAATAAACCAATTCCCGCAATTAAAATAACTAATAAGCTCGCAATTCCTGCGTAGCCACTCATATAAAATGTTTTTTTCTCTTCCATCTGTTTCACTCTCCTAACTCATTTATCTGGTCCTTATTATACACCTCATTGCCTTCAATAGAGTAACTTTTAACATTAAATAAACTGATTTTTTCGGGGCTCTTGTAGTATACTGAGAACAAAGAAATCCCAAGAAAAGGAGTGATAGAATGCGCTATTTAAGCAAGGACATTTTAGAGGAAGTCATCACTCAACGCCCCTCCGACTCTTATAAAAGCAATTTTGGGCGTGTCGTATTAATCGGAGGAAACCGTCAATATGGCGGAGCCATCATCATGAGTACCGAAGCGTGTATCAATAGTGGCGCTGGTCTCACCACTGTGATTACTGATGTTAAAAATCATGGGCCTTTACATGCAAGATGCCCAGAAGCGATGGTCGTGGGCTTTGAAGAAACAGCCCTTCTGACGGACGTCGTAGAGCAAGCGGAGGTTATTTTAATTGGTCCAGGTTTAGGCTTAGATGCTACTGCACAACAAATGTTGACGATGGTACTCGCCCAACATCAAAAACAACAATGGTTAATTATCGATGGCTCAGCAATTACCCTGTTTAGCCAAGGCAATTTTTCCCTTACCTATCCTGAAAAAGTTGTTTTCACACCTCATCAAATGGAATGGCAACGTTTGAGTCACTTACCTATTGAGCAACAAACACTGGCAAATAACCAGCGCCAACAAGCAAAATTAGGCAGTACGATTGTTTTAAAAAGTCATCGCACAACAATTTTCCACGCAGGAGAACCTTTTCAAAATACAGGCGGCAACCCTGGGATGGCTACTGGCGGAACTGGGGATACCTTGGCTGGCATCATTGCTGGTTTTTTAGCTCAGTTTAAGCCGACAATTGAAACCATTGCTGGCGCCGTCTACTTACACAGTCTCATTGGAGATGATTTGGCCAAAACTGACTATGTTGTTTTACCAACGAAGATTAGTCAAGCCTTGCCGACATATATGAAAAAATATGCCCAGCCCCACACTGCACCTGATTCTGAACTATTAGAACAGAAGCGTTCGAGATAAAACCCGAAAAGGCTAAATGGTGACAAATTTTGGGTTAAAAAGCAGGATTTAAGCCTGGGCCGAAAATCAAAAGCGATTTTCAGCCCAGGCTCTCTTTTTATTTTTCCTTATAAACATTTTTTAACGTTAATGGAGCGCCAAAGGTATGAAAATTCAAGCCTTTGACTTTATCATTTTGCAGGACTGTTTGTTCATTTTGGCTAAGTGGAATCATGCCAGCAGTCGTTTCAATCACTTCTTTTTCAGCTGCAATCAGTGTCGCCCATCTTTTTTCTGGCTCTAAGGCATAGGTTGTGGCTGCTTCATCTAATAATTTGTCATAGACAGGGTTCTGATAATTGCGATCATTGCCCTTGTATAAAGTCATCAGGGTAGAAATAGGATCTTGATAGTCTGGTGTCCAGTAAATTAAGAATAAATCATAATCACTTTCTCGCCCAAAGTTCAATGCAGCTTCGGTCGGCAATGCGGTTAGCTCTATTGTCAAACCAGGAAACAGTTCTTGTAGCGAGCCTTGCAAACTTTCACCAATTTTTTTGTAAGAACCATCATCTGTTACCATCAATTCAACGTTAACCTTTTCTCCTAATTCTGCTTGTGCTTTTTTCCAATAACTTTGCGCTTTTTCTTTGTTATAAACCATTAAATCACCTGCTTCTTGACGAAAATCGAGGCCCGTTGTGGGATTCGCCACAAAGCCTTCCGTGATTGCACCATGTAGCGCTTTAGAACCATCTGCAATAATATTATTGACTAGATTTTCTTTATCTATTCCTAAAGCCAATGCTTTACGCAGGTTTTCGTTTGCAAGCGGCGTTGCTTGCCCTTTCCGTTTTTGATTTAAGCGCAAATAGTTCATTGTCGCTGTTGGGTACGAATGATACAACGTATTATTTTTATTCTGTTGCGCCAATTCACCACTTAGTGTAGCCACATCTAATTGTCCATCTTCAAAAAGATTCAATGCGGTAGATGTTTCTTTGATAACCGTATAATTGATAATGTCTGAGCGCACGTTCTGGTGATCCCAATAGCGATTATTTTTTGCTAGTTGCCAGTCCATCTTTGTTTGCTGCCAATCTTTTACCACGAACGGACCATTATAGACGACTTTATCACTAGCAGTTCCATAGTCCGCACCAAATTGTTCGACTACTTTTTGATTTTGCGGGAAAAATGTAGGAAAAGCTAACAAGGACGTAAAGTAGGGTTTTGGCTCTTTGAGCGTCACTTTTAATGTATAATCATCCACAGCTGTGACACCAAGTTCATTGGGTGCTAATTTCCCAGCTGAGATTTCTGCACCATTTTGAATTGTTTCAACGATGAGGAAGCTATAAACAAAGCCATTTTTAGGATCAATCATTTTTTTCCAAGCATATTCAAAATCATGCGCTGTGACAGGATCATCGTTACTCCAAACCGCTTCTTTTCTCAAAGAAATCGTGTAGGTTTTTCCATCTTCTGAAATCGTCGGCAATGCTTTTGCTACGGCTGGTACCAATTGGTCTTGTTCATCTAAACTATATAACCCTTCAAACGCTGCTGTTTGGACAATAGCATCTGGAAAATCCAATAATACAGAGGTGTTGAGCGTTGTTAATTCTGAAGGTGACATCAGTTGAACGGCTTCTTTGGTATTTTTCTGTTTCTTTTTATTTTCATTTTTATTGGTACACCCAGCTAAAAATCCTACCAATAAAATACAAACCATTGTGATTTTTAAATACTTTTTCATCTTCTTTCTCCTATAACTCTTCATTTTTTTATGCTCTTACTTACAGAAAGACAGCTCCCCTTTTATTTTGTCCTTTCCACAAGCATCCAGACAACGACCGCTGGCTCCAACCCATCATTATAATTAATGTGCCCCTCACCAGCTTCAATTAATTGGGCTTGTCCAGCTTTTCCGACTAAGTCTTGACCATCTTCTAAAATCGTATGTGCTTCGCCAGAAATCACATAAGAATATTCATCCTGTTCATGGCGAGCATATCCAGCTAAAGGCCGTTTTTCACCAGGCTGTAATGTAATAATGCCCATTTGAACTTGTGTATTTGGTTGGTTTTCTTTATCAAAAAAAATCGTCATTTCGTCTGATTCTGCTGATTTAATAAGCAATAGCTTTCCCTCCTTTTTTAAATCTTGTATCTTCCATTATTCCTTTAAATAGAATCAAAGTCAATCTTTCTATAGAAAATTCTGAATATTCTATAAAAAAAAGAGAGCATGAATTCTCTCTTTTTTGTCTCTTTAAACTTTTACAATCCAGCCTTCTGGCGCTTCTTTGTCACCAAACTGTATGCCAACCAATTCATCATATAGTTGCTTAGTCACTGGTCCAACTTCTGTTTCACTATAAAATACATGGAAATCTGTGCCGTTTTGAATCCCACCAATAGGAGAAATAATCGCCGCTGTGCCACAAGCACCCGCTTCGGAGAAGTCCGCTAATTGATCAATGTAAACGTCTCCTTCAAGCGCCGTCATCCCTAAACGTTCTTTTGCTAGCGTCAATAATGAATATTTAGTAATACTTGGTAAAATAGACGCTGATTTCGGCGTAATAAAAGTACCCTCTTTGGTTATGCCAAAGAAATTGGCTGCACCAACTTCTTCAATTTTCGTATGCGTATACGGATCTAAATAAATGCAATCACTAAATTCTTTCTCATGTGCTTCTGCACCTGGTAAAAGACTAGCTGCATAATTGCCCCCCACTTTAGCGGCCCCGGTTCCTCGACCCGCTGCTCGATCATATTCAGAAACGATAAAGTTGGTTGGTGCTAAACCATTTTTAAAATACGAACCAACCGGCACGCAAAAAATAGAAAAAATGTATTCTTTGGCAGGTGCTACGCCAATATTATCGCCGACACCAATCATATAAGGGCGAAGATACAACGTACCGCCCGTTCCATATGGCGGTAAATAAGCAAGGTTGGCTTTCACCACTTCTTGGCATGCAGAAACAAAGGTTTCTACTGGTACTTGTGGCATCAGTAACCGTGCACAACTTTTTTGTAACCGTTTGGCATTTTTATCTGGACGAAACAAATTGACAGAACCATCTGCACATTGATACGCTTTTAATCCTTCAAAACATTGTTGGCCATAATGTAAAGCAGGCGAACCTTCACTAATCGTTAACTGATTGTTATCTGTTAGCGTGCCTTCTTCCCACTTGCCATCTCGCCAATAACTAATATAACGAAAGGGCGTTTTAATGTAAGAAAATCCTAAATTATTCCAATCAAGATTGGCTTTTTCCATTGTCGTAGCACCTCAATTATTTTGATTTTTTATCTTAATTAGTGTAATTGTACCCACCAAAAACTAGAAAAGCAAGCCTTATTCTCATTCTTAACTTTTGTTATTTTTTCTTACTTGTCCATTTCTCCCTCGCCAAAAAACCTTGATAGCCGTTTCTTCAATTGCAACGGAATATCAAGGTTTCGAAAAATTATTCAGTATACTCTTTGGTTTCTTGTAACTTACCATCTTGCTTATAGATTTTCAGCTTTGTTTGCTTATTCCGAGCAATTTCTTGAGCTCGTTCAACCGCCTCTTGTTTGTGGGTAAATGTATTACTTGCTTTTTCAGCGCTGTCTGAAATCACCAACCATTGGTCGTCTTTATATTTAACGTTGACAGCCGCCGTTAATAATTTTCCCGCATGTTTATCCTGTTTATGCGAATCTTGTTTCGTAGGATTTGCTTCTTGTTCGAAGGCCTTTTTGTCTGCTGCACTTGCCTCTTGATACCATTTCTCCGCCTGACTAATCGCAATTGGAATGGCGCGATCATCAGGGTAGCCATCCGCAAGCAACGCATTGCCAATATCTATCGCTTTTTTCCGAATCAAAGGTGCTAAATTTTTCATTGATGTAGGATAATCATTCATATTCCAAGGCATCAAAATCTCCTCCTAAAATTCTGTCTATTACTAGCTTACTACAGAAAAGGAACATTTGAAAAAGAAATGATTACTTTGAATATTTCCTGAACCTTCTTGAGAGAATAAGCCTAATTTCCCATTAGCCAAACTTCTCAATCTTTGAGTGTATGATTACTCATTTCCCTTTGAATCAGTTATGATAAAGGAAGAAATAAATAAATTTTTTGGAGGGATTTTCATGAAAATGTCTAAAGTACTCACCACTGTTTTGACGGCAACTGCTGCTCTTGTGTTGCTTAGTGCTTGTTCATCTGATAAAAAAACAGATAGTAGTTCTAGTAGCAAAGAAACAGCTAATTCAAGTACAGAAGTAGTCTCTGGTGCTTCAATTAGTGCCAAGCCTGAAGAGCTCGAAATGGCGTTAAGTGATAAAGGAAATTGGATTGTCGCAGCTACTGACAATGTCACTTTTGATAACGAGGTAACAGTTGCTGGTACTTTCCATGATAAGGGGAAAGATTCCAACGATGTCTATCGTAAATTAGCGCTTTATTCTCAAGATGATAATAAAAAAGTAACTGCTGAATATGAAATCACGGTTCCTAAGCTAATCGTTTCTTCTGAAAATTTCAACATCGTTCATGGGACTGTCAAAGGTGATATTGAGGTGAAAGCAAATGGCTTTACCTTAAATGGGACCAAAGTTAATGGCAATATTACTTTTGATAAACAAGAATATAAAGATTCTGCTGACTTAGAAAAAGATGGTGCCACTGTTACTGGTGAAGTCACAGTAGCCAATAATTAAGTTATTACCAGACAATTTTAACTAGTAAAAAACCAATGACAAATGTTCAATCAAATTTGTCATTGGTTTTAGTTTGTAAACACAGTGCCAGCATTGGTAGATAATTACAAAATGAACTCACTCTTTGCCATAAGCCTAAATAATTAAATGGTTTTACCTGTTGTAGCTGTGGAATCCTTGCTAAGCCATATAAGCCGGCTGCAAGCATACATAAAATAAACAAAAAACCAAAAAGTTTTTTATTTTTTTGCGAACCGTCTTTACTATAGATAATGGTTAAGACGCCTGATAACAACAAAAAGCCTGTATAACCGACTGCTGATCCTCCGTTATGAAGCGCGGTAGCAACTGTGCCAGCGCTTGAAGTGTCTACGCTGAAGAGCCCACTGAAAATACAATCAAATAAACCATAAGCGCCAATCATTGCCACTACTAACCAAGCACCTTTTTTCGTTTTTCTGGAAAAAATAGCATATATCCTAGGTAAACTTGCTAACATCAACATTCCCGCAATGATAGTTAAATGATTAAAGGTTTCCCTAACTGGACTATTCACATCACCTAATAAGCTAATTACTTCTGTCAATTGATTGTAACCTTGATCTTTGAATCCGACATAATAAGGTGTAAAAAAATCAAGTAAGACCCCTAAAACTAAAAAATAGCCGCCATATTTTTTTAAAAACTGCATTTATTCACCTCAATTTTGATTTTCTATTTACTTTAAGTATAGCATACCAAAAATTCCAAATAATGAAACTTTCTTTTCCACTAAAAAACTTTTCGTCAACGCGAGACGAAAAGTTTTACTTTAGGATTCAATAGAATCTACAATCTTATCATTTTCTTTTGATTCATTTAGCCACTCCGAGACAATAATTTTAATGATTGCAGCAACAGGAACTGCTAAAAACATCCCTAAGACGCCGAAGTACGCTCCCCCAATCGTGATTGAAACAATAATTAAAATCGGATTGACATTTAGGGCATCTCCCATAATTCGAGGACCAATAATATTGCCGTCAATTTGTTGTAAAATTAATAAAACTAGTAACACCGTAATTGCTTGAGTAACACCACCTGTGAAAAGCGTAATCACACCAGCAACAATTGACGCAAAAATCGAACCAAAATAAGGAATCATATTACAAATACCTAATAAAATCCCCAAAGTCACAGCAAATTTCACATTCAAAATACTTAACAAAATCGTTGATGAAACGCCAATTATACAAGCATCAAGAAATTGGCAACTGATAAATTTATAGAAAATTTTATTCGTTGTATTTAACCAGGTTTGTGTTTGCTTGTACACTTTTTCAGACAGCAATTTGTGGGCAGCCTTTTCAACAAATGTCAAAATAGATTGCTTAAATACCAGCGCATAGATTGAGATAATCAACGTTAAAAATGCATTTAAAAAGAATGAGGAAACATTTTTAGTCAACGTTCCTAATGAAAATAACGCTTGTGTCCATTGATTTAAAAAACGTTCTGGCGACAAATCTTTAAGGACACTATTTAAATATTTTTCAATCGCGGCTGTTTTTAAAATCCCTTTATCTTCTAAACTCATCACAAACTGAACCATGTGATCATAAAAAGTGGGTAAAGAGTTTGCTAAATCTACTAAATTACTAATGAGTAGCGGAACGATATAGTTTAATGTCAAGACAAAAATAAACAAAATAATCAGGTACAAAAGGAGTACGCTCAAGCCGTGTTTCGCTTTTTTTACGACTGGTAAAGGAACTCTTTCTAGTAATCCCTCGATTTTTTTCTGACTTCCACTCAATAAATAAGCAATCACGAACCCAGTAATGAATGGGGATAAGATGCCTAACAAACCCGAAACACTATGGACAAAGTGCTGATAATTCGTGATTAATAAATAGCCAACAATCAGCGCCATTACAAATAAAAAGCGGACAACCCAGTAATTCCAATCAACATTGTATTTCTTCAATCACTTCACCTCTAAATAAATTATGCCTATCATTGTAATTGTAAACGATTTGTGGCAAAAGGCAAGTTTGTCCATTCGTTCTTGATGAAATACACAAAGAAGCCTGACACTTTAAAAAATGTGTCTGTTTATTCTGCAGTATAAAAATGAGGCACTAGACCTTGCTTCTTTTCATAAAAGAAGCAACTTGGGCTACAAGTACGTTTAACTTGTAGCCCAAGTTGCTTAGATAGACTAAATTTATTTTTTCGATTCCACTGTGACCGTAAAGTTATCCATAATGAAATCTTTATCGGCACCTGTTGTAAAAATACCAAACGTAGTGTTTCCTGAAGCATCCCCAATTATTTCTGCTTCATAATGCTTGGTTTGACCATCTGCTGCTGTCGAAGTCAACTCACCGACTGGCTTAAAGTCATTGTTATTTTTCAACTCCCCATTAATGGTCCCAGCAGTAAAGACATTTTCACCATCAGTTTGATAATCAAATTGGACCGTATATTTCTTGTTCGGTTCAAATTTAATATTTTGCGGAATTGTTTGAAGCATCAAACCTGCTCCTTGTTTATGGGCTTTCAAGGACCAGTTGCCTTCTAATACATCTGAAACAAGGTTTCCATTCCAACCATATTGTGTGTAAGGTTCATTTCTTTCTGATAAATGAATCCGTGGATCTTCTACACCACCAGCTGAGCCTTTAACAAACGGATATAACCCAACTGCTTGTGTGTCTTCAAAATCTTGCTTAATAACTGTTTGTTTGTCTGGGTTCATGATATCCGTTTGACGCTCAACAATTCGTAAATCATCAAATTTTGTAACGGAATTGCCTTTATCAACCGCTAATGTTACCGAGCCTTTTTTGGCATTATCTGGGATTTCAAAATCAATTCGCATATTTTGCATATACTGCGGATTTTTCCTGCTTGTATGGTTAATATCTGCCTGAATGTAGTTTTGGGCAACCGAATTATTCACTGTCCGCGTATATTTTTTACCACCAATTTTAACAGTTACTGTGGCTTTACGATCATGTGTTTCTGTGTTTAGATACAAACTATATTTTCCTGGTTTAGGAAGATTGATGTCTTGTTTGATTTCGGTTCTTTCTTTTTCTGAACTAAAGACATAATCACCGTTAGCATCTTTTTTAACTTCACCATCACCTCGGAAAACTTTCCAGTTATTTTTTAAGGTATTGGCTTCATTAAATCCAGGATCTTTAAATGGTGTTCCTGTTCCAAATGTCATCGGTTCAATACTGTCAGGTTCAGCAATGACATACGGTGTATTAGCCTCGGCTTGGATGGTCACTTGGTTATTTGTAGTGGCAATTGCGCCTTTGTCAATACGCCCTTGATCTGTTAATTCATATAAATGTAAATTCGTTTTTCCTTGCATTTTCTTATCCAATGACCAAGTGCTGGTACCGCCTTTTGGATTCCAGTGATATAGTTTGTCTTGACCATTGACATTCCAAGGCAGTAGATACGCATCACCTTTTAGAACTTCTGTCTCATTTAACGTAATGCTTCTTGGCGAATTAGCATCTGCTTGAGTAACGGTCACTTTTTCAGCACCGTTCGCTAATTTAATCGTACCATAGATTTGACCATCTGCTGCTGTTGTAGTTTCCCAGTTTGTAATTTGGTAATGTTGTAAGAACTTAGTTGGGACATTAATGGCAAAAGTTTTTTGGCGATAGGTATTAAAATTGGTTTTACCCACCCAACCTTCATAGGCTTCAAATTCAGCTCCACCTAACAAAGGGTTGTCGGAAATAATCCAAGTGTCTTTTTGATGATTCCGAATAAAACGAACGATTGTACTGTTAAAGCCTTTCGTTGTTGTACCGCCGTAATCTTTTTCTGCAGACCAATGGTTCCAAACCGAGTCATACTCTAAAGCATTCGGAAATTCATTGGTTGTAAACCAACCGAGTGAATTAATTTCTTTACTTAGTTGACGACTTGCCCAACCTGATTCGCCTTGGTTGCCCCAAACATCAACATAAATATAATCTAGATTCGGTGCTTTTTGTTTTAATTCTTTAAAGCGCTCATAGCGACGACCACTCAATGCATCGGGTCTTTGTTTAATAAAATAAGACGGATCTAACCAATCCCAGCCACGCTTCGTTGGATCAACTAATTCCTCATTAAATCCTTTTGCTTCTGGGTAAGACTCGGTGTCATTAATATGCACACCGAAAACGGCATTTAATTTATGGCCTTCATCAATTAATTGATTCAACGCTTGTTCCCCACCAGGTCGCTGACCAATAGCACCGTAATCTGGATGCGCAGAATCATGTCCTTCATTTTGATACCCTTTTAGTAAATTCATTTGTCCTAATCCATCTGTTAAATTGTAAATGCGTTTTGATTCGTCTAACGTCACTAAGAATGGGTTCGTCGCCTGACTAGCAAAGTTAAAAGGAATCCGTTGGTTGACTAATTCAGGGACTTTTTCCGCGCCCATTGGGTTATTCATAATTGAACGGAACCCAATTGCCGCATCTTGCCAATCCACCCGATTGTCGTCGTTGCTATCTTTTGAGAATTTAACTTTCACTTCTGGTGTTTCTCCAGTTGTGTAATCTTCCGGTGCATCAAATGGTCGATAGGTCCATGCCCCACTTGACAAGGTTGTTACAAAACCAGTCGCCGCTTCTTTTGTTTGTTTATGGATTCGATTGTTGTCACTACCATCGACAGAGCCGTCTCCATAGGCGTTCGTCCAAAAACTTGCAGCATAATTCGCCGTATTTAAGAAACCATACATATATTTTTTCGTTTCTTCTTGGCTTGTTGTAGTTAAATCTTGGATAGTATCACCATTTTTATTTCCGTTATTTGCATTTGTCCCAGTATTCATCACAACGCCAGCAAAAGTCGCCCCTTCATCTGTACTATTGACAGAAATCAAGCCTTGATTTGGAATTGAAATTGTGTGTATTTTGGTTCCTTCTTCACGAATATCTGAGAGTTTCATAGCTAATTCTTGGCCTTCGGAAACAGTCAATGTCGTTGTGAAACGCAGGCCAATTTCTGGGACAGCTACGTTATAAACGGCTTGATTTGCTTCACTCTTTTGTTTTTCAGCAGTTGCTTTATATGCTTTGCCATCAATCATTACTTGGTCAATTTTCTCGTATTGGCCATTAAAAATCACTTGATTACTCTGAGGGTCTTCGTAGCGAATAATTCGTGGAAATTGTGGATCAACCACGGCTGTTAAATCTGCGGAAGAGATTTTGTCGCCTTTTTCAGCTTCATTGTCTTTAGCAACAACAATGCTGGCTTTTGCTTTGATGTTTGTATTTTCCAAAGTACCGTCGACTTCAAAAGTTCCTGGTTCTTTGTATGCAGCAGGATCGATTTCATCCCAACGGACTGCTTCATTGGCTTCTTTACCAGTATTATAGGTCACTTTTACTTGTTTCGGTAATTTTGGTGCGACACCAATTTTTGTAAAAACTTTGACTGGCGCAATTTGGGTCACTTCTGGCACAATTTCAGGAATGCTATCTACGGGGCCATTTTTAAAATAGTCATAATTGACAATTTTTTTGTCGTACCACAAACGGACACCCACATGTCCGGCTTCTGTTGGAATTTTGTCTCCGTTGGCCAAAACAGGTTCTCCTTCGTAAATCAACGTGGTGTTAAGCCAGATAGTAATTTTTTCACCAACATAACGTACTTTCAACAAATAATTCGTATCTTCATTTAACGTTGGCCCAGAAATTGAATCATTCCACGAATTAGGGCTTTCAACTAACCATTTGCCATTCGCGTTATAGCCTACAAAAACCCAGCTATCTTTGGTATTACCACGAATAATCACACCCGTTCGACCGCTTCCAGCAGTGTATTTAAACTTTGTTTCTACTTCACCATCAGCTAATTTAGGGGAATCTAAATTTAAAGATACGGCATTATTACCTGCTGCTGCATCTCGTGAAATCGCCAATGACTCTCCTGCTAATTCTCGATTTGTTTTACCAATCACATCTTGCCACTCACCAATTTTCCCTCCTGGAAAATCAGATTGCCACAATTTTTCTTCTGTTGCGGTAGGTTCCACCATTGATGAGCTTGTTTCAGTGCTGCTGTTTGTTGTTTCTTCTGCAGACGTACTTAATGGTACTAAAATCGTTGCGCTTGCCAATAGTGTCAATGTACTAAATCGTTTTATTTTTCCATGTTTCATCTGATAAATCAGCCCCCTAACATTTTTGAACACGCTTTCATTATTAACAATTAAAGGGGCGTTCCAAAAATAAATTCTTTTATTTTTGGAACGTCCATCTCTAAATCATTCTCTTAAAAACTTTAATTACTTACGACAACAAGTCAGAATTATTCATCCTCATCATCTACTGCAACATTTAGCAGCAATTCGTTGACTTTCACAATACTTTCTGCTGATTCCTTAACATAGTCACCTTCAATCGCTAATAAATTTGCATTTACATAGCTGATAACCATCGGTAAATTCATCCCAGTATATAAGTCAAACGAAGCACCTTGCATAATTTTTTTGGATAAAATATTACAAGGTGTCCCCCCTAATAGATCAGCAAAGACAACAAAATCTTCTAACGATTCCGTAATCGCTTCAAATTTTTCTAAAAAGTCAGCTTCACCTTCTTCTGGTAATAAAGCAACAGTGGAAATTGTTTCTTGCGGTCCCATAATCATCTCCGCACTTTTTTTCAATTCCTCGCAAAAACGGCCATGACTTACTAAAACTAAATGTTCACTCATCGATTTTCTCCTGTCTTACTTATTTTGAAATAACACCTAACGCAGACAATGCGACACAGACAATTAATACGATAAAAATGGCTTTAGTAGACGTCATATTCTTTTTACCTAGCATCCAATAAACGCCACCAACAATTCCTGCAGGAAGTAGACGTGGTAAAATCATATCCAAGTTATTTTGCATGTTAAGTGTTACATCCCCAATACTTGGTGCCCATGATAGTTTGACATTAACCATCGTTGCCACTAAAGCGCCAACCATGAAGACCCCTAGTAAAGTTGCAGCATCTGTTAAGGCAGTTAAGCGGTGTTGCATAGTTGTTACCAAAGAAATTCCTTCGCGATACGCAAATTCCAATTGTTTCCAACGGAAGACCATCACGGCAATTTGAGCAACAATCCAGATAAAGATACCAGTTGGGTTGCCATTAATCGCCATGTTGGCAGCTAGCGCCCCAAAAATAGTTGGAATTAAAGCTGCGAAAATTGAATCCCCAATTGCTGCAAACGGTCCCATTAAACCAGTTTTCAAACCTGAAACTGTTTGTTTTCCAGCAATGCCTTCTTTTTCCTCAATGGCCAAATCGATCCCTGTAATAATTGTATTAAAGAAGTTTGAAGTATTGAAAAATTGCGTGTGTGTTTTCATTACTTCTTTTAATTCAGGCGTATCATCCCCATAAATTTTACGCAATTGTGGCAAAATCGTATACAAGTAACCTGATCCTTGCATTCTTTCGTAGTTCCAACCTAATTGGAAAGTAAACAAGCTTCTGCGATTAATTTGTTTAAAATCTTCTTTCGTCAATTTATAATTAGATTTCGTCATCTTCAATCTCTCCTTCGTCTGAATCATTCGCTGCATGTTCTTTTTTGGCTGCTGGCCCACTCGGAATCATTTGACCATTTTTGTAGCTAATTGCGGCTAAAGCGAAACCAATTAAAGCAACTGCTAACATTGGTAGTGCGTTAAATACACCACTGAAGTCTTTCACAACGCTCGCAACAGATGTTCCTAAAAGTTGCATGTTTGTAAAGATTGTTCCTAGTAAAGCAGTTACAGTGAAACCAAGAATTAAATAAGGGAAATGTTTTTTCACTGGTAAGTAACGTAGTAAAATTGCAAAACCGACCGCTGGTAAGACCGCCCCAGCAACAGACAAGCCATCACCTAACCATTTCAAATCGCCATTTAGGACAGATACAACTTTTTGTACTAAACCACCACCAAAAGCAAGTGCTAAGAAGACTGGAATCATTCGAGAAAGAGACCAAGGTAAGGCACCCATTAAGAAGTTACGTTCAATTCCTTTGTAGTTCATATCTTCGACCATTTTATCAATCCGATGTGCAAAGTAGGTATTCGCAAAACGAGCCAAAATGTCTAATTGAATCATTAAACTAGCAACTGGTACTGCAATAGCAGCGATTGCTTGTTCAGGGTTCATTCCTAAAGACACAGAAAATGCTGTGGCAAGAATCGTGCCTGAGTTAGCATCAATTTTGGAGGCACCCCCGAAAGTCCCAACTCCTAATACAGTTAATTGCATACTTCCACCAATAATAAGTCCTGCTTTAATATCCCCCATCACTAATCCTGCAAAAAGACCTGCAAACACTGGCGCACTTAATGAAGAATAAATTTGTAATTCATCTAAAATTTGGTATCCTGCGTATAATGTTAATAATAAGATCTGCCACCATAAGATATTCATTTTTTGTTCCCTCCTATTTTGTTATCAAACTCATAAAGTCTTCCGCTTTGTCACTTGGCACCATTTGAGCAATCAGATGGACACCTTTAGCATTTAACTCTTTAAAAACCTCAATATCTTGATCGACCACATTGATTGACTTAGTAATAGACCGTGTTTCGTTTGTTTGTGACATGTTCCCAACATTGATTTCTTTAATCGGCACCCCAAGTTCTACTAGTTTTAATAAACGATCTGGTTTCCGTACCACAATTAGTAAACGTTGTGAGTCGTATTTTCCTGCTAAAATATTTTGAGCAGCTTTTTCAACTGGTAACACGCTTAGTTTCACGCCAGCTGGTGTTGCTAATTTTAAGCCACTTTTTTCAATGGCATTCCCTGCAACCTCATCATCAACGACCATAATTCTGGAAATATTCAATTTTGTCGCCCATAAATTTGCCACTTGTCCATGAATCAAACGTCCATCAATTCTTACGCCAATAATACTCATTGTAATCCCTCTTTCATTTCTTTATATAGTGGTTCTTTTACTAACTGAATTTCTGGTTGGTACGTTCCTTCCGTTTCAAAAATGACGATCTCATTTTGCCCTTCTTTTAATAATCCTTTGGGAATATATAAGGAAAGCGTCGGACCAACATTCCAGAAACGACCAAGATTGGTTTGGTTAACAAAAACAATTCCTTTGCCGAATTTAGAAACATCAATAAATGTATCTTTCACTTCTGCTAACTCCATATGATACTGGTAAAAGCTTGGTTGATCAGGTTGCCATTCTCTTGAATAGTCTACCTGTTCACAGCTTGTCATAGGTAAACAATATTGTTGCCATTGCGTCATAAAATGTAAATCTGCCATGACACCCGTTCGAATCCCTTTTTTCTGAGTATCTGCAAATAGTTTATGCCCGTAATTGACACGACCCATATTTTCCATTAAAACATCGATTTGATTATTCTCTTGCGGCAGTGTAACGTAAATATCTTCGCCAATTTCCGTTTGATATTGCGTTGCTTGATGTACCTGATTGACAAATAATTGCAGACGATCACGACCGTCAATCACTCTTAGCTTTTCTTCTGCAGCATCTTTTTCAATGCTTGTTCGGTAAAGAAGATAGCCGGTATTTTGTCCTAATTGTTCCATGGTTTGCGGATAAACGCTGACCACTGGCTGACTAATCGTTTCTAAAGTCGCAAACAAACTCACTTTGTTGGTTAAAGGAATTGCTGTTTGCGCAAAAGATTCTTTTACTAATGGTTCAGCTTGTGGTAACGCAGGGTACTCTTCGTGAAGCATTTTTTGTAACGCAAAATACTTTTCGGTTGGGTTCCCTTGTTCATCAAGTGGCGCATCATAATCATAGGAAGTGATTTGTGGTAAATCAATGGTTCCTCGTGCGGAGCAGCCATTCATAAACCCAAAATTGGTGCCGCCATGAAACATATATAAGTTGATACTGCCTAATGCTAATGCTTCTCTAACTGATTCAGCCAATTCTTGCGGATCTCGTTTAATAATTGGCTCTTTCCAACGATTAAACCAGCCATCCCAAAATTCCATACACATTAACGGCCATTTTTTACCATGTTCTTCAAAAAAGGCTTGCATCATACCGAAATTTTCTTTGGCTTTTGAGCCAAAATTCCCAGTTACTAAAATATCATCTTCAATCATGCTGCCTGCCCGCAATGTTGCGCGCCATGGCCCGTCAGAAGTAAAAAATGGTGCTGTCACGCCACGTGCAATCATCAAATCGCGAATCGCCCGTAAATACGCTTTTTCTTCGCCAAATGAACCATATTCGTTTTCGATTTGAATCATTAAAATATTGCCACCGTTAGCAAGTTGATGCGGAACAATTTTTTCCATTAAAACATCATAATATTCCACAACATGCTTCAGATAGGTTGGATTATTCGAACGCATCCGTCCTGGTTCATTTAATAGCCAGGCTGGAAAACCGCCAAACTCCCATTCTGCACAAATATAAGGAGACGGCCGCACAATCGCATATAGTCCAAGTTCTTGTGCTAATTTTAAAAAGCGCTCCAAATCTAATATTCCCTCAAAATGAAATGTTCCTTTTTGCGGTTCATGTAAATTCCATGGTACATATGTCTCAACTGTATTGAAGCCTAAAGCTTTCAAGTTATAAAGTGAATGATACCAATCTGAGGGATCTACACGAAAATAATGAATGGCGCCTGATAAAATTTTAAATGGTTGACCATTTAAAAGAAACTCCTCTTTAATTTCAAATCTGTCCACATTGCCACCCTTTCTAGTAAACGCTTTCAATTACTGGATAATTGCTAAATAAAGAAAGCTCTTTATTTAGCAATTTCGACTACTTGGATGTTCATAAGATGTTTCTTCACGTTCTCTACGTCTACATGCCCAGTCGTTCTTTCTTGGGCATTAGCCATTCCAGCCGCCATGCCCCATTTTAGCAGTTCGGCCGCTGGGGCATCCTTGGCTAGTCCATATGCAAGACCAGCAATGGTTGCATCTCCTGAACCAACAGGATTTTTAGCTTGAATCGTTGGAATTTTTACACGATAGAATTGATCTTGATGTTTGACAATTGCACCATCTTTTCCTAAAGATACGACAATCCATTCAATTCCAGCAAACATTGGTTTTGTTAAAGCTGTTTGCACAGCTGCTAATGGATTTTCTGAAAAATCTTGCTCTAGTAATCCTTCTAGTTCCTCTAAGTTAGGTTTAATTAAATACGGTTTCCATGGTCCTTGAAGAACTTGCCTTAAACTATCACCAGAAGTATCTAGTAGTACTTTAACCTCTTGTGCGTGAGCTTTTTGAACTAATTCTTGATAAAAATTTGTTGGTAATCCTTTCGCTAAACTGCCAGAAATTGTGACAATTTCTGCTTGCTTAATTAATTGATTGAAATTTTCAAGGAAGTTACTGATTTCTTCTGGGGAAACAGTTGGTCCAGCTTCTAAAATTTCAGTTTGATTCCCCTCGTGCAAAATCGCAATCGAATCACGTGTTTCTTCTTTGATTGACGTAAATGCTTGGGGGATGTTTGCTTTCTTTAACTCATTTGCAATAAACGCCCCATGAAAACCACCAAGAACGCCGGTAGCGATAACATCTCCACCTAAATCATGAATAACGCGAGTGACATTTAGTCCTTTGCCACCAGGGGTTTTGGTCACCTGACTGGTCCGATTAACGGTATCAAGCTTTAGATGATCTAATAGGTAGGAGATGTCAATTGACGGATTCATTGTTACTGTTACTATCACAGCTATGCCTCCCAATTACCCTTCGTTTACTTGAACTTTCGCATGCCAAGAGCTGGCGGTTGCTGCGATGACTTCATTTAAACTTTCAATGTTTTCTCGGCCTTCTGTTTTTAACCAATCACAAGCCGCAGTTTCTCCTGCTTCAACGAAAGGTTTCACGCCATTTTTCCACGTAGCACGGCCACATAAAACACCATTAAATGTTGAACCAGCTTCTTTAGCGAAACGTAGTGTTTCTTGGAATAGCTCTGTTGAGACACCGGCACTTAAAAAGATGAATGGTAAATCAGTGGCTTGACTTTGTTCTAAGAAATAATTCGCCGCTTCCTCTTTTGTATACGCTGTTTCAGCCGGCGCAAAACCTTCTACAAAATTCATATTAACTGGAACTTCCACTTTCAATACATCTACTTTATATTGGGGTTTAGAAAATTCTTTCATCATTTCATTCACTTTATGCGGTTTAACTTTTGCATATTCTAAAGAAGTCGCATCTGCTATTTGTGCATCATAAGAAACTAATTCTAAGTAAAATGGTAGGTCTTCTTCTGCACATTCACTTCCTAAGCGTTCAATGAATACATGTTTTTGATGATTGATTTCTGGATCCTCATCCACATCATAGTATAGTAAAAATTTAATCGCATCTGCGCCTTCTTCTTTCAAGCGTAAAACAGACCAATCTGCTAGTAAATCAGGCAATCGTCCCGGAGTTGTTGCATCATAGCCCGTTTTTTCATAAGCGAGTAACAATCCAGCCTCGGTATCGCGTGCTTTTGCAGCAGGCAATCCATATTCTGGATCCAATAAAATGGCGGACGCATAAGGTGTCAATTCTTTCGAGACTAATTCTTTAAACGTTTCAATTTGTGCATCGGTTGGCTCTACATCTAGTGCTTTGATCATTTTTTTCAAGGCACCTCGTTGATCAATGGCTAATGCGCTAATGATTCCTTCTTGGGTTGACAAACGATCCATTGCCGCTTTTTTTCCAGCTGTTAACGTAAGCATAGTTCCTCCTCCAAATGTTGTATTATTTATAGTCATAAATCGTTACGCCTTTAACCACACGATTCACTGTACCTGTCGGTGAAGGGGTATCCGGTTTATTTCCAACTTTAATAGATGTTAAAAGTGCGACTGTTTGGGCTACCATGATATCTGCTAATGCTAAATAGCCATCAGGTAATAGAGCAGTTTCTGCGGAATATTCAATAGTTGAACCTGAGAAATTACGTTTGCCAGGTTGAGCAATCGCAAAAACACCCGCCGCAATTTCGTCACCGTGAACTTCTTCTAAGATATCCAAGTCATAATCTCTTGTGTATGGTGTATTATTAACAAAACCAAACATTATTGTTTTTTCATTAATAAATGATTTTGGTCCATGACGGAAGCCCATAGAAGAGTCAAAAATTGTGGCAACTTTGCCGGCTGTTAGTTCTAAAATTTTCAATTGCGCTTCTCTTGTCAAACCAGCTAAACTTCCAGAACCAACATAAACAATGCGTTCAAAATCAAGGTTAACAATTTCATTTAATTCTTCTTCACGGGATAGCACTTCTTCACCTAATTTAATTAGAGCGGTTACATAATCTTGTTTTTGCTCAAAGGCTGTTTGATCAAAGAGTAGTAATGTACCCAAGGTCATGCAAGAAAAGCTACCAGTCATCGCAAAACCACCATCATTGGAACGTGTTGGCATTAAGAATAAAAAGCTGTTTTCTTCTTTTTGGCTTATTTGTGCCAGTTGTCCTTCTTCGGCACAAGTAATCGCTAAATGATGAATTGTTTCAACCACTTGATTAGCTACTTCAACTGCCGCTAAACTTTCAGGACTATTTCCACTTCTTGCAAACGAAACTAACAATGTTGGTTCGTCTTTAATCAAATAATCTTCTGGTTTGGCCACAATATCCGTTGTCCCAATACTTTCGAATGAAAAGGCTTGTGTGTCGCCGTGTGCTCGGAGATAAGGTACAACCGTATCACCGACATATTGCGAAGTCCCTGCTCCTGTAAAAATTACTCTTGTGCGTTTTCCTTGCGCTTTGGCCTGGACTTCTTTTAAAAAGTTTTCCAAAGCTGTTTGATTTTCATGATAAAGTGTCACGGTTTCTTGCCAAAGCTCAGGTTGCTGACGAATTTCACGTGTAGTGATTTCCGCTCCTAGTTGTTCTAGTTCTTCTTTTTCTGCTGTAAACATACTTAACTCTCCTAACTATTCCGAATATGGCGTATCTGATAATGAAATTGATCTGCTCGCGCCACACTCAACGTAAATTCAATAATTTCATTTTTCATGTTATATGTCTGGCGTGCTAAATGAAGGACTGGCGCTCCTTCCGGAATCATCAATAATTTGGCATCTTCTTTTGACGCAATGCTAGCGTATAATTCTTCATCAGCTAAACGAACGGTTTGCTTAAAATCTTCCGAAAATAGATCATATAATGGTTTGCTACGTAGTAATTGATCCGTGAGTGATAAGAAAAATTTCACAGGCAAGTATGTGTCTTCAACCATTAATGGCTCGTTATCAGCAATCCGCAACCGACTTAATTTAAAAACTGCCTCTCCTAACGAAAGATTCAAATGCTGACAAATAAATTTATCCGCTTCCAATTTTTCGAAGGATAATATACGGGTATGTGGTTTTCGACCCAGCCCTTTCATTTGTTCTGTAAAACTATATGCGCCAGCTAAATCAGCGGCCTCTTTTTTTATATCTGAAACAAATGTTCCTTTGCCATGACGACGATAGATGGAACCTCTATTTTCTAGTTCTTGTAGCGCTAACCGGACCGTCGTCCGACTCACTCCATATTGTGCAGTCAATTCACGTTCAGAGGGCAACTTGTCATGAGGAATCATGCATGTTTCGATTCGTTCCTGCAGCAAATCAACAAGTTGATGATACAAAGCTTTGTTTTTAAAGGCATTTTCCATAACTTTCTCCTTTACCCTAACTGGTTATAACCACAAACCAATAGTACGGTGGTTTTTTTTATTTTGTCAATAAAAAGTATTAATAAATATCTTCATACCGCTATAACCTTGAAATGATAACGTTTACATTTTTTTATTTTTCTTTATTGTAATATTTTTTTCCTCAAGAAATCATTTTTTATAAAAAACCACCCTTAAATATGATACCAGTTGCTGGCTTTATTTTAAATAGACAAAAAAGAGTATGAGACAAAAATCACTTTAGATTTTTGTCTCATACTCAAAATCTGAAAAACAGTTCTATCCCGACTTCTTCCTTTCTATTGTTTGGTTCTGGCAACAACTAACAAGTAACTGATTTTACGAAATCCATGACAATATTCATTATTGAGCATATTCAATCCTTCTGCTAATTTTCGTATAAGATAAATATTGATTGAATGTGTTGACGCAACGAAAGGCCGTCCTATTCGCATATTGATCATAATAACGCTTGGTATACCACTGAAATTCTTTCGTCCAAGGTTTGACATGGCCAGTAAAGTGGATAATGGATGGCGCTCTTCTCGTTTCTTCATATTGTTTTTCTCCATAAATAGTTGGATGTTTTTTCGCTTTTGACAGAATATAACCTTGGGCGTTCCACTTAGGATGCAACAGGGTCCAACGGTCGTGTAAAACCGCATTCAATGCATCTTGATCATGGAAACGTAATTTATCTGGATTTTCTTCAATAAATCTTAAGACTTTAGTGGTTACATCTAAATTCAACCATTTTTTAACATCGATTAGCAACAAGCCTGAGTTAAAATAACACATAGATTCTGCAGGAATCGCCATTTTTTCCAAACGTTGATGGAACCCTGCATCTTCCACAGCGGCGATGATATTTTCACCTAAATCAACTGTCCATAATTTTGCGACATCATCTAAGGCAATCATGTCACAATCCATATACAACAGCCGTTCGATCTGGCTTCCTCTAAACAGCTCTGGAATAGCAATCCTGTAGTAAGCTGTTTTGGGAATTCGTTCACTGGTTACAACATTTTTGAAAAAATGGGGGTTGATTTTTAAAAATGTTAACTCTGCATTGATTTGGGTATGTTTAATCGTAAAATACAGTAGTTGCTTGCTTTCAAAATTGATATTGTCATCAATTACATAAAAATGAACAGCTGCCGCTGAAGGACTATTTTCTAAAATTGAAACAAACATAGCAGCAAGATGCGGTACAAAGTTGGTATTGCAACATGAGACAATCGCTAATTCTTTTCTATTTTCCATTTCTTGCACCTACTTTCTTTAACTTGTTTAGATAAAGAGCTGTATAAGGATGATTTTCTAACGTATTCCAGGGTTTATCGTGTCCAGTAAAATGAATAATCGCTGGCTCTTGATTTCCCGCTGTATATAATTTTTGATAGGCTTCATTAGGCGCTTCATGACGATTAAAAACTAAAGACGTCTGCATATTCCATCTTGGTTCTAGAGCTAGCCAATCTTCATAAAGAACAGCGTTTAAAGCATCTTGATCATGATAAACTATGCGGTCCCCATTTTCTTCTAGATACTGAATTGTTTTTTGCGTGATTGCTTTCTCGTTCCATCGGTCAATATCAATCATCATAACTCCTGAATTAAAATAATAATCGGAGGAATGGATGCCCAAACGTTTCAAGGCATATGCTTGACCAGGATCAATAACCGCACCAATCGTTTGGTTCACTAATGGCGTATCATACAACTGGACAATATCATCTAAAACAAGCGTATCTGCATCTAAATAAAGAACCTTTTTATAGCTATATTTTTGTAAAAGTGACGGTAAAGAAATGCGTAAGTATGCGGTCGTTGTAATATGATCACTCACTAAAAAATTTTGATAGACTTCTTTGTCTGCTGTTAGAAATTCAACAGTTGCATTTTGTGAGTTACTACTAACCGTTTCTCGGAGTGCTTTTTTGCTAGATAGCGACAGCCCATCATCAATCACATAAAAATGAACAGGTCTCTCCGCATGACAATTTTCTAAAACAGTTGTCATCATTACATTCAAATAAGGAGCATAATTTTCGTCTGAAGCTGTCACAATTGGCACAATCTTCTGATTTTTTTTCATCAAAACCACTCTCCTCTTTTATTTTTATAGCTAAGTTCCTATTCAGAATAGGCCCTGAAAAACTTATCTGCAAATCATATGCTCATTATTTTATAATATAATTATAATAAAAATATATTTTATGGCTATAAAATAATTTTGTTTTCCGTTAACAACTATTAAAAAAACAACATTTCTCTTACTTTATCCTCAAAAATACTATTTATTTAATACTTGTTTTACTAATTTTTTTATCTAAAAATTCGCCTGTTGTATTTTCTGTTGATGGTAATTTTAAAATGTACAGCGAAACTTAATATAAATTCTAAACTGACTTCTTACTCAATAAAAGAGCGAAAAAGCCTGGGACAAAAATCACTTTGGATTTTTGTTCCAGGCTCAAAACCTGATAAATGGCGAGAACAGAACCAATTCCTTCGAAAATAAACGGTTCTGTCCTGACCTCCTTCACTTCATATATGATTCTCTTTCCCTTCCAAAAATTATCCTTCTTAAATGATCTACGGCGTAGTCGGATAATTTTGGACTGTCGTTTGATTGCCATTTTGACTAAACAAGCTGGTTGATTGTGCATTTTTTTGTTTTTCTACTTCTAATACTTTGTTTTTTTCAAAAGCCACATCATAGTTGTAGTCCTTTGGTTGCACTTCTTGGAATCCTTGTGGTTTATAAAAACGTAAAAGGTTTTCCTGATTTAATTTGTCAGATAAACTTAACGATTTTTTCACCCAATCGTTATCTTTCGTGACTTCTGCTTTTAAATCTGCTGGAACTTGGTCTAATTTTTTTCCTTGATTATTGTAGATTTCCCCACCTAGATAAGAAAATTGAGGCGTTACAAAATCGCCATTTCTAAAAGGAACCACTTGTTTATATTGAGGAGATAAAAGGTCCGTGCCAAAATGGATATAATTTTTATCATCGACACCTAAAAGATGGTACAGTGTCGGTAAAACGTCAATTTCCCCACCATATTCGTGCATGATTTTCCCTTGCGTATAGCCTGGCATGTAAAACATCAAAGGTACTCTTTGCAATTGCGCATTGTCATAGTTTGTCCACGTTTTTGGATCGCGGTTGAAGGCTTTACATAAGTCCTTGTTGTTTGCATCTGAAATACCGAAGTGGTCACCATAAATAACAAAAATAGAATGATTGTATAAACTTGTTGTTTGCAAGTAATGGAAAAATTGTTCTAGCGATTGATCCAAATAGTGCGCTGTTCGAACATAATCATCCACAATCGAATTGCCTGTGTTCAATTTAGGAAACGGGAAGTTTTGGTCATCCGTGTAATAAGGGGTATGATTGGTCACAGTTAAAAACTTCGCATAGAATGGCTGCTGTAAATGTTCAAGCTCACTAGCTGATTCACGCAACAATTGTTTATCTAAAATACCGTAACCTAGCATTTTGTCATCTTTTGAAAAATATGACCGATCAAAAAAGTATTGATATCCTAAGTTTTTATACACATGGTCTCGATTCCAAAAACTCCCCACATTTCCATGGAAAACAGCGGTTGTATAGCCTTTTTGTCCTAAAACTGCGGGAGCCGCTTCGAAAGTATTGTCTGATCCTAATTGTGTAAAAAGAGAGCCTTGCGGTAACCCGAATGTTCCTGTTTCCAACATGTTCTCCGCATCACTCGTTTTTCCTTGCCCTACTTCATGAAAGAAATTATCAAAACTGATTGTCGCTTTGTTTTGATAGAGCTGATTTAAAAACGGTGTAACCTCTTGGCCTTGGACTTTCATATTAATCAAAAATTGTTGAAAACTTTCTAAATGAATCACAAATACATTTTTTCCTTTGGCAATCCCGGCATACTGCGGATTAAGCGGTAAATTGTTTTGCTTGGTAAATTTCATGATTTCAGGTAATTCGTTTGAACTAGCTTCTGCTCTTACCTCATTTGACATGGCTGTTTTGACACCATCGATGGCTGTGAATGCATCCAAGCCAAGATATTTTACAATATAATTACGATCAAAAATTCTTTGAAGCAATTGAGGACGATCGGTTTCGCTTAAAAATAAGTTAACCGAAAAGAGCAAGACACTTAAACAACTAATTGAGATCGCCAATCTTCTGTTGATAGGTTTGGTCACAAAGACTTGATGATTCCGTCGCTGTTTAAAAGAGTAAAATACCAAAACGAGCAGCACTAAAGTATCTAGCCAATAAAAGACATCGTGGACTCTCATTAAAGCAAGTAAATCACCAGAAATCCCTTCTGAAACTTTTGAAAAGCCAAAAACAGATTGGATGGTAATAAAGTCAGTGAATTCACGATAAAAAATAATATTCAAATATAAAATTAATGTATTTAAAACATTTAAAAGAGTTAAGCTAATCATAAATGTTTTATGCTTTTTAAAATACAAACTAAAACCAAATAATAACAGCGTAGTAGCAACTGGATTGAACCATAAAATTTCTCGCTGGAGACTGCCCTTAACGCCCAATGAGAAATCTAGGTAATACGCCAGAATCGTTTTTGCCCAAAAGAGTAAAACAAAAAATAAAAAGAGTCCTAATCGGTTATTTATTTTTTTCATCTAAGTTTGTCTTCCTTTCCCTTCAAAAAAATCTTGATTTGTTAAAAATAAAACCTAACTCTGCGCAATGACTTTTTCGCTAGCGGAGAATTGGATAAATAACTTAAAAAGATAATCGCAATGGCGCAACATCCAAATAAAAGCCATACGTTTGTAAAAGGTGTTCGAGTAAGCGAACTAGTAATAGGCTTTGTAATTAAAAGACTTGGTAGCGCAACCCCTAAAGAATTGCCAATTTGCTTACATGTCACCGCAATGGCTGCTGCCGTTCCTGACTGAGAAAGTGGCATTCCTTCAATCGCTGTAATGGTAATCGGCGAATTTAACATCCCAAACCCAATGCCTAAAAAGATATAAATAACAAATAAAATAATCATAGGCGTTGTTTTAGTTACAAATAATTGTAAAAAGCTAACAGCCAACATTGAAATACCACAAAGCATAATAGGACGTTTCGTCCCTATTCTCCCTACCATTTCGCCGGCTCTCGGGGCAACAAGAAAACTAACAAAAGCCAAAGGAATGGTTGATAAGCCAGCTTCCAACGGGCTGAAGCCTCTCATCTCTTGCAAATATAGCGTGTTTAAAAATAAATAGCCGTTATATATGATAAAGCCAAAAATAGCTAAAAAAGAAGCCGATGTAAATGGAATAGATAAAAAGAAACGCGGGTTGATTAACGGATTGTCAATGTTATATTCATAAATAAAGAAAATGACAATGGCTAAACAGCCGATTATCCCAGTACTTAAAATATCTGGCGCGAAAAGCCCTTTTCTAGGTAGTCCGATAATGGAATAGATAGAACTAAATAGAAAAAGAATCATCAATGCTTGACCAACAAAATCATTTTTCACCGTCTTCTCTACTTTTGACTCAGGTACAAACTTTTGTGTAAGGATGATTGCCGCAGCAATGATCGGTACATTTACAAAAAAGACATACCGCCAGCTAAAATAAGAAACAATCAGTCCGCCAATAATCGGGCCCATGCCTAAGGAAATCCCTGTAACAGAGCCCCACAAGCCAATTGCTTTCGCACGTTCTAACTTTTCGGTAAATACCTGTGTAATAATAGACATTGCTACCGGATTTAACATAGAACCACCAATCCCTTGCAACATGCGAAACGCGATCAATTGCCCTGGGGTTTGCGAAATCCCACATAGGAAAGACGCTAAACCAAAACAGGCTAAGCCCAATTGAAGGACTCGTTTACGGCCAATTCGATCTGCTGTAGACCCAGACAACAATAATAAGGATGCTACCATTAAAGTGTAGCCATCTGTTACCCACTGTAATGTAGACAGATTCGTGTGAAAATCACTTTGAATGGATGGTAACGCCACATTGACAACCGTAACATCCATGGTCACTACAAACAAACTCATGCAACAAGTATACAAAATAACTTTTTTTCTATCGATCATAAAAACAGTCCTTTCTAGCAACTACATAAAACAGAAAAAGCAACAATGACACTTAAACTTCTAACGACACAGTTATCGCAAGTACTCACGTATCAACAGTTCTTTATATTCCTTGCCATTTAGTTATTTTATACTTAAAAAAGTAAATCTTTAGATAGCCAAACTATACACCAGAACCCCTTTAAATTGAACCGTAATAGATACGATTTATCGATTCTTAAGTTATTAAATAATTGAACATTCCGTTCAGAAATATCGAACAGTCCCATAATTGAGCATCTCTTTTAAACAATGAACAACAAAAATAGCCTTATCCGCAGCAGAAGTAAATCTAAGCGAATAAAGCTATTTTGGGTAACTATTCCAAAGTAATTTTAATGGCTAAGTCTCTAGCAACTTTTGTAAAGTTGCCTTGATTTGACCAGGTTGGACAAAAACCGAACTGGAAACATTTCGGTATAAATAAAATTTTTGTTTTCGTTCAATCGGTAAAAAGAAGAGTTTAGAATCAATTTCCTGCAGTTGTTCTTTCCGAAGAGAGATCACCGCATAAACTCCTTTACTTTTTTCAATGAGACGAGTAAGCATCAACGTATCGTAGCAACAAACAAGCGGACTTGTTAATTGCAACATTTCTAGCACACTCTTGGTAGCTTCTAAATGATCTAAGTGATGCGGCAAAAATAGAAATGGATAGTTGGTCAAACAGGTGAAGCCTTCTTCCTCAATTTCTTGTTTAATTTCTCTTGAAACACAAAGATACATTTTTAGTTCAATTAATTGTTCTTTCTTTAAAACTGGACTATTCACATCTGCAGAAGTAATCACAAAATCCAACTCATGATTCTCCAATTTATTCAATAACTCAAACGATGAACCATGGTAACATTCCCAAAAACGATTCAGTTGGTCCTCATTTTCTGTCACTTTATACATCAAGGACGTATTTCCAAAACCTAAACGCATCACTGGATTCTCAATCATTTCATGCAAATTAAGTTTCATTTTCTTAGCCTCGTTTAAAATGATATATACAGATTGGACGATTTTATCACCATAGGAATTTAACGTCAAAGAATTCCCGTTACGGTCAAAAAGTAAATGGCCCAATTCACTTTCCAAATCTTTTAATGACGCACTTAAGGTTGATTTACTAACATGGAGTTCAGAGGCTGCTTTGGAAATACTATTATATTTTGCAATGGTATAAAAATATTCTAATTTTTCAATAGTCATCTTTTGTCATCCCTTTTATTCAAATTCATTTGCCCACGCAACCTGTTCAAAACACGCCTCACTCTTTATCAATAGCGTAGTTATTTTTGCTCTAATAAGCTATGTCCATCTTGTTATTTTTCTATAACTAATAGCAGATGGATATGAAAGTGCCTTTGGTAAAACTTTTTTTCGGAAATAGTACGAGCATTCGCAGTAAATTCGGCTTATCAAAAAAGGCGTCTAGCTTTTTCTATTTTACGCAAATTTACTTAAGAAATTCCATTTCAATTCTTCTCTAAAAAAGGTAAGATGGACACAACAAATGTTTCAGTTTCCATGCCCATTTACTTTAAGGTTCAGCGTTATCTACTAAGTATGAAGAATGTCAAAGAAAGGTTAGGTACTCCCAATGAAAATCAACTATTTAGGTACGGGTGCAGCAGAACGGATTCCAGGAATTTTTTGTAATTGTAAATTATGTAAATACGCTCGAGAGAAAAAAGGACGAGAAATTCGTACACAAACTCAATTAATTATTGATGATATCCTGCTGATTGATTTTCCAGGGGATTCTTATTTACACTTGTTGCAGTATGACTTGTGTTTTGCAGACTTTAACTCTTTACTAATCTCTCATTGGCATTCCGATCATTTTTACGGCGAGGATTTGGCTTATCGAATGTCTGGTTATGCATTAGATATTCCCAATCGTTTAACTGTTTACGGAAATGAAGCAGTTAAGACGTTTTATCAGCGCGCCTTTGATTTAGAAGGTCGTCAAGACGATACCCGATTACATTATCAGGTTATTCAGCCCTACAAATGTTTTACTATTGCGAACTATACGATTTATCCCCTTCCTGCACAACATGGAAATTTCAGTGAAGATTGTTTTATTTTCGTTATAGACGATGGTAAAGATGCTTTTTTATCCACCCATGATACAGGTTACTTTACGTCAGAAATGTTTGAATATCTTGAAAAGAGCCACTTACTTCTTAGTATTGTTTCTTTAGATTGTACTAGTCAAACAAACGAAACTGGCAATAGTCATATGAATTGGGAAGAAAATTTAAAATTAATTGCAGAATTAAAAGAAAGAAAACTCGTCACAGATAAAACGATTTACGTTGCCAACCATTTTTCTCACAATGGCGGCTTGTCTTATGCGGAGATGGCGGCTTTATCTCAAAAGCATGAAATCATTACGAGTTATGATGGTTTAGAAATACTAACTTAATCGGATTATTTGCCTTCTTTTCAGCACTATTATATGCTTTTAACCGATAATTACAAGGTACTTATATCGTAACTTACACTATCTTAAAAAACAAAAATACTCGAAATTTCCCGTGATTCTGGAAATTCCGAGTATTTTATGGTTCTTTACGCTGCTGGCACAGCGGATAAACGTTTATTTTCTTCTTCATTCACTCGATTGACAATAAAGTTATAATTCACTTCATTTAGTTTTTGACCATGATTTCCTGTTTGCTTAATGCCACCATTGGAATGAACACCAACTACTTCAAACCGAGCATTATAGATTGGTGAACCAGATTGACCACCTGTTGTATCGATATCATAAAATAGTAATGGATTTTCTAAGTCTGTAAAGTTAGATGTAAACAAATCATTTTCATGAGACCATTGCGTGTGGTTTTTCTCACCTGGATAGCCTGATATTGTGACATGGGTATCTGAAGATTCAAACTTTTTCAAAACAAATGGCGTTAAAATTTCTCCCAACTCTGGGCCATCTGGACGATCGTTTTGTTTGCCGACAGTCACTACCGCAATATCCGCATTCGGGGAAAAAGCTACATCAATCACTTTGAATTTGCCAAATGGTGTCGCACTGCCATCTCGACCTGGATAAAACCAAGCATCATCTTTGGCATTCGGATTTAATACTTTGGCATTCTTAAAACTTTCAGCCACATGATTATTGGTGACAATTGTATTAGTTCCAACAACAAAGCCTGTTCCTAAAGAAATATAGCCTGGTTTACTGGCAGGGGAAATGATTCTTCCGATTGACGCAAAAGGCGCTTCGGTTGTATCTGCCACTTCTTGTCTTCTGTCTTCAGGGTCCAGTAACGATCTTTTTTGTCGTGAATGACTTTCGGCAGGAACGATATACTCTTCTGCATTTGCAGACAAGCTAAAACCGGCGATCAAAGTTACTAAAATCAGAAACAAAAAACCAGCACTAATTTTTCGTATGGAGAACTTTTTCATAAGATTATGCCACTCCTTATCCATTTTTATTTAATTGGGGAATTTTTTTCATTCATTGACCAGAACAGATTCACTTGGTTGGTTTACTTGAATATCCTCTTTAGCTCCGATTCCAGCAGAGTTAAAGGCTGCTGACACCACTGAAGCTGCTTCATCGCCATATTGAACTTTTGCAGCAGCAAGCATCGCATCACGAGCATCACTGAATTGTGCTTTAGGTGTTAAGTAATTTACTAACGAGCTGTAGAAAATAGTCTGTGCTTTTTCAATGCCTAAGTTCTGGATAATAGTGTAACCAATCCGATTAATAATTCCACTATTATAATGAACACCGCCTTGATCATAATAAGGCGTTCCTTTATACCGTGCTCGATCGTCGTATTGAGCCATGGTTTCTGGTTGTCCGTGTTTACTTGGGGTTTGTAAATTTCGAATACCTGTTTTTCGGTCAACACTCTGAGTATCCGCACCAATTTCTGGATTAGATGCACCCGAAATAATATAACCCATCAAATCAGAATAAGATTCATTCAAGGCACCTGATTGTCCTAAATATTCTAAACCGGCAGTATGTTCCGTCACACCATGTGTCATTTCATGACCAACTACATCTAAAGAGGAAGCATACGTTTTTCCTGTTGGTGTACTTGTTTCACCATAACGCATTGCTTTTCCATCCCAAAAAGCATTGTCATAAGCATCTGGATGTTGTTCATCAACAACTGACAAGATGGGCATCCCTCGATCATCAATACTGTGTCGTTGGAAATGATCTTCATAATATGTTTTCACAAATTTTCCATGCGTATAGGCGTCAACAGCATTCTGATTTAATGCTGCTAGTGATGGTGCTTGAATAATAGAATAATTATTTTTGCCATCAACTACTGCATGGTAAACCCCTGTGTTATCCGTTCCGTGTAAAGCAATTCCCGTATTGCTTTTTTCAACTGGTACATTAAACGCTACTTGAAAAGAGTTTTTTAACGTTACTTCGCTACCGACATGTTCCGTTAAATCTTGTTTTTCCATAATTGTTCCATCTGTAGCGTTCACTTTATAAACCAATGATACGGGGTCACCAGTTGGTGAAGAAGTTACTCTGACTTTATAAAATAATTGCCCTTCATTATTTACACGTTTGTCAATAGCTAAAAAGACAAGATCTTTAGTTTCTGGATTATCAGAAGCAACAATTTTTTTAACTCCTTCTTCACCGATTGCATCAACCGATTGAATTTTCACAACTTGATCAACTGGATTTCCTGTAACACTTGTTACTGCACCGTTTTTATCTAAATGAATAATCACATTATCTGAATCAACAGTAACGCCTTCCGTTTGCTTTTCTAACTTAAGATGCTTCATCCCCCACGCGTCTTCTTTTCGATCTACAACCGTATATTGTTCAGCAGCTGCCTCAGAAATTGCCTCCTTTTCCAACTTCAATAAAACTGTTGAAACTTCACTTTCTGAATAAACTTGTTCTTCTGCGGCTACAAAAAGTGAAGAAAATAGACATGAACTTCCAACAAAGATGCCTGTACCTAAAATGTATAAAATTTTATTTCCCTTCATCAAACAATTAACTCCTTCCCCAGTTTCCTTTTATTTCTTTTCCCAACAAAAGTATTGCTTTATCCTCCCTAATTTTTCCCGTTAAACGACCGCCCCTTTCCCTGCGTAAATATTTGTTGCTATTTTCATTATAGACAACTACCTAACCGGCACTATCTAAATTCCTTAATCAGCCGACATTTTTCCCTGTATTGCCCCTCATAACTCAATACCATAGCAAAAAAGTTGTTAACAAATTCATTCGTTAACAACTTTTTTACTATTATGATTTTTTTCAATAATTAAATGTTGAGTAACCGATCCTTCATTGAAGGACGTTTGCAAATCAAATTGATCTGAAAAATCAACAATTTCTTTTACATATAACAATCCCCAACCGTGCTCTTCTGGGTTACTTTTAGAACTAAATTTGGTTTTCTTCATAACCCTAAAATCAAATTCGGCTTGGACACTATTTGTTATCACAAACTCTTGTGTTTCATTTTTATTGAAAATTGAGATAGCGAACATTTTCAATTCTGATTTTGTACTGTTTTCAATCGCGTTATCTAATAGAATAGCTAACAAACGAATCACAACCACTAAGTCGATTGATGTATCAAGAATAAATACTTCTGGCACATCAACAATCACTTTTAGTTTTGCTTGCTTTGCGGTATTAATTTTCATACTTATGAGTGCCTTAAGTTCCATATTTTTCAAACGATTTAACTTCATAAGTTCAAATTCTTCATTATCAATAATTTTTTTGGTTGGTGCAATCGTTTCTTCATAAATTCTTTTGATTTCCAGAATATCTTCGTATGAAATAGCAATTTGTAAACTATACAATAAATTTTTATAATCATGACGAAACATCGCTAGCTCTTCGTTAATGGATTCTATTTTTTCAGTATAAATCGTTAAATTATTCAATAATTGAGTGTTGATACGTTGTTCTTCCAAATAAGCTTCAATGACTAAGCCAATCAGAATTAAAAATAAACCTACACTTATTAATAACTCCAATTTAGAACTATTTACCGTGACAAATCCTCGCATAAAGTCAGGTGAAATCTCTGGCGAAATCAAAAACACAAAAAGTAACAACAGAATCAACAATAAAAGTAAACAACCAAAAAAAATTCGGCTATTTTCTAACACACGATTTAATCTTAAAAAAACACTATTGGGAATTTTTAAAGCAATCCAGATATTTATAAGCAACAGAATAACATTTGAGGCAATCCATAATAATTTATTTTGATAAATCTGTTGAAAAAAAACACTTAAAATCGTTTGCTCCGTGTAATTGATAAACGAAACCATAAGCAATGTAAAAACGGATAAAAATACCGCTTTAAAAATTGAGAACCTCTTTTTGTGAATGAGTAAAAATCCTGTAAAAACAACGACTGTCAGCGCATAAATCAACCAAGAGTAGCCCAACATTAATGCCGCAAACGAACAAAGATTAATGACAATAAGCAATGAAAGTAACGGTATTTTACATTCAATCTTGATCAATGTTACTCGTAAAAAGACAAAAACGATAAAGCTAGATGCCAGCAAAACGTTAGTAGCTAATAACGACAAAATCATTTTTCAATATTCTTTTTAGGTTTTTCAGTTTGTCCCATCCATTGTCCAAATATATTGGGCGAATTTTGATTTAATCTAGGCTTAGTTCCCACACCATCACTGACTTTTGCAACTCTTTTTTCAATAACATTTTTAATTATTTTTTTACCAAATTTCATAAAAACACTTCCTTCAATTAAATTTTTTGTTACAGGGAGTATCATCAGACCTTGGATGACGAGACCGTAGAGTATTACTGAAGCAATCTTTTCTTTGACAAACAGACTACATAAAATAAGTAAACACACCCTTATAAGGCTTTGCTTTTTGAGCACGTTTAAATCAGATGGCTGAACAGGTTCAATTGCTGTTCCTTGTGGCGCATACCAATAAAATAATACGACTAAGAGGCAAATCAATAGAATTTTATAAATAAACGGTAAGCTCACAGAAGAATTTTTCAATACAAATGGTATGGCGACATAGATAACAATGCTTTCTAGACGACAGAGCCATTTAGTTTTTGCATGCCAGCCACCTGCGACAGGCCGTAAAAAAATCAGTACGACGTATACAATAAAGGTTTCGCTTAACGTCCCAAATAAAACTGATAAAATCAGAATCATCAGAAAATTAAATAAGCCAGAAAAATAAACGGTTAGATAATACTTTGTCCATTGTGTTTTTCCTGATTGATCTTCCTGATCCATATCCATAATATTTTTTAGAATCCAATTGATTAGCATATCGCCCTCCTCTTCAAGTATTGCACTAAATTATAACGAATATAGCGACTAATAGATAGATAATTCCTTAATTAGTCATTATCCCTCCCTAAGTAAGAAATAGTGCCTTGACCTGAGTATAATATCTTCTTGAGACTGGTACTTCCGTTCCGTCTCTCATAGTTAAAAGATGCGTTTTATAATTTAATTTTGACGCATATTTTTTATTGATGATGATTGATTGATGAACTCTAATCAAATCTGGATGCAGTTGTTCAATTTTTGATAACGTTCCATAAAATTCTCTTTTAAAATTTTTACCAACCATTGATACACGATGATCGTATTCCGTTTGAAAGAAATAAATATCATTAATATCCATTTTTATAGAAGACGCTTTTAAGTTAATGATAATATATTCACTTTTTGTCTTTATATTTTCTTTTTGTTGAATATATGCATCGACACATGTTTCGACCTCTTTTTGGAAATCTAGAAAATCCACGTTCTTTTGAATAAATTGAAGAGCTGAAACCATATATTTGTAGGAAGTTAAAACTAATTCTGTGTGAGTAGAAATAAATACAATCAGACTTTCACTGTCTGTTTTTCTGATTTCTTTAGCAACCTCAAATCCTGCCTGGATATGATTGTTCATTTGAATATCTAGGAAAAAGATATTTAGTTGGGCGTCCTGGTGTGCCACTTGTAATAATTCATCTGAACGTGAAAATAAATGGATTGTTTCATTATAAATATTTCTTGAATGTAGGATATTTGTTAACAATGCTTCTAACGCTTTTGCTTGAATAATTTGGTCTTCTAATATATAAATAGCCATTTGTTCACTCATCCCTTTCTCAAGAAGATATAAAATTACACAACAAAAGACAAATGATTATAATGTTCAATCAATTTATACACCAATAAAAGAGATAAAAAATTGATTGTCTGTTAGTATATTCACATAAATTTAGTATAGCGATTTCAGTAGTTTACTGCAAACAAAAACATAAAATAACAAAGCATCAAGAAAGAGTACTTTGGACTATTCATCTTTTTCTAACGAATCATGAGGACGATTGTCTCTTCGTTGATGAAAAACAAAGAATCAACCGCCAAACTGTTCTTGTCATTTTATACATGACAAAATCAATTCATTGGTCGATTCTGGTTATTTTAATTTGTTAGTTCACACATGGATCATTGTGCTAACTTTTTACTTAAACATCCACATTTCTTCCTGTTGAATGAGTCGCTTAAGCGCCAATGTAGGTCACGCCACTACTATAAGCAATTGCATTAGGTAAGACACGATACGAAATCGTTTGATCATTGATGACATTGCTTTCAGAAATAATGATTCCATCAGAAGTGACCGCTTCAACAAAAGCAACATGTCCATATTGATTATCTGCGTCAGCAACTCCTGGTTGGAAACTAATCGCACGACCAGCTTTAGGCAATGAACTAACTTGATAGCCTAATGCACGTCCTTTTCTTCCCCAGTCACTGCCATTTCCCATAAATTCATCCACAGAAGTGCCCAACTGTTTGAAACGATTATAGACATACCACGTACATTGGCCCACGGGATAGCTACCACTCCGATTATAATTGATCCCATCATAGACTGGAAAATGCATTTGTTGCTGTTCCGCTTCCGACAGCTCATTTTTAGATTGGATAATCAAACCGTCTGCTGTTTTTGGTAAATCAAATTGCGTTAAGTTATAAACCGCAATTAACGAATTTAATTTATTATCGTATTGCTTGTCTGTTGCATATTTACCTGTTAAAAAACGCGTTGCTTGAAGGTAGTTTTTGGCTTCCGAACGCCACGCTGGTTTATAAAAATCTTGATTTCCGTCAATCCCTTGTCGGAGTAATTGAACATAATCTTGCAATGAGTCATTATAGCCACCGTAATCGCGAAACCCAGCGGAAATTGTATAAAGTTGGCCCCTCTGATCAGCCTCTTTTGTTGAAAAGCTAACACTATTTCCTTGGAACGAACCTTTCACGCCAAAGAGATTATAATAAGGTTCTTTGGCTAGTTGACTTTCGCCAGAGCCACTTTCTAAAATAGCCTGAGCTATCATCACTGATGCAAAAACATCGTATTTTTCGCCAAGTTCTCTGGCTGTCTCACCAATTTTTTTAATAAACGCTGTGGTTTGTTCTGACTTCTGCATTTCAAATGACGCACCATATGTTGCTAAAACTTCTTTGCCATACTCCGTTAATGTGAACTCCTTAAAAGGATTAGTCACTACCAAGCGTTTTTCCTCTTTTGAGTCTGGTTGTTGTTTGGCAGTATAGATATTCTCTAACTGACCAATTACTTCTGGTTCCTCTTTAGAATCCGCTTCCGCTGCGGCAATTAAATATTTTCCTTGGCCAAGATAAACACCATTTTGAAGCGTTTTTCCTTCAGCTGTTTGCCAAAAAATCAGATCACCAGGTTCTGCCTCCTCTATAGAACGAACTTTACCAAATGTCATTTGTTCTTGCGGTGTACTGCCAATGTCTATTTTAAATAATTGTTGGTAAATTTTTTGGGCAAGGAAACTACTGGTCAATGCTTGCTCCGTCAAATTAAATTCTTTTTTTGTTTTCCCAACGTGTCTTAATGCTTCAGCCACCACGACTGCCCGTTTCTTTTCGCCAAAAGACGACAACAGTGGAAGTTCGTAGCCTTTTAAATTTGAAGAAGCTATTTCATCTACTTTGAGGGACGGATTTAACGATACAGCCTGATTTTCTTCAACAACGTTATTGGTGGCTTCAGGAACTTGAATAGGTTCTTCAGGTTCTTGCTTGGTCACAGGAACTTGTGGTGGTTGCGATTGTTCAACAGGCTGCGTGATTTCTGATGATACCGTTGGCTCTGTAGGTTCTTTTTTTGTTTCAGAACTAGTATTTGTGGTTGTCGTTTCTGTCGTTGACTGACTCGTTGATTCGGTAGTCGTATCGGTAAAACTACTTGATTCAGATGACGAACTACTAGTGGTCGTTGTCGATGTAGTAACAGTTGTTTCGGTTGTTTCGGTTGTTTCAATTACTTTTTCTTCCGAAGTAATTGTCGTTTCCGAGGACAGAGCTGTTTGTAGCGAGCTACTTGGTAATTCTGCAGCCAACGTAACAACTGGAGCGACTTCCAAACTCAGAAGAACGAGAATACTTGTTAAAACAAGTAGTTGATTCTTGATTTTCTTTCTTTTCATTCGTAAAAATCCTCTCCTATTACATACTCGCGCATTTGCACACTGTTTTTGTACAAATGCGCCTTGTAAGTTAATGATACGCTAATTTTGGTCTTTTTTATTTTTGAAGAATAATTTTCCTAAACCAATACTTACTATCAATAGAAAACCACTAATTGACCAGATTGGCGAAACAACTTCATTTGCTTTTGGCAAAGTACCAGAAGTGGTGGTTTTCGTTGTCGTTCCACCTGCTGCTGTGCCCTTTCCTGGACTGGTTACGCCACCAGTCCCGCTAACCGTGCCATGATTTCCATTGTTGCCTGTAGAGTTGCTACTGATTGGCTCTTCTGCCATTGCTTCAATGGCTTGTGCTAAAATACTTAAACATTTGTCCACAGCTTCTTGCGTCGCATTTGGGTCCTCAACAAGTGCTTTTGCTTGTTTAATTGCTTCAGCTAAAGCTTCTTGCGATGCTTTTGTAAATTGTTTTCCTGCTTTAGGTTTCAAGGTTTCTGCTTTTTGAAGCAGTTCTCTCAACTTTGTTTTATCCGCTTGAAGGACTTGTTCCTCTAAACTATCCAAAGCAGTTTTTACATTTTTTTCAGCAGTATCAATTTGTTCTTGCCGAGCATTTTTATCAGCTAAAATCCCTTCCGCTTGGTCAATTGCTTCAGTTAAGCGCGCTTTAGACTCGCTGGTAAATTCTTTTCCGGCAGATGGTTTGATTGCTTTTGCTTTGGCTATCATTGCCTCTAAGGCTTTTTTATCTGTAACTAACGCTTCTTCTTGTAACCCATCGATGGCACTAGTTAATTCAGCAACCGCTTCATCAATCATTTTTTGATTAGCTGCTGGGTTTTCCAATGTGTTTTTAGCTGCTAAAAGCGCTTTTTGTAAATCTTGTAACGAGGAGGCAGTAAATTGGTGCCCTTCACTTGGAGTGACTTGCTGCGCTCGTTTGACAACTTCTTGTAATTGGTCTTTATTTACAAGGGGTACTTCTTTTAATTGAGCCATTGCAGTTTCCAATGCGTTTAGAGCCTCTGAGACTTCTTCTTTTGTCGCCGTTTCTTTCGCTACGATTGCTTCAGCCGCTTGAATTGCTTCTTGCAATTGTTTTTCTGTTTCTTTTGTAAATTGGTATCCTTCTTCCGGCTTTCTTCCTCGGGCTTGAGCGATTTGCTCTTTTAAGGTTTCCTTATCAACGGCGACGGGTTGTTCTTTTAATTGTGCAATTGCTTCACGCAATGTTTTAGTCGCTTGGTCTATTTCTTCTTGAGTAACTTTTTCTTGAGCAAATACTTTTTGAGCTGCTGCTAATGACTCTTCGAGAACTTTTTTAGTTTCTTCGGTGAAGTCTTGCCCATCACTTGGTTTTTTCGCCAGCCCCTCTTGAATTGCTTTTTCTAAATCAGCTTTATTCGCTACATCAGGCATTTTTTCCAACTGACTTGCAGCCTTTTCTAGGTTTTCCACAGCAGCAGAAACGTCTGTCTGTGTGGCTTGTTCATTGGCTAGAACAGCTACTGCCTCATCTAAGACTGGTTTAAAAATTGCCCAAGTTTCAGGCGTATATTCTTTTTCGACACGTGCTTGATTTAGCGTAATTAGCGCTTGTAATAACTCTTTATCTACTAGCTCTGTGGGCTTCACTGTTACAGAAAAATCTGAAAGTGTGGCTTGTTGGAATCCTTGGCCTACTAATAAGCCTTGACTCATATCAAATTGTAATGGCTGCTCAACAGTTGTCGCATGTTTTACGCGAGTTGTTTCTTTTACTTTAACTTTAAAGGTAACTAAGTCCATTGAACCATTTAACAATTGTTTATTTCCTTGATTACTAAGAACTAAATATAGATTCTCCACATCATTTGAATGTTTCCGATATTTAGAATAATTTTCCATTTGTTGTGTATTATTCGTGGTTGCAGGCTGACCGACAAGTTCAAATTTGCTAGAATCAAAGGACATTTTGGTGCTTAACGCATTAATGTTTTTTAAGTCTTGACCTTTAAGTGTAAAGGTTAATGTATCGCCAGAAAGATAGGTATCCTTGCCATTTTCATTAACCACAGCAAGGGATAAACCGCCCGCAATTTCTTCGACATCAGGTATCTCAATCCCGCCATCTAATTGTCGTAAAACATAACTGATATCATAAGCATCAATTACCCCATTTTTATTTAAATCACCTTTTTCAACATAGCCATTAAAGTCACTGTCCACAGATTCTAAGCCTGTATAGTTTCGATAACTCATTGCATCATTTTCATCAATCGTTCCATCGTTAGTAATGTCTCCATGTAAGATTCCTTCTGTTCCTGGTTGTTTGTAAAAGAGCATCTCACGACCAGAGCCAAAATTACCCACCGATTTTAATACCTTCATTTCAACAAAACGATACGCTTGGTCCTTCGTTTCAATGGTTTTTGTCAAAGCATCTTGCTTCCAGTTAATAGGTTCTGAAAACTCTGTCCAATTAGCTCCATCTTTCGACGTCCGATACTGGAGCTGCAAAATATTTCCGTTGCCGGCATTGTCTCTTGGCAAGTATTCAATTTTATCCATTTGATACTCCGCACCAAGATCAAATTTTAAAGTCAAGAAATTTCCATCACTTGGATTAGCGATGCCGGTTGACCAGTTCGTATGCCAACCTGTACTCAAATCTTTATCTGTTAATTTCTTCAATTCTGCGCCTGGTTGTTCTGGTAAATTACTTGTTGCTTTGACTTGATTAATTGTTTCTTTATAGGGATCATCTTGTGTTTTTCCTTTAATCGGTTCACTCCATTCAGAGACCCCGTTTTTTCCAACAGCTCGAACTCGAAAAGTATGTTCGCTTAGGAAGGAAAATCCATCAAATGTTGCTGTATTCGTTTGAATATTTCCGAAAACAGTCCCGTCACGCTCTACTTCATAACTTGTTGCCTCAGTTACTTGATCCCATTGAAGAGTCAAAGAAGATGGCGTTGTTTTTTCTTCATTGATTGCGACATTTGCCGGAATAGTTAACTGGTCATCGACCGTTGTATTTCCTCCGTCAACCGTTCCTTTATTAATGAAACCTTTGACAGTTATTTGAACATCTTTGGCGGTCACAGATTGTTTCGCTAGTTTTACTGATAACGCTGATTGGTTCAGTTTTTCTCCTGAAGCTTCAGAAAGATACTGATTCACTTGGAATTCTTTATCAAAATAATATAGATTTGTGCCAGCTAAAAATTCTTCTTTATTAGCTGCTTGTTTCAAGGTTACTTCTGTCCCCCCCACCATTGCTGTTACGCTTTCGGGCGCTTCTGAAGCTAACAAATCAAGCGTGGTGCTTCGTTCATCAACAAAGTCTTTATAACTTCCTTTTGTCGGTTCGATAGTAACGGTCAGATCCCCTTTTTCGTTTGATTTAGGGCCTTGACTATTTATTTTAGTCGTAGCTGATTGCCCAGCTTCATAACTAGTTGAAATTCCGTCATCTTCATACATATTAAAAGAAGTGGCGCCATTTGGATAAATCAAGAAAGATCGTTGATCCCGTTGGATTTCCTTTGGATTGTTGTTTGGATTCGTCATTGGGATAATACTGCCATCTTTGACGAAAACGGGCACCTTCCACAGCGGTGTTTTTACTCCATTTAAGACACGGCCACCTTGATATTTTTCGCCTGTAAATAAGTCAACCCAGACTTGTTTTTCATCTGGTAAGTAGATTCCATCACGGATTGAATTTCCTGCCTCATCTTGATTGCTATTATAAATTGGGGCAACGAGTAAATTGGGTCCCCACATATATTGGTATTGAGAATCTTTTGTATATGCTGTTCCTTCATTAGGAAATTCTAAAGCCATGGCCCGTACCATTGGTAGTCCATCAACTGATTCCTTGGCAATACTGTAGTTATAAGGCATCATCATTGATTTTAATTTTAGATACGCTCGGTTCAAATCTGTGGCTTCTTGATCAAAAGCAAATGGCGTTTTCGGATTGGAGCCCCAGCCGTCCATATTTAGCTGCACTGGTGTAAAAGTTTTCCATTGGAAATCACGTATGTTGACCTCTTTATTTTTTCCACCAAAAATTCCATCCATATCTGAACCGACATTTGGTTGTCCAGACAACGAAGTCCCGATATATGTTGGGATATGGAAGCGAATATATTCCCATTGACCACCCGTTTGATCGCCTGTCCAAATACCAGCGTGCCGTTGGGTTCCGGCCCAACCATCTAATGAAACAATCATCGGACGAACTGCGCCGTCTGTTTCTTTTACAAAAACATTCGCGGCATCTTCTACACCATTTAAGCCAAAGGAATACCCATACCCGACCCACGCCACGTCAGTTTTGAGAGCTTTAACACCAGCGACACTAACTTCTTTCGCAATATCCCGTTCTCCTTTTTTAGGATTTTTAGGATCCGCTGGATGGAGATTAGATTGAGTCCACAGCCCCACTTCAACACCATTGGCTTGAGCATACTCTGTAAATTCTTTTAAGTTTTGTACATCGCCGTCCAATGAATCTGTTTGGCCATAGCCAGCACCGTAGCCGTCATTTGGCAAGAACCACCCTAACGGCATATCGTTTTTCTTATATCGATCAATAACTGCGCGTGCAGAAAATTGATAATTCTCTTTTTCTCCATTTAAAGATTCTAGCGTGCCATTTAAGTTTCCTAGATCGCCTGGTTGGTATTCTTTGTAAAAATTACCATCTTCAAACTTAACTGCTCCCGCGGTTCCTTCTGCTACTTTTACCCAATAGTCCCGATTATACGCGTTTAAATGCGCTTCATAGAACCCGTATTCTGGCATCAAAGCTGGTTTCCCGGTTAATTCATAGTAATCTTTTAAAATACCTGCTGAGGAATCATTAAAGAAATAAAAAGCATCAAAATCTGTTCCTTCGTGCGTTGTTGTGGTTGTTTGTGGATCATGACTTCCAAAATCATAGTTGCCAGGTTTCCATGTATTTCGAACAACGCCATACCCTGCAGTTGACCAATAAAATGGGTTAGGCGATGCTACTCCGCCATCTACCCAATTGTTCGTATTGACAATCTGGATAGCTGTTCCTTTATGCGTAAATCGACCATTTTGAGTTCCTCCGCCAAAATAATTTTCTTGACTACTTTGTTTTAACGTTTGTGTAGCTTTATCATTTTTAAAGGATAGCGGAGCGGTTTCTTCTAAAATAACTTGATTCTTTTTCTTGTCTAGAACCTTCATTAAAGCGCTTTCTTTTTCGAATATAATTTTTAAACCATTATTTTCTAGAATAAATTGGTTTCCTGAATCTGTGATGTTCGTTTGCTCAAAGGCTTGTGTGCCATAGTCGGCCATTGTTTTAGCCGTAATTTTCGCAACATGCTTTGGATCATTTGGCGTTGGATATTCTTCAAATTTACCAGTTGGATCTAGATGATAGCGAAAAAGATGGTCGTTTAAAATACTAATTTGTGCTTTTTTTCCAGAAGCATACGTAATGACAAAGTTTTTCTCCGCTTTTTCAATCGACACAATTGCTCCGACTGACGTTGCTGAATCAGCTACGTCTTCTTTTGCTGTTTGCTCTTGCGCATCAACCACTTGAGAATCCATCGTAACAAACGAATGGAACGCCAATACAGACGAACTCACTAATAAAAATGTCAACCAGTGCTTTTTACCGTAAATTTTTTTACCCTGATACTCTTTGTTCATTTTTTCCTCCTTAAAATTGCTCCCCATAGAATAGTTCCGACACAATTACTCGCAAAATCCAAAACCCAACAAAGTTTTATCCAGATGAAAAGTCATAAAAAGTCATAACGATTTTCTTAGTTTACTGAGACTGTTAGAAAGTCAGTTTCAGTAACCCCTTCATAAACACATCCTTTCAATAAATTATTAAATGAAAACAATCTATTTTCATCTTATATAAAAATTTTAGTACAGAATCACAATTTCCCGATGAATGCGTTTTCATTTGTTGACTACCAATTTTTCACTTTTTTAATAACATAATTATCGTATGATGGTTTTTTTGTGTTTGTCAACGGTTAATTATAGCAGCCACCATTAACAAGTATTAACCCTTGATAAACCTGTTAATTCACTTATAATGATGATTTTATTGCAAAAATATCTACATCAGAAAAAGAAAGACTTTTTTCAAAAATCTAATACCTGTTGCTCAAATCTAGTCTATTTAAAAATAATCAACACCCTCCTGCTCAGCAAGAGGGTGTTGATTACTCGTTTTTTAGTGATTGATTTGACTTGCTGGTGTGAAAAGCAAACTAATGATGATGCCAACTATCAGTACCGCTAGCAATATAAAAATTAACTTTCCAAACCGGTGATAGGGATTGATCGAAAGCCCAATCCCATAAACTTTCGGAACCCACAAAGGAGGCGTTGGATTATCTTTTTGATCTTTATAGGCTATCTTTAAAATCTGCCACGCAAAATACAACAATGGTAAAACCATAATTACCCCAACTATACCTAGCCATTTTGCTAATAAGTCACTAGTATGCAAAAGACTGATTGTCAGAATTGGTACAAACAAAAGAATAAAGCTAATTGTGGCTCCCACTTGTGCTTGTTTAAGCAGTCGTCTCTCACGGAGAGTAAGATTCGCAAACATTCCATCCATCCTTTCATGGTTTTCAGATTAAATCAACGAATCACTAAAAAACTAAATTAACTGCGAAAATCAATGACCATGCGCCCGCGAATTTTTCCTTGTTCCATTTCTTCAAAAATAGCATTAATTTCTTCTGGTTGGCGTGTTTGACAAACAGGAACAACTTTTCCTTCTGCACCGAATTGGAAAGCTTCGCTTAAATCTTGACGGGTTCCAACTAACGATCCGACTACGTGAATGCCATCAAGAACAAGACGTGGAATAGATAAATCCATTGTCTCAACAGGTAATCCAACGGCGACAACCGTTCCTCCCGCACGGACTGCATCGACTGCGCCATTAAATGCTGATTTAGCTACCGCAGTGACTACTGCTGCATGGACACCACCAATTTCTTTTTGAAGTTGTGCAGCAAAATCAGGATCTTTAACTGGATTAATTAAAAGATCAGCACCCATTTCTTTCGCAAAAGTTAACTGATTATCATTCACATCAACAGCTACTACTTTTGCATTAAAGACATGCTTGGCATATTGTAAAGCTAGATTACCTAGCCCACCTAATCCTGAAATCATTAGCCATTGACCTGGACGAATCCCAGATTCTTTTATCGCTTTGTAGGTTGTTACCCCTGCACAAGTAATAGAGGAAGCTGGCTCTGAGGCTAAATTTTCTGGCACTTTCACTGCATAACCGTCTGTGACGATGCATTCTTCGGCCATGGCACCATCAACTGTATATCCAGCATTTTTTACTGAACGACAAAGCGTTTCTCGACCAGAAGTACAATATTCACAATGCCCGCAGCCTTCATAAAACCATGCAACAGATGCACGATCACCAATTTTTAAACTAGTAACGTCTTTTCCAACCTCCGTAACAATCCCAATTCCTTCATGTCCTAAGGTACAACCGCTAACATCGCCAAAATCTGCATTCTTAACGTGTAAATCCGTATGACAGACACCACAGACTTCCATTTTCAACCGCGCTTCATTATCTTTCAATGGACGCGATTCTTTTTCAACAATTTTTGTTGTTTTTCCTTTTGCTGCGACAATTGCTTTATACATGGTTCTTTCCTCCTTGTTTCTATTGTGAATCATTGAACAATAATAGTATAATACTACTTTCCAAAATAAGGAACACCAATGACTTGCGTAAATTAACGCTAATTTGACAGTTTATCCTTGCTAGACAGTTATTCTTCCCTTATGTCATAGATAATTCATACTGGCATGATTTTTTCTGCATAATTGTCAACTATTTTAAAGGCAGGTTTTACAACCTCATTTTTCCCTTCTTTTTTCCCAAGATATAGCAGACGGTACCTAAAATAACTAGAATTAAAAAGGCCATGAGGTACTTAAGCCAGTGAAGGTTTTTGACTTTATGATCAACAGAACGCTTATTATACTGATCAGCTTGCTTTTTGTTTATCGTGAAATCTTTTGAGAACGTCCAGCTCCCCTCATGGTTTTTCAACTTAATGGTATAGGTATAGTTTCCAGGTTTAAACGAATCTTTCAGTAAAATAGGCAGATCAAACCTTGTGTTTGGTGCAAAACTAAGATTATTTTTCTTTTCGTGAATGATCGTTTTGTTTGTTCCTTTTTCTTTAACAAAAAAATCTCCTTCGACTTTTGACAATAACTTCCGCTGTGGATTTTTTATTTCCATCGAAACAGTATTGTGGCGGTTAATTTGCCCAATTTTAACAGAACCACTTTCCAATTTTGCAGGTATGGTCTCTGCTGTTTCATTCACCCGAATAGCAATCGTATGCATATAAACATTTTGAATCCCACCCTTGCTTTGGTCCCCAGCTATCTCTACAGGTCGAATCGTCACTCCACCTAATAAAATTCCTGAGAATAACTTTTCTGGCATCGTTATTTGAAAATCAATCGTTTGTGATTGTTTACCAGGAACACTAATGTCCTTCCTATTGGGACTAATCAAATCACTAAGTACCAAACTCATCGATGGATCTTTTTCAAAGCTACTTTTTGTATAGTCAACTATCCCATTACTATTTGTTGTTGCTGTATTTACCTGAACTTTAAATTTTTGAGGGTTCGGCGTAGTATTGGTTATCGTTAATTTGAATGTATCTTTTTGTTTCGGAGTTAATGTCATATCAAAAAAATTACTGGTTTTGTTATTTTGAGTTGCTCCGAAAACGGGTGTGACTGTATATGCATTCGCATTGTCAATTGTTGCTGAACTATTGGTATTAGACGGCTCTGCCCAGGCACGCATCGCTCCACCTAAACAGAGAATAGTCAATATAAAAAGTATCTTTAAAATTCTTTTCAATTTATCTGCCTCGTTTTCTTACATCGTTTTATGTTAAATTCTTAGGCGGGTGCTCCATCGATGGCATTCCAGACGATGGTCCCAGAGTAGGTATTTGCAGCAATACTTTTAGGTATATTTAACGTTGCATTTAAATCGGCTGTCGTGACAGTGTCTGATAAACGGATATCACTTTTATCTAGCGAAATAATGGTTGAAGCATCTGTGGTTAAATCAACGCCCGTAAAGGTACCTTTTTCAGAAGATCCGTCAGGTTTTTTAGTGTCTAAATGAAGTGTCATTCCGTCTAAGCCAGTGACACCTTTTCCTTTATCTTCTAAATTCGCTGTCAGATACCAACCTGTATTCGTTGTCCCACGATTATCATTAATGATAAGTTGCGACTTGCTTTGATCTGGTTGCGTATGATCTTGGCCGTCTTTTGTCACCGTCCCAAAGTTAATTTGTGCTAATGGTGTAATGGTTAATCCGCCACCCAAAATCGACACATTCGCTGTGGTATTGGTATTATCAGCCGCATTCACAGTTTGTTGTCCAATTAAAAAAATCCCCGTTCCTAAAGTGACAGTTAAACCAATTATTTTTTTATTCATTATTTTTCCTCTTTTCTTTATAAAGTCCGACGATTAATGTACTTCCGAGTACCACGATTCCTAAAATCGTCTCTTGAGACGTAATCTCGTTTGTTTTTGGTAAAAAATTAGGTTGTCCTCGTGAAGTTGGCATATCGTTAGTCTGCGGTATAAGCTCATTGGGATGTGGAACAATATCCTCACTCTCTTTCACTATTACCATGACTTTTGTGCCAGCTTGTGCGTCAGCTGTCTTGTCTTCAGCTTGTGCTTGAATTGGCAAACCGAGAATAAAGGCAACAAACAATAAATCATAGATAAACCATTTCACAGCTATTCCCTCTTCCCTTACGGTGTTGCTTCTAAGTTCCAAATTAACTGAGCTTCATATTTATCAGCAGGTGTGACTTTTGAAATAGTTAATGTGGGCAATAATTGTAATTTCGTCAAAACTTTTTTATTTTTGATAGATTGGTTACTTACATCAGCTACTAATTGTTGCTCATCGTTAACCATAATATTTTGCTCAGTTGTTACATAATCGACTGACTTTGGATTTAGCGTGAGATCAAGCCCTGCGTCTTTCCACGCTTGTGTTTTCTGATCATTTAAATTATAGGCTACTTCAAGCTGCCAGCCAGTTGTCCGATTAGGATCCCCCGTATCTTCAATGTTCATCTCACAATTTTTTAATGTCTGTGTTTGATCTTGGCCATTAAATTTTACGTTCTCAAAAGGCATTAGTTGTTCAGATAAGTGATAAAAGTCTAGACGATTAGAGTAATAGTAGGTCCAATCAACAGTAATACTTTTACTAAAACCTACTATTTTAGAGATATCATAAGTAATTCTATAGATGCCTGCTACTTCATCGTTTACCTGCTTAGGCGTATAGCGAATCGTTATCTTACTATAAGGAATGGACTGTCCATCATTATCTGTTGCACTATCAAAAAGACGTTTTGGATCGAAGGGCGTCCCCACAGAAAAGCTGCCGTTATGTGCACCAATATGAGCTGAAGAGGGAATGACTTCTAGTGCAGTCTGCGCCTCTAATCCTAGGTAGTTATAATCAATTTCATATTTACCAACCACTTTTGTATCTACCGCATCTACTGGGACCTTTTGCTCTCCGTCCAGTTTATATATGGTGACACTTACGTCTCGAAAATCACCTTTTTTACCATCTGGTGTTTGTAAGCTAGTCACTTCACTTTCTGGTTGCCATTGAGTATATTGATAAATCGTATCTTGAGATTTAACTTTAATTTGCGCTTGATCAATGTGCACAGCTAAACTTTTCTCATTTGAGTAGCTTTTAGATGTATCATCAACATCAAGAATTCTAAATGTTAATGTGTAATCTCCTGAAGTTGGTAAAGCATCTGCTAAACAGTTAAAACTAACGCAATCATCTGTGACTGGTAAATTTTTTAAATCTTGCTCCCCAATTTTATGAAAATCAGTTTGGACAGCACCTGAAATTTTTTCTTCAATCTGAACTTTTCTAGTTGTCGGAGCCTTAACGGTTAGTTCTACTGGTATCTTTTGTTGCGGGTGAAATGTTGTTTGACCTTTAACAAAAGCTGCCTTTTCTAAACTTGGCACTTGGTATGGATCTGTTGTGACGCGCATATATGTTTTATCTGTGGGCTCTGAAGAATCCGTTCCTGGCGGATTGACTAACGGCAGCCCACAACCATCTTTGCCACTAAACAAATAAGTTGTTAACCCGTTTTGCTGTTGTGAAGAGACATTCACATTGGCCTTAGGATCAACTGTGTGAGTATGAAAATTAACTACGCGCGCAAACCGTTGAGCAACATACCCATCTGTCCAATTAAGCGGATTGTCTTGTCTTTGGTTCATCGTAAACTTTGGTGATAAAAAATCCCCTGGTAACATCGTTTTGCTTTCAGGTATTTCAGGATATTTAGAGGCATCTTGGGTATTGTAATTGGATAATGGATTGTCTTTATCGCCGCTGTCCCATGGCGAGATATAAGAAGACCAAGTAGCCACTTTTCCAGTGATTCCAGTGATAATTTGATGATTCAAATTATTTGGATCTTGCTTTGCTGCTGCCGCTAAACTTGTCGCACGTAACCACATGTCCGGACTAAGCAATATCCAATTATGATTAACCGTATTCGTTGTATCTGATTCGTAAGTTCGACCAAAAAAATCTGCCGACAACGAAAATTGATCACTTTCAGTGCCATCCGACAAAACATTTGATACTGGTAAGCGATGTTTCGTTAAATTTTTATTGAGGGAATAATCCTTTGAATCGCCATCCTTCATTAAAGTAGCTACATCTAAATCAAAATGAAGTTCAAATTTTATGGCCGATTTGTCAGGTTCATGTCGCCAAATTTCATAAAGTTTAGTAAAAGAAAAATTAATAGTGTCCCCCCGTTCACAAAACATCACCTGATGCTCAGTATCAATTCCGCTATAATCTTGATCAGGATCACCCCATCCCAGTGAACCATCTTCTGAAGAACCGTTAAACGTCCGCATTCCTTTTGTGTTAACAATTGGTATTTGTGTGTTTTTTTGTCCACTAATTGAATAAAAATTTTCTGGATTATCCGCAAAAGCCTTGTCATAAGCCGCTTTAAAATTATCTGCACTTATATTTTCTGGCAAATGAAACATCAGTCCATATTGCATTCCTACAGTACCAAAAGAAAGAAACTTCAATGCTTCTGTATGAGAAGTGTCCACTGTTCCGTATAATTTTACGTGTAATTTCCCTCCAAATGATCCATCAGGACCACCACCACCGTCATGGCTTATCTCCATTCCATAAGGTAAATCAGTTCTCAAATCAATGGCTATCCCTCCCGCTTGATAGAGCGAAGCTGCCTCGCATTCTTGAAAATGCACGCTCAAAAAACAAGAAATCGATACCAATAGTAGACAAGAGTAAAAGAAATAAGCAATGCTTTTTTTTCTTTTGTAGGTTGGCATTTTCATTTTTAATTGTTCGTTGATTTTTTTCATTGCTTACTCACCTTGACCTTTTTTGGAATTAGAAACTAAATAATAATTATTCTAACTACTGCTAGCTTATCAACATTGAAATTGCTTTGCCACACACAATTAATGTATAAGGCTGTACATTAATTGTGATGGCCGCTTCTTATTGCGCTTGTGTTAACATATCAATACAAAAATTTAAAGAAAGTAGACTACAATGAACCTAAATTTTACTTTTGGAGGTCCATAACATGTTTCCATCCTACCTAACGAATGAGCTAGAAATTTTATTTTACATAGTGAAGCGAGCTCATACGTCATTAAATGAAATTTCTTCCAATTTAAAAATTTCAAAAAGAACGGTCAAGGAAAATCTGATAAAAATAAATCAAGAATTCGAGGATACTTATCAAATCCAACATTTTATTGTCTCTAACAATAATGGCATTGTTTGTGTAAATCCAGCGTACCGAAAAAGCGCGGTCGAATACGCCTACACGTTAAAACTCAATCTTTTAAAAAACAATGTACAATTTAATTATTGCGTACAATTGGTCACACATTCTTCCATTGATAAAAACGAATTAATTAAAGTTTTATATATTTCTGAACATTATCTGGTAAAAATCACGAAACAACTGAATAACTTTTTTAAAATTTTTGATATAGTAATCGTTAGTATTAAGGGTATTTATCAATTAACTGGCAATGAATTATCGATTCGAGTGTTTTCTTTCATTTTCCTACAAGATTCCTTTCAAGAATTGGCTTGGCCTTTTTCTAAAATAAGTCTTGAAGAAATAAAAAAAAGTCTACCCGATGAACTTCTTGAACGATCCTATAAAAATGTCCGAATGAAGAAAAGAGCGTTTTATATTTTATATGCGATATTTAAAACTAGAACAAGTGCACAAAACTTCTTAAAGATGCCGCACTCTAAAAACCTGCATTCTTTTTTTATTCTGATCAATCAATACAGTCATGTGACTTTATTTTTTCTTGAACACTCTTTCGCTGACATTCAATGCGAAACAAGAAAAACTGAAATTTTATACTTTAATTTTTTATCTCGCATTTTTATCCCTTATATCTTTTCGGAAAAGCAAACGAAACAAATAGAAAAATTATTTATAGAATCTAACCATCCTTATTGTGTCTTATCAAAAAAATTATTTAAGCAAGTAGCCTACTTACTGACAAATCAGCATGATTATCAATACGTTTACTATCTTTCTATTTTTAATGCTTGGTACTTTTTAACGGAGGGCAATTATTATACTTTTTTAACACTGTATTTACCGCAGCCAGAAATTTGTACTCCGTCAGATGTGGCATACTTTAATCGAATAAAACGAACGGTGGCAAAATTAGTTCACCAAGAAACGCATTTAGAGTTACTCAGTCAACTGCTTTACACATTGTCTGTGTCCGAAAAAAAAGTACAAGTGAGAATCTATTTACAAATTATCAAAGATTTTTATGCAAGTTATTTTATTAAAACACGGTTATCCTCCTTATATAATACAAACGCAATCTCTATTACCGAAGACTTCACAAATGCGGATATCATCATCACAGATTCCTTCGAAAAAGCTACTTCTAATCAAGATATTTTCTACTTAGATTCCATTGAAAATGAAGAAAGTTGGCATGAGCTTACAGAATTTATTCAACAAAAATATATGGCTAAACTTAATGTTGGCTTATAATTGTGAGTTTTCTTAAAAAGAGCAAATTTGAAAAAAAATTTTAGAGGTGTATACTAGCAGAGGAATAATTTTTTAGCTTCTAATAAATTTTTAAAGAAGGAATGTTTTGTGAAATTATCTATCAAAAATTTTTTTGAGGTCTTCTTAGAATCGTCTTGGGCGTATAGTCGCCCTATACTAACTTTTGATACAAGACAGAACTGGTTTGCCCTTGTTCTTAGTATCATTATTGCAAATGCTGTTGGTGCTGTTCTAACAATAGTCTTTCCTTTCGCTTTTGTTTTAGTAAATGTTGGTAGCTTTTTGGGCACTGTAATTTGTGTCTTGCCACGACATGGCTCTCCACAAAGAAGTGCCATAGATGGTATTTTAATGATTTTTCTTGGTGCCAGTCTGGGGATACTTTTACAGTCGTCAAGTATATTCATTATTTTATTATTCGTCCTTGGTTTGTATTTTTCAGGGATTGTGAGAAACTTTAGTATTGGTCTGTATATTCGATGTCTCTTTGGGACCATTTCTTTACTAGCTGGTGCGCAATTAAAAGGCAATTTGTCTATTGGTCAAACTTTTGAAGGTCTGGGTGCAATAATTTTAGGTATGTCCATCCTTTGTTTGTTCTATTGTCTTTATTCTAAGCCGCAAAATAATGAAGCACGAAAATTAGTAGCCGATTTATATGAACAATTATATTTATTAGCACAAGGAAAACCCGCACGCTATGTCCATTCCAGAATAAAAGTACGCGAATCTGTTGAAACAATGCCCTGGGTCAATCATCAAAAAACACCATGGATTTATCCCTTGGTTTCACAAGCAGATGCAATTGCAGGCTCGTTAGATTCAACCAATGCAGCTGAAAATCTTCCTGCTTTAAAAGCAATTCTACTCTTTTTAAAAGGAGAACAATTAACCCTGCCTCTTCAAGAATTTGCTTCAGCAAACACCGAAATAAAATCAGCAATCCTTCTGATACAAAACGAACAATCCTTTAAAAAAATCTCATTTAAATCTTTCTTACCCACAAAAGAAGGACTTGCAGAAGCCACAGAGATCCTTCATTCTTACAAAGGCAGCTCTGCTAGATTCGCAATTCGTTTAGCTTTAACAGGTTTAGTGTGTCATTTTTGTTCGCTTATACTTAATTACATGTACCCTTTGCCTTTAGCTAATCACGAATTCTGGGTAGTTATTTCTGGTTGTTTGATGGTTATGCCAGGTTATCATGGTACACTCGGCAAAATCACTTCAAGAACTATTGGTTCTATTTTAGGTGGTTGTTTAGGCATCTTTTTGTCTCAATTAATTGCTAACTTAACAAACCTAAATCCTTTATGGCCAATGCTATTGTCTTGTTTGCTAGTTATATTGTATGAAACCGTCCGTAAATTAAGTCAAGCATTTCTAATGCTAAGTGTGACCACTTGGTTAACTTTCACATTAGGTGGTAGTTCTGCAGGCTATACAAGAGTTTTTGATGTAATTATTGGTGCGCTGATTGCTTTTGTTATGTTTTTTATTTTCCCAACATGGCATAGTCAAGTATTACGTAAAAATATCAATAGTTGGTCAAAAACGATCAGCTCTATTTTGCTAGCGTTAATCAATGAAGAGACCACGTTACCAAGTGATGCTTGGGTACTAGCTTATCGAGTACAACGTAGAGTAAACTATTCTATTCAAGAAATTGTTCTTGAATCTCCTATTTATAGTAACGATGCCTCTGCTGAAAGCTTAATGCAACAAAAACAACTAAATGATCAACTGTTGGAAATGCAAACTGCTATGGAAGAGCTTCTTTTAGAACTTATGAAAACACAACACTACTTAAAAAAATTAACGCCAGTTAGGCCGGACACACTAAACACTGAGTTATTTAACTATTCACAGCAAATACTTTCACTCACGAATCCCAAAAATAATCGACTAATCAACCAGTCCAAACAATCCATTTATTTTCCTCAAATTGAACAATCACTGGTAATCTTAAAAAATTCTACAGCTAATTTCTTTTTAGCAAATATCAAATGATTAAATAGACAAAAAGCCTAGGAAAAATCCAAAGGGAATTTTTCCTAGGCTTAAAAGTTAATAAACTACTGGCAGAGTAATCAATGAAAACAACCGACCTAATCGAGCAGAAAACTTGGTTTTTGTAACGGAATACCCCTGTCCTGACTCCGTTACACCGACTCAATTTTATAAACTTATCTGTCTAACATTCACAAAAAACTTTTTTTTCAGTTTCTGTGAGGATATCATTCATTCGGCCAGATTTAAATCCTTCTAAGTCAAAAGTTACATAATTAAATCCTTGTTTTTTAAGATAATCTGCAATTTTTTCTCTGTTTTCTAATAACAGAGAAAGTTTGTCTTCTGGAATTTCAATCCGTGCTAAATCATGATGTGCTCTGACACGGACAATTGGAAAACCTATTTCCCGTAAATATTTTTCACTAGCAAATACTTGATCAATAGCTGAGCGTGTTAACTTAATGCCATAAGGAATTCTTGAAGCAATGCTACATGAGGCAACTTTACTCCAATTGGAAATACCTGCGTCTTTAGCAAGTTGACGTATTTCAATTTTATATAATTTAGCTTGTTGTAGCGGACTGATGACCCCTTCTTGATCTCTTGCTCTTAATCCAGGACGAAAGTCAGTATTATCATCCATAATCATCCCATCGGCCAGAACATCAAATCCCTCTTTCTGAATAGCCGAACGAATAGTTTTATATAATAATTTTTTACTGTAGAACCAACTATTAGGGTTATTTGCAACAATTCTATCATCCGCTAATTCGCTCATTTCAAGGCCTAACACATTTGCTCCCAACCCATTAGCTAAATCAACCGCTTTATCAAACTCATCATCAGAAAATAATTCTGAATTTACAACAACCGCAAGTACATTTTCAGCACCTAAAGTGTCCAAAGCTTTTTTTAGCAAGTAAGAGCTATCAATTCCACCTGAATATGCAACAGCCAACTTATCCATTTTTTGTAACTCGCGAACTAAATTTTGTTCTTTCGTTTTCATGACAGACATTTAAACCATCTCCTATTGATTTTCTTTTACATAATTAATTATAGACATCTCCACATTAGAAAAAATCACGATTCATAGTATCAATTATTGTCAATATTTGTACACTTAATACCGTTTTAAATGTTGTAACAAGTTAGCATTGGCTTCTATCTCTTCCTTTGAGTACCTTGTGACAACCGAATCAAACAATAAAATGGAATCAGCTTCCTCGCAAATACTCAAATAGTCATGGGTGGAAAGGATAATTGTTTTACCAAGTTGATGCAGATTTTTTATTATCTTTTTAAATAATTTTTCCGATTCTTTTGTCAACCCAGCAAACGGCTCATCTAATAAATACACGTCTGGATTCATTACTAACAGACTAGCAAAAGCCACTTTTTTCTTTTCTCCTCCCGATAATTGATAAGGCACTTGATTGCTTAAATGGGTAATTTTTAATAAATTCAAACAATCATTAATTCTTTTTGCTGTTTCATGCTCGGATAGTTGGAGCTGTCTAGGGCCAAATGCCAATTCGTCATAAACTGTTGCATTAAATAATTGTGTGTCCGTCTCTTGAAATAATATACCCAAATGAGCATAATACTTCTTTTTATGAATAGGGTCTTTTTTCCAGGCCGTTAATGATTGTTCCATAAAATAAATCGTTCCCTCGGAAGGTTTTAAAAAACCTGCGAGCAAATTTAAAAAAGTGGATTTGCCACTGCCGTTATCTCCCATCAAAACCAGATATTCTCCTCTGGCTATTTCCAAATTACAAGGCGAAAAAACAGGCTTCGTTTGATAGCGATAAACCAAATGATTTACTCGATACATATTAGTTCCTCCCTAAATAAAGCAACCCCCCGAAAAATAAAAGATAGGCAATACTAACCAAAAAATCTTTCGTTTTTAATGGTTGCTTTACTCGATAATATTGACCAGTATATCCTCTTGCTTCCATCACCATGTTCAACTTTTTCCCATACGTAAAAGATTTTAAAGAAATAAGACTGATTAAATTACTACCCGTACTCAACTGGATATTCCCACCAACTGCTCTAGCTTCTACAGCGGCAAGCAGTTGGATTAAGAGATTTCCAAAGAAAAAGATATATTTAATCGTAATATCTAATTGTAAAAGTATTATATTCGGAAAATGAAAGATTTTTAATGCTGCTATAAATTGATTCATGTTGGTTGTTTCCATATATTGACTAATCACTATGGCTAAAAAAAACAAATGAACAATAAATAATAAACTAAATTGACCTAAAAAAAAGATCGGTAAATAGATAATCAGCGGCATCAAAATGAGGATACTAGCTTTTTTGACAATGTTTCGTAGAATAGTTGGTTTTTCAACTAAAAGTAACATGCCTAGGTAGATGCCTAAGAGCCACAAAACAAGAACTTTTTGTGTTGTGCTGATTAAAACAATTAGTAAAAAAGTACTGATCAGTTGAATTGCTGGGTGTATATCACTGAGAATAGTCTTATTGCGTTTCCCACTCACCTGAAATTTATTTAATAAAAAAAGGATTCCTTTTCGATTTTTAAGCATAAAGGTTTCTTTTTTATTAGGTTCAAAGGACGTGGAAGATTCTTTCATCCATTCAGGCATCAACTTTGCCTTCTTCCATTAAATAAACGAAAAATGAGTAAAAAAACGATTATGGCTGTTACGCCACTTAAAATATACCCAAGTGCTAATGGCAGTCCTGGAATAAAGTAATCACTGAAAAGTGCATGAAATGAAAAACCATTCACCATACCTTTTGGTTGTACCGCAGGCAAATGATTCTGTTTTAAATTCTTAACTAATTCAGATAAATCCCATTCACCCCAAGCGGTGGCATGATCAATCAAACCTAATGGACATAAAATTACCATGACCAATAACAGTCTCTTTAATCGCAACAACGGAGTCCTTTTCTTCTTTTCTTCGATAAAAATTGCATCTTTTGACACACTTTTTACAAAATTATAGACACACACGGTGAAGAGACCTTCAACAATTCCTATTACTAACAGATGGACACTCATCATTGCTGGTATAGTTATAGAAAGACCATATGGGTTATAAAGTGGCGTACCATTCGCTTCATGGAATAGTAAGGGTTGGATACCTAATAATACAGAAGTAGAAAGTGCCGCAACATTTACACCAAGATACCCAGCTAAGAAAAGACCCATTGTTTCAAATTTTTTTATACGCGTAACTAGCTTATAAACTCCATATCCCACGAATGGCATCACAAACGCCATAGAAAAGGCGTTTGCACCAAAAGCTAATATACCACCATCACCAAATAAACAAGCCTGTAATAGTAAAGCCACCGAAACAGACAGCGTCGCGGCCCAAGGTCCCATCAATAATGCGATGAGAACAGCCCCAACAGCGTGCGCAGTTGTTCCACCAGGTACTGGCAAATTAAACATCATTATTAAAAATGACAAGGAGGAGGAAATCCCTAACATGGTCCCTGTATCTTTTTTTAATTTAATTTGAACGTCAACTTTTTTTACCGCGCGGTACCAGACAGGTACCATAATCGCGCCCATCACTGCGCAAGTTTGTGGGCTTAAATAATTTTCTGGAATATGCATGTTCGTCAGACTCCTATCTTATCGATCAATATAATCAGCTAAATAACTTTGATCGTAAATCACAATTTTTTGTTTTTTGATATCGATGACTTTTTCCTCTTTTAAATCATGGATAATTCGGTTTACGCTATTTCTCGTTGAAATCCCGCAAAACCCCGCAATATCCTCATTAGTTACTTGAAAATCAATTAATATTCCTTCCTCTGTCTGTACACCAAACAAATCAATTAATTGGTAAATAAAAGTACAAACAGCCCCTTTCTTACCATTCATTGTCATATTCTGTAAGGAACTAATACTCTCCGATAATTTTGCTCGGTAGTAATCCCGTACATAATCTTGAAGAACAGCATCTTCTCTAACATATTCCCAAAATACAGTCCTTGGTATCCGATAAAAGCTAGCCTCTTCCGACTCAATGCGGATATTAAAAGGAGCAGATGTATAATTTGATACTTCATCACGTAACAATGAAATAATGTCAGGAGACACAATATACGACAGATTAAATTCTCGTCCATCCTTTAAAATAATACTCGTCTTAACGACCCCTTTCTTTAATACATAGGTGTACGCTTCCTCCAATCCATGATAAGCGAGATAAGTATGGCGTTTTTTTTTGATAATCGGCGTCTTCTTTCTATCTAAGAAAGCTGTAAGATAATCTGACTCCATAATTGTCACTCCTTTGACTAAGTTTCTGTTTGATTCGTTAACTATTATAAACACTCTCACCAACCTTTTGTTAGCAAATGTTACCCACAATAAGGACTGTGTGATTTCTAAATTTCATTATACTTAGTCTCGTAAAATATTACTTAGGAGATGATTGCTATGGTAGAAATTAACCTACCTTATGACAAGAAAATGATTACTGCAAGAATTCCCGATAAAAATTTTATTGGGCTTCTCGAATCAAAAGCTGAACATTTTTCAAATCCATATACTGAGAAAGAAACAGTCGAAAAATCGCTGGACAATCCTATTGGAAGCCTTCCATTAGAAGAATTAGCTAAGGGTAAAAAAGACATTGTCCTCATTAGTTCCGATCACACACGTCCCGTTCCTTCACATATTATCACCCCAATTATTTTGCGTAGAATTCGTTCAGTGAACAAAACAGCTAGAATCCGGATTTTAGTTGCTACAGGCTTTCATCGCCCTTCTACACGAGAAGAACTGATTAGTAAATATGGTAAAGAGATCGTAGAGAATGAAGAAATCGTTATGCATATCTCTACTGATGATTCCTCAATGGTCAAAATCGGTCAACTACCTTCAGGGGGCGATTGTATCATTAATCGCATTGCAGCAGAAGCAGATTTACTGCTGGCCGAAGGGTTTATTGAATCACACTTTTTTGCAGGATTTTCTGGTGGACGTAAATCTGTTTTACCTGGAATTGCTTCTTATAAAACCATCATGGCTAACCATTCTGGAGAATTTATTGATTCCTCCAACTCACGGACAGGAAATTTAACGGATAATCCGATTCATAATGACATGGTCTACGCTGCCGCTAAAGCGAATCTAGCTTTTATTGTTAATGTCGTTTTAGATGGTGACAAAAAAATTATTGGTTCCTTTGCAGGCGATATGGTTGAAGCGCATAAAGTTGGTTGTAACTTTGTAAAAGAAATTGCCCGTGTCAAAAAAATACCTTGCGACATTGCGGTTTCAACGAATGGCGGATTTCCACTTGATCAAAACATTTATCAAGCAGTTAAAGGGATGACCGCTGCAGAAGCAACCAATAAAGACGGCGGTGTCATTATTATGGTCGCTGGATGTCGTGATGGTCACGGTGGTGAAGGTTTTTATGAAAATATTGCCAATGTTAAAAATCCAAACGAATTTTTAAAAGCAGCCATCCATACACCACGATTAGAAACCGTGCCAGATCAATGGACTTCGCAAATTTTAGCGCGAATTTTAGTTCATCATCATATAATTTTTGTTTCAGATCTTGTTGATCCTGAGCTTATCACTTCGATGCATATGGAAATAGCAAAAACGTTTGATGAAGCGTTAGAGCGAGCATTTGAAAGAGAAGGTCTAAATGCAAAAGTGACTGTGATTCGAGATGGCTTGTCTGTCATTGTAGAATAATGATCCTTGAGAAATCAGGAATAAGGAGCGTTGTATTATGCAACCGAAAGAAATTTTAGGAGCTTTTAAAGAAGGAAAATTATCTTTAGAAGAAGCAACAAACAAATTAAATGGCTTTTGCGAATTAGACTTTGCAAAAATTGATACGCAGCGTAAAGAAAGAACTGGTTATCCAGAAGTCGTTTATGGGGAAGGGAAAACAATTGAGCAACTCATCAAAATTATCAATAGCTTAAGAAAAGAAAACAATACAATTTTAGTTACTCGCGTTTCACAACAAAAAGCCCAGCCTTTAGAGTCGAACTTTCCTCATGGAACCTACTATGAACTTGCACGTTGTTTCGTTATCAACCAAATGGAGACTACAACAAAAAACTATATTGCGATAGTTACTGCTGGAACGTCAGACATGTCCGTTGCTGAAGAAGCAGCAATCACTGCAGAAACTTTCGGGAATCAAATAAAACGTATCTATGATGTAGGCGTTTCTGGCATTCATCGTTTGTTCGCTCACCTAGATGAGATTCAACAGGCTTCGGCGGTTATTGTGATTGCAGGCATGGAAGGCGCACTGGTGTCCGTCCTAGGCGGACTAGTTAGCGTGCCAGTGATTGCCGTCCCTACTAGCATAGGCTACGGCAGCAATTTCCAAGGACTGACTGCTCTTTTAGGAATGCTAAATAGTTGTTCCTCTGGCGTTAGTGTAGTCAACATAGATAACGGGTTTGGTGCCGCTTATAATGCAAGTATGATTAATCAAATAAAGGAGTCTTCACTATGAAAAGCTTATTTTTAGAACCATTTTCTGGTCTTAGTGGTGATATGTTAAATGGATTGTTGCTTGACTTAGGCGGGGATTTAAACAAACTGTTAATCGAATTAAAAAAACTTCCCATCGATGGGTTCACCATTCAAGCCCAACGAATTGCTAAAAGTTGTATTTACGGAACAGATTTCGATGTTCTCCTACAACATGGAAAAAAGGATTACGGTATAAAACACAGTCTCTCTCCTCACCACGAAAATGAACATCATGAAACGAAAGAACATGAACATCATCATAGCCATTCTAGAAATTTAAAAGATATTTATACATTAATTGAAAAAAGCGACTTGTCCAATTTTGTAAAAAAACATAGTAAAAATGTTTTCTATGACATTGCAAAAGCTGAAGCTGCTGTTCATCAACAAACAATTGACACTATTCATTTTCATGAAGTCGGAGCAATTGATTCAATTGTTGACATCGTTGGCTTTTTTATCCTATGGGAACAGTTAGAGATTGAACAAGTCTATTCAACGCCAATTACAGATGGAAGTGGCACTATCACAATTGCCCATGGAGTCATGCCAATACCAGTTCCCGCGGTGATGGAATTACGTAAAGAAACAAATTTAATCATTCAACAAGACTTTGAGATAAAAACTGAACTTGTCACACCGACTGGCTTAGCTATTTTTAAAGAACTTAGTCCTCTATTTGTCGCACCAGAACAACGATTAATTGAAAAAATAGGTTACGGATTTGGCAAACGAGAAACCGGCAAATTCAATGCCCTCAGAGGATCAATCTTTACTGAAACACATAGTAAAAAAAAGAGGACAGAACACCATGACCAAGTCTTAAAAATTGAAACAAATATAGACAATCAAACACCTGAACAGTTAGGTTACGTAATGGATCTATTATTGGAGCATGGTGCTCTAGATGTTTTTTTCACGCCCATTCATATGAAAAAAAACCGAAGTGCCATTCTATTAACGGTTTTAACAACAACAGAGGAAAAAGAATATTTTACAGAACTACTCTTTAAACATACTTCTACAATTGGTATGCGTTTTCAAACAATGGAACGTAGTGTGATGGACCGTTCTTTCAAAATCTTGGAAACACCTTTTGGTAAGGTCCATATTAAAAAAAATCATTATCATGGCCTATTGAAAGAGTCTATTGAATACCAAGATTGTGAACGAATTGCTAAACAATATAATTTTACAATCGAGGAAGTCTATCGCCTCGTCCAAACATTAAATAACAAAACTATTGATTAAAGGAGCTTTATCTTATGTTTCATCATATCTTATCAGAATTTATGGGAACTGCATTAATGATCGTATTTGGGGTAGGTGTTCACTGCGACGATGTCCTAAAACGAACAAAATACGCTGGTTCTGGTCACATGTTTGCAATCACTACTTGGGCTTTTGGAATCTCTGTTGTTCTGTTCGTCTTTGGCGGAGTCTGTATTAATCCAGCAATGGCCCTCGCTCAAGCTATTTTAGGAATGATTCCATGGTCTTACTTCATTCCCTATGTCATCGCTGAAATGTTAGGCGGCATTTGTGGCGCCGTCATTGTTTATATTATGTATGCTGATCATTTCAAGCTATCCGCCGATAGTATCGATCCAATCGCTATTCGTAATATTTTTTCTACAAATCCGAACCAACGAAATTTACCAAGAAACTATTTTGTTGAAACTTTTGCAACATTCATTTTTTTAACATCTATTTTAGCGATTGCACATTCCTACGAAACACAACTACCCATTGCTGTTGGCTTGCTTATTTGGGCAATCGGCATGGGGCTAGGTGGTACTACAGGATTCGCAATGAATCAGGCACGTGATTTAGGTCCTCGTATCGCCTATCAACTTTTACCAATCAAAAATAAAACCAATAATGATTGGCAATATGGGTTGATTGTTCCCGGAACTGCACCGTTTTTAGGAGCCATTTTTGCGACACTTTTCGTAAAATTTTTCCTAAAATTCTAATAAACCAACTAAATTTCTAAAACAAAAAAATATATAAAATAGAAGCTAGTCTCTAAATTTCTTCTATTTTATATATTTTTATTTTAATCACAAGATTTTTTCTGTGTCTTAGAGAGTAAGAATTTAATTTATTAGCTTTTTCGTCATCGATTTTCTGCAAAAGCCAGTTTGCTCTAACAGTTAGAGTCCTTTTTGGTGATTGTTCAGTAAGTTAATCCTGGATTGAAAACACCTAATAAAACGCCAACGAGAGAAATAACAACTAAAATAAGCATCGTCCAAATAGCGGAAACATGTTTTTTTGACATTAACCACCAACAAAACAAGGTAACAAGTATCGTTAATAATCCTGGATAAATACTGTCAATTTTATCTTGCAGTTTAAGGAAAACTTTTCCGTCAGCACCTATTAATTTAAAAGAAGTAGTCACGTTTACCCAAGATGCAAGGACCCCACCGACAACCATACTACCAATAACTCCGATAGCAACTCTAACGGCGGCTCCTTCTTTCCTAACTAAGAAACTTACTGCTTTATCACCAAAATGATAGCCTCTAAAATACAAAAAGCGTTGGCCAAAATAGGAAATTAACGTCCAAACAATAATATAAAATATGGCACCAATTGGCGAACCGCCCGTGGACATTCTAAGGAAATTCCTAACAAGATAGGAATCAAGGTACCATCAACTAATGAATCACCAATCCCTGCAATTGGCCCCATTAATCCTGCCCTCATATCATTAATGGTTTCTCCATCAATTTCATTCTTACTTGCTCTAGCCTCTTCCATACTAGCAGTCACACCAACAATGACCGTCCCAAGCATTGGATTTGTGTTAAAAAAAGCTGTATATGCTTGAATGGCTTTCACTTGGTCTTCATGTTTTGGATAAAGTTTTTTGATAATAGGAAGCATTGAAGAAAGATAGCCGAAGGTTTGCATATGCTGTTGTGAAAAACAAGTTAACGCTCCCCAAAACCATAAATGAAAAGAATGCTTTAACGTTTTTTGGTCTAATTTATTTGCTTTCAACTCTTCCATCTCATATGTCCTCCTCTTCGTCATCATTCGTTAGACTTCCTGTTGAATCAACCAGTTTAGTATTGTTTTTAATCAAAGCAATTTTATAAAAAATTACAGCAAAAAGAAGCGCAATAATCGTTATCGAGACTAAATTAAGTTTTAATAAAGCAGCTAATGTGAACCCTACAAAAAAAGGTACAAAATCAATGTTCTTATTAACAATTTGACGTAACAAAATTGCAATTCCCACACACGGAAGCATGCCACCTACAGTAAAAAGCGTTTTCATTGCAAGACCATCCATAGGTAATGCATCTCTCATTGCTGTAACAGCCGTAGCCCCAAAATAGGTTAAAATCACGGTTGGCAAAAAGGAAAAAAGTAGATGAGAAATCCACGGCCAACCAAAATTAATGGCATATAAATGATCAAGCTTGCCTTTTTTTATATCTTTCCAACCAAACGATTGCCAAACTAAATTTAACGCGGCAACAGAATAAAATAATACCGTTCCGATCGTTCCAACTAATGTGCCGACCGATTTAGCCAGGTCGGCTGCAGAGCCGCCAAGTGGATCTAACCCTTTGGTCGAAATCGCCACCATCGCCAAAGGAATCCCGATATATGAAATTGCCCGCACATCAGCAGACACTGTGCCTCCAGGTGTGACCAAAGCAATGTAAACTAATTGCATTGCTACGCCACAAGCGATTCCTAATTTTAAATCTCCTAAAATAATGCCACAAACTAATCCGCCGACTAAAGGACGCCCAATCGTATAATTTCCCACCGCTTGTCCAGCCATACAAGAATTTGAACACAGACAAGCAAATAGGCCTAAAATAGCCGCTTGTATCCAGTTGATTGTCATAATACTACTCTCCTCTTTTCAAAACTTCTAGAATCAGTAACCAAATTTAGCTTTAAAATGCGCCCAAGAACCAATTCGTTGATCAGGTAACAAGGCAAAATCCACTTTGTAACCAGCCTTTTCAATTTCTTCAAAAGCCGCTGCTTCTTCTGCTGTAAAGGATTGGTTATCCCCTAATTTAATTGTCCCTTCGCGGTCATTTCCCGGTCCAACATTAATCATTTTTACTTCACTTGGAACAAAATGCCAATCCACCAAAATTTTTTTCATATCCAAAGGGCTCTTTGTAATCAAAAAGTATTTTGACTTAGACGCTAATACTTTATCCTTTACATCAAAAAAATGCGCCATTGTCCAAATAAAGGTTTTTTTATCTTGTGCAGCTGCTTTATATGCTTCCTTTAAAATGGGGTTACTTGCTGCTTTGTCATTCACAGCTATAATGCCATCACATGGCATTTCTTTAGTCCAACGTAAAGTAATTAAGCCATGAATCATTCGATCATCGATTCGAACAAAAGAAATTGACATGTTCATCTTCTCCTTTAGATATCCTCTTCAGTTATATCGTTTTCAGTTACATCGTCTTCAGTTACAGTTAACTCTCTAATGCCATGACAAGCATCTGCTACTATCATTTTTTTCAAATCAGATAATTCACTAGTTTCTTTCAATAGAAGCGCATTTAAAGCCATTGGAAAATTCACTCCTCCAACAATCAGAGAATTTTCTAGCATTTTTTGCTTATCTAATACTTTACAAATAGTAGCAATTGGACTCCCGCCTACAATATCAGCCAAAACGATTAGCCTCGTTTCCTGCGGTAATTTTTCAACTTCACAAAGAAACCGCTTACCAAAATTATCGGTAGATTCACCAGGTTGTAAGCCAAACACTCTGACTGTCTCTATCTCCTCGCCAGCAAACATCCCTAATGAATTTTTTAACCCTCTAGCAAAATCGCCATGACTGACCAGAACTAAATAAGTCATTTTCTCTCTCCTTTCTTAACATTTCCACTTCAAAATTTTTTAAATCACCTCTTTTTAAGAGTCCATAATACAGCTTTTATAAAATGAGAATACTTGCTTCGTTCGCCTCACACTCCTTTGATAGCATGAATGTTTAACAACAGTACCTTTCTAAAATTAAAGTCATTCACTAAAAAGTTCTAATGAATTTGGCTGTTGTAGCTTGATGACAAGGAACAATGACTTTCTTTATCCATAAAAACATTTAGTTGATTACGCTTAAAAAAATAAATAATATAGCAATTCCCAAAAAAGTTGCTTTTGTATAGTCCCTTTTCTAAATTTATTGATTCATTTTTTCAACTATTAGGTTAGCAAAGTCCCAACACACATTCCACCCACAATAGGTGTACATAGTTGTACATTATTCGGAGTTAATCAACTCATTTAAGCTATGGTAAAATAACTATATATCACTCCAATTTTCTAATTATATAGGTCATTCCAGGTCATGCTCTTTTGGATATAACAAAATGAAATTATATCGAATCTATGGTTTTATGCTCTTAATAAATTAAAAAGTAAAGTAGGGATATTTATATGTCAGCAAAAGAAAAAACGATGAAATATGGATTGGTAGGCCTCTTTTTAGGGATATTGTTATTAGCTCATCTAGATTTATTAGCTGAAAATCTTAGTTATCTTCTCTTAGGATTATTACTTTTACTTGCTGCATATCTAATCTTGGTAAAAAAATTTTATTTTTTCTCAAACTTGATTCCTAAAAATACTACTGATATACATCTAAGTAAAAAATATGGTACGGCTTCTGGCATCGGCAGTTTAGTTATCGGGATTATTTTAATAATTCTGGGACTATTTTTATAGAAAAATAATTACTAAAATAAAACAAGCAGCGAAACCATAAAAAGTACACGAGAAAAGAACTCGTGTACTTTTTATGGTTACCTGTATAGCCTTCAATTTGTTCCTTTGTTACTTCTTTTTCTTAATAATGCTCTTTACAGTGCTACGTTAAAACAGCAATAAAAATTAATGAAGGGGAATTTAACTCAAATACCAATGATTATTATTTAAAACCACTTTCTTAAGTAACCTTCATTGATTAAATACTAATCGTGATAGACTCCTCGTTGCCATTTATCTAAAAATTCATCGAAAAAGTGCGCATCTTGTTGTTCTGGATGTTGTTTTTCAACTTGATTAATTTTTTCAATTAGTTGTTCGTTGTCTTCTGTTGGATGATAGTGTGCTTCAATAAAGGCCGCAGCGATATCACAGATCAAGAATTCTCCTGTTATTTTCCCACCGAAACCAATAACATTTGCGTTTAATTCCTCTTTCGCATACAACGCTGTGGTCATATCGCGAACTAAAGCAGAACGGATACCCGGCACTTTGTTAACCGCATTGTTAATTCCAACGCCTGTTCCGCAAATACATATACCCAAATCAGCCTGATTGCTCATTACGGCTTCTCCCACTTTTTTTCCGAAAATAGGATAGTGGGTTCGAGTAAAATCATACGTGCCTACATCTAAAATTTCATATCCCTTTGCTTTCAAAAAATCAGAAACTGCTATTTTGGTATCTGTCACAATATGATCACAACCAATGGCAATTTTCATAAAAACGCTTCCTTTCTATTATTTGTTAAGCCATTTTATTTAACATATCTACACGTATTTGATGACGCCCGCCTGCATAATGACCTGTTAAGAATTCTTTTATTATGTTTTTGGCAAGTTCCGTTCCGACAATTTTTGCGCCCACCGTGATCATCCGAGCATTGTTGTGTTCTCGCGCCATATATGCAGAACGCTCATCTGACAACTCGGCTACAATCATTCCTTTAATTTTAGCAGCAGTCATAAAACTACCTGCACCATAACCATCAAAAACGATTCCTAAACTTTCAGTATCCTTTAAAACTTCATGAGCAACAGCAAGCGTTGCTTCTATAAAGTCTTCCGAAGCACTTTCACTTTTATCGATTACCTCAACTTTTTCTTGCAATAAGTATTGTTTCATTTCTGCTTTTAATTTTATTCCATCTAAATCTGAACCAAGTATGACACGCATTTTGTTTTCCTCCTTACCTCGTGTATCTACTATTAAAATTCTGTCCCTTTCTTTAAACTCAAATCCCCTTCTCGAAAACATAATAAAACAATATCGAACTTTATTCAACATTTATTTTCTTTTTTTGTTTATTATTGTTTAATATTGTGTTGACATCTTTTTGAAAGCGTTTTATATTATACTTGTAAATAAATAATAATATATTAAAGAAACGGGGGGTTCTATGGTTATTAAAACATCGATTTTTTCATTAGATACTACCTATATTTCAAACAAAAAAACACAAGAAGAAGTTTTTGAAGAAGTTTATTTAGACTTGTTAAAAAAGAAATTAGTTAGACCTGATTTTCTAACTAATTTATTGGAACGAGAACATAACTATCCGACTGGTTTAAGTTTAACACCGATTGATCCTGCACTACCGAATATCGCCATTCCGCATACCGAAAGTACCTTTGTACGGACGACAAGAATTATCCCGATTAAATTGAATCAACCCTTATCATTTCATAACATGATTATCCCAAATGAAACGCTCTCTGTTTCCTTTCTTTTCATGATTTTAAATGAAAACGGTATTGAACAAACGGGTCTTTTAGCAACTATCATGGATTTTATTAACACGACAGACCGTTCATCACTATTGGCTTTTTTTCAATGTGAAGATAAAGAAGAAGTTTATCGTTTTTTACAAAAAAATTTTAAAGGAGAGATTTAACATGATCAAAATTTTAGCTGCATGTGGTGCTGGGGTAAACTCTAGCCATCAAATCAAATCTGCATTAGAAACAGAATTATCTAAAAGAGGCTACCAAGTTTCTTGCGATGCCGTAATGATTAAAGATATCAATCAAGAGATGCTATCCCATTATGATATTTTCGCCCAAATCGCTAAAACAGATTTGGGTTTCCCAATCACGATTCCTGTAGTTGATGCAGGCGCAATTCTTTATCGAATTCCAGCAATGGCTGAACCTGTTTATCAACAAATGGAAAGTATCATTCACTCTTTAAACAAATGATTTCCTTTTCAGACTAATTACTTACGCTTCACTGTCAACAATAACAAAACTAAGATAAAAATTTTGTTATCTTAGCTTATGAAGGAGAAAATAAATGAATACGATTATTGACCTAGCAAATACAATTTTTAAACCTTTAATTGATTTAGGTGCTGCTCCTTTAATGACTATTGTTTTAACACTGATTGCCCTTTGTTTTAAGGTAAAACCCACTCGCGCATTAGAAGGTGGTCTTAAACTAGGGATTGCTTTAACTGGTATCAGTGCTATTATAGGAATTTTAACTACTGCTTTCTCAGATGCAATGGCCTCTTTCGTAGAACGTACAGGAATTTCTTTAAATATTACTGATGTTGGTTGGGCACCTTTAGCCACCATCACTTGGGGATCTCCTTACACGCTTTACTTTCTTTTAATTATGGTGATTGTCAATGTCATTATGTTAATTCTAAATAAAACAAACACATTAGATGTGGATATTTTCGACATTTGGCATCTATCGATTGTTGGTTTATTTGCTATTTTTTGTGGCGCAAACTTAATAATTGCAACAATCTTAGTTATTTTCATAGGTGTTTTAAAAATTATCAATTCTGACTTAATGAAACCAACGTTTAACGATTTACTTAACGCCCCAGATACCAATCCTATGACTACCACGCATATGAACTATATGATGAACCCAATCATTATGGTTTTTGATAAAATTTTTGATAAGCTTTTCCCTTGGTTAGATAAATACGATTTTGACGCTGCCAAATTGAATAGTAAAATTGGCTTTTGGGGATCAAAATTTGCCATCGGGATTTACTTAGGGATTTTTGTGGGTCTTTTAGCTGGCCAAACACCCACGCAAATTTTTTCTCTATCCTTTACGGCTGCAGTCTGTTTGGAACTATTCTCTTTAATTGGAACTTGGTTTATCGCTGCAGTTGAGCCTTTATCACAAGGTATCACTGATTTTGCTTCGAATAAATTAAAAGGGCGTACACTTAATATTGGTTTAGATTGGCCTTTCTTAGCTGGTCGTGCTGAAATCTGGGCAGCAGCTAACGTATTGGCTCCAATTATGCTATTAGAAGCCATTGTCCTACCTGGCAATAAACTTTTACCACTTGGCGGAATTATTGCAATGGGTGTAACCCCTGCTCTACTAGTAGTTACAAGAGGTAAACTCATCCGAATGATTATCATTGGAGCAATCGAATTACCTTTGTTCTTATGGTCTGGTACCCTAATTGCACCGTTCGTTACCGAAACCGCAAAAAAAGTTGGCGCTTTCCCAGCGGGTCTAAATAATAATACTTTAATTTCACATACTACCATGGAAGGGCCAATGGAAAAATTCTTAGGATACTTAGTCGGCAATGCATCACAAGGTCAACTCGAATTTATTTTATACGCATGTCTGGCGCTAGTCGCCTATCTACTGATTTTCATTTGGTATGCAAAACAAATGAAGAAGCGAAATATTATTTATGCTCAAAAAGCTCAATAAGGGAAACTAAAAAGAAGAGGTGCATCTGCACCTCTTCTTTTTAGTAAATCACCCTGACAACTTTTTCCAATACTTTAGATGTGTCAAATTTATCTTTATTTGTAACTACCGCTGTCACTTCTTCTAATTGATAAAAAGAATAAAAATCCTGTTTCTCTACTTTAGAAGTATCCATTAACAAATATTTTTCTATTGAGTTATCTAATGCAATTGCTTGTGTTTGTCCTTCTTCAATAGTCGCTGTCATAATTTTATTATCTTTTAACGCATTGCAACTAAAAAATGCTTTATGAAAATGCATTTCTTCTAATGCTTTATTAGCGATTTCACCAAAAAAAGATTTAGTTAAAAGTCGCATTTCTCCACCAACCAAATAAATGGTCAACGCATTCTTTTTTTTACTTAACGTTTCAAACACAGGCAAACAGTTTGTTACTACTCTTAAATGTTTAAATTCCATTGCCTCGGCCAAAAGTTCAATAGTTGTTCCTGGTCCTAGGAAGATAGTTTCCTCTTCGTGAATTAAACTTAATGCTTTTTGGACAATTTCTTTTTTTTCAACACTATTAATAATTTGTTTATCAGCATGAGACAATTCATGTGGACGATATGTATTTAAACTGCTAGCTCCTCCATGTACTCGTTTTAAACGCCCCGCTGCTTCTAATTCTGTCAAATCTCTACGAACAGTCATATCAGAAACATTTAATCGTTCCATAATTTCAGTAACTTTGATTGCCCCTTTTTGATCTACTAGAGAGACTATCGCATTTAATCTTTCTTCTTTTAGCATTTTCATCGCTCCATTGTTAGTATATCTTTTATTCTACGATAAAATACTTACTATGAATACTAAAACATTTCTCCATTTATTTTAACATGAACGACGATTTGTAAAAAATTGACGATTTAGTCTATCTTTATATAAACAGATATCACTTCAACGATTGATTCAGATCTATTTGAGCCTAGTCAAATAGAGATCTAGCATAAAAACTTCCCAGAAAAACATCCCCTACTCTGAGCACCTCTATCCAAAAAAATAGCACATAGGCAAAGGCAGGCTGCTTATAAAAAGGTAAGCAACCCGCCTTTGCCTATGTTTAAGTAAACGATGTATTTCCCCTATTACTGATTCAAAGTCCTTAAAACTTTATAATCACTGTTTTGCACGAGTAAAACGCTACTTGGGTTATCGGGATAAGAAGCATTGCCATCAAACGATACAACAACAGTATTCGTACCAACTTTCGTGAATTGTGTATATGAGCCCCCAGCACCGCCCACGTTGGCAAAATGTAATGTCAAAGTGTCGCCTTTTGTTTCTACCTCGCGCCAATTTGCCCGCTGATAGTTATATCAGTCAATTTGAGTTGAAAATTCGTTTGCCGTGTTTTTATACATTCCTTCATAAAAATCAATCGCTTCCTCTTTTGAAGACCACGGATTGACTGAAATATTTGGGATTTGTTCTTTAGTAATTGACGGGGCACCTACAATTTTTTCAAAGCCAGCCCTCAACTCTGCGTTATCTGTTGCTCCAAAATATAGATAGCCATAAGGATCTCCTTGATTTTGCATCGTCACTAAAACTAAGGGCTGATTGTTAACGATGGTGAATAAATACAAATGCTTTTGCATTTCTGGTTGCGTTTCTGCATCAGAGTAAACAGCAACTAACGCATATCCATCCTTCACTTGTCCATTTTCAGACCATTCTAAATAAATGGGATGCTGACCAATCGCTGGCTGCATAGTAACATTTCCTACTAGACCATCAGGCGCTTGGACGCCATTAAAATTGATTGAATTTCCTGGTGTATATTCTTTATACGTTTGGTTCATCCGTTGCCCCCAATCAGCCATAAATTGTTGTAACTGTGCTTTTTTTTGCACAGACCACAACTGATTTTCAGTTTTAGTAGAAGCAGAAGAATTACTTTGAGTCGTACTAGATTTTGACTCCGTGCTCATTTGACTTGCTTGGCTGTTGTTAACGGTAGCAGGTGCTTTCATTTCTGATGTTGCTGTCGGCTTGCTTGCAGTGCTGTCACCATTTTTGTTGGAAGAACATCCTGATAAAATACTCAATAAAAGACCTATCAAGATTATTTTTTTCATTGGGAATCCCTTCTTTCTGACAAGAATACTGTACTACTTTTCCCCTTTTCTCACCAGCAAAACTCGACTAAAAACGGTTATGTTTATTTGTTATTTAATTATCAAATTAAGTTAATTGTAAGCATCCCATAACCAAGGATGCACAACTTTAATATCGTGTTTCAAAATATAATCAATATAGAAATATGCGGCATTTTCTAAAGAACAATTTAAAGCTTGTAATAAACCATCTAAGTATGGTGGTTTACCTTCTTGATCCCACTTTATTTTATCAGCGACAAACAAAACTAAATCTATGTCCGAATAGTTTTTCTTCAATGTTGTATGGCATTCAATAGCTGATAAAATTTCATTGTCTTCAATACCAAAATCCATTTTCGCAATAGACTTAGAAATTTTTTGATGAATTATCATTGGAAAGGCCATTTCTGCTTCGTTTAATTCAATCCCATATTTTTGTGCGACACTAATTCTCTGATTATTTGGATAAATCGCAGAGATATCGTGTAAATATCCTGCAATACTTACTTTTTCTGGACTAGTTAAATATTTTTCACCAAGTTGATAGGCATACTCTCCAACTTCCATACAATGATAATACGTCTTCTCACAGTTTTTACTCACTAAATATTGTTTAATTTCATTTTTCAACACCTGTTGATGATCCATTTCCACAGCCCTTTCTCATTCCGATTACTCTTCTAGATAAATAAAGTATACTCCTTTCATCCTCTAGCAACCTTTTATTTTTTATTAAATAAACAACTAACTAAATTGAAAAAATTGAAACTTTTTGGTCCTCAAATTCGTCTATAACTAATAGGACGTTCAATTTTGTATAACGTGGAGGTGTATTTTTTGACTTTTTCATTAACCAAAGAGGAGTGAAAGTATGCGACATAAGAAAAGGAAATTCAAAATAAACGGGTATGTATTATTTAGTGCGTTAATCCTCATTGTTCTTGTTTTCATTCAAACGTTCCTATTAACTCAACCCAAGATAACAAGTAAAAATGATGATACTACGCAGACATCGACTAAAAATTCAACTGCAAAAAAAGATTCCCCGACCAAGTTAGAAAAGGAATCAACACACATGACTATTTCATCAAAAAAATATGCTTACTCAGCAGACAAAATCAGAAAATATATAACTGGAGAAGAACCTTACAAAGGTGAAAAATTAGTATTCTTAACCTTTGATGATGGCGTTAATAATCAAATAACCCCACAAGTCCTAGATACATTAAAAAAGTATAACGTCCACGCAACTTTTTTTCTTGTAGGAAATACCCTAACTTCCGAAAATCAAAAGATAGTGAAACGCGAAGTTGCAGAAGGACATTCAATAGGCTTTCATAGTTCAACTCATGATTATGCAACGTTATATCCAAACGGGATTGTCAACACTAAAGAAATACAAGCTGAAATAGCAACCATGGAGAACTCTCTTAAAAAAATATTGGGCGAAACATTTCAAACAACTCTCTGGCGATACCCAGGAGGTCATATGTCATGGGGAGGTACAGAAAAATCTGATGAATTATTCAAACAACTTGGCATCCATTGGATTGACTGGAATGCGATGGTTGGGGATGCGGAGCCGTTAGACAGACAGCCTACTACAGTCGCAGAAATGCTCGCTTTCCATCAACATTCACTTGAGGTTTATCCGGATTATAATATTAGAGTAGTCTTAATGCATGATTCAGTAGATAAGGAATTAACAAAACAAGCATTGCCACAATTAATAGAGTTTTATCAAGCAAACGGTTATCAATTTGGTGTCTTATATTAGAGCAACTCGGAGCACTAAAGGAAGTATTTCTGGTCTTAGCCAATGTTGATTTTCTGCTTATAATGGCGAGCCTTATGGAAGCATCATTAATGCGTTTACGAATCTTGGCGTTAGTTGATAGTTAAGTTGTTTTAGAAATATATTCATTCGAAGTTATTTTTTTGTCTTGGCGTAACTAAAACATACTCCTCACGGAAAGGCCTGATAAATTTTTATTTAGTTATCAAAGGACGTAAGTAGGAAAATTAGGAGTTATTTTCTGTTTCATATCTATAACAACTTCTTCACTATACGCTTTATAAATTCTGAATAATAATTTTACTCACTTGATTTTCTTCTTTAATTACTTTTTTAAAATAAATCCAACAAATCCTTTTTTAGCATACATGCTAAAAAAGGATTTTAGTAAATATAATAATCCTTAGAATATTGTTGAACAATTTCTAAAATGAATCTGTGAGGAATACAGATACTAGTTTGCCCTGGTTCTGATATCCATCCTGTTTTCACCGCAATTTGATCTGGACTATTATCTTTTTTTACACGAACGTGCCCATTTTTAACTTCTATAGTATTATATTGCCCTTTTGATGGATAATATGTTTTGATAAATTCTTTTGAATCATCTAAATTTATACGCTCAATCTCTTTCCCATCTATCTTGACCACAGCATATTTAGTGTCGTCAAAACTTTTGGAGTTAAATGGCTTATTATGAAAAAAAATAAAATATGGAGAAAAAGAGATAGCTATTAAAAAGATAATAACTATTATGTCTCCTTTTTTCATCAGACCCTTTCTATACATTTTTATTAAGAATTAGTGAACTGTTTTTCCATTTGTTTCTGAACATCTTGTCTTTACTCACCTTTCTTCAAGAAATTGTTGAATTTGAATCCGTACATCATAGTCACAATCTTTGTCATTCAGTAATAATATTAATTCTTCTTTTAAACAAACAGGAACTTCCCAAAAACCATCTATTTTCCGGAAATAATCAGGGTCATAATTTTTAAAAAATGGGTACAATTTTAAAAATTCTTCAAAAGATAAATCATATTCTTCATAAAAGTCTTTAACTAATCCTTTTTTAAGAGCCTCTTCTGTTGGAGTGCCATTTTCATTAATAATATTCTTCATAACCATTATTCTGTATAATTCAGACTTATCATATCTTTCTTGTTCATAATCTTGATAAAATTTAAAGCTCTGTTCCACAAGTGGCGGATAAATAATATTCATTTTCTTCAATACTATTACCTCCTATTTTTTATCCATCACTTTTTTTCCACCATAATAGCCTTTTAAAGATACATGATGACTTTTACGATAATCACCAAGATTCTCATCAAACGAAATTTCAGGTTTTATTAATTTTCCATGTGTTCGACGCAATCTTTTTTTTGATTTCGATGTTCTTCTCGCTGGTACAGCCATATTTATTACCTCCTAAATTATAAACGTTTCTAAAATACTTTCCTAATTTGTAATCAGATTTGAATATTTAAAACATACTATTGATACACTAATAAACCGTAACACGCAATTGTGCATTACAGATAAAAAATACAAATCGTAATGATTACGTTTTAACAACGATATCTTATCAACCTTTTTTTAATTTGTCAATATCTTTATTTACATATTCTTATATATAAATAAATCACCTTCCCAACTTGAGTACTTACTTATATTTACCAAATGCTAATGGATTCAATCTGTAAGCATTTGCTTTCTTGATAATTGTTAACTAAATAAATTTGTACAACAAAAAATTCAATATATGCTGATGTGTGTACTTCACTAATAACAATTTTTATTTCATGCCTTTTTTGCTTGACCAAAACAGTAAAATTAAATATAATTCAAATGTAACTTAATCAGTTACATTAATATCAGGAAAAAGAAAGAGGTTTTTTATGAAAAAAATAGGATTGCTTTTATTCTCTATTGGACTTACTTCTTTGTTATTATCTTCTTGCTCAAATTATAATATGAGAAAAGATAATAACAGTAGCATAAGCACTAAGACTTCTAATTAGGAGGAAAATATAATGTACAAAAAAATACAAGGTATCGATGCTACTTATTTAATAATGAATCCTGATCCCGTGTTTGGCTCTACTGCAACAATTATCGAAAAAAACGGTAAGGGACTTTTAGTAGATACGCAATTTTCAAAAAAGGACGCAGATAAAATTGTCCAACTTGTAAAGTCAAACAATATTGATATTGAAACAATTTATATTTCATATAGTGATCCTGATTATTACTTTGGAACAAATCAAATAAAAAAATCTTTTCCTAAAGCAAATGTAGTAGCCACAGCTTCTACGATTTCACGGATTAAAGACACTTATAAATCAAAATTATCCGTATGGGCAGATACATTAAAGGAGAACGCACCAGACAAAATTATTATTCCAAATGAAATAAAGGAATCAATTAATTTAGAAGACGTAGAGTTTGAAATCTTTGGTAATGATATAAAAAAACAAACACTTTATAATAAAAACGATCAACTATTGGTAGGCGGTATTTTAGTTTCTACTGGTAGCCACTTATTTATGGCTGACACTAAATCTATTGACAGTCAATTACAATGGATAAATGATTTAAGTGAATTAGAATCCTTATCACTAAGAACAGTTATTCCTGGTCATTTTGAAGCTGGAAACCAATTTATGCCCCAAAATATTAAATTTACGAAAGAGTATATTGAAAAATTTATTACAGCTGAGAAAGAGAGCAAAGTAAGCAGTGAAATTATCACTAAAATGAAAAACTATTATCCAAAATTACCAGAAGGAAACCTTGAAATGAGTGCTAAAGTTGTAATCGGTGAAATGGATTGGGAATAACACTTTTAAAGTCACTAAGAATAGAGGGCAAGTTCATCGACGGATGAATTTGTCCTCTATTCTTAGTATATTTTACTTGTTTAGTATCTACTTTATTTGGCACGTTAGTTTGAGAAACTTAAACAGTATAATTCACTCTTTTATTACTTATCTCTGCTTTTATGTAAGACTTAGCTTCAAATGGTTGTGGAACTTTACCTGAAACTTCCCAATTTATTTTCTGATGTTCTCCATTTTACTTTACAAAGTCGGCAGAATACTTATACGAATAACTACCCTATACCTCATTTCCAAGTGCATCTTTTTGTTACAACTTCTGCAGGAGTTAGTACATAGGTGGTGACGATTTTGTACGTACTATTATAATATTTGTAACCGAAGTATTGTATAAGTTTAGCCTTTTTTGTTCTTTTTCATACTTATACTAATTGTCCATTCAATTTAGCTTTAACAAGAACTATCACTACTCCGATAATTATTAATAGCCAGCCAATAATTGCTAAAGGTTTATTCGTGGTACGGTAAGGATAACCCCAATTCCCCCCCCCAAACAAATCTTGTTGTCATCATTAAAAGAATCAAGCCAATCGCTGCAATAATACTGCCAATAAGTATTACATAATCCATTTTGGTTCCTCCTCAATTTCTCTTGCTTGAAAATATATTTTACAAAGTACATTTATATAGAAATCTAACTTTTATCTACAAATGAATATAAAAATGCATTGAACTAAAAAACTAAGCTAAGGTAACTGTTTATAGAGACTAAGCTTTATATAAATTTAGAAATAATACCTAAAAATAAAAAAATATTTTTGCTGTTTGTTCTTTTGTTTTTGTCTTTTTAAATCTCTTAATTGTTTTAATGACATCTAATATAATAGTTTAAAGCAGAGCCTATAAGTATTAATAACTTGCCTTCAATTGTTTTAACCATTAAACTAATTTCACTATATTAAAAACTGGAGAGATTTTTTTGTTTTACTTTCCTCCTTTGTTTTTTTGTTATGTTTTATAAACACTAAATATACTCATATAAGAAAATACAACAACAGAGTGTACAGAAAGGAAAACTTTTCTGTACACTCTCGTATGACTTTAATTTTAAAGGTGCTTTCATTTATTCCCATATAGTACTGAAAAATAGGACTTAACGAATTACAACTGCAAAATTCCTCTCATTATATATACTTTCAAAGGTATTTTTATTGATCCAATATTTACCGGAAATCGGATCAGATACGTGAACCGTTCCATTTTTTAAATCGTAGCCATCTAATGTCACTGCATGATTATTATTTACCGCTTTACCAAAATCCCATATTCCCCATCGTGCCGGTTGAAATTTTATCGTCACCCAAGCAACAATTGGATTATTATTTTTCACTTCCTCTAGTAATTCATCTAAAGAATGACCTGACATATCTTGTACATCTCCATATACTTTTCCCCATTTTACTAAAGGCACAGGATAGATAGCAGAGTAAGTCCATGAGTTTTCAACAAAAGGACTACCTACAAATCCATCATAAGGATTTCCATTAGGAGAGATAGGAATTGTTTTTAAAAATTTGATTAAGTCCCAATCAGGAATTTTTCCTTTATACTGTAAGCCTTGTAATAGTGAAGCCCCCTCACACCCACTAGGCGCTCCTAAGGCATACTGATCATAATTTTTCACTCCAAGTAAGTTGTAATCTTCAGAAGCAAAAGCATTGGTACCAACTATAAAGAATAAGCCAAGTAAAGGTAGAATAAACGATTTTTTTAGTATAGTAACTGTATTTCTATTTATACTCGTTCACCTCTTTAAAATTTATTAAATGCATAATCCTACTGTCATTTTCTAAATTTAAAATGGATTTGACTGTGAAATACCTATTTGCAAGCGATCCAACGGTTCTCCAAAGATTCCTGCATAACTGTCTAGTCCAGGAATAGAACCATTATCTGCACTTACTTTTAACCAGCCTGATCGTTTCGTAGTTTGTGAACGATAGTAAGCCTGTGATAATTTTTCTCCCTTAGGAGTTATATAGTTTAGCTGAACACCATCAATTGCTTGTCCAGGCATACCTGCCGCTCCATTTACTGTATCGCTCTTATCCCCTTTACTTACCCAAGGCAACCATCCGCTTTGAGCCGTGTGAACACGATATTTCATTTGCCCTTTATCTACCTTTATATAAAGCATATCATGTTGACGATTAGGGTAACCTGCGAAACCATCATTGGTATTGTTAAAGTTGGTTACTTCTGGTAACCATGAACCTCCGAGGACCCGCAATCCGTAACGAACATTTGTTGTGAAATTTTTTGGTCCTGGATTTGGAGGCGTAGGCGTAGATCCTCCTTGAAGTATAGGAATTGGGTTAAACCAAGTGCCATCATCTTTATTCCAAGAAGAATGAGCAGAACGCCATTCTTTTTTTGTCATTCCTAAATGTAAATGACTAGAAGTAAACTTTCCTATCAGCTGTCCTTTTTTAACAGTTTGTCCAGTGCTAACTTTAATATCTCCAACATTTCGGCTAAATTCTTGATAAATCACATTTGTGTTTCCCGCTTGTAGTACAATAAATGCACCTAATGAGCCTCCACCTACAGGATCCCAACCAGCATATAAAATTTTACCATCATGCACAGCATACACACTGCCATTTCCATAAATAGCAGAACCAAAGTCAAACCCATCATGGAAATAAGTACCTCCTCGGTTAAATGCAGTGTTCCCGAATTGTTGTCCTTCTTCATATCTTCCCGCATATGGTTTGCCCAGTGGCCACGACCACTCATTAGAAGCTGCGTTGACAGAATAAGAAGAAAACGCCAAAGAAACAACGATAGATAATACCCCTAGAATAGAAAGTAAAATATTTTTCATAGAAACCCCTCCTAATTAATATTTATTACAAGACTAACGTACTGCGACACACGATTTACAGAGTATCCCCCAATGTTATTGGATTTTAGTCAATTGATCTGATTTTATAGTTAGGCACCAACTTAATGATTCTTTTAAACAAAAAATTTGATTTAACAGTATTTTTAACTAGTACAACAGGTACTTCTAGAACTAATTCATCTAATGCTTCATGAGATAGATTAATAACAACCAGAACCTTAATTGTGATTTATTTTTTTATTTTACTAACATAAAGTCCTATTACAAAAATAATGGTTCCTACAACAGAAATCGCAAAAGAATTTAATAGTACTTTTTGAAAGGCTTCTCCTTTAATTAAAAACCAAATACAAGAGCTTAGTAATATTACAAAGAACGAATATAACACTAAAACCACATCTTTATTTTTCATTAAAACCACATACACCTTCCAAAACTCCAAATTAGTGACGCTGCTGCTGCCGCAGGCAAAAGACCTTTAAAAGCATACTTTGCTACCAACTTAGCTACTTCTGCGGCTGCTTTTCTTTGTAGAAGACCTACAATACCACCACTAAGTAGACCTTGTATAGCAGAAACTCCTAAAGTATCTTGGATGGCTGTGATAGCACATTGCTTGGCATCTGCACGTTTAAATCGCGTTTGTTGAATATCTTCTTTTACTTGATTTTCAAGTTTAGTTAACTCAGCCGCATGACCATATTTAGCAATATAAAACATTGAAATTTAAAGATTCGACGTTACCTAAATCATCATAGATTACTGCATTATCAAAAATGGAATTTCAATCGTTTTCAAATTCTCTAGAGAATTTTTCTTGTTCAACAGTATTCAATGGCTGTCTTTCTAAATTTTCATTCGTAGCAGCATAAACACTTGCACCAGCACTAGCAAATATACTCAATGCCATAAGTAACGTCATTGCCAAACAGAAGAACTTTGATTTTTTAGAAAAAGTAATTTCCATGTTTAAGTCCCTACTTTCTTTTTTTGTTGGTTACAATTATAGCGATATTAAAGATAGTTTGCTATCAAAATCCCTATTTAACGTTTATCCCATCTTAAAAGAACGCAAACTTCTTAGAATTGTGTTTTCTTTTGTTCTTCGCCAGTTCCTTTTAAACATTAAACTGAATTAAATATATAATAGAGACAGTTACTTAGGGGAGAACCATTACTAAAATTTTTCTTACTGATTTTTATTATCTAAAAACACACTCTTTTGAAATTGAGAATTACTTCTGACATGCATGACTACCGAATGTCTTGTTCTAATACCCATTTGTTAATTCCTGAAAGAAAATAGGCTAATTTTGAATTAGAGCGTCTAAAAGGTTTCACTTTTAGAGCGGTATATTGTTTATTTCTTACATTAGTTGGAATTGCTTCTCCAGTTTGATATTGACTAGCTTTTGATAATAAAGTTACTTTTTTATTAAGCAGTGGCGTAGGAAACTCTTTTACATCCTGCTCTAATACCCACTTATTTATCCCCTCTAAATAATAAGCTACCTTAGAACTCGATTGTGAAATGCTTTTTACATCCTTGATAATGTACTCTTTATTTCTTAAATCAGTAGGAATTTTTTCTCCAGTTTGATAGTAAGTAGCTCTTGATAATAAAGTAGCAATTTTACCTTTCATTGCATAATTTATTGGTTCTTTTCTAAAATTAATACCAGAATACTTCCATGAATAAACATTATCATTTAATTTCCAGTTACTCATATCTTTTTGATTAGTTAACATCACTTTTTGCCACCAAGGATTCCAAAAGTAGTAATAAGAATCTAACGTATTATTTTTGGCTATAATATAACCGATGACAGTAACTCCATGTGATTTTGCAGGATTATAATTCTGAGTAACGTTGTCTAAATGAACATACACTGGAGCCTTTTTATCAATTTGTGTTTGAACTTCCGCTGGTGTCAATCGACTATTTTTTATATCCAAAGTATAACCATATTCCTTTTGCATAGTTTGAACGGTATGTGCAAAAGGTTTACTTGTAATATACTTCCCATCTACTAATTCTGCTTCTGAGGCAGTACGAAAAGCTTTTTTGATGAGCGTTTTTGCATTGGTTATGGCTTTCCCTTCAATCGAATTAATCATTGTAGATAACGTATAAAATGCACACCATGGTTCTAATCCTTGCGTTTCTGTAATCATCCAATTAGGGATAATATTTCGATTATACTCTGGAACCGTATCATCAGGTACAGAACGTTTCTTTCTATTAAAGTTGTCTACCGATTGCTTAATATCAACTGCTTGTTCACGAGTTGGTTCTTCTGCAGACAGAAGTTGGTGGCTCTCGCTATCAAGGTTCAAAGAAAAGCTGGTACCTTCTGCTGTAGGTGTTAGTCTATTTAACAGCTCAACAAACTGACTAGAAATCGTTAGCGATGGCGTATTGTTCATTAAAGAAACTTCTAATAAATCATGAATAAGCCCAGATTCTTTATCGATAATAGGAAAATAGGCTGTTTGAGTATCTGTTTCATTAGTTAAAGTAAATGGCTGCCCCAAATAAAAATCATCTGTACTTAAAGGTTCTGTATTTTCCACTACAGACAAGTTCTCAAAATAAAATTGCCAATCTTGCTGTGCATACATCCTCAATTCTGAAGGTACTTCTTTTGTTTGAATGAACAGTGGAGTATTATCACCATCCATTGCTGAAGCATTAATTCCAAACAAAAGGCTTGTTAAAAACAAGCCTATCCCTAAAATGTATTTTTTCACGGTCCTTTCAACCTCTCTTACTTAAGAATAATCATACCTATAAAGGTATAATCTTTTTGCGGTGTATTATTCACTGAAAAATCCGTAACAGTTAACTTATTTTTATTCGTCAACGTAGTCAGGCTAGAAGGATAGATATAGTTCGACATCCAGATACTTGTACTCATAAATGGTTCTTTAATATTTTCACCATCTGGAGCAACGTATACGTATCCATGCGCTACAGCTAATAAATAAGGTTCCATCCAATCGGTTTTGTTTGGTTTATAACATAGTAATACTGGATGATCTTTATCAAGCTCACTCTTCACTTGGTTGAAATTAAGTTCATTCTTCGTTGCATCAAGCCATTCCATATTTACCCCAATAGAAGTGGCATAGCGAATGCAATCTTTAATAGACACAGAAGCATTATTAAATTCTTTGTCTGTCTTTTTTGGATATACAAATTTTAGTATCGTTTTTGCTGTAATATCTTTTCTATTTGTTTTAAAGTTCAACACTTTAGCAAAAGAATGCTCTATTCCTTGTAAATCATAATGTTGATCATTCGTTTCGAAATTAGCCAAACTCTTCATTTCAGGAGCAGCGTTTACCACATAACCTGATCCCACAAAAAGGATTACTAGTAAAATGGTAGAGATAACTTTCTTCATTTAATTCACCTAACAATTCATTTTAAATTTTGAAATACCAACATAAGAAAGTACAACTAGTAAAAATCCAGCCAACACAACTAAAATAGAGGACATATTTATACGCCAATTTCCACTAATGTTATAAGAATTCAGCAGCCCATAGGTTCCTAGTACGACACTTACTAAACCTAATAGAAAAATTATCCCAAAAAAAGTGTACACTAACATTCTTAATTTTCTTGAAGAACTACTTGTTTCTCTTGTTTTAAATAAAGTGTATATAATCAAAAACGCAAGAATAATAGAAATTAGTTGAACCATCAATATGTCTCCTTCTTACTAATTAAGTCTAGTATCATACATCTTCATGGAAAATATTTTTTTTATCCATATAACCTTTGTAAGAGATTGCAAATAAAAATATGGATATCAAGATAATTTTAAAATTTTTAAACTCGTCAAAAACAAAGTAAGCATAAAGAAAAGATATACCACCTAAAAAAATACAAGCAATAGAAATATTAAACGAAAATTTAACAAATAAGTAGAATTTATTCTTTATTTTTTCATTCAAAATCCCTATAGTAGCGATAAAAACTGAGACTATAAAGATTATTAGGATTAACCCTATTACAAGGTACATCTTTTTCAATCCTTTCGTAAACTCTATTAAGTTAATTCAATGTAGCCATTATTGGGTATTTTGTCAATAGAATCTAATAATTTTGCAGCCTGCTTTCCAGGACTTAGAATCGCACTAATAATTAATCCAACTGCTTTATCTTGTAAATAGTTTTTCGCGCCTTTTATTCCTAGCTTCTCGCTTTCTTTAATAATTACTGGAATCATTTCTTTCTTTACAAATTTCTTTGCACCTTCTTGACCCAATGCTTTAACCATTGCAGACACTGACCCAAAACCTCCGATAATTAATACAACATTAAGCGCAGTATCTAAAACTGTTCCTAAGACGTCAACAGAAATCAAACCATGTCCAGCATTTCTAGGTTGTATTATAAAACCTTGCATAGCGTTTGATAGATATTGTTTATATTGCTCTCTAGACATCCCATTTGTACTTCCATTTTGTAAAGCAATATCATATTGTAGATCTAAAACTTTGTTATATAATTCTAATTGAACAGGAGTCATATTTTCTTTATTGAATTCGGTTTCAAATAGAGAAACTCCTTTGTATTGATTGGCTAGCGCCTCCATCCGTTGCTCTAACTCTTTTGTTGTAGAATTTACTTGTACATAGTTACTCTCTTCATTTGCGTATACTGTAGCCCCTGTTGTTAATATCGGTGATAATCCTAATAACATTGCAACCCCAGTAGTAATACATATTCTCTTTTTCAATATTATACCTCCTATTAGTAGTTTTCTTCTACTAAAAAAGTATATATTCATCAACTATTTACCGTCACTCAAATTCCTTAAATACACTATATTTCTCCCTATATCGTTAATAATCTGGGAACTTTCCTTTTTTTTTGCATTCACTTGTATCTTCTTGAATCATCTTATTCTTTATAATTGAATCAATAGCTGTTTTTCTCGGAAAGCCACACAAGACTTCTTCTAACGCAAGTTCCATTTTCGCTTTTTTTGATTCTTTCTTTTTTACTTTCATGGTACAGTTTCTTTAATTGATTTTTTTCGATTCTATGTCAAGAATTCGAACAAAAAAACGTGAAACGGAACCATTCTTTTTCAAAACTAAATCTTTCGCTTTTAATGAAGCAGTTTGTGAACGTATTTGTTCTTTCTCGATAAATGAACGTGCGATGTCAATAAGCTCTTCATCTGAATGGTGATTCCATTGATAATGTTGATTTTCTTTCCTATCAATTTTTCTTAATAAGTTATTCCAAGAGCCATATCTTTGAATAATAAACCAGACACTGGGAACTTCTTTGGGAAACTCGTTTAATTTTTCTTGATATTGACTACATGTTTTTATGCTATTTTCTTCGATAAATTGACTAATTTTAAGAAGTAATTAAAGCTCGTTCATATTTTCCAGAATGCCCCTTCTATCTACTTTTTCATAATGTACCTCTAAATAACTATTTGGAACAGTGTGACACAATCCCTTTTTCGTAAAAGGTAATTGTTTTGGTATTTTCTCAAAAGCCCGCTCTTTTTTGCAAGCCTTGGCTCAAAACTGCAAAATTCGGTCAACATTTTGATATTTTTCGGATGACTTCTGCCGTCAATTTTTCTCTGCTATTTGACACTCTTTTGACCACCTTAATCATCAAATTGAGAAAAGCTAGGACAATTTGAGGAAATTTTTGAATCATTGTCCAAAATTTTGATCTTGAGAAAAGCAAAAAGTCCTTGTTAGACAAGGACTTTTCACACTTATGCGACTTCAAAAAAAGTCAATGTTGATTTTCTGCTTAATTACACACAAAAACACCCTCTTGCTCAGCAAGAGGGTGTTCGTTTGTCGAATAGTAAAGATTAACGACGGATTTCTTTGATACGAGCTGCTTTTCCGTGTAATGCGCGTAAGTAGTAAAGTTTTGCACGACGTACTTTACCGTAGCGAACCACTTCAATTTGAGCAACACGTGGTGTGTGTAATGGGAATGTACGTTCCACACCAACACCATTTGAAACTTTACGTACTGTGTAAGTTTCGCTGATTCCAGCACCACGGCGTTTAATTACAACACCTTCGAATAACTGGATACGTTCACGAGTACCTTCGACTACTTTCGCATGAACGCGAACAGTGTCACCAGGGCGGAACGCAGGAATATCCGTACGTAATTGTTCTTGTGTTAATTCTTGAATTAATGGATTCATTTTATCCTTCTCCTTATTCCCAAATATTCTTATGGTCACTTCTGCCACAGCGGAATATTGTAATAGTTAGAGCGCATTGCACTCACCAAATTAGTTTACCACAGACAAAATAAGCTGTAAAGAGAATTTTCTTGAAAGTTCCCTTATTTTTGCTCTTCTTGTTTAATTTCCTCTAATAACTTCAACATTTCAGGCGTCATTTCTACTGATTCCAACATGTCAGGTCGACGCAAAAAGGTCCGTCGTAATGATTCTTTTAGTTGCCATTCTGCAATTAATTTATGGTTACCATTCGTTAGCACGGCAGGGACTTCCATATCGTTGAAAATAGCAGGTCTGGTATATTGTGGATGCTCTAATAGGCCAGTGGAATGTGAATCCGTTTGTGCAGAAAGATTGTTACCTAAGACATCAGGTAATAAACGGACTGTCGCATCAATCATGACCATTGCGCCTAATTCGCCCCCTGTTAAAACGTAATCCCCCAATGAAACTTCATCTGTAACCATCGTGCGAATTCGCTCATCATAGCCTTCATAATGTCCACAAATAAAAACTAAATGTTCTTCTTGTGAAAATTCCTCGGCCATTTTCTGATTAAACGGTTTTCCTGCTGGATCTAATAAGATGACCCGTTTTGGTTGCTGGTTTGTCTCTTCTTCAATTGCCTTTAGGTTATCATAGATCGGTTGTACTTTTAAAAGCATCCCCGCGCCACCGCCATACGGATAATCATCGACCGTTTGGTGTTTGTTATCTGAAAAATCGCGAAAATTAGAGACATTCAATTCTAATAACTGCTTTTCCCGAGCTTTCCCAATAATTGATTCCCCCATTGGTCCTTCAAACATTCTAGGAAAAAGAGTTAATACATCAATTCTCATCGTCAATCAATCCTTCTGGAATGTCCACATCAATCCGTTGATTTTCGACGTCGACTTTTGTAACAACGCCTTCAATATACGGTAAAAGTAAATCTTTTTTCTTTGGTCGTTGGACGACCCACACATCATTCGCACCAGGAGATAAAATTTCTTTAATTTTTCCCAGTTCACTACCGGTTTCATCATAAACAGTGGCACCAATGATTTGGTGATAATAAAATTCGTCCTCTGCCAATTCAGCGAGATTGTCTTTTGCAACCTTTAAAATACCGTCACGATATTTTTCAACATCGTTGATATTTGGATGTCCTTCAAAGCTTAAAATGTCAAAATTCTTATGCTTGCGGTGGGACTTCACGACCAATTCAATTGGTGCTTTTTTCTCTTGAAATAGCAGTAACGTTGCCCCTTTTTGATAACGTTCTTCTGGAAAATCCGTTTTCGAAATGACCCGAACTTCTCCTTTGATTCCTTGTGTGTTCACAATTTTTCCTACATTTAAATAATCTGTCACGTGAAAGCCTCTCTTCCTTGTATTTCATCTTTCCTATTCTACCATTTCTTACGCGCAAATTCTATGAAAAAACAAAGGCCAACTTTTCTAGTCAGCCTTTGTTTTTATTAATTCGTTAAACCAGTTAATGTGCCATAAATTAAAAATAAATTCAATAACGTCAAGGCAATAGCAATAATCCAAGCTAAAAATTTCACCCACGCTGGATTCGCAAATTGGCCCATTAATTTTTTATCACTTGTATACATCGTTAAAGGAATAATCGACACTGGCAAAGCAATACTTAGGAAAACTTGCGTATAAAGCAACAAGTCTTCAACAGCCGTTTCGCTACCGCCATAAATAATGACACAGATAATGACTGGCACAATTGCTAACAAACGAGTTAACACTCGTCGTGCCCACAACGGCATTTTTAAATGGATGAAGCCTTCCATTACAATTTGTCCTGACAGCGTACCTGTAATCGTTGAATTTTGACCCGAAGCCAGTAAAGCAATTGCAAAAAGAATACTTAACACTGGGCTAGCAATATTACCAACAATATCTGGATTTTTCAGAGCATCAAATAAATCAACAAATTTACCTAATTCACTGTTGGTTCCATAAAATAATGCTCCTCCTAAAATTAACAACAAACAATTTACGACAAAAGCGACAGTTAATTGAATATTTGAATCCCAAGTAGTGAAACGAATTGCTTTGGCTTTCTCAGCATCATCGTTACGATCAAATTTCCGAGCTTGCGCAATGGAAGAATGCAAATATAAGTTATGAGGCATGACTGTCGCTCCAACGATTCCCAAGGCTAAAAATAACATGGATTTATCTGTCGCTATTTTTGTGTCTGGAATAAAACCTCGTAATACTTCACCAACATTTGGATCTGCTAATGCCACTTCATAAGCAAAAACAAAAAAGATAACTGCAATTAAACAAGAAACAATTGCTTCGATTTTGCGAAAGCCTAACTTTGTCAGTAGCAACAGTAATAAAACATCAAACGTTGTTATCAACACACCAATTAATAATGGAAAACCAAATAATAATTGCAAAGCAACGGCACCACCAATTACCTCAGCGATATCTGTTGCCATTATGGCTAACTCCGTCACCACCCACAAGGCAACGCCCGTTCGTTTACTTGTATGCTCTCTAGTCGCTTGGGCTAAATCCATTCCTGTCACGATTCCTAAGCGCGCAGCCATACTTTGTAGTAACATGGCAACTAAACTAGAAAGTAAAATCACACTAAGTAACGTGTACTTATATTCCGCTCCGCCAGCAATTGACGTAATCCAATTTCCTGGATCCATATAACCAACAGCCACTAAAGCGCCAGGTCCGCTATAGGCTAGCAAAGTTCGCCAAAAGCTAGCGTTTTTAGGTACCTCGACGGTATTATTTATCTCTTCTAAACTAGGTCCATTTGCATAATTAAGCATTTTTTCCGTTTTCTTTTCTTTCATCCAACATCCCTCAATCTATCTTGTTCACACATTTCACTTTTAGGTACACCTAAAACTAGTTAACATAATTATAGTCTTCTTATTCTTCGTTGTAAACTGTTACATTCTAATTTTTTAAGCACTTTCGCTATAAATCGTTTGGTTTTTACCAAAAAATCCCTTACACTTATTTTATCATAGATCGGAGGTTATGAGGATGAAGTTAGATATGGTCGGTATTATCGTCAACGATATGACACAAGCACTCTCTTTTTACCAAACGCTAGGTTTTAACGTGCTGGGAGAAGCTTCGCCCGATTACACAGAATTACAAAACAATGGCGTCAGGATTTCTTTAAATTCACTACAAATGATTACTGGTGTCTATGGGTTTGCGCCTAGCCAACAAGGCGATAAAATTGAACTTGCTTTTCTTTGTGAAACGGCCGCAGAAGTTGATAACACCGTGAAAAAAATGAGCCAAGCTGGTTACATTGTTTTTAAAGAACCTTGGAATGCACCTTGGGGCCAACGATACGCAATCATTAAAGACGTGGATGCAAATTTAATTTCACTCTTTGCCCCTCTATAATATTACTAAAAGATGCGCCACTTTCGTTTCTTTTACTCTCTTTCGAAAGATCAGTGCAGAATGGGTCTTAAGTAGGATGTCTTTTCTGTCTCTTTTTTTGTATAATAAACTTATCAAATGATGTGTATCTTACAACTTTGTTCGTTTGCAGAAAGAACAAACGATGTTTTTTATTGATAAAAAGTTATATACTAAAAGTACGATGAGTATAACTAAAGGAGATGAGAAATGTGAGTGTTACCCTATCTAGAAAAATTGTTAATATTATTTCCATTTTGGGCATTGTTGCAACCATAATTGCAACCATCTATTTTATCCGATTAGGTGTCTTCAAGGACATCAATGCACTAAGAGGACTAGTAGGGCAATCTGTCATTCTCGGTCCGATTATTTTCATGTTAATTCAGATTATTCAAGTGGTTATTCCGATTATTCCTGGTGGTGTTAGCTGTGCTGCAGGGGTCTTGATTTTCGGGCCAACAATGGGCTTCGTCTATAATTACGTTGGTATTGCACTTGGCTCTATTATCATTTTCTTATTAGGTCGTAATTATGGGAAACCATTCATTATGAGCCTTGTCAGTGATAAAACATATAACAAGTATATCGGTTGGTTAGACAATGAAAAACGTTTTGAACGATTGTTTGCTTTAGCAATTTTCTTCCCGATTGCACCGGATGATGCGCTTTGTTTAATGGCCGGTTTAACAAAAATGTCTGTGAAAAAATTTACTCTGATTATTTTATTAGCAAAACCTGCTTCTATCTATTTATATAGTCTTGCGTTAATTTATGGCGGTACATTTTTAACTAGCTTACTGGGAATGTAAAATAAATAAAAAAGCGAACGGACTAAATCAAAACTCTGCCTGTGTCAGTTTGATTTAGTCCTTTTATTATGGAATTTTGGTAGAAACTGGGGGACTTTTGATGTTTAGTTATTTTAAAAATAGTATTGTGAATACGCTAGATTTTCTTAAAGGGACAACGGCGTATTTTCGCGATGTGCTCTTGATGCACGGATTTATGTTATTCGTTCTATTGCCTTTATTGACAAGTTTGTCCAAATTGGTACTCAAAGAAGGTGGGATTGATTATATTTCCTACGATAACTTAGGGGCAATTGCTACGCAACATCCCTATGTCCTTTTGACTTTTCTACTAATTGGGCTGTTAATTTTACTGGCGCTCTTTTTTGAATTTACCTTTTTATTGCTTAGTGTCTATTTTATTAAGAAAAAGCAACCAATTACTCTAACGCAATTATTGCACGGCACCTTGCTTCAGATCAAAAAAGTTCGAGGAATTACCTTTCTGTTTTTCCTGGCATATTTCTTTTTGATTTTACCATTAAGTGGGTTAACCTTCCGCTCTTATTTATTAACAAGAGTTAAGATTCCAGCCTTTATCTTAGATTTTATTTTTGCAAATCGCGTCATTATTATTATTGGTTTCGTATTGTTAGAACTGATTATCTTATATTTAGCGATTCGACTTGCTTTTGCCCTTCCAGAGTTGATTTTACGTGATGTTGGTTTTCGTGAGTCTTTAAAACGTAGTTGGCAAATTACAAAGCGGCGCTTTTTCCAGATTTTAGGGCAATTTATTATCATTGGAGGAACTGTTTTAGGGATTTTTACGGCTGGCTATTTCTTGATATTTTTAGGTCAAACCGCAGTCGAAACGTTTAAACCTGAGTGGTCTTTACCTAGCGCTGTCATCGCTATGACACTCCTTCAGGTTATGATGCTCTTAAACTTGGTGTTGTCTAGTGTTGCTATTTTTTACATTATTGTTGATGATATGGAAGATGAAGGGATTTTGCCTGACACGCCAGAATGGTTCACCCCGAAATCAGAGGTTCGGGTAGAATGGACCACCTTCAGAGTCGTTCTTTTTTGTTTGATTGCAATCATCTTCGGAATTGGTGTAGGCACCTATAATACGAATTACCTAAGTCATACACCTGACCGAAAACCGGTTACCATCTCCCATCGTGGTGTCAATGGTAACAATGGCGTTCAAAACACCTTGGACTCTTTAATCGAGACCAATAAGGCAAAACCTGATTATGTTGAAATGGATATTCAAGAAACCAAAGACCATCAATTTATTGTCATGCACGATTTTAATTTACGGGCGTTAACGGGTGTTAATAAACGACCAAATCAATTAACACTTAAAGAATTAACGAACATGAATGTCACAGAAAATGGTCAAACTGCTAAAATGGTTTCTTTCGATGATTATTTAGCCAAAGCCAATCAATTAAAACAACGTTTATTAATTGAAATCAAAACCACGCCTCAAGATAGCCCTGATTTAGTACAGCGCTTTGTCAAACAATACCGTGAAAATATTTTAGAAAACGGCCATATCCTTCATACCTTAACCTATGATACGGCGATGGCCTTAAAGAAAGAAGAACCACGCTTTTATGTAGGCTACGTTATTCCTTTCAACATTGTGGGACCGCCTAAAATGCCAGTTGACTTTTTTACTATGGAATACAGTACAATGAATCGTAACTTTGTAAATGCCGCTCATCATGATGGGAAAAAGGTTTATGCTTGGACAGCAAATGATGAAGATGTTATGACACGAATGATTTTTTATGGCGTTGATGGCATCATTACCGATCAGCTCAGTCTACTGAATGAAACAATGAAAACTGATTTAGAAAATCCAACATACTCCGATAAACTGTTGAATTTCGCTATTGGAATGGGTTAAAAAAAGAGCCAATCTGCTGAGCAGATTGGCTCTTTTACGTTCATGTTAGTTGTTTTTACCAAAAATTCTTAAGAAAGCTAAGAATAAGTTGATGAAGTCAAGGTATAATTGTAATGCGAAGAAAACGGCCATCCCAGTACCTGCTTGATCACCTGTTTGCGCATAGACTTGGCGTATACGTTGGTTATCATAAGCAGTAATCCCTGAGAAAATTAGGACCATTAAAATGGAAATAAAGAATTCTACAGCATTACTGTGTAAAAGGAACATATTTAGCAACATCGCAATGATAATTCCGATTAAGGCACTATAAGCGGCATGACCAACTGCTGATAGGTCTTTCTTCGTAAAGACACCTACTAATGACATCGCGCCAAAGGTAGCTGCTGCACTTAAAAATGCGCCGGCCACTGTTCCACCAGTATACATTAATAACGTCACGGATAAAGTGACACCATTTAATAATGCATACGCAACAAATCCTGCAATCGCAATGGTTGGATTCTTCTGTGCTTTTGCGCCTAGATATAAAACTAAGCCAATTTCAACAAGCCAAATCATCCAAAAAGCTAAGCTTGATTTGAATAAAGTAGCTAGAACAGGTAAAAAGACAGTCGTCATTGCATAAGCCATGATTGCGCTAATACCAATTCCTAACGCTAAAAATCCGTAAATTTTGGCATAAAATTTATTCAAACCTGTGCCAGTTTGGATATACTCTTGATTATTCATAAGTTAAAGTCCCTTCTTTCTCTGTTAGTTCATCAATCGTCACTTGGGGTGGTTGAACCATCACCACTGCATCTAACACGCGATTTTCTTGCTCATTAACAGCCTCAACTGAAATGGTAATCACATCTTTCATTTTGTCGACTTTGATTACTTCTAATTGGAAAGTCAATGTTTCGTAATGAAAAACGGGTTCCACAAAGTTCACAGAGAAATTCACAACATGTGAACCTGGTCCTGGTAAATGTTTTGAAATCGCACTAGTGATAATTCCCATCAGCATAATTGATGGTACGATTGGTTTTTCATATTCTGTTTTTTGGGCATAATCATGTTGGATATATAAAGGATTCGCATCATTGGTCAAGCCCAAGTAAAGTAATAAGTCCTTGTCTTCAATTGACTCTGTCAAGGACAACGAATCTCCCTCTTCGATATCTTCGATGGTTTTGCCTAATTTTCTCGGTTTTCCGATATTCAAATTAGTACACCTCCGTTATTGATAAGATAATTGTACCAAAATGTACTTAAAAGGCAAGCTAAAAAGTAGTCCTTAAAGGATGTTTAAACAAAACCAACTTATCTGCCATGCTAGATTTTAAAAACAAACAACGGAACAGGAGCAGCTTCTTATTTTTTGAAGCCAGATACCCCTGTCCCGATTTTGTTTATGTTCTCTTATAAAACGTTTCTAGTTGTGTTACTTAGTAATGTTTCGTAGGCTTGTTCAAATTTCTGAACGTCGCCAGCACCCATAAAGACCACCACTGCATTTTCAAAATCTAGTAAAGGCGACACATTATCTTCGGTAATTACTTGTCCACCTTTTTGAATTTTTTCGCCTAAATCTTCAATGCGTACCTCGCCTTGTGTTTCACGCGCAGAGCCAAAAATATTACATAAGAATACTTCATCTGCCAAATCCAGTGCTTCAGCAAATTCATCCATTAAGGCAATTGTTCGTGTAAATGTATGTGGCTGGAAGACAGCAATAATTTCTTTGTCAGGATATTTTTGGCGGGCGCCATCAATCGTTGCTTTAATTTCAGCTGGATGGTGCGCATAATCATCAACAATAATCATGTCACTGACTTTTTTCTCGCTAAAACGACGTTTTACACCTTTAAAACTTAGCATTTCTTCTGCGACTTTTTGCATATCAAGTTTTTCAAAATAAGCCACAGCAATCACACCTAGCGCATTCATGATATTGTGATGGCCAAATGCTGGTAAGACAAAATGACCTACAAAATCAGCCTTGTGATAAACATCAAAAGATGAGCCTTCCGTTGTTCGTTGAATATTTCGGGCTTGGATATCATCCTCTTCGCTGACGCCATAATAATAAACTGGCACTTCTGATTCTAACTGGCGAAGATACTTATCATCACCATAAGCAAAAATTCCTTTTTTGACTTGATGAGCCATTGTTTGGAACGCTGAAAAAACGTCCTCAATGCTCTTATAGTAATCTGGATGATCAAAATCGATATTCGTCATAATCGCATAATCTGGTGAATAAGCCAAGAAATGACGGCGATATTCACACGCTTCAAATGCAAAGAAATCAGCATCTGGTTCGCCGTGGCCAGTGCCATCCCCTATTAAATAACTAGTTGGATTGATACCACTTAATACATGTGCTAGCAAACCAGTCGTACTTGTTTTCCCATGTGACCCTGTTACAGCAATGCTTGTGTACGGTTCGATAAAACGAGCAATGAAATCGTGGTAACGAATTACTTCTGCGCCTAATTCGATGGCGCGGGCGATTTCCTCATGGGTATCTGGAAAAGCATTTCCAGCAATAACAATCATGTCTTTATCAATATTATCTGCATTAAATGGTAAAATAGGGACACCTGATTTTTCAAGATCCCGTTGTGTAAAGAAATACTCTTCTACGTCTGATCCTTGAACGTTGTAGCCTTTTTGGTGTAAGACCAACGCTAATGAGCTCATGCCAGAACCTTTAATTCCGACAAAATGGTATAATTTGTTCTCTTGATTTCCCATTATAATCCTCTTCTCTGTCACTATATAAAACATACCTTTTTTAAAAAAATTTCAATCATACGAGATTCATTATCGTATAAAACAAAAAAATAATCAACTATTAAAACAGAATAAAAAACTTACATGTTTCAAATCCACATGCAAGTTTCATCTCTTAACTAAAATATTTACTGTTTTCTAATACAGAACTTGAATCTTCTAGCATCCCACTTAATGGTTTATCCAAGATGCCCTTTTTCTTCTCTTCTGTCACAGGTGCTTCCGGCTCCACTTGAGCATTCGCTTTAGCTAATTTTTTCCCATAAGCAGTTTGACTTTTAGCATTTTTCTTTGCGGCATTCAAACGGGAACGCGAACGTAAATCCAACGCATCTTCGCCAAAACGTTCTAAGTCTGGTTTGATTTGTTGATATTGTCGTCTAGTTAAAGGAATCTCAGGTTCTGAGGTTGGAATATTAAACTTCCGCACCGTTGGATCTTCTTCCGTATCTTTCACTTGAAAAGCCGTTGGTTCATCATCAAGAATGACATATGAACGCCGATCTTTTTTCATTGCTTTTAGCAACTCTTCTTCAGTAAAACTAGGTTCCTGTTCCTCAGGAATCACAGAAGCCGGGATATATTTAGGAACAAAATAAGAAGGTGTCGTTTTCTGCACTAATGGTGATGCGGCAGGTCTACTTGGTTTCGCTACGACTTCTTTTTTTTTATACGTTTGTGTCCAGCCATTTCCTTTTGGCGTCCCAAAAAGGCTATTATTTTTTTTCGTTGCTTGTTTATTTTTCGTTGCTTTACTAGCATGTTTTGTGTAGTCTGGCAAATTAGAACGATGACGTGCTAATTGCTCTTGTTGTGCTGCCGTTAATTGTTGTGTTTGTTTATTTGTAGTTGATTGATTCGTTGTTGGTTGTTGGACGGATGGTGTGCTTTGTCTAGTATCTTCGGCAGATGTTGCAGTTCTTCTGCTACCAGACATTGCTTTACCAATCAGATCATCTTGAAATAAGTTACGTTCATTATCTGTTGGTAATTTTACGCCCTGTTCATCATCATACGCTGGAAAACGGAAATGTTTTCTCTTCACTTGAGCATTATCCATTGCGGTCATTCCTTTTATTTTTCTTTCTCATTAGTTTAACACATTCTCAATGAATACTAAAGAACTTGCCTGAATTTTTAAGAGAACAAAAAAAGAAACCTCCGTTTAAAAAGGTTTCTTTTTTGTTTATTTATCTAGTTGTAATTTGGCAAAGTCCGCTTTGACTTGAATGAATGACTGAAACAATTGTAAAAACTGAAAGAGTCGCGCCCGATTTTCAAATTCACTTCTTGTTTGCGGCAATGGTTTTGTGCGATAGGTTTCATAAACGGTCTTAATTCGATTCATAATTTCTTGTCCATCATTATTCTCTGCAAATGTTTCTGCCGTATATTCCAATAATTGTTGAATATAGCGAACTTGTTGCGCATCAACAGTAATATCTTCTAATAATTCCAACATGTTTTTTAGAATATTACTTTGCATTTTTCTCATCGCAAAGTACTCTAAATAGTACGTATTGGTAGACAGCAATTGATTCTCGGCATGATTTTTGGCCCACGTCTCGCCTGTGCGAATAAAGGTTTTTAAATCTGCACAATGCATGACCAAATTTCGCTCTCCTGCAGCGTTGTTTAAATGTAGCGCCATTTCCCTTAAAATTTTACGAAACATTGTTTCAATGACTTCTTGGTCTTCTCTTAAACGTTTTTCTGTATCAGGCATATAAGAATTAGCTAATAACGCTAGTCCCACACCAATACTCATTAATAAAAATTCATTTCCAATAATCGCCCAAGAAAGATTTTTTTCGACTAAATAATGAGTTACCAAAACGGAACTCACAACAATCCCATCAGATAATTGAAAATACACAGCTGCTGGAATAAATAATAACAAAAAAATACCAAAAGCAATCGCTGTAAAACCTAAAAAAGTAAAACAAATATACGCTAAAATAGTTGCTAAAGCTAAGGATAACAAACGATAAATTCCTGTCATGACAGATGTTTTTTTCGTGCTAGTAACACTTAAAACCGAAATAATCCCTGCCGAAGGGGCATAAAGTAATCCCAGTTTTTCCGCAATAATCATTGCTAATGCAGCGCTAATGGCTGTCTTGACTGTTCGTAAACCAATTTTCATGCATACTCCCCTTAAAAAATAATAATTCTTCACTTTTCTCTAGTAATTTTACCTCTATTTCGGTTATCATTAAAGAGAAAAGTTATTTAGGAGCGAATATTTATGATAGTGGGTCGATTTCGTTTAGGCATGCGAACGTTAAAAACAGCAATTGCTGTCATGCTGTGTATTCTTTTATTTCAATTTTTCCATCGTGGCTCACCTATGATTGCCTGTTTAGCAGCTGTTTTTTCATTAAGACAAGATTTAAATACTAGTTTGTCTTTTGGAAAATCGCGCATTATTGGAAACACATTGGGTGGCTTTTTAGCTTTGCTTTATGTATTAGCACAAGATTATTTTCCTAATCAACACTTAGTAGAATTACTGCTACTACCACTTTTAGTCATTATCGTCATCGTTGTTTCTGATGGGATTAATAACAATGCTGGAATCATTTCTGCAACTGCGACACTTTTAATGATTTCTTTAAGTATTCCGCAAAGCGATTCCTTTCAATATGCAATGGAACGTGTGTTGGATACATTCATTGGGACCTTTATAGCGATTGGTTTAAACGTCTTTTTACAACCTAAGCCAGCAGAAGAAGCCCATGAAATTTCTGAAGATTTAGCTGAATTAGAAAAGAAAGAAAAAGAACTAGAAGCTTTACGCCAACAAGTTCAAGCGCGGATTGCTGCAGAAGAAAACACTGACGACAAGGCAAATAAATAAAGAAACAGCCGATTGAAGAGAATAACAATCGGCTGTTTCTTTATAGTTCCCAATTCGTTTTTGCTTGAAAGTTGGCGGCTGCACCAATCAAGTTGGCATCATTTTGATAATGGCAGGTCACGATTTCTGGAACAAAATCTTTTAATTCAAAGGTCTGTAAATGCGTTAGCATCCGGCGATTAATCTCTGCTAATAAGCCTTCTTTAGCAGAAACACCGCCTCCAAGTACAATCATTTCAGGATCATAAGAAAACTGTAAGCCGAATAATCCTTGTGTTAAATAATCATAAAAATTATTGACTTCTTCGCGAGCAATCTCATCTCCTCGTTGTGCCAATTCAAAAACTTCTTCTCCTGTCACCGCCTGTTTTTCGACTCCAATTCGTTCACAATAGCGCTGAGCCATTTTGACAGCTGTGCCAATTTCACTGAATGTTTGGCCATTACTTAAAAAGTTCAGTCCAAACTCGCCTCCATATAAATGAGCGCCTTTGTACAATTCACCATTGCGAAAAATCGCTCCGCCAATTCCTGTCCCAATAACGACAAAAAGCACTTCTTTTTTCCCTTTCGCCGCGCCTTCATATATCTCAGCTAAACCAGCACAATTCGCATCATTTTCGATAGTCACTGGTAAGCCAAACAACGCTTCTAATTCTTCATAAATGTTAAAATGATGAATATATGGAATGGCGGAAATCCCTAAAATCTGTTGACTTTTTTCGTCAACTACTCCAGGTGAACTAAAAGCAACACCACTAATCGACTCATTTCTTTTGTCTGCATAAACCGAATATAAATGCGCTTTCATTTCTTCCCAAGAGCCAGGTGTTGGAAAGCTCCCTTGATTTGTTAATTCTTTGCCTGTCCAAACGCCGTATTTCACGGAAGAACCGCCAAGATCAAATGCTAAAATTGCCATATTTATCCATCCTTTTCTACTTCTGTTTTCTTATTTCTTCGATACGTATACGGTCCATGATAGGTCTCATCAGGATTTTTCGTCAAGCGAAATTTCAACGGAACATAGTCAATGCCGCCTTTAACAAAAGGATGACATCGTAAAATCCGTGCTACCCCCATCGTTGTTCCTTTGACACTTCCATGTGTATGAATTGCATCAATCATATATTGTGAACACGTTGGGTAATAGCGACAACGTGCAGGCAATCCTGGAGAAATAAATCGTTGATAAAAACGAACACCGCCGATTAACGGATTTTTCATAAAGTGCCTTCTTTCTAACTAATTCTTACTAAAGAATAGCTTGTTTTTTCATGTTTGGCAAGTCCTAGTTACGAGAAATTACACTAGACCCAACTATGACGAATTCTTACATTTCTGTTGCTATCCAAATGAAAAAAAACGTGCTACACTATAAAAAAAGGAATGGAGGCTTAGTAAATGGGATTAAAATTTGAACGTTCCAATGACTTAGATAAACTCTTCGATTCTTTCGCCGTTGATCCATTAAAGAAAGAAGTACCTCTTGAAGAACTGGCAAAACAACGACAAGAAGTAAAAAAAGAAGAAGCAAAAAAACAAGCAAAAGAGTAATTTTGCTTGTTTTTTTCTATAGAAATTTTTCAATTGCTGTCCAAGCTGCTTCTTTTCCTTCTTTTGTTTCAGAAGAGAAAATAATAAAGTCATCTTGTTTATCAAAATTCAAGGCTTTTTTGATGACACTCTCGTGTTTGTTCCATTTGCCCCGCGGAATTTTGTCTGCCTTAGTTGCCACAATAATAACTGGCAAATCATAGTATTTCAAAAATTCATACATTTGGATATCATCTTGGGTCGGCGGATGACGTAAATCAATTAAAGAAACGACTGCACGTAATTGCTCACGTTGCGTGATATACGTTTCAATCATTTTTCCCCACTTCGCACGTTCTGTTTTAGAAACTTTGGCATAACCATAGCCAGGAACATCCACAAAGTGTAAGGCATCCTCAATTAAATAAAAGTTTAGCGTTTGCGTTTTACCAGGTTTACCTGAAGTTCTTGCTAAATTTTTACGATTAATCAAGGTATTAATAAAAGATGATTTCCCAACGTTCGAGCGTCCAGCTAAAGCAATCTCCGGTAACTGAGATTCAGGATATTGTTTAGGGGATACCGCACTAATCACGATTTCTGCATTATGTACGTTCATTGTTTTCCTCCGTTCTTCTGTTCAGTCTTTCATTCAAAAGCTTAACAAAAACAGCTCTTTCGGAGATCCGCCGAAAGAGCTGTTTTCAGCTTCAATCTTATACAGCTTCTTTATCTTTTTTGTTATAAATAATTGTTGGTTTACCGGTACCTTCAGCGGCCATTTTAGTAATGATAACTTTTTCAATGCTTTCATCTGAAGGAACATCAAACATTACGTCCATCATAATTTCTTCAATGATTGAACGAAGTCCCCGTGCGCCAGTATTACGTTCAATGGCTTTGGCTGCGATGGCTTTTAATGCTTCTGGTTCAAATTCTAATTTAGTGTCATCAAGAGACAATAATTTTTGATATTGTTTCACCAAGGCATTCTTCGGTTCTGTTAAAATTCGAACCAAATCATCATTCGTTAATTTATCAAGCGCAGCCATTACAGGTAAGCGTCCAATAAATTCTGGAATTAAACCAAATTTCAATAAATCTTCTGGAATAATATGTTGCATGATGCTTTCTTCTTCATTTAAAGCAGAATTAGTTTTACCAAAACCAATAGTTTTTTCGCCTAAGCGGTTTTTAACAATGGTTTCAATTCCATCAAATGCTCCACCAACGATGAAGAGAACATTCGTTGTGTCAATTTGGATAAATTCTTGATGTGGATGTTTGCGGCCCCCTTGTGGTGGTACACTTGCAACTGTTCCTTCAAGAATTTTTAGTAAGGCTTGTTGAACACCCTCACCTGAAACATCTCGAGTAATCGAAACATTTTCACTCTTACGGGCAATTTTATCAATCTCATCAATATAGATAATGCCCTTTTCCGCACGTTCAACATTATAGTCAGCAGATTGTAGTAATTTTAAAAGGATATTTTCAACATCTTCCCCTACATAACCTGCTTCTGTTAAACTGGTCGCATCAGCGATTGCAAAAGGTACATTTAATGTTTTTGCTAACGTTTGAGCCAAGAAAGTTTTACCTGAACCTGTTGGTCCAATTAAACAAATGTTACTTTTTTGCAATTCAACGTCATCTTGAGTTGCAGCTGTTTCTGATTGATTCACACGTTTATAGTGATTGTAAACAGCAACAGAAAGTGTGCGTTTTGCACGTTCTTGTCCAATAACATATTCATTTAAAACATTTAAAATTTCTTGGGGTTTTGGCACATCCGTTAATTCTCGGACTGCTTCATCATAAAATTCTTCATCAATAATCTCTTTACATAGATCAATACATTCATTACAAATATAGACACCCGGACCAGCAACAATTTTTTTTACTTCTTCTTGTGTTTTCCCACAAAATGAACAACGAACGGTCCCGTTATTATCCGTATTGTCGTACATGTTCGTCACCCCTCTAAAAATCAAAAAATGACTGTCATCACAGTCTCTCATCATAATAGCACAAACCACTTTAAAATGCGAACATCTCAGATAGAAAGTTTTATTGTTCTTAGACTTCTTATGGTATACTACATTATATAAAAGCACTTTCATAAAAAGTGATTGTGTTGAAACAAATTGGAGGAATTGTGATGTTAGAACAAATTTTACTAGGTACCTATACTCGAAGAGCCAGCCAAGGCATTTATAAAATTGCATTAGATACGACACAAGGTCGTTTAACAGAAGCGACACTTTTGTTAGAAGAAACGAGTCCTACCTATCTTGCTCTGAGTCAAAAGGGCGAACTTTTTAGCGTCACTAGTGTTGACGGTGAAGGTGGCACTGCCGCTTATCAACCAGAAATGGACCATTTTAACTTATTGAATAAAGTAACTGAGGAAGGTGCGCCGCCATGTTATGTAGCTGTTGACGAAAACCGACAACTTGTCTATGCAGCAAATTATCACCAAGGTATCGTTCACGTGTATCGTATCTTAGAAGATGGTTCTTTGGAAGATGCTGACAAAGTGATTCATACAGAGCCAACTGGTCCTCATGAAAACCAAAACAATGCCCATGTTCATTACACAGATTTGACGCCTGATCAACGCTTAGTCGTCTGTGATCTAGGAACCGATCGTGTGTATACGTATAATGTTAGCTTAGATGGAAAGCTTTCTGAAATCGCTCAATTCGTGACTGAGCCAGGGACTGGTCCACGTCATTTAGTGTTCCATCCAACAAAATCATTGGCTTATTTATTTGGTGAATTAGATAGCACTGTTTCAGTTCTTTCATATGATGAAACAGATGGTTCTTTCACTGAATTACAAAAAGTTTCTACTTTACCTGCTGATTATGATGCGTTTAATGGTGGTGCTGCGATTCGTATTTCTTCTGATGGCCGTTTCCTTTATGCTTCAAACCGTGGCCATAACTCAATTGCTGTCTATGCTGTTTCAGAAAATGGCGAAGCGATTGAACGAATTCAATTAATTTCAACAGAAGGCGATATTCCGAGAGATTTTGATTTAGATCCTTCTGAAGATTTCATCGTTGTCGCTAATCAAGACTCTGATAACTTAACACTTTATCGTCGGAACCAAGAAACAGGCTTATTAGAAATGATTCAAAAAGATGTTGCTGTTCCCGAATGTGTTTGTGTTTTATTTGTATAATTAAGTTGACTATTTCCTTGGAAAATAACAGGAGTCAGATGCTAATTAATGTTTGCATCTGACTCCTGTTTTCTTATTTTAAACGATGGATTAGTTCTCCAATTCTTTAACGTATAAATAAAAAGAGCCAAAGTCTAAGCGATTCATTTGTAAAGATTCATGAATTTTTGTGAACCCTTTACTTTCGAAAAATCGAATCATTCTATGGTTTGTATGATTAGTTTGAGCATACATTTTACGTCTTCCTTCCCAGACTGCTCGTTTCTCCAATTCATGGAACAACAAACTGCCATAACCCTTGGCAATATAATTAGGCGAAGTTGCAAAGCGCTTTAACCAAACAAAGTCTTGTTCCTGCTCCATACATAACGTTGCCATTGAAAAAATCATTTCTTCGTGCACTAGCAAATATAATCGTTTTTTTGTAATGTCTTCTTGGATATCTCCTTGAGAAGGATAGTCCTTTGTCCACTGTGTAATGCCCACAACATCCATATATGCCTTTACTTCTGTTAAAAATTGAAGAATCATCGGTAACTCTTTCTCATCAGCCACTCTAATTTTCATTGTTTATTCTCTTAATAAGGTAACAATAGAATCGATAAGACAATCACACTAATAATGCCAATGATGGTCGGTACACTCGTCCGTTTTAAAATTCTGATGGGACTAACTCCTACTGTTGATGCGACAATCATGACAACTGCTGCTACAGGAGAAATCGTTCTAGTTAAATTCGCAATCATCTGCATTGGCAAGGAAATTAAAATACCATCAATCCCAGCTTTTTCAGCAATCCCAGGAATTAGTTCGATAACCGCATAAAACATTGCCAGTCCACCACCGCTTAAAATTCCAAAAAGGGTCGTTGCACCGCTGAAAATTAAGGTCGTAACGATTCCTGCTGAACTTGACGCTTCGACAGATGCCATAATACTATCAATAATTCCTAACGTTTGAATCGCAGACGTGAACAATGAACCGCCTACGACAAGCATCACAACTTGACTAAACCCTTGCCCCATTCCTTTAAACATCTCGACAGCTGTATCTTGAACTTTTTTAAAAGATTTCAAGCGAAGCGTCTCAACCAATACAGCAATGAAGAAAGAAATAAATGTAAGAACAAAAATATCCATCGTTATTCCTTTAATAAACATTCCTGCGATTCCCACTCCAACAATTAATAATAGCGGTAATATTGGCAATATTGCATAAAATTTAGGAACATCAAATTCTTTTTGTTTGCTTAAGCCCTCTTCATTTAATGAAACATAGGCAGCCTCACCTTCTTTTTTATCGCAGTATTTTTGCCAGAAGTACTGTGCAACCGCAATGATTAATAACGATGGCAGCGAAATTTTGGCATTCCATACAACATAATTTAACACATCATAACCAAGAGTATTTGCGGCGATTACGTTATCCGCGCCTAAAGGTGTTGGCATGATAGTTGCCGTCATTGCAATCACACCTGCAGCAGTTAATGATGAAATCCCCATGCTGGCTAGCATCGGATATAATATAGACATTAAAATAATCGCTAAGCTTGATGCACTAGGAACTACTAGTGACATTAAATTTCCAATTAAAAAGACCACAGGGACAAATAACGATTTACGTTTAATCTTCATTAATGGTTTCACCAAAAAGTTGACAGCCATCTGATTGGCCCCGATTGCATTCATATAGCCTGAATAACCAAAAAGAATCATAATTACAATTCCTGCTGAACTCACTTGTGCAATAATTGTATCTTTAAACTTCAAGAAAATATCAAATAATCCAAAACCGGTTCCTTCCCCTGCAGGATAAATGGGATGTCCTAGCATCCATGCACATGCAAGTAGAACAAGCGCACCAATAATTAAACTGAGTGCGGGATGATAATTTTTTACAATCAAATAGGCTACAACAACTAAAACGACCAACACCAATAAACTTTCAATCATACTTATCCTCCTTCAGTTAATTAACCGCTTTCATTTTTTCGACAACCCATTTTTGAAAAGCTTCAACATTTACATCTATACAGGCAACGGCATTCGTGTTTTTATGATACTTCATTTTTAAATCCGCAACAGTAGCTCCCGCAGCTGGACCTTCCAAAGCAACTTCAATGAACGTTTCAGTTGTCTCAAATAATTCTGGTGAAGTTAAATAGGCAATCGCACAGACATCATGCATTTTCAAACCTGTAGTTAGACTGCCGCCTCTATAATGACGGAAAAGACCATAAAACATTTCCCCAACTCTACCAAGCGCTCTGATGGCTGTTACTTCATGATTCGTTAACACAGCTTGACTTGTAACATCTAATCCTACCATTGTTAGCGGGACACCTGATTGGAAAACAATTTGTGCAGCGTGTGGATCGACATACGTATTAAATTCGGCACTTGTATTTGTATTTCCCCTTGCTAATGAGCCACCCATCATGACGATTTCTGCAATATTTTCTTTGACTTCTGGATAGAGGGTCAGTAACAAAGCAATATTCGTTAATGCAGCAATTGGAACAATGGTCAAAGGAACATCACTAGACAGAATTTCTTTTCGCATAGCTTCCACTGCATGAATATCTAAACACGTAGAGATAGGTTGCGGAAACTCAAAGCCATCCATACCAGTCTCCCCATGAATCTCAGCAGAATCTTCCAATTGAATAAGTAACGGACAATTACACCCCTTGGCTACAGGAACCTTTTTCCCAAAAAAATCGACAAGTTTCAAGGCATTATTTGTTGTTTTTTCTACATCTACATTCCCTGCAACCGTCGTTATTAAGCGAACTTCTAGGTTAGGATGATTCAGTGCAATCGCTAAAGCTACAGCATCATCAATTCCTGGGTCCGTATCAATAATGATCGGTCTTTTCTTTGTATCCATTTTTCTTCCTCCATTCACATTTAGGAAAAACATTTCCGGAAACGTTTTCTTAATTTGAGATTAACAGCGCTTTCATTAAAAGTCAAGCAGAATTTCTAAATAATAAATAATTAGGCTTTTTCTTGACTTTCTGCTTTTAGAATGCTTACTATAAAAAAGAGTTCAGTGAAAGGACGAAAATGATGAATATTAAAGATATTGCAAAATTAGCTGGCGTTTCCGCTTCAACTGTATCCAAAATTATAAATAATAAAGATCAAACTATTAGTAAAGAAACCCGTGAGCGTGTCTTAAAAATCGTTCGAGATTACAACTACACACCTTACTCAGCAAATCTCGTCACAAATAGTACTACAAAAACCTTCGTGTTATTATTAAATAGCCATGAAACTTTTGAGGCTTGGGTTACGAGCTTTATTGATAAAGCTCAAGAAAATGGCTATAGCTGCTTGATTTTAAATAGTCACGGTAATTTAGAACAAGAACTGAAAAATATTACCTCGCCAACTTTAAAACAAGCCAGTGGCATTATTTGGGACCCAATCAATGAAAACAGTAAACAATACGCGAAATTTATAGAAGAATTAACGATTCCTTACTATTTCGTCAATCACTCAACTAACGAATTGCCTTCTCTAGCGAGGCTTTATGAAGAAGCTAGTTATGTTTTAACCCGAGAATTATTACAGAATAACCATAAAAAAATTAGTTATTTCGTCACTAACCAAAAATATAAAGAAGCAATTATTGCAGGCTATAAAAAAGCCTTATTTGATGTCAATTTACCCTTTAGTAAAGAAAATATTTTAACTACTATCCCTGCTGATTTCAGTAATCAGCTTATCACAGATGGGATTACGGGTATCCTTACTGATGACTATACCCAGGCTGTTTTTTTGGAACAGCTTTTAAAGCAGAGCGGTTTGCGAACCCCCGATAATTACTCTTTACTCGCAATTAAGCGAAAAATTGATCGTTCATTTTTACCTGATCATATTTCTTCCGTCTTATTAGATACAGAGACGTTTGGTAGCCAGTTAGCCTTATTATTGCTTAACAAACGCAAAGAAAAAACAGCCTTGATTAATGACGCTGAAAAATTGGTGCTAGATCACAAAAATACATTAGGCATGTCTAGTGTTAATCCACATAGCAAAATGATTGTAGTAGGTAGTTTAAACGTTGATAATTATCTGTATTCAACAAATTTACCACATAACGGCAAAACAAATTTTTTGTCTAGCTATGCTAAATTCCCCGGCGGAAAAGGATTAAATCAAGCTGTTGGCTTAACCAAACTGGGGCATCAGGCCACCTTAATTGGTTGTTTAGGCTCAGACACAGATGCGAATTACTTATATAAAGAATTAGAAAAATACCACGTTACGACAGATGGTGTCACACGTATTCAAGATGCTGAGACTGGTCAAGCTTATATTTATGTTGAGACAAGCGGCGACTCCATGATTTCAATCTTACCTGGTGCAAACATAGCGCTTACACCTAAAAAAATCGCACAGCAAAAACACCTATTTATGGATGCCAGTTTTTGTCTCATTCAAACAGAAATTCCTTTGTCTGCTGTAGAGAAAGCTTGTGAAATTGCCCAACATTCAGGCGTACCGATTATTTTAAAACCAGCTGCTATTCATCATATTCCAGTGAATATACTAGAAAAGGTTGATTTTTTCATTCCCAATGAAGATGAATTATTGGAACTTCAACCAGATACTGGTACATTAGAAGAGAAAGCGGCGTACTTCTTAGAAATGGGCGTAAAAAATGTCATTGTTACTTTAGGAAAAAAAGGCGTGTTATTAAAAACACCCCAAGTGTGCCACTATTTCCCTGCAACAGAAAATATAGCTGTGGATAGCACTGGTGCCAGTGACAGCTTTATCAGCGCGCTCGCCTCCTATCTTTCGAAAGGTTATCCGACTGAAGCAGCCATTCAAATAGCAATTCAGGCTGCAGGATTTTCAGTTTCTAAAGAAGGGGTGATTGATTCTTTAGTTGATCACGTCACTTTGGAAAATTATTTGATAAAAAAAGAACCCGCTCTTTTTGCTCATCGTAACACCTGTGTCGACTGACACAGGTGTTTTCCTGCTGAATATCTTGTTATTTTCTCATAAACCAATGAGAATTGTTCTTTTTTATTACAATTTATTAGGCGAACTATTATAATAAAAGAGAAGTTATAACTAAGGAGTGAGTCTCATCAAAACACAAGATGCCATAAAAACATTTTTACTTTCAAAGAAAACACAAAAAAAATTGGCTGTCTTTTTATACTTAGCAAAACAAACAAACCTTGATTTATCTAGTGTTGCCCGAAAATTCGATCTTTCTACTAAAAATTTATCAATTTATCTTCGTGAAATTCAAGAAGACTTAGCAACCCTTCCTGAAAATACCTTAGAGATTCAGATTCATCACGGAAAAATTTCATTACATACGACTTCCAATGATTTTCTTTCCCACTATTTTTTATTATTTAATTATTACTGTGTCCATTCTACTGACTTCATTCTTTTTCAAGCAATTATCAAAAAAGAAAACAATTCTGTCTGGAAAGTGAGTCAAGAAACTAATTTTAGCTCATCTTACATTTACAAACGGTTAAATAACATTAATAAACTATTTGGTTTGTATGGAATTTCCGTCCATTTTTCCCCCTCCGCGAGTAAAGTGATTACAGGTTCTGAATTTCAAGTCCTATATGCTTTTCTTGATGTCTACTGGACCATCTTTTTAAATACCTTAGCCTTACCACGTTATACCTCTACTTATTTTGAAGATATACTGACGCAACATATTAAACCAGAAATTCTTGAACGCTTGGAACACGCTTCTCTACTAAAATTAAATTTACTTTTACACATCGCAAAATATCGCTTTCCATATACTTGTGAAGATGATCTCCAAAAAGAATTTGAAGAACATCCTTATTTAAGGCTTTTCTCAGACTCAAAACAAACTATTTTTTGTTCCCAATCAAATTTTTCAGAAGATCAACAGCGGGTTGTAGATATCATTGCACCCATTGCCATTGATAATTTTGATTCAGCAAAACGAGCCAAAGATTTACTGGCTGCTCTAAATGAAATTTCTTGCCCAGAATATTTCTACGTTGATTCTTTATTAACCAATTTTTGCGAAGTTTTTCAAATTCCAAAAATGCGTGAATTTGATCGTCATTACTTCTTACTTATTTTATTTAAAAATATTATCTATAACCAATTATTTATTTCACAGCAACCAAATACCGCAATTCTAGATTTTTTAGTCAATAAAAATAGTACTTATCAAAAAGATTTACAGAAAGAAATTTATGCTTTTTATCAAAATTTTTCAGCGCATTCCCCTTATCAGCTAAGATTTAAGGATCAGGAGAACCCAATTTGGACATGTGAATTGTTGTTACGAATTTATAAGCACTATAGTCCCCGCAAAAAAATTAAAATTGGTGTTGCATATTCTCGCGATTTTTACATTGCTAGCTTTATTATGATGAAAATCAAGCAAGCATTTAGTGAGGATATTATTTTTGAACGAACCGATTTTTCTAGTTGTGATATTGTGATTACTGACTATCCCTTATTTGATTTACCAAAAGAAATTGACCGAATTTACATTTTAGAAGAAGAATTAACCCGAGAAGATTGGGAACTAATTTTCAGTAAAATAAGTATCGTCATTTTTGATTTGCAATATTAAAACAAACACCACAAGCGCTAACTTGTCTCACCAACCATAATGAAAACAAGCGACCTACAAACCACTTCTGCCAGTTTTAGTCTGGCAGAAAATAGTTTGTAGGTCGCTTGTATATTGCTGTTCTTTTCTACGTTACCTTCAAAGACAATCTAGTAAGTGGGTACACGTCGTACTTCAGTCCTTAAAGTGCTACGCTTCCACCGCTGATCAGTTTATAAGCCTGAGACAAAAATCCAAAGTGTTTTTTGTCTCAGGCTCTTACATTTTTTCAACAAAGATGTTACTAGGCGCTACTTGAAGCTGAAAACTATTTTCTCTATCGAGATTCCTCATCAGTAGACTCAAATTTAAAACTTTTTTCTATAAAAGCGACTTCTTTTGCGTATGTTTTTACAAAAGAAGAATAGTCTTTGGGATCTTTGACCTTTTCCAATTGGTCAACAGAGACTTCTAATTCAAATCCTGTCCCATCTTTAAAGAGATAATATTTTGAGATGTCTGTATATCCTTGATTCCGTTTTAAAATATAGCCGGTTTGTACATCAGCAATTTTATCAATTGGGTATGCTTTGATAAACTCTTTACTTGTATCTAAATAATCAGAAAGACTGTTGACAAGATTGCCAGAAAGGTACATACCTGCCGATGTATAATAGTCTCTTTTTTCATAAAAACTGATATTGCCTAGATATTTTGTATCTGGATACTCCTCTGTAGAAGGTAAAATTAAAAAGTTCTTTCCGCCACTGGTTTCAATATCGGCATCGCCGATAATTTCTATTTGATAGCCTTGATTAAATAAAAGTTTATTTTCTTCTATTGTGACTTTTAGTGGTTTTTCTAAATCAACAGGTCCAGTTGTGGTAAGTCCAGCTTCTTTTAAAGGATAAACATCTTCTGATGAAGCGGAGTAATCCCAATAATCATCTTTCTCCGCAAGATCAATATATACTATAAAGCCAATTGCTACAGCAATGCCTATCCAAATAATTTTTTTGTTCTTTTTTTGTTTTTTCTTTTTTTTCGTCTGTGGTTTTACCACTTTTTTATTTGGGTTAGGAAGTTGCTTTATTGTGTCTGTTCTTGTGACAGGAAAAAACGACCATTTTGGCTTTTGAAAAAGCGCATCATATGTATCATAAAAATTCTTTTGTTTAGCCATTTTTTCTCTCCACTAATTTTTTTGATAAGGCAATTTCCTCAGATGCTTCGGAGACTAATCTTTCATAATCATCTGTGATACTTTCCGACAACACTCGTATGGTACTTAAGATACCATTGGTTGCAAGTGTTATTTCTTCTGTTGACAATTTATCTTCTTTAATGCTTAAAAACCGTTCTGATGCTCGTAAAATCTCTGGTACCTTATGATATAAAAAATCACTAAAATGAGTAATTGCTTCAGGATACTTCACTAAGTGTTTAAAGATGCCCTTAGCGGAAGCAACACCCAGTTCTACTTGTTCAATTTTTTTTAAATTTCGTGACTTATTCGTTAGTTCGTTTAAATAAATAATTTGTTTTTTTAATTCGTCCATAATTCTTTGGTACATCTCTAGGTCACTGTCCGTTAGATGGTGCGTCGTTTGATATTTTTTTAGATTTTTTTTATAACGGAAATACGTACGACCATTTCTATAAATAACCCAACCAATGTACCCAGTCCCCACTAACAAAACCATTATCCCATTCAAATCATGTACTCCTTTTTAAATTAGTATATATTACTGAACACATTGTCCAGCTTAAAATTGACAAATAAGTATGAAATGTTACTCCCCCAATTACTTGTGCACTTTTATTGTATCATATAGGAAAATTGTTCTGTTCCGCATTTAGACAAATTGTCTAAATGTCTAAGGAAATCTTTTTTGGTTTATATGTAGCAAAAAACACTTGCAAGAATTGATTACTTCTCACAAGCGTTTTTTATTGTCTAAAACAACTATTTACATTTCATTTTATTAAATAGTGAATAAATAAATTACTGCAGCTAATGAAGCACCTAAGATAGGTCCCACAATTGGCACCCAAGAATAAGCCCAATCAGAATCACCTTTTGTTTTCACAGGAATAATTTGGTGCGCTAAACGAGGTCCTAAATCACGTGCAGGGTTAATTGCATAACCTGTAGGTCCGCCTAATGATAGACCTAGTCCTAAGACCAAAATCCCAACAAGCATTGGGTTAATGCCAACCGCTAAGTCGTTTTGAGAAAAGGCTAGTAAACCAAAAACCAAGACAAATGTGCCGATAATTTCTGTTAAAACATTGGCTGGATAGTTACGGACAGCTGGACCAGTGGCGAAGGTTCCTAAAATAGCACCTTTGTCTTCTGTAATGTTCCAATGGGGTAAATAAGCTAACCAGACAACTAAACCACCAATAAAACCGCCTAGGACTTGAGCTACGATATAAGGTAAAACCATGCCCCATTCAAAGTTTCCAGTAATTGCCATCGCAACTGTTACAGCAGGATTTAAATGCGCTGGACTCATATACCCAGACATGTAAACAGCTAATGTAACAGCAGCGCCCCAACCTAAAGCAATAACGACCCAACCAGAAGCAAAGGCTTTGCTTTTCTTCAAGTTAACTGCGGCACAGACGCCATCCCCTAGTAAAACTAAAATCATCGTTCCGAAAAATTCACCGAATAATTGTGTCATCATCGAAGTTCCCATTTTTTCTTCACCCTACTTTCAAATTTTTTAAATCTGATTCTTCAATTACTTTTTCTAATGTTTCAATGTGTCGTGCTCTTTCTTCCGCTGTCCACTGATAATGCCGCGCCATTTCTTCAATGACTCCCGCTTTCACTTGGTCCAAACGATCACGCATAAACAATAAGTGGTTGGTCCGTCGCAATAAAAAGTCGACGGGTGTTAAAGCCATTTCTTCTTCCATCGCATAGTTTAAAGAGACAGTTTCTGTTAAGGTTAAACCAGGAATTACTTTGGCATCATCAATCATTTCAAAAACAGTTGGTACGTTGGAGCCATATAAATGAGCTAAGTATAATGCATCCTTTTCACTTAACCCTTTAGACACGCCATGTTTTGCCAACGCTTCTAATTCTTCGTCTACCGTTGCAGGGTTCAATTTCCCGCCTGAAACTGGATAGTTTTTAGAATCAATTAAGGTGAATTCTTTCTGGTATTCTTCTGCTAAGATGGTTTGAATCATTTTCATCGCACCTTCTGCCATTTTACGATAATCTGTTAATTTCCCACCAGCCAAAGTGAGCAAGCCATCCGCTGATCTTTCCAATGAGCTGCCTCGAGAGACAGCTGAAGGATTGACTTTATTTTCCACCAAACTGTCTTCCAGATGGTTTAGAACTTCTTCAATTTCTCGTTTATCTGTTTGATTTTTTTGGTATCTGTCAACGACATCAATGACTTCATCAATACTTCTATCTGAAAGTTTGCCATTGTTTCCGCCGTTATAATCTGAGCCACCGTTAGCAGAAATTAAAGGTCGTAAGCCAGCCCAGCTGGCTTCGATATCATCAATTGTTAATTGCACCTCTGGATAACGATTATTGACTACTTCCAATAGGTAATCCACATCACTTTGTTCTACTGTTGGATGTTGAAAGTCTCCATGGTAATCTGTATCCGTCGTCCCAAAATATGTTTTTTCTTCTCTTGGAACAACGAAGACCATGCGGCCATCTTGTTTACCTGTATCAAAATACGTTGGTTGAGGAACATTTAAACGGCTTTTGTCGACAACTAAATGAACCCCTTTGGTTGGACGCATTTGTGGTGTAAATGAATCATTTTTGTCTAAGCCTCTTAATTTATCTGACCAAGGACCAGTAGTATTAATCACAACATCTGCGTGAATCTCAAACTTTTCGTCAGTTAGTAGGTCCTTTGCTTGAATGCCAGTAATTTTACCTTCATCATTGTATAAAAAGCCCACCGCTTGAACCCGACTCACAGCATGTGCCCCGTCAGCTACTGCTTGTTTAATATTTTCAATAACTAAACGAGCATCATTATTTCGGTAATCTAAATAAACACCGCCACCTTGTAGACCTTCACTTTTTAGTTGTGGCTCACGTGCCAAAACCTCGTCTTTTGTCAACAGATAGTTGGCGTACTTGGTACCTGTTACATCAGCTAACTGATCATATAAATCCATTGCTATTTTGACAGAAAATAGATTAAATGTTGCATTTGGCTCATCATAAATCGGCAATAACATGGGATCCGCTTTAGGGATGTGTGGCGCAATGGATTGAACGACGGCTCGTTCTTTCACTGTATCTGCCACCACCTCCACGTCAAACGTTTTCAAATAGCGGATACCACCATGAACTAATTTGGTTGATCGTGAAGAGGTGCCCTCTGCGAAATCCTGCATTTCAATTAACCCTGTCTTCATTTTAGCGGCACTGGCTTGCAGGGCAACGCCTGCGCCAGTAATGCCACCACCAATAATTAAGACATCTAAGTGTTGTGTTTTTAAAGCGTCGATTGATTGTCGGCGTGTTTCTATTGAGAAAGTCATAGAAAATTCCCCTTTTCCATTTACTTATTTTTACGTTTGAATTGTTGGGTAGCTGCTACTGCTTGTTGCCAACCTTCATATAAATCTTCTCGTTCTTCTTCCGCCATAATTGGTTCAAATTGTTGTCCTTCTTCTTGGAATGCTTTGATTTCTTCTAAGTCTTTCCAGAAGCCAACCGCTAAGCCCGCCAAGAAAGCTGCGCCTAAGGCCGTTGTTTCTAAGTTATGGGCTCTTTGAACAGCAGTGTTTAAAATATCTGCTTGGAATTGCATCAAGAAATCATTGTTTGCTGCTCCACCGTCTACTTTTAAGACGGGAATATCTATGCCTGTATCTTCTTTCATCGTGTCAATAATGTCACGAACTTGATACGCAACTGCTTGAAGTGTCGCTTTGACAAAATCTTCTCTCGTGGTACCACGTGTCAATCCAAAGACAGCCCCACGCGCTTGTGAATCCCAATATGGTGCGCCCAAACCAGTGAATGCCGGAACCACATAAACTTCATTGTGTCCTGTTGACGCTTTGGCTACTGCTTCAGATTCAGCAGCCGTTTGCAACATTTTTAAGCCATCTCGTAACCATTGAATCGCTGAACCAGCCACGAAGATACTTCCTTCCAAGGCATAATATACTTTGCCGTTAATGCCATAGCCAATAGTGGTAAGCAGATTATTTTTAGAAAGTTGAGGTTCTTCGCCAGTGTTCATGACAATAAATGAGCCTGTTCCATAGGTATTTTTAACCATCCCAGGTTCAAAGGCCATTTGACCAAATAAAGCGGCTTGTTGGTCACCAGCCATCCCAGCGATAGGTACTTCACTTCCGTAAAAATGGTAATTTTTTGTTAGTCCATACACTTCAGAGTTCGAAACCACTTTCGGTAACATCACTCGTGGGATATTTAAAAGATCCAAAATTTCTTGATCCCAATCTAAATCATGGATATTAAACAACATCGTCCGACTTGCATTTGAATAATCAGTGACATGAGTATCTCCCGTTAATTTCCAAACGAGCCAAGTGTCAATTGTCCCAAACATCAATTCTCCATTTTCTGCACGTTCTTGCGCACCTTCTACGTGATCTAAGATCCAACGAACCTTCGTTGCTGAGAAATAAGCATCAATGATTAACCCAGTTTTTTCATGAATCATTTCGCTGTAGCCATCTTCTTTTAGTTGATCAGCAATAGGTGTCGTTTGGCGTGATTGCCAAACAATTGCGTTATAAATGGGTAACCCAGTTGCTTTGTCCCAAACAACGGTTGTTTCCCGTTGGTTTGTAATCCCAATTCCGGCAATATCTGTAGGTTTCACTCCTGACTCAATTAAAGAACCTGCAATAACGGATTGAACAGAATTCCAAATTTCATTGGCATTATGTTCCACCCAGCCTGCATTAGGAAAATATTGAGTAAATTCCTTTTGTGAACTACCAATTTTGTTTCCTTTTTTATCAAAAATAATTGCACGAGAACTAGTCGTTCCTTGATCAATCGCCATAATGTATTTTTCTTCTGCCATGATAATTCCTCCTAAACGTTTTTGAAATCGTTTTCTTTATGTCCCTATCTTACAAATAAAAGAATAACTAAACATGTCAAAAACTTTTTTTATTTAAAAAAAATTGAAAGGATTTCTACTAAAACCAGCAAAGACAACGCTTTCAATAATACTTTTATTATCTCTAATTTTTCAATAAAAAGAAACATTTTTGTTTAAAAAAGCCTAATTTTCGACTTTTAATTGTAAAAAGGCTGGTGCGAGGATCAGATAATTTCTGTCACACCAACCTTTTGTTTATTTCTCCCGCAAGGTACGTATTTTCTTTTTTAATTGTTGCACATCATAGGTCGAACTTAATTCTGACAAAACATAGACTTCCGGTGTTCCTTGATAGCTCGTTTGCTGATAATTGGTCACAATTAAATCATATGTTTGTTCAGGCTGATACCTCTCCACCAGCGTGCCATTCATATTTTTAAGACTAAGCATTAATACTTGTGTTAACGCCGCTTGATAAAGAGCATCCATTGCTAAATGAATTCCAATTTTTATTTCACCAATCATTTTAAATTCAATTAATGCCAACACGCTTAAATATTTGACCAGAGAAAGTTCATGCAAACTATCTCCTGGTTGATACGTTTCATCAAAACAAGCTAAAGCTTTTTCTAATAACGTTGTTGAAAAAGAAGCTAATTCCCGACTAGATAATTGCTGTTCTTTTTCCCAGATATGGGCCCGATCAAAAACTTCCAATTCTCCTTTAAAAAAATACAGTTTTCCATGAATTTGTGAAAAATAGTAAGCCATGGTTTTCTCAAGAGTAGGTTCAAATTTATGGGGCCGATAATACAAGACCACATTTTCCAAGATAAACGTATCGGCTAAAGAAACAGCGGAACGACGTCCCCGAATTAAGGAATATTCATCAAAAGCTGATTCTGGTAAGACCGACATTGTGATTAGAAAAACAAAATGAATCATGCTTTCTCCTTCATCTAATTCTAATGAATAGCGACTAGAAAAACGGAAAAACAATTGTCGAACTTGCTTAAATAACGGATCTTCTTTAAAATCAATCATTTTCTTTCTCAATTGTTGATATTTTTTTGAAGTGACCGCTAGGCGCTTTTTCGTAATACTCAACCAAAGGCTAACTTTTAACGCATTATGTTCATTAAAAGTAAAACCTAAGCCAGTCTCAATCCCTTCAATTATCCGTTTATTTAACGGGGACATCGTTTTTTTCTGGTGTGTTTCATAGGGAGTAATATACCAATACAACTGAAAGTAAAAGTAACGAATCTGCAATTCTTCTCCCTGTAGTTGTCCATTTTTTATTTGCAAATCAAAGGCGGCTAACAATTGATTGAGTTCCTTAATCTTTCGAAATAAAGAAGACTCACTAATCATAAATTTAGTCGTTAATTGAACAATAGAAAACTCTTTATTACGATATAAATAATCTAAAAGTTGAAATTTAAGAGACTCTTTTACAAATGCTTCAATTAAATGATTCAACGAAAAAAAATCCGATAAGGTGATTGATAGCTGCTGGCCATCATAAGTAAGCTGACAGTCCTGTCCAAAAGGTTTCAAAAAATAATGTAAATCCTCTAAGTCTTTTTCAAAGGAGGCTTTTGTGACTGCTAAAAATGCTGTTAAATCAGAGACTGAGCAGGTACCGCCTGCTAAGATGGTTTGTTGCACCGTTAATAATTGTCGCATCGCTTTCTTTTCCAATAACGTCTCAACTTTCATCGTTCTCTCTCCAATAAGCCGAAGCACCCATCAAATTTGTAATATCATAAATATTGGTTAAGGAAGGTTGATAAAAATAATCTTTTTGTAATAGGTCTGTCAGTGTCTGACCTGTTTGGATACTTAATGCTAACGTATTTATTTTTTCTAAACAATTGTTTTTTGAACAAAGCTGTGCCCCAAGGACCCGTTGCGTCACTTTATCATAGATTAATTTGCCTAAAATTTCTGTCCCGTGTTGTAGAGGCGGCGCTGGCTGTCTAACAATTACGGAAGCAAGTGTTTGCGGAAAAAATAAACCTTCCGTTTCGGTTAGACCTGTACTAGCAAGGTAATAGTCCCCCACTTTTGTTCCCATTGTTCGCAAAGAGCCAATGAATCGGTGTGTTTTTTCTTCTAAATTGTTGGCGACTACTAAGCCAGTTCGTACCGCATTGTTCACTAACGGAGCATAAAAAGTTTCCGCGACTGGTTCATTCATAACTGAAATGCAATCTCCGATGGCAAAAACATTCGGCACTGAAGTTTGTAAATAAGAATCCACCGCGATTGTCTGATCCAGATTCCGTTGAATTTTTTTATCCAAATAGGCTAATTGAGGATGTAAGTTTAAAGCAAAAATCCCACTGTCACAAGAAATTTCCTGCTCGCTTGTTTCAAGAACAATACCATTTGCTGTTTCTTCAATTCCTAGGACCGTTTCTTCAAAATGGAAAATTACTGCTTGTTTTTCCAAAGATTTTTGAACTTCTGCGACCATTTCTTTATCAAAATATTTAGGCAATAGATTTTCCAAGCTTTCAAAGACATGGACCGTTTTCTTCATTTTCACAAGAAAATCAATAGCTTCCATTCCAATGGGTCCTGCACCAATGACGGCTACTGTCTGGCTCTTTTCCAGTAATGGAACAGCCGCTAAAGCACCTGATAAAAATTTATATTTGAGTAATTTTTCTGTTTGACTACCACGAATTTGCGTGGAAAACTGGCTCGCGCCTGTCGCTAAAATCAATTTATCATAAGAATACCACTGTTGCTCTTCCTTTTGTGCCCAAGCAATCAATTGGTTCTCAACATCCATTGCCACGACTTCTCTATTTAAAAGCAACTGAATCTTTTGACGACGTAATTCCTCTTCCGTTATGTAACGTGCTTCGTGTAATTCATTGATGGTATGATTAAAATACGCACTTAAGCCACCAGATAAATACCCCACTGTTGCTTGCTTGTCAATTAAAGAAATTTCTGCTTGGGGATATTTTTTCCTTGAAGCAATTGCTGCGGAAATACCTGCGAATGATGCACCAATAATCACAATTTTCATTTGTTTCCTCCTCTGTCAGGACCTATTATACTTCTCTCAGTTTATCATGATTAAAAAGAATGCTAAAGCAACAACTATAGTTTTCCCTTAAAATAATTATTTTTGCTGAGCGCATTGCTTTTCAAGCACTTTCATTTTCATTTATAATAAATGTTACTACTGTTTGAGGAGGAGTTTTCATGTCTGCAACAAAAGAGCAATTGGAACTATTTTTATTTTATTTATCTGAAACCCATACAAAAAGTTTATCTTTACATGACTTAGTTACAAGTCGACCACGCCCAGAGGAAGCGCGTATTTTATTAAATATTAACGAGGTTTTCACTTACTATCATAGCGCTCGTGTTCTCTACACAAGTGTTCCTGCTCTTGAAAACAACAAGTCTGAGCCTTTTTTCCAAGCCTTCGAAAATTTTTATTTTGAATTAAAACAACATTTTTTCAATGAAGAAGATGAAACCAATCAATTGAATGAACGTCTAGAGGAAATGAAAATTGCCTTTGAACAATTGACGGATGACTACAATGTTCTATAATAGAAGAGAACAATTCGTTGAGAAGGGGTCCTTATGAAGCAAGAAGAAGTGATTGAACGTTTAAAAGAAGAACTAAATTTGCCATTTTTTAATGGTACGTTAGAAGAAAAGAACTATTCTGAAGCAGATTATCAACAAATCAAGAAAGAGTTAATTCAATACTTTGATGATTATGTGCGAAATGTTGAAAATTAACAAGCTAAAACAACCTTTGATTTTAATAAAATCAAAGGTTGTTTTATTATTAAATAAAAAAAATAACAAAAAAAACCACCGGCAGTTTTGCCGATGGAAAAGGAGTATTTACTCAATAAGAGTAAAATGAAAAATAAAAAGGTTGTTGTTGGTATGAATTAATAATACAATACACTTTCTCTTTTGTCCATAAAAAAGACATGAAAAAAATATTAAATTCGTTAGTTATTTTTATTAGTTTTTTATTTTTTCAAAAGAATGTTGCTCATTCGCGTAATGGCAAAGGTTAATTCATCCGTTGCTTGATCCTGCTTTTCCTCTGAAGCATTAAATAAATCTGCATCAATACCTGTTTCTGGATCTGTTGCTAAAATCATTTCATTGCATCCTGCTACATATTCTGTATAAGCATGTTGAAATTTTTTGTGAATGCCAAGTACTTGTGGCGTTGGTTTTAATGTTCCGACTTTTTTGAGCATTAATTCATATTTTTCAGTACCTTCTTTAAATTTTGCTTGAATTTCTGCAATTCGTTCGGCTGTTAAATCATTCACTTTATTCTTATCGATCGCTTGACGAACTTCTTCGTAATATGGATTCATGACTTCGCCAATGTCTTCTGTTGTTTTAACGATATCATTAATTGTTTGAACGTAAAATCCTAAATTTGGTCTCATAACCATCCCTCTTTTCCCTTTTCTCTTTCACTCCATTTTACACTTTTTCTATTCCATCTGACAAGTGGCACTTTTTCAGTCTTCATTCTTTTGATTTTTAACAGAGAAAACATAGTGAGGCATCGTTTTGCCACGGTATGTTTTAATGTATCGATCCCTAACAAGCATCTGGTTTCGAATAGCGACATTCATAGAGGCTAAGTTCGTATCACGAATCGTTGAAATAACTTCTGGAAAATTTAATACATCGAATGCGTACTGTTTTGCCGCTGCGGCAGCTTCAATCGCATACCCTTTGTGCCATTCTTTCACACATAAATGATAACCAATTTCTAGATAGCTCTTACCTTTTACTAATTGATTGGTGAGACCACACTCGCCGATGACTTCGCCTGTTCGCTTCTTCTCTAACGCCCATAAGCCGTAGCCGTATTCTTGATAGGACTGTAAGTTCCACTTTAGCCAGTTTGCAACCTCTTCATCAGAAAAAGCGTGTTCATAGGCATACATCACATTTTCGTCTTGCAAAAATTTTTTCAATTCCACTTCATCTTCCGACCGCCATTCTCTAACAATAAGTCGTTGTGTTTCGAAAATAATTTTCCGTTTCAAGCCCTTTCACTCCTTACATAAAGAAAAATTGACTGGTTTAAGTACCAGCCAATTTTCTTTTCTTATTTATTAAGCACCTTTACCTGCTTTACGTTGGAAGAACTTCACAATTTCCACAATTGGGATGATAGCAAAAGAAGTACCTGCTACAATTGCCCATTGATATGCATCTAAATGTGTGACACTGAATAAATCATTAAATCCTGGAATAACAATCGTTGCAGCTAATAGCAAGAACGAAACAAGAATCCCATAGTTAAATGATTTGTTGCGGAATAAGCCAACTTTGAAAATTGATTGATAAATCGACTTCACATTAAAGGCATGGAACAATTGAATTAATCCCAAAGTAGCGAAGGCCATGGTTAAAGCATCGCCGTGTTGTAAATCATACAACGCTTGCGCCGATAAGTTTGTGTTAGCTGCGGTATGTGCTGGGAACATAATTGACATTTTGTACACAATCAAAGTCAATGCCCCTTGCGTAATCCCTTGATAAACAACACTGCTTAAAACGCCGCCAGAGAAGAAGTTCGATTTTTTACCACGAGGTTCATGGCTCATCACATCACGTTCTGCTGGTTCCACACCTAACGCAATCGCTGGGAAAGTATCCGTTACTAAGTTAATCCACAATAAGTGAACAGGTAACAAGGTATCCCAATTGAGCATTGTTGCAATAAACAAGGTTAATACTTCCCCTAAGTTAGCTGAAAGTAAATATTGAATCGTTTTTTGGATATTTGAGAAGACTTTACGTCCTTCTTCTACCGCTACAATAATTGTTGAAAAGTTATCATCGGCAAGTACCATATCTGAAGCACCTTTTGATACTTCTGTTCCGGTAATTCCCATACCAATCCCGATGTCAGCAGCTTTTAAGGCTGGGGCATCATTTACGCCATCACCAGTCATAGCAACCACTTTTCCTTCTTGTTGCCACGCTTTAACAATCCGAACCTTGTGTTCTGGTGAAACACGAGCATAGACAGAGTAGTGTCCCACGACTTGTGCGAATTTTTCATCTGACAATTCATTTAATTCAGCGCCTGTGATGACTGCATCGTCGTCGCCTTCTTTGATGATGCCTAAACGTGCCGCAATTGCTTCTGCTGTATCACGGTGGTCACCCGTAATCATAATTGGACGAATACCCGCTTCTTTCGCGACTTTTACAGCATCTGCAGCTTCTTTTCTTTCTGGGTCAATCATACCGACTAAACCAGCAAATGTTAAATCTTTTTCCACAAGTTCAGAACTCATTTCGGCTGGAATCGTCTCAACATATTTATAAGCCATTCCTAAAACACGTAAGGCTTGTTTCGCTAATGATGTGTTGGTTTTCAAAATTTCTTGACGTTTTGTTTCATCTAATGGACTTGTTTCTCCATTTGATAAGATTTCCGTACAACGTTTCAATAATTCATCTGGTGCACCTTTGACAGAAACTAGGAAGCCACCTGTTTTTAATTCATGAACAGTAGTCATTAATTTACGATCAGAGTCAAAAGGAATCTCTGCCACACGAGGTTCAGCTGCTACTTTTTCGGTTACGTTAAACGCATGATCTAAACCAAATTGTACTAAGGCAGTTTCTGTTGGGTCACCAATTAATGAACCATCTTGAGCGATTTTTGTATCATTCGTAAAGTTCATGATTTTTAAAGCCATATTATCGGCAGGGATTTCTGTGGAAGCAGATAAAACTTGACCATCTGTATACAACGCTTCAACGGTCATTTGATTTAAGGTTAACGTACCTGTTTTATCTGAACAGATAATGTCTGTACTTCCTAATGTTTCAACGGCTGGTAACTTACGGACAATCGCATTTTTCTTGGCCATTTTTTGGGTACCTAAAGCCAAAATAATCGTGACAATCGCTGGTAATCCTTCTGGAATTGCCGCTACAGCTAACGAAATTGACGTTAATAACATGTCAATCCATGAACGACCATTCATCATTCCTACCACAAACATCACCGCTGCAATGACTAAAATGGCAATTGTTAACATTTTACCCAATTGGTTTAAGTTTTGTTTTAAAGGCGTTTCCGTTTCTTGTTCGCTTGCTAGCATGCCAGCAATTTTACCGACTTCTGTATTCATTCCTGTGCCAACCACAACGCCAAGACCACGTCCATACGTCACATTACTATTGGAATAAGCCATATTGATTCGGTCACCGATACCAATATCGGTTCCCTCTAAGATGGTTACTTCTTTTTCAACTGGAACAGATTCACCGGTTAACGCTGCTTCTTCAATTTTTAAGCTATTCGCTTCCAATAAACGTAAATCGGCTGGAACGACATCCCCTGCTTCTAATAAAACAATGTCACCTGGCACTAATTCATCACTTTTAACAGTAATGACGTGTCCATCACGGCGAACATTCGCATTTGGTGAAGACATTTCTTTTAATGCTTCAATGGCTTGTTCCGCTTTAGCTTCTTGGATGACCCCAAAGATGGCGTTCAAGATAACAACCACTAAGATGATAATCGAGTCTACCACATCATGGGAAAAGACGGCTGAAATGACCGCTGCCGCTAATAAAACAATAATCATAAAATCTTTGAATTGCTCAAAGAATTTCACGGCAAGTGATTTTTTCTTCCCTTCATCTAGCACATTTTCCCCGTACGTTTCTAAACGCTTTTGAGCCTCCTGTGCACTTAATCCATCAGTTGTTGTGTTCATTTTCTCCAAAACAACTGTGTCGTCTTGTGCGTAAAACGCTTCAGACAATTGTGTTTTCTTTTCTTCTGACATGTTCTTCCTCCTCTATTTTTTGCAGCATCCTTCAAGTACTATTTTACATTTCATCAAAAATAAATGAAAAAAAATAGACTTGTGTATGCTACTTCGTCGAACATACATAAGTCTCACCGTTTAAGACAACACCAGAAATTGCTTTCGGAGTTGGTGATGTTGTCACAGCATAAATACTGTCAGTTACTCCCTCATGAAAAAACTATTTAACATTGATTGGAGAACCAATGTTATGAATAATTACTTAATTAGTATACCGTTTTCCACTCTTTTTTTCAAATAAAAGTTCTGCTCATTTGAAAAAAACTGAAATCCTTTCATTCGGATTCCAGTTTCTTGATTTGTATTCGTAAAATACGTTGTTGCCCCCGCTTTCGCGACCAACTAATAACCCAAGAAAGTAAGAAAAGACTAATCACGGTTCCCTCACGAACAAAAATCGGCAAATGATAACTAATGGACAATCCTAGTGCTAAACTGACACAAAAAATATCAACTAAATAACGATAAAACTGAAAACTATAGCGCGTTCTTTCAGAAATAAGTGTACAAAATTTTTCAATGGGAAATTGCAAAACACCTAGCGCAACTACCTGTCCTGTCCCCATTCCTGCTATGATTGTCCCTAAAATAAATAGAACAATTTTAACCAAATAATTTTGAAAAACAAGCGAACCAAATAATTGATATAAGAAAAAATTAATGACAAAACCAAAGCCAATTAACGCCACCAAAATAATCAAATAGTCCTGAATTTTACGCTGCTGATCTAACAACCAACACGTGCCTAAAAAAGCGAAATTGATAGCTGTGGTAACAGTTCCGACTTTTAAATGAGTAAGTGTTGCAAAGGTCACATTAAATGCATTAAAACTACTAACTCCAATGCCTGCTTGAATTGTCAAACTGATGCCCAATGCACTAATTAAATAAAAAAGAAACGATAGCACAATTTTTTTCTTCCACATTATAAAAACTCCTCTACTCTTGATACGTCTATTATGTGCTACAATAGAAGAAACAAATAGGAGATATCTCCTATTATAAGGAGAAAAAAATGCTTAAAACAGCCTACCAACAATCACCGAAACAAGAATTAGCTAAAAATACGCCTTTTTTTAATGAAACTGATTTAAAACACAGTTTTATTATCGATTTTGAAAATCAAGAATTCATTCATCATCAAGCAGAGCCATTAAATTATCTTTTTTATTTAATCAAAGGAAAAGCGAAAATTTTAAAAACAGAACGCAATGGCCGCCAATCCATTGTTCAGTTTTTAACGACAGGTGATTTAATTGGCGATTTAACATTAGTTCAAGCGGAAACGATAACCAAGGACGTTATCGCCTTAGGTGAAACCTGTTGTTTGGCTATACCTTTAGCTTACGCAGAAACTGTTTTAAAAAACAAGGTACTTTTTATGCAGCAACTCAGCCATTATCTAGGGAAAAAAATGCTCCAACGGGTGGACCACTTTACAACGAATCAGACCTATGAACTAAGTTATCGGCTAGCGGAATTGCTATTGGTTGCCGCTAATCACGAAGATGTTTATAAAGAAAAACATACTGAGATTGCCGAATACTTAGGGGTTAGTTATCGCCATCTTATTTATACCTTCAAACAATTTCGAGAGCGCGGCTTTATTCAAAAACAAGGAACTGCTTATCACATCAACCGCTTAGCGTTACATTCTTTTGTGCAAAAAATGAAGAGTTAAAGTGGTGGATTGTTGACAAATAGTGCGCTTCCCGCTACCCTATTCTTATTAATAAGAAAGAAGGGACAGCAATGGAGCAAGCATCATTTACTGTATCTAGTTGGCAAGAACAACCGATTGACAATCTTAATGAAAATTTCCCAGTGAATCAAGCGAGCGCTACTTATCAATTGTCAGGCGCCTTATCTGGGACAGCTTATGTGGAATACTTAATGACTTATCAAGGCTCTTCAATGGCAGATGGGCTTGAAGCTGTGGCTCAAGTGGTCGGTTTCCTACATTTCGAAGGAACTTATTTAGGAAAAAAAGGCACCTTTACTGCTTGCGAAAAAGGGACGTTTACACAGGGTCTTTTAGACTGCCCAGGTGAACTATTTCAAGCATCAGGTGAGCTTGCCGGTTTATCCGGTCGCTACACTTATGAATTTAGTCAAGAAGAAGCGCTTCTTCATTTAGACTTTGTATAATAAAAAATTTTAAGGAAAGTTGGTGACATTATTTTACTTATTTTAAATTTGGCGGTTGTAAAAGACAATGGGTGTTTTTGATTAGATTAAACTTTTAAGGAGAAAAATCATGAAAAACACCCGAAACACCGTCCCATCATTACTAATTATTATTTTGCTTGTGGGATTTCCACAAATCAGCGAGTCGATTTTCACACCTATTTTGCCAGCGCTTAGTTCTGCTTTTAACATTCACGATAGCGTGGCACAATTAACCATGAGTATTTATTTTGTTGCCTTTGCCGTTGGCGTTTTATTCTGGGGAATTCTATCCGATACGATTGGACGTCGCCCAGCTATGTTATTAGGAATTTTATGCTATTTAATTGGAAATATTGGCCTTTTTTTGAGTCCGACATTTCCTTGGCTGTTATTTTTCCGTTTAATTCAAGCATTTGGTGCAAGCGTTGGTTCTGTCATTACCCAATCAATGATGCGGGAAAGCTTTAACGATCTTCAAAGAGGGAAAATTTTTGCTCAAACAAGCGCTGCTCTATCGCTATCTCCTGCCATCGGACCCTTAATCGGCGGACTTGTTCAAACCTATTTTGGCTATCAGCATGTCTTTAGCACCTTAATTGTCATGGCTGTTCTATTACTTTTCTATAGTTTTTATCGTTTACCAGAAACCTTTCACTTAGGAAATACCTTAACGAAAGCGCCTTTTTGGTCCGTGGCGAAACACCTTTCCTTCGACTCGAAAGTTTGGTGCTACGGCTTATTGATTGGGGGCATTAATGGTTTATTGTTTAGCTACTATGCAGAAGCTCCGTTTATTTTCATCAATCACTTTGGCTTTAGCAGTGTCCAATATGGCTTTCTTGGTTTAGTTTTAGCTGTGTCTAGTATTCTTGCTGCGGTTCTTATCAATTGGTTGCTAGGATATTGGTCAGCGGAAAAAATTGCCTTTGCTGGTTTGCTGCTAAGTATCTTTGCGGCTTGCTGTTTATTAATAATGACACAATTTGAAACAATCATTGGTCTTATTTTGTTTATTTTTCTCTTTTTCTTAGGGATTAATATTACTTTGCCCAATGCCTTAAGTATGGCCTTAAAAGGCTATGAATCTGTAATTGGTACTGCCAGTGGAATTTTTAGTTTTGTCTATTACTTGTTTGTTAGTTTCTTTACCTATTTGATTAGTTACTTTCACAATGGTACCATTTGGGTCTTACCACTTTACTTTTTAAGTTTTGCTTGTCTGTTAGCTTTCAGCTATTATGTCATTGTTTATCGTAAAACTTTAAAATAAAAATCAAAAAACACACGAATATTGAGCCGACCCCCAAAAGTTAGACCTAGAAATCTAACTTTTGGAGGTTTTTTTGTATGGCAAAATACAGTTTTGAATTTAAACTTAAACTTGTTCATGACTACTTATCTGGTCAAGGAGGTCTAAGGTTTCTCGCAAAGAAGTATGGGTTTAAAGATAGTTCTCAAATAAGCAAATGGATAAATGCCTATAAAGAACTTGGTGAAGAAGGCCTACTTCGCAGTCGAAAAAATAAGAATTACTCTGTTCAATTTAAGCTAGATGCGATAGAGTTATATTTAACAACAGAGTTGTCCTATCAAGAAGTAGCTAATCTTCTAAAAATGAACAATCCATCATTGATTGCGAATTGGCTTAGAACGTATCAGAAGTTTGGTATAGAGGGACTCTCTAAACAGAAAGGACGTCCACCTACCATGTCTAAAAAGAAACGAAATGAACCCCAACCACTACCAAGTGAACGATCTCAAGTAGAGAAACTAGAAAAAGAAAATAGAATGTTAAAAATTGAGAATGCCTATTTAAAAGAATTGAGGAGACTGCGTTTAGAGGACGAACAAAAAATGAACGAATCGCACGAATCATTCACAGTCTCCGAAGACACTTTCGATTAAAAGATATTTTGGAAACCCTAAGGTTTCCAAAATCTACTTACATGTACTGGCAAAAACGCCTCGACAGAACAGCTTCAACACAAATCATTGAAGAAGAAATTCAAGCGATTCGTAAAAAACATCAACATTATGGCTATAGAAGGATAACCCAAGAATTGAAACGACGTGGATTTCAAGTGAATAAAAAGAAAGTCCAGCGATTAATACAAAAGTTAAAGTTACAAGTCAAAGCTTTTACTAAGAAATCCAGAAAATATAATTCCTATAAAGGAATCGTTGGTAAAATCGCTAAAAATTTGATTCGTCGCCGATTTAAAACCTCTGTTCCTCATCAAAAAATTACAACTGATACAACTGAATTTAAGTACTTTGAAGCAGATAACGCAGGCATCTTTCGTCAGAAAAAACTATACTTAGATCCATTTATGGATATGTATAATAGTGAAATTCTAAGCTATAGCCTTTCTACTCAACCAAATGGTAAAACAGTTATGGAAGGTCTGAAAGAAGCAATTTCTCAAACAAATGATTGTCCCTATCGGCGCACCTTTCACTCTGATCAAGGCTGGGCTTATCAAATGAATGTCTATATACAAACATTAAAGGACAACAATATCTTTCAAAGTATGTCTCGAAAAGGAACCTGTTTAGATAATTCTCCTATGGAGAATTTCTTCAGTATCCTAAAACAAGAAGTGTATTATGGAAAAATCTATCAAAGTCAAAATGAATTGATAGAAGCAATTGAGAACTACATTTATTATTACAATCATCACCGAATCAAGGAAAAACTTAACTGGAAAAGCCCAGTAGAATTTCGACAATTCAATCAAAAAACTGCATAAAAATAGAGTGGAAAAATCCACTCTATAAAAAGTCTAACTTTTTGGGGTCGCTACATATTTCGTGTGTTTTTTTTAGCTAAAAAATTGATTTTCTAAACTATATTGCTTCCCTGAAACAATGTCATATTGAATCAGTCGGTATTCCTCATATAGTTGTTCTTGCTTTTTATTCATTTCTACTGTTTTTTTCCATTCCCCACCGAGATAGTAATTTCCCTTTTCAAAAGCAGGCAATTGTCCTTGTACCTCATTTAGCATAGCGTAAAATCCCGATTGCGGTAAGCCGCTTTGTTGGAAAAGTGAGGGAGCAAAATAAAATGGACTAATGATTGCTTGATGCTGATTTTTTTCTGTTAACTGGTTCGCCGTATCATACATTAGAAATTCTGTCTGGTGAAGGGCTGCCCCTTCATTCAACGCTTGAATGTTTTCATCATAAATACTTGGTAAGTGATCTCCCCAAAAAACGACTAATGTGCGTTTGGGCATTTTTTCGATTTCTTGTAGGAAATTTTTCAAAGCTTCGCTACTGTAGGCAATATCTTGCAAGTAATTATTGAGCGCGACTTGATTGCCGTTTCCTTGAGAAAAATAATTGGACGTTGTGTATTTATTTTCATAGGGCATATGTGTTTGCATAGTAACTAAATGAATGAATTGCGGTTGCTCTTTTTCTTTAAGCAGTGTCGTCACTTCCTGATACGCTGCTTGATCTGAAATGTAAGGATTATTTTCTAGTTTATCCGTATAGTTCATTGTTTTTTCATTGATAAATTGATCAAAACCTAAAATTTTATACACATCTTTTCGTTTATACATAGATGTATTGTACGGATGAATAGCCGTTGTTTGGTACTTTTGTTCCTTAAGTAATGAAACAATGGAAGGCAATTCCGTCATCTTAGGAATCATCATCGTATAAGGTGTAGTCATTTGGGCATTCATTAATTCCATCGAAAAACTTGTTAAGGCTTCAAATTCAATATTCGCAGTTCCGCCCCCGTAGTTTTGTGAAAGCATCTGGCCACTGTAAGTTTTATCAGCGATTTGCTGATAATCAGCTAAAGGATTGCCAATAATGGACAAACCTTTCAGATGATCTGGATTTGAAAAACTTTCACTCATGACAAACACAATATTTGGTTGCTCATTGCTCGGCACTGTTTTCGCCTCGGCCAACTTTTGATATTTCTGAGTAATTTCTGAAATAGCTTCTTTTGAATAACCCTTTGGTTGGTCCATAGCCTCTACTTTTAAATTATATAGAAAACCACCAATAAATCCTGTATTGTAGTAATTCATTTTTTGGCTGTAAGGAATCCATAACGCGGTTTTATTATAGGCTTTACGTAACAAATTTTGCGGATTGTTAAAATCACCAATATATGAAAATAGACCAATCGAAAGAACAAGACTTAACACACGAATTGTTTGTTTTTTCTTCGATAAAAAGAAACTTTTATAAAAGGCTTTTCCTAAGAAAAAAAGTGCTACACAACCTAACGCAACCACAAAAATAAACGGCCATAAACCAACCATTTCTTTTAATAAACTAACTTCTGTGATCATTTTTAAGTCGTCTGGGTAAATAGGTTCGACACGATAAAACATCTTTTGATAGTCCGCAAATCCTAAAACACCTATTATGACACTATATAAAAGAGCGCCAACTCCTAATGAACCTGCCAAACTACATAAAAAAAGTAAAAAAACGCTTAGCACAAAACAACCTAAGAAAAACTTTTCCGTATGCCACGAAAAAGCAAACTTGAAGGCTAAATCAACAGACAAGTTATTTTGACACCATTGCAAATATAAATTACTAAAAATAATTAATAAGATGAACCCGATTCCATACAAAAGGTAGCGGTAGGGCCATCGTCTAAATTTCTCAACTCTCTTTTTCACATCGATCTCCTATTCAAAAACTAGTAATGTATTTATTTTATGCTTCTTGAAAAAGAATGTAAAGAAGTAGCTAGCAAAGAAGTCTAAGGAATGGTAAAGAAAAAATGTTATTTGTTGCAAAAATAATTTTCCAGTGGTATAGTAACAATGGAATTTCGTTATCAGTTATCGTCGCCTTTTTAGAGTACTTTATGAAAGGAGAATAACTATGACTTACAAAGTAAAAAACATTCAATACCGTATTCAATTAGACACAGACAAAAATATTTTCATTGTTTTTGATGCAAAAAATGAAAGTAAAACAGCAACTGGTCACACAATTGAAGAAGCAATTGCACACTTAAAACAATTAAACTAAGGAGTGACAAACATTTCCATGCAAGACCCTTTAGGTAGTTATTTAAGCTAAAAGCCGTTTAGTAAAGAAAAAATACTAGACGGTTTTTTTGTATCTTCTTCGCCTTTTATTTTTTACATAGTATACTGAAACAAACGGAGGTGTTTTTATATGACCATCATTGCAAACTATATTCGCCAGCAACCCCAACGTCAAACACAGTTAACAGAAATCTACCAAGCAATTTTAGCGGTTGTTCCTCAGGAGACTACTGAAAAAATCGCTTATGGAATGCCGACCTTTTACTTAAATGGCAATTTAGTGCATTTTGCGGCGGCCAAGCAACATTTAGGTTTCTATCCTACGCCATCAGCCATCCAACGTTTCAGCAAAGAATTACGCCCTTTTAAAACCTCGAAAGGTGCCATTCAATTTCCCTACACGCAAGAGTTACCTCTTTCATTAATACAGGAAATAGTTAAATTCCGTGTACAAGAAAACATGAAGAGCGTGGGACAAAAATCACTTTGAATTTTTGTCCCACGCTCAAAAACTGATAAACGGCGGGAACAGAAGCAACTCCTTCGGAAATAAACCGAAATTCTCCAAAAATTAAAGAACAATTTTCGGAAATTCCTTCTTATTTCTCGGAGTTAAACACTTCTGTCCCGACCTCTTCATGTTCTTAAAATTTTTTCCATCGCTTTTCCCTTGGCCAATTCGTCGATTAATTTATCTAGGTAACGGATTTTTTGCATTAAAGGATCTTCAATTTCTTCCACGCGATAGCCACAAATTACGCCTTTGATCAATTGGGCGTTTTCATTAAAATTGGGTGCTTCTTCAAAAAATGTTTCCATCGTTACTTTTTGAGCCAATTGTTGTTGCAAGCCTTTTTCATCATAACCAGTTAACCAGTAAATAATTTCGTCAACCTCCGCTTGCGTTCGATTTTTACGTTCTGCTTTTTGGATGTATAGCGGGTAAACACTGGCAAAGGTCATTGTATAGATTTTCGGTTTTGTCATTGGTTTTCCTACTTTCTGAAGTATTCTCTCTTCAGTCTACCACAGGCTTGCTGGAAAAAGAGGCTATTTTGTCTTAGTAATCAAATTGACGATAATAACGACGAATCTCTAATGGGTGACAATTCAATTTTTCTACATGCGCATCAATGCGTTGCGTTACCGCATGCATTAGGAGAAATGAAATAACTCGGCCACGATATTTTTCACTAATTCCTGGAAGTTCATACGCTTTCGAATCAATAATTGTATAATTGGCACAGATTTTCGGCAATAATTTTGCTACTCGTTCTGCCAACGGTCGCTGCTCGTCTTCTCCAATAAACAACGTTACTGGCGTAGTTTCATCTACAATTTCTAGCGTTCCATGTAAGAACTCTGCTGCATGAATTGATTTTGAGCGAAGCCAACTTTGCTCTTCCCAATAGCACATTGCATAAGAATAGACCGCTCCCCATTGGTTCCCTGCGCCAATAAAATAGTGAATGCTATCATGACGATGTTTTTCCGCAAAAGCTAAGCCAAACGCATCGGCACTTTTTTCGGCTTCAGCTAAACCTGTAGGCAAATATTCTTCCAATTCTTGGTAATAATTTTCGTAATCTGTAAATTCGTTGTTTTTTTGCATTAAACGATCAGCTACCATAAAGAACTTGATTTGCTCAGTTCCTGGAGCTGGATAAGTCACCACATAATCACATAAATCTGCTAAAAGACTGTCTTTTGCATCGATAAAACCAAATAACGTTGCGCCGACCTTTTTGATTTCTTGAACGGCTTGCACCACTTCTTGTGTTGTCCCAGTAACGGAAGACAAGATGACGAATGATTTTTCTGTTAAACGTTTATTGCCTGTTGTGTAATACTCAGCAGCATGTTGAACATAGATTGGTAAATTACTTTTTCCATTCGCATAAGTAACTGCTTGCATGGCTGAAGCATAAGTACCGCCGATTCCTAAATAATAGACCGCATCAAATCCTTTCGTCCAAACTTGATCAACAACTTTTTCAACATCTGAACGCAAGGCTAAGGCACCTCGTATGTCTTTGATTTGTTGTTCTTCATTAAATTTTAACATGGCTGATTTCCCTCTTTCTTTGCTATTTTACTTTTTAGGACACAATCAAAATCATCAAAAATCCGTTGAGATAAATCAATTCCTTTACTTGTAGCTACTTGATACGCCAAATATTGAAATGGAATAACTAATAATAAAGGACTAATTTTTTCTTCGACATCACTTGCTAAACCTAACGTATTTGATGCTCTCGTTGAACCCGTTGTAATTGTGTAACATTGGCCAACATAACTGGCTAGATAATTTTTCAAGGCTTGGCTACGTGCTTGAATAGGACTTTGATTCTCAATAAAAAACAAAAGATGTGTAGTATCCGCTTCAAGATAAGGCCCATGCATATAAGCTTCGACTTCAAATCCTTGGGAAGGTAAGCGAACTGTTTCTGTAAACTTCGTCTCAAACTCTTTCGCCGTACCAATATTGGGCCCATAACCAATTGCGATAAATCGTGTCCCCTCTGTTAATTCTTTTTTCGTTTTTTGCCAAAATTGTTCGGTTTTATAAATCACCGAATCGATTTCCTGAATTGCTTTGGCAAGTTTTGCTAATTCTTCTTCAACCTCTACTTTTGTTAATTGATGCTTTTGATAGCCCAGTTTCAAACCAAATAGAAATAAATTTAAAAGTGTTGCCGTATAGCCTTTTGTGACAAAACCAACTGTTTCAAGCCCCATTTTTAAATCCAGGACTTCATCCACAACCTCCGTAATCGGGCTGGTGACATCACTTGTCAAGGCCACTGTTTTTACAGACGTTTGGTTTTTAATTTTTGCAATGGCATCAATTGTCGAAGCACTTTTACCACTTTGCGAAACCGCTACGACCAGATCAAACCGATCATCCACTTTGCCATAATGAACAAAATTGAACGGCTCTTGGATTTCCACATAAATAGGCGCCACTTCTTCAAGGTAAACTTTAGCCGCCTGACAAGCGTTATGTGACGAGCCAGTTGCTAAAACTAGACAGTGCGTGACCTTTGAAACGTCTGTATCAGTTAATTGAAATTGGTTAAGAATCTGAGTTAGGGCTGCTTGCTCCTCATTTATATAATCCAGCATCGTTTTCATATTTTGCCTCCTAAAATAGACCAATTAATGAGCCAAGAATTCCGACAATTGCCATGCCACCTAAAATCGCTAAAGGTTTTACTTCTTTTTTCAATAAATAAAAAACAAAACCAAAAGATGCAAGCGGTAATAATTTAGGCATGATATCGTCAAAGATACTTTGAACCGTGACTGCATTTTTGCCACTTCCGCTGATTGTAATCGGGATAGTTAAATCAATCATGGAGGCGGTCATAGCACCTACCACCATCAAGCCAATTATTGAAGCGCCTAATGTGAGACTTTCCATCATGCCATTTGCTTGAATTTTTTTGAGAAAACCAGTTCCTAATTTGTAGCCCCAACGATTCAGTAAATAACGAACAATCACATGAGGAACGTTAAAAATGAGTAAAAATAGAATTGGCCCTAACACATTCCCTTGTAAAGCTAACGAAGTTCCAACACCTGTTGCAATCAAGCGTAAGGTTCCCCAGAAAAAGGAATCACCTAAACCAGCTAAAGGTCCCATTAACGAGGTTTTAATACTATCGATTGTTCCAACTTCAAAATTTTCGTCCAGAACATTTTCTTCTTCCATTGCAGCATTAATTCCTAAAATAAACGTCACAATATGCGGCGTAGTATTAAAGAAAGCAAGATGCCGTTTTAAAGCTGCCGCCATCTCTTCTTTTTGAGGATATAATTTCTTTAAAATAGGGATCATGGCATAGACATAAGCCATATTCATCTGACGTTCATAATTCCATGAAAATTCCATTTGAAATGAACGCCAAAAGACTTGATTAAGCTCTTTTTTTGTAATTAAGTTTTCTGTCTTAGTTTTAGAAGTCTTCGTCATCATCAATTACCTCCCCACTTGTTGTTTGTATTGTTTCATTCTTTCCTTTGGCATAATTCATGATATTCACAACAATTACTGCTGTAATGGCACCCAAAATTGCTACTCCTGTTACAGGTAACTTAAAGTAGGCCATTAAGACGAAGCCTAAAAAGAAATATGGCGCCACTTGTTTGTTAATCAGTAAGCGTGCAAGCATCGCAAATCCTAGCGCTGGAATAATCCCCGTTGCAACAGACAACCCATGTTGAATAAATTCAGGGATCAGATCAAGTAAGCCTTTAATGGTATTGCTGCCCACGGCAAATGAAATAGTTACAATGAGCGCTAGCATGAACGATAAGCCAAAGCCTGCAAGTAAATGCATGCGCTCCACCCCTTTATATGCTCCTTCTTCAGCATACTGATCAGCTTTTTGACTCATGATTGGGATGAGCAAACCCAAATAAATATTTTTAAGAATCAACGTTAACGTTGCGATTGGCAAGCCTAAGACTAAGGCTGTTTCTGTTCCTGCGCCAGCAGTAATAGCAAACGCTGTACCAAGAATCCCACCAGTCACTACATCAGGTGGGATTGATGCGCCCACTGAAAAAGAACCGATGAAAGCTAACTCTAAGGTCGCGCCCATGATTACGCCCGTTTTGACATCACCTAATACAATCCCGACAAATAAACCGGTTACAATTGGTCTTGAAAGCAACGAGGTACCTAAAGCATATTCCGACTGCGCAATAAAAGCGATGCAACCTAAAAGAATCGCTTGTCCTATCATTTGTATTTCTCCTTTCTACAAGACATTTAATGCTGCTACTTTTTTGTCATTTGGGACTTGTCGAATTTCAACTTCACAACCATTTGCGACCAATTCTTTAACCATTTTTTCTTCATCCGGCGTAATATTAATTGCTTTAGAAATGTTTCGAGTATTTTCCCTTACTTTCATCCCTCCTAAGTTAATTTCTTTTATTTCTGGATAAGCAGTAGCCAATCGATAAGCATCTTCCACACTCTCAACTACAATAAAAAGTTTGTATTTTTCTGTAACACCACTTTTTAGTGCGGCAATCGCATCTTCAATCGTTTTAATGACCAGTTTTACTCCTGCTGGTTTAGCTAGCTTAATGGTTGTTTTTCGAATATCATTTTTAGGTACGTCATCATTTGCGATTAAAATACAATCGGCGCCTAAGCCTTGGGTCCATGAAAAAGCCACTTGACCATGTAACAAGCGATGATCAACTCTTAACAATTTAATCATTTCATTTCCTCCTAAAATTCTTCTTCTAAAATTTCTTTACTAGATAACTCATTACAATAACAAAGACTTTCTTGTCCGTTTTCAACGGCACGTTTTACTAAATCAACTAATGAATCAACAGTATTTATTTGGGTATATATTTCAATTAACGTTGCTAAATTTAATCCTGAAATTAAATGCATTGCTTGTTTCCCCACATAATTAAAGAATTCGTTATTCACGCTTCCGCCAAATAGGTCTGTAATCACAATTAATTCATTTTGTTGATTGTTCTTTAAAATGTCTTTGACCGTCTTGGCTAAATCATAAGGTTGTTCCATATAAGCGCAAAGACATTCCACATTCTTTGTTTCACCACAAATTAAAGCTAATGATGTCTGAATCCCTGCAGCGAAATTACCATGTGTTGCCAGAATAATTTTACGTTCCATTTTCTTCACCTCACTTACTTCTTTATATAGCAAAAAGAGTGCCAAAAAAGTGGCACTCCCTCCTTTTTATTTTAAAAATCGCTTTCTGCGTTGTTAAACTCCGTTTTTCCAAACAACACATCATAGACATAAAAAAGCTCCGATTCAGGTATATTGACACTATAAACTTTTTCAATGACACTAAACGCCTCTTTTAACTCTTGCAAGACCGTTCTTTGACACTGCTTTAATTGTTCGGCGCCATTATAATTTTCAATAGGTTCATTCCGGATTAATCGTTCAATTAAACAACTGACATGGACATATACCGCCAATTTACGATCATTTTGAATCGTTTGTTGCCACCGCTCTTCTAATTGAATTAAAAAGACTTCTACTTGTCGAATAATTTTTTCTGTATCTAAAATCGTCACTGATTGAATGACCCGATCTAATGAAAAGTTACGAATCAACTCATGATTTACATAGGACAGCATATCTTTAGTTAATTCTCTCTTTGTCCATTCTAAAAGGGTCGTAATTCCTTTTCCTGCAATCAACTCTTCTAAAGAGATATACGGGAGGTCATTTGAAGACGGGTTGTTTGTACCGATGATGCCGACAATCTCATATTCTGGAAAACTTTCTTTGATCGACTCTGCATTACGTAATTGATTATATTCACAAGGAATAATCTTTAATTGTGCTTCTGCAGGTAAACTTTTTTCAAGTAAATCTCTAATTTTAACGGCTGTACCAATTCCGGTACTACACGTTGTTAAAATGACACGTTCCGTTTTATTTTCAGGTAATATGATTTCCCATTCATTTGGATGAACCGTTAACGCTTTTTGGGGCAATTCTTCAAAAGAAACTTCGTCTTTAATGGCTTCTCCTATAGACAGAGCCAAGCTTGTTGTCACATTATTCATTAATAAAAAAGGACCTTCTTCTTCTGCCGGAAAATACTGATAAATTTCTTTCAATGAACCCATATCAAAAAGAATTACTAAACCATTCCTCGTTTCTTGACGTTCCATATAGTGAATTAAGTGTTCGGAAATTTTTTTGGGAGTAACATCTAACGGCATGTCAAACGATTGAAAAATTGGCACATTTAACAGCCGATTTGCAACATTCGCAATACTACTTGCTGTGGCATATCCGTGGGCAACAATCACCGCTTTCGGATAGTGACTTTCCTTTACTGAACCCGAATAGTGAAGATAAATGGTGACAATAATTCGATCCATCTGGGATAGTTCAATATCTAATGAACGTTTCACTAAAGTTAACAGTTGTTCAGCGTAGCCATAACTAGTTGCTAATTTAGTTTGAACTTCTGTTAAAAGTTCGTCAATGACTGTTGTAGGTTCTTTTTCTGGAAACCAATCAATACATCTTCGTTGAAACAGATAGGTGCTTAATGCATAGACTAAACTGCCATTAAACCGAATTTGATAAGACGATTCAATCGTTTCCAATAATTGATGGATATTTTGCGTAATAAACAATAGCATTTCGTGATTTTTCTCTCGCTTCTTTTCAAATAATAAATCATCGAATAAGCGTTCAATTTCTTTCGAGATGTCGTTATTGGCAGTGGAAAGATGATGATGGTGAGAGACATAAAGACGAAGGATTCGTTCATAACTCTGGATAATTCTTCTTTGCGCAAGCTCTGTTTCCTCTAACAAACTAACCAGATTCGTTTGCTCATCTAAACGAATAGGCAATTCATTTTCATCAGGAGCTAGTTTGATTGATTGATCCAGAAATTCTTTCGGTAGATCGTGTAAAGTGATTGGAATAACACGTTTATCAAGATTGGCGGCAAAGCTGCGTGCAGTAATAATTTTTATATTATTTCTTAATTCACCTACATTGCCTACATAATGGTGATTTTCTAAAAGTTTGATAACTTGTGGCGTGATAGTAACTGCTTTTTGAATAGCTTGCTGTTCCTCATAAAATGCTCGCATAATTAATTGTTTTCTTTCCGCTTGAGTGCGTTCAGCAAGACTTGGGATTTTAATTTGAATAGGAATTCGTCTTAAAAATGTCGTTAAAAAGGTGCTAGAAATTTCTTCAGTTGTGGCAAAGCACAACCGACACGTAACAGGAATGGGCCGATTGGTTTCACCCATCCGATAAATGATACCCTGATCTAAAAATGTAAACAACTTTTCCTGCCCTTCAGGACTCAAACGATGAACTTCATCTAAAAATAAAACGCCCCCTTCTGCACTTTGAAAGGCTCCAATTTTATCGGAATCTGCTCCCGTAAAAGCGCCTTTAAGATGCCCAAATAATTGACTAGTTAAAAGCTCTGGATTGTTGGCATATTGCGCACAATTAACTGTCACAAAAGGTGCTGAATCGTCAAGTAGTTCTTTTGAAAGACAAAACTGATAATATAAGGATGCTAAAAAACTTTTACCCGTACCACTTTCACCTGTAATTAAGACAGGCAATCCACCGCCAGGATAAAGCGCTGCCATTTTTAATTGTTCGATGGTCTGAGCTAAACTACCGCGATAACCAATGACCGACTGAAAAAAATCACTTTTGCGATCAAAAGCAGGCTGTTCATCGATCATTTCTTGGAAACTTTGATAAACAGTTCTTTTTAAAAGATAGTTTTGTTGTTGAAACGCTTCTTTATGAAAAAAGTAAACCGGTCGTGTATTGATCTTAACTAGAATTCCTTCTTCGTTTAACTGATTTAAATAGTGACTAGCTGTATTTCGTTTGATAGAAAATGTCGTTGCAATATTGCTTGCTGTGAAAATTTCACTGACTAAAGATGGTTCAAAAAAAGCTGTTTGATTGCGTAAATAATCAACAATTTGCGTTTTTAACATAAAATCACCTCTCGTTTATCATAACGTACCTAAAAAAAACGTCAATATTCAAAATTTCTTTTGTTATTTTTCTTTATATAAGGAGCCCATTTTTTATGTTATTTAATCACAGGAACCTGATTCTATCATTGCAGAATAGGCTTTCATTCAGTATACTGTAAATAGAGGAACAAGAAACGAATTGGATAATTAGGCACTGAAAGAACGCACCACCGTTCTGAATGTTTCGAAACACACAACAGGTTATCGAAATGGCCATTGGAGAAAAATTCCTTTTTCTCCGAGGTTAGCGATTGTGACATGTTGCAATCGTTTTTTGTCCTTAAAATGTTGAGAAAAAGAAAAAAGGCACTTTGCATGTCAGCACAACCTGACAAACAAAGCCCTTCATAGACAGCACAACCTATCTATTCCAGTTGCCTTTTTTGCTAGTTACACTAGCTAATTTTAGTGTACCCGATTTTCAGTGAAATTACTAGCATCTTTAAAATTTTTACTGAAACGATCAGCCTGTGCAATGAACTAGTTTTCTTCAGCGGCGGCAACCGCTGAGAAGCTTTTTCTCAAATTTTAAGTGAATAATGTATCATAAACTTTTTTGGCATATCCATCCGTCATATTACATACAAAGTCCACCGCCATTTTCAAACGATAATAGTCTTTTTCTGCTTCTGTAGCGTTCTTTGCTTCTCTTCTATACAACGCTTTCGCGCTTTCCGAAATATTATTAAAGATTCGCTCCTCATACTTATTCATGGAAACTTTTTCATATTTCAGTACGACTGGAACAAATTCATCTAGTAAACGATTGATGATATTGAAGCCCAATACCTCTTGATCCAAAATTGTTTTTGTTTGAAAAACATAGACTCTAGAAAAGTTTTTAAATGCCTGAAAGCATTTCACTTCATCACAATCTTCAATGATAATTTCATTATGATAGATACCTCTCATAATTAAGTCATAATGATTAGCAAAATTTTTCGCTACGCTTTGACAAACAGCTCTTTGTGTCTTTCTCAAAAATTCTTGTAAGGTAGCTTCTTCTGTTTTATCTTTTTCTAACATTAAAAATTTTTTTGTTCCTGTTTGCGCATCAACAAACTGCTTTAAATCTTGATAGCTGTATAAACCATAATTATAGGCATCTTCGATATCTGAAAAAGTATAGGCGATATCATCTGAAGCTTCTAACAAAAAGACTAATGGGTGTCGCTTATTTTGTGTTCCTGTCGCAAATTTAATGGCGTTAAACACTTGTTTTTCCGAGTAAAAATAGCCAACTTTTTTAGACAAAAGCTGTTGCTTATTTAATTGATCTGAAGATGCCGTATATTTGATAACTGTATCTAATGTCGTGGCTGTTAGTTTCATTCCTGCTTTAGAAGTCCCATTATCATGATGCAGTTTTGTTAAAAGTCGGATGGTTTGAGCGTTTCCTTCAAAGTTAAGAAAATCATTTTGTTGTTGCTCCGAAAAATCAGACCAACAAGCATACAAAGGACCATTTTTTTCAAACCAAATACGAATGGCTTCTTCCCCAAAATGTCCAAAAGGGGGATTGCCGATATCATGGATTAATGCAGCTGTTTCTAACAACCGATAGCATTCTGATAATTCCATAACCTCAATGTTTCGTTCGTTCAACTGTGAAATAACTAATCTAAGTATATCCCTGCTATGCATTGCCACTTCTAAGCTATGTGTTAAACGTGTTCTTACAAAATCATTACGTTCTAAAGGAAAAACTTGTGTTTTATCTTGTAAGCGTCTAAATGCATCACTTTTAATTACTCTACGATAGTCACTATCAAAAGATTTACGAAGTTCTGTGGCTAAATCAACTTGCTTATTTAACCAGTCATTTTGATATTGTTTGCCATTATCAGAAATGCGATATGTACCAACCAACTGACGCCAATTCATTTTCATTTATTACCTCCTCCAATTACTCTACCTTCTCTAAATAAGAGACGTAAATATTTTTACATTTACCAATATCACTGAATTCCCGATTGTTATACGCCTTATCCTTTTTCAATTTAAACCGCACTTTTTCGCCTTCTTGAAAAGTTCCCCACGTAAGAAAAAAGAATAGCCAATGGCTTTCATCCTCTGATAGCGTGTCTAACCCTAAGCTTTTAGGCTCAATTAAGCTAGGTAATTTGAAACAGTCATACACCCCTTTTGCTGTGCCATACACAGGACGATGAGTGCTAAGAGTCGTTTCAAAATATCCCTTTTCATCAGGTTTTAAATAACTTGCTTGCCGAATCAGTTGTGTCAGTTTATTTTGGAATGGCTGAATATTTTTCTCAACGTTTAGTTCAAAATCTGGCTCAGCTTGTACATCTGTGTCATGAGATAACTTTTTTAATAAGCAGTTTATTTCATTAGTACTTGTCTTATCATTAAACGCAATCGCCAAACGCTCACTACTAATAACACCTTTCATATCTTTCATAGAAAAATTATTTAACGCAATTGGATAGTGTTTATCTGATAGCATCCAAGAAGCACCCATTTCGTTTAAACATGGAATACTCTGATAATAATGATCAGATAAAAAATACAGCATGACAGGTTGATTGGTTAGCTCCCTTTTAATCGTGTCAAAAATTAATTCTCCTGGCTGTACACCTGTTTCAATAGTGGAACTATAAAAAATATCCTGTGTTCGAAACCCAAACTTTTTCAATAATTGGATAAACGCATCCACATATTCTTGATCCTTTGAACTATGACTAATAAAAATCTTTTTCCCGTTGCTCACTACTCAACATCCTCCAAGTTAAATTTGTGTTTTCATTTTTTTGTGAAATTCTATACTATTTCTTTAAGCGTACAGCGTTATCTGAAACCAGTCAATACTAAAATTATAAAATAACAATTATTTTGTTTTATTAATTTTTTATATAATGTTGTTTTGTTAATGTTTTGTTATTTTTAAACAAGTGATTATAGAGCGATGTACGGTTGAAGTTATTTCTAATCTATTTTTTTCAATATTTTTATAAATATAAAAAAACACGCCTTTCTTTGCAGAAAGGCGTGTTTTTACGTCCGAGTATAAGGAGAATTGGTTCATTAACCAATTGTCCCTTTAAGCGTTATTCATTTAATGAATTATTTGTTTTTTAAGTTGTAGAAAGATTTTAAGCCTTTGTATTCAGCTACATCGCCTAATTGATCTTCAATACGTAATAATTGGTTGTATTTAGCAATACGGTCAGTACGGCTTAATGAACCAGTTTTGATTTGGCCAGCGTTTGTTGCAACAGCGATATCAGAGATTGTTGAATCTTCTGTTTCACCAGAACGGTGAGATACAACTGCAGTGTAGCCAGCTTCTTTAGCCATTTCGATTGCTTCAAATGTTTCAGTTAAAGTACCGATTTGGTTAACTTTGATTAGGATTGAGTTAGCGATACCTTTTTCGATACCTTCAGCTAATTTAGTTGTGTTTGTTACGAATAAATCGTCACCAACTAATTGAACTTTGTCGCCTAATACTTCAGTTAATTTTTTGAATCCGTCCCAGTCGTTTTCGTCTAAGCCGTCTTCGATTGAAATGATTGGGTATTTAGAAACTAATTCTTCGTAGAACGCGATCATTTCTTCAGTTGTTTTTTCGCCTTCGCCTGAGTCAGCTAAAACGTAAACGCCTTTTTCTTTGTCGTAGAATTCTGAAGAAGCAGCATCCATAGCAAGAACAACGTCTTTACCAGGAACATAGCCAGCTTTTTCGATAGCTTCGATGATTACTTCGAAACCTTCTTCGTTTGAACCTAAGTTAGGAGCGAAACCACCTTCGTCACCTACTGAAGTAGCTAAGCCACGACCTTTTAAGATTGAAGCTAATGCGTGGAATACTTCTGCACCCATACGTAAAGCTTCTTTGAATGTAGGCGCACCTACAGGCATGATCATGAATTCTTGGAAGTCAATACTGTTGTCAGCATGTGATCCACCGTTGATGATGTTCATCATTGGAGTTGGTAATACTTTTGTATTGAATCCGCCTAAGTAGTGATATAAAGGCACTTCTAGGTAATCAGCAGCAGCACGAGCTACGGCGATAGACACACCAAGAATAGCGTTAGCACCTAATTTACCTTTGTTAGGAGTTCCATCTAAATCGATCATTGCTTTATCGATAGCCATTTGATCGCGTACATCGTAACCGATGATTGCTTCAGCAATGATGTTGTTTACGTTATCTACAGCTTTAGTAACACCTTTACCTAAGTAACGAGCTTTGTCGCCATCACGTAATTCAACTGCTTCGTATTCACCAGTTGAAGCTCCTGAAGGAACCATTCCACGGCCGAAAGCTCCGCTTTCAGTGTAAACTTCTACTTCGATTGTTGGGTTACCGCGTGAGTCTAAGACTTCGCGTGCGTAAATATCAGTAATAATTGACATGTTTTGTCTCTCCTTTGAGTTTGTATTTATACTAAGGGGATTCCCTCATGTATGATTGTAGTTAATTCTCGCAAACTATGCAAACATTTTTTTGCAAAAGTCATTGAGAAAACGTTACCGTTAGTGATTTCTTATTTTACAGCATCTAATAAAGCTAGGAATGAATCTGCTTCTAAGCTTGCGCCGCCGACTAAAGCACCGTCAACGTTTTCTTTTGCCATATATTCAGCGATGTTTTCTGGTTTAACAGAACCACCGTATTGAATACGAACAGCTTCAGAAACTTCTTTGCCGTATAATTTTTCAACTGTTGAACGAACAACACCACAGATTTCATCTGCAATATTAGCATCTGCAGATTTACCAGTTCCGATTGCCCAGATTGGTTCGTAAGCGATAACCATTGAAGCAACTTGTTCGTTTGATAAACCAACTAAGCCGTTAGTGATTTGACCTTCGATCCATTCCGCTGTTTTACCAGCTTCATACGTTTCTAAAGTTTCACCACAACAGAAGATTGGTGTCATACCATTTGCAAAGATTGCTTTGGCTTTTTTATTGATATCTTCATCTGTTTCGTGGAAATATTCGCGACGTTCAGAGTGTCCGATAATCACATAGTCTACACCTAAATCTGCAATTGCAGCTGGTGAGTTTTCACCAGTGAAGGCACCAGCGTTTTCCCAGTAGCAGTTTTGTGCAGCTAATTTCACTTCAGAATCTTTTAGGTTCCAAGCTAAAGGAGCTAAGAATAATGCTGGAGATCCAATCACAGCGTCAACAACGTCGTTTGATGGAACAGCATTTTTTACTGCTTCTGCAAAGCTTTGTGCTTCGCTTAAAGTTTTGTTCATTTTCCAGTTACCAGCGATAATTGGTTTGCGCATGAAAAGCACATCCTTTTCTTTTTTTTAAAATATTGTCTTTTAAACTGATTATTTATCGTTAATAGAAGCTAAACCTGGTAAAGTTTTGCCTTCTAATAATTCTAAACTTGCTCCGCCACCTGTTGAGATGTGAGAGAATTTGTTTTCGTAGCCTAATTGAATTGCTGCAGCAGCAGAGTCCCCGCCACCGATGATTGTTGTTGCGTCTTCTAAATTAGCAATCGCTTCACAAACACCAATTGTTCCTTTGGCAAAGTTACTCATTTCAAATACGCCCATTGGTCCATTCCAAACAACTGTTTTCGCACCTTGTAATTCGTTAGCAAATAATTCAATTGTTTTTTCACCAATATCCAAGCCTTCTTCATCATCTGGGATTTCAGTTGAAGGAACCGTGTGGAAAGGAGCGTCATTGCTGAACTCTTTAGAGACAACTGTATCAACCGGTAAAACTAATTTGTCGCCAGCTTTTTCCATTAAGCTTTTCGCTAAGTCCACTTTATCTTCTTCAAGTAAAGATAAACCAACACTATAGCCTTGTGCTTTCATGAATGTGTAAGCCATACCGCCACCGATTAAAATTTTATCGGCTTTTTCAATTAGGTTTTCAATGACAGCGATTTTGTCAGAAACTTTAGCGCCACCCAAGATTGCTACGAATGGACGTTTTGGATTTTCAACAGCTTCGCCGATGAATTTAATTTCTTTTTCCATTAAGAAACCAGCAACTGTTGGGATACCAGTTGAAGCAATTCCAACGTTTGAGGCATGTGCACGGTGTGCAGTACCAAAAGCATCATTGACAAATACATCGCCTAAAGAAGCCCAGTATTTACCCAATTCAGCGTCATTGCCGCTTTCTTTTTTGCCGTCAACATCTTCAAAACGAGTGTTTTCAAATACTAAAACGTCGCCGTCTTTCATATTGTTAACAGCGTCTTCTAATTCTTTACCACGTGTTTCTGGAACAAAAGTAACTGGTTGACCTAGTAATTCGCTTAAACGTTCAGCCACTGGTTTTAATGATTTGCCAGCTTTGTCTTCTTCTGTTTTTACACGACCTAAATGAGAGAAAAGAATTGCTTTTCCGCCATTTTCAATCACGTATTTGATTGTTGGTAAAGCCGCTACGATACGATTATCGTTTGTGATCACGCCATCTTTTAACGGAACGTTAAAGTCAACACGGACAAGGACTTTTTTGTCTTTTAAATCTACATCTTTAATTGTCTTTTTAGCCATGAGTAGACCTCCTGTATTGTCAATTTTAGGATTTTTCTTTTTTAAAAAAAGAAAGCGGAGAAGCGCGTTGCTTCCCCGCTTATTATTTCACAATTGTTCAAATTTCACTAATGATAAGAATGAATCTTATAAGTTAGCGAAGTATTCTAAAGTACGAACTAATTGAGCAGTGTATGACATTTCGTTGTCATACCAAGCAACAGTTTTAACTAATTGTTTGTCGCCAACTGTCATAACTTTTGTTTGAGTTGCATCGAATAATGAACCGTAAGTCATACCTACGATATCAGAAGAAACGATTTCGTCTGTGTTATAACCATAAGATTCGTTAGCAGCTTTTTCCATTACTGCATTCACTTCATCAACAGTAACTTCTTTGTCTAATACAGTAACTAATTCAGTTAATGAACCAGTTGCTACAGGAACACGTTGAGCAGCGCCATCTAATTTACCGTTCAATTCTGGGATTACTAAGCCGATCGCTTTAGCAGCACCAGTTGAGTTAGGTACGATGTTTGCAGCAGCAGCGCGCGCACGACGGAAGTCGCCTTTAGGATGTGGTCCGTCTAATGTCATTTGGTCACCTGTGTAAGCGTGGATAGTTGTCATTAAACCTTCAACAACACCAAAGTTGTCATGTAAAGCTTTAGCCATTGGAGCTAAGCAGTTTGTAGTACAAGAAGCGCCTGAAATTACAGTTTCTTCTCCAGTTAATGTTTCATGGTTTGTGTTGTAAACGATTGTTGGTACATCGTTACCACCAGGAGCTGAAATAACTACACGTTTTGCACCAGCAGTTAAATGTTTTTCAGCAGCTTCTTTAGAAGTAAAGAAACCAGTACATTCTAAAACGATGTCTACGCCTAATTCGCCCCATGGTAATTCTTCAGGGTTACGGTTAGCTAAAACTTTGATTTCTTTGCCGTTAACGTTGAATGAACCTTCGTGAACTTCAACTGTACCGTTGAAACGGCCTTGAGTTGTGTCATATTTTAACAAGTGTGCTAACATTTTAGCATCTGTTAAGTCGTTGATTGCAACTACTTCGATTCCTTCTACATCTTGGATACGACGGAAAGCTAAGCGTCCGATACGTCCAAATCCATTAATACCTACTTTAACTGTCATTAAAGATTTCCTCCTTATGAAAATCAAAAATTTTTTATTTTAAAGGGTTACCCCTTTTAAAATCTCGTTTGCGGCAGCTTCATCTGTGATGAGCCACGTTTGTTTTGGTGCATTTTTCATATATGCGCGAATGGCTTTGGCTTTCGTTTTGCCGCCCGCAATTGCGACGACATAGGGAATTTCTTGTAAGTTTTTTAATTGAAGGCCAATTCGTGGAATTTTATAGACCACTTTTCCTTCTTCATCAAAGAAATAACCAAACGATTCTGCCACGGCATTTTTTTGTTTGAGCATAACCATTTCGTCGTCAGACATTTTTCGGCGTGCCGCCATGTGCAACGCTCGACCAATACTGTGCACCACACAGTTGGCATGACTAATTAACGTAAGAACTTCTTGAATCGAGGGTTCTTGTAATAAACTATTATACGTTTCACGACTCAATTGTTCTGGGACATATAACGCCCGGTAGTTACCACCCGTTTTGTTGGCCATTACAGCACTAATTGAATTGGCTTGGACAGAAACTGCTTCACCAATCCCTCCTCTGGCTGGAACAAACAAATTATGACGTTTTTCAGTTTCTAGTGATCCCATATTTTCGGCCACCATGGCCATTGTTGTCCCACCCATAACCGCAATTGTATTCTCACCATTTGGTAAGAGTAAATTCAGCGTATTGGTTAAGACATCTCCAAAGTCCGAAAGAACTTTCTTTTGGATATCACTATCTCCTGCAACAACGATACAACGTTGAATGCCAAAGTACTGTGTCATTTCTTTTTCGATTTGGTGCATACCAAGCAATTGATTCATGACTAATTCTAAGCCTTGGTAGACTTCCAAACCGCGTTCTGTTAATGTCATCCCGCTTTTTGAAGGTTCAATCAGGTTGAGTTGCTTTAAAACATCTGTTTCTGTACGCAAGACTCGCTCTGTAATTCCCATCGTTTCTGATAAACTTCTACGTCCAATAGGTTGCATCCAATAAATATTGCGAAGAATTTGGAATCTTTCTTGTAATACATCGAGCATATCTGGAGCAACTGCTTCAATCATTTTAAATTCTTTTAACATGATGCGCTCCTTTTGTGGGTCGAAATATGTCCAAGTAAGACTGAAAACGACCTATGAACTTTAAAAAAATAGAATTGATGTTCGTTTTTCCTACTATTTATTCATAACAGTATTAAAAGTACTTATCAATTACACACTTAGTGTACCAGTTTTTTTGGGTCTTTTCAATAAAAATGATTCTTTTTTCATCGTTTTCTTTCAAATCCAAACAAAGCATTCGTTTGCGAGAAACAATAGCGACTTATTTCCGAATAATTAGATTTAATTAAACCAAAAGCAAAGGAATTCACGAACGTCTTTCAATTAACTTCTTGTTTAAATGGGAATTTCAGGTCCTCACACAAAGCATTTTTTTACTTATTTTTCAAAAAAAGCAACGAAAGAATAGACACAGCCATTCTCTCGTTGCTTCATATCCTTTTATTTGTAATCTTCTTCGTAAAAACGTCCTAAAATTTTGACATTATCTGAGATGCTGACAAAGGCATTCGGATCGCTTTCTTTCATGGCTGCTTCTAAACTTGGCAACTCAAAGCGTGTCACAATAGTTAGCAAAACAGTTTGGCGGTCGTGGCGATATGCCCCTTCCGCTTCATGAATAATTGTAATACCACGGCGCATTTTCTTTTGAATCTCATCCACGACTCGATCTGGGTTTTTAGTGACAATCATAACTTGCATTTTCTTTTGCTTAGTATAAACAGCATCTGTGACCTTTCCACTTACAAAAATTGATAACGCACTGTAGAACATGTACTGCCAGCCAAATAAATAACCTGCAACGAAGACAATTAGTGCGTTAAAATAAATTGAAATCGAGCCAACGGAACGCCCCGTTTTTTTCCGAATGGTAATGCTTAGAATATCTAAGCCCCCAGAAGAAACCCCGTTTTTTAAAACAAAACCAATTCCTGATCCAGAAATCGCCCCACCAAAAATAGCACAGATAATTGGATCTTGGGTCATCACCGTTTGCGGAACAATATGCATAAATAATGAAGTTAAAGTCACGGTAATGAAAGTAAAAATTGTAAACTTCTTACCTATTTTTTTCCACGCAATAAAGAATAACGGCACGTTTAAAAGATACAATGTAATGGAGACAGGCACATTAAAACCGACAATTTTTGTTGAGAGGGTTGTTAAAATTTGTGCCAAGCCTGTTAAGCCACTGGAATAAATATTTCCTGGTTGATAGAAAAAGTTCATGGCAATTGATGCAAGAATAGCATAGACAATCGACACAGAAAATTTTGTTGTATAGTCATGAACTGGCAGTCCGTCATAAATTTTTTTCATAAATAATAGCCTCGTTTCAGGTTTTCAATAAATTACATTTCTTTTCATATTATACGTGGTTTACCGAGAGAAAAAAAGAGATTCCTATAATAATTACGGAAGATTCATCAAATGTTTATAGAAATGAAAAAAGAACGAAATCTTAACGATTTCGTTCTTGGGTTGTTTCATAATGGGCTCTTGGTCCACCAATATATTTAGGACGAGAATATAATGCTGTAACATGGGCCGCACCTAACGTTCGAATGCTCAAGCGAAGAGGAACTTGCACATGTTTTACATGCATACCGATAGATGTATCGCCAATGTCAATCCCTGCTTGAGCAACAATATGTTCAACTTCCACAGGTTCATCAAATTTTTCAAAGGCAGCCACTGAACAAGAACCGCCAGCATGTAATTGCGGTACTACCGAGACAATTTCAAAGCCTTTTTCTTCAGCCACACGACGTTCCATCGCTAAAGCACGATTAATATGTTCGCATCCTTGGACAGCCAAAGAGATGCCTTTTTTATCTAATTGTTCAATTAAGGTTGAGACAATCCATTGTCCTACTTCGGCACTGGAATTTTTACCAATGACGCCACCTACCACCTCGCTGGTGGTACAACCTAAAACAAATAGGTCCCCTTTTTGTAAATTTCCTGCTGTAATGACTTCTTCTGTAATTGTCACTAACTGTTCTTTTAACATTTTTTCATCGATAGTCATTTGTTCATCCTTCTTTCTTCTAAACGACCATTTTTTGGTAACACACGTTTTAATGTTTGACTAAGAGGCAATGCTACAATCACCCCAAATAAGGATTGAATAATATTCCCTGGTAAAGAGGCAATCCCCGCACCCACGCCGTAAAGCCAGCTAGTCGCTAAAGCATACCCGCTAATCATGAGGAGACTGGCTAAAAGTAATCCTAGCGTTTGCATCTTTTTATTTTTATTAAAGAAGTGCCCTGCTAACCACCCTTGTCCGCCATGAATCAATAACGAAAAAACGAACCATTGTGGATAGCCTGACAATAAATCAATTAAACCACCGCTTAAAGCTCCGACTGTCAAGCCACCAATCGGACCAAAAAGTAAACTAGCAATGTAAATCCCTGCATCCGCCAATGTAACAAAGCCATTTGTTGCTGGGACGGGGATAATAAAGACCATTGACACAGCCACTGTTAAAGCGGTAATTACTGCATATAGACTAATTTTTCTTGTCATTATCCGCCACACCTCCTGCTAGTAATCCTTCATGCCACACACTTCCAAAAGCTGCATTTAGCTGAACCCCTGAAACAATGGCTTCATGAACGTATGTTTTTGCTAAATCAACTGCTTCAATTAACGGATATCCTTTAACTAAATTCGCACCAATTGCAGAGGCAAAGGAACAACCAGCGCCATCAATGGTGTGGGCCATTACTTTTTCTTTGACCAATTGAATATGTTGTTGTCCATCATAAAAAAAGTCACGTGCTTCTTGACCAAGCCAACGATTACCGCCTTTAATCACCACCGTTGCCGCTCCTAAAGAGTTTAACTCTTCCGCCGCTTGTTGGACTTCTTCGACGGTTGTTAATTTTCTGCCAATGAGTAATTCTGCTTCTTTTAAATTAGGCGTTATAATCGTTGCGAATGGAAAAAGTTTTTCAATCAATAACTGCATGTATCTTTTTTCATAAACTGAAGTCGTTTCTTTAAAAGCTAAGACAGGATCCAACACCACCGGCAGACCTGCGTGCTTTTTCAAAAAGGTTGCAATTTGTAACATACTTTCTTCACTGTGAATCAAGCCAATCTTGATGCCGTCTAAACTCCCGGCAGGTATGGAAGCGAGCTGCTCTTTCACCAAAGAAGTCTCCAGGTCATGAATCTGAAAATGATTCTTGGGGGCTGTAGCAAGGCAAGTTAAAGTTGATAAGCCAAAGACTTGATGATTTTCAAACGTTTTTAAATCTGTTTGAATCCCGCCACCTGAAAAAGGATCGGAACCGCCAATTGTTAAAATTATTTTTGTCATTTGTTTCGCTCCTTTATACACTCAGTTATCATACAAAGTTTTCTAAAAAGAAAAAACAGCCAATTGGCAGATTTTTAGCTCAGCCACTTTTTATTTTGTTATCCTTTTCCTTCCCAAAGAAAGAGTGACCTCATCCGTCAATGAAGTCACTCTTTCTTTGGATTTAACACTTATTCGTCAATGGCTGTTACATCAATGTTTAATTCAAACAATTGTAATGGAGAAACTAAACTTGGTGCGTTGTTCATTGGGTCAATTGCTTTCCCGTTTTTAGGGAAGGCAATCACTTCACGAATATTTTCTTCCCCAGCCAATAGCATTGCTAAGCGGTCTAGCCCTAAAGCAATCCCTCCATGTGGCGGGAAGCCGTAATCTAATGCGTCTAGCAAGAAACCAAATTGGTCTTGTGCTTCTTCTTTTGTAAAACCTAACGTTTCAAACATTTTTTCTTGTAATTCTCGTGTATGGATCCGTAATGAGCCACCGCCTAATTCGTAGCCGTTTAAGACAACATCGTAAGCTTCAGCATACACAGAGGCTGGGTCTGTTGCTAAGCGGGCCACATCCTCTGCTTTTGGTTGTGTAAATGGATGATGAGCAGAAACATAGCGACCAGCTTCTTCATCATATTCAAACAACGGCCAATCCACAATCCATAAGAAATTGAATTTCGATTCATCAATTAAACCTAATTCTTTACCTAAACGTGTACGTACCGCACCTAAAGCAGCGGCTACGATTTCAGGTTTATCGGCACCAAACATTAAAATATCACCGACTTCTGCATTGGTAGCAGCAATTAATTCATCACTAACTTCTGTTAAGAATTTAGCAATCGGTCCTTTTAAGCCATCTTCTTCAACTTTTAACCAAGCTAAGCCTTTTGCACCAAATTGACTCACATACTTACCTAAGTTATCCATATCTTTACGAGAATACTTATCTGCGGCGCCTTTAGCATTTAAAGCCTTCACATGTCCGCCATTTTCCAACGCTGCTTGGAAAACTTTGAAGTCTACGTCTTTCACTACATCTGCGACATCAATTAATTCCATAGCAAAACGAGTGTCAGGTTTATCGCTACCATAGCGTGCCATTGCTTCATCATAGCTCATTCGTGGAAACGGAACAGAAATCTCAATTCCTTTTGTCTCTTTCATCACTTCAGCCAACATATTTTCTGTATATGTTTGAATTTCTTCTGGTGTTAAAAAGGTCGTTTCGATATCGATTTGTGTAAATTCTGGCTGACGGTCGCCTCGTAAATCTTCATCACGGAAACAACGAACGATTTGGTAATAGCGATCGAAGCCTGCCCCCATTAATAATTGTTTAAAGAGTTGTGGTGATTGTGGTAAAGCATAAAAATGACCGGCATGGACACGAGAAGGAACCAAATAATCGCGAGCGCCTTCTGGTGTTGATTTGCCTAAATAAGGAGTTTCAATGTCTAAAAAGTCATGATTATCTAAATAGTGACGGATTGTTTTCGTTACTTGGTGACGTAATTTAATGTTGTTTGTCATTGATGGACGACGTAAATCTAAATAACGATATTTCATGCGCAATTCGTCATTAACGTTATTGTCATCTTCAATGGTAAATGGCGTTGTTTTCGCAGTATTTAAAATCGTAATGTCAGTCGCCATCACTTCAAACTCGCCAGTTTTCATTTTGGGATTAATCGCTTCTTTATCACGATAAACGACTTGACCTTTAACTTCGATGACGTATTCACTACGACATTTATCAGCAATTTCCCATGCTTCTTTTGACTTTTCTGGGTTAAAGACCACTTGGACGATTCCTTCACGGTCACGTAAATCAATAAAGATAACCCCTCCTAAGTCACGACGTTTTTGAACCCATCCTTTTAATACAACTTCTTTTTCAATAAATTCGGCAGATACATTGCCGCAATAGGTTGTGCGTTTTGCCATTTCTCAATCTCTCCTTTTTATTCTTCAATCATTTTTGTCATCATTTCGTCATACACTTCATCAAATGAATCATGGATAGCACTTAACGGGAAGGCTTTTTCTTCGCGTGTTGCCATTGATTTTACGTTGACAATGCCTTCATTCAATTCATTTTCACCGATTGTTAAAACTAATTTTGCTTGTAATTTATCGGCCGTTTTAAATTGCGCTTTTGGTTTGCGATTCATGTAATCACGATCAGCTGAGAAACCAAAGTTACGAATGCTTTGAACAAGTTGCAAAGCTGCGATGTTGGTTTCTGAACCAATCCCAACCACATATGCGTCTAATTCAGATAACGCTGGAATCACAACTTCTTCAGCTTCCATTGTTAACAACACTCGCTCAATGCCCATACCAAAACCAAAACCTGGTGTGTCTGGGCCGCCTAATTCTTCAACTAAACCATTGTATCGGCCTCCTGCACAAATAGTTGATTGCGCCCCCATTTTAGGCGCTTCACTCATAATTTCAAAAATTGTGTGTGTATAATAATCCAAGCCGCGAACCATATTACTATCAATTTCATAAGGAATTTCTAGTAAATCTAACATATCAGTTACTGCTTCAAAATGTGCTTTAGATGGTTCATTTAAATAATCTAAAATGGAGGGCGCTTCTGCGACAATCACCTTGTCTTTTTTATCTTTGCTGTCTAACACCCGCAATGGATTTTCGTGTAAGCGACGTTGTGAATCCTCGCTTAATTCTGCCATATGGGGCTCTAAATAATCGATTAATGCTTGACGGTACGTAGCACGTGTTTCTTTATCCCCCAAGGAATTAATAACTAATTTGATTTGTTGGATGCCTAATTGTTTGAAGAAGTCCAAAGCCATAGCCATGATTTCAACATCCAATGCTGGGTTTTCACTACCAAATGCTTCCACACCAATTTGATGGAATTGACGCAAACGACCAGCTTGTGGGCGTTCATAGCGGAACATCGGCCCCATGTAATAGGTTTTATATGGTTTCGTATATTCCGGACCATATAATTTATTTTCAACGAAGGCCCGAACAATTGGCGCTGTCCCCTCAGGACGTAGCGTCACGTGACGATCTCCTTTATCATAAAAATCATACATTTCTTTTGAAACAATATCTGTAGTATCGCCAACACTGCGAGATATTACTTCATAATGTTCAAAAATCGGGGTTCTGATTTCTTGGTATTGATAATCTTTAAAAATCAAACGAGCTGTTTCTTCCACAAATTGCCATTTTTCAGAAGTTCCTGGCAAAATATCGTTTGTTCCTTTTGGTTTTTGATAACTCATTGTCTTTCTCTCCTTCTATCATTCCACAAAAATGTGTGCGCCATTTTCTTTTTTCTAAAAATGAAAAAAGCCCTTGTATGTTGAACATACAAGGGCGTAAAAGTCTCTTTTACACGGTACCACCTAGTTTTGAAAGATTTTACTCTTTCCTCAACGATTAACGCTCGTAACGGGACGGCTTTTCTTCCGTCCATCTCCAGAATGTCTTTCACTTTCACTGTTGAAGTTGCTCTCAGCCACGGCAACTCTCTCTTCGCAGACAGATGAAACTTACTCGTTCCTTCGTAGATTTTTAATATTATCTATAAACTACTAAAGTTCTCTTAGAAAGTCAAGAGGTTCCGATAGGAAAATCAATTATTTTTCTCGTGTATCGATCACAATGGTCACTGGACCATCATTGGTCAACGACACTTGCATATCCGCGCCAAATTCTCCTGTGGCTACCGCTATTCCTTCTGCTTCTAATTGTTGATTAAATAATTCATACAAAGGAATCGCCACATCTGGACGAGCCGCTTCAATAAAACTGGGACGATTGCCTTTTTTAGTTTTTGCATAGAGGGTAAATTGAGAGATACTTATAATTGATCCTTCAATCTCTTGAATGCTGCGATTCATTTTTCCTTCGTCATCTTCAAAAACACGCAATTTACTGATTTTGCCAACAACATAAGCCACATCTTCTGGCGTGTCTTCTTGATGAATGCCCACCAGCACCATGAAGCCTTGTTTGATTTGTCCCACTATCTGCTCTTCTATCGCAACTTGTGCTTGACTGACTCTTTGAATAACTACTTTCATCTTTTTTGCCTCACTTTTAACACTTACCCATTGGTTCGACGAACACTATAAACATCTGGTACACTTTTAATTTTGTCAACGATGGTTTTTAAATGAGAAAGGTTTTGAATTTTCACAGTAACATGAATCTGGGCCATCTTATCTTTGGATGGACGAGCTTCAACGCCGACTAAATTTTTTGTCATCGAACTAATGACTTGTAAAACATCACTCAGTAAGCCACTACGATCATAGCCGTAAATCTCCAAATCGGCAGCGTATTCTTTGCGACTGTGCTCGGTATCTTCCCACTCAACTTCAATTAGACGTTGTGCTAGTTCTTCTTGATGTTGTACGTTAGGACAGTCCGCACGATGAATTGAAACGCCACGTCCTTTGGTAATGTAACCAACGATTTCATCACCAGGCACTGGATTACAACAGCGGCTTAAACGAATCAATAGGTTGTCCACCCCTTGAATCACGATGCCACCTTCATGACGAACTTTCATTTTTTCTGATTCTTTTTTAGCTGGCTGATTTAACAACTCTTCTGCTTCTTGACGTTGGCGTTCCAACTCTTGTTCGCGGCGTTCTTTTTCTGTTAAACGATTGCACACTACTTGCGCACTTACTTCGCCATAACCTACTGCCGCAAATAAATCATCTTCCGTTTGAAATTTAAATTTATCTAGCACTTCCGCCATTTTATTCTTCGTTAAAAATTCTTTCGGTGTAAAGCCGATTTCTGTCATGTATTTAATGACAGCATCATGCCCTTTAATAATGTTATCTTCACGGTCTTGTTCTTTAAAGAAACGTTTGATTTTATTTTTGGCTTTACTTGTTTTAACCATTTTCAGCCAGTCGCGACTAGGTCCGAAAGAATTCGGTGATGTTAGGACTTCAATAATATCCCCATTTTTTAGGACATAGTCTAACTGTACCATTTTGCCGTTGACCTTCGCACCGGTTGTTTTATTCCCAATTTCAGTATGAATGCTGTAGGCAAAATCTAGTGGTCCGGAGCCTTTTGGCAGTTCGGTTACATCTCCGCTTGGCGTAAAGACATAGACTTTGTCACTAAAAATGTCTTCTTTCACACCTTGCATAAATTCAGAAGCATCATAGCTTTCATCTTGTAATTCAATAATTTCATGGAACCAATCGACTTGCTTCGTCAGTTCATCTGTTTCAATTTTTTCCGCTTTGCCTTCTTTATAGGCCCAGTGAGCCGCCACCCCAAATTCGGCGATTTGGTGCATCTCATGGGTCCGAATTTGGACCTCTACTGGATTCCCTTTTGGCCCAATAACTGTCGTATGGATAGATTGATACATATTCGCTTTTGGCATAGCAATATAATCTTTAAAACGACCTGGCATTGGTGTCCAACGTGTATGAATCGCCCCTAACACGGCATAGCAATCTTTAATGGAATCGACAATAACACGAATGGCTAATAAGTCATAGATTTCATTAAACTGTTTCTTTTGGTCCTTCATTTTACGATAGATTGAATAAATATGTTTTGGTCGACCATATATTTCTGCGTAAATTTCTAAATCTTCCGTAGCTAAACGAATATCTTCGACTGCTTCTGCCACATAAGCTTCACGTTCATCGCGTTTGCTTTGCATCAAATTAACAATTCGATAGTATTGGTTGGGGTTAATATAACGTAAGGCCGTATCTTCTAATTCCCATTTAATTCGACTAATCCCTAAGCGATGTGCTAAAGGCGCATAAATTTCTAAAGTTTCTTGCGCAATCCGTCGTTGCTTATCTTCACGTAAATGTTTTAATGTGCGCATATTGTGCAAACGATCGGCTAGTTTCACCATAATGACCCGTAAATCTTGCGCCATTGCCAATAACATTTTCCGATGGTTTTCGGCTAATTGTTCTTCATGAGATTTATATTTAATTTTTCCTAGTTTCGTCACGCCATCGACTAACATTGCGATGTCTTCGCCAAATTCTTCTTTTAAATCGTCCAGTGTTACGTCCGTATCTTCGACAACATCATGTAAAAATCCTGTTGCTACAGTATGGGGATCCATATGTAATTCAGCCAGAATGCCTGCCACTTGAATCGGATGGATGATGTAAGGTTCACCTGATTGTCGGACTTGACCTTCGTGTGCTTTTTCAGCATAAGTTAATGCTTTTTGAACCAACTCAACATGTTCTGGTCCCATATAGGTACTTACAATTTTGATGACCGCTGGGCCTGTCAGTATTTCTTCTTTTGGCATGGTATTCACTCCTCTATGAAGGTGACCTTTGGATAAAGAACACTTCGTTCACGTTTTATCTATTTTAATAAAAAAGAAAAGTACCACTTGAAACAGTAGCACTTTCAACAACTCTATTATACTAAATTTCCCTTAAATTTCAATCACTGTCGCTTTTTTACTCTCTGTTTATTCAAAGAGAATGCCTACAAGAATTTTACAGGCGGGCTTTCGTTTAATTTAAAAGTTCCATTTGGTAGCTAACTGCACTTAAAAGATACAACGGTGCTGTTTCTGCTCGTAAAATTCTCGGACCCAACCCACAAAGTTTCGCCCCAGCCTGCAGAAATTGTTCAATTTCTTGCGGTGCAAAGCCACCTTCAGGTCCAAAGAGCACACACAAACGTGCGCCTGGCTGGCAAGTGGATAATACTTGTGCTAATTGACTTTTTTCTCCTTGTTTTGCTGATTCTTCATACGCAACCAAGACTGTGTCATATGAGTCAAATTGCGCAATGATTTCTTGTGTTTTTTCCACCAAAGAAACACTTGGTGTCTGCTGCCGATGCGATTGCTCCGCCGCTTCTGTGGCAATTTTTTGTAATCTTTTTTCTTTGGCTGCTCTTTTTTTGTGGTCCCATTTGACAACGGAAGTTTTCGCAGGAAAGCCGATAAACTGATTGCCACCTAGCTCCGTGCCTTTTTGAACAATCCATTCTAACTTGTCCCCTTTTGGTAACCCACACGCAATCGTCACTTCAATTGGCAATTCTTTGTCCATTTCTTCTTTACTAATTTCTTTAAAGTAAACAGATGTTGAATCAATTTCCACAATCTCAGCTAAAATGGCAGTTTTATTTTGAAATACTAAATAACAACGATCATTCGGCGTCATTCGCATAACTCGCACAATATGATGATAGTTTTCATCTGCGACTTTATACAAATCTTTTTCTTGATAATCTTCTTTCATGAAATACCGTTGCATTTTACTCTTCCTCTGGTTTCTTCAAGATAATCGCATACCAATCGCCTTGATTAAAGAGTTGGTCCACCACAAACCCGACTTTCGTTAGTGCTTCTAAAACCATTGCTTTTTTATCTTCAATAATTCCAGAAATAATGAAGGTACCGTCTTGTTTTAGCAAACGCCAAGCATCTTCAATCATTAACACAATAATATCTGCCAAAATATTTGCGACGATTACATCAGCAGAATGGTCAATCCCTTTTAGTAAATCATTGGCTGACACATGAACATCGGCCGCAATGGGATTTAAATCCATATTTTCTTTTGCCGCTGCAACTGCTACTTCATCTAAATCATATGCGTAGACGTCTTTAGCCCCTAAATAGCGACTTGCAATACTCAAAACACCAGAGCCCGTTCCTACATCTAGAACTGTTTCGCCACCACGTAAAACAGTTTCTAAAGCTTGCAAGGTTAAACGAGTCGTTGGATGCGTGCCTGTACCGAAAGCCATGCCCGGATCCAATGTGATAATTTTTTCTGCTTCATCTTGTGCGTGATAGGCTTCCCAACTTGGCACAATCGTTAAGAATCGTGTGACACGGACAGGATGATAATATTTTTTCCAAGCAGTTGCCCAGTCGCTTTCTGCTACTTCACTAATTGTCATTTCGTTTTTACCAATGGATAAGCCGTACTCAGGCAAGCGTAAAATATTTTCTTTCATAAATGGTAAAATTTCTGGTAAGAAGGTTGTTTCAGGAAAATAAGCCATCACAATCGCCCCTTCTTTAATGTGGGTGAATTGCTCTTTATCTAAAATTTCCCCATACAGATCACTTTCAAAATTTTCAATGTCCAACGCATCTTCAATGGCCACACCACTTGCGCCAGCTTCCATCATAATGTTTGAAATTGCTTCAACTGCTTCGCTAGCCGTTTCTACTTTTACTTCTGTCCACTTCATGTTCTCACCTCTAAATTAATAACTTGGATACGCAATCCATTGTTCTTTTTCTGTTTCTGCCACTTTTTTAATCATCGCTTCAAAATCTGCTGGCTCCCAATGCAATTCAAAAACTTCCGCTGTTTCATCTGATAAAAAGTCTAACAAATCACTTTGCCCTTCATCTAAAACCACTTTTAAATAGTGAATGAATCCGTCTAAAACTGCTTTGCGTAGCCCTTTTTTTCCTTCATAAGGAATTGTGACTAAATACTCTTCGTCATCAACGACAGACTTTTGCGGATTGTAAAATAACAAACCATCTTCAAATTCAATGAATTCTTCTTCTGAAAGCGTACCATCAACATCATCAATCGCCACTTGCTCATTGTTTTCTGCATATAAACGAACAATGACTTCGATGGTATGGTTTTTGCGATCCCAATCAAGGCCTACTTCGTAATCTCCTAAGTGTTTTTCAAGTTGTTCCTCTAAGTATGTGAGCATTGTTGCTTTTTTCATTTTCTTCATCCTTCCAGCCAAAATCTATTTGGTCTACTGCTGTTCTTTTTTGTTTAGAAATATATGGATTGCCAGCCACGACGTATCTTAAAGGCAACTCTGTCCAACGACCTTTATTGGGAATTCCAATTCGTGGTAGTGCCTCAATTTTTTTCGGAAATTTTCGTTTTTCTGGCACGAGCCGTAACGAACTAGAAAAAATCGACTGCCCATATAATTGCTTATCAATTCCTAAGGCTGCAACTAATTTACCTGGTCCATTGGTCAATTCCACGCCTTGACGTCCTTGGCGATTTTCAATCATTTTATCGACACCTTCAACAGGTTCAATCGCGCGGATCATCACCCCTTGTGGTTTGCCTTGCTCTTGTGTCACCATATTTAAAATTAAATGCGTGTGCATAGTATATAAATAAATCGTGCCTGGTTTGTCATACATGGCTTGTAAGCGTGGCGTTTTTCTCAAGCCAAAGCTATGGGCCGCCTCATCATCAGGACCTAAATAAGCTTCTGCATCCACAATGTACCCACCTAAAACGCCTGTTGCTGTTTCGTGCTCTAAATACATCCCTAACAAGTATTGTGCCACTTCTTCAGTTGTTTTTGTGTTAAAGATATCTATCGTTTCTTTCATTTCTTTCACCACTCCCTATCATACACGAAACCTTCCGCTATATCCATCTAAAACCCAAAAAACCACCAAAAAGCGAATGTACGTTCTTTATGTTATAATAAGATGATTATGAAAAAGGAGGTCCTTTTATGCAACAACCTTTAGCCTATCGAATGCGACCTCGTCACTTAGACGAAGTAGTTGGTCAACAACATTTAGTCGGCCCTGGTAAAATTATTCGTCGGATGGTCGAAGCCAAAATGCTTTCATCGATGATTCTTTATGGGCCGCCTGGCACTGGAAAAACCAGTATTGCCAGCGCAATCGCTGGTTCAACAAATTATGCCTTTCGCATGTTGAACGCGGCCACAGACACTAAAAAAGATTTACAAATCGTTGCTGAAGAAGCCAAAATGAGTGGCACAGTGATTTTACTGCTTGATGAAATTCACCGATTAGATAAAACAAAACAAGATTTTTTGCTCCCTCATTTAGAAAACGGACGAATTATTATGATTGGAGCCACTACCGAAAATCCATATATTACAATTAACCCTGCGATTCGTAGTCGCACGCAAATTTTTGAAGTAAAGCCCTTAACAGAAACAGACATTCAGCAAGCGATTCAAGAAGCCTTAACCGATAGCACACGTGGCTTAGGCGATTATCCCGTCCACTTAGAAGAAAAAGCATTACAACATTTGACACGCGCAACGAACGGTGACTTACGTAGTGCGCTAAATGGACTAGAATTAGCTGTTAAATCAACACCAAAAAATGAACAAGGCGAAATTAAGATCACCTTACCGATTATTGAAGAGTGCGTGCAACGAAAAGCCTTAACCCATGATAAAGATGGCGATGCCCATTATGACGTGATTTCCGCTTTCCAAAAGTCAATTCGAGGAAGCGATGTAGATGCTGCACTTCATTATTTGGGTCGCTTAGTTGAAGCAGGTGATTTACCGATTATTTGTCGTCGTTTAATGGTCATTGCTTACGAGGATATCGGTCTTGGGAATCCTGCGGCCGCCGCTCGGACAGTCACCGCTGTTCAAGCCGCCGAAAAGCTAGGGTTTCCAGAAGCTAGGATTCCTCTAGCTAGTGTCGTCATTGATTTATGTTTATCGCCAAAATCAAATTCTGCAGTCACAGCGATTGATGCTGCTTTGGCAGATATTCGACAAGGCTCTGTGGGAGACGTTCCTGATCATTTGCGTGATGCCCACTATGCTGGAGCCAAAGAATTAAACCGTGGTATTGGTTATCAATACCCACATAATTTTGAAAACGGTTGGGTCAATCAGCAATACTTACCTGACAAATTAAAAGAGGCACGTTATTACGAGCCGATTGATATTGGTAAATATGAACAAGCCTTACATCAGCAACTCAAGCGTATCCAAGAATGGAAACAGAAAAAATAACAAAATAATACGCTTTCAAAAAAAGAAACAATCTCGTTGCCGATTTTGAGAGAGTATGCTATTATAAAGATGGTAAATCTGTGATGTACGCGTTGTCCTTTCACTGTGTTGACCGAACATTTTTATTGATATCTAGGGATCCTGCTTGTATCAAAGTTGGTAACATGCCTTTTCTTTTGGTAGTTCAATACTGCGATCGAGGAACCCACCTGCTTATCTTGCGGGTTCAATACTCTAGGACGATTACCGGCATCGACGGATTTTACCATTTTTATGTAGATTTCTAAACAATTTGCTCTGGCAAGTTGTTTTTTTTTGGAGGACAAGATGATTCGTATACTCGTACTATTACTCGCCGTTGTCACAGGCGTAGCCAGTTATTATTTGATGAAGAAAAGTGCAGCTTTTTTACCACTCTTAAAAAAAGAAACTGCAACAGAAAGTCAACAGTTTATCGAACGTTTTGGGCGTTATTACTTGATTATCGCCATTCTAGGTGTTCTAGCGGCTATTTTTAATCGCCCGTTATTGTCAATTGGTTTTATCTTTTTTGTTTTATTACTTTCAACGTTGTTTAGTTTAACTTTTGCAAAAAAAATGTCATAAAAGACGATGAATTTAAAACTTCGTTCAAAAAGATTTTTTTGAACGAAGTTTTTTTTACAAAAAAATGCCAATATTCAGAAAAAAAGAAGCGGTTTCAGTTTCTTTTTTTCTTTGTTTGTTTTACAATTATTATAGAAACAATTAATGATTTTTTTTACGCTGAAAGGAGCGGTTATTATGTTACAACAATATCAAAAAATTATGATAGCAATCGATGGTTCTGACGAAGCAGACTTAGCCTTTAAAAAAGCGGTCAACGTCGCTAAACGAAACGATGCTGAATTACTATTAGCACATGTTGTTGATACGCGCTCTTTCCAATCAGTGTCCTCTTTTGATGGTGCGCTAGCAGAAGAAGCAATGTCAATGGCAAAAGAAACCTTAGACACCTACCAACAACAAGCGGTGGATATGGGACAAACAAAAGTCTCTAGCGTTCTAGCCTATGGTTCTCCTAAGAATATCATTGCCAAAGAATTACCAAAAGAATACAACATTGATTTAATTATGTTAGGAGCAACTGGATTAAATGCCGTTGAGCGTTTATTTATTGGCTCTGTCTCTGAATCAGTTATCCGTAACGCTAGCTGCGATGTTCTCGTTGTACGGACGGATTTAGACAACAAATTACCAAAAAATGAAGAAAAATAAAAAATAAGAAAAAACTGAGCCAACTATCACTTTTGATAGTTGGCTCAGTTTTTTCTTATTTACCTATTAAGCACACCTTGTGAGAGCGTCTCACAAGGTGTGTTCGTTTAATTATTTTAGACGTTCTACGTCACGGGCAATCATTAACTCTTCATCAGTTGGTACTAATAGAAGCTTGATTTTTGAGTCATCAGTTGAGATAACTGCTTCTTCACCGTGTACATTATTTTTGTCATCATCGATTTCACAACCAAACCAAGTCATGCCATCAATAATATCTTTACGAACGCCCACTGCATTTTCACCGATTCCAGCAGTAAAGACAATCGCATCAACGCCATTCATAACAGTGACATAGCTACCAATGTATTTACGAATACGATCGATAAAAATGTTGTATGCTGTTTGAACTTCAGGTTTATCTAAGTTTGATTGAATATCGCGCATGTCGCTTGATAAACCATTTGTTAAACCTAATAAACCAGATTTTTTGTTTAAAATATCAACCATGTCTTGTACATCAGTCAAGCCAAGTTTTGTCATTAAATAAGGCAATAGTGACGCATCAACATCCCCTGAACGAGTCCCCATTGTAACGCCAGCAAGAGGAGTGAAGCCCATTGATGTATCGACTGATTTACCACCATCAACTGCAGTGATTGAAGCACCATTTCCTAAGTGACAAGTGATAATTTTCAAGTCTTCAATTGGACGACCTAACATTTCTGCAGCACGTTGAGAGACATAACGATGACTTGTTCCATGTGCCCCATATTTACGTGCAGCAAATTTTTCATAGTATTCACGCGGTACACTATATAAATAGTTGTGTTCTGGCATTGTTGTGTGGAACGACGTATCAAAGACTGCCACGCTAATGATTTCTGGTAAGATATGTTTAAATGCTTTAATCCCCATTGCATTCGCTGGATTGTGTAAAGGTGCTAATTCAGATAAAGCTTCAATTTTTTCTAATACTTCGTCTGTAATAACAACAGAATCTTTAAATTCTTCTCCACCAGCAACTACACGGTGACCAACACCAGTAATTTCATCATAAGAACCTAAAATGTTTAAGTCGATTAATTGGTCTAGTAACATTTTTACTGCCACTTCATGGTTATCAATATCAACAATTACTTCATATTTTTGTCCTTCACCATATTTAATTGTGAAGATAGAATCTTTTAAGCCAATACGTTCAACGATTCCTTTAGCGATCACTTCTTCATTTGGCATTTGGTATAATTGCCATTTTAAACTTGAACTACCTGCATTAATTGCAATTGTTTTAGACATAATTTTCTCCTCTTCGTTACTATTTTATTTTAAATTTGAAGCTTTCCAAGCTTCAAATTGTTTAAAGAACTCCGTTACTTTATTGATATCTTTCAAAGAGGCAAGTTTTGCTAACAAAACTTCCTTCACTTGCTCAGCATCTGCACCCTTGTTTTGAACAAGCAAGATACTTTTACGTGATTGTTCTGACTTAAACAATTCATCAGGTAACTGTATCATTCCTTGTAAATAGACATTTTTTGTCAACCAATTTTTAAAGAATTCACTTTGCTCAGTCTCTAAAATATTGGTCGGGATTAAGAATAAGCCAAACCCTGCTGGCTTCACGTATTTCATGGCTTGTTCCATTAATAAATGATGCGCATAACTATGGCCTTCCTCCGCAGCAGCAGCAAATCCCTTTGCTCGCTCATCATTTGGATAATAGCCAATCGGCAAGTCACTTAATGCTAAATCAACTGGATCCAATAACAAATCTTGCAATCCGTCTTGATGGAACAACTGAATATTGGCTTGTGACCAAGCATTGTTCACAGAAGATACTGCCAAAAGTGTTTCATCGATATCCACACCATAACCAGAAACTTTGTAACCAGCTGTTTCAAGGTTCAGCAGAACCGTTAACAGTAAATTTCCCATTCCTGAAGCAGGATCTAAAATTTTTAATGGCTCTGATTTATTTGTTAATTGTTCTACTAAATAAACAAACAAAAAGCCAATACCGTCTGGCGTCAATTGATGATTTGCTTGAAGCTGCTCTTTTCTCGTTCCTTTTAACAAAAGTAATTGGGACAAGCGTCGCACATCTTCAGGAGCTAAATCAATTTTTTTAATCGTATGATACAGCGTTTCTAATTGTTTCACTGTCTCTGGATTAGGTACTCCGTCAAGTACTCGTACTTGAAAATCATCTAAAATATTTTCACCATTTTCAATATACGCATCTAAAAAAGAAGTATCCAATGACTGTTGCAATAACTGGATTGCTTGTTCCATTGGCTCGAAAGCCTCTTCAATTTTTTCTGGGAACAAATTAGCACCTCTATTCTATTCAAAATGTAACAACTTCCATACCTGTTTTATTTTAACGAAAAAAGAAAGAATAATCAATGCCTTTACTGTCTTTCTTCTAAAATCTAATAATTTGTAGAAAAACAACGCTATTCCAGTATTGTTTCCGCTTTTTTTTGATGAGAAACTCTCTCTTGATATTGGTATTTTCGACCAGATTTGTTTAATAAAACAGTTATTCTTAATTGTTCATTTTTGTATGTATAATCGAGGGTCACTTGCGCGTATACGAGCCTTTCTTCTGTTTTTAACTTTCGTCTATTTTGTTTAACATCTGCAAGAAATAAATGAAGGATACTTTTCCCTGCATAGTATTCCTGGGTAGCTTGCGTAAATTTTTGTGTTAACTGACGTTCTTCTAGTAACTGAAGGGCGAGAAAACTCATCAAATAAACAAAGGCCATGGCCGTGAACAATAAGTTTCCTGAATATTTTTGCCTCATTAAAATTCTCCCTTTATCGGAAAAAAACTATCAAATGTTTTTCCAGAAGTAAAAGTAACTTCCAAAGTAAACGATTGTCCTTCATTTTTAAACTGGCCATTTTTGATACCAATTAACAGCGGTTGATAGCCTTTACCATTGACTCGCTTAATAATTTTATCTTCTTTGATTTGAATTGAAATAGTCTTGTTTGTTTCTGAGTCGAGGAAAGAAATCTCTTGAGCAGAGCCTGTTTGGAAAACGAGCTTTTGACATTCTTTTTCTAATTGAATTAAAAAAATATGCCAGGATTTCGAATCATTGTTTTTCAAATATTGATTTCCGATAAAACTTTGTTGAATCATCAACTGAAACAATTGACACATACAACTTAAAACGACTAGTGCTACTAAACACTCTAACATCGTAAAACCCGCATATTTTTTATTGACCAATCAAAATCGCTCCTCTTGAATCTGTGACTTTTAGTATCCTTCTTCCCTCGTTCTCCATCAAAGAAAATCGGTAAGTTTCTCCTTGATATATCCGCTCTTTGAAACGTAAATCACCCGTCTGCTCTAAAAATAAAATTGCTTCGTATCCTAGACGAGTGCGCGTTAATTCTTGCTCCCGTTGATAATTTTGCTGAATTAATTGTGTAATAGTCAGGGAGAATATCCCTGCTATCACACATACAATACTAAAACTAACGAGACTCTCTAATAAAATAAAACCGCTATAAATAGTTAATTTTCTTCGTATATTTGCCACTCCCCATCTGAAATTGTAAAATAAGTTGCTGTTTCTTTTCAGTCCAAGTAAAAATATATTTCACTAAACGGCCATTGTTCCCTGACGAATGAAGAAAACTGAGTTTGCTTGGGCCACTCACTGTCATTTTTTCAGGTACAGCTAGCGAAGTCCTTCCAGCTGATTGGTTCAATTTATCAGGAAATGAAAAGCTTTGTTGTTCTTCAAAAAACCAAACTTCTTGTGTTTCCTCTAAAACAATTGCTTGCTGTTGCGCAAAACGAAGTTGTTTTTCTACCGTAGCAAGAAACTGTTCAATTTTTAATGTTTCTTGCCAGCGGTGAATAGCGAGTGTTGGGAGCATAGTCATAAAGCAAACAATCGTCAAACTAGCAAGTGTTTCCATTAATGTGAATCCTGCTGACTTGTTCATTGCTTTTCTGCTGTATATTTATCTAACTGCTCTTTAGTAATGTAGCCTTCGTTGACTAATTCATTTAAAGAAGGCGTCTTATTTTTTTCTAGTGTGTAGAGCTCGATTTGTGATTCTACAATTTTTACGATTGCTTCATTGCCTTTTTTATCAACTGTTTCTTTATGTTTCGCTAAGTTAGGAACAAAAAGTAAAATCAATACGGAAATAATCAATAAGACAATCAACATTTCTAATAATGTAAACCCTGCGTATTTTTGTTTCTTTTTCATTATAAAACTCCTTCCATATTGCCATAAATAGGCAGCAACATTGCCCCATAGACACCGATAATTAAACAAGCAATTATGATAAAAATAAATGGTTGAACAAGGGTAATGACTCGTTCAATTTTTTTGAAAAAAACTTGGAAACAGACATTACTATAAACCATCAACTCCTTGCCTAATTTTCCTTTTACTTCTCCTTGTTGAATCATTAAACCCAATGCTTTTGTAAAAAAAGGATAAGCAGCTAATTGTCTATGTAAGGTTTCACCAACTAGCAGTCCTTCACTAATTGCTCCAGCTAATTCTTTCATTAAGGGTAATTGGTTGTATGGCGCATCAAATCGATGACCTCTTTCATTTCTAATCCTTGTGCAAGCAACTTCCCCCATTCTAGTGCAAAAAAAGCACTGACGTATTCCCGATAAAGGCCACGGATAATTGGCAATTTCAGATAAATGAACGCTCGCTGAATAGCAGACTGATGCTTCAAATAACGGTTTAAAATGAAGAAACTAAATGAGAGGACAAAAACTAAGGTAACCAGAATGTATGGACTGTAAACAATCAGAAGAATCCCAATATTTTTAGAATAACTATTGGCATCATTTTCCATTAATTGGGGCAATAAAAATTGCCGGATACCAACAATGACGAGAATCAAAAAAACAATCAGGAGCAGCGGGTAACTAATTATTTTATAGAACTGTTGCCGATATTTTTCCGTTTGAAAAAAATGTTCGGAAATCGCTTGTAGTGTCCCTACCAAATCCCCGTGTGCAGTAGCAAACGACAATTGTGCCGAGACCATTGTTGAAAATCCTAATTCTTCAACTAAAGCTTGTAAGGCAATGCCTGAGGAAAAGCCTTCAACTAAAAAAGTTATACTGTGCTGAGGTAAGGCGTTTGATTTTTTCATGAAGGAAAAACTTTCTTGTATATTAAAACCATTTGCAAGCAAATCCGCTAATAGTTTCAGAAAAAGCTGCTGTTGTTTTTTCGTTAATTTATTCGATGGCTTGAAAATACGTTTTTTCTGTAATAAACCCATACGCCCACGCCTTTCTTAGATTCTTTTGCCAACTACTCTTTATAACGGCTTCCTTAAAGAAGAAATAATCATAAAGAATTCCCGCTACTTGTTCCTTATTAATCGTGGTTGTCAAAATCTGTTGATAAATGATACCTTGCAAGCATTCAGCCAATTCATGCTCTGGGCCACCTAATTCTATCAAACGCCGTTGCACCCCCAATAAGTTACGGGCGTGAATTGTCGCAAAAATAGTATGACCCGTTAAGGCGGCTCGAATAACTGCTTGAGCCGTCTCGCCATCACGAATTTCACCAATAATCAAAATATCAGGATGATGGCGTAAGCAAACTTTGATCAAGGCTTCGTACGTTAACTGAATTTTTTCATTTGTTTGCAACTGTAAAAACTGCTTTTCCTCAATTTCAACAGGATCCTCAATCGCTATCACTTGTTGTTCGCCACTTCTTTGTTTAGCCACACGATACATGGTTGTTGTTTTCCCAGAACCAATTGGCCCACTGAATAAATAAAGTCCTCGTTTCTGACAAGATGCTTCAATTTCATTCAGCTGGTGGGGAAAGAAAAAATGTTCAGCTTGTTCACCAAATCGGTGCAAAAAACGAATTACCAAGCTCTCTCGATTCTGAAAATCTCCCACAGATGATAAACGCAAGCGTTGCTTCGTCTCGCCAATTAGATAAGTTGTCGCGCCTAATTGTGCTTTTCGTCTTTCTCCGACATCCATGCCGCCTATAAATTTAAAGTGGAAAATTAACTTTTCGCCTATTTCTGCGGAAACTTGTGTGTAAAGTGTCCGTTGCATCCCTGTCCGAAAAGAGATGGCTATTTCGGTATCATTGGGTAAAAAATAAACGTCTTGCGCCCCATGAAGGACGCCCCATTCAATTAATTGATGGGCTAATTTTTTTACATTTTCAGTCATTCATTTCCTCCTCTCACTAATAAACTACGCATTTATTTTATGATTTCAGCAAAAAAAAGAACCTTCACCAGTAAGATGAAGGTTCTTTTTTTGAAGTTTGCGCTGTCCATCTATCTTCCCCAAAATAGTGGAACTCCTAGACACTTAGTATTATACTAAAAAAATCTTGCGTTTAGTTTTCAAAAATTTCTCTGAATCACAAAATTTTTGAGAAAAACTATGATAATCCGATTGAATCGTTTACGTTTTTGGCTTCGTTTTTTGTTTATTAACTAAATAAACTGGAATTCCTAAAAGCGTAATCCCTATACCAATCAATGCTAGAATAGGCTGTGTAATACTTGTTGTAACCAAGATGAAGATACCACCTAGACTTGCGATAATTGGAATAATTGGATAGCCAGGAACTTTATACGGTCGTTTTAATTCAGGTTCTCGTTTTCTTAAAATAAAAACAGCTAAGAAAATTAATAGATTAAACAGCCACATAACAAAAACTAACATATCCGTCAATAAATCGAAGGTTCCGAAAAACATCATGATAATGGCTACAGCTAACTGGAAAATTCCAGCAACGTAAGGAACAACAAAGCGTTTAGACAACTTTTGAAACTGACGACTAAAAGGCATCAGATTATCTAAGGCTAAGGCATAAGGAATCCGAATCCCTGTCATTGTGTAGCCGTTTAACGCACCATATACAGAGATTAAAATCCCAATAGTTACGATTTTGCCGCCAATTGGTCCAAAAATAGCCACAGAAGCATCCGAAGCTGCATTCAAATTCCCAGCGATTTGCTCAATTGGTAATGTTTTTAGAAACACAAAATTAATTAAAGCATAAATTAAAGTAATCAATAACAAACCAAAAATAATGGCTTTAGGCAAGTCTCTTTCTGGTCGCTTCATTTCACCAGCCACGTTACCCACACCTAGCCAGCCATCATAAGCAAACATGGTGGCGACTAAGGCGCCACTAAAAGCAACTAAAAAGCCAGTATTCGCTGTTGTTTCAACAGGAAAAAGTGAAACAGCTACCTGTCCGGGAGTAAATAATCCTACTAAAGAAATCAAGGCAATTGGAATCAGTTTTACCACCAATGTCGTTGATTGGACCAAAGAAGCAATTTTTGTTCCTAATAAATTAATTACGGTGATACTAGTTCCCGCAAGAATGGCAATCGGAATCAATAAATTTGCCGATAAATGAAACAAATTGATTAGTTGTGTACTAAAAATAATGGATAACGCCGAAATGTTGGCAGGATAATAAATGATACTTTGTGCCCACCCTAAAAGAAAACCAGCTAATTTACCATATGTATATTCAATATACTTCACGGCGCCACCTGTTTCAGGGATTGCTGTAGCAAGTTCGGCGCTGGTTAATCCTGCACAAATGGTTAAGGCACCACCTAACACCCAAGCAAAGATAGCTAAACTAGCTGACTGTGCGTGTCCAACGACACTCGCAGCTTTAAAGAAAACACCAGCGCCAATCACCGTACCCATTACCGTGGATAACGCACCAAACGTTGTTATCTCTCTTTTTAATTGCTTTTTCTCCATAGACTCCCTCATTTCATTTAAACTAAAAAAGCGTAACAAAATTTCACTTTTTTGAAAAGATAACGAAAATAATAGCTGTTTTCATGAAAAATTCTGTGATGATCTCTTTTCAGTATAGCTATTTCTTTTAGAATTTCAAGTTTGAAAACCACAAAAAGAAAATTTGTCATAAAAGTTTTAGAGCATTCATCTTTTGTTTATAAACAAGAATTAAAAAACCGACGATTTTTTATTAAATAAACGAAAAATCGAATCAAAAAGAAACCTTTCTGATCCGATTTTAACTACGTTATTGGTTTTTGACTTTTTCTTTTTTCATTTGTTTACTGCGTAATTGTCCGCAAGCCGCATCAATATCTGTTCCGTGTTCTTTACGAATAACACAATTGATGCCATTCTTTTTGAGTACATCATAAAATTTTAATACCGCTTCTTTAGAGCTTCGGCTATATTGATCGTGTTCACTCACTGGGTTATACGGAATCAGATTAACATAAGAAAGTTTTTTCTTATTCCGTAATAAATCTGCTAATTGTTGAGCATGTTCTGGTCGGTCGTTCACTTGACTCAACATAATATATTCAAATGTAACACGTCGGTTGGTTTTTTCAATGTATTCATCAATTGCTGCCATTAATTTTTCAATTGGAAAACTACGATTAATCCGCATAATTGATGTACGGACTTCGTTGTTAGGAGCATGTAATGAGATTGCTAAGTTTACTTGTAGTCCACTGTCTGCAAATTCACGAATTTTTGGCACTAAGCCACTTGTTGAAACTGTAATATGGCGGGCACCAATAGCCAAGCCTTTATCATCATTAATCGTTCTTAAAAAGTTCATGACATTGGCGTAATTATCAAATGGTTCACCAATTCCCATCACAACGACATGGCTAACACGTTCATCCAACCCACGTTCATCGAAATAATGTTGCACCCACATAATTTGGGCAACAATCTCGCCAGCAGTTAAATCTCTTTGTTTTTTTAATAGCCCACTAGCACAAAATGTACACCCAATATTGCAGCCAACTTGAGTGGTCACACAAACAGATAATCCATATTCTTGACGCATCAAGACTGTTTCAATCATATTTTTATCTGGTAATTCAAATAAATATTTCACGGTACCATCTTGCGCTTCTTGCACAATGACTTGTTTTAATGGATTTAATGAAAAATTTTCTTCTAATAAAGTCATCAACGATTTAGAAATGTTCGACATTTCACTAAATGAAGCAACACGTTTTGTATACAACCATTCCCACACTTGTGTTGCGCGAAATTTCTTCTCGCCATGGGCTAAAAACCAGTCCACAAGCTGTTCTCTCGTCAGTCCATAAATGGATTCTTTCTGCATTTCTTTTCCTCATTTCTGCTATTACATTCGCTTCATAACTATAACTTATTCTCACTTTGAATGCAATATCACGAAGAACATCAAAAAAAATCGTTAAGCGTGCATGCTTAACGATTTTTTATAATTAATCTTTCACTAAGTGATAAACTTTTTTGAAGTAGAACGTTCTAGCAATTAAATAGTAAACGACCTGAATCAATAAGAAAACGCCTAAAACTTGCCAGCCAGCTAATTGCATTGGCTGATCTAACACGGCATACATTGCTTTCAAAGCAACAGCTCCATGAATAAATGAAACAACAATCGGTGTAAAGAATAAAATACCTACTTGTTGGTAAATCATTTTCTTCAATTCTTTTTTCGTCAAGCCAAGTTTGTAAATCATCTTGAATTTTTCAACGTCCGTATTCATATCACTATATAAACGGAAGTATAAGAAACTACCCGCCGAAACAAAGAACACGATACCGATAAATAGTCCGACAAAAAGAACTGGCGTATAAAATTGCGTAATGCCTGCAACTGTAGCCGCGGTTCCTAGTAACATTGGGTATTTTTCACCAATAATATTTTCAGCATCAATTAAGGTTTCTTTATCTGTGCCTTCTTTTGGTTGCCAAATTGTTTCTGTTTCCTCTTTGATTCCATCTGTTGAGGTACTATCTGGGATAACAACCACACCGCCAAAAGTCGGTAATACATTGGTTTCTTCTGTTTTATCAATGTTTAAAACTTGATCATTTGCCAATTGAACAGATTTGACATCTACTGATGCAGCAGAAGGAGCATCTTTTTGTGATAAATTAACTACTTTCTCACCTGTTAAAGTTGGTTCATCTATAAATTTTGCGAGTTTATTATATTCAGATGTTTTGATTAATTGGATACCGGCACTTGTTTTGTACATTGTGTAATCAATCTGATCAAACTGAATATTTTTTTCTTGGAATGTTTTTGTCGCAAATTGTTTCATTTCTTGATTTTCTGGGTTGGTCGAATCAGACAATGTCAGTTCGTACGGTACAGAACTTATTCCTTTAAAAATCATCTCATTCACGCCGTATAACGTTCCAATGGCAGCAAAAGCAACCGTTGATATCACCGAAACCAAGAAGAACGAACGTGCATTATCTTTCATGCGGAATGCTAAATCTGATAAAACGACCATATTGGTTTTTTTCCAAAAGATTTTTGGTTTCCGTTTTAAACGTTCAATGACAGAAACACTCAATTGGTCAAATAAGAATTTTGTCCCTAAAATAACTAAGAAAATTACTGGGAACATCACCATTAAAACTAACTGTCCCTTAGCAACTAAAGCAATTCCGTAACCGACAACTAAAAGCAACACGGCTAAGAAAGATTTAACTTTAGAGCTTTTGATTTCACCTTTACCCATTTCCCCTGCTTTTAATAGCTCTTGAAGTGTCGCTTTTGGTAAGCGGAATTGAATAAAGAAAGAAATTACTAAGAACAAGACCGCAAATGAAATGACAGTAATGATAAACGGCATCACTGGCAAATAAAAACCTAAACCTAGATGCATCAATAAATTGCTAATCCATAAAATAAACTGTGAAAATCCAACACCTAAAATGCTACCAAAAATTGTAGCAAAGAAACCAATCACTAAGTTTTCAATAAAAATCATTTTCTTTAACTGTTTTGGACTCATCCCTTGAATCATCAAGGTTCCAAACTCTTTTTTCCGAGATTGGATAAAGACATCCATCGAGTATAAAACGAATAAGAAAGAGAAACCATAGATTATAATAGCCGCAGCCGTCATTCCCATTTGTGCTTTAGGATTTAAACCATTAGCTAAGGCTGGGTGAAAGACAAAACCAGTGAACGTAAAAAAGATCATCACAGAAAACATTGTACTTAGGAAATAAGCCAAGTATAAATGCTTATTTCGAATCGTGTTTCTTATAACAAACTGATTAAAATTCATTATCGACACCTTCAATCTCAGCCAGTTTCACCATGATTAAATCGTAGAACTCTTTTTGATTGCCATTTTGGACAATTTCATCAATTAATTCACCATCTTTAATAAAGACGATGCGCTTGCAATAACTTGCGGCTAGCGGATCATGGGTTACCATTAAAATAGTCGCCGCTTCTTCTTCGTTTAATTGTTGTAACAAGCCCATCACATCCTTAGATGATTTCGTATCTAAGTTTCCTGTTGGTTCATCAGCCAATAATAATTGTGGATGATGAATCATTGCCCGAGCAACGGCGACCCGTTGTGCTTGTCCACCAGAAATTTCTGCAATTCGTTTTTTCAACAGATGATTGATACCTAAACGCTCACTTAATTCTGCTAATTGTCGTTTCATTACAGAGACTTTTTCTCCATCAAGCGTCAATGGCAAAATAATATTTTCTTCAACAGTTAATGTTGGCATTAAATTAAAGCTTTGAAAAACAAATCCTAATTCTGTACGACGGAATTTAGCAATTTGTTCTTGATTCAAATTGTTTGGATTTTTTCCATTTAAAAGTATTTCACCGTCTGTTGGACTATCGATTGTTGCCAATAAATTTAAAAGTGTACTTTTCCCACTTCCAGAAGGTCCCATAATACCAATAAATTCACCATCTTGGACAGTTAAATTAATCCCTTTTAAAGCTTCATATTTAATTTCGTTTCCGTAAACTTTTTTCAAATTTTGTACTTCTAACATATTTTCCACTCCTATTCTTCTCACTCATTTAGTGTATCGAAAACGAAAAAAAACGACAATAGAAAAGAATAACAATGAACTTACATTACTGTAAGTGCACTGTTATTCTTTTAAAAGTTATGCTTCATATTCAATCACATAAGGATGAATCTTCGTATTATAAATAGCTTCTGAATATTCTACGCAACGACCTGTTGGGCTTAACGAACGCCGAATTCTTTTTAAGCCCGTTGTTTCAGTTGTTTGCAACATCTTTTGCTCTGCTTCTGTCAAAGTTGCAACTTCAAAACGGTCTTCAAATTTATAAATTTCAATGGCATGTCGATCCATCAAACGATACAAGGATTCTTCTTTGTATTCAGTCAATGATACGTCTTTCATGGCAGCTGGCAAATAGTAATTAAAATAAATATAGGGTTGTTCATCGATTAGATATAACCGTGAAAGGTGAACCACTTCTTCTCCTAAAAATTGATAAGCCGGCATCTCTTTTGACAACGTCAAGTTTTCAACTTGTAAAACTTTTTTAGTTACTTTCTGACCTGATTCATTCAAAAATTCAGTGAATGTCCCTGCTTTTGATAGTTTATTATAGGGACGATTGCTTAACACAGTTGTGCCTCGGCCACTTTTTTTCTCAACAAATTCTTCCGTTGCTAACATTTCGATTGCCCGCCGAATCGTAATTTTACTAACGTTAAACATCTCTTCCAATTCTGTTTCTGTTGGTAAAAACGTTCCTACTGGATACTTGCCACTCAAAATATCTTCTTTAATCTGATCTGCTACTTCTAAATAAAGCACGCTCTTTCTTCTCATGATACGCTCCCTCCCAACCGCACTATTCCTTTCTATTTTACCAGAAAATGATGATTATAACATGATGCTTTGCTGAAATTATAAAAAAAGAACAAAAATAGATAAATTTATCTATTTTTGTTCTTTTTGTTTATTGTTCTGACGTCTCGGTTGCTGCCTCTTCTGATTCCGCTTGTAGAAAGACTTTTCTTGGTTTGCTACCTTCTGATGGTCCAATAACTCCGTGTGCTTCCAATTCATCTACTAAGCGAGCCGCACGATTATAGCCAATTCTAAAACGTCTTTGTAGCAATGAAATACTAGCTGTTTGCATTTCAACCACCAAGTTTTTCGCTTCTTCAAACAACTCATCTTGAGGAGCTTCGCCACCGCCTGAAGTGGTCGGTTCATCTGTTGGCATCATACTTTCTTGATATTCAGCTTCTTGTTGGTCCGTTACAAACGCAACCACTCGTTCGACTTCTTGATCAGAGATAAAGGCCCCTTGGATACGAATTGGTTTATTTTCTCCCATTGGTAAGAAGAGCATATCGCCTCGACCTAATAGTTTCTCCGCCCCGTTGGTATCAATAATGGTACGCGAGTCTGTCCCACTTGAGACCGCAAAAGCCATTCGAGAAGGGACATTTGCTTTGATGATTCCTGTAATAACATCCACACTTGGCCGTTGTGTCGCTAAAATCATATGAATGCCCGCTGCCCGTGCCATTTGGGCTAAGCGGATAATCGCATCTTCTACTTCATTACTTGCCACCATCATTAAATCAGCTAACTCATCCACAATGACAACAATAAATGGCAGAATCGGACGATTTTCGCCATCTTCCGCATTTTTCTGTTGAATTAGTTGATTGTAACCAGTAATATTTCGGACGCCTGCTGCTGCAAATTTTTCATAACGAAATTCCATTTCTTGAACTACTTTTTGCAGGGCTTGTGCCGCTTTTCTCGGATTAGTAACCACTGGCGTTAATAAATGAGGAATCCCGTTATACACATTCAATTCTACCATTTTCGGGTCAATCATCATTAATTTTACTTCATGAGGTTTCGCTTGCATCAAAATACCTGTGATGATGCCATTGATAGCAACCGATTTCCCACTCCCTGTCGATCCCGCAATTAATAAATGCGGCATTTTTGATAGATCCGCAGTTTGAACCATCCCTGAAATATCTCGACCTAAAGGTACTTCTAATAGTTTATCTGGATGACTTGGTTGTGCCTCAACAATATCTCTAAAGGATACTGTACTAATTGCACTATTAGGAACTTCAATCCCGATTAGTGATTTCCCAGGAATCGGAGCCTCCATACGAACGTCTTTGGCCGCAAGCGCTAAAGCAATGTCATCCGTCAAGTTAACAATTTTGCTAACTTTTACCCCAACAGCGGGTTGAACTTCAAATTTTGTGACAGATGGTCCTAAACTAGCTTTGACTACTTTAGCATCAACACCAAAACTCTTGAAGGTTTGTTCTAAGACGCCAATATTTTTTTCGATTTTTTCATATTCACCACTTTGATCCGTTGCTTGAATTGTATCTAACAAATCAGTTGGTGGTAGTTGATAATCACGATCTTCCGCTTCTTCAGAAATTTCAAATTCGAGAACACCAGCTTCATCTGCCGCCTCTTCTTCCTGCTCTCGTTGCGGTTTTGTTGCTGCAATTGGTGGTACAGGCATCGCCTGATTTTGCTGTTGAAACGAATCAATTTGAACAGGCGTTGGTGCGGCCGGTTCTTCCACCATTGGTTGGTGGGTTTCAACAGGTGTTTTTGTTAAGCGCTCGGCTGCCGCTTGTTCCATGCGTTCCCGCTCTTGTAATTTTTGTTGGGCAGCGGCTTCAATTTTTGCTTGGCGTTCTGCAGCTTTGGCTTCTTTCTTCGCTGCTCGCTTCGCCTCTTTTTCTTCTTGTCGCGCCTGTGATTTTGCCGAAACATGACTTAGGCGATCTTGAATACTTTGGAAATGATCAACAATTTGCTGAAAATCCCACATACTCATCAAGAAAATACCCGCTAACAGTAGCAATGTAGCAATTAAATAGCTGCCAAATTGTGCCACCAAAAAGTACGTTCCTTGATAAAGCAGCGCGCCAATCATACCGCCCCCTACGTTTTGCGTCACTTGGTTGGCTTTTAAATCACTTTGCAAAAACTCCCAAGTGTTACCTAAAATATCTGGTTGACTGCCACTAACATTTCGAAACATAAAGGCATGGAAAAATAACAAAACACTAATATAAATCAGAACAGCCCCAAAAATAGGGCGCCCTCTTTTTAACGGAAAATCTTTTCCATAAATCATGACTAATAAGCCATACAGGATTAGTAAAATCGCTGCAAATGGAAAGGTATTACCTACAACTAAGCGTAAACAATTCGCTAATAACGTGCCTAAAAACCCTAAGCGAAAGAGTCCAAAGACACCGAATAAAATAAAAATCAGGCCAAGAAACATATAATTTAAACGTTCTTGTTGTTGCTGTTGTTTTTTGGTCTTTTTCTTTGTCGTACTTTTTTTCTTATTTGTTGCTCTTTTTTGTGCCATTTAACTTCCCTCTTTCCATCACTTCTCATTATACATAAAAATGGAATCGAACAAAAGCGCCCACCTCATTTTACTTGAAAAATCATGGAAATTTTTTTAAAACTTTCATTTAAGAAAAATGAGCGTGGGACAAAAATCACTTTGGATTTTTGCTCCACGCTCAAAAACTGATAAACGGCGGGAACAGAACCAACTCCTTCGGAAATAAGCCGAAATTCTCCAAAAATTAAAGAGCAATTTTCGGAAATTTCTTCTTATTTCTCGGAGCTAAACGGTTCTGTCCCGACCTCATTATTTCTTATTTTGCTGATTCTTAATGGTATAAGTCGAAACGACCTTTAGCCATCATTTCTTTGGTACCACCTGTTTCAAAGAGCGCTTTGTTCATGATAATTTTTTTCATGAATGAAGCTGGGTATCCTTTAATGTCTGTTTTACCAACAATTCCTAAAGCACGTGTATTTCCGACAGAACAAACAGAACCTTGTGATTTAAAGCTGAAAGGTTTAGTTGCTTCCCCTTTCAATTGTGCTTGAATATTTTTAGCAGCATGAGCGCCCATCTTCAAGGCGATTTGTGCTGTTGTTGGGTAAGGTCGATTGGTTTCTGTATCCATAACTGCTGAGCAGTCACCAATAATATAGACGTTGCTATGGTTCGCATCTGTTAAATCTGGTTGAACCATGACACGACCACGACGAGCTTCAAAGCCAGAATCGCCTACAACGTGGCTTCCACTAACACCCGTTGTCCAAATAATTGTTTTGGCAGAAAGTTCTGCCAAGTCGCCTGCTTCGTTATCTTGATAAACAACTGCGCCTGGTTTGATTTCTTTAATCGGTTTACCTAATAATAAATGAATAGCTGAATCTTTTAATAATTGCACACCATAGTTCGCAAGTTTTTCGTTAAACATCGGCAATAGGCGAGTAACTGCTTCGACACAATAAATTTGGATTTGATCTGCTGAGACACCTGCGATTTCAGCAAATTTTGGTTTGTTTTCAACAAGAGAACCTAATAATTCAATCCCTGTAAAGCCTGCTCCACAGACAACAATTTTTAAGAATTCTTCGTTTTGAGTTGCTTTGTATTGACGCATTTGTTCTTGGATATGTTCATACACGTTTAAAGCCGTTTTCACATCTACCATTTGTAGAGCATGTTCTTGCACACCAGGGATACCAAATGATTCTGATTCAAACCCAAGAGAAACAACTAAGTAATCATAATTGATTGTTTGGCCATCTTCTAAAGCAACTGTTTGTGTTGCAGCATCAATTGTTTTAACTGTTCCTTGGATAAAGGTGGTCATTTTTTCATCGACAACATCCATAATATTGTATGTGATTTTTTCAGCTGGTTGTGTTCCAGCAGCAACTTCATGCAAATCCGTTGCTTCGTAGTGATAGTTGTTACGATCCACTAAAGTAATTTCGACGTCTTTGGCGCCTTTTTGTAATTCGCGTAATGTTTTTAAGCCTGCGTAACCAGCACCTAAAATAACAACATGTTTCTTATTCATTTTGATTCCCTTCCACTCTATAAAAAATTTACAGCCACCACAAACCTATGGCAAAAAATAGCACTTGTGCAGTTGCTCCCACAGCTAAGATCTTCACAGCACAAACAAATGTTTTACTCTTCACTTGTTCCTTCAATAAGGCTTGGGTTTGTTTCCGTACAAAAGGTAAAGTTAAAAGCATGAGTAACATTGTTGGCGGCGTCAATCCTAAACCGACAGCTAACAAAATGGCTAACATTGCTATTGTATTTAATCCGACGAATAATTTCAAAGAACTTGCTTTGCCAAGGTAATGAACTAATGTATATCTCTTGTTATTTTCATCTTCCTCTAAGTCACAGATATTATTTGCTAACATTAAGTTAGCAATGTAACAAGTGTTAGGTAAAGCGACTAAGAAAATCCCCCATAAATTAGCTGCTGACCAATTGAAAACTTCAAACGTATTAATGTAGACACAAATAAGGGTAATCATGAACCCCATTGTAAATCCTGAGAAAACTTCCCCTAATGGTAGACTGGACAAAGGTTTCGGTCCTGATGAATAAAAAATACCAATTAAGTAACAATAAAGACCCATAATTAATAACGGCCAGCCAACAATAAATGACAACCCAATCCCCATTAAAGCAGAAACGAGAATCATCCAAAAAATCATTTTGCGTATTAATGGCAAAGATAAATTTTCTCGACCGATAATATTCGTTTTTTCCTTATAATCATGAACTTCTGTGGCATGATGGTAATCATTATAATTATCTAAAATATCGACCGCCATATTAAAAATAAACATCGCAATGAAAAAAATTAAAACATAACCAACATGGAGCCGCCCATATTGGTACCAACTAAAACAAATTCCTAACAAAAATGGCAAAACACTAGCTGTTTTTGCTTTTAATTCTACTAATTCAAAAAATATTTCTCGATTCAAACTATCCCTCCGCTACTTTTTTACAAACTTTGTTACTTTTAAAACTTAATTACTGTATTTCTGTCGCCAATTCGTATACAATCAAATAGTATTGAACCACTGAAAGGATCGTAGTATATTTATGAACACATTTTGGAAGTCGTTTCCTGACGTTGAACGTTCTTTAACGGAAACATGTGAATTAATTGAACAAACGTTGCATACACGCAACGAAGACATTGAAGAAGCCTTAGTAACTTTGGCTCGTTCTGGCGGCAAATTATTACGCCCCGCTTTTTTCTTTCTTTTTGCTCAACTGGGTGATGAAGAAAAACAAGAGAAACAACAATTATTAAAAATAGCTGCATCTTTGGAAATCCTACATATGGCTACGTTGATTCACGATGACATTATTGACGATTCTCCATTGCGCCGAGGCGCTGTGACTATTCAATCACAATATGGTAAAGACGTGGCTGTTTACACAGGTGATTTACTATTCACTGAATTCTTTACTTTGATTGCAGATGCCATGAATGGCTCTGAATTTATGAAAATCAATGCACAAGGAATGAAACGGTTATTACTTGGTGAACTCGATCAAATGAGTCATCGATTTGACCGCCGCATGTCGATTCCTGCTTATTTAAGAAGTGTCAACGGCAAAACAGCCGAACTTTTTTCACTAAGCTGTCTTGAAGGGGCCTATTTCGGTCATAGTTCAAAAGAAGTCCAACGTTTAGCTAAACGAATTGGCCGTCATATTGGCATTGCTTTTCAAGTCTATGACGATATTTTAGATTATACTGCCGACACGGAAACCTTGAAAAAGCCCGCTTTAGAAGACTTGTCACAAGGTGTTTATACGTTACCCCTTCTCTTCGCTTATCAAGCAGCACCTGACGTATTCAGCCCTTATTTGGATAAAGGACGCGCCATTACCTTAGAAGAGGCAGCTGAAGTTGCGGCGCTAGTCAACGACTATCATGGCGTTACAGAAGCACAAGCTTTTGCTAAAAAAGTAACCAACAAAGCAATCACTGATATTCAACAATTGCCTGATGGCACAGCAAAAGAAACCTTACTTTCCTTAACTGAGCTCTTATTACATCGTTCATTTTAAACGTTTTATGGAAGAATTGCCATTAATTGAAATAGAAAAACGACTGATTGTTTGCTTTAATCAACAACCAGTCGTTTTTTTATTCCTCGAAAGAACTAATGCCACGATCAATTCGGTAAAGTTTTTGATAATGCGCATTGGTTGCAAGTAATTCTTCTGGCGTACCACTCATCTCTAATTGGCCATCTTCAATAAAGATCACTTGATCCATCAAAGTTACGCCTTGCAAATGGTGGGTAATCCAGATGACGGTTTTATCTTTTAATGCCTCAAAAAAGGTTTCCAGCAATTGCTGTTCTGTAATTGGATCTAAACCAGTAGTTGGTTCGTCTAATAACACAATCGGTGTATCTTGCAAAAGAATCCGCGCTAGTGCCAAGCGATGTCGTTCGCCACCAGAAAAACGCAAACCTGCTTCATCCACCATTGTTTGTAAACCTTCTGGTAATTGGGCAACCATTTCTTTTAAGCCGACTTTTTCTAAAACCGCCCAAACTTCTGCTTCGCTTGCTTCTTCTCTACCAATCCGAATATTATTTAAAATGGTTGTTCGAAATAGGTACGGTGCTTGGTGCATAACCCCAATATATTCAGTCATCGTCTCACCAAATGCCTCAGTTGGGATGTTTCCTAAAAGGATTTCTCCCGAAGTAGGCCGTAAATCACCACGAATGAGCGAAGCCAACGTACTCTTTCCGGAGCCACTGCGCCCTAAAATCGCTAATTTTTGTTTTTCAGGAATTGTTAACGATAAGTCATTTAATACCTTTTTCGCTTGATTTTCATATGCAAAAGACAAATGTTCTATCGATAAACTGGTGCCATTTGGCTGAACAGGCGCTTCTGTTGAGTCATCTTCCCCTTCAGGAAGCTCATTAAAACGACGAATGGAATCCTTATAAATCGTTGTTTCCTGTGCTGCAGCAGGTAGCGGAGCAAAAGCATCAATTAACGGAAAAACGGTTAAAACAAAGGCACCAATCCAATTGGCTGCGCCCCCATGATTACCTGGAAACCGCACACTAGTCCAAGCTAAGACAGCAATCGCAATCACGCCAAACAGAAGTTGTAAAACAAAGTCTCGGCCACGGTTAAATTGCTTCATTTTTTCATCTAATGCACGAACATTCGCTTCATCTGTTTCATAACGAGCAACGAATTCAGAGCCACGTTGACTAAATACCCAATCAGACACACCTAAAATATTGTCGGTTAGTGTTTGATATAACTCATTTTTGGCATATTTATGTTTTTCTTGACGCGCACCATTCACTAGAACTGAAACAAGTGGTAATAGAAAAACAACCACTCCTAACATCAGTAACATGCATAAAGCAAACCACCAAGAAAAGAAACCTAATGCAATCACTAAAAAGATATACAAAATCCAAGCAATAACGGTTGGGAAAATCGTTCGTAAATACAAGTTTTGGATATGATTAATATCCTCCGAAAGCAAACCTAAGATATCCCCAGTGCGATATTTTGTCTTAAAGAAAATCGCATCTTTTTCTAGCACATTATAAAGTTTCAAGCGCAGATCAGAGGTCATTTTTAACACCCAGTTATGACTCGTTAGACGCTCCACATAACGAAAAACAGGACGGCCAATCCCGAATGCTCTTGTTAAAACAATGGGAATATAAATTAATAAAATATTCTCTGGTAAGGAAGCCGCACGACTGATTAAGTAACCAGACGTAAACATTAATGCCCCTGCGCTAAAGAACGTCAAGAAGCCTAAAAGTAAGGCAAAATACAAGGTTTTTTTATAGCGTTTTAAGAAAGGACGAACCCATTGATCGTTTTTCCAAACGTCTTTCGTTGTCGGCTGTTTTTCCATCATTGGCGTCCTCCTCTCATTTGCTTCATTAATTGAACATAGTAGCCATCTTTTTCAATCAACTCTGCTAGCGTTCCTTGTTCCACTAATTGACCTTTTTCCATCACTAAAATGTAATCCATTTCTTCCATCCAATGCAGACGATGTGTCGCAAAGAAGACAAGATGATTGTTCATTAATGGCAACATGCGCTCTTTCATTTCAACTTCTGTTTCAATATCCAAATGCGCTGTCGGCTCATCAAACAGCAAGACGTGGCGTTTTTGATCAACAAAGGCGCGGGCCAACGCTACTCGTTGCGCTTGTCCCCCACTTAACATTCGACCACTTTCCCCAATCAAGGTATGAATTCCTTCGGGAAGGTCTTTAACCAGCTCGTCTAAGCCAACTAACTGAATCGCTTGCTGAATCGCCTCATCTGTTGCTTCAGGTGTATAAAAGCGAATATTGTTTGCCAAAGTATCTTGGAAAATATATGGTGCTTGCGGAATATAAAGGATTTGTTTTTGCCAGTCTTTTTGTAAAAAATGTGGAATCGTTTGGCCATTTATCGCCAATTGACTCGTTTCTTCTGTTGGTAATAAAAAGCCGCTTAATAAATTAATTAACGTTGACTTACCAGAACCACTCGCCCCGATAATTCCAATCTTTTTGCGACCATCAACAGAGAATTGCAACGATTGAATTGCTTCTTGCGTTGCATCTTCATAGGAAAAATTTAACGCTGTGACTGACAACTGACTTTCTTGATGCCAATCATCTAACGTGAGCACATCGGTCTGTTCTGCTTCTGGCAATGCTAATACCGCTTGGATCGCTTGAAAAGAGTTTTTTCCATCTAAGGTTGCGTGATAATCACTTGAAAAATCACGAATCGGTAAAAAGAACTCAGGTGCTAAAATTAAAGTAACCAAGGCAGGAAATAATAAAATCGTGCCGTTTAATAAACTTAATCCAAGGAAAACTGCCACAACAGCTACCGATAATGTCGTAAAAAAGTCTAACGCAAAGGTTGATAAAATAGCAATTTTCAACGTACTCATGGTCGCTTTTCTGAATCGTTCACTTGTATGGTAAATACTCCCAGCATATTTTTTACTCAACCCAAACAGTTTCAGTGTGTCAATTCCTCGCAAGGAATCAATAAAATGATTGGAAAGCATTTGAAACGCCGCATATTGCTTGTCCGCTTTACTTTGTGCTGCATAACCTAACACAATCATAAAAATAATAATAATCGGAAAAACAATCAACAATGTTACGCCTGAACGAATATCTTGTGTAAAAACAAAGGCCAAAATAATCCAAGGAATAATCATCATATTCATCATTTTTGTCAAAATCAATTGTAAATAATTTTCGGTTTGACTAATGCCTTCTAAAGCCATGGTAACCATATTTCCAGTTCCATTTTTTTGAACAACATTTGGCCCCAAACGGAAAATTTTGGTTAATAATTGTTCGCGTAATTCTTTCGAGCGTTCATAACTAAATGTATCGAGCATTCTCTCACGAAAATACGTAATAACATGTCGACCAAGATAAAAAATAAAAAAGAGTAAAATACTCTGTAGTTGTTGGTTAAGATGCCCGCCACTCCAAAGGCCGACAATGGCTTTTGAAAGAAAAAAAGCTTGCCCAATTATAAAGACTGCTTGCAGGAAAGAAAAACCTGCAAGCAAGACAAGAATTTTTTTGATTTTAGGCATCTGTAAGATGTCTTTATCAATCATAGATTTAATACCCCTCTGGTACGGCTGTCTGTGAAATACGTTTTCTGAAAATATAATAGGACCAAGCAGTATAAGCTAACACGAATGGTAAAATGCTTAAAGAAATCCACGTCATAATTTTTAGTGTATATGGTGTGCTTGTTGCATCTTTAATCAACAAATCAAAACCTTCACTACCAATCATAACACGTGGGAACAAGCCACTGAACAAGAGAGCAACTAGTACAACTAATGTTAAACCACTCGCTAGAAAAGCTAACATCTCTTTGCGTTTAAACACCCCAACATTGGCAATGACCGTTAAGACCACAATTGCTAACGTTAAAATTAAAGTGACCGCAAAGTTCTTTTCATAAAAGTCCGTTTTGAAGTACATCAACACTGCAAAAACAACTAAACCGACATATAAAACGCCGTATAAGATTTCTGCATAATTTCGAGCACGTTCGCGAATTGGGCCTTCTGTTTTTAAAGCAATATAGTTCATGCCGTGTAAGTAGCAAAGTAATGTTAAGGCTACTCCACCAACAATTGAAAACAGATTAAAATAATCCGTAAATTGCGCATGCATATTGCCGTTTGCATCTAAAGGCATTCCTTGGACTAAGCTGATAAACAAAATACCAAAGAAGAACGGTACAAGGAAACTACCAATTGATAGCGTCCAGTTCCACATCCGACGACGTTTACCTTCCGGCATGTTGTGGCGGAATTCAAAGGAAACTCCGCGAATAATTAAGCCAAATAAAATCGTAAATAGAATTAAATAGTAGCCACTAAATAATGAAGCATACCAATATGGGAAAGAGGCAAACATTGCGCCGCCCGCTGTTAATAGCCAAACTTCGTTTCCGTCCCAGACAGGTCCAATTGTTGCAACGACTTGATCTTTTTCGTCGTCATTGTGTGCCAACGTTTGAACGGCCATTCCAACACCAAAGTCAAATCCTTCTAAGAAGAAGAAACCTGAGAACAAGACGCCGATAAGGACAAACCATAATAATTGTAGTGTACTCATTCGCCAAATACCCCCTTATCAAATGGATCCAACGCTGGTTCATTTTCTTTCGCTAATTTTTTCGCTTCATAGTCTGGTCCTTTACGTAATTCTAAAATAACCAAGTAAACCATGACACTACCTAAACCAGCAAATAATAAGAAATAAATGACATTTGACGTAATTAATGAAGCAACCGATACATTTGGTGAAACACTTTGTTCAATCGTAAATAATCCATAGACAGTCCACGGATAACGACCTAATTCAGTGACTAACCAACCTGTTGTATTGGCAAGGAATGGTGCGAATGTACATAAAGCAACAATCCACAGCATCCATTTCTTCTCGTACAGCGATGGTTTTTTCTTCCTTGTAAAGAATAGTCCTAAGGCAGCAACCAATAACATTAAGGCACCAAAACCAGCCATGATACGGAAGCTCCAGAATAAAGTGTTAACTGGTGGATAATAATTTTTATCATCCCCATATTTTTCTACCAAGCGCTTGTTGACTGTATCCATCCCATCAACCGAACCTGATAATTTATTATACGATAAAATACTTAGCATATACGGAATATCGATACCAAAAACTTGTTTATGTTCTCGTTCATCTGCCCAAGCAATCAATGTCCAAGCAGCAGGATCATCAGAGTCTTCATAGGCCCCCTCCATCGCCGCAAATTTCATTGGTTGTCCTTCAATTAGAGCTTTCATTTGCAAGTCGCCAGCTAATAAAACGCCGATTGAACCGAACAAAGTAACCCATAAGCCAATGCGCATAGATGCTTTGTGGAATGAAATATCCCGTTTTTTCAACAATTGGAAAGCAGCCATACCAGCTACTGCCATGCCGCCCAATGTAAAGGCGCCCATGATAACGTGTGAAAATTCATACCAAACTTTTGGATTGCTGATGACAGCTACAAAGTCCACCATTTCAGCACGGCCATTATTGATGACATAACCTACTGGATGTTGCATAAAACTATTGGCAACTAGAATCCAGAAAGCAGACATCATTGAACCGAATACGACTAACCAGATAAACGTTACGTGAACTTTTGGATTCATTTTATCCCAAGTAAAGATCCACAAACCTAAGAATGTTGACTCTAAGAAGAAAGCTAAGAGCGCTTCTACCGCCAACGGTGCCCCAAAAATATCTCCGACGAATCGAGAGTAATCAGACCAGTTCATCCCAAACTGAAATTCTTGAATAATCCCGGTTACAACCCCAACAGCGAAGCTTAATAGGAATATATTCCCCCAAAACTTGGCCATTTTACGATAACGTTCCTCTTTTTTCACAACGTACATTGTTTCCATAATTGCTACAACAAGTGCTAATCCTATTGAAAACGGTACGAAGAAAAAGTGGAAAACTGTTGTCATCGCAAATTGGATTCTCGCCAATGTTACAATATCAAACATATTATTTCCTCCCTGATTTGCCTCCACACAAAGAAACAAGCTTACCTGAATTGTTCATTTCCATTAGCGATGACTCCTTTTATCTACGAAACTAAAAGAAAATTCAAGTGAACTTTTCCAAAAAGTGTGAAAATGCATGTAATATAGAATAATTCCAATCTAAGTATACAACTTTCTGAGGCAGAAACCAAACAATACAGAAGCATTTCTCACAATTTTTTTAGGTGCTACCAAGATTTCTTCCCTTTCTTCTATCAATAAAAAAAGCCCTTCCTAAAAAAAGGAAGAACTAATCTCAATCTATCAACATTTTGACTTATCACTTGATTAGTTTTCGAAAATCGAAGCAGCTCGTCTTTGATGATAAAAATTCTAATCTTGTGATGAAAATTACGGATTGCTTGTGGTGATAGTTTGTTTTTTAACAACATGGCTATAAAACAGGGGAGAAAAAGCCAAATCAAAAAAGTTTGTTTTGGTACCATTCCAAACAACATGACTCTAAAACCTCGGAGAATTATTTTTTCTCCATGATTCCGTATTCGCATCACTTATCCATAGCTAGATTTCAGTTTAGAAGGTCTAATTTTTTTCTTCACGTTTATTATACCAAACTTTTTCCTTCTTGGCGGAAAAACCCACCATTTTTCAATGGTGGGTTTTCTTTATTTAGTAGCTGTAACAGCAAGCCAGATTTCACTATACTTAGCTTCTGCTGGTCCTTGATATTGCGTAAACGAAATTTCTGGTGCTGCAACGACTTGGTAACCAGATGAAGGCAACCATTCAGAGAATATCTTTGCCCAGGTTTCTTGTAAAGTTTGTGGGAAAGGACCTTCATTTGGAAAAACCGCCCATGTATGAGCAGGTACGCTTAGTTGCTCCAAATCTTCATAGGTATTTTCTTGCGAAGTGGCAAAGCCAATCATGTGTGTCATTTCTCCACCTTCTGTTGTTCGTCCCTCTTGAAAGTCAAAAGAAGCATTTACTACTTGATGAGGATATATGTCATCAAATGTATGCATTTCCGCTCGTTGTTGTGGTGTAATGCGCTGTGCTAATTCCATGATTGCTTGATTTTCCCCTTGATACTGCAAGGGAACCTTCTGACTAACTCCGACTATTTGAAACGCTGGTTTTTCAATCAATTTAACATCCATTGATTGTCCTCCTTTAATATCAATATAGAAAGAGAATTTAGGGAACGTTTTTTGGATTTGTGTTTTCATTACTTCAGAAGGGGCTTGTCCTGACCAATCGCGAAAGGCTCTTGAGAATCCTTCAATACTTTGATAACCATATTTAAAAGCTACATCTGTCACTTTTTCACCAGCAAGTAATGCTAAATTTGCTTCCGCCAAACGTCTCTTTTTAATATACTCAGCCAGACTCATCCCCGCAATAAACGAAAAAGTTCGTTTAAAATGGTAAACAGAAATCCCTGTCTTTTTTGCCAATTCATCGAAGGATACTTCTTCCGTTAAATGTTCTTCAATATAATCCATTGCTTGATTTAAATTTGCGAGCATCCGTGTCCCTCTCTTTCTATTTGAAAGTTTACTAAAGACCAACAAGGATGACTTGATTATTTAGAGCCAACATTCGTCAAGTCGCTACTCTTGATTCATAGCGGCTTTTAAGGCCTGCGCTAAAGCACTTTCTTCTGGTTCGTCTGGTTGTGAATATTTTTTCATCAAACGACGTTCTTCATGTTTAGTCATTTTTTGTTTTCGTTCTTTTTTATCGGGAATTTTTTCAGTAATCGAACAGAATTTACATTTGAAAGAACGACCATTTTTTCCTTCTATGATGACCATTTTTTTATGGCATTGTGGGCAACGGTGATTGGATACTTTAGGATCTTTTCGCCGACGATAAGGACATTCTTGGTTTGTACAAACGTAAATCTTCCCATCTTTCGTATTTTTCTCCCGTAAGTTTGAGCCACAATCTGGACATTTTTTTTGCGTAATGGAAAAATCTTGATATTTTTTCTCGCTTTGTTTAATTTCACGGACTAATTTTTTCGTATCCTCTTCAATATCCTTTAAGAAAAGTTGACTCTTTTGTTGACCCGAAGCGATTGCTTCGAGCGACTTTTCCCATTTTTCCGTTAGTTCAGGTGTCACAAGTGATGGATTCACCAAGTCTAATAGTTGCTTTCCTTTGGCAGAGACACTTAAACCGCTATTGGTTCGTTCCATCAATTCTGATTTAATCAGTTTTTCAATGATTTCAGCTCGCGTTGCCGGTGTGCCTAAACTGTGTTTCTCCATTTTTCCTAACAACGTTCCTTCGGTTAATGGTTTTGGCGGCGACGTTAATTCTTTGTTAATGGTAAAGTTTGGCGCAACGGTCATGCCTTTTTGCCATTGGACAGTGGATAGCGGCTGTTCGGCTGTTGTTTTCCAGCCAGCAACAACTACTTTATTTTGATGAAAGACAAACGTTTCTTTTCCAAAAGCGACTGTAACTTTTGTTTGTTTGGTTTGGTTTGGCTCAGCAAACAAACCTAAGAATCGTTGAACAATCATTTGATAGATTTTTTGTTCATCATTGCTTAGCTTTTCATAACGAGGACGTTGTTCAGTTGGAATCAACCCATGGTGATCCTTGACTTTTGCATTTTGGAAAACTTTTTGTTGTTTAACAACAGCCCCATTTTTAAGGTAGCCTTTCACTTCTGGTGAAAAATCAGCAATGGCTTGAAGTCGTTCTTTCATCGTTCCTTTCATATCCGTTGTTAGATATTTGCTGTCAGTTCGAGGATAGGAAACAATTTTATGGGTTTCGTATAAACTTTGTACAAGAGACAACGTTTTCTTTGCAGAAAATTGGAATCGCTGGTTGGCTTCACGCTGGATTTCGGTTAAATCATATGGTAACGGCGCATTTTCTGTTTTAACTTTTTCTTGGATATCGGTAACTAAGCCCTTTTGTTTTGAGAGTTCTTTGACTAATTGTTCTGCTTCCTGCCGTTCTTTTAAAGCGTATGGATTTTTTTGGGTCATCTTTGCTTTTTCTGATTCAACAGTTAACGAGATAGTAAAATAAGTTTGAGGCTTAAATTGTTCAATCGTTTTTTCTTGTTGGCGTACCATTGCTAAAGTTGGTGTTTGAACACGACCTGCGGATAAGTTATCTTGATATTTCACTGTCAAGGCCCTTGTGACGTTTAGACCCACTAACCAGTCAGCTTTTGCACGCGCCAAGGCAGAGTAATACAAATTATCGTAGTCTTTCGCTGGGCGAATTTTCTTAAACCCGTCTTTAATGGCTTTGTCTGTTTGAGATGAAATCCATAAGCGTTTGACTGGTTTGTTAAAACGGACATATTCTAAAATCCAGCGGGCCACTAATTCACCTTCACGACCAGCATCGGTGGCAATCACGGCTTCAGAAACATCTTTACGATTAGCTAATTGTTTAATCGCTTTTAATTGATGTCCCGTTTTCGGTAACGGTTTAATCCCTAAATTCTTAGGAATCATCGGTAAAGTTTCAATTTGCCACGTTTGCCATTCTTTGTTTAAATCTTCTGGCATTTTTAGTCCTAAGAGGTGGCCTAAAGCCCAGGTGACAATCACGTTGGGTCCTTCATAATAATTCTTATTTTTTTGATTTGCTCCTAAAACGCGGCTTAAATCTTTTGCTACGCTAGGTTTTTCAGCAATAATTAATTGTTTTGCAACCACTAGTTTCGCTCCTTTTTGAGTGCTATCTTTTCGTATTATACCAAATATTAGCTCGATTTTCTCTAAATTCCGAGAATAGAAAAAGAGTTTAAAGAAAATTCCCTGAGGTTTTTCTTTAAACTCATGCGTTTCAAATAACTTTCCGTTTGCAGAATTTTGTTTTGCCAAAATGATTGGATATTGTGGTAAACTCAGCTTTATTTTCAAAAGTAACCGCATGATGATTTTCTAGTAATGCTAAACCGAAGTATTGTTGTAAATCTTCATCGCATTCTTCACACCAGCGTTCTTCCCCATCATTCCAGAAAGCCGTTAAATAGTTAGGCTTTGTGTTGACGTATGTATAATTCTGAGAAAGTTTTTGCCAAACTTCCACATAATATGTCTCTGCATCGGTCAAGTTATCGAAGGTTTTTTCTTGAACAATGTCCTCTTGCCAATCATCAAAAAACCACCAAGGTTCATTGTCGCCATACATTGTAATTACTTGATACATTGAACCGCTCCTTTTTTTGCTACTGTAGGTATCATAGTCACTTTCTGAAAAAGTTGCAAGGATTTGGTTTCGGACTGAGAAATTTTTGAAATTTATTTTATCCTGCCACTTCTAAAGAAGCAATAAAATCTTCAATCATGCGACGATAACTTTCTTCCGGCGTGGCTTCTTCGCGTTGAAAATAACCTAAAAAACGTAAGGTAATATAACCATGGATTAAGCTACGTAATTCTCGGCTTTTGTGCAGTCGTTCTTCATTATTAAATGGATAAAAAGCTAAAAGTTGTAAGATAATTTGATTGGTTTCATGGATGCCTTCAATTAATTGTTGGTTTTGCGTTTTCGGCACACTGATAAGTAATTCATAGACTGCAGAATTTTCAAAAGCAAATTGTTGGTACGTTTCAGCATATATCCGAATTGCTTCTGCGCCACTCTTACCCACTAAGGCTCTTCGCAATGCATCATTTAATTCTTGAATTAACAAGTCCACTAGAGCATTTTTTACTTCAGCAATATTTTTAAAGTGATTATAGAGTGAAGGATACTTGATGCCTAAATCAACGGCTAAATTTTGAAAGGTTAATTGTTGAACGCCCAATTCTTCCGCTAGATTGCGGGCACTTTCAAGGATTTTGGCTTTCGTTAAATTCCGTTTTTTTGCCATCTTTCTGACGCCTCCAATTCTTAAATTTTGGACAATTATTAGTTTATCATATCTATTGACTCTTTTTAAACTATAAATTATAGTTTATAATAATAATTTGTAAACATTATTTTTGAAAGAAGGCTGTTTGGCATGCATATTACCAACCGTTCTCATTTGGCCGATCGTTATGGCAAACGAACCAGTGCAGAATTTTTATTACACGAACGTCCTATTTTATCTTTTCCTATTTCTTTAGCGGCCATTCCTAAAGAAGCCCGTTATTTATCCTGGGAATTAATTGATTATGACACGATTCCTCTAATCGGTTTCCCTTTTATTCATTGGTTAGCTGCCAATGTTCCTGTAACCAATGAGATTCCTGAAGACTTTAGTCGAACAGCACTCAAGCCTACCATTCAAGGAAAAAATAGTCTTGCTTCTCCTTTGGGGAAACAGATGATTCCTGCGCTTGCCACTGAAACGTTACCTGAGTTAACCGAACGTTATCTGGGGTTAAGCCCTCGCTCTGGTGTGCACACCTATACGTTATATGTGTACGCTACAAAAAATCCACTAAATTTAAAAGAAGGCTTTTTTGCGAATGAATTGCATCAAGCATTGAATGATCAACTACTCGCCAAAGCCAAATTTGAATTTCTTTACTAGAAAGTGAGGAAATAGAATGTATGAATTAATTAAAAGTAAAATTTTCCGTCCAAGACAACCTTGGGAAAAAAATCTGCTCGTTTTATGGTTTGGCACATTTATGGCTGGTATTGGCTTTAGCTTAGTGATGCCATTTATGCCTCTTTATATCAACACATTAGGTACTTTTACCCACCAACAATTGAATTTTTGGAGCGGAATCACGTTCTCTTCCACTTTTTTAGTCACAACCATTGTTTCACCTTGGTGGGGCCGTTTAGCCGACCGAAAAGGACGCAAGTTAATGTTATTACGCGCTTCATTAGGGATGGCTATCGTCATTAGTTTAATGGGCGCAGTCACAAGTGTTTATCAATTGATTGGCTTACGCTTATTACAAGGTGTTTTTTCTGGTTATATCAGTAATGCGACTGCGTTAGTTGCTACAGGCACACCTAAGGAAAAAAGCGGTCAAGTGCTTGGTACTTTAGCCACTGGTTCTGTTACCGGCACGTTGCTTGGTCCTCTTTTGGGCGGTGTCACTGCGTCTATTTTCGGTTATCGGCCAACCTTTTTCATTACTGGTACTATTTTATTACTCGTTTTTGTTTTGAGTCTCGTCTTTGTCCATGAAGAGTTTGTGCCAATTGAAAAAAATCAAGCCGCATCTGGGAAACAAATTTTAAAAAAACTAGAACATCCCCACGTGATTCTTGGAATGTTTATTACGACATTAATCATTCAAGCTTCCAATAATTCAATTAGTCCCATCATCAGTTTATATATTCAACAATTGTTGGGTGGTCACGGAAATGTCACCTTAATTAGCGGAGTCATTGCTTCTATTCCAGGGATTGCAACGTTAATAGCCGCCCCTCGTTTCGGCCGGTTAGGCGATCGTATTGGCAGTGAACGCATCTTGACAATTGGCTTAATTTTAGCCATTTTCGTTTACCTACCAATGGCCTTTGTTCAAAATGTCTGGCAGCTTGCCATGCTTCGTTTCTTAGTTGGGATTTCCGATGCCTGTTTACTACCAGCTGTTCAAACGTTGATCACTCGTTATTCCCCAAGTGACGCTGCAGGTCGTATTTTCAGTTACAATCAATCTTTCCAAGCGACAGGAAATGTGATTGGTCCTATGATTGGTTCAAGCGTATCTGCCGCTTTCGGTTATCGTGGGGTCTTTATTTCCACTTCTTGTCTGGTTCTCATTAACCTTCTATGGGTTCGTCGAAGCACCGCCGAATTAAAAAAAGAGAAAAATGATGCCTAAGTTATACACAGAAAAGTTATCCACAATTTGAATTTTTAATTTTTCTCTTTTTCTTATTTTAAAAAAAATAGGCATATAAAACAAAAAAGAAAAGCGGATACTTACTGGTTTTATGACCAGCATATCCGCTTTTCTTTTGGTTAACTCTGCGCTTTTTGTTTCACAACTCGTGAAACTTTTTAGACGTATTGTAGTTCTTTTTCATCTTGGTAGGCGCGATCAATTAAGCCGCCCCCTAAGCATTCCATTCCATCATAAAAAACAACAGCTTGGCCTGGAGTAACTGCGCGCGCTGGTTCCTTAAACGTAACGGTTGCTTTTGTGCCATCTTCAGATAAGGAAACATGCACTGGAATATCTGCTTGACGATAACGGAATTTAGCCGTACAGTCAAACTCTTTTGGCATTGGTGTATCAACAGTAAAATGAACCTCACTAGCTTCTAAATGTGTTGCATATAGTTTTTCATGGTGAAATCCTTGTCCCACATATAATGTATTGGTGGTTAAATCTTTCCCAATCACAAACCATGGTTCTTGTGTTTTACCGCCGCCACCAATTCCTAAGCCTTGGCGTTGACCGATAGTATAATACATAAGACCATCATGTTGTCCTTTGATTTCGCCATCTTCTGTCACCATGTTGCCTTTTTTAGCTGGTAAATAATTACTCAAAAATTCTTTGAAATTCTTTTCACCAATAAAACAAACGCCCGTTGAGTCTTTTTTCTTGGCTGTGGCTAATCCAGCACGTTCAGCAATTGCACGAACTTCTGATTTTTCCATGCCACCCAATGGAAACATTGTTTTTGCCAATTGGGCTTGTGATAATTGGCTTAAAAAATAGGTTTGGTCTTTATTATTATCAATTCCACGTAACATATGCACTACGCCATTTTCATCCGTTTCTACTTGCGCATAGTGGCCAGTTGCAACATAGTCAGCGCCTAGTTGCATAGCATAATCTAGGAATGCTTTAAATTTAATTTCTTTATTACACATGACATCTGGATTTGGTGTCCGTCCTAACCGATATTCTGCTAAAAAATATTCAAACACACGGTCCCAATATTCTTTTTCAAAATTGACCGAATAATACGGAATCCCAATTTGATCCGCTACTTTTGCGACATCTTTATAATCCTCAGTTGCGGTACAGACACCATTTTCGTCTGTATCGTCCCAATTTTTCATAAAGATCCCAATTACATCATAGCCTTGCTCTTTTAAAAGCAACGCTGTGACAGATGAATCGACACCGCCACTCATGCCTACCACGACACGCGTTTTGCTGTTATCTGCCATTTTATCACCATCATTTCAATTAGATTCTGAAATCATCCACGATTTGAAGGTCGTAACTTTTCAGTGCTTTTCATTATACTATTTTTTTGAAATAAGTAAAGCAAGCCGGGCGTATAATGAGAAAATACTTGGAACAAAGACACAGCCAACAAGCTGTTGCTTTCAAATAAACAGAAAACCTGAAGGAACAAGCTACTTTCACTTGTTTCTTCAGGTTTCTCTAAATTATTCTACTTTCTCTAATACACCACGGCTAATTAAGCCATCCATTAAGAAAAAGTATTTTTCTTTACTCATTTCATGTTGTTCATTCTTGAAAATATTCATTGGTTTTAAACCATTTGCCGTTGTAATGGACATTTTCAACTCTTTTAGATCAGCAGTGATCGTAATTTTCAATTTGAAGCCTTCATTTCTCTGAGGCGTTGGATCTAAGGAACGAATCAATTGAAAGTTCCCTGATTTTGTTTCAGTAAAGCCGTTATCTTTTAATGTATAGCGTTTTGCACTAGGATGTATTTTGTAAAAAACTGTTGAGCCTTCAACAGCAGCCGTTGTTGTAAATGCCATGGGTTCCACCTCATTATTTTCATTGTTATCTTCATTATAGCGAAAACCTGTAGCTGCCGCAATCAGATTATTTTTTCAATTGTTGAATCACTGCAACTAGTACTTCAGAAAAAGTCGCAATTTCTTCTGGTGTGTTCCCGTAGCCAAAACTAATCCGGATTGATTCTTTAATAGCTGAGGAATTTTCTCCATACATCGCTGTCAACACGTGCGAAGGATCCACAGTTCCCGCTGTACAAGCCGAGCCTGTTGAAATCGCAATACCTCTTAAGTCCAAATGCATTAAGAGCAAATCACTGGGAATTCCTTTTAAATGAAGATTTAAGACATGCGCTAAACGATTCGTTGGTTCACCATTAATTGAAAAATCAATATTGGCTTCTTCTAACGCTTTTAAAATAATCGTTTGAAAACTTTGATAGGCTGTTTTTCTTGCTTGCTTTTCTGCAGAAGTTAGTAATGAAACGGCAGTACCCATGCCAATAATTCCAGCTAAGTTTTCCGTGCCCGCACGTCGTTTTTCTTCTTGTTCCCCACCATGTAAAAGAGGTGGTAATTGGATTGCATCGCTTTTAAATAAAAAACCTACGCCTTTTGGACCATTGATTTTATGAGCGGAAATACTTAATAAGTCGATCCCTAATTCATGAGGTAAAATGACTTCACTTCCATAAGCTTGGACGGCATCTGTATGAAAAATCGCCGAATGATTTTTAAGAATTGCACCAACTTCAGCAATCGGTAATCGATTTCCAATTTCATTATTGCCATACATCATTGAAACCAAGATCGTTTCTTCGCGTAAAGACTTTTTGAATTGATCCATTGAAATCTGACCATTTTCATTCACAGGTAAGTAAGTCACTTCAAAGCCTAACGTTTCTAAGTATTCCATCGTTCGTAACACAGCGGGATGTTCAATTGCCGTAGTAATAATATGTTTTCCTTCCTTTTGACGAGAAAAAGCAACTGCCAAGATGGCTGTGTTATCCCCTTCTGTACCACCACTATTAAAAATAATTTCGTGGGGTTTGGCTTGTAAGCTCTCGGCAATCGTTTGACGCACTTCTTCCAGAAGACCGTGTGCCTTTCGTCCAAACTGATGAATACTTGATGGATTGCCAAAAGTGGTTTGCATATTCTCAGTCATCGCTTGAATGACCGTTGGATGAAGCGGCGTTGTTGCCGCATGATCTAAATAAATGGGTTCCAAATGACTCGTCCCTTTCCTTATGTTCTGGCGTTATTCTAGCATAAAAAGCTTAAAACACAAAATCAGAATACTTTCTCTTCTATTTATAAAAGAGATAAGAAAAATAGGCCCAACACTATTAAAGTTGTTAGACCTATTTCTAGTTTAAGGAATCACTTATTCTCCTTTTGGTTCTAAACGGAATAATGGACTCATTGGTTTATTTTCATGAATACGAAGTAACGCTTCCCCCATTAACTCAGCGCAAGAAATAATATTCAAGGTTGATGGTTGGTGGTCTGCTGTCGTATAAACAGAGTCAGTAATACTAATTTCCTTAATCGGCGCATTTTCTAAGGTTGCTTTTGCGCCTTCTGATAACAAACCATGCGAGGCGCAAGCATACACTTCTTGCGCACCATTTTTCATTAAAACTTCCGCCGCTGTGGCTAACGTTTGACCAGTATTCAAAATGTCATCAACAAGAATACATTTTTTCCCAGCGACATTCCCAATAACGTAACCTTCTTGGCGCACCCCATCAATCTCTTCATGGTCGACAATTGCTAAGGTCGCATCTAAGTACTCCGATAAACTACGTGCGCGTTGAACGCCACTGTTTTTAGGCGAAACAATCACAATTTCTTCCCCTACTAATGCTTGTTGACGATAATAATGAGCGAACAAAGGCATTGTAAATAAATTATCTACTGGGATATCAAAAAATCCTTGGACTTGAACAGTATGCAAGTCTAATGTTAACAAACGTGTTGCGCCTGCCTCTACTAACATATTAGCAACTAATTTCGCAGTAATGGGTTCTCTTGGTTTCGCTGTGCGGTCTTGGCGAGCATAACCATAGTAAGGCAAAATAACATTAATTGTTTTTGCGCTAGCACGTTTTAATGCATCAATTAAAATAAGCAATTCCATCAAATGATCATTTACAGGAGCATTCGTTGCTTGGATGATGTAGACATGATCGCCACGAATACTTTCTTCAATATTAATTTGAATTTCGCCATCACTAAATTGGCGCACGGTGCTTTTTCCTAATTCTGTTCCTACTGATGCTGCGATTTTTTCAGCAAGTGGTCGATTTGCATTTAAACTGAAGATGCGTAAGGTGTCATCTTGATAGTTTTCGGTCATGATATCCTCCGTCAATATAAAATAATAGTCGTTTTCATTCATATTCTACCATTTTTTGTCATAAAAATCATGGGATCCTCCTTAATTTATTGAAAGAAACGGTTTTCTTTGTGAAAAAAGCGCTTGTATTTAGGCGCACCTAAAAATTATTTGCATTTTCTTAAACTATCCCTTATACTGATTTTAAGGCAAACCTAAAAAGGAGGAATTTCATGAGAAAAAGCTTTAACTTAGCTGTTCAAGCGTTAACCGTTCAATATCAAGGACGGACCGCTTTAAATAATATCCACGTTACTATTCCCTCCGGTAAAATTACTGGAATTATCGGACCAAATGGTGCTGGAAAGTCAACATTTATTAAAGGGTTATTAGGCTTGATTAAAACAAAGGAACGTGATGTTTTGTTAAATAATCAAGCGATTGACCAACAAAAAACAACCATTGCCTATGTAGAACAACGTAGCGCCTTGGATCTTAGTTTCCCAATTAGCGTTTTTGAAACGGTCTTGCTAGGAACCTATCCAAACTTGGGACTATTAAAACGCCCAGGAAAGAAAGAAAAGCAAGCAGCCATGGCTGCATTAAAAATGGTGCAATTAGAAGACTATGCGCAACGCCAGATTGGCGAACTTTCTGGTGGCCAATTACAACGTGTGTTTATCGCCCGTGTTTTGGCCCAAGGTGCTGAGGTGATTTTTTTAGATGAACCTTTCGTCGGCATTGATATGTCTAGTGAAAAAGTGATTATGGATATTCTTAAATCATTAAAAAATCAAGGTAAAATGATTATCATTGTTCACCATGATTTGCACAAAGTGTCCCACTATTTTGATGAATTAATCGTTTTGAAAAACCGGCTAATTGCTGCGGGTCCTGTTGAACAAACGTTTACTGCAGAAACGCTCCAAGAAGCATACGGTGATTTGTTAGGTGATTTATTAATACAGGGGGTTGCAAAATGATTGCTGCATTTATTGATGGTTTATTCCGTTATCAATTTTTACAAAATGCCCTTTTGACGTCTGTAATTGTCGGACTCATTTCAGGGGTAATTGGTTCATTCATTATTTTACGTGGGATGTCTTTGATGGGTGATGCGATTTCCCATGCTGTTTTACCAGGGGTCGCTGTTTCTTATATGTTTGGTTTCAATTATATTTTTGGCGCTTCTATTTTTGGCTTATTAGCTGCATTATCGATCGGCTTTATTACCCAAAAAAGTCCACTAAAAAATGATACTGCCATTGGTGTTGTCTTTAGTTCTTTTTTTGCTTTAGGGATTATTTTTATCTCTTTTGCAAAAAGTTCCACCGATTTATATCATATTCTGTTTGGAAATGTATTAGCGGTCGCAGATACCGATATTTTAATTACTTGTGTCGTCGGCGTGATTGTTTTGATTTTTGTGGCATTGTTTTATAAAGAGTTGCAACTCACTTCTTTTGATCCCACAATGGCTCAGGCTTATGGTTTAAATATTCAATTTTTCCACTATGCATTGATGTTTTTACTAACATTAGTCGCTGTTTCTTCTTTGCAAACCGTCGGAACTATTTTAGTCATTGCCATGCTGATTACGCCAGCGGCAACAGCTTATCTATTAACAAATCACTTACCGACAATGATTGGCTTAGCCTCTACTTTTGGGATTTTAAGTTCAGTGATTGGCCTATTCTTTAGTTATTCTTATAACTTAGCTTCTGGTGCGACGATTGTTTTAACCGCCGCCTTATTCTTTTTATTGGCTTTCTTTTTCTCACCAAAGAAAGGCCTAGTATTTGTAAACCGTGAGAAAGAAATGGAGGAATCAACGAATGAAAAAATTTAGTTTATTTTTTTTAACACTTTTAGCAGGGTTAACGTTAGCTGCTTGCGGGAATCAAGCCGCTGAAAAGAAAGAAAAATTAGCAATTGTGACAACGAACTCGATCTTATCCGATTTAGTGAAAAATGTTGGGGAAGACAAAATTGAGCTGCATAGTATTGTGCCAATTGGGACAGACCCTCACGAATATGAACCGTTACCAGAAGACATTGCGAAAGCTTCTGAAGCGGACATTTTATTCTTTAACGGCTTGAACTTAGAAACAGGCGGAAATGGCTGGTTTAACAAATTAATGAAAACGGCCAAAAAAGTTGAGAATAAAGATTACTTTTCTACAAGCAAAAATGTTACGCCACAATATTTAACAAGTGCCGGTCAAGAACAAACAGAAGATCCGCATGCTTGGTTAGACATTGAAAATGGCATTAAATATGTAGAAAACATTCGTGACGTGTTAGTAGAAAAAGATCCAAAAAATAAAGATTTCTATACAGAAAACGCGAAAAATTATACCGAAAAACTTAGCAAACTACATGAGGAAGCCAAAGCTAAATTTGCTGATATTCCTGATGATAAAAAATTATTAGTTACAAGTGAAGGTGCCTTTAAATATTTCTCCAAAGCTTATGATTTAAATGCCGCTTATATTTGGGAAATTAACACAGAAAGTCAAGGAACACCTGAACAAATGACCACGATTATTGATACCATTAAGAAATCAAAAGCACCTGTGTTATTTGTTGAAACCAGTGTCGATAAACGTAGTATGGAACGGGTCTCAAAAGAAGTGAAACGACCAATTTACGATACACTTTTCACAGACTCTCTTGCCAAAGAAGGAACAGAAGGCGATACGTACTACAGCATGATGAACTGGAATTTAACAAAAATCCATGATGGCTTAATGAGTAAATAAATAATAAAGAAGAAAGAACCAAGTTGACTCCCCCTCAACTTGGTTCTTTCTTCTTTATTTAACTAATTCCTCAATATCAATTACTCGATCCACAATTTCCTCATAAAAATCTGCTTCATGGGAAACCAGAAAAACCGTTCCTGGGTAAACGTGAATTGCTTCTTGTAAACTTTTTTTGGCCGCTTCATCAATATGATTGGTTGGCTCATCTAAAAATAACAAATTACTTGTTTGCATCATTAGTTCCGCTAGTTTTACTTTTGTTTGCTCACCACCACTTAACAGGGCTAGCGACTGCATTGCTAACTTATCTGGTAAACCTGCTCTAGCCAAATGACTTCTTCGCTCTTTAATCGTTGTATCTGGAAAACGATCTGATAAATAGTCTAGCGGCGTTAACTGCTCATTAGGCCACGCCAAGTCTTGGGTAAAATAAGCAATTTTTGTATTCAGCGGATAATGAAATTCTCCATCTAATGAAGGAATCACTTTCGTCAACGTTTTAATTAATGTTGATTTGCCAATCCCATTAAAGCCTTTCAATGCGACTTTTTCACCGACATGAACCATTAAATCTAACGGTTCTAACAAAGGTTCCCGATAGCCGACAACTAACTTCTGGGTCGTTAGTGCTTGCGTTGCAACTAACCCTTGATAAGGAAATTCAATCGCCGGCTTAGTCAAGGAACCTGGCGGAGCCAATCGTTCCAACCGGTCCAATTGTTTTTGTCGACTTTTAGCCATCGTTGCTCGATTTCCAGCTTTGTATTTACGAATATAGGCTTCCATTTTTTCAATTTTTTCTTGTTGGGCCTGATACTGTTTCAAATAGGTTTGTTTATTCTGCTCTTTTTGTGCAAAAGATTTTTCTACATTTCCAGTATATTTGGTTAATTTGCCAAACTCAATATCTGCGATGCAATTCGTCACTTCATTTAAAAATTGATAATCATGGGAGACTAATAGAAAGCTTCCTTCAAAATTATTCAGATAGCGAACAAGCCATTGAATATGTGTATCATCTAAATAGTTGGTGGGTTCATCTAAAAGTAACACATCAGGGGCCTCTAACAATAATTTTGCTAAAATCACTTTTGAACGTTGACCACCGCTTAGCTCCCCTAACTTTTTATCCAAACCAATTGCTTGTAGTCCTAACCCATTGGCTAAATCCTGAATAATCGTGTCGATTTGGTAAAAATTACTTTCATCTAAATCTGTTTGTAACTTGCCTGCTTGTTCTAAAAGTTTTTCCGAAGCCGTTTGACTGTATTCTTCATAAAGCTTTGTCAGTTTCGCTTCTTTATCAAAAAGTTCTTGAAAGGCTTGTTTCAAAAAATCAACCATCGTTAGTGATTGTTCTACAGAAACGTGCTGATCCAAGTACCCAATCTTGCAATTTTTTTGCCACTGAATCGTTCCTTCGTCTGGCAATACTTCCCCCGTTAAAATTTTAATTAAGGTGGATTTGCCGACCCCATTTTGGCCAGTTAAGCCTAAATGATCCCCTTTATTCACTTGCAATGAAGCCTCTTCATACAAGACCTTTTCGCCAAATCGATGCGTTAAATGTTCAATAGTTAAAATACTCATTTTCGTCACTTCTTTCTTGTTAACTGATTATTTTGGGACAACAAAAAAAGAACCACGTCTGCACGTCGTCCATCCTGACAGAAATCCCGACAACCGCTTGTACGTACACTCAAATAAGACTAGCTTTTCTAGTCAAAAAATGTCCTATCAAGCGATGAAGAAATTAATTGCTCGGCTCCACAACAGTGCTTCATCTGTTCTTAAACTATCGGGAGCTACTTTTCTTGTTAATTTATCAGTTAAAACAAAAAACATGTGAATCACCTTTCTTATGCTTGTATTCTACCATAGTATGACAAGAAAGCAAGCCACGTTGGTTTATAACGAAAGGAGCCCACAAACCATCATTTTGTCGGCTCCCTATCCCTGTTATTCTGATAAATAATTTAATGCATAGCGTACGTGGTACTCTGCTGCTAAAAGTAAGGCACGTTCATCAATATCAAATTGTTCATGATGGTGTCCAAAATGAGTAGCAGGATTTTCAGGGTTTCGTGAACCGACCCGTCCATAGATACCAGGAATTACCGCTAAGTAATCAGCAAAATCATCCGCCCCTAAACTTTTAGGATGATCGGTCACAACATTTTCAAAACCAACAATTTCACTGGCTACCTGCTGTGCACGGTTGGTTGCTTGTTCTTCATTAATTAATGGATTCGCTGCTGCATAAACAGAAAAATCAGCAATTTCTGTGCGATGAGACTGGGCAATTTCATGGGCAATTTCTTCGACTCGTTGTAAAACAAATTGGCGCGTTTCCTGACTAAATGTTCGAACAGTACCTTCAATGGTTGCCTGGTTTGCTACAATATTATAGCGTGTTCCTGCTTGTAAAACGCCAATTCCTACTACGACAGAATCTAAAGGATCAATCTCGCGAGCTACAATTTTTTGTAATTCCACAACGATACTGGCCGCTGCTAAAACAGCATCTCGGCCATTCTGTGGTTGGGCGACGTGACTACTTTGACCACTGACTTCAATTTTAAAAATATCACAAGAGGCGTTGGTGGCGCCTTTGGTAGCGACTAATTTTCCGACCGGCACACTAGAATCTAAATGAATCCCAAACACTTGGTCGATTGCTTCTAAATAATTTCCTTCCACAAATTGTCGAGCGCCTGCACCAATTTCTTCAGCTGGCTGGAAGGCCAGTTTAATCGTTCCTGAAAAGGTATCCTGATGTTTTTTGAGCACTTTAGCTGCACCTAGCAATGCTGCAGCATGACCATCGTGTCCACAAGCATGATTGAGTCCTGGATTTTTAGAAGCATAGGCAGTACCTGTTGCATCTGGTAATTCCAACGCATCAATATCTGCACGTAATAAAATCGTTTTGCCAGCGCCAAGACCTCCTTCAATGGTTGCTAAAACACCCGTTTCCCCTACTTCTACAAAAGGAATAGCTAAGGCTAGTAGTTCTTCTTTAATTCGCTTAATCGTTTCATATTCTTTTAAACTTGCTTCAGGATATTGATGAAAATGACGTCTTAAATGGATTATCCATTCATTTTCTGTAGCAATAGCTTCTTGGATTGTTTGAATCGTTGTTGTACTCATTATAAATGCCTCCTTTATTTTTTACCAAATGTTTCCCAGGCTGGAACATTGGCGCCTTTTGATGTTTCTGCAATGACCTTTTTCGTTTCTTCTTGTTGATATTCTTCTACAACTTTTTGATAAAGTTTATTCTCTTGATCTTCTTCTCGGGCCACGACAATGTTCACATAAGGTTTCGCTTTTTCGTTTACAGGTTCTAAGAAAATAGCATCTTTATCTGGTGTATACCCAGCATCGACAGCCATGCCGCTATTAATCACTGAAGCATCGACATCTTGTAAAGCGCGCGCTGTTTGCGTAGCATCTAATTCAGTTATTTTCAATTGGCGTTTATTTTCAGTAATATCACTGACAGTCGGTAGTTGCTGTTTCGCAGGATCAACTTTTATCAGTCCTGCAGTTTGTAATAAAATTAACGCCCGCCCACCATTCGTTGGGTCATTAGGAATAGCAATTTCTCCGCCGTCTTTAATTTTCGTGATATCTTTCAATTTATTAGCGTAAATTCCCAATGGTGCATTGACTGTATTGCCAATTGATACTAATTTCGTCCCATGTTCTTTATTGTAATTGTCTAAAAAGATTTGATGCTGAAAGGCATTTAAATCAATTTCTTTTTCTGCTAATGCTGCATTTGGTTGCGTATAGTCTGTAAATTCTACCAATTGTAGATCAATATTTTTCTTTTTCAAACGGTCTTTGACCGATTCCCATTCATCATTTTTTGTTCCTACAACCCCTAGTTTAACGGTTTCTGCCTTAGTATCCTTCGCAGATCCCGATGCACAACCTGCAATCGTAAAAGCTAATACCCCAATAAGTCCAATTAATTTACTAAATTTTTTCATTTGTCATTTCTCCTTTTTTCTAATGTGATGTTTTTTTGATTAATTGATTACTAATGGCTTGACTGATAAATACCATAATTAAAATAATTAACGTGGCCATAAATGTCACATCGGTTTGAAACCGATTGTATCCTCGAGTAATCGCTAAGTTGCCCAGACCACCGGCTCCAATCGCTCCTGCCATGGCTGTTAATCCAATCAAATTAATAATTGTCACTGCTGAAACACGAATAATACTTGGTAACCCTTCAATTAAATAAACCCGAAAAATAATCCCTAAGGGACTCGTCCCCATGGCTTCTGCCGCTTCAATAACGCCAGGATCCACTTCTAATAACGCATTTTCAATTTGGCGCGCGAAGAACGGAATTACGCCAATAACTAATGGGACTAACGCTGCGGTTGTACCAATTGTCGTTCCTGCCAAAATTCGTGTTAATGGTTGAATCAGTGCGAGCATAATGATGAAAGGAATAGAACGACAAACATTAATAATTTTTTCTAAGACGCTATACAGGGGTGGATTTTTCAAAACACCACTGGGGCCAGTACTGACAAGCACAACACCCAACAAGACTCCTAACACACCAGCAATTAAGGCTGTCCAAAAAACCATGTATAATGTTTCCCATGTACTTTGAAGAAACTCTTGTTTTAATTGGACAACATTCGGAAAATATTTCTCAAATAATTGATACATTCTCAGTTCACTCCTTTTTTAAATCACTTGTAAATTCTGCTTTTGCTTCGTTTGCTGATAGGTTTTCAAAACATTGGTTCGCACGCCTTGTTTCGCTAAATAAGTAAGGGCTTGTTGACGCTGGGCCTCATCACCAGAAAGCACCACAATTAAATGGCCAATAGGAACGTTTTGAACAATTTCGACATTGCCATAAAGGATATTTGTATATACCTGATATTGGCTATACAATTGTGCAATTAATGGCTCGTTCGTTTGATCTCCCACATAAGAAAATTCAATTAATTCTTGATTTTTATCTAAATCAGCTAATTTAGGATGTTCAAGAATCGTGGTTAATGCTTGGTCAATATGAGTTGCTGTCCGGATAAAATCTTTTGTTAAAGGTTGTTGGGGTTGACTAAAAATCGAAACAATATCGTTTGATTCGACAACGCAGCCATTTTCCATCACCGCGACTTTATTACAAATTTCTTTAACCACTTGCATTTCATGGGTGATTAAGACAATCGTCAAGTTCAGTTCTTGATTTAACTTTTTTAACAAGGCTAAAATCTGTCCCGTTGTTTTTGGATCTAACGCACTCGTCGCTTCATCACAAAGTAAAATTTCAGGATCATTTGCTAAAGCGCGGGCAATCGCAACCCGCTGTTTTTGCCCTCCTGATAGTTGACTGGGGTAAGCGTCCCGTTTTTCACTTAGTCCAACTAGCTCTAATAAATGGCTGATTTTTTGACGCCGTTCACTTTTACTTAGCCCAGAATATTTTAATGAAAAATCGATATTACTAAATATGGTCCGCTCTTTCATCAAATTAAAATGTTGAAAAATCATTCCAATCTTTTTTCGTTGTTGTCGTAATTCCTTTTTAGAAAAAGTTAAAATATTTTCTTTGTTAATAATAACGGTGCCCGCTGTTGGTCGTTGCAATAAATTAATTACCCGTACTAGCGTACTTTTTCCAGCACCGGAATAACCAACAATTCCGTAGATATCCCCTTTATCAATTGTCAAAGAAACATCTTGGACAGCCCGAATTTCTTGTTTTTTTTGTTGAAATGTCACACTGATATTTTTTAGTTCAATCATTCTTTATCCCCCTTCATTCTTACCAACCTGCATTTTTTCATAAAAAAGAAAAAAGCATCCTCAACGACACAACTCGAGTTGTATCGTTGAGGACGCTTTTTTGCGTGTTACCACCTCATGTTCAGAATTTGCTCACACAAATTCCCTTTTCAAGTACGGAACAACATGTTCGATACCCTAGCTCGATAACGGGAGCCCCCGTCGCCGCCTTGTGTTTAACACTCGGAGCGCTTGCTCAATAGCCATTTTCCAAAACGTCTTTGTCACCTATTCTCAGCTACCTAGGCTCTCTGTTAGACAAATCAAGTCTTGTACTTACTATATCACTGCTTTTTTATTTCTATTCATTCTAAACTGATTTTCATCTGTTTTCAAAATTAAACAGACTAGAGTTAATGTTCTCTTCGAACAGCTTGTACTGTTCATCACTTACAAAGGCCATCCTGCGTCGAGTAACCGCAGACAGCATCTACTCTGTCGCTTCGCGCCAGTCGTAGTGCTCAACAGGATTTGACTGTGACGAGAATCACAGCCTTGGCGAGAATCGTAGGAACACTTTCGTGCAAATGATACAACTTGCCCTTCGGTCATCTTGTACTGTTCATCATCTACTCTGTCGCTTCGCGCCAGTCGTAGTGATTCACAGCAAAAAGCCCTTCACTAGCGTTTTGCTAGTAAAGGGCGAATGATTCGCGGTACCACCTTTTTTCGAAATATAACTGATTCTTTATATCTCATCTCTTATCCAAGTCTTTATTAACTTGGTGCACATGGTAACGGGTGCTTATCCGAAATTGCTTACTTATCAGCAATTTATTCTCAGAGGCCATCTTCAACTTTTCTGAACCTTGTCCCTTTTCACCAATCAGGACTCTCTTTTGAAGGTCATCAAAATTTACTCTTCTCTTCAACGAATGAATAGTTATCTGTGATGTTGATTTACACTTTACTAGAGAAAAAAGAGATTGTCAACAGTTTTTCTTAGAAAAAAATCATTTTTCTTTTTTTACGAAAGAGCAATTGACAAACTTTCGTCAATACGTTATTCTATTTCTTGTGCACGAGATTTGTACGATTTTTCAAAAGGAACTTTGACGATTACTCGTCGCAGTGTAGCCTTTGAAAATGCCGCCTTAGCTCAGTTGGTAGAGCACCACCATGGTAAGGTGGGGGTCGCCGGTTCAAGCCCGGCAGGTGGCTTTTTGGTAAAATCCCAACTCTTTAATAAAGAGTTGGGATTTTTTTGTTTTGCCTACCCTTAGTGTTCTGTCAAGATGAGAAAATAACAAAAGCAATTTCTTCATTCCACTCGTTATGGTATATTTTAATTGTTAAATAATTATTGGAGTGGAGTACAATGATGAAACAATTACCTACAGAATCAAAAAAATTTGATTTAAAGAATTGGTGTATTGAAAATAAAGCCTATCTTCTATTGATCGTTTTAATTTATCAAGTGGCAGTTTTATCCATCGGCATTATCAATTTCCCTTACTTAGATGATAATGCTCGCCAAGTCGCTGGAATGACAGATTTTGGTACGACTTACGCACGTTGGGGCAGTGAATTTCTCTCATGGTTTGTTCAAGGAAGTCGTCATTTGACAGATCTGGGCTTGACCACACCGATTCTAACAGGTCTTATCTTATCTCTCACAAGCATACTGGCAATTTATATCATCAATGACCAAAAAATTAGCTGGGGTTCCTCTTTAGTAGCTACTTTAATTGGCCTCAATCCTTGGTTCCTCCAATGTCTTAGTTTCAGGTTTGATAGTCCCTATATGGCATTGAGTATTTTTTGTTCGTTTCTTCCTTTTTATTGGTGGCAGCGTAATTCTTTTACGTTTTTCTTGGTTTCTGTCTTTTCACTGTTTGTTATGTTTAATACTTACCAAGCCTCGTCAGGAATTTATATAGTTATCGTCTTATTCCTTACTTTCAAGCAGTTACTTGCTGGAGAAAATTTCATTGCTCTTTGTAAAAAAGTCGCACTTGCTGCTATCGCTTATCTACTTTCTATAGTCAGCTACCTTATCGAGTTAAAATTTGTACCTTCCGCAACAAACAACATTGGGGGCAGTCAGGCCTTACCAAGTTTGCACGATATTCCCAGTGTGGCTTATCAAAATAGTTACCATTATTTTTCAGAGCTATTGAACCAGAGTAATCGTTTATGGCTTTTATTACTGCTCCTACTGCTTGTTTTATTTTTTATTAGTCATCTATCAAATAGCAAAATCAACTTAGGCTTAAGTTTCCTTTATTGTATCTTGTATTTAGGACTTGCTTCTCTCTTAAGTTTTGGTATTTTTATTGTCTATTCAAGAAATATCGCTGGTGATGCGCCTCGCTATATTTACGGATTTGCTGTTTTTGTTACAATCAGCATGTTAAGTTTATTTAACAATCGACAAGTGAAAGCAATTTATCTAACTTCGTTACTTGTGGCCAGCTTGTTATCTTATTATATTTTATCGTTTGTTTTGGTGTATTCTTCCACATTAAACTATCAAAAAGAAGCATTCAATCGCCAAGCAGCTGTTTTAACAGATGATTTAAAAAATGTTGTAACAAACGAACGAAAAAAAGTTTATTTAAATACGTTTTTCAAAAATTCAACTGTTTATGCTAATACAAGTCGAAACTACCCAATTCTTTCAAAAATTGTGCCACCAAATGACGGTCTATACTTCCCTAATTACGTTTGGTTCAATACTTCATCGAATTTAGGAGTAGAGATGGCACCACTGACCGATACGGATATGTCTAAAAATCAAAAAGTAGTAAGTAATCACTTTTATGACATTTATACAAACAACAAAGAAATATTTGTGTTTATGAAATAATTTGTTCCATCCAAAAACACTTCTTTTGCAATAAACGTGACTGTATGGTTTGATTAAGATGGATTAAGTATTCTTTTCGGGTACATTTATTACTTCCTGAAACTTGTTTATTTCCCATTTTTCTTATGAAGTAACAAAATTTTTGAGAAAAAACAGCTCGTTTTCTATGTTATGATAGAGAAGTGAAAATCACCAGAAAGGTTGTTGCGGACTATGAGAACTCGTCAGAAAAAATTATTTTTATTTTCAATGATTTTATGGTTAGTTGAATTTTTAATTACACGGATTTCTGATTCTTTTCCAGGAGCAACGCCATTGTTCGTTGTGATTTGCTTGATTCAAGGAATTCTTTTTACTTATTTCTGTCTTGCTTTTTTCTATTATCCGCAATAATCAGTCAAGAAAAGCAATTAGAGCAGATTCAGCAAATTTCTGAAACCGAAAAAATGGCACGTCCTCGCTTTTAGGACGTGCCATTTTTTAAAGCATTATTTGTGTAAATGCCGTTCGTATCGCCTGTTGAACATTTTGAACAGCATCGATTTGATGACCTTTTACTTCAGTCAATTCTTTTTCAATATATTCAGGATAGTAGGTTGCCAAATAACCCAAGACCCAGATAGTTGGATTTGAAATAACCGTCTCTGCTAATGGATACAAATAGGTAAGATGCAACCGAATTTCTTCTTCCAAATGTTGCAGCATAATTGGATCATCATTTTCTAAACGATTCCTAAGTTCAGTACAAATTTCGGAATAGATCGGCGTATTTAACGGTCCAGTTTTTCCTTCTAGTAAGACTGTCTGAGGCTGATTGTCATACCAAAGAAAAGTCAGTGGTTCTGAAAATTGCAACAGTGCTAATTCTTCAATGAACCATTCCCGAGCAAAATAACTAAGTGCTTGGTTCATAACTAAATCTTTTGCGACTTCCACAAATACTGGTTTAGGCAAATATAAACTGGTTTTAATGTTCGCTAATTGTTGATAAACGGGCAATTGATCGCTTACTAACAAGTTCCTTTTAATTGCTTGAATTTGCTGCGTTTCTAATTGTTGATACGCCTCTTCCACTTGCATTAATTGCTGTTCTAACGTTTTTTGTTGTGCTAGCGTTATTTTATTAGTTTGAAGTAGTTGCTTCAATAAAATATATCCTTCAATAAAGCGACGGCTCTGACTATAAATTTGCATATAAATTGCCGCTGTTTCGAGGTTCTCAAAATAAGAATCTTGGAACGCTTCTGCCAATGCTAGTGCTTCGTCAGCTTCATCCATTTCCAACAATAATTGGACAATTTTTTGGTTTACTGGCGGCGTTTGTTGTAGCTGATAGGCTTGTTGAAAATTTTCTAAAGCGGCGATCTGATTATGTTCTACAAGTGCTTCTTCTCCTTGCGCAATAAAACGTTCATAGTTTTTGGGAAATTCATGAATGGTACTCATATCTAACCTCCTTTATTTCTTATTTAAAGCAGATGAGCCTGGGACAAAAATCACTTTGGATTTTTGCTCCAGGCTCAAAACCTGATAAACGGCGGGAACAGAACCAACACTACGCGTTGTTCGGAGCTAAACGGTTCTGTCCCGACCTCGATTTTAACTATTCAAACGGACTTTTTTAGTAAAGATTACGAATAATAATTGCCGTTTCTAGGTCGCCCTCAGCGTTCATCTTCTCCGCCTTTTCCTCTAAACTATACCCAGCAAAACTTTCGTTTGTTAAAACATCTGCTACTGTGAATTTAGCAACTTTTTCAATACTGACCGCATCTGGTGCTACTTCTTGCACGCTATCCCAGCCTGTATCAATAAAGACCTTTGTATCTTCTGTAATCGCTTCGTTTGCTTCTAACGCCTGCATAATTTCTTTTAACTGTGCATACGTCATAACCTCAACTTGATTTTCCATTTAAACGCCTCACTTTGCCATTCCTTTTTAAGGATTGGGTTTTAATTTTAGACTTTTTCTTTAATTGTTTTTAATGCGTGATATAAGGCATATTTCATTGGTTTGGCTTTCCATTGGAAATTGCCCATTAATTCTTCGACATGACCGCCAAAGGATTGTTTGAATTTAAGAACCCCATCACTTCCATCAAAGACACCGTCAACGCCATAAAAATTATATTTGGGAATGTTATTTTCTACTGTGTAAGTTAACATTTTATGTTGAATTAAATACGGTGCATAGTATTGTTTATATTTTTCATACGTACCACTAAACAAGTAAACAACTTCTTGTGGATGAACAATGAATAAGGCGCCTGCTAAAATTTCAGGTTCATCTGATGTTTTCATTTCTTTAGCTTCGTCAATCCGTTTGCGCACGGTACGAACTTCATCTTCAAATTCACGTTTCTGGTTATTTTTTTTACGGCTTTTAGGATTGGCAATTAACGCTTCATTGACTTCGTTGAGCGTCTCTTGTAATTTGCGTAATTTCTCATGAAGATTTTCTAAATAAGTAGCAAAGTTTAGTTCCGCCACCATAAATTTCGCTCGTTCGCCAAACTCTTCATAAACAGCTTGGTAATAAGCTAAATCCTTATCTTCAAAATTACGCCGTGCACTTGTTTCTTCCGTTAATTTCTTAAAGAGAGGTAGCTCTTCGTAACGAAGTTCTCGGGTTGTTACTCCATATTCCCATGTTTTCTTAATGTCATATTTAGCATCTTTTCCATAAGATTTCCAAAGATCTTCTTCTGTTAATCCAGCCATATCTTTGACAAACAGCCAACGTGGCGCGCCATCAAAATTGTGCACATCAAACCCTTGGTGTTCAAAACCAATTGATGTGAAATAGTCAAATGTTTCTTGATTGACCTTTTCAACTTCACCGCCATTAAAATCACGTAAACAAATTTGTTTATTTGGAGTAAAGGTTAAATAAAGGCCATCATTTTTTTTCACATATTTTTTTAAGCCTGTGAAAAAGGCTTCTACACATTTTTTATCTGTATAATCCATCAAAATTCCGCCGTCAATGTCGAAAGCATAACCAATTTTGACTTTTTTCTTGCTTAGGATACACGCAGCAATTAGTTGGCCTTCTCGTTTGACGCCAACGTATTCACAATGCCAGCCACGTCGTTCCAATAAATGTTTCATTTCGGGTGTTTCTAAAAAGTTACCTGCAGGATGTGTCATTGCAAAGGTAGTAAATTCTTGTTCAGTTAATGTACTAAACTGATCCATATCAAACAACTCACAATCTTTTTTTGTTAAATAAATTAGCACTTTTCAGCTTAACCTACTTTTTGCTTTCTTTCAAACAAAGTTACCTCACTGGCTAATTCTTATTTTTCGGTTCTTATTAATTATATCTAATTTTGCTAAAATGCAAACAGTTTTCAACGGAAAAAAAGAATTTCTTTGGAATCTTTCATTTTTGACTAAATATCTTTCTTTTATAAAAAATATCTGAGACAAAAATCTAAAGTGATTTTTGTCTCAGATATTAAAACTCATGAAAACCCGTTGAACATCTTTCTCTCAGGTTCTTGATTTACTCAACAGTTACACTTTTGGCTAAGTTCCTTGGTTTATCAACATCGTAGCCTCTTTGTAAGGTTGCATAGTACGCTAATAATTGACCTGGAACAATGCTAACTAAGGCAGAAAGTAACGGATGAACATCTGGAATAATCAGTTGGTCCTGTGGTTTTGCCAAGGATTCCAAGGCAATCACAATATTTCTTGCTCCACGACTTTCGACTTCCTTTAAATTGCCTCTTGTATGGGCTGCGACTTTGGCATCTGTCACAATCCCAATCACAGGTGTTCCTTCTTCAATTAAGGCAATCGTTCCATGCTTCAATTCACCTGCCGCAAAGCCTTCTGCTTGAATGTAGGAAATTTCTTTCAACTTCAAGGCCGCTTCCATCGACACATAATAGTCGACTCCTCGCCCAATATAGAAGGCATTTCGAGTATACGTCAGATAATCTTCCACTAAGGCTTTCATTTGTTGTTTTTCATCAATCAAGGTTTCCATGACAGCTGCTACCACGCTCAATTCGTGAGCCACATCAAATGAGACGGCTGCTAATGTTTGGCGTTCTTCGCCAATTGCTTTTGCTAAAATAGCTAAGACAGCGATTTGAGCAGTATAAGCTTTGGTGGAAGCGACAGCAATTTCTGGTCCTGCGTGTAATAACAAGGTATCGTCCGCTTCACGTGATAATGTTGAGCCAGCAACATTTGTTAATGTAAGTGATGGATGCCCTAATTCATTAACCTGTACCAGTACTTGGCGACTATCTGCCGTTTCACCACTTTGACTTAAGAAAATGAAGAACGGTTTTTCAGATAAAATAGGCATGTTGTAGCCAAATTCGCTTGATAAATGAACTTCCACAGGAATACTGGCAATCGTTTCAATTAAAGATTTTCCGACCCAACCTGCATTATAACTTGTCCCACAAGCAATAATGTAAATTCGGTCACATTGATTAATTTTTTCAAGTAACGCCTCATCTAAAGTCACTTTTTCACCTTGAGTATACGCTTGAACAATTTTGCGCATCACTGCAGGTTGTTCATCAATTTCTTTGAGCATATAAAACGGATATGTTCCTTTTTCAATGTCATTTAAATCTAATTGCGCTTCAAAAGGTTCTCGGTTGATTACTTGTCCTTCTGGCGTTTCGATTACTACTTTGTCCGCTGTAACAGTTACAATTTCACCATCAACAATCTCAACAAATTGATTGGTTTCTTTAATCATCGCCATCGCATCACTACAAATAACATTAAAGCCTTCGCCTAGACCGATAAGTAACGGGCTTTTATTTTTCGCTACGTAGATAGTATTGGGGTCCATTTTATCCATTAATGCAAAAGCGTATGAACCTTTAATTTCGGCTAAAGCCGCTTTAAAAGCATCTTTTGTTGAAAAACCATTTTCAGCAAAATGAGCAATTAATTGAACGACGATTTCAGTATCTGTATCACCAATTAAGTGAGCATCACTTAAAAATTGTTCTTTTAATTCTTCAAAGTTTTCAATGACACCATTATGCACTAATGCAAAGCGTTGATCGCTTGAAACATGGGGGTGTGCATTGGCGACAGTTGGTTCGCCATGAGTGGCCCAACGAGTATGACCAATACCAACTGTTCCATCGATTTCTGGCGTTAATTTTGCTGCTAAATCGGCAATGCCCCCAACTGCCTTAACTACATGGGGCTGTTGGCTTTGATCATTCACACAAATCCCAGCAGAATCATAACCTCTATATTCCAATTTTGTTAATCCTTGAATCAAACTTTCCGTGACATTTTCTTTTCCAATCATTCCGACAATTCCACACATAATGCTAATTCCTACTTTCCAATTGAAATTCTGTATTTACTAGGTCCTGTTTAACTAGCAAATCCCATTATATGTTTCTACCTGCGTGATAACCGCTTTGTTCTAACTTCACAATTAGTTTTTCTTTGTTATCTGTAGAGTGCAGTCCCTAGAGCCACCCGCCGAATCTTCGATAAGCTCTCTCCTCGTCACCTGAACGTTCAGGTCTGGCGCTATCCGATATTGGTCTATATACCTCCTTTGTAAACATATTCCGTAGAAACATAAATAATCATACAATTAAAAGTAGGTACTTGTCAACAAAAATCTAAAAAACGAAAATTGGTCTAGTTCTTTAAAGTTGCAAAAAAAGAATCTAGTACACTCATGGTAAGAGAAAGTACTAGATTCTTAATAATAAAAAAATATCCGTTCTATTTATAGAACCTTATCAATTTGTTATTTATTGGAATGGATTATAAAACCGGCCACCATTCACATGGAACAACCAGAAACTGATTCCTAATAAGCATAAGGCAAGTAACATTACCGAAAAATCACGCAGATGAAAAGGTTGTTGCGCATACCACGTTCGATTTTTCTTTTGACCAAAACGCCTTAATTCCATAGCGGTACTCACAGTTTCAATTCGATCTAAACTAGATAGGATTAAGGGTAAAACGATTTGTGCTACGCCTTTGATTCGTTGGCCTAGCCGTCCCTTTTTAGACATCTCATAACCTCGCGCTTGTTGTGCTAAAGAAATATTAAAAAAATCTTCTTGGATATCGGGAATATAACGAATAGCCAGCGCTACTGCATAACTAATCCGATAACTCACACCAATTCGATTCAAGCTGGAGGCAAATTCACTAGGATTTGTTGTTAATAAAAAGATTAATGCCAACGGAATCGTACAGAAATATTTTAAAACTAAATTAAATTCATAAAATAATTCTTCTTGTGTCAAAGTAAACCGTCCGATTCCTTCCCAAATCACGGTACGTGATTGATATAAATCAACCCCATATTCAGGTGCAAAAAGGTAAACCGTTAAGATATTTAACAAAGAAAAAATAGCAATAAATTTAATAACAAAAGATATTTGATGCCATTTAATATTTGATAATTTTAACAAAACAAGCGAAACCACAGACATTCCTAACAGATAACGAGTATCATACGTGGTCATACAAGCCACAGAGACAACGATTAAAAAGACTAATTTGCTTGTGCCGTTTAAGCGATGAATCCAGGTTGAATCAGGATGATAGCCTAACATTTGTCGTTCACTCATCCAAAACGCACCTCACGATCGTAAGCAACAAATTTTTCCGTAAATAGCAAGGGATTTTCCAAGCCTAACGCTTTAGCAAAGGTAAACAAGCTCGTTTCTTTTAAAGAAGCTGCTTGAATTAATTTTTCATCTGTTAAAACAGCAACTGGAGTCGCATCTGCTAGTAAACGTCCATCACAAACTACTAACGCACGTGTTGTATATTCCAACATTAAGTGCATATCGTGAGTGATCATCAAAATAGTCACACCTAAGCGGTTCAATTCTTCTAAAAATGTCATCATTTCTGTATAATGTTTAAAATCTTGCCCAGCTGTTGGTTCATCTAAAATTAATAATTCAGGTTCTAAAACTAAGATTGATGCAATAGTTACCCGTTTTTTCTGCCCAAAACTCAACGCAGAAATCGGCCAGTTCCGGAAGGGATACAGCCCACAAATATGTAAAATATTCGTCACACGTTCCTCAATTTCTGCTTGTGGCACATCTCGTAAAACTAATCCTAAAGCTACTTCTTCAAAAATCATTTTTTTAGAAATCATTTGATTGGGGTTTTGCATCACATAACCAATTTTATCTGCACGTTCTTTGATTGAATAATTGGAAAAATCCTGTCCTTCCCATAAAATCTTGCCCGATTGAGGCGTGATGAACCCGCAAATTATTTTAGAAAGTGTAGACTTCCCGGCACCATTTTTTCCTACAATGCTGATCATTTCTCCATGATGAATAGTTACTGAGAAGTCATCTAACACTTTTTCACCGTGACGATCATATTGATAGGACACTTGTTCCAAACGTAATAGTTCAGCTCCTTTGACTGCACTAACTGAACTAGGTTGGACAGACCACTGTGTCATTTTAGGCAAAACCATTTCGCCTGATACTTCGGCTAATTTGTCTAAATGACTAACTTGTGTTAAATCAATCCCAGCATATTTCATGGCTGTAACGTACAAAGGTTCACGAATCCCTTGCTGGGTCAACGTATCTTGACGTAACAATTCATCTGGCGTTGTATCAGAAATAATTGCGCCCTCATTCATGACAATAATTCGATCAACTGATTCGCAAAGAACGTCCTCTAAGCGATGTTCTATTATTAAAACAGTTGCTTTTGTTTCTTGTTGAATGGTGTCAATCAAAGTCATTGTTTCTTGTCCCGCTCGTGGGTCAAGATTAGCCAAAGGTTCATCAAAAAGTAAAATTTTTGATTGGTTAATTAGAACGCCCGCCATAGATACACGTTGTTTTTGACCACCTGACAAATCTTGTGGACGGTGTTGCAATAACTGATTCAGCTCAACAATCTCGGACCATTTCTGAACCGCTTTTTTCATTTCTGCTTGTTCAACTGCATCGTTTTCTAAAGCAAAAGCAATATCCTCAGCAACCGTTAAACCGATAAACTGCCCATCGGTATCTTGTAAAACAGTTCCTACATCAAAAGACAAATCAAATAGACTTGTTTCTTGGATATTTTTACCAGCAACCGTAGCTGTTCCTTGAATCTCACCTTCATAAATATTGGGAATTAACCCGTTGATACATTGCGCCAATGTTGATTTACCACTACCACTAGGCCCAACGATTAAAACCTTTTCTCCTTCATAGATGGTTAATTGAATCCCCTTTAATGTCGGTTCAGATTGGCTATGATATTGAAAGGAAAAATTATTAAAAGTAATGATTGGTTTTTTCATTCGGCCTCACCTCAGTTTCTCCATAAAAGAAAGGGTCTGAGCATTAGCAAAGTAATTACTAGGGCAGACCCTTAACCATTTAAATTATTTCGACAGTTTCTTAATCTTTCGATAAACTGCCTTTCTTTGTTCTTGTTGATGCATAAGCTTTCATCAACAATGTTCCAATAATCCCCACAGCGACAATATTTGAAACAGTCGCGAATACGCCTTGTGTAAACACTTTACTTGCGGGTTCACTATAAATCAAAATATCCAAGCTAGGCGCGATTAAGCCCCAAACGACGATATTGCCAAAGGCTTGGAAAATATTGAAACGCACCATGTCATTTGTTGTGAATTCACCATGTTGAAGATCCATTTTACGACCAGCGAAGCCAAAAATAATACCAATAATTCCTGAACAAATAATCCAGCTCCACCAAGCGCTACCATACGTCGTAAAATCTTTTAACGTGTGACCGATCAAACCAATTAGCCCTCCAGCTACTGGTCCAAAAACAACTGACATTAAAGCAAGAAATGGATACGACGTTTCTAAGTTCGTATTAGGAATTCCAGTTGGAATTACAACGAATCGACCTAAAATAACAAAAACTGCAGAGCCAATTCCAATTGCTACAATTGTCTTGACGGACATTTTTTCTTTCATTTCGCTCCTCCATTCTATAACTCCATTGATTTACAGCCGCTCCCTTCTTGATTTTATCAAATAAAAAAAGAAGATACGCGGTGCATCTTACTTCTAAAATAGTACCCTTTTAACCGCTCTATGTCAATGATAGACGGAGCTTATTAGCTATTTTCTTTTTTTGATTTCCAACAAAGAAACCAGACACTTAACGCAAGCTAGCATTAAGTGTCTGGTTTCTAATTTGTTCTTATTCAACGCCGATTTCTGCACGTACTACTTCAGCAATTTTATCAACGTAATAATCAACTTTTTCTTGTGTTGGCGCTTCGGCCATCACACGTAACAATGGTTCTGTTCCAGAAGGACGAACTAAAATACGACCTTCGCCATTCATTTCTGCTTCTGCTTGTTCGACAACTGCTTTGATTGCCGGAACTTCCATTGCACCATTTTTATCTGTGACACGAATATTGACTAATTTTTGTGGATAAATCGTCACTTCATCCGCTAATTCAGATAATTTTTTGCCCGTTTGCTTCATAACATTCAACAATTGAATCCCCGAAAGCATGCCATCACCTGTTGTGTTGTAATCTAAAAAGATCATGTGACCAGATTGTTCGCCACCAAAATTGTAATCATTTTTACGCATTTCTTCTACAACATAACGATCACCCACTTGCGTTACCACATCTTTTAAGCCAATTTCTTCTACAGCTTTATGGAAACCTAGATTACTCATCACCGTTGTAACGATTGTATCTTTTTTCAAACGTTTTTTCTCAGCTAAATACTTGGCACAAATATACATGATTTTATCACCATCGATAATTCGTCCTAATTCATCGACCGCAATAATTCTATCGCCGTCGCCATCGAAAGCCAAACCAGCATCTGCGCCTTTTTCAACAACCATTTCTGCCAAAGCTTCAGGATGAGTGGAACCCACACCATCATTGATATTCAATCCATTAGGACTTGTTCCCATTGTATAGAAATCTGTCTCTAAATCTGCGAAGACACGATTGACTGCTGTTGCGGTTGCTCCGTTGGCAGCATCTAAACAAACAGTCATATCTGCTAAATCGCCAGGAATACTTTGAACTAAAAATTGCGAATATTTTAGTAAGCCTTCCGGAAATTCATCTAACGAGCCTAAGCCTTCTGCAGAAGGTCTTGGTAAGGCGTCTTCTTCTGCGTCTAACAATGCTTCAATTTCTGCTTCTTGATCGTCTACTAATTTGAAGCCATCTGCCCCAAAAAACTTAATCCCATTGTCTTCCGCAGGATTATGTGAAGCTGAAATCATTACGCCAGCGGATGCTTTTTGTAAACGAGTTAGATATGCTACACCAGGTGTTGAAATCACCCCTAATTGGAAAACTTCAATCCCGACTGATAATAACCCAGCAATCAATGCTTGTTCCAACATCTCACCTGAAATACGTGTATCGCGGCCTACGAGAACACGAGGTTTTCTTGAACTATCTTCATGTTGACTCAACACATAACCACCGTAACGCCCTAATTTAAAGGCTAATTCAGGTGTTAACTCCTTATTTGCAATTCCTCTTACACCATCTGTTCCAAAATATTTACCCATTTTGATTCTCCTTAGTCACTTGATTCTCTGTATTTTCAGTTGAACCAGCAGTTGTACTTTCTACTGTTGATCCCTCACTTGTTGTTTCAGAAGTATTTGATTCTACTTGACTGGATGTACTTGGTTGTACTGCTTGGCTACCTGAGCCAACCGTTGTTGAACTTGCAGGTTCCTCTGAAGTTTCATTTGTATTTGATGACTGTTGTTGATTGTACACGGGGCTCAAAGAAACGTCAACCTCATCTGGTGTAACTACGTATTCTCCATTAACGGGAATAGTCACTGATTGTTTTGTTTCTTTGCGAATATCAGAAATATCTACCGGTACCTCAATTGATTCTAGCGTATCTAAAATTGATTGCGGACCACTGACCCTAACTTGGTACGTTGATAAACTATAATTGTAATGAGCGATCCCAGCAGGTGGCGTACCTGTCATACTAACATTCAGTGGTACATCTTTTGTTGGCGCAGTTAAGCCTACTGTTACTTTGACTTGTGGTGCTGGATTTTCGATACTTAGGACTTGACCTTTGGCATCTAGCGCTTGGACATTTACCGTTTGTTTAATCGTATCAATTGTTTGTTTGGCACTTGAGACTGGCGCAATCACTTTGTCAATTGCTTTCGCTGTTTCTTCTCCAGTTGTTACTTCTACAGTTTTTGGATCTACAGAAATATTTTTTACTTTGTAGCCTTCTTTTTCAATGTTATCAGAAAGTTGTGCTTCTACATCGAATTTTTTTGTTACTCTCTTTTCAATCGTTACAGTCACTGTTTTCGGTTCAATTTCAGCTGTAACAGCTGAACTTAGTCCCCGAACTGTCAAAGGCACTTCCGAAGTCCCTAATGGCAATTTGGTTAAGTCTGCGACCACTTGGAAATTTCGTGTGTCAGCATTTGATTCCATGTTTAATTGAATGCGGTTCGCACTACGCAAATGAACATTCACACTCTCTTCAAATCCAGAGACATAATATTTGTCTTTATCGTATTGGACTTGGACAGGAATATTATTCAATGTTTCACTATACGTTTGGCTTGAACCTGAATTGGAGGGATTATTGCCTGTTGCATTGGCATTAAAAAATAACAACAATGCAAACATCAATGAAAGCAAACCATTAAACCAGCTTTTTTGGGAGGCTTTTCTCATTTGCGTTTAACCCCCTTTGTTACATCATCGATAAAATGCTGCAAAGCACTTTTTTTATCTTCCGATGATTCCGAAATTAACTCCTTACGCAAAATTGTTAAATACTCTTCTTGCGTTAGTCCAGGAATTAATTCATTGTTCAACGTCAAACTAACGTCACCAGTTTCTTCAGAAACAACAATCGTAATGGCGTCACTGACTTCACTGATACCGACTGCGGCTCTATGGCGCGTTCCAAATTCTTTTGGAATTAAATTGCTTTCTGATAGCGGTAAATACGCACTAGCAACAGCAATTTTTTCATTTTTGATAATCACTGCACCATCATGTAGTGGTGTATTTGGAATGAAAATATTAATCAGTAATTCACCAGTAATATCGGCATCCAAATCAATACCTGTCTCAATGTATTCATCTAAACCAGTATTGCGTTCAATGGTTATCAAAGCACCAATTTTCCGTTTTGACATGTACTGAATGGCTTTGTCAAAGGCCTGAATAATACGCTCATCTTCTTGTTGCGCACCTTTATTCGGGCGGAAAAACGAACTTCTCCCTAGATGTTCCAGCCCTCTTCGCACTTCTGGTTGAAAAATAACAACCGCGGCGATTACACCATACATGATGACTTGATTCATTAACCAAGATAATGTATGTAGACCAATTATCTCACTTAGAATGCGGATAATGATAAAAACAGCGACACCTTTTAATAGTTGAACTGCTTTTGTTCCACGAACAAGCATGATTAATTTGTAAACGAGGTACCATACGACTAGGATATCTATGATATTGATAACAAAATCCTTAGATAAGAAATCCGTTGAGATGACTTGCTGCCAATAATTCAAATCTAATAATTGATTCAATTGAAACGACATCATACCCCTCACTTCTCTCTCAAGATTTCCTAACAAGTATACCACATTATTTTCTTTCATCACAGAACGCAAGCGGAAACATCAAAAAAATTTAGGAACTTTTTCAAATAACTTGAAATTTTTCATCAAAAAATCGAATTTCTAACTAAAAAACGTGTCCAAGCAAAAAGCTCAGACACGTTTTTTTGACTTCTATTTAATCTTGCTCACGTTGTTTTCTCTTGGCTGCTCGTTCTGCGCGGCGGGCAGCCCTTCTTGCTTCCGCTTCCGGATCAACTGCGCGTTCTTTTTTCACTCGTGGCTTCTCGTTCTCTGGCGCAGTTATTTCTGGTTCACTTTGTTTTTCAAGTTTTGCTCGAATTTTTTCTTCTTGACCAGCTAAACGAGCATAATTATAGAACCGTCTCTTAGCATCATTAATTGTTTTATTAAATAACAATTCCGCTGTATCTGGTTGACTAGATTCTAAGGACGCAAAGCGAACTTGTTGGCGCATAAACTCTTTCATTAATGAAAAATCTGGTTTTTTGAAATCCAGTGTCATTGGTTCTTTGCCTTTTTCTCGCAATAATGGATTATAGCGATATAAAGACCAGTAACCTGAATGAACTGCGTCTTTCGCTTCTTTCAACGTTTGACTCATCCCACCTGCTAAACCATGTGTAATACATGGTGTATAGGCAATAATAATCGATGGTCCAGGGAATTTTTCTGCTTCTTCAAAAGCTTTAATCGTCTGCATTTGATTTGCACCTGAAGCAATTTGGGCGACATAGACATTTTCATAAGTCATTGCCATCATCCCTAAATCCTTTTTAGAGGCATATTTCCCACTGGCAGCAAATTTCGCAATCGCTGATGCCGGAGTTGCTTTGGAAGTTTGGCCACCTGTATTGGAATAGACTTCATTATCTAGAACTAACATATTCACATCAGCGCCACTAGCTAACACGTGGTCAATACCGCCGTAGCCAATATCGTAAGCCCAGCCGTCTCCACCAATCATCCACTGACTTGGTTTAACAAAAAGATCTTGATCGTCATAAATTGCTTCCAATAAAGGTTGATTCGTTTTTTCTTCAAGCAAAGCTGCACGTAATTTAGCTGCACGTTGTTGCGTACCTTCACTTTCGGACAGATGTGCTATCCAATCTTCCATCAATAAACGTAAAGAATCACTGGCTACAGAAAAAGCTTTGGTCATTTTACTAGCTAAACGTTCGCGACGCGCTTGCGTTGCTAACAACATGCCGTAACCAAACTCGGCATTATCCTCTAAAAGAGAATTTGACCAAGCTGGACCTTGTCCTTGTTCATTAGTAGTGTAAGGTGTCACACCCGCTGCAGCACCCCAAATCGATGAGCAACCTGTTGCATTAGCAATTAGCATTCGGTCACCAAACATTTGCGTCAATAATTTAACATAAGGCGTTTCGCCGCAACCAGAACAAGCACCAGAAAACTCTAATAAAGGTTTATTAAATTGCGAACCTAAAACAGTATTCGGTTTTGCTGGGTTTTCCTTTTGACGTAACGTCATAGCAAACGCCCAGTTCATAGCCTGCTCTTTTCCTTCTTCATAAGGTTTCATTACTAAAGCTTTGCCTTTAGCTGGACAGGCTTCAACACAAAGACCACAGCCAGTACAATCTTTGACTGAGACTTGGATACGATATTTCAAGCCGTCGGCACCACGTAGATCACGCACAATGAATCCTTCTGGCGCTTCAGTCATTTCTTCTTCATCGGCTAAGAATGGTCGTATCGCCGCATGAGGACATACAAAGGCACACTCATTACACATAGTACATCGATCGCTAATCCACTCAGGTACTTCTAATGCAACTCCACGTTTTTCAACTGCCGCAGTTCCCAAAGGCATCCGCCCATCTGTCATCCCATTTTTCGCTAGTGTCGCAACAGATAATGCATTGCCTTCTTGACGATTAATCGGTTCAACAATTTCATGAACAAAATCACTAACATTTTCTGAACGTTTTCGAGGTTGAACTTCAAGCGTTTTCCACTCTGCTGGAACAGGTACCTGATGCAACAATTCAACGGTCTTATCGATTGCTTGAATATTTTTTTCGACAACTTTCATAGACTTATGACCATAACTTTTCAGTGCTTCTTCTTTTAAAATTGGTAACACTTGCTCAAAAGGCATAATTTGCGCTAATTTGAAGAAAGCTGTTTCCATCGCGGTATTAATTCGCCCGCCTAGTCCGACTTCACTAGCTAATTTCACTGCATTGATTGTATAAAACTGAATCTCATTTTCAGCTAGATACCGTTTTAATTGGTTGGGCAAAAAACGTGCCAGTTGTTCATCATTCCAAATGGTATTTAAGAGGAAAGTACCGCCTTTTTTTAACCCTTTTACTAAATCATAGGTATGCAAATAAGCGGCTGTATGACAGGCCACAAAATCAGAATGTTCAATGAGGTACGTTGAGCGAATGGGTGTCTCGCCAAAACGTAAATGAGAAACGGTCAACCCACCTGATTTTTTTGAATCGTAATAGAAAAAGCCTTGTGCATACTTGTCTGTATGATCACCGATAATCTTAATTGCTGACTTGTTCGCCCCTACTGTCCCATCAGAACCAAAGCCCCAAAATTTAGCTTGATAGGTTTTCGGATTCGTCAAATCAAGTGGTTTGCCAACTTCTAATGAAGTATAAGTTAAATCATCATCAATCCCAATTGTAAAACGCTTCTTCATGGCAGAACGTTCTTTCATTAATTCATCAAAAACCGCAACAATTTGATTTGGCAATACATCTTTAGAACCTAAACCATAGCGCCCACCAATAATCGTTGGGCGAATATCCGTTTCATACATCGCACTTTGGACATCCAATAATAACGGTTCACCACCAGCACCGGGCTCTTTCGTCCGATCCAAGACAGCAATTGCTTTAACTGATTGTGGTATTTTTTCAAGAAATGTTTCAACTGGAAATGGTCGATAAAGATGGACATTAAGGAAGCCAACTTTTCTTCCTTGTTCTTGTAAATAATCAACCGTCTGTTCAATTGTTTGTGCAACTGAACCCATCGTGACGATCACTTCTTCTGCATCTTCTGCGCCATAATACGTCACCAAATCATAATTGGTTCCCCGTAACCGGTTAATTTCTGTCATATATTTTTGAACAATACCAGGTAATTTTTCATAATAAGGATTTATTGTTTCTCGTTGTTGAAAGTGAATATCTGGATTTTGGTTCATTCCACTAACGGAAGGGTGATTCGGATTCATGCTCCGACGACGGAATTCGGCTAATTTCTCTTGATTTACTAAGGGTGCTAATTCTTCATAGTCAAGAACTGCCACTTTTTGAATTTCATGACTTGTTCTAAAGCCATCAAAAAAGTTCATAAATGGAACACTCGCTTCAATCGAAGCCAAGTGAGCCACTGGTGCCAAATCCATCACTTCTTGCACACTGCTTTCTGACAACATAGCAAAGCCTGTTTGGCGCGCGGCCATTACGTCTCCTTGATCACCAAAAATATTTAAAGCATTTGTGGTTAAAGCTCGGCTCGCCACATGAAAAACAGATGGTAATAGTTCTCCAGCTATTTTGTACATATTAGGAATCATTAAAAGTAACCCTTGTGAAGCCGTATAGGTCGTGGTAAGCGCGCCTGTTTTTAAAGAGCCATGGACCACGCCGGCAGCACCAGCTTCCGATTGCATTTCGACTACTTTCACAGGTTGACCAAAGATATTTTTCTTACCTTCGGCCGACCACTGATCAACAAGCTCAGCCATTGTTGAACTTGGTGTTATTGGATAAATGGCTGCTAATTCTGTAAAGGCGTAGGAAATATAAGCAGCTGCTGCATTCCCATCCATTGTTTTCATTTTCCGCATGTTTTTCTCATCCTTTATATCTAAAAAATAGAATAGTTGCACGCATATTCTTGTTTATTATAGCGGAATTTCACAAATTATGAAAGATTTTGTCAATTTTTTTGCTTAAAAATAAAAGAGAAATTTAGAAAAACCCCCTTTTTCCCCTATAAACAAACTATTTCACTGAATTAAAATTACTTTATTTTGTGAAATAGAAATTATCTATTCATTCACAAACTAAAGAACGAAAGAGGAAGATAAGCGTTTCAACTTATCTTCCTCTTTCTAAACATTAAGATTATTAAAAGTAACGGCTTTTAGTACAACTCCAAATATTGTTCTCTTTCCCATTCAGAAACGGTTTGACGGAAGGCTGCCCATTCCATTCGTTTCGCTTCTACAAAATTGGCAAAAATATGACGACCTAATGCATCAATCATTACTTGATCTTTACGTAATTCTTTGATGGCATTGTGTAAGGTTGATGGCAAATCTTCAATTTGTGCATGTTGACGTTCTTCCTCATTCATCACATAAATATTACGATCAACTGCTGGCGGTGGCGTAAGTTCATTACGAATACCATCCAAACCAGCTTGTAATAAGACTGCCATTGTTAAATACGGATTCGCTGAAGGATCGACAGAACGTAATTCTAAACGAGTCGATAAACCACGAGATTCAGGAACTCGAATGAGTGGTGAACGATTTCTGCCGCTCCAAGCTACATAAACAGGTGCTTCATAACCTGGTACCAAGCGTTTATAAGAGTTCACTGTTGGGTTACATACCGCAGTATAGGCACGGGCATGTTTTAATAAACCACCTAAGAAATGATAAGCAGTTTGGCTTAAGCCCATCTCTCCTGACTCGTCATAAAAAACATTACCTTCTTCATTAAATAATGACATATTGCAGTGCATACCAGAACCATTAATTCCAAACAAAGGTTTTGGCATAAATGTTGCATGCAAACCATGTTTGCGTGCAATAGTTTTCACAACTAACTTAAACGTTTGAATATTGTCACAAGCATCAACTACATCAGCATATTTAAAGTCAATTTCATGTTGACCAGGTGCTACTTCATGATGCGAAGCTTCCACTTCAAAGCCTAAACTTTCTAACTCTAAAACAATATCACGGCGACAATTTTCACCTAAATCGGTTGGCGCAAAATCAAAATAGCCACCTTTATCATTCAAATCAGTGGTAATTTCACCATTCTCATCTAATTTAAATAGGAAAAATTCTGGTTCTGGTCCTAAGTTAAAAGAAGTAAAGCCTAATTCTTTCATATCTGCTAAGGCGCGTTTTAAATTACCGCGGGGATCTCCGGCAAAAGGGGTACCATCAGGATTGTAAATATCACAAATTAAGCGCGCAACTTTTCCATGGTCGCTTTCCCACGGAAAAATCATCCATGTAGATAGATCAGGGTATAAATACATGTCACTTTCTTCGATACGAACGAATCCTTCAATGGATGACCCATCAAACATCATTTTATTATCTAATACTTTATCTAGCTGACTCACAGGAACTTCAACATTTTTAATTGTTCCCATAATGTCGGTAAACATTAGTCGTAAAAAACGTACGTTTTCCTCTTCTGCAATATGTTTAATCTCTTCTGCCGTTTTGGCTTTTCTTGTCATCGGTCTGATCCCCATCCTTCATTTTTATTGGCTGCTGAAACGTTAAAGCCTTGGTACATTCGATTGGAACGGATTTTGCTGAGTAAGTCCTCCTTGCGAAAGGATTTCGTCGTATAAAATCTGACGAACATCTGCATCGGTTAACGGACGAGTTGCCTCGGCGGTGTTTTTTTGTTCCTCTAATTTCATTTCATACACACGCTTAATCCCTGCCATGTTCAATCCATCAGATAAATAATCTTTAATTTCTAACAAAACATCAATATCATTTAAAGAATACATGCGTCGGTTGCCCTCACTACGTTCTGGATGAATCAATCCCTGTTCTTCATAGTAGCGAATTTGTCGAGCGGTCAAATCCGTTAGTTTCATAACTGTACCAATTGGAAAAACTGACATGGAACGGCGTAACTCTTTTTCTCTCATCTCCATCCTCCTCTCTTAGTTATTTCTTAGAATAACAATAGAATGACAAATTGTCAAGAACTTATGTTAGATTTTCTAACATAAAACAAAAAACCTGATAAATATGGACTTTTCCATCTTTTCACGGCTGATTTTCTCCTACTAATCAAAAAAATAGAAATGATTTGTTTTTACAAATCATTTCTAATCAACTTACCATTTTTTATTCTTTTTCGGATTCAGCCAACCATTTAGACTTTTTTTTCGCAAAGCCTTTCACGATATACCGATTTTCATTTTCAGCATATTCTTCTGAAATCATTAGTGTCATCCGGCGAAGTTCACTTAATAGTTGTCCGTCAGTTGGGCTAATTTCTAATTGATAAGGCTCGAGTAATTCCATCATTTGGGCACGGATAGCTTGAACCAGTCGTTCTTTATCTTCAGAAATTTTAGTTGAGATCAATACATTGGGAAATAAGGTTGGGACAAATTCTTTACTGTCCACTTGATCTCTTTTATTATAAACCGTCAAGCACGGAATATTTTCCAACGCTAATTCTTTCATCAATGTTTGAACTGTGCGTTCATGTTGTAAACGATCTGGCGCACTTGCATCCACCACATGGAGCAGTAAATCCATCGTCCGACTTTCTTCCAATGTCGACTGAAAGGCTTCAATCAGTTGTGTTGGTAAATCTTGAATGAAGCCAACCGTATCTGTCAGAGTAACTTCCATGCCTTGAGGCAATTGCCATTTTTTAGTTAAAGGATCTAACGTTGCAAACAATTGATCCTCTGAATAAGTTCCTGCTGTTGTCAATATGTTGAGAATGGTTGATTTGCCAGCATTGGTATAACCAATCAAGCCAATTTGAAATAGTTCTGAATTTTGTCTTTTCTGGCGGCTTCGTTCACGATGAGCAGTGACTTCTTTTAACTCACGACGGATGCCTAAGATTTTATTCCGAATGTGTCGGCGGTCCGACTCTAATTTCGTTTCACCAGGCCCGCGTGTCCCAATACCTCCTCCAAGTCGGGACAACTGTTTTCCTTGCCCAGCCAAGCGAGGCAATAAATAATCCAATTGTGCTAATTCAACTTGTAACTTTCCTTCTTTGGAGCGCGCACGCAAAGCAAAGATATCCAAAATTAATTGTACACGATCAATTACTCGCACAGCTAACGCTTCAGATAACAGTTGATTTTGACGCGGTGTGAGCTCGTGATTAAAAATCACAAGATCCGCTTCATAGGCATCTGTTAATTGAATTAATTCTTCCAATTTCCCCTTACCGATTACGGTTTGTCGATCAACTTGTGGTCGTTTTTGCGTTAAAACAAACACCACTTCTCCATTAGCGGTTTCCGTTAAATTCGCCAGTTCTTCCATTGATGCAGAAAATGTCTGATAATTTTTTTCCGTCTCAACTCCTACTAGAATCACTTTTTCATGAGTGGTCATCGCCTACTCACTCTCCTTCTGTTGTAGCCATTCCGCTACTTCTTTTTCCAACTTGGGCAAATCTGTTGGCTGCTGAACCAAATCCCACCAATGCGCAGCCATTCGATTTCTAAACCAAGTCAATTGACGTTTGGCATATCGCCGCGATTGCTGTTTGACTGTTTCAACCGCCATCTCTAATGATTGTTCACCGGAAAAATACGGGAAAAATTCTTTATAGCCAATACCTTGAGCTGCTTGTGCATGTGGTTGCTGAAACATCTGTTTTGCTTCTTCCAACAGTCCTTCTGTCATCATTTGATCCACCCGCTGATTAATACGCTCATACAATAAAGCGCGATCTGTTTCCAAACCTAATAAATAATAATCATAGAGACGAGCTGGTTTTTCCTTCGGGGTCAAAATACTATAACCGGTTTTATCAAAGACCTCTAACGCACGAATGACTTTTTTGCGATTATTAAAATGAATGCTGTTAGCCGCTAGAGGATCCTTTTGTTTTAATAACTGCCATAAGGCTTGATTCCCTTTTTCTTCCGCAAATAAATTGTACGTTTCTCTAATTTCAGGCGAGTCATCTATTTCACGACTTCCTAGTTGAAAATCATAAAGGAGTGATTGAATATACAAACCTGTTCCTCCAACGATAATTGGTAGTTTCCCTTTTTCAGTAATTTCTTTGATTTTTTGACGACCCTCTTTCTGAAAATCAGCGGCAGAATATGTTTCGCTGGCTTCGCGGCAATCAATTAAATAGTGAGGAATTCCTTTTTTTTCTGTTTCTGTGACTTTAGCGGTGCCAATGTCTAACGAGCGATAAACTTGCATGGAGTCACCGCTAATAATTTCACCATTAAATTTTTTTGCTAAAGCAATACTTAATGCTGTTTTCCCCACCGCAGTGGGTCCTACAATAACTAATACTTTCTTCAATTATGTTTCTCCTTCTTCTTGCCAATTTTGACGAGCAAATTTTGCTTCCTCAGGAAAATCTGTATGAACGCCTGCCAATTTTAGCTGAAAACAATTTTCCATTTCTTCCATCCGATTAACAGTCCACGGCCGCAGCGGTTTGCCAATTGCGATAAGTTCTTTTTCATGAGCCAACACCCAAGACATTTTTGGATGTAAACTATCGACAAGCGCGAATGCCGGTCCCGCTTGACTTAAATCCTCTGCAGATTCATAAATAAAGGTAATTTCTGTCTTAGGATCAGCTTTTTTTAATTTAACTAAACTTGGAAAATAAAAACTGGAATATAAATAACGAAACGGCCAGTTTTTTTGCTTCATTTGTTGGACAACTTTTTTCTCAATTCCTTCATAATGGATAATATCCGTTTTAAGTTCAATATTCAAAAAACCATTGAATTGTTCTTCTACAAGACAATTTAAAACATCTTCCAATGTTGGAACACATTGAACAGAAGGATTTTTCTGAAACCAGCTTCCAGCATCTAGTTGTTTTAATTCGTTTAATGTTAACTGTTGGATTTCACCATGACCATCTGTCGTACGATCCACCGTTTCATCATGCATAACGATTAAATAACCATCTTTAGATAAGTGAACGTCTAATTCAATTCCTTCAGCACCAACACGAACAGCCTCTCTGAAAGCAATACACGTATTTTCAGGATGGGTGCCTTTACTTCCTCGATGTGCAATAATATCTGTCATGCTCTCACTCCAATCTTGTTTATTGTACCATTGGAGTGAGGTGGGTTCAAATAATGTAGAAAAAAGAAGCCTCTCACAAATGAGTGGCTTCTTTTTAATATATAACAACTAACGCATTCCTGGAGCATTTTTTTCTGTAATATCAAAATTTACCGAATCAATAACTTTGTTAGTATTATTATCAATAATCACAAAGTTCAAACCTTTTTTATTTCTAGACATTTCTGTATCATTTATTTTTACAGAAGCGAATGTTTGATTTTCATAATTAGTATAACTTGAGAATACATCATAATTTAAAGCTTCAAATTTACCAGATAGTCTCGATAATTCTGCATTTGTTTCAACTGTTTTATTGTCTTTTGAAATCACTGCACTTAAAGTCCATGCATTGTTACCTTCGAATTTTACGCCTAGCCCCAAGTCTTTTAAAAGCGACTCTTCCGCTTGTGAAAGATAGACTTGATTACCATAACCACTTAATAAAATAGTATATTGCGTATCAATTAATTTTTGTAAATAATCATTAAGATTAAAAATATTCATCAACTCTGGGTTTCCATTTCTATATATATTGTCCCAATCTTTTTCTGAAACACTTCGCACAGACTCCAAGCCATAATATTTTGCAACAGAACGATTAACTTGTGCATCTGAATTAGTTTTTACATGCGATAAATGATTAGAATAAGCTGAATATTTTGTTGTATTACTATATGATATATCTGGAAACACAGGATTGATATTTCCTTTTTTCTCTTGCTCAACTAAATAACTATATTGTTTTGTCAAATCCAATTTTGACAAGAATATATCACTTACACCAACCATTACGTTCATGAAGAATGTACATGCCAAAATCACATACAAAACACTGTAAATTGGAGAAAACCTGATATTTACTTTATAATTTGGCAGTGACATAGAAAAAGCGATAATCAAGAATAATACAGCCCCATAGTATGAACGTCCATAAGTTAATGCCGTTGGAGACATAATTAATACCAGCATAGTGGCAATTCCAGAAATAAAATATACAACACTTAGGTATACTCTTTTTTTATCTTGACTAATATAAGCATATAAAACAAGCAACAAAATCAGTATAACTAAAAATAATGATAAATTTTCTTTCATTTGTTCAAATATTGTAATGATTCCTGTCATGGCCTTTCTTGGTAAAGACCAAGTACTTCTAGCAAAATAAGTAGCGCGAATCTTATTTCCTGGTGCTAAAGCCATTAACGCCAAACCTATAGCATTACCAGCAACACCCGTGAACATCCATAAAGAAAGCTTTCGTTTTGTATAAAACTGCCAGCCAAGATACCCTAAAACGATAAGTAAAGCTCCTCCAGAGGTATTTTCATTACACCAACCAGCCAAAATTCCTAAAGCAAACATCAAAAAAATCATTAATTTTGTTTTCGTAAAGACGTGTTCTTCAATGATTTCTCTATGATACACATAAAGGAATGAAAGAATAATTAAACTTCCCCAAAGATAATTAGCTGAGCCTGTCTCCCACAAAAACACTTCTCCAAAGGCTGGGGTAAACAACCAAAATAGCACTTGAATAATAATAAATCTAAATGAATTATACTTTTCATCTTGCTTTTGTAAAGTAAGTCTATAAACTAAATATGTTACTATTGTGTATGCCAAAGCGTTAAAAACATTAAAAATTCCTTTTGGTAACAATAAAAATATTCTTGCAATTATATGGACCACTGAACGTCCGGTCCATGTCATGTATTGATTGTATTCATCTATCAGTATTGTCATCCAACTTTTCGTTTTATAAAGGTATTCGTAGTCATCTGCAAGTAATGGTGTTAAATTATTTAAAGTAAGCATCACCAAAAATGTAATAATAATTGAGCATATAAATATCTTCTTTTTATTTAATTTAACTTTCATCTCTGCTTACCTTCCGCTTTTAATTCATAATTAACATATTTATCCAAACCGGATTGAATACTATATTTCGGTTCATAACCAATGGCACGTAATTTAGATATATCCGCTAAGGAATCTTTGATGTCCCCAGCTCGCGCTTCTTTGTATTCAACTGGTAAAGTGACTTTCATAATATCATTTAAAGAAGAAATCAACTCATTTAAATCGGTTGCTTTCCCTGTTCCAACATTATACACTTCCCCAAGTGATTGGTCAGAATGAGCGACAAGATTCAACGCTTGAACCACGTCCTCAACAAAGACAAAATCACGGGATTGTTTTCCATCGCCAAAGATATTGAATGTCACTTCTTGATTGGCTAATAAGCGTTTGTAAGAGTCCATCACAATCGAAATAACGCCAGAATAAGGGGAATTAGGATTTTGGTTTGGCCCATAAACGTTAAAGAAGCGAACAGCGCTTGTTGGAACATCATATAAATGACAATAGTTTAACACATATTTTTCAGAAGCAAATTTATCCACTGCATAAGGCGTTAATGGACGAATTACTGATTCTTCCTGTTTTGGTAAAGTTGGCTCATCACCATAAACCGCTGCAGAAGAAGCAAATACCAAACGTTTTAAATCTTTCTGGTATTTCCGAATTAATTCCAGTAATTGTAACACACTCTCAAAATTCACTTGGTGTGTTTCCACTGGACGTGCTACTGAATCTGCTACACTAGCAATCGCTGCTAAGTGAAAAATGTAATCGAACTGATACTCTTGTAGTACTTTTTCCATTAATTGTTGATCAGTCACGCTGCCTTCAATGAACGTGATATTTTCAGATGTGTTTAAATTTTCAGTTTGACCCATTGATAAATCATCAATGACCACAACTTGATTGTCTTTACTATAATAATTTGCTAAGGTTGAGCCGATAAAGCCGGCACCGCCTGTGATTAGAAATGATTCCACTTTACTCCCCACTTTCAATCAAACATTTATAAATTAACTATTAATCTTTTTTCTTTTTAGAGTACATAAATTTTTTAATTGTTTCAAACAAACCTTTGACTATTTCTAAATTCACAACTAATAAAATAACCAAACAAACGGCCTGTAAAACCATTAATACTGGTCCATTAAATAAGAAAATTAATAAAATTTGAACACTTAAAACAACATGATTAGCAATTAAATTCATAAAGTTTATTTTTACAGTAATAAACTTACTTGTATCATAAATTCGAATCATCCACCCCACAAACAAGCTAATCATCGAAGCCAAACCAACACCTATCAACCCAAAAAGAGAGATAAAAATATAATTTAAAATGATACTTAAAACACCTGAAACAATTGAAGTATTCATTAATCCTTTTGTCTTTTTCTCGGCAATATAAAACTGACCATAGAAACCAATGAATCCGGAATAGATAGCGGAAACTAGTAGAAACGGGGTAACTTGCCAACTAATAAAATATGAACTCTGCACTAAATTAGCTAATAACCATTTTAAAATAACCATAATTGAAGATGCCGTAAGAAACAGAAGAAAACTATAATACTTGAATATATTTGCATGAAATTCTCCTCGTGTTTCAGAATCTCGTTCATCAACTAAAGAGATTTGCCAAGCTTGAGAAAATACAGACTGCATCATCGAAATAATTGAAGGTATTTTATTTGCAACGGCATAAATACCATTAGCACTAACCCCTAAGAAATAAAGGATAAAGTAACGGCTAGCACTATTAACAAACCACCATAATACATCATTAGGAATTGTCGGAATAGAAAACCATAGCATTTCTTTCATGAACGATTTACTGATTAACTTAACAGAAAAATCCTTGAAATATGGAGTCGTTATAGTCAAGTAAATTAATGAAACTATTTCAGCTAAAATAAGCGAAATCAAGTACCCATTTAGTCCCATTTTTAAAACAACTAGAAAATAAATATTTAGCAAGCCAATCGCTAAAGTTTTAATCATTCCATTAAAAGCAAATACGCGTACTTGACCATTACCTCGAGCAAATTGTGCAATAATTTGAGTAAATACTTGAAATGCCAATAAAAACAAAAATGCCAATAAAATTTTGTCAAAAGCCTTTGTCGCTGCCAACAACGGATAGCATACGGCAGTCAGCAAAATTCCTATTAATGCAATAACTGTAGCATTAGTAACAACAGATTTTTTATCTACTTCCTTGTCTAAAGCGAATCGCAAAACTGCAACAGAAATGCCACCAGAAACAATTGGAATCATTAAACTAACTGTTGTTGTTACTAAATCTACTTGACCATATTCTTTTGTCGTTAAATAGTAAGTGTACAATGGTACTAAAACAAAAGAGATTAATTTACTTCCTAGGTTCCCCACTGCAAATATAAATGAATTTCCTACTAATTTTTTATATTTACTCATAACGGTACTCTACGACCTTTCGGAATGAATTTAAACTTTTTAAATATATCATTTTTTACTATACCTCATATATTATTACTTGGACATCTCTTCCAATAATCGATCACCCAATGATTGACTTGCATGACCAGATTCTGAAATACCTAATCTATCTTTAAACGCTGTCACTTTCGTTAGATAATCATCCATGTTGAAAGTTTTGACACTTTCAATAAATCCACCTTGATTAAACGTTACTGGGAACGGCAAATCTATTAAGTCCATTACTAACCCACGATTTTTTTTATATTTTTCATAATCATAAGCATAAATAAAACACTTCTTATTAGAAACTAAAGCCTCACCAATAGTAGATGAATAATCTGTTACGAGCGTATCCGTTGCACATAATAACTCTTGCATATCATTATAGCTTGATGCATCAATAATATTAGGATTCTTCAGGTTTCCTAATATCAATTCCTTATTTTCCGTATCATTTGGATGCAGGCGAACAAATAGCACATATTCTTCTTTAAACTTCTCTGAAAATGTTTTTCTTATTTCTTCTAAAAATAAAGCATTAACTTCCACTAATTGTCCCGCTCTGAACGTTGGCGCGTATAATATAATACGTTTTTTCATTGATAAATCGTAGTAGTTGTATACTTTTTTTATAATTGCTGGATCATTGTTTACGATAATGTCATTTCTAGGAACTCCCTCTCTGAATATTTCTCCATCATACCAGAACATCTTTCCAATATCTTTAAATAAACTAGAACTTTCAAATACCAGTAAATCACACATTTTAGAATCTTTTTTTGCTAATTTTACATATCTTGGTTTTAATTTTTCAGCAGCATTATTTTCAATTCTCTTTAATCCAAAACCAGCATGCCACGTTTGCAAATAAAATTGATTTTTTCTTTTTGGCGGATAAAAACTTTTTCTAGAGTTATCTATCCAAATTTTTGCAGTAAAGAGTTCTATCAATGCTTTTACAGATTTGTTTTTCACCAATCTAATTTCTTTTGGAAATAGATTAGCTTGTGTTTTCAGCACTTCAGGTTTACATAACCAGACTATTTCTAAATCACTACGCTTTGATAAAAGATATTCACAAATATATTTAGGGTTATCTCCATATCCTTTTCCAAAGTAACTTGAGACAACTATTTTATTTTTATTAATTGGTCTCATTAGCAAAAAAGGATAGCAGCAATAAAATACTGCATACCTTCCTACTCTAAGAAAAAGACTTTTGAAAACAAACAATAGTCTAGATAGCTTTGACTCAACTTGATTAATCATACTATTCCCTCTTGTCTTCAATCTTATTTACTTCATCAAAATCACCTAAAATTTTACCTAGTAAAAACCAGAATAAAAAGGCACCTGAGATATTTACCAAAATCATTTCATTATGGAAAAAGCCTGAAAAAGCTAGAGCGAACACACCACAAATACAATAAAAAATTCTGCTAGACAAGAAATTAGTAATCGGTTTAAATAAATACTTTATTACTCTAACAACTTTACCTAAAAGAAATACTACAAAAGTAATTCCTCCTAAAATTCCTGTAGATGCTAAAGTATTTAAATAAGCATTATGGACTGAAAAATTTCGTTGAGCAATATACGTATTAGGTAAAATATCTTGTGCGTAAGCAATCATGTTTTTCGGTGAAGTTCCGAATAACCAACTTGATTGAAATATCTCTATAGCACTTTTCCATATTGTAAAACGCAAGTTTGAAACATCAGTACTCTTAGCAACATCTGGTCTGGTCAAGTCAACTCTTCCTTCAAGCTTTCCAGATACTTCTTTCTTGTCAAAAAACTGTGGAAAATAAGACCAACCTGCTTTAATTAATTTTGTTATTAAATATACAGCTCCAATGACTACCAAGCCGCTAAAAATAGAAATCAATACAGAAATAAATAGATTAACTTCTTTTTTCATTTGGTATTGATACATCCCAAAGAAAACAAAAACAAATGTCGTCATTAATAAAGTGATCAGTCCATTTCTAGAACCAGACAAAATAATATAACTCACATTTAAAAAGATTGACAAAATAATTCCCGATAGTAACCACTTGTTAGTATATTTTTTGCTAAATAGATAATATAAACTTAAAAAAATTGTAACGACACACATGACAGAAGCATAATTAGGATCTGAAAAGACACCGAACAGTCTTCCTTCTAACATTCCTATCCTTAATGGATTCACTCGACTTAACTGAATAGAATAATGATACTGTGTTAGAAACATCCCAAGTGATACAATTACCAACATTGTCCATACTGTAATTAATAAACTACTTATTATTGATAATAAGGTATCAGTATTTTTCTTACTTGCACTAATTCCGTTGTCATAAATAATAAAGAAATACAAAGCTTCCCAAATGATAAATTTTAAATTCCCAAAAATACCATATTTTATATTGACAATACTGGATATAAGCATAATAACCATGAAGAAAAGAAGCAATGGATCATACGTCCAACGATTTTTTTTCAATATCCTTGTGAAAAAATCAGCAGCTAAGACAATGGCTCCGAAAAGAGCTAGCATTGAAAATAATACATTATCAATTTTAGAAGGCAATAAACTATAGGCTCCTACAGCTCTAGCCATTAATAGCAAAAATAAACCAATAATAAAAATATCTTTCCCTTTTTGAAGAAAATAGCTTTCTTTTGTATCCATAAAATTCATTCTTCTCCTGACGTATCTATTGTTTAATCATTTTTTTTAGTTAAATGATTATATTTAAATTTTGCTAATGCATTGTAACAAGAATCATTGACTCTTAATGCTAGCATTGATAATTTGCGACCTTTAGTGAACACGTGATTTTTCATCACGAAAGTGAAATTTGAGTATAAGAATCTCTTTATTGATTCTCTCTGCTCATTAAAATTCTTTTCATTACTAATTGCCATCTTATCTAGGACATCAAAATATGCCCAGCAAATCCTTCTATGAACAGACTCAGCTAGTTCAGGATAACTTTTGTCTACTAAAACTCCATTGTGTTCCCATGCTTCAATAACATCAAAATTTTTCTCCGAAAAAGACAAACCAGTAATACTATCAGCTCTACGATAGTAATAGTATTTTTGTTCTGTATTCGTAACAATTTTTTGGCATTGTAAAAGTAATTCTATAATGATAAATGCATCTTCCACAATTTTTCCTTTTGGATATCTAACTTTATTGAAAAGTTCTTTTTTATATAGCTTATTAACAGCATAAGCATATACATCTGTACTATCAAGAACTGCTTGAATTGCCTCATTTTGAGACAAAATTTTTATCTCTTTTTTATCCGTTAGTCGAGATTCTCTGTTTTCATAAACATCAATCATCCCAACAGTAGCTAATTCTGCTTCATAAGTTACTATCTGATTATACAACGTTTCATACATATCATCCGCAATGTAATCATCACTATCTACGAAACCTAAATACTCACCTGTCGCTATCTCAATTCCAGCATTGCGAGCATCGCTTAGTCCACCATTTTCTTTATGGATAACTTTTACCCGTTGATCTTGTTCAGCAAACTGATCACACATTGCTCCAGAACTGTCTGGAGAGCCATCGTCCACCAGAATTAATTCAAAGTCAGTAAACGTTTGAGCTAAAATAGAGCGTACACATTTTTCTAAATATTTTTCTACATTGTATACAGGAACAATAATACTAATTTTGGGCATATCAATTTCCGCTACCTTCTAAAATTTTAATTGTATGTTTTAATGGTTCTTCCATACTGTTGTACAGTGGCCGCCAACCTAATGCATAGATTTTTTGATTGTCTAGTAGTGCTTTTGTTGCTTTAGAAAACCCTTGTTTTTCTTGGGCGGTGGCTTCTCCATGAATCACTTTTGTTCCAGCCACATTGGCTAATGTTTCCGCAAAAGTACGTAACGTAATATCGCAATGTTCGTTTGAAACATTGTAAGCTTCCCCTTTTTGCCCTTTAACTAATAAAAACAGAAGAGCAGATACAATATCTGCAACATATGCATAAGAATATAGTTGGGTCCCTGCACTTTTTAACACAATGTTTTCTTTATGGACTGCATTCATAATAAATTGAGAAGAAGCTTTACTATCCGAAAGTAACATCGTAGGCCCGAAAGTACGACTAATTCTTGGAATAACAACATCAATACCATATTTCTGAATATAGGCTTGACATAATGATTCACTTGCTCTTTTTCCTTCGGGATAACCGGCCCGTAGCGTGTTACAGTCAATATAGCCGCAATAGTCTTCCGTAAATTTATCAAGATCTCCACGATTTTCTCCATAGATTTCAACAGTTGATAAAAATAACACTTTTTCACTATTCGCTTTGACCGCATAATCTAAAATATGCTGCGTACCAGCAATATTGGTCATAATCGTTCCAATTGGATCACTGGCATATGATTTAGGATGTGTATTACTAGCACAATGCAACACATAGTCACAAGCTTCTGCTATCTGAATTTCTTCTGTGACATCTCCGATAACTATATGGAATAACGGATCTTCTAGATAACTAGTAAATCGCTCTTCTAAACGCGACAATGTTCGTCCCATCGCCCAGATCGAAATATTCGCATTTCTCGTTTTATTTTGGTACATAAGCACATCAATTAAAAAGGTCCCAATCATGCCTGAAGCACCAGTTATAAAAACAGATTTATTAGTTACTTTCGTCCAATCTGGTGTCTTCTCTAAAACTCGTTCAACGTCTGATAAATAATTATCGTCTGTAAATAACATGGTATCCCTCCACTACTCTTCTTTCATTTTCAAGAAGCCTTTAAATAACTGTAAGTCATCTTGTGTGGTTAACTTAATGTTTTTATCTGAGCCTAAAGCAAAATACAATGTTTCGCCTAAATCCACCATCATAGTATTTGTGTATGACGATTCAGAAATACCAATATTCTCACGGAATGCTTTTTCGTAAGCCCAAGTTAATTTTTCAAATTTATAGGCTTGTGGGGTTGACACGCGACGTAATGTTTCACGATTAATATATTGTCGTGTTGTTTCCTCAGTTTCTTTTACAAAAATTTGTTCATTATATGGCAACGAAGTCACTGCATTTCCGTATTCTTGACACTTAACAATTACATCAGATAAAACTAATTCATCAACTAATGGACGAATCCCGTCATGGATAACAATAGTATCTTCTGGGTTTGAATGTTCTTTTAAGAAATTAACCCCATTGTTAATTGATTCTTGACCAGAATTTCCTCCTGGAATAATCCATTGTAATTTGTCAATATGGTACTCTTTTGCATAGGCATCTAGTGTTTGTTCCCAACCTTTTTTACACACAACTAAGATTCGATCAATGAGTGGATGCTTTTGAAAAGATTCCAATGTGTAGATAATTATCGGTTTTTCCTCTACCATAATAAATTGTTTAGGAATTTCCTGCCCCATTCGTTTACCGACCCCACCGGCAATAATTAAAGCTGTAATCATTTGATACAAAATCCTTTCTCTAACTAGTCAACAACTAGTTTTATTTCAATTTTGTTTAACTTATATATTCATCAACACAGCCAAAACTGCATTCAATCTTTTACATTTTCTCATAACTATCAGTAAGTTTCAATAATTTATCGTAGACCTTAATCGAACTGTAAATATTGGCGATGTTTTATTTTATATATTTTAATAGTCTTAGGCTTTATCGTATTTCTTTTTTTATTTAGATATTGATTGAATAAAAAGATGATTGTTATGCTTTTCATCAATTTTAACAACACTTTTAGCCCCTTTATAAATAGCGAAAATTTTTGAACAATAAAATCTTTTTCTCTATAAAAAAACACCTTTGTCGAACTCGTATAAAAATAAGTCCAACAAAGATGTCAATATATAGTTAACCCTTCAAATATTCTCTTTACTTTAATAATCAATAAGGTTGTTTATTGGCGGATAGCTTAACCCACTTTTGCTACATACCACTTATTAGCAGTTAAATACCCTTGTTTCGTCTTTAACCTTGGTATACCATTGTTTGTATATTCGATTGCTTCAACTTCAACAATCGTATTCTTCTTAACAGCCTGTCCTTTTTTAGTAAACTCAACATTATTGTAGAAGCTATCATCAATTAAGAGCTTAACTTTTTTTGGATTAGTAACAAAGTAATTGTTATTGGTATTTCCAGCAGCTGTCACATAGTTTTTATTTGCAGTAAGATAGCCTTCTTCTGTCTTCAAGCGAGGAACACCATTAGAGGAATACTCAATGCCCTTAACTGGAACAACAGTCCCAGAGGATAAGGTTCTGCTAGCATTACTAAACTCTACATCAGTATATAGTTTATCTGACACTCGCATAATAATTTGGTGCGGGTTTTCAGTAAAGTAATTATCTGAATTTGATACCAATTTTGTAACATATGTTTTGTTAGCAGTTATATAGCCTTTTGCAGTCTTTAATCTAGGCAATCCGTTTTCAGTATAATCAACACTTAAAACTTTGATTAATGTATCTTTGGAAACAGACTCACCTTTATTACTGAAATTTACATCTTGATAATAATAATCATTTGTTTTCATAACTACATACTCTGGATAATCATATAGATAATCTTTGATATTTGGTACAACTTTTTGGGCATAACTTTTATTCGCTGTTAAATAACCATTTTGGGTAATCAAACGAGGAACTTGATTTTCACGGTATTCGATTCCCACAACAGGAACTAAACTTCCCTTGGAAACAGCCGATCCTTTATATAAGAAGTCTGGATCCCCATAAAAATTATCACTATTTTTCATAATAATTTGCCCTGGATTAACCGTATGATAGTTGGCAATCCAAGATCCAGTAGCTACTACATAGTTCTTGTTAGCCGTGAAATAATACCCATTTGCCGTCTTCAATCTAGGAATTCCTGATTTTGTTTTCTCAATAGCAGTTACTTTTAAAACACTGCCTGCAGTTACTTTATTTGCTTTTGTCTTGAATTCTACATCTTTGTAATAGGTATCTTCATTTCTGGTAATTACTTGTCCAGGATTAGATGTGTAGTAAATATCTTCTAACCCTTTATATTGTTCAACTATATTTTTATTTGCAGTCAAATATCCTTTCGCCGTTTTCAATCGAAATATACCACTTTGAGTATAAGCTAAATCTTCAACTTCTACTATTGTTCCCTTCGAAACCTTAGACAATGTTTGCTTAAATTCTGGGTCAGCATAGAAATAATCATCGCTTTTCAAACGAACTTTTTTAGGATTTGTCGTAAAATACAAATCAATATTGCTTTGTGCTGCTAATACATAACCTTTATTTGCTGTTAAATAACCTTGATCTGTAACCAATCTAGGAATTCCTGCTGAACTATATTCAATCCCCTTAATGGTAACTAGTGTATTTTTTTTAACTCGCCAACTAGGAGTTCTAAACGCCACATCTTGGTAAAAAGTATCGTCATTTTTCATGATCACTCGACCTGGATTAGTTGTGTAATACTTACTTAAGTCAGGCCCACTACTATTACCCATATTTAAAAAATTACTATAGGTCATGGAAATATCAAACGGACGTCCTTCATAATTAGCTAAACCAGGGAAATACATTTGCGAAGACCATTGCCAAGCACCATGGTCATTATTCCACTGCATGGAACTATCTGGAGTATATGGATATTGCGCTACCCATACTCTGTCTCTTCCGAAGGCGGAGGTGTCGATATAGCCATTTGTTAACCACCATTTGCCAACATACAACGCATCATTTTTATACCCTAGTGCCTTTAATTGCTGGTTAAACGCAACAGAATTAGCATGGGCGTTTCGCCCATTGTTTGTAAGCGTTGGATCTTCCGCATCATTAAACATTATGGTATTTTTATCTAAGCCAGAGTTAGCTGCCGCCTGAGCAAAATATCTTGCTTCATCTTGTGCTGTCGCAGCAGAGACATACATACTATAGTGATATGCTGAAACTTTTAAGCCCGCAGCTTTGGCATTTCTAATTTGGCCCGCAGCATATGGATTAACATACCAAGTTCCTTCTGTTAATTTAACCGAGACACCTGTTACACCATAGCTTTTAATTTTTTGATATTCAGCTACTGAAATGTCTCCATTCCAACTAGAAACGTCAATAAAATTCTTGCCAGGCAAATTAGGATCATTCGCATAGACGTTCGCAACTGTTGCTCGCGCTACCCTAGAAGAAATGCCGTTTTTCATAGCATATGTTCCTTTTTTATGGTTCGTTCCTTCACGTGCTGCTTCTTGATAATCCGCTTCATCTTGGTCAATGGTCTTTTTTTCTACTTCAGAGCTTTGTGATGCTTCTGTTTTACTATCTGTTGTGTTTGTTTCTGAAACAGAAGAATGTTCTTCCGTTGTACTATTTGTTGAAGAATCAAGAGACTCTTCTTTTGTGCTTGAAGCAGAACTATCTCTTTCAGAGGTATTTTCTTCTGTAACAGAAGATGTATCCTCCGTTGAATTAGTCGTTGTTTCTGACGTAGCTTGAGTGACCAAGCCAGTCTCCCCCGTTGTTTCTGTTTTTACAAGCTCTTCTCCTGATGCAATCACACTAAAACTATTTAATAATACGGTACAAATTAACATACCTGAAATGATTTTTTTCATGAAACTCTCCTTATATATTTAATAATATGTATCTTTCTTAAACACTTGCCATTCGCTCTCGAAAATGTGTATCCTATAACCTTCAACTAATTGTTTTCACATTTTAAAACTAACACCAATTATTATCTCATACCTTTATTTCAAATTCAATTACGCTTTTTTAACATTCCTATATCAATTTTTTACTTTTAAATGGTAAAAAGATGAAAACAGATCTTTAATCGATTGTTTTCATCTTTTATTTATTTTTTAAGATATTCTGTGTACGATTTTTTAGTATCAACAATTAGCGCTTCATGATGGGGTTGGCGATCTTCCTCTGGTGGCAATTGCATATAATCCCCAAAAACCTCTGCTAAGTAGCGCTTGTAGCCCACTGGTATTGGCATTTTTGTATCTTCAAATGGAACAAAAATAGCAGATTTAAAATCTTCCAAATGATAAATATTACCCATGTAGCGTGGTCCGACACATAATTCTGTAACATAAGGAGTGGAGCCGAAGGAATACTTAGTCATTCTTTTTTCAGCAAAGCGCCAAATATGATAGCGAACCTTTTTCGATGGAAAGATATTCAATAATACCCGACTCCCCGTTGCTAAAATGCCACCATGTTTTTCTGGTACCACTTGTGAACAGAATAAAGCATAAATTAATGCCCAAATTTTTTGTTTCTTCCTTTGAAAATTTCCTTTTGGCGCACCATCTAAAGGAAAAATATCGATAGGAATACCATGAGGAATCGCTAATCCATCTTGATAGGTTTTAATAAACGTTGTCTGTGCATCCCTAATTGTCATAAATGAATTATGATCATTATAAGTTTTTGAAGCAACTAACAATGGATAACGTTCTGTATCTGCATATTTAGGCCAAAGCACTTTTAATTTTTCATAATCTGGTCTTGGCATAAAGAAATCTAAGTCATCATCCCATGGAATAAAACCTTGACTGCGGATTGCTCCAATACAACCGCCTCCACAAAAATAACAGGTTAGATTATGTTCTTCACAAAAAGCCACAAAATATTTTGACATGCGTAAAACGACTTGTTGAATTTCTACTAATTGCGTCTGTGTTGTTTGTTCCACTTTTCCTTTTCCTCCCTATTCATTCTTTGCATATTTAAATGTTGTATAGAATAAAAAACGCATTAAGTAGAATGAACTTTTAATAACTGAAAACTGTTCATTTTGACGCAAAATTTTCCAAACCCAACTGATTGTATTCCATTTGTTAGAAGATGTAGAGGTGGTTAGCTTACGATAAATGGCTAATTTTTCGTTAATAAAATAGACCGTATTTATTTCTTTCAAAATGTTTAACCAAGTAGCATAGTCTTCATGTTTTAAATCCGGCATTAAATGGCGTTTAAGCAGATTAGATTCGACTACGACTGTTAAGCAGCCGATAGTATTTGTTTTTAAAAGATCTTGATAGGTTTGTGGTCCCTCACTAAAATTACGCTCATGAGTAATGTTGCCATTTTCATTACATACAAAATAAGAACTACATGTAAATAAAAGTTTTTTTTCTTCCATCCACTTGATTTGAACTTCTAATTTATTAGGAAGCCATAAATCATCACTATCTAAAAAGGCAATATATTGTCCCTTTGAAGCTTCAATTCCTTTATTTCTGGTCTTTGCAATGCCCATGTTCTGTTCATTTTTCAGTAAAAAGATTCTTGAATCTTTTTCCATAAAGGCAAGTGCAATATCAATAGAATCATCTTTACTTCCATCATCAATGAGTAATAATTCCCAATTCTGATAGGTTTGTTCCAGAACGCTTTCAATAGATTTTGATAAAAATTTGCCAGCATTGTACATGGGCATAATAATTGAAACAAGTGCTGTTTCCATTTGTTCACTCCTCGTTGCATTTTATGTAAGAATGTAACAGTTTATATTATCGCATAGCTCTTTTATTATTTCAACGTTCCTTGTTTCCAAAAAAAGTTTGAGACATAAGCTTAAATAACTTATGTCTCAAACTTTTAACGGTAAATTCTAATAGCATTCTCTTTACAATAATCCATCGTCAATTCTTCACGTTCTTCAGACTCATCCAATCCTCTTGATGATACTTTATCAAAGAGAATTTTGATGGTTTGAAGCAGAATTTTCATATCCAATAGTAATGAATAATTCTTGATGTACAGTAAATCAAAGTTCAATTTACTATTGTAGTCAGAAGCATACTTCCCATAAACTTGGGCATAGCCAGTAATCCCCGCACGTACATTGTGACGTAAATAGTAATTCGGGTTTTCCTGATTAAATTGATCAACAAAGAATGGTCGTTCAGGACGTGGTCCGACAATGGACATATCCCCGCGAATAACATTGATTAGTTGTGGCAACTCATCAATACGTAAAGCGCGCAAGTATTTACCAACTGTAGTGACGCGACTGTCGTTACTTGTAGATAACACTGGACCTGATTTTGCTTCCGCTGTTGCCGACATCGTTCTAAATTTTAAAATCGAGAACTCACGTTGATCTAATGTAATCCGAGTTTGTTTGTAAATCACTGGTCCCGGTGAGGTTGCTTTGACTAAAATCGCTGCAATAAGCATTAAGGGTGAGGTAATCACAAATAGGCAAACAGAGACTAAAATATCGAATAAACGTTTAATAAAATTCTCTTCTGGTTGAATTTCAAAATTTGAGACTTCGATAATACTTTCATCTTCAAAGTTCATCATGTTTGGTTTTAACATAATTAGATTTTCAAAACTTGTATCTAAAAAGATTTTTTTCTTGTGTTTGACAATTAATTGATACAATTTTACTTTTTCGTTCTCATCAACATTACTTGAAATATAAACAATATCGATTTCATCGATAATTTTTTTTAAGTTTTCATAGTAATTGCTGACAACAACGCTCGTTACTTTATGCTTGTTATTTTTATCAGACATAAAGTTTTGAATTGAACGCATGACTTGATTTTCTTTACCTAGTAAAACAACTTTTCGCTCATTGCTAACCTTTAAGTATAAATAATAAACAAGAATTCGCCAAAGACTTAGAACAATAATTCCGATTATAAAGGAATATCCTAAAACAGAACGCGGGAACGTAAACCAACGTCCGGCAAATGTCACAATCATAATCGTTAAAGTCATTAAAATTTGACCAATCACCGTGACAAAAATGATGTCACTAATTTTGCGATTATAAAAAATATACGCACCTAACAACAAATTCAAAAAGATAAAAAAGATTGAAATGTAAATTGCAGATTTTTCATAAGCCACAAAGTTAAATGAAGGAATTTCTCGGCCAAATTTCACCATAAACCCTAAGATGATTGATAAATTATAGAGCAAAACGTCTGCTAAAATAATTACAATTCGTCTTGCATTACTCCATTCACTTTTTGATGTCATTAAAAACTTCCTCTCTTCACTTCCAGTAATTACATTATTTGTAATAACATGCAACCCCTATATTACCATAATGTCAGCGGACAAGAAAGTTCTATAGGATGAAAATTATCTGCGATGTCTTTGGACACGACTTAATTCTTCAGGTTGGTCCCAGCCCTCTTCGTCAACAGGTGCTATCGGGCGCTCTTCATTGCTAACAGGACTTGTTTGTTTCACTCGTTTTCTTCTTTTAGGTGTCGTTGGTCTTTCATGTCTTCCTCGTTTTTTCTCTGGCCGGAAGTAGAAGGCTAGCCCAAGGAAACTATAAACTATCGGCATCCAATGAGGCGCTAATAAAATATCTTCCATAAATGAATGAATCCAGATTAAAAGGAAGCCTAAAAGTAAACTAACTTGCAAACGATCCAATGTTTTTTTACGGAAACCAATCAATAAAATCATACTGACTAAAAAACCAAATAAAATCAGATAGCCAATGACACCAAAATTACTTAACGTAAATAGAAAAGCATTATGTGTCCCCAGCGGTTTCCATGAGGCCACAAAAGGTTCCATACCGACTTTAATATGTTGAGGATCAGATAACCATTTAGCAAAAAACTCATGCCAAATTCGTTCTCTTCCTGTAAATAAATCAACAGTATCCGATTCCGCACATAAGTAAAATAACAATGGTCCCAATGCAGCTACTCCGACAAAACCAAATAGCCAAACTTTCGAACGTTGCAAGAAACGTTTTGGTAAAAGATTATCCACCAGAATAAAACCAACTAAAATGGCAAAAGAGGTTTTGGATTGACTGACCCATGTACCTAAAACACCACCAATGTATACAGGTAAAAGCAGCAGGTTAAAAACCTTATTTCTATATGCTTTGATCAAACTACTGGCCATCATTGTTGAAAACATCAACGTTGCACCAATCGTATTGGTATTAATCCAAATACTTTCTAGTTTATTTGATTCTTTAAAAATTTCGTCTGCTGGAATCAACTGTGGCAACTCCACGGACATCCGATACAAAGTCGCACTCAAAGCAACTAAAGAGACAATTAATAAAAGCGTTTGATCCACACGGTCAAAGACACAAACTTTAAAACAAAGGACCAACAAAATAATTAAAGGAATCATTGTATCTGTTTGCATTGTGCTATGACGGATTGATTCCGTAAAGTGAAACAAGAGCCAGGTGGCTAGCGCCAACGCTACGGTCAGCCAGTCAATAAATTTTAATTTCGTACAATTTAATAGCAGTACAAGTATTACTGCTATTAATAATAAAATTGAACTATTGGCATACATATATTTTGTGACTGGCGCATCAATTCCTACGACCCACATCGTATACGAGCCGATCATTGTAACTAATAAAATAAGTCGACCGATTCTATTCAATACTTTTCCCATATTCAAACCTCATTCCATGAATGAATCACTAGTCGTTTATTCGATAAATATATGCCCCGTTCTGATCAGGTCCATATAATTTTTCAAAATGAATCGTTGGTGTGTCTAACGGTTCTAATGGTTTATAAACGACCGCATATTTAATCCCATATTCTTTTAATTTTTCTGGAGATAAACGAGCAATAATCGCATCTTTTTGCATCAACTCTAAAACAGGGGTCTGATTTCCTACTTCAACATTGATGTGTGCATAGCGATTATAAATAAATGTGTCTTTTCCTTTTGGATCTAATGGTTTCCAAGCCTCTAAGTCAGGCGTAAAAGCAACACCGTTAAATGTATGCACACCTAACATTGGCAAATAGCCATACATCAAGCGTTCGCCCACCCACAATTGGTTGGGGTCTTTTTTGTTAATTTCTTCCACTTCTACCGCTAATTTTTTACCATAGACAGCAGAAACGCCTCGAGAAATTGGATTAACAAAGGCACCAGAAACCATAATGATTCCTAATAAGACAAGGACAAATAACGTGCGCCAACGTTTAAATAAAGCAACAATTAAAACGGTAGCGACAACCAAGACACCAATGATGTCCATTCGTGTAACGTATAACCGTAAATTGCCCGTATATAAAACAAAGAAATACAGAACAACATTTAATCCTAGCGCCCCTAACCAGGCCATCATTGGAATTTTTGCTTGGCGATTCCATAAATAATCGATGAACCATAAACTTAACAACACAGCGGCAAACCCGAAGGATAACATCGCCCGTTGTTCTGGCACATAAGACCACAATGTCAACTTAGCAAAAATTGTTGGAAATTGAACGCTCATCCAAACTAAGTTAAATAAACAATACACGAATAAGACAAAACCGTAAATGTTTTCTTTGATTTTTTTATAAAAAATAAATGGTGAGAGCGGCAAAATAACAAAAAATAATTGATAAAAACTACTGATTTCCGAATTATTTGAATATGGAACATCTTGAAACGGCATTTTCCAATTTGTTAAAAATAACAAAATATCGCGTTTAGGCATATCGCCACCTAAACTTACCCGTTTTCCTGGATAAGCGGTATCCATTACTGCTTTTAAGGAATCCAATGAGCCATATAGCGATCCGCCAACAATAATCGCCGTCATCAAGAGTGCCCCACCTATCAGGACCCCATCCCACTTATCCAACTTAATTTTTTTACGAAATTCTAAAAAGAATAAAATTAAAAATAATAAAATCAAATAACCAAGTGGTACTTGTAACGCAGGATAAATAACTAAAACAAATCCTGAGGCCATAATAACAGCCGTTATCGCACAAATGACACGACGTCGAACACTACTATGATAATAGAAATAATTATAAATTCCCACTAAAAAACCTAAGCCAAAAAATACTAAATCTCCAACTGGCGAGACAAACCACCATTGAAGGGCCGAAGAAAACGGAATCCAAACACTTGCTAACAAAGCTAAATATTTATTCCGCCGTGTGACGATCAAACCAATTTCAAAAGAAAATAAAATTAAGCCAATTAATTTAAGATTCCAATACCATGATAAGCCATATTCTTTGCCTAATAGTACATAGCCCCACGTAAAAGGTTTCGCTAACGTGGCCAAATTCCACGCTGGCGAATTATAGCCTACCACCATGTCTTGCCCAATTAACGTAATCACATCATTATGTGTTTTCAAACCTGTTTGTGTTTGTGAGAGGCTAAATGGGGTTTGAACGAGCCATTCATCCGAGCGAACACCTCTTGGTTCACCAGCAATTAATGAACTTTTTTGACCATCCGCATATTCAGAAACATACGCATCCCACATGTTTAATGAACTACCATGGACTTTAAAGGCTACCAGTAAAATAAAAATGACTGCCGCTAGCAGATAGCGCCAGCGTAACAAATGATCAACCAAGCGAGCGCTCTGCTCAGCTTGGTTGCGTAATGGTTGTTTTTCTTTTCTTGTAGTTAGTTGTTGTTCCATCTTTTCGCTCCATTTCGTCATCCGCAATTGCATCTAGTAAATTCGTAATGAAAAGTTGGGAATATCCCTTGTCAGATTAGGATTATAAAATGGATCATTTTCAATTAAAGGTCCCCATTTTTCTTCCATCATCACTTTTTCTTGTTCAAAACGTTTTTTCTTTTTGCCTTTATCATCATATCCACGAGTTTGAGATTCAAAATGATAAAGCTCTGCTTCATGAAGCCAGACATTGTCACGTCCTAAAGCTTGGACTTTCAAGCATAAATCAACATCATTGAAAGCTACGGTAAACGCTTCTTCAAAACCACCAACTGCATCAAAATCTGCTTTTTTCATAAGTAAGCATGCGGCAGTTACTGCTGAATAATTAACATTAATAGCTAACCGACCAAAATAGCCTAAGTCACCATGGGGATAACCATAATGACCATGTCCAGCAACACCACCTAATCCTAAAATAACGCCTGCGTGTTGGACCGTATTATTTGGATACAATAATTTCGCACCTACACAGCCAATCCGTTCTTGCTGAGCAAATGAAACCATCAAGGTTAACCAATTCTCTGTAATCACTTCGGTATCATTATTTAAAAATAACAAATACTCTCCGTGCGCTTTTTTCGCTGCACGATTGTTAATAGTTGAGAAATTGAATGGAATATCGATTGATTCAACGAAAAAGCGGCCAGGTAATTGTTGTTCAAATTCTGCATACAATTCGTGCATTTTTGGATCTGTACTTCCATTATCAGCCATAATAATCTCGTAATTTTGGTAGGTTGTTTTTTCAATAATCGATGAAACACAACGTTGTACGTCTTTATAGCCATTTTTAGTTGGAATAATAATTGAGACTAACTTTTCAGATTCAATGTCATAATAAACATCGTATAAGCCATTCGCCGCCCCATGCGTTGCATGACCATTAATACCTCGACGAACGAGCGCATCTTGCACGGCTCTTAGCCCCGCTTCAAAAGCATAACCTTTGGAGCCCTGATCCACTGCTGTTGAGGTTGGCAGCATCCGCCAATAGTAAAGAACTTTTGGAATATGTGTGATGCGTTCTTTTGTCGTTTTTTCAGTAAATCTTAAGACTAAATCGTAGTCTTGAGAACCTTCGTAACCTTTTCGAAAGCCGCCAATTTCTTCTAGAATACTCCGACGATACACGCCTAAATGCGAAATGTAATTGGTTCCTAAAAGTAAATCAGGTGACCAATCTGGTTTAAAGGCTGGATCAGAACGATTTCCATCCATGTCAATCTTATCTTCATCACTATAAATTAAATCCAGTTCTGGGTTTTCATTCAGCACTTTAACCACTTCATAAAAAGCATTGATTGCTAATTCATCATCGTTGTCTAGTAAGGCGACAAATTCTCCGGTAGCAATCGTTAAAGCAGAGTTGGTTGCTTCTGAAATATGACCATTTTGTTCACGAAAGACGACCCGAATTCGCTCATCCAATTGTTGGTACTCTGTTAAAATCTTTTTGACATTAGGATCTGTTGAGGCGTCATCGGCCATACATAATTCCCAGTTAGTATAGACTTGATTCAAAATAGAATCAATGCACAACCGAAGCCATTTTTCTTCAACATTATACACTGGCATCGCAATGGAAATTTTAGGTTGGTAATGAAATGTTGCGATTTCTTGCGTCATCGCTTCTATGTCTAGTACTTCATTTCTAGCTAACCAGTTAGGATACGAAGCTTGATTTCTTAGTTTCTCAATTTTCGCTCGTTGAATGGTATGAGAAATACCATTTTTAGCCATATACTTAAATCCTTTTTTGGCTTTTATCCAAAGACGAGTTACTTTATCTTCTGTCCCTGGAATCACTGGATATTTTTTATTCAAGGGAAAATCCACCGTTACAACATGTGCTGATGATTGAAAATGAAAAGGGAGTACTTTTTTTTGTTTAATTCCTTCAAGTGTAACAACAAAGCCAGCTTCAATCGCAGGCTTTGTTTGATAAATTTGATTAACATCTTCACGTAAAACGCGCTGAATGTTATAAGCGGACACTTGGTTTTCATTATTAATTGTGAAAGTTGGGCTTTCTTTAGTGATTGTATCCAACGCCCAACCTGTAATGGTTAAATTATTTGTTGTTTTGTCGCGATAGATACTATCAAAGATCACCTTAATGTCTTCATTCATGTGCATTCTCCTTATAGATGTTTCGGATTTCGGTAGGGATCAACTAAAGCTTCCGCGGTCCATTTTTCCGCAAGTTCTTTATAAGATCCTTTTTTATCATGGTTTTGCATTTTTTCGTCTGCTTTCAAAATTGCATAGGACACATATACATTTCGTTTACCAGCGCTAGCAAATTGTAACGATAAATCGACACCCATCCATTCTTTTCCTAAGCTTTCGTTAATTCCTTCTAAATTTAGGTAAAGTTGTTTGTTGAATAGTAAGCAGTCTTCAGTTGCTGCTTGAATATTTCTTGGTAAAGCAATTCTGTAATAGTAACCTAAGCTTTTACCAGGGGTGCCTTTTTCAGGATAAAGTAATCGACCTTTGTCTGTATCAACTGATACTCCCACTGTTTCCACGCGATAGCGTGCGTCAACTACGCGGCCAGTCACTAAACCAGAGGTCTCTTGTTGACCAATGTTCATTAACTCTTTTAACCAATCATTTTTCGTTGGTACCAATCCAGCATTTAATAAAGCCACATATTCTCCCTTAGCAGCTTGAATCATGCCATGACGAGTTTCTGTTGAAACATAACGAAGACGGTCATTTTGGATATTTATTTGATTCTCGAAGCGTGCAGGCAATAGAATTTCATAATTTGTATAGGCAGTTTTTTCTAATAATTGACGTAAGTAACTACTCATATTCTCTGTATCATTCGTAATAATCAATGATACCATCGGCACATGATCATAAAGATAGTTAATTTTATAGGAACCATAAAATTCGGCAATCTCTACTTGTGCTTTTAAGCCACGGCGTTCCGTTGCCGCTTGGACCGCTTTTTGACCAGCTACATAGGCGTAACCTTTGCTTTCAGGGTTTAGAGCAGTCGATGATTCAATGGCACGCCAATGATACATCATACCAGGAATATGCTTGATTTTCGTTGCTTGTTCCGTTGCTCGTAATACGAAATCATAGTCTTGAGCGCCGTTATATGCTGAGTTCAATCCGCCTACTTTTTCTAATAAATCACGTTTCACAACAACAAAGTGTGTAATGTAATTATGGTTTAAAATCAGTTCTGGATTCCAGTCCGATTTGTAAAACGCGTTGAAGCGACGACCATTTTCTGTAATTTTATCTTCATCAGTATAAAGAAAATCAATCGTTGGATCTGTATTTAAAGCTTTGACCACTTCATATAATGCTTGTGGCGCTAATTCATCATCGTTATCCATGAAACCAATAAAATCGCCAGTAGCAATCGACAAAGCTGAGTTAGTTGCTTCTGAAATATGTCCGTTTTCTTCGCGATAAATAACTTTGATTCGTTGATCTAGTTCTTTATATTTTTCTAGCATGGGCTTAATATGTTCGCTTGGCGATGCATCATCTGCTAAACATAACTCCCAATTTTCATAGTACTGATTTTGTAAAGAAGAAACGCACGCTGCAAGCCATTTTTCTTCGACATTATAAACAGGTACAGCGACAGAAATTTTAGGCTGAAATTGGAACGTTTTAATTTCCGCTAAAACTGCCTCCACGTCAACAGGGGCTTCTGCTTTTTCTTGTCGTTTAAAGTACCACTTCACTGAGCCCATGAAACCACGTGTCTGAATCGAACGCCATGCTCGATCAAATTTCGTACCTGGTTGAACCATGTTTGGACGCTCCACCACGTATTGAACCTTCTGGCCTGATTTGGTGTCAATGTTTAACGTGTAGGCTGGTAAATCTTCTGGATCTTTAATCGTAATTACAAAACCATAATCTTGATCGCCTTCTAATTCAAACATATCAATAACATCACGACGGTATTCTGTTTCCACCGTATAAGTGACTGATTCACTAGCTTCTGCAATGCTGAATCTTAGCGGATAATTTGTTTGTTTGTCATACGCCCACCCTCTGATAACAGAAACGTTATTTTCTACATCGCGAGCAATATCATCGATGGTTAAATTAATCATTTTATCAAATTTAGTTAACGTGATTCGTTTATATTTTCCAGTAGGCATAGGGGCAGTCTCCGTCTGTTTATTCATTTCTTCTAAAAATTGATTTCTTTCATCTAACAGTGCATGAATAAAGGTATTTTCACGTTCTGAATAGTTGCCTTCAAAGAAATAATCAATGTCTACTGTCAGGTCTTTGCCTGCCATTTGTGCATCGGTTACTTCGATTACAGGTACTTGCGTATCTAAGAAATAATAGATATTCTCTTGTACCAGAAAAGCATTCGTGGCTGCGACTGGGACTGTCTCGCCGTCTATCGTCATGGATAATTTGATAATTGTCCCCGTTAAACTTGGGAATAATTTTATCAGTTGGACATCTTCTGGTATCTTCAGTTGGAACCGTTTTGTTTCAGGTTTTTGTAAATCAACTGGTTGATCCAACTCAGTCTCTTTTTCTTCGCCGCAATTAATTAAAATATGAACGTTTTTTTCATTGTATGAATTTACTGGTGTCACTCGCTCTGGCTGTTCTACTGGTTCAGCAGTCAAGGCAAAAAAGTACTGATACACTTCGCCAAAGGGACGCGCTTTAAAAGCTGCTTGTACTTCTACAGGTAACGCTTCATACGTCGTAGGAATTTCGTTGTAGCCAACTTGATTAAATGTAAAATCTTCTTTGGCAATGTATAAACCAACTTCTGCAAAAACTTTTTCAAATCCTTCTTGTAAATAGAATGATTTATGCGTAGCATCCAATAGCCCAGTTTCATTCCACGTTAAACGATTATTAAATAAATCAATTAACACCGAATTATGCGCCAAATTAGGGAAAGTGATTAAGATTTGACCACCTGGTTTTAAAAACGGTTTGACTTTTGCTAAGACGCTTTGAGGATTCATTAAATGTTCCAACACATCTGCAAAAACGATATAATCAAACGTCTTACCAGCAAAGTATTCGACCCAATCATTTTCATCAATATTGCCATAAAAGGCATCTGTTGAAAATTGACTGACATAATCATAAAGTTCTTTGTCTAATTCAACAATTGAGACCTGGCACTTTTTTTCTTCCATCAAATAGCTAGTCATTCGCCCATTACCTGGACCAAATTCCAAGACATCACTATTTTCTTTGATTTGTGCTACGATTTTCCCAACACTGGTACTCTCGTCTGTTTCCATTTCAAAATCATACTTCATCTTTTGTCGTATCCTTCCATTTATGATCTAAGATGACAATTCCTTCTCCGGCATAACGACCGGTAATAAACATCGTCACGTATTTTGTTTTGTAGACTAATGGGACTGTTGCATGTTCCTCAAAGAAAGCAATATCAAAATAATATTCACCTGTTAATAATGACATTTTTTCATATTCTAAATAAAAAACATTCCGTCCTTTTTTCCAAGGAATTTGCACACCATCTAATAACGTATTTAAGCCACAGACATAATGGTTGTCCACTGTTCGAATAGCGACCCCACAAACAGGCTTCTTAATTTGGTCATTTTTGACAGTATATTCAATTTTTACAATCACTTTTTCATCTTGCGTTACCATTTCTAAGGGTTCATAATCCGCATTTAAAAGTTCCGCATGATCCACTTCAATAATATCTGGTGTTGGGGTTTCATCTTTCATGGTCGCTTCGCGGTCAACCGTTTTAATTGATTTCTTTTTCAAAAAGTTTTCGTAGTTGGTCGTCACGTCCATCGTATCTCCATATTCAACGACTTTCCCGTGTTGCAACCAAAAAGTTCTGTCACAAAAACGACGAATGGAGTTTACATCGTGAGAAACAAATAAAATTGTTTTACCAGAATTTTTAATTTCCGTAAATTTTTCCATACATTTTAATTGAAACTCTAAATCCCCGACAGCCAACGCTTCATCGACAATTAAAATATCGGGATCCACGTTAATAGCTACCGCAAAAGCCAAGCGGACAAACATACCACTAGAGTACGTTTTAACTGGTTGATACAAATGATCGCCGATGTCAGCAAAATCAATGACATCTTGGACACGCTCTTCCATCTCTTCTCGGGAAAAACCTAGGACCATTCCATTTAAGAAAATATTTTCATATCCTGAATATTCTGGGTTAAAACCTGAACCTAATTCAAGCAACGCTGAAATTTTCCCATTAATCACCATGGACCCGGAGGTTGGCGTTAATACCCCTGTAATAATTTTTAACATGGTTGATTTTCCAGAGCCATTTTCGCCGACAAAGCCAATCATCTCGCCTTTTTTAATTTGCATCGTGACATCGTCTAACGCATAAAACAAATCGTGGTAGGATTTTTTGGTTGGACTAAGCGCTTCTTTAAACCGATCGGACGGCTTTTTATACATGTTGTATGTTTTGGTAATATGTTGGATATCGATTGCATATTCTGACATGTCGTTCTCTCCTTATAGTACATCTGAAAAATGTGGTTTTAAGCGTCTAAACACGGTTGAGCCAATTAATAGTAAAACAATAGTAACTCCCCAGAAATATAAGCTATATTGCCAATGTTCCCAGAACCATGCACCGCCTAAATAAGATTCGCGGTATCCTTGAACAATATAATATAATGGATTGATTTTTAAGATTGTCGCAATCATTCCAGTTGGTTGCCATAAAATTGGCAATGTCCACATAACTGTTTGCATAATGATATTGATAAATTGCATAATATCAGGTAAAAATGGTTGTGTTGAAGCAGTAATCCACGTAATTGCTGTTAAAAAAACTAATAAACAAGCTAAGTAGTAAATTAATTGCAAACTGTACAGACTTGGGTAATAACCGTTAGCTGTAGTAATTACAAAACCAATTAGAATGAAAAACAAGTGGGTGTACAAGTTCGATAAAATTTTAGATGTTGGTAAAATTTGTACATTAAACACGACTTTTTTAACTAAATAACTATATTCACGAAACACATTCGTGGCTGATAATAACGAATCTGAAAAGAAGAACCAAGGCACCATCCCTGTTACTAAATAGACAATGAATGGCATATTGTCGCCAGCTCTAGAACGAAGGCCTACAGAAAAGACAAACCAATACGTCAAAACAGTTACTAATGGCGTTAAAAACGCCCAGACAATTCCTAGTGCTGAACCAGCATACTTGGCCTTAAAATCATTAAATGAAAATTGTAATAACAATTTTTTGTTCTGAAAAATATTCTTGAAAATTGAAAATGTTTCTTTAAACATATACTTATTCCTTCCGTAATAAACTATTTTTATCTAAAATTTTTGGATACAAAAATGCCATTTTAAACAACATTTCTATTTTATCGATAAACGCCTAGCTTTTCAATAGTAGACCCCTTTTTATAAAGAAAAATTTAACTGATTTCGCTATATTAAAAAAACTTGTCCAATTTTTAGGAGATTATGCTACAATAATGGAGGTCTTGCATTTTTTTGCACGGAAATTATTTTTGAGAGAAGGGAAATTATGGTTCTTTTTATTATTTACGTATTTCTGTCTTCTGCTGGTCTGGTCTTATTTAAACTAGGTTCTAGCAGTTTGAACATCCAACTCCAACAAACAATCTTTTCAATGAATATCTCACTTATATCTTTATTAGGTTTATTTTGTTATTTAATTAGTTTTATTTTATGGATGTTAATTATTAGTCGTTCCGATGTTTCTTACATTGTTCCTTTAGGCGTTGCCTGTACAAACATCGCTATTTTAATTGCTTCAAATCTTATTCTAAAAGAGACAATCACAACGAATGCCCTTATTGGTGCTGTGGTTATTATTGTCGGCATTGTGATTATGAATCTTAAATAAAACAACAAAGACCTTAAACTCCAACTTAAGGTCTTTGTTGTTTTATTTAATATAGATTTTTAAGCCAATAAAACTGTCTCAGTTCACTTAATTTAATGATAATATAACTAAAAACAATTAACAAAAAAACTTGTACAATATATGTTTTAAAGTTATCGTACGTTAACTTTTGAATCCCTAATTGACTAGCTGCATAAAATAGTAAATATTTTATCGGATTTTGCGCTAAATAAATAATAATACTAGATTTTCTTAAAAAGTCACTTCCAGGAATACGTATATTTTCTAAATTAAAACTTAAAATAACCACTAACACAGCAACTATTGGTAACGTAAAATAATTTTGTGCATCATAAAAAACACCTAATTGTTGCGCAAATTTCACTTCCTTTAGTCCTACATAAGAAAAAATAACAATACCTAAAACTAAGAATAAATTATTTAAAGGTTTTTCAAATACATAGTTTGCTAAAAAATAGCCTATAATCACATAACAAATCGTAGAAATCATCGAAAAAGATATAGAACCATAAAAAGGCACTTGTTTAATCCATTCAATGTCAAAGTACCACTTACCATAAGTAGAAGTAAATACTCCTATCAGAAAGCTAACAATTCCAATTGTTAATAATACTTTCTCACCAAAATAACTTCGGATGTAATAAATAATAAATACACTCATTACTAATGCGATTAAATACCAAGAAACACCTATTCTGGGGACATAGCCTAATAATATGCTCAGTATAAATGATATTTTTCCTCTTAAATCCATTTCCCCTTTAACAAAATTCATAATAGATACGATAAAGAAGGGAATGTAAAAGATCAACCACGAAAGATATACTTTTAAGATTCTTTTTATATAATTGAATAGTATTTTTTTATCTTTTTCTTTTTCTCTAAAAGAAATTTTTTTAAACAAAAAATATCCAGATACTATGAAAAAAAACGGAACAGAAAAGCGGGCTAATATTTTCAAATCACTACCCAAAATAGATTTAGAGGGAAAGGTATGAATTCCAACTACACTTAATGCAGCAATAAATTTGAAGGCATCCAATACATCATTGTTTTTAGTCATTTTTCCCCTCTCTATTCTCCCATTTTTCTTCAGATTTCATGATAGATAATTCTTGCAATAATGTTTTAATGCGATTTTCGTGTTTTGAAATCAACACAGAATTTTTAATTTCCATGATTAAAAGGACAATCACCGCAGCTGATAATAAGAAGTTTGATGTTGTTTCAAACCCAAAGGCCATTGCTAACCATTCTGCCACATGCGGGAAAATAGCAAAAATAATTAAGACAATTGAGATTAATAACCAAATCAAAGCATTTTTTAGGAGAAAAATATTTTTATTAATTCCTCGAATAATGTATAAGAAAAAGCCAATTGCAAATAAAAATAAAGCTAGCCATAACACGGTTGGTAGCATTAATCTCCCTCCTTCATAAAGGCAGCAATCAGAATTGCTGAGCCGACTTCCAGCATATACTTCACAGAAGCCAAGGCACGAATCGAAGAAACACCACCAAGCCGTTCCATCATATTGACAGGTCTTTCAACAATCACAAAGCGTTTTTTAATTAAGTGAACAATCGATTCTGGCTCGGGATAATTTGTCGGATAACGCTTTGCAAAAAAAGCAATCACTTTCCGATTTCCCGCTCGATAACCAGAAGTCACATCATAAATTGTTTTACCAGAAGCCATTCGAATACAAAAGGATAACAAACGAATACCAAAACGGCGCATTTTCGTACTTTGAAAAGCCGCTTCGTTTCCAGGAATGAAACGAGAGCCAATCGAAAAATCACATTTACCCTCTGCTAATGGTTCCAGTAAAATAGGTAAACTATTGATATCATGTTGACCATCACCATCAAACTGAACCGCCACATCATACTCATTTTCTAAGGCATATTTATAGCCGGTCTGTACCGCCCCGCCAATACCTAAATTCAACACTAAATGAATGGCATTAATTTGGTTGACTTCTAAAATTTGTTTGGTTCCATCTGTCGAGCCATCATTAATTACCACATAATCCAATTCATGTTGAAAATGCGTAACTTCCTGTTTAAATGTTTCAATGGAAGCAATCGTCCGCAAAATGTTTTCTTCCTCATTGTAAGCAGGAATGATTAAAAGTACCTTCATAAAGAGAAACACCTTTCCACTTTTTCTCTAACAAAACCCCTCACTTACACAAAACAATTTATTGTTGAACATTTTCTAACATTTGTGCTAAGGCTTCTTGCCAAGTAGGAATTTTAAAGCCTAACGCTTCTGTTTTACTTAAATCCATGACAGAATATTGTGGTCTTTGCGCCTTTTGTGGAAATTGAGTTGAATCCACTGGCAGTACTTCCACTTCAGTATCTTTTAAAATTTCTTTAGCAAACTGATACCAGCTACAGCTGTTTTCATTAGACAAATGATAAACACCAAATGGCGCTTTTTCTGCAATAACAAATGCCATAAATTCGGCTAACGTTCTTGTCCAAGTTGGGCGGCCAAACTGATCGTCCACTACCGTTAGTTGGTCTCTTGTTTCCGCTAATTTTTGCATGGTAAAGACAAAGTTATGACCGTATTGACCAAATACCCATGATGTTCGAATAATATAATAGTCGTCCAGGATTTCTTGGACCGCTTGTTCACCTAATAACTTCGTCCGACCATACTCATTTAAAGGATTCGGTTGATCATCAATCGCATAGACACCTTCTTTTTTAGTTCCATCAAAAATGTAATCTGTACTTACATAAACAAGTGTCGCCCCCACTGCTTTAGCAGCTTCTGCAACATGACGTGTGCCATCTACATTCACTTTTTCATCTAATTCCTTGCCTTCGTCTTCTGCTTTATCAACAGCTGTATAAGCAGCACAATGATAAATGACGCTTGGTTGAATTTCTTTCACTTTTGCCAACGTACTATCCGCATCAGTAATATCTAATTCTGTAGAATCCGTTGAAACATACTCAATTCCTTGTTCGTCTAATAGGTGACGTAATTCTGTGCCCAATTGGCCATTTCCACCAGTAATTAAAATCATTATTTTCGCTCCTTCTTGAAAAAAAGGCAGGGCAAAGTAGCTTTTGTACTTTGCCATCGCCTTTCGACTGTTATCTCACATGTCAGAAAAAATTACTGACCATTTTGTGCATATTTTGCTTCAACAGCTTCTTTATCTGCACGCCACCAGTCTTCATTTTCTGTATACCACTTGATTGTTTCTGCCAAGCCTTCACGGAAATTCGTGAATTCTGGTTCCCAACCTAATTCTTCGCGTAATCTGGTTGAATCAATCGCATAACGTAAGTCATGTCCTGCACGATCGTTGACATGCTCATAGGCATCAACAGGTTGTCCCATTAATTCTAAAATTAATTCCATCACTGTTTTATTGTCTTCTTCACCATCGGCTCCGATTAAATATGTTTCGCCAATTTGCCCTTTTGTTAAAATTGCCCAAACAGCCGAAGAATGGTCGTTTGTATGAATCCAGTCACGAACATTTTTACCAGCACCATAAAGTTTTGGTGTAATACCGCTTAAGACATTGGTAATTTGACGAGGAATAAATTTTTCAATATGTTGATATGGCCCATAGTTATTTGAACAATTTGAAATTGTTGCTTGTAAGTTGAAAGAACGAACCCACGCTTTGACTAACAAGTCAGATCCTGCTTTTGTTGAAGAATAAGGACTTGAAGGATTGTAAGGCGTTTCGGCAGTGAATTTTTCCCCTTCGCCTTCTCCATGTCCTGGTAAATCTTCTCTTAAAGGTAAATCGCCATAAACTTCATCAGTCGATACATGGTGGTAACGAACATTGTTTTTACGGCAAGCTTCGATCAATGTGTACGTCCCAATCAGATTGGTTTGTACAAATGGGAATGGGTCGTTTAATGAGTTGTCGTTATGCGATTCAGCAGCATAGTGAACGACCGCATCTGTTTCAGCGACTAAACGATTAACTAATTCAGCATCAGCGATATCTCCTACGACTAATTCCACGCGATCACTTGGTAGACCTTCAAGATTTTTTTCATTTCCTGCATACGTTAATTTATCTAATACAGTTACATGAACTTCTGGATGATTCTTTACAACATAATGAACAAAATTTGAGCCGATAAAACCAGCTCCACCTGTTACGATGATTTTTTTCATAATTGAAACTCTCCTACTTTTTTCTTAAATTTCGCCATAGATAAACGGATTTTCCGCTTCAAATTCTTTTAAGGTTGGATGTTTTTGATCCTTTTCTGACGTAATCGCTTTTTCTGGCGCAATTGGCCAATCAATAGCTAACGCTGGATCGTTAAAAGCAATACCGCCGTCTGCTGCCGCATTATAGTAATTGTCACACTTGTACATAAAGTTCACGTTCGGTGTCAAAGTGACAAAACCATGGGCAAAACCTTTTGGTACTAAAAGCTGACGGTGATTATGTTCTGATAAAATGTAGCCTTCCCATTGACCATAGGTTGGACTCCCTTTACGAATATCAACAATCACATCTAATACCGCACCTGTTACAACGCGAATTAGTTTTGTTTGCGCAGCTTCGCCTTTTTGAAAATGCAATCCACGCAAGACACCTGCTTCTGTTGATAATGAATGATTATCTTGGACAAAATCAAAGTCTAATCCATGTTCTGCAAATTTAGCTTTGGAATAACTTTCTGTAAAAAAGCCACGATGATCACCGAAAACATCCATTTCGATAATTTTGACATCTTGTAATTTTGTATCAATAACTTTCACGTTTCTTCGCTCCTATTCTGCTGCTAAACGTAGCAAGTATTGGCCGTAGCCATTTTTCTTCAATGGTTGTGCCAATTCTACCAATTGTTCTTTTGTAATATAGCCCATTCGATAAGCAATTTCTTCCAAACAAGCGACTTTTAAATTTTGACGTTTTTCAATTGTTTCAATAAATGTTGACGCTTCTAATAAGGATTCGTGTGTGCCTGTATCTAACCAAGCAAAGCCACGGCCCATTACCTCAACAGAAAGTTTATTTTTTTCAAGGTAGACTTTATTAACGTCTGTTATTTCTAATTCCCCACGTTCTGACGGTTTGATCCCTTTCGCAATTTCAACCACTTCATTGTCGTAAAAATACAAACCTGTCACTGCATAATTTGACTTTGGTTGTGCTGGTTTTTCTTCAATAGAAAGCGCCCGCATCTCTTCATCAAATTCTACCACGCCGAAACGCTCTGGATCATTTACATGGTAACCAAAGACTGTTGCCCCTGATTCTTTAGAAGCCGCTCGTTGCAACATTTTTGATAAGCCGCCACCATAATAAATATTGTCCCCTAAAACTAAGCAGACACTATCATCACCAATAAATTCTTCACCAATAATAAATGCTTGCGCCAAACCATCTGGACTTTCTTGCACCGCGTATTCGATATGAATGCCTAAATCATGGCCATCGCCGAATAAGCTTTCAAAACGTGGTGTATCTTCTGGTGTAGAGATAATCAAAATTTCATTAATTCCCGCCAACATTAACGTTGACATTGGGTAATAAATCATTGGTTTGTCGTAAATTGGCATTAATTGTTTTGATGTTGCTTTTGTTAGCGGATATAAGCGTGTCCCGCTTCCGCCTGCTAAAATAATTCCTTTCATGAACAATCTCCTTAAATACTTCTATTTTTAGTTTCTATAAAACCAAATATCCTTCCCTATTATCGCATTAAGCATAGGGTTTGTCATGTTTTTTACGTAAATTTTACAAATCTGTAAAAGTTTAGCGTTGTTCCTTTAAACGCTGATGTAAAGCTTTTAATAAATTCACACGCCAATTTAATTTTTGTTGGAAACTTGTTTTGGTAATAATAGGGCTGACATTCGCTCCATGTCTTCGGTAAAGCACTAGTGGTTCTTTAATGAGACCCGTTTGCTTCTTCCGTGCAGCTAATAAGCCAATCCACATATCATGCATAGGAACTTCTGGCGGAATGGGTAAAATGACGTTTTTCATCTCTTGACGAAAGGCCATACCTGCCCCAATATAGCCACTTTTTATCGCATTTCGCCAAAACCCTGGTTTGACTTTTCGAAACTTAAAATAAGAGGGATTGGTAACTTCTAAATCCGCATCAACAATTTTCAAGTCACTAATAACCACTTGGATGTCAGGGTGCGTTTCAAAATATTCTGTCACTGTCGTTACTTTATTTGGCAACCAAACGTCATCTTGATCTGCTAAAAATATTACTTCGCCTTTCGTATGCGTAAGCGCAAATGCAAAATTAGCAATCACTCCTTGCCCTGGACCTTGTAACAATTGAATTTGGGGATAATTCGCTGCATACGTTCTCAAAATTTCCAACGTATGATCAGTAGAACCATCATCTGAAATAATTAGTTCATCTTCTTCACTGACTTGTAAAAGAATACTATCTAATTGTTCCGCGAGATATTTTTCTCCATTATATGTCGCAATACAAACTGAGATCATAGATTATCCTTTCATTAACTTGAGAAATTCTGCCAATGTTTGCCGCCAAATTTGGCGATTTTTGACAGTTAAAAATTGCTTACTACTGCGTAAAAATAAATGACGTCGATGATGGGAAAACTTTTCTTGATCATATCGACGATAAAATAACGTTTCTGCTTCAATAATAGAGCGATAACGTTGAGAACTCATTGTACGATAATCTAAAACAGACAATTCTTGTTTTAGGTGGACTGGTAAGACTTCAATCTTTTTATTGGCTTGATTCAATTGATAAAAGAACCAATGATCTAAATAGTCCAAAGGAAATTCTTCCGAAAATCCTTCCAACCAGCGCAGTGTTTCTGCCGTAATGACTGTACCAGAATTGATAGCCATCAACGGTTGGTTGGCTATCCCTGCTGTTGGCTTTGCTCCTTTAAGTCCAACATATTGATCACTATAAACTGGCGAAATTTGTTGTCCATTTGCTTCTACAATTGGAACATAGACTGCAACAGTCGGATCTAACGGCATGATGATCAACGTATCAAAATAAGAGGCTGGCACTTCTGTGTCTTGGTCAAGGAGCAACAATAATTCACATTGATTCGCTTGACTAAAAGCAATCGCTTCATTATAAGCGGTCGCTAGGCCTGGATTATCAGGATTATGTCGATAAGTAACATTTTGTTGTAAAAATAATGCATCTTCTTGAGGAAGTGGGCTGTTGTCATAAATAAATAAGTGCAATTCGGGGTGATCTACCACTTCTTTTAATAACAAATAATTCGGCGTATCAGCCATTTTCATTTGATATAAGACGATGACTACCGCTAATCTTTGACTCATTAAAAGAACCTCCAGCCCCATTTGTTAAAAAATTTCCCCATTGATTGCATAAAGATTTTAAACAATTTTCGACTTTTATGGGCGCCCTTTTCATACATGTGAACAACCGTTTCAAAAGGCGTATAGAGAATCCGATAGCCTGCTTTGCCAAAACGTAAACATAAATCGTTGTCTTCAAAGTACATGAAGAAACGTTCATCGAACCCACCAATTTCAACGAATTTTTCACGATCAATCAACATAAAACAGCCTGAGCCCATTTTAATATCCGTTGTTTCTGTATCCGACAAATCGCGACATTCATAAATACTCAAACGTTTATCAAAAATTTTCTTTACAAATTGAAAGGGAATAAAACGTAACATATAATCGAAAACATCTAATTTTTGACGAACTAAATATTGCGTCGTGCCATCTTCATTTAACACTTTAGGGCTAACGACTGCAATGTTCTTATCTATTTTGATACGGTCTAATAGACGATCAAGCACGTCTTTAGTAACCAAAACATCGGGATTAAAAATAATTGCATACTTTGTCGAAGCATTGAATAACACTTGATTATGACCATGACCAAACCCTTGATTTTCTTCAGCTCGATGGATAGTAATAAATGGTTCATATGTTGTTAATTTTTCAAGATACGCTGTTTCAGAATGATTGTCATAGATATGAATATCATAAATACTATCAGTACCTAGTTCGGCTTTTAATTGGTCTAGTACATTAAAAATGTAACGACTATTATAAGTGACAATCGAGATTGTTACCATTTCTTGCATGCTCATTTCTCCTTACTACTGAAACATCGTCTTAAAAAAAAAGCATATGTTTCACACATATACTTTTTTAAGTTTAATGGAATTATATCATAGGTTTACGCTCTCGCAAAGCAACCTAAAGATTTCTTTACTTTCTCTTAGAATGCTTGCCAAGTCGCTTTTTCATTTGCTCCTGACGATATTCACGATTCCCTAAAATCCGTAACAAATACATCAACGGTTGATGTCCTTCGCCAACTAGACCGATTAGTTCAATGAATAGTTCTAAGCCAATTAAACAAAAGACAATTAATAAAATTGATGCTACTGTACTTGAATAGCTGAACAATAAAGAGACAAAGGAAAAAACTAACGCTAATGCATAAATAGTCATGACCGCCCCTTTATGGGTAAAACCTAAAGATAACAAGCGGTGATGCAAATGCATTTTATCTGCTGAGGAAATGGGCTTCTTGTTCAATAGCCGTCGAATAATTGCATAAACCGTATCCGTAATTGGCACACCTAAAATCACCATTGGCGTAATTACCGTGATAAACGTAGCATTTTTTAAGCCCTGTAACGACATTACTGCAATCATAAACCCGAGGAATAACGCCCCGGTATCTCCTAGAAATATTTTAGCTGGATAAAAATTGTATGGGAAAAATCCCGCAATGCTCGCAACTAAAATAAAAATAACAATTGGGATATAGACCGTTTTAGCATGTAGGAAAAAATACCCTGTAATACCAATCGTGGTTAATCCAATAATGGATACGCCTGATGCTAAACCATCCAAACCATCAATTAAATTTACTGCATTCGTAATCGCTAAAATCCACAATAAAGTTAGTGGTAAACTAAACCAGCGCAAATCAATCATTCCAACAACTGGCAACGTCACAAAATCTATCCGAATTCCAGCAACAAAATAAATAACTAATGCTGCTAACAAAATACCGATTGTTTTTTTCATTGGAGTAATTTCTTTAATATCATCAATGAGGCCTGTCAAAACAACCATTCCACCAGCCAAAATAATCGGCCAAATATAATCTTGTGGGATAATCGAACGAAAAATCAATAAACATGAACTAGCAAAAGCAATGTAGATTGCAAGTCCTCCTGCTGTAGGCATATTTTTGGTATTGATTCGTCGCTCTCCTGGTGCATCATAGGCGCCAATCCGAAACGCTAGAAGCTTAACAAGTGGTGTTAATAGCAAAGATAAGATAAATGTCATAAATAAACGTATCAAAACTTCATAAATAAATAGTGACATAGTCGAACCCACTTTCTTCTCGTTCAGGGTATATTATACCGTAAACTGAAGCATTTACAAGCTGAAACATGTGTTCTGGCAACGGTTTAGACTTTTTTAAAGAAATCCATTTATTTTTTCTTTTTAAACCATCTAAACAAGCGTTGTTCAAAACTTGGTTGTTTTTTTTCTTTATCTCCAGATAAGTATTCATCGACAACAGCGTTGACAATTGCTCCTAAAATAATAATCGTGGCAGCAAAATTCAGCCATAACATTAAGATGATAAAACTCCCGATGATTTGATAACTTGCGATTCTAGAACTAAAATATTTTACGTACAAACCAAAAATTTGTGATAATAGCATCCAACCGACTGTCGAAAAAATAGCCCCTGGCAAAATAGAACGTAACGATAATTTCCGATTAGGAACGACCGCATAAATCAAACACATAATCACTAATAAAACAACGGTCGTTAACGGCCATTTTAACGCTTGGAAAGTATCGATCACAGACGTTGAGTAATGGAAAATTGGTTGCAGTAATTCAATAATGTACTGACCCAGACCTAAAATTACTACTACACCAACAATCGCTACCATAAATAATAAAATAACTAAAAATGAGACCACTCTTACGAGAATAAAATTTTTCCTTTGTTCGACACCAAAAGCTTTATTCATCGCATTTTGTAGTGCATTAATACTTTGACTGGCACTCCAAAATGCTGCTAAAGCGGAAACAGAAAGCAACCCGCCTGAACGTTGAGTCAGTAGTGAACGAATCGCTGGTTCTAAGTTCTTATAAACATCTTTCGGAATCGCCTCTGCAATATAAGGCAACACAGAATTAGGGTCGATTCTTAAATAAGGTAAGACATTACCTACCGCAATCAGTAATGGAAACAGCGAGAGTAATAAATAATAGGCAACAACCACTGAGCTGTTGCCTATTTCGGCTGTGACCATGTGACTTTGCGTTGTCTCAATAAAACGCATCAAAGATTGATTCTTTTTGATGTTGTCGAGAAACTTCATCACACACTCTCCTTATTAATAAGTCAATTCTTCGCCTTGTGACGTTAAGATTCTTGGACCTTCTTTCGTAATCGCTAATGAATGTTCATATTGACAGCTTAGACCGCCATCTTCAGTATAAGCAGTCCAACCATTTGGGTCCATTTTCATGCGCCAAGTTCCTGTGTTAACCATTGGCTCAATGGTAATAACCATTCCCTCTTTTAAACGTAGTCCTTTACCTGCTTCACCATAGTGAGGGATCATTGGACTTTCATGGATAGTTGGGCCAATGCCATGACCTACAAAGTCGCGAACTACCCCGTAGCCTTCTCCTTCTACATACGTTTGAATTGCATGACCAATGTCGCCAATTCTATTTCCTACTTGTGCTTGTTCAATCCCAAGATATAGCGCTTTTTTGGTTACTTCCATCAAGCGATCAATTTCAGGTGTTGATTCACCCACGACATAAGACCAGCATGAATCAGAGATTGCGCCCTTTAAGTCGACACACATATCTACTTTGATTAGGTCGCCATCTTTTAATACTTTTTTACGAGGAAATCCGTGGCAAATTTCATCGTTGATACTACAACAAGTAGCATATTTGTAACCTTCATAGCCAATTTGAGCCGCCACGCCACCATGACTTTCAATAAAGTCTCTCACAAATACTTCAATATCCCAGCTTGTAATGCCAGGTTTAATAAACGTTCGTAAATGACGGTGAACATCCGCTAATAATTCTCCTGATTCATCCATCATTTCAATTTCTCGTGGTGATTTTAATGTAATCATACTATCTCTCCTAAACTTGTTTCATTCAAATTATTTTATCACATTTTTGGCAAAAAAGATTGTTCAAACACCAATTTTCAAAAAGTCCCTTAATAAAAGTACTCGCTAGTCTTTTATAAGAAATGCGCATCTGCTATAATAAGTGACAGAATTGTACGAGGGGGAAGAAAGTTTATGACGTTAGCTAAAATTGTGTATGCAAGCATGACTGGGAATACAGAAGAAATTGCCGACATTGTTGCAGAAGCATTTGAAGATTTAGAATTAGAGGTTGAAATTGATGAGTGTACGCAAGTCGATGCCGCTGATTTTGAAGAGGCCGATATCTGTGTAGTAGCTACATATACGTATGGCGATGGCGATTTACCTGATGAAATTGTCGACTTTTATGAAGACTTACAAGAGATTGATTTATCAGGAAAAATCTTCGGCGTTTGTGGTTCAGGAGACACGTTTTATGATGATTTTTGTAAATCGGTGGACGACTTCGAAGCAGTCTTTACTCAAATTGGGGCAAAAAAAGGCGCCGACAGCGTTAAAGTTGATTTAGCCGCTGAAGAAGACGACATCCAACGTTTAGAAGAATTTGCGAAAAAATTAGCAACTGCCGCAGAATAACTACGTTGAAATAAATAAAAAAACACCAGAGAAAAATGGGAACTAGCCATTTTTCTCTGGTGTTTTGATATTCCTAATTTAAAAATAAAATACTGTAATTTAAAGCTGCCGCAAAAGTAACCCAAAGAATATAAGGAATCATCAACCAGCCACGCGTTATTAATTTATAACGCAAGTAGTCCCACTGTTGAACTATTAATAATAGCCATAACAATGAGATATCAATCACAGATAATAAATTATTTTGTAAAGAAAAAAAGAAAAATGTCCAGAAAAAGTTCGCAATAAATTGTAAAATAAATAGCGTAATCATCCGTTTTTTCTGTTGTTTATTTGGATGAACTAAGATGAAATAAAAAGTAATGCCCATAAAAATATACAACACCAACCACACTGGTCCAAATAACCAGCCTGGCGGAGCAAAACTTGGTAATCTCAACGCTTGATAATATTCTCTCGCATTTACTGAAAATAAGCCCGACAAGAGCCCTAGTCCGGTAATTCCTACAATACTTAGCCATAAACGCTTATCTTTCACTCGGTTCATGTTTTTTGCCCCTTTCTATTTCTCTTCTTTACTGTAGCATGGTTGCGAATAATCTACCATTAATACACTTAACAAAAAAAGACCGTTCTTTTAAGAAACAGTCTTTTGCTGTAACCTCACAGAAGTTATCAGCATGAGGTTACACTTTTTTTAATTTTTATAGGTCAATATCAATTGGTTCATCTCGTTCAAGAATTGCTTCAATACTATCTTTCATTAAATGAATGATTTGTTCTTCTGAAGGATGGATAATTCCAGAAGTCATCAACGCAGCCACACCAGTAGCGACCACCCATGTTCCCATGTGTAAAGAGTCAATTTGAACATCGTTTAAATTAGCATACTCAGGATCAGCTTTTACCGCTTCAGTAAAATAGTGATAAGAGAATTCTTGCATTTTTTTGCCGCCACCATATTCTTCTAAATAAAGCGCACGGTATAGCTTACTTTCACTTGTCGCAAAATGAATATAGTTTAAAGCCAAATCAACAATTGTATTCCCGGTATGTTTTACTGGAAAGACTTCTTTCGCTAAGTATTTATGAATTTTTTGGAATAAAGCATCGCGTAAATCATCCATGTTTTTAAATTCCAAATAAATCGGTTGGGTGGAACATTTCATTTTATTAGCAATATTACGTGCAGTGAACTTCGAAAATCCTTCAGTGGCGACTACTTCATAGGCAGCTGTTAAAATCTGCTCTTTCGTAATGGTTTTTTTTCTTGCCATAATTCCCTATCCCCTTTATTCATTCATATACAACGCTTCCAAATAAATGCTTATGGTTATTGTAACACGATTTTTCTATTATGCAAAATTAGAACAACTCTTTGTACAAAAGTTCACTGAGCGGGAGCACGACAACTTTTACCCCGACTTAAAATAACAGTTGATAAAGGCTTTATTTCGTTGAGTTCCCTGCTCTTCCGTGTTATGATATGAACAGTCATTACCCATCAAAATGAAGGAGGAATCACGAATGACCTTAGAGAATTTTAATGAAAATCTAAAGAAATATGCACGTTTAATTGCTGAAACGGGTGTCAATGTTCAGGACAATCATACGGTTGTTTTACAAATCAGTGTCGATCAAGCGCCCCTTGCCCGCTTAATTACGGAAGAAGCTTATCGCTTAGGCGCGGCCGAAGTAATTGTTCAATGGAGCGACGAAACCATTCAACGTGAATTTTTAGCTCATGCTGCAACTGATCGAATTGAAAATGTTCCTCAATATAAAATTGATCAAACCGATGATTGGATTGCCAAAGGCGCAAGCCGAATTAGCGTGGTTTCTTCTAATCCTGATGCATTAGCTGGCGTGGATGCACAACGTGTAGCAGCTTTCCAAGCGGCTAATGGGAAAGCATTGGTCAATCTACGAAAAGCAACGCAAGCCAACAAAGTAAGTTGGACTGTTGTAGCTGCTGCTAGTGAAGGCTGGGCAGCTAAAGTCTTTCCAGAATTAGCAACAAGTGAAGAACAAGTTGATGCACTTTGGAATGAAATTTTCAAAACAACACGAATTTATGAAGAAAACCCAGTCATTGCTTGGGATATCCATGATAAAAAATTACAAGAAAAAGCGGCTGAATTAAACGAACAACAATTTACTGCTTTACACTACACAGCTCCTGGGACAGATTTAACGATTGGTTTGCCTAAAAACCATTTATGGGAAGGCGCTGGTAGTTATAACGCTCGTGGGGAAGAATTCATGGCTAATATGCCAACAGAAGAAGTTTTCACCGCCCCAGATAGTCGCCGCGTTGATGGTTATGTTTCTAGTACAAAACCACTAAGTTATGCTGGCACAATCATTTCGGGAATGAAATTTACATTTAAAGATGGAAAAGTTGTTGACTTCTCAGCTGAACAAGGCGAAGAAGCATTGAAAAATCTCTTAGCTATTGATGAAGGTGCCAAACACTTAGGAGAAGTTGCTTTAGTACCAGACCCTTCACCAATTTCACAATCTGGTTTGATTTTTTATAATACATTGTTTGATGAAAATGCCTCTAATCATTTAGCCTTTGGTTCAGCCTATGCCTTCAACTTACAAGGCGGCACGGAGATGAGCGAAGAAGAATTAGCTGAAGCTGGTTTAAATCGTAGCCAAACACATGTGGACTTTATGGTAGGATCTGACAAAATGAATATTGATGGCATTAAGGAAGACGGGACGATTGTTCCAGTTTTTAGAAATGGCGATTGGGCATAGTCCTACCAAATGTTGAAACCAAAGTTTTTAGCTCCAAGAAATAAGAAGAAACTGCTTTTATTCAGTAGGTTCTTTTAAAATTTAGAAAGTGAGGCCTAAGTTGCAGCGATTTAGGCCTCACTTTCTTATGCTAAAAAATCAATTGCATTCGAAGGACCTTTAACGTTATAATTAAATTGAAAGCGGATTCTTTTACACGATATAAGTTTACTTTTAAATAAAAGAATTTTTTCAAAAAAGTAGAATTGGAGAATTAACATGGGATTATTTGATGGATTATTAGGGAATGCAACACAAAATAACAATGAAACAGCTGAAAAAGAATTACGGGATGTTTTAATCCCTAACGAAAAAGTAGATATGGCCTTCACTTTAGTAAGAGATTTAATTGTCTTTACAGATAAACGCTTAATTTTAGTCGATAAACAAGGAATTACAGGTAAAAAAGTTGATTATAAATCGATTCCCTACAAATCTATTTCACGCTTTTCTGTTGAAACTAGTGGACATTTCGACCTAGATGCAGAACTAAAGATATGGATTTCAAGTGCTGAGTTACCTTCAGTAAGTCTTCAATTTAGAAAAGATAAAGATATTGTTGCTATTCAACAAGCCTTAGCAGCTGCTGTGTTATCTTGAATCCACAAAAAAAGATAGGGAAGCGACCAACTTTCCTGTCTTTTTAATTTTAGATAAAATAAAAAAGGCTTCTCAGCCTTGATACGTTCCTTATTCAATCAGACACATGGCGGCACTTGCTTAGTGCTGCTTCCTTCCGGATCTGACACAATTCACTAGCCCGCCATTGTCCTAGCCTTTCGGCAAAACCTAGTATAACGTATTTTTATTCTTTTGACTAGTCTTTCTTTTGATTTTTTAAAAGTTTCTCTTCTTTTTTCTTTGCCCGTAACTTTTTAAAGAACTGAACTAGCAATAAGCGACACTCTTCTTCTAAAACGCCTGCTTCGACATAGGCCACATGATTGAAGCGTTCATCTTCTAATAAATTCATCAAAGTCCCAGCAGTGCCTGCTTTAGGATCGGTTGCGCCATAATAAACTTCTGGAATTCGTGCCAAAAGCATCGCCCCACTACACATTGGACAAGGTTCTAAAGTTACAAATAATTGGGTTTCTTCTAGACGCCAATTTTCTATCCCGCGACACGCTTCTTGGATTGCATACATTTCTGCATGCGCCGTTGCTTCTTGCCGTGCTTCTCTCAGATTATGCCCGCGGCCAATAATTTCCCCTTGCCGAACAATTACAGATCCAATAGGCACCTCAGCCAAACCTTCTGCTTTTTTCGCTTCTGCAATGGCTTCTCGCATAAAAAATTCTTTTTCTTCTTGTGTTAACGTTGTTTCTTTTTTTCCCAATTAATTTCCACCTTTCGGCTTTTTCCCACTAAACTTCTGTCTTGCTTCATGGTACAATAAATCAGTGAGGTGTGTCTATGATTATTGAAAATTTATCTCAGCTTTATCCCAAAGGCTATTTATCAAAAACAATTGGTTCCGAAGCCACCTATTCAATTCCTGTTGACGACCAATTTTTCATTGTGAATAAAGCTTTCTTAAGTATTAAAGAACAGCATTTGTTGGAAGCGCTTTTCCCAATTTCTGAAAACCCAACAATTACTGGTAACCATCCTTGGTTCAGTTACTTATTTCAACAGGCAAAATTACCTGCCGAAGGGACCTTTCGTATGTTGCAAATTCAAACGAATGTCACAAAAGAATTACAAGCTGAATGGCAATTTAATTTAACAAAGATGTTTCCAGATACAGTTGATTGTTTCAGTCCAAGTAATAATATGTATATTTTAGTTGAAGAACAGTCAAAAAATACCTTTCAACAAGAAGAAATTCAAGGGATCTTTTTAACATTAGATACAGACTTTGATTGCACTAGTGCTGTATTTGTTGGCAATTTTTATTCCTCTGAAGACATTCTCCGGCGTTGTTTCCATGAAGAACAACGTATTTTTTCAGAAGAACTTAATTCCTCTAGTCGGACGACTGTTTTTAGTTTAACTGATGTTGCCCTCCACTATTTTACCAAAGAAGCCATGAGCCAAAATGTACTTGTTGAGTATTATCGTCGTTTATTAAATAAAGACACCGATATTCAGCCAATCATCAGCGCTTTGTGGAAAAATCAAGGCAATATCAGCTCCACTGCAAAAGATTTATTTATGCATCGAAATACTTTACACTATCGGTTGGAAAAGTTTTTTGAACAAACTGGCTTATCTTTAAAAAAAATGGATGATTTAATCTTTTGTTATTTGTTATTAAGAAAGTAGTACGTCCATTTTTTACTCGTATGTTTTTTATTCCCAATTAGAAAGTAGGCGTTCCAATGAAAATTACCGCATATGTCGCTAGTGCATTTAGTAAAAACCACGAAGGTGGCAACAAAGCAGGCGTTGTTTTTATGACACAGCCCTTAACGAGAACCCAAAAAATGGCCATCGCCAAAGAACTAGGATTTGCAGAAACTGCTTTTATTTCAGACTCAAAGATTGCTGATTTCCGCCTTGAATATTTTACACCAAAAGAAGAAGTCGACTTATGTGGCCACGCGACAATTGGCGCTTTTACCATTATGAAGCACTTAAATAAATTATTGCAAACAGCATATACAATCGAAACGAACAGCGGTTTGCTCGCAATCACGGCTAACGGTGAACAACTATTTATGGAACAAACTGTCCCAACTTTTTATGATACGCTCACTTTAGAAGAATTGAGCGGCTGCTTTGATTTAAACGCAGTGGCAACTGCTTTTCCTATCCAGATTGTGTCAACGGGCCTAAAAGATATTTTGGTTCCCATTAAAAATGCGCAATTATTACAGGATTTACAACCAAACTTTGAAAAAATTAAGTTACTTAGCCAAAAGTATGGAGTTATTGGGATGCATCTTTTTGCTTTGTCTGAAGAAAATATCATTTGTAGGAATTTTGCACCTCTTTATGACATCGATGAAGAAGCCGCTACTGGTACATCAAATGGTGCGTTAGCTTGTTATCTGTACCATCACCAAATTTTACAAAAAACCAATTACACCTTTGCCCAAGGTTATACCTTAAACGCTCCTTCAGAAGTCTTAGTGCGTTTGAACACTACATCCCAAAAGACAATTGATCAAGTTCTAGTTGGTGGCAGAGGCTATTATGTTGAAACAAATGAATTATTTTTATAAAAAAAAGATGGCCTAGGCCATCTTTTTTACTTCATTGCATCTTCAATAAATGTGAAAAAGCGTTCTTTTAAAGAATCTGTATTGTCTTTAACTTTTTCGCCATATTCAGCTAATTTTAAACCGCCATCTTTCACACGATCCACAACATTTAAAACAGAATCTAATTCATCATCAGATAAATCATCGACAATCGATAATAATTTTTGGTTTCCATCAAATTTATCGTCTACAAACTTTTTAACTTTATAACGATTGGAAACATGAGATACCTTCTTAATAATTTTTTCAGAAGCGATGACTGCAACAGAGACACTTGCAACTGCAGCAATGCTTAAACCGATACCAATTTTTGTTGATGCTTTCATTTCCTTCAGCTCCTCTGTTATTTTCTACTTTAATCATAACATATTATTACTTTTATGCGTAATAGAAAGACCTTTACTAGCACTTAGTCTCGTCGGTTATTGCCACCAAATAAAATAACCAAACGTAAAAGTTGTAAAAAGGTCGAAAGCGCCGCTGCTACGTAGGTAAGTGCAGCTGCAAAAAGAACTTTTCTGGCCATTGGGACTTCTTCTTCTGTTAATAACCCACCTTCAGAAAGAATACTTAATGCACGTCTAGACGCATTAAACTCCACCGGTAAAGTCACCAATTGAAAAATCAAGGCTAATGAAAAAGCCAAAATTCCAATGTTGATTAATGTTTGATTCCAACTAAATAAAACACCAATCAAAATTAGTGGAAAGGAAATGGTTGAACCGATGTTGGCAACTGGAACAATAGCTGCACGAAGACGTAAAGGCACATAGTTCGTATGATCTTGTACCGCATGTCCGCATTCATGAGCCGCCACGCCAATAGCCGCGACCGATGTCGATTGAGCAGTGGCTTCGGATAAGCTCAACATTTTGTTTCCAGAATTATAATTGTCAGTTAAATCACCAGCAATTTGCTGAACTCCAACATCATTAATTTGTTCTTTTTGTAAAATATATTGTGCTGCCTGCGTGCCTGTAACATGTTTACTGCTTCGTACTTGATCATATTTACGAAAGGTACTGTTAACATATGCGGAGGCCGCACCAGAAATCGCAATTCCGATAATTACCAATATATAGGTTGGATCGATTCCAAAATAAAAGGGCATCATTGTCCTCTACCTCCATCTTTTTTTCTTTATTGTAGCATGATAGTGAAAAAAAGGGAGCGACAAACGTTGTCTTTTGTTTAAAAAAATGATGAATTTTTCAAGAAAGTGCCGAAACTAACAAAATTGTCACTCAATTAACGGAAAAAAATATGGCAAATTTCCTAAAAAAAAGGCATACTATTCCTTGAGGTGAGGAAAATGAAAACATTACTAAAAATATTAATTCCCATAGTCATTTTAGCGGGTGGTAGCTGGGGCGTTTATAATTACTATTACGGTGGAGAAGCCTATTATACACAAATCACAACATCTGGTGAAAAGAAAGATGAAAAAACAAATTCTGGTGAAGCAATGACCATTTATTACTATCAACAACCTGCGTTTAATAAAAACGGTGAAGAAAAAACCGTGGAATTAAACGAATCCCGTGATCAACCTTTGCGTATGAAAGCCTATCTAAAATTGAAAGTTAATCCCCGTAAAGGCGTGATCAGCTGGAATGAAGTGACAGAAAAAGAAGTCCCTGAAAAAGCTTTAGAAAAATTAAAATAAAGAAAAAACCGTTGGCAAGCGACCAACGGTTTTTTCTTTATAATTGATTACTAATTTTTTCGATATTTTTTAGCATAATGGACACTGTGCCATCTGGATTATTAACAAATTCAATTAAATCGCCATTGCGGTAAACATCTAACGGAACAATTAATTCAATACCGTTATCCATTTTTAACTTCTGTTTGCCAAATTTCTTTTCAGAAATTTCGCGAGATTCTCTGACTGGCGGTGTTTTGTCGACAAACTTCGACTCATTCACTTCTTCTTGGTAAGCTAATTTAGCTGATACATTTTCTTTAAATACTTGCTCAGCAATCTGCTCATTGTCAATCGTTCCCGTTTCCTCAATGCTATCATATACCGCTTCTTTTACAGAAGCCATTAGTTCAAACTCATCTTCGTTAAATTTCTTTCCAATGCGTTTGACTGCTTTTTTAATTTCTTTGATATTTTCTTCCATGGAAGGTGCCGCTTGCGTCTCAATCACTTTTTCAGAAAAATACCAGATTTTTTCTCCTGAAAATTCATATCTTTTCTCTAGTAATTCAAACGCTAATGTATCTAAGTCAACTGTAATTCCTTCATCTGGTTTTTGTGATTTTGAAGACAAAATTGCTCGATTGATAATCAGTTTGTTATAAACGGATTCTTCTTCATAGTCGACGTAATGCGTGTAACTTTCTTTATAGTTTAATTTAATCATTGCGACATGTAACACCGTATCTAATTCATATAAAATGAACAAAATATCAGCACTAGGCGCATCTTCGCTTCCTGAATAAACATCATACCAATGTTGGGTAACTTCTTGGCTTTTCTTTACAAAATCACTAGGAATCCCTCGTAACGTGTCAACAAAGGAACTATTTTCCGCCAATGTTCCAGTCTTTGTTTGTGCAGTCGAAAGTTTTGAAATTTTTGCAGTTAAATACGTTCGAATATACTCGGTGGTTAAATCTAGTTCCTTTTCAGAGAAAACCGGCGTCCCAGTTTCTCGATCAATAATGTGTAAAATTGCTTTTTTTAAATAAATATCCATTTTTACGCTCTCCTTTTCTCAACCTTTTTAGTCTAACTGAAAGAGAGAAAAAAGCCAATAGTTTCTATAAAAAGAAGAAGAATTCGTAGACAAATGTCTACGAATTCTTCTTAACTTCAAAAAGCGATTACCCTTCTTCGCTGTATAACATCCCTGTTGCTTCATCAACTGGATCGACTTTATTAAAGATGCCTTTCTTTCTGAAAATATAAGTTAAGCCCATTGGTACGATAATCGCAATCACCATTGCGACTAAAAACGGCAAGTAATATTGTGGCACAATAGATAAAATTCCTGGCAAGCCACCGACGCCGATACTTGTCGCACGAACGCCCATTAAAGTGGCAAACATTCCGGCCATTGCCGAACCAATCATGCCCGCAACAAATGGATAAACATATTTTAAGTTGATCCCAAACATCGCTGGTTCAGTCACACCTAGGTAACAAGAAATCATCGCTGGAATCGAAACTTGTTCTTCTTTTTTGTTTCCACGATGCATAAAGATAACCGCTAAAACAGCTGAACCTTGTGCAATATTTGATAGAGCAATCATTGGCCATAAGTTGGTTGACTGAAAGTCAGCAATCAACTGTAAATCAATCGCATTACTCATATGATGCAACCCAGTGATGACTAATGGTGCGTACATAAAGCCAAAGACGGCGCCAAATAACCAATTAAATGTTGACGTTAATCCTGCATTTACGATATCAGAAACCCAACTACCAATCGTCCAACCGATTGGTCCTAAAATGACATGTGCAGCCAATACTGTTGGTACTAAAGCAAACAATGGGACAAAAATCATTGAAATTGCTTGAGGAATCACTTTTCTAAAGAAAATTTCAAGATAGGCAAGCAAGAAGCCGGCTAACATGGCTGGGATAACTTGCGCTTGATAACCAATCATGTTAACTTGAGCAAACCCAAAATCCCAGAAAGGAATTTCTGCTGCTTTAGTCGTCGCAACTGAATAAGCATTCAGAAGTTGTGGTGAGACTAATGTAATCCCTAGGACAATCCCCAAGATTTGTGTGGTTCCCATTTTCTTCGTAATACTCCACGTAATCCCAACTGGCAAGAAGTGGAAAATTGCTTCGCCGATTAACCATAAGAATGAATTGACTCCATTCCAAAATTGAGAAACTTCCACGATTGTTTGACCATCAAGAAAGCCAAATGGAACCCCTTCCAAAATATTGCGGAACCCTAAAATCAATCCCCCGATAACAAGTGCAGGAATTAATGGTGTAAAAATCTCAGCTAAAACAGAAACAACTCGTTGAACAGGACTCAAATTACTTTTGGCAGCTGCTTTCCCTTCTTCTTTTGAAACCCCTTCTAAACCGGAAATTGCAGAAAAATCATTATAAAATTGTGGGACTTCATTCCCAATAATTACTTGAAACTGTCCAGCATTGGTAAAGGTTCCTTTTACAGAAGGAATATCTTCAATCACAGGTACATCCGCTTTTTTTGGATCTTTTAATACAAAACGCATTCGAGTTGCACAATGAGAAACAGCTGAAATATTTTCTTTGCCTCCTACTGCTTTCAACAACTGTTGTGCATCGCTTTGAAACTTACCCATTTTACATTCTCCTCTCAAACTTGTATATACAATTAAGTTGTATATACATCATACTTGATTATTCTTTTTTTGGCAAGCGCTTTCTTTCAAAAAAATAATTTTATTTTTTTGCAAATCCCTTGTCTTTTCTTAAAGAGTCAAACAGAACGCTTTTTTAGCTGCTTCTTTATTGCTATACTACAGAGGGAAAAAACGAAAAGGAGTATGAAAAATGTTTTTTAAAGAAATTCATCATGTGGCAATCAATGCCTCAAATTATCAAGCAACTAAAAATTTTTATGTCGAAAAGTTGGGCTTTGAAGTTCTTCGCGAAAATCATCGTCCCGAAAAAAACGATATTAAATTAGATTTAAAATTAGGCAGCCAAGAATTGGAAATTTTTATTTCTGATCAATTTCCCGCTCGCCCCTCTTATCCTGAAGCTTTAGGATTACGTCATTTAGCTTTTAAAGTTGAACATATTGAAGAAGTGATTGCTTTTTTAAATGAGCAAGGAATTGAAACAGAACCGCTACGAGTAGATGATTTTACGGGTGAAAAAATGACCTTCTTTTTTGATCCAGATGGACTACCTTTAGAACTTCATGAATAATAAATAAAGGAGAGAAACAAAATGAAAGATACCTTTCGCTTAGAAAACCAGACGATTTATTTTGGTACAGAACGGGCAATTTCAGCCAGCCCTCAAACGATTTGGCGCTACCTGACTGAGACAGACAAGCTAAAACAATGGTTTCCAGAATTAGAAATTGGTGAATTAGGTGTTAACGGGTTTTGGCGGTTTATTCTGCCCGATTTTGAAGAAACAATGCCTTTCACTGATTATGCAGAGGAAAAATATCTGGGCGTGACTTGGGATACTGGTATCATCTATTTTGACTTAAAAGAACAAGCACCTCATCAGACCCTGTTAGTCTTTTCAGAATCTCTCCCAGAAAATTTTACAACACCTCGCCATAAAGATATCGCTGGTTGGTCAATTGTTCTCAATCGCTTGAAGCAAGTAGTTGAAACTCCTGATGCAGCACCAGAAAAAATAGATTTTCCGCAAATAGAAAATCATTACTTGGAAAAATTAACGAATTTAGAAAATTAAAAAGTGTGGCACAACGGGTAAATCACCCTCTGTGCCACACTTTTTAAAAACGTAAAATACGCTGATAAACAAATAAACCTAAATCAATTAAGCAAACAACAAAAATTGCCAATAATACAAAAGAGACCCGCAACTCTGCGGCGTACATCCCTCGTAAACTAATTGTTGCCAAACATAACCCAAAAATCGTTGCCATTGTCACTTGTAACACGGTTCCTGGTTTTAGGGCATAAACAAAAATGCCAATCAAACTAGAAACAATGAGGTGTGTCAGTGGCAATTGAAGCCAATTGACAACAAACAGACTAAGGAAACATCCTAAAAGAGTCCCCCAAAAACGTGTCTTAATACGCGTGTTCATTTCTGCTTTCACTGGATGCAAGAGTAGAAAAACATTCATCGGAATCCAAATTATTTTAATGCCTCCTACACTCCACATTAAAATAAAACTCAGCGTGATGGTGAAACTCATACGAATAGCTAAACGAAATCGTTGCACCCTTTCGTCAGGACTTTCTAAAAATTGTTTGAAACTTGTAATCCCAAAAAAAGTCTGTTGTAAGTCGTGCCAGAAATTAATAACTGCCAATTTTTGTTGCTTCATATTTAATTGAATGCTTTTAAAAAAACGAACATGGCCCCTACTCTTTAAGCTAGTTAGCTGACGTAATCCTGTTTGCCACCAAGCGTTTAATGTTAAAGCCAATAAAAAAAGACCAATTAAAAAGGCCACAACTTGAGATTGCATCAAAAATGTATTTCCTTTAACCTGGATTAACTGACAAAACGTAAACATCATCAAATAACTATGATACCGCATCGGTGTCGCAGATGAATAAAATAAATAAACAATTAAAAATGTCACACTACTATTTAAAATAATAGACCAGCTAAAGGAACTACTAGCTATAAATGCTAAAAAACTGATCACAAATTGCCTGATACTCATTTTGAGCAGCGCTACAAACGAATAATCTTTTTTATAGTTAATTTTAAACATAATAGTAAATACAGGCACCATAATTAAATAGCTTGGGGAAAATAAAAAATCCAATGTATAAAAACTAACCAAAAAAAAGGCGATGACTGGGAAAATGGCCCAAACATACGCAAAAAATTGCTGACTTTTTGTACTAAAAAAATAAATAACAATCACTCCAATATCGATTCCTTATCCATTGTAACATGCTTGTCAATTCCCTCTTCAAATTGAATATACCAATTCGTTAAAAATAAATAAAAAAGCGAATAAATACGCTTTCATTTCTTGTTTTTTGTGCTATAATCAGCCTATATGATATATCATTTAAAACAAAGGAGCTACTTTCATGAATATTCAAGCGATTGATACGCGACACGGAACTGCCAACCAACATAGTTTTTCAAATGGAAATTGTCTACCCTATACTGGCGTGCCATTTGGGATGAACTTTTACGCCCCGCAAACAACTGACCAAAAAGGCAGCTGGTGGTTTCATCCAGAAGATCGAACATTTCAAGGCTATCGAGTAACGCATCAACCAAGTCCTTGGATGGGTGATTTTAGTCATTTATTAATGACCCCTGTCAGTGGTTCATTGTCGGAACTTTCTTTATTCCATGCCCAAAGTTCTTATCGTCCAGAAGAAAGCCTTTTTTCTCCTGTCGAAATTAACTTAACTCAATTACGCTATCAAATAACTTCTCAATTAATCCCAAGCATGTATGGTGGTATCTTAACCATTGATTATCAACAAAAAGACAATCACTTACTACTAACTCTGCCTGGACGTTATCAAGTAAAACAATTAGATGACCATCAAGTGGCTGTAAAAGTCATCAACTATTCTGGTTGTGAAGATCCAGATTTTAGTTTTTATTTTGTGCTTCATTTTGAACAGCCTTTAACCAAATGGTTTGCCCCTTCTTCAGGTGAAGATGGCAAAATCCTTCTTTCTTTTGGAAATATTGCTCAACAAGTTGTTCATTTTAGTAGTTCATTTATTTCTGAAAAACAAGCGCAGTTAAATTTAGCGCGAGAAATCTCTTTGCGTTCTACTGAGATGCTGCAACAAGGAATCGCAGATTGGCATAATTATTTCGATCGCCTTAAAGTAACGCATGAAAATCCTGAACATACTAAAACGTTTTATCATACACTGTATCGAACATTCCTATTTCCGCAAACCTTTTATGAATTGGACGAAAATCAGCAGCCGATTCATTATGATACGTTCTCGCAAACGGTTCGTCCTGGTGTACTATATACCAATAATGGCTTTTGGGATACTTATAAAACGGTCTACCCATTGTTCTCACTAATTGCTCAAGAAAAATACGAAGAGATGCTAGAAGGCTTTTTAAATAGTTACAACGAAACAGGTTTCTTGCCAAAATGGTTATCTCCAGATGAGCGTGGTTTAATGCCCGGCACCTTGATTGACGCTGTCATTGCTGATGCCGCCGTGAAAAAGATTCGTCCTGACTTGATGCCTCAGTTCCTAGAAGCGATGAAAAAAGGCGCCACACAACAAAGCGAACGAGAAAATTATGGACGTCAAGGAACTCTGGATTATCTAAAATATGGCTATGTTCCTTCAACCTATCATGAATCTGTCAATCATACCTTAGACTATGCGTACAGTGATTTCTGTATTTCGCAAGTTGCAAAAACATTGAATGATTCAGAGACCGCAACGTTTTATCGTCAACAAGCCTTGAATTATCAACAACTTTTTAATCCTGAAACTGGCTTTATGCAAGCAAAGGATACTGAAGGCCATTTCCGTCCTGACTTTTTAGATATTCGTTGGGGCAAAGATTACGCCGAAGGAAGTGCTTGGCAATCAAGTTTTGCGGTTTATCAAGATTTTGCAGGTTTGATTAAGCTATATGGTAGCGAGTTAGCTTTCGAAAAAAAATTAATTCAGCTATGCAATCAAGCGCCTAACTTTAACGTTGAAGGCTATGGTTTTGAAATTCATGAAATGAGTGAAATGGCGGCAATTGATTTTGGTCAATTAGCCATCTCAAATCAACCAAGTTTCCATTATCCGTTTCTATTCAGCTACATCGGCAAACCAGAGATGGCTCAACCACTTTTAAAACAACTAATGCAAACATTTGATGCTTCACCAACTGGCTATCCAGGTGATGAAGACAATGGTAGCATGTCTGCTTGGTATATTTTTAATAGCTTAGGCTTTTATCCCGTCACACCAGGAACTGGTGAATATGTAATCGGGATGCCTTTAGTCCAGACGGCGGAAGTAAAACTGTCAAATGGTAAACAATTAACCATTCAGACATCACCAAACAAAGTCCAACAACAATTTATTCATGAAATTCAGTTAAACCAAGAAAAACATACTGCGCCTTATTTTACTCATCAAGAACTATTAAACGGCGGGACTTTAGATTATCAATTAGGGATCGTCCCGAATCCACAAACCACAGCAGAACGACCGTTTTCATTAAGTACGGAAAAATAATAAAAAGAAAGATGTTCATAAAAATTGAACATCTTTCTTTTTATTCTTCGACACCTGCGTAATTTGATTGGTATTGCTCTCGAAATTCTTTTGGCGTAATTCCATTTAATTTTTTAAACATTTTTGAAAAATAGTTGGTATTGTTAAATCCTACTTTTTCTGAAATTTCGTTGATTGTATCATCCGTGTACAATAATAATTTTTGGGCATGCTTGGTACGCACTTGATTCAAATATTGAGAAAAACTCCGCTTGGTTTCTTTTTTGAAAATTTGGCCTAAATAACTAGGGTTCAAATGAAGCTCATCCGCCACCGTTTTTAAGTTTAATTCTTCTAAATAGCCTTGTTCAATTCTTTCTACAGCTTGGCTAACACTTTCTGAATATTTTTTTATTTTAGGTTTATTTTTCACTTCTGCCAAGACTTGCTGCATTAACGCATACAGTGTATTAAGATTGTTGCTGGCTCGAATTTCTTCCACGATTTTTTCATAGTTTTCTTCTAACACAGTTGGATACTGACGGGAGATATCTGAAAAAAGTAAGAAGACTACATAGCGTACATATTCTGGCGTAGCGTGTTGTTGACTTAACTGATTGAAAATAGCATCTAATTCCCGTTGAATGGTCTGCATATCCCCAATCATCAAGGCTTGGTTAAACGCTAGGAAAGTAAAATCTTCTGCCGAACGATTCATTTGTTCTTTTTGATTATTTGGCAGAAATTCTTGATAGAACGTTTCAATTGCTTGCAACTGTTTTACTTTCTCATAACTTTCATAAACCGTTTCCCATTCATTCACAGATTCCCCTACAAAAATCTGACCTTGACCAGCTAGAATCGCTTCAATTTCACGAATAAATAAGAACGCTTCTTGTCTGGCCCCTTTATAGATAAGTAACAATTGGTGGTACGTACTCATCCAACTTTCAATGAATAACAGTTGGCCTTTTTTCATAAATAGTTCCTTGATTGTTTCTAAAAATGGCATCTCAGCTTCAACCAATAAAACGGTAAAATCACCTGGTTTTATAGTCGCAAATTGCTGCATTAACTCTTCGTATTCCCCTTCGCTGATTTCATCATTAAGCCAACGCATCAAGCCATTTTCTAGATATAGACGCACGCGAGCATGGGATTTTTTTTGTTGGTCCAATTCTGTTTTAATTCTCTGGATATTGGCTAATAGTTCTTGCTTATTGACTGGTTTCAAAAGATAATCTTGGACCTGCAAAGCCATGCCTTTTTTGACGTAATCAAACTCTTGATAACCTGATAAAATTAAACTAATAAATTGATGTCCTTTTTTCTTTGCTTGCTCAATTAATTCGATCCCGCTCATTTCTGGCATCGTAATATCTGTTAATAAAACATCAATGGATTCTGTTTCTAAAAAAGCCAATGCTTCTTGCGCACTACGCGCTGTTTTAACAATTTCAAAGCCTAACTCTTGCCAAGGAATAATCCATTTTAAGCCTTCTAAAATCATATATTCATCATCAACAAACATCACTCGATACATCTTTTCACCCCTTATGCTACAAACGAAAGACGAATTGTCGTCCCTTCTCCTTCTTTCCCTTCAATGGTTAAACCATAACTCTCCCCAAAAAAGCGTTGTAAACGTTCATGAACATTTCTTAACCCAATGGATTGTTCCGTGTCTATTTCTATTTGATTTAAACGTTCGCGAATTTCCTCTAACCGATTGGCGGTAATTCCTTTTCCATTATCCACAACAGCCACAATAATTTTTTCGCCTTCTCGGTAGGCGTGGACCTTGATAGCATTGTCTTGTCGTTGATAGTCAATTCCATGCACAAAATAATTTTCGACAAGCGGCTGAATGATAAACTTAGGAATTTCAACATCAGCAATTGTTTCTTCTATTTCGAACTTATAGGCAAATTGGTCGGGATAACGCATTTGATACAAATACACATATTTTTCGCAAAATGAGATTTCCTCTGCCAAGGTCGTGGTTTTTTCTTGGTTAATATTATTCCTAAGTAACGTTGAAAAAGCATAGACAACATCAGCTAGTTCTTCTTGTTGCCGACTCAAGGCATACATGCGAATATATTCCAACGTATTATAAAGAAAATGAGGATTAATTTGCGACTGTAATGCTCTCATGTGGGCATCGCGTTGCTTAATTTCTAAAGTATAAATATCGTGAATGTATTGATCTAAACTGTCTACCATAAAATTAATCGCAGAAGCAATATCATTCAATTCTTCCTGAACTTGATTCGTGTCAATTCGTTCTTTTAAATTGCCATCGCCAATGGCTCGTGTCGCTTCTAAAATTAATTGGACTTGTTGAGAATAGCGTTTAAACAGGCGGTTTAAGCCCACTAATAAAATAACAATCAAAAGTAACCCAATCCCTAAAATGGCCGCATAATTCATAAACAATTGTTGAAATAAGACTCGGCGGCTTGTTAATAAGAGAATGGTACTCCGGCCACTGCTTTCTATTTCCGTAATATCGTAGCGATTATGAAAAACCTGTTGAATGTCACTATCGGTGTGCATTCTTTTATCTAGTTGCCGCTCTTCTTCTTTGGTAAATTGTGCTTTTTCAGAAAAAATTTGATTTCCAGCACTATCATAGATAAACGCATTAATACCTGATTTTTTCAATAAGTCTGCTTGGTTGCCTAGCAACTCTTGACTTGAAAACACAGTGTACAACTCTCCCAGCGGTTGTCCTGTATAAGGATCGGAGATAATTCGCATTAGTTGAAAGCCATGTTTTTTAATTGATGACATATCCATTTTTTTCCCATTTGTAGCTGTGCGATTGGCGAACAAAACCTGATCAAATTCATCTAAGCGAATAATCACTTCTTCTAAGTCAGGAAAGGTGCTAAATAATGTACTTAAATTATTTCCAAAGTGGGTACTGACCCGATCTTCCGACCATTGGCTGTAAGTATAGTCAAAATACTCAGGAGGAGAAAGTTCCATATATTTTCGCATGTTTTCAATTTTACTTGCAGAGCCAGCTAATTCATTAATCATATTCGTCGCCGCATTATTTTTATTCGTTACATAGCTGTCAATTTGGGAAACGGCGTTATTTTTTTGTGAATCAATTGATAAGTTAATTGTATAAGTAACATAAACGCACAAAGCAGCCACCGTTAACAAAATAATACTTGTTAACAGTAGACTGTATTTTTGTACTAATCGATTTAATAAATATTTTTTTTTAAACAGTTTTTTGAAGATTCGCTTCATTTTGTTCCAACTTTCCATCAATAAACTGGCGATTTTTGCGCGTGACATAGGCACACCACATCATAATTAAGGCAAACGAAGCAAATAGTAGCAGTCCTTTCATTTTCCAAGTTAAAGCAACGATACTAATTACACCGAATAAGACTTTAAAAAATACACCGAGGTTTAAAAAGATACTGATAAATGAAAGCTTCATTAAATCAATAGTTGAGATAAAATAGCTTCCTTCATATAGTAGCATATAAATGTAAAAAATAACGAGTATTAGGGAAACAAAAAATAAAATAAATGTAATAATTAACCACATTATTCCGGTAAATTGAACGGCTAAATAAATATTATAAAAAACAAATCCTAAAGTGAAGAGAAAAAGTAAAAAATAACAGTTACTTCTTTTAAAATGTGCTTTCCATGATTCAAATGCTCGTTTAACGGTGATTGCTTGATAATTCATGCCCTCTTCCAAAATGAAATCAGTCATCATTTGGAGTGCTGGACCAACACCAAAAATAATCCCTCCAGCTAAACTAAATAAAACAAACAGTAAATTTAGTTTGATTACTGTCCAGGAAAGGTAAAACAACCGTTGAATCCCTGTACTTTCCATCTTCCTCTTCCTTTCTATTATGTAAAAGGCTAAGCCAAAAGCGCTCAGCTAATGCCTCAGCCTCCTGTGATTATTTTTGAGATTGGATATATTCGTCTAATTGTGTTTGCATTTCTTTTTGAACTTTATCCCAGCCAGCTGTTTTTAGGTCATCCATTAATTTTGGAAGTGTTTCTTCTGGATCAACAGTTCCTGTATTTAAGCTTGCTGCGTAACGGTTCATAACTGTAGCAACGTTAGTGATTTCAGTTTTCACTTTATCATTTACAAAAGTAAAACCAAGAATTGGTGAATCTTTTGCTTCTTCGATGCTCTTATCACGTTCTTTAACCATTTCTTCAGTGACAGATTCTTCTGGCCAAATGATTAAGTTGTTTCCTGTGTTCCAAGCACTCAAATGAGTTGTTGGTGTGTAATCTTTCAATAATTTCACGCGATCATCGCCAACTTTTTCATATTGTTTGCCTTCTTCACCATAAACAAGTCCGTTTAACAATTCTGGATTGCTGTTTAATAAGCCTAGCAATTCAACAGCTTTTTCTTTGTTTTTAGACGTATTTGCAACAACATAGTTAGCCATTTGCGCTTGTGATGTTGTTTTTAATGGTTCTGTTAGTGGACGAGAAACAAGTGGTTTGCCAGCAGCTTGTGTTAAGATTGTATCACCATAATCCATAGGTCCTTGTGTTTCTTGACGCATGAACCAAGTATTGGTATTTAAGTCATATGGTGTTGTACTTGTAGCAGCATCTGTTGGAATCAAGCCATCTTTATACCATTGATGTAAGACTTTTAAGTTATTAATCATGTCTTTGTCGGCATATTGGTTAATAATTTTTGGTGAGCCAGTATCAGTTGTTTTCACTGCAAATGGATATTGGTTACCAATAGGGAAGTCATAATTACCTGTTGCAAAGAATGTTTGGCCGATAGCAAAAGCAGCAATATTTGGTTCTTTTTTATGGAATTCTTTTAGAACTTCGGTTGCACTTTCATAACTACCATCAACTTTACTAATATCTAAATTGTATTTATCGACATATTCTTTATTAAAAGTTAAAACTTGTTGACCGTAAGAGTTACCTAAAATTGGGAACGCATACAGTTTTCCATTGATCGTATTTCCTTTAATATAGTTATCTGGTAATTGATCATAGGCTTCTTTGGCATATTTAGGTGCTAAATCAGTTAAATCAGCATAGGCGCCTTTTTGTGCATTCGTTGCATAATTTTGTGCTAATGAAATATCATAGCTTTCACCAGAAGCAACGATTGTTGACATTTTTTGGTCCCAATCGCCCCAACCAACAAATTCCATTTTTAATTTTGCCCCAATTTTTTTCTCGATAATTTTATTCGCATTATCGATTAATTGGTCATAATTATCTGGTTTGTCCCCAACACGATACATTAATAACGTTGGTGTACTATCATCACCTTTTGACGCTGCATCTTTTGAAGATTTACCGCACGCGCTTAGTCCTACAGCTAAAGCTGCTGCGCCAGCTACGGCTAATCCTTTTTGCCATTTTTTCATTCCTTATTTCCTCCTGTACAATTTTATTCTTTCACGCCGCCGATTGTTAAACCACCCACGAAATATTTTTGGAAAAATGGGTAAGTTAACGCAATTGGTAACGTAGATAAGACAACAATCGCCATTCGAGCCGATTCACTTGGTAGAACGCCTAACCCTTCTTGTGCTGCTGCACCCATATCCGTACTTCTTGATAAGAACTCTAAGTTGTTTTGAATTTTCATCAATAAATACTGTAATGGTACCAAGGTATCTTTTTGAATGTAAAGTAACGCATTGAACCAATCGTTCCAATAACCCAAAGCCGCAAACAAACTAATTGTGGCAATCCCTGGAACGGCTAGCGGTAACACAATGCTGACAAAAATGCGCATTTCACTTGCGCCATCAATACGTGCCGATTCAATAATACTGTCAGGCACGGTTTTCTTGAAAAACGTTCGCATCACTAAAATATTAAATGGTCCTAAAGCTAAAGGCAAAATTAACGCCCAAATTGTATCTTTCAATTGCAATAAGTTTGTCATTACTAAATAGTTCGCAACCATCCCTGGTGAAAATAACATTGTAATTAACGCAAACAATGTAAAGAATTTTTTAAATGGAAAGTTGGAACGAGAAATGACATAGGCATATAATGACGTCATTGTTGCATTGACAATCGTCCCTGTCACCGTAATGAAGACCGTTACCCCTAAGGCATGAATAATGCGTTGACTCATTGCCCCTTGGAAAATGTAACGATAGGCCTCCAATGAAAATTCTTTTGGCCAAAACCGGTAGCCGTTTGCTGCTAATGATCCTTCACTTGTCAATGAAATCATAATAACAAAGAAAAACGGAACCACACAGGAAATAGCAAAAATCGCAATGACAATATTGAAAATCAAATTCGCTGTCGGGTTGAAGGATCGAACGTTAACGCTAGTGACTTTTTTCTTTTTCATAATCCTTCCTCCTAAAATAGTGCTGAATCTGGTTCAATTCGACGAACAACTAAATTCGCAATTAATAACAAACATGCCCCAACGACAGATTGATATAACGCTGCAGCTGCCGTCATGCCTACATCACCAGTAGCCGTTAAGCCATTGTAAATATAGGTATCTAACACACTTGTCACGTTGTAAAGCGCACCTGAGTTTCTTGGTACGATGTAGAACAAACCAAAGTCTGCTCTGAAGATACCGCCGATGTTTAAAATTAATAAAACAGACATCATTGGCAAAATTTGTGGAATCGTAACATTTTTTATTTGTTGCCATTTGTTGGCACCATCCACCATCGCTGCTTCATAGTATGTCGGATCAATCCCCATCACAGAAGCATAGTAGATAATACTGTTGTAGCCTAGACTCTTCCAAACATTTAGGAAGACAAAAATTACTGGCCACCAACGTGGATCTGCATACCAGTTAATCATTGTGCCGCCATTACCAGTAATCCATTGATTCAAAATCCCTTTATCTGGACTTAAAAAGGCATAAACAAAATAGTTAATAACCATCCAAGATAAGAAATATGGTAGCAATGACATCGTGTGATAAACTTTAACCAAGCGACGATTTCTTAATTCACTCATAATAATAGCAAAAGCAATCGCGAAGAATAAGTTAAAGGCTAAAAAGACGACATTGTACAAAATGGTGTTTCTAGTAATTAACCAAGCATCTTTTGACGCAAATAAAAATTTAAAGTTTTCAAAACCAACCCAAGGACTTTCTCTTAGACTAGCTAAGAAACCATCTGGTGAAATATGAAAATCTTTAAATGCGACCACATTGGCTAAGACTGGTATATAGAAGAAAAATATAAACCAGATAAATCCTGGTAACGCCATAAGGATTAAGGCCTTATAACGCCATACATTTTGAAAAAACCCGTTTTTCTTCTTCATTCGTTTCGCTCCTTTCATAAATATAATAGCGTTTTCATAATATCTTTTTAAGGAACAAATTATAGGATTTGAGAAACAAATTATAGATTTTGTGTCATTTTAAGGTAAAAATTTACCGAAATGACTGTTCTTTGTGAAAACGTTTATCTGATATTTTTTTTACAACTGTTTAAGAACCTTAAAAACAATTGGCTAAACCTCACTCATAAAGCGATTTTGCTAGCGTGTATTTGTTTTATAAAATCTGAGAACTTGATAGTTTCACAGAGGATATCCTCTAATTATTTTTGAGGAGGACTATTTTTGAATTTTATCCGTAAAAAACACTAGAGCAATTCGTTTAATTGTAGTTTATTTTTTTGCAGTTTTAATGCAAGCTGGTTCTTTATTATTACTAGCTATTTCACTACTATTTTTCTATTTGCCTTTATGCACACACAATATGTTGGATTTCTTGTTATAAATCAAAAAGAGTTGACGACATAGGTCATTTTGACTTATGTCGTCAACTCTTAAATTTTCAGCTAATTAGTCGTTCTAAAACAATCGATTTTGTTTACTCCTCTTTTTCTTTGTTTCTCTTTATAACATAGAGAATTAATACAATTAAGATCAGTCCTACACCCAGATACGCAAATATTTTTTGGACTTTTTCTCCTGTTTTTGGTAAATAGGATGATTTAGACGTTTCTTTCTTGTTTATGGCAATTTCATTTTTACTATTTTTTGTAGGTTTGTTCTGGTCTGTAACAACTTTTTTTGTTTCCTTTTTATTTTTCGCTGGTTCTTCAGGCGTAATGGGCACCTCTGGTTCTTCGGGTGGATTAACTGTGTCATCTACTTTGGCTTTGTTGAGAATTGTTTCGCCCGCTTTCGCTTCTTCGTTAACGATCACTTTGAAGCGAATACTCCGCTCTTTTGTATCAGTGATACTTGGGTATTCCGCTGTGATTGTGCCGTTGGCTTCTTTCAAGCTGGTAGGTTTTGGTGCATCACCGACACTTGTTAGGCTATCTTTGACATACGTCAGTCCTTTTGGTAGTTGGTCTGTGATAACTACTTTGTTTAGGACACCATTTTCGATGGTGTTGCGGAAGCTAATTGTGTACTCGATAGTTTCGCCTAGTTTTGGTTTGGCGTTATTAACGGTTTTTGTTGCTGTTAATTTGCCTTCTTTCGCTTCTGGTACCACCGGCACCTCTGGTTCTTCGGGCGGATTAACTGTGTCATCTACTTTGGCTTTGTTGAGAATTGTTTCGCCCGCTTTCGCTTCTTCATTAACGATCACTTTGAAGCGAATACTCCGCTCTTTTGTATCAGTGATACTTGGGTATTCCGCTGTGATTGTGCCGTTGATTTCTTTCAAGCTGGTTGGTTTTGGTTCATCACCGACACTTGTTAGGCTATCTTTGACATACGTCAGTCCTTTTGGTAGTTGGTCTGTGATAACTACTTTGTTTAGGACGCCGTTTTCGATGGTGTTGCGGAAACTGATTGTGTACTCGATTGCTTCCCCTAGTTTTGGTTTAGCGTTATTAACGGTTTTGGTAGCGGCTAGTTTGCCTTCTTTTACTCGAGGTGTGATTGGTTCTTCGGGTGTAATGGGCACCTCTGGTTCTTCGGGCGGATTAACTGTGTCATCTACTTTGGCTTTGTTGAGAATTGTTTCGCCCGCTTTCGCTTCTTCGTTAACGATCACTTTGAAACGAATACTCCGTTCTTTCATATCGGTGAGACTTGGGTATTCCGCTGTGATTGTGCCGTTGGCTTCTTTCAAGCTGGTTGGTTTTGGTTCATCACCGACACTTGTTAGGCTATCTTTGACATATGTCAGTCCTTTTGGTAGTTGGTCTGTGATAACCACTTTGTTTAAGACGCCATTTTCGACAGTGTTGCGGAAGCTAATGGTGTACTCGATAGTTTCGCCTAGTTTTGGTTTAGCGTTATTAACGGTTTTTGTTGCGGTTAGTTTGCCTGCGTTCGTTTCTGGTACCACAGGCACCTCTGGTTCTTCTGGTGGATTAACTGTGTCATCTACTTTGGCTTTGTTAAGAATTGTTTCGCCCGCTTTCGCTTCTTCATTAACGATCACTTTGAAGCGAATACTCCGCTCTTTTGTATCAGTGATACTTGGGTATTCCGCTGTGATTGTGCCGTTGATTTCTTTCAAGCTGGTTGGTTTTGGTTCATCACCGACACTTGTTAGGCTATCTTTGACATACGTCAGTCCTTTTGGTAGTTGGTCTGTGATAACTACTTTGTTTAGGACGCCGTTTTCGATGGTGTTGCGGAAACTGATTGTGTACTCGATTGCTTCCCCTAGTTTTGGTTTAGCGTTATTAACGGTTTTGGTAGCGGCTAGTTTGCCTTCTTTTACTCGAGGTGTGATTGGTTCTTCGGGTGTAATGGGCACCTCTGGTTCTTCGGGCGGATTAACTGTGTCATCTACTTTGGCTTTGTTGAGAATTGTTTCGCCCGCTTTCGCTTCTTCGTTAACGATCACTTTGAAACGAATACTCCGTTCTTTCATATCGGTGAGACTTGGGTATTCCGCTGTGATTGTGCCGTTGGCTTCTTTCAAGCTGGTTGGTTTTGGTTCATCACCGACACTTGTTAGGCTATCTTTGACATATGTCAGTCCTTTTGGTAGTTGGTCTGTGATAACCACTTTGTTTAAGACGCCATTTTCGACAGTGTTGCGGAAGCTAATGGTGTACTCGATAGTTTCGCCTAGTTTTGGTTTAGCGTTATTAACGGTTTTTGTTGCGGTTAGTTTGCCTGCGTTCGTTTCTGGTACCACAGGCACCTCTGGTTCTTCTGGTGGATTAACTGTGTCATCTACTTTGGCTTTGTTAAGAATTGTTTCGCCCGCTTTGGCTTCTTCGTTAACGATCACTTTGAAACGAATAATCCGCTCTTTTGTATCAGTGATACTTGGGTATTCCGCCGTGATTATGCCGTTGGTTTCTTTCAAGCTGGTTGGTTTTGGTTCATCACCAACACTTGTTAGGCTATCTTTGACATATGTCAGTCCTTTTGGTAGTTGGTCTGTGATAACCACTTTGTTTAAGACGCCGTTTTCGATGGTGTTGCGGAAACTGATTGTGTACTCGATTGCTTCCCCTAGTTTTGGTTTAGCGTTATTAACGGTTTTGGTAGCGGCTAGTTTGCCTTCTTTTACTCGAGGTGTGATTGGTTCTTCGGGTGTAATGGGCACCTCTGGTTCTTCGGGCGGATTAACTGTGTCATCTACTTTGGCTTTGTTGAGAATTGTTTCGCCCGCTTTCGCTTCTTCGTTAACGATCACTTTGAAACGAATACTCCGTTCTTTCATATCGGTGAGACTTGGGTATTCCGCTGTGATTGTGCCGTTGGCTTCTTTCAAGCTGGTTGGTTTTGGTGCATCACCGACACTTGTTAGGCTATCTTTGACATATGTCAGTCCTTTTGGTAGTTGGTCTGTGATAACCACTTTGTTTAAGACGCCATTTTCGACAGTGTTGCGGAAGCTAATGGTGTACTCGATAGTTTCGCCTAGTTTTGGTTTAGCGTTATTAACGGTTTTTGTTGCGGTTAGTTTGCCTGCGTTCGTTTCTGGTACCACAGGCACCTCTGGTTCTTCTGGTGGATTAACTGTGTCATCTACTTTGGCTTTGTTAAGAATTGTTTCGCCCGCTTTCGCTTCTTCATTAACGATCACTTTGAAGCGAATACTCCGCTCTTTTGTATCAGTGATACTTGGGTATTCCGCTGTGATTGTGCCGTTGATTTCTTTCAAGCTGGTTGGTTTTGGTTCATCACCGACACTTGTTAGGCTATCTTTGACATATGTCAGTCCTTTTGGTAGTTGGTCTGTGATAACCACTTTGTTTAAGACGCCATTTTCGACAGTGTTGCGGAAGCTAATGGTGTACTCGATAGTTTCGCCTAGTTTTGGTTTAGCGTTATTAACGGTTTTTGTTGCGGTTAGTTTGCCTGCGTTCGTTTCTGGTACCACAGGCACCTCTGGTTCTTCTGGTGGATTAACTGTATCATCTACTTTGGCTTTGTTAAGAATTGTTTCGCCCGCTTTGGCTTCTTCGTTAACGATCACTTTGAAACGAATAATCCGCTCTTTTGTATCAGTGATACTTGGGTATTCCGCTGTGATTGTGCCGTTAGTTTCTTTCAAACTGATTGGCTGGGGCTCATCACCGACACTTGTTAGGCTATCTTTGACATACGTCAGTCCTTTTGGTAGTTGGTCTGTGATAACTACTTTGTTTAGGACGCCGTTTTCGATGGTATTGCGGAAGCTAATTGTGTACTCGATAGTTTCGCCTAGTTTTGGTTTAGCGTTATTAACGGTTTTTGTTGCGGTTAGTTTGCCTTCTTTCGCTTCTGGTACCACCGGCACCTCTGGTTCTTCTGGTGGATTAACTGTGTCATCTACTTTGGCTTTGTTGAGAATTGTTTCGCCCGCTTTCGCTTCTTCATTAACGATCACTTTGAAGCGAATACTCCGCTCTTTCGTATCGGTGATACTTAGGTATTCCGCTGTGATTGTGCCGTTGATTTCTTTCAAGCTGATCGGTTTTGGTTCATCCCCAACACTTGTTAGGCTATCTTTAACATACGTCAGTCCTTTTAGTAGTTGGTCTGTGATAACTACTTTGTTTAAGACGCCATTTTCGATGGTGTTGCGGAAGCTAATTGTGTACTCGATTGCTTCCCCTAGTTTTGGTTTAGAGTTATTAACGGTTTTTGTAGCGGTTAATTTGCCAGTTACTTGTTCGTCCGCAATTTTCGCTTCTACTATATTAGAAGTTTCGTTGACTTTTGCAGATGTTAAAATATCTACTGCCTCAACGGCTGCGCTATTAGGCACTAATTCATTTGCTTTTGCTCGTTCATTTATCCGCGCTTTAAATTCGTAAATTGTTTCAGCTGTATCAGCTTTGTAGCTACCTCCTTGTGTAGCAGTTGCACCATTGCCGACACGGACTATAATTTGTTTATTGGTTTCATCATATTCAGCTTGATCATCGCCTGAAGCATCCGTTTTTTCACCAGAATTTGGTCCACTAATAATTTTTAAAGAGCCTGGCAAATAATTTAAGCGACCATCTAGTGCATCCTTCGAGACTGAATTTATCGCTTCAGAATCAGCTTTTGTATTTTTTAGTGAGACACGATACGTGATTGTTTCACCAACTTTGTAAGTTTCTTTTGGTTCCACAATTTCTTTCTTAATTTCAAATTCAGGCGTTTCTGCGTTTACAGCAAAACCAATCGCATTCGTAGAATAATCGTCACCACTACTTGTTGTTCTAAAATTAATTTGGTTTTGTCCAGCATTTAAAACACCTTCGGGAATTGCCATACGATCGATATCAATATCTAAAAAATTAGGATGATCCGGCGCAAATTTCCCTGGATACTTGTCTACCATATGTTCATCGTTATCTGTCACAGTTGCGTTCATAGCATTGTTAACTGGATTGAGCGTGTTCGAAATATTTACCCAAGTTCCTGCGCTATTTTTAATTTGTGCGTTGTCTCCAGTCCAGTATTTATCTCCTTGAACAGTAAACCAGGTCACAATTGGATCAAGATTTCCTTGTTTTGCTGTTAAAAAGTTGCTCATAGTAAATTCATTATTGGTTCCAGCAGCATTACCACGTGCTCCATAGTAAATACTAAAAGCTCTTGACTTACTTGCCTGATCCTTTGTAACAACAAACAAACTCCAACCACTAAAGTTATAATATTGATATTGACCATTTAAACTACTTGTCATAGGAATATCTGCCAACGTATAACTCCCTGTCGCACTTTTATCCCCTTGTAAAATTGAAGTTACATCTGCATAATTAGAAAATCCAGTGTTATTGTACCCGAAACGTTGTCCTGGGTTTGTTGCATCTTGATCGATACGATGGTACCTTTGGGGCGAAACACGCTGTACGGTTCCATTTGGTGTTGTAAATTGAACTGGTGCACTAATTTCTTCATCAGAAAGATTTGTTCCGTAAGCAGGGCCTTTATATCTAGATGCACTCCAAAATAAGCCCGCCCAAGCAATCTCTTTTGCACCATTTAAATCAATATAAGCCCGACTAGAGTTATACGTATTTGGATCATTGTCAACATCTGCAAATTCTAAAGGAAAATTGTTAATTGCATAACCACTACTTGCTCCTCGTGTGTTTAAAAATGTTTGCGCAGCCGCCGTATTTTCATTCGCAATTTTTAAGTTGGTATTTCCCGTTGAAAAAAGTTCTCCTCTATGAACGCTTTGATAAATCGGTGTATTAAACCCCCGGCCAGGTGTTGGTGGCACTAACGGACCAGTAGGTTGCGCCTTTAATGGAGGTTGCCCAGGACTTTCGGTAGCCTGCGTTAGTACTGTCTCTTGAATACTTTCTGTCGCCTTTCCTGCTTCAGGCTTTGTTTCGTTACTAGTAGTTGCGGTCATTTCATTTGTAGAAGAGGCTGTTTCGCTTGCCTGATTTTCTACTTTTGTTTCTGAAGTTTCCTGTTTTTCTTTCGAAACCGACTCTTTATCTGCTAGCATATCTTTACTAGGTAAATCAATTACTAGTGTTCCTTTTTCATTATCTTCTATTAGTACGCTGACCAATAACTTGCTCGACGCTTTTGTAGTTATTTGCCCATTTATGGTAATCTTTCTTGTCGAATTTGGTTGAAGGTTAAGCAGTTTAATATCGGTTGTTTGATCTTTCTCATTTGTTTCAACCTTTGCTTGTTCTTCTAAAGACGTAGGTCCTCGCTCTTCACTTAAAGTATCTAAAACAAATTTGATTGGACTATCATTGGTATTTTTTTGTTTTAAAATGAGATCTTTGATCGGTACATCTCGTGTATTTGTTACTTCGTAAGTGACCGTTTTAATATCTTCTTGAGACGATATATCTTCTATTTTCCCTATTACTTTGAGCCCGTCTTTTTCAACAGTCTTCTCAGCATCACTTGTTACTTCTTGAGCAAACGCGTTCATCATTGGTAACAAATTTAAAATAAACAGCATGGTAATCATAAGGTAACTCACAAAATTTTTAACTGCTTTATTCATTTACATTCTCCTTCGTTCTTTTCATTTACTTAAACAAATCATCTTCAAACAACTTTTACAATTACTAATTGTTTCTCAACATCCACCTCCATAAAATACTTTTCAACCTTCAATTCTTTCTTTATTTAGCTACAACAACTTTTTTTAACGTACGATTTTCCGTTTCTCCTTATAATCAAAAAGTAACACATTATATTAGCTAAAAAAAGAAAAAAACCCGATATTTCAACAAAAAATCGTGAATTAAATAACACGTTTTATATGAAGCAAATATATTGACTTTCCCTAAAAAAATACAAACATAGGTAAGTTCTAGCTTTAAGAGTAATTTTTTTATTGTTTTCCCTTTAATAACATTCGTTCTAAATTGTTTTAAAAACTAAAACTTTTTTCATGTAATTTTCATTACATTTACCAAAAAAAGAAACTAGCTTAGCTACATTTGCTATTGCTAGTTCCTTTTTTTAATTGTTTTACTTTTCCCCTAAAATTTCAATCCAACCATAATAATATTCAATATATTGATTTTCCTCTTCTAGTTGTGTCAAGATATGTTCCCCGACAACGATGCCTGTTTCAAATCCTTGTTTTGCTAAACGCTTTTTTACTTCTTCGATATTATTCAAACGGGTATCTTGTGTATTGACTTTTAAAATAAAGCCTTTGTATTGGCTACTTGATTCTTTGAGCCAAATCACTTTATCTAAACTTTTTTTATTCACATGATTTGCCAAACAAATCCCATACGTCAGTTCATTGGATTCACTTAAATCCCCGTAAATACCTAAAGTTGAAATGTGTTCCATGTAAACTTTCATCTCTTCTGGATCCTCAATATCAACAACAACAATTTTATCAAAAGGAATTGGTTCATCTGAAAAAACCAATGTTTCTAAATCAATTAACGCATGTAAATGTAATTTTCTTTTCTTGATTTCTTTGTATTTATGTTGAAGCCTTTTTATTTCTTGCCCCAGTTGTTCTTCTGTTGCTTCCATGGTGGCATAGAGATCGGTAGGAGTCTTTTTATATAAATTCAACATATCTTTGATAGGAATCCCCATTTTTCGATAAAAATCAATATCATATATTTTGAACAAATCTTCTAAATCAAAGGTTCGATATCCGTTTTCTTCATTGCGTGTTGTACTAATCAACCCTTGCTCGTCCCAATAACGAATCGTGGACTTAGGGATATTTAACAACTCAGAAACATCTTTTATTGTGTAATTTTTTTCCATACTGTTCCCTCCATCAAAAAGTTTAGCATTTCTACTGTTGACATTCAAGTTACTTGAACGTGTACAATGACTCTTTGTAACAGCTAAAACGGTATTGTTTAAGGAGGAAATTTCATGAAATTAATGAAAGAGTTTATTAAAGAAAATAAATGGATTGTTCTTGCGACAACTTTAACCATCTGTTTGCAAATCGCAGGAACCCTTGGCGTCCCTAAATTAGTTGGCAAGTTGATTGATGTGGGCATCGTTAGCGGTGACCAACAAGTAATTAAAACGATTGGCATACAAATGTTTCTTGTGGCATTCATTGGAACAATTGCCGCAATTATTTCTAGCTATTTGTCTGCTTTAGTAGCTGCTAAATTTGGTTTTCAAGTTAGAGGATTGTTCTTTAAAAAATTTCAACAATTCTCGATGAAAAATGTTGATAAGTTTGGTTCAAATTCTTTGCTAACTAGAATGACCAACGATGTAGATAATGTTCAAACAATGATTGTGCTATTTTGCCAATTAATCTTTCCAGCGCCTATTATTAGTTTATTTGCCTTAGTGATGACATTTTCTTATTCAGTTTCACTCGCTTGGGTAACATTGGCTTCCATCGTATTTTACTTAGTCGTTGTTTATTTTTTAATGAAAAAAGGTACCCCTTTATCTTTAAAAATTCAACCAAAAATGGATCGAATTACTACGACTTTACGAGAGTTCTTTACTGGAATTAATATGATTCGTGCGTTCAATAATCAAGACTTTGAAGAGCAGCGAACCAATCAAACATTTAAAAATTATGCTGAACGCATGAGTAAAGTGAATCAAATCTTTGCTTGGATTACTCCCGTTGCCTTTTTATTAATGGGCGTTGTGTACGCCTCTATTTTGTGGTTTGGCGGTAATTTAGTTGCAGTAGGCACCCTACAAATTGGCACCGTTACAGCTGTGATTGAATATACGCTTCTAACTTTGGCCTACTTAATGATCGCGGCTATGGTATTAGTTGTCATTCCACGGTCCGTTGCTTCCTTGAATCGCTTGCAAGAAGTTTTGTCAGAAGAAATTGAAATTAGCGATCCTCATACTGAGGCAACCATTGCTTATCATCCTGAGAAAGCCTTGATTTGCTTCGATCACGTCACGTTTCAATACACAGAAACAGCTGATCCTGTTTTAGAAAATGTTAGTTTTGTCATTCCTAAAGGAAAAACAACGGCGATTGTTGGAGCAACTGGCGCTGGTAAAAGTACTTTAGTTAAGTTACTTTTACGAATAAATGAGGTCACAGCCGGCACGATTAGCTATTCTGGCACAGATATCCGCTCATTATCTCAGCAAACGATTCGCCAAGTCATCAGTTATGTGCCACAAAAAGCCTTTCTTTTCAGTGGGACAATCTTATCAAACTTATTAATGGGAAATGCCAAAGCAACTACAGAAGAAATAAGAACGGCACTAGAAATTTCACAATCTTCTGAATTTATCGATTCCTTACCACAAGGGATTGAAAGTTTCGTAGCACAAGGCGGGTCCAACTATTCTGGTGGTCAAAAACAAAGAATGTGTATTGCACGAGCCTTAATCAAACCGGCAGACGTTTATATTTTCGATGATAGCTTTTCCGCATTAGATTACAAAACTGACGCCGCTCTACGTGCCGCTTTACATGCACAAATGTCGGACAAAACTTTACTCATTGTTGCTCAACGGTTAAGTACAATCATGAACGCTGACAATATTATCGTCCTAGATGAAGGAAGGATTGTTGGTCAAGGCACCCACGCTGATTTACTTACCACTAATAGCTATTACCAAGACTTTGCTAAATCGCAAGGTATCTTACCCAAGTAATTAAAGAAAGGATGTGACTGCTTGAAAGAAAGTTTTCTTTTCAAGCCATACAATGAAAAAAACAATGAATCTTCAAAGCTTTAAACGTTTCTGGAAAATGATTAAACCTGAGCATCCAATCTTTTATGGTCTAATGATCTGCAGTTTAATTGGAAACTTATTAATTGTTGCCATGACCTATATTATGGCAATCGGGATTGATAACCTCTTAGAAGCTATCAAGCGTGTCGGGCTCAAAGGTATGACACTTCCTTTAGTTGAAGAAGCGCTCTTAGGTCCCGTCTTACTTTTAATTCTCTTTTCAATCATTAGTAGTATCACTTCTTTTATTCAGGAACGAGCAATGGCTTCTTTAAGCGAACGGGTTACTTTAAGAATTAGAAAAGAAGTGACAAAAAAGTTTAAAACTTTACCAATGGCCTTCTTTGACAATCACCAAGTGGGCGATATCATTAGTCGTTCAACAACTGGCTTAAACCAATTGTCACAAGTTCTTTTAACAGGCATCAACCAATTTTTCACTTCCGTCGTGACTATCCTTTTTGCAGGAATTATGTTGTTCTATATTGATGCAAAATTAACCATTTTAGTGTTGCTGCTAATTGGCGGCAGTACTTTCATGACGACAAAAATCGCGAATAAAAACAAGGTGTTTGCTGATCAAAGTCAAGCTGAATTAGGTCAATTAAATAATAAGATGGAAGAATATTTAGCAGGAAATTTGGTCACAAAGACCTTTAATCAACAGCAAAATGCTGAAAAAACAATTGCTGCTGTTAATCAACAACATTATCGTGCCTTTAAAAAAGCACAGTTTCTAAATTTTGCGATTTATCCAGCTATTCGTTTTATTAATCAGTTGGCTTTTATTATTAGTGCTATCTTAGGCGCAATGCTCGTTTTATCTGGTGGTATTACGATTGGTTTCTTGCAAGCGTATTTGCAATATATCAACCAAATTTCTGAGCCGATTTCTACCGCTTCTTATGTCATTAACTCAATTCAAGCAGCGATGGCTTCCATTGATCGGATTTTTGTTATCTTAGATGAAGCTGATGAACAGCCAGAAGCAACTCATTTAGAAACTATTTCTTCTCCTAAAGGAGCCATTGAATTTAAAAATGTTCAATTTGGCTACACACCAGAAAAAATTTTAATGAAGAATGTTGATTTTTCTGTTCAACCGAAAAAAACAGTGGCCATTGTAGGACCCACCGGCGCTGGTAAAACAACATTAGTCAACTTATTAATGCGTTTCTATGAAATAAATCAAGGTGCCATTACTTTTGATGGGATTGATATTACGAAACTTTCTCGACAAAATCTAAGAAATTTATTTGGCATGGTTTTACAAAACACTTGGCTATTTGAAGGAACCGTAGCAGATAATATTGCCTATGGAAAAAAAGATGCTTCTCGTGAAGAAATAATTGAAGCAGCTAAAATTGCTCAATGTGATCATTTTATTCGGACCCTTCCTCAAGGATATGACACAATTATTTCTAGCGAAAATGGTGCATTATCACAAGGGCAACAACAGTTATTAACCATCGCCCGAATCATTTTAGCAAATCCGCCCGTTGTTATTCTCGATGAAGCAACTTCGAGTGTGGACACACGAACAGAAGCCCATATTCAAAAAGCGATGGAAACTGTCACAGAAAATCGAACAAGCTTCGTTATCGCTCATCGATTATCCACGATTGAAAATGCTGATTTAATTTTAGTGATGAAAAATGGCGATATTATTGAAAAAGGAACGCATCAGGAACTATTACAAGCTCCGACTCTTTACGCCAGCTTATATAATAGTCAATTTCAAACCACTTAAAAAGAACTGGAACAAGTCATTCTTCTTTTGACTCGTTCCAGTTCTTTTATTGCTTAGAAATATTGAATTCCCATTGCTTTTTTGACTTCTGTTAAGGTTTGTGCTGCCACTTTTTCAGCAGCAAGACTTCCTTTATGCAACATTTCCATAATCGCTTCTGGATTTTTAGCCAGCTCTTCACGACGTCGACGAATCGGTGCGAGTTCTTCTTCTAAGACATCAATTAAGTAACGTTTAATTTTCACATCTCCTAAACCGCCATGACGATAGTGCTCTTTTAATTCTTCAATATATTCTTTCTCTTTCCCAAAGACATCCAAGTAAGTAAAGACCATATTTCCTTCAACTTGTCCTGGGTCCTCTATACGAATATGATTTGGATCGGTATACATACTCATTACTTTTTTCTGTACCACTTCAGCTGGATCTGAAAGATAGATACCATTGCCTAAAGACTTACTCATTTTTCCGTTGCCATCAATTCCTGGCAAGCGTCCCATGCCTTTTGGTGGTAACACAGCTTCCGGTCTAACTAAAACTTCACCGTACGTCTGATTAAAACTATGCACAATTTCTTGCGCTTGTTCCAACATTGGTTTTTGGTCTTCCCCAACTGGGACTAAGTTCGCTTGAAAGGCAGTAATATCAGCAGCTTGTGAAACGGGATAAATAAAGAATCCTGTCGGAACACCTTCCCCAAATTTTTTTTGCTCAATTTCTGCTTTGACCGTTGGATTCCGACGAACACGTGACGTGGTCACTAAATTTAGATAGTACATTGTTAATTCAGCTAACTGTGGAATTTGCGATTGGATAAAAATTGTTGTTTTCGTAGGGTCTAAACCAACTGCTAAATAGTCCAAAGCAACTTCTAAAACATTGGCTGAAACTTTTTCGGGATTTTTTGCATTATCTGTCAATGCTTGTAAATCTGCAATCATGACAAATAATTGATTTGTAGGGTCTGCTTGCATTTCTACTCGTTTTTTTAAGGAACCTACGTAATGTCCTAGGTGCAATTTACCAGTTGGACGATCACCTGTTAAGATAGTATTCATTGTCTACACACCTTTATCGTTTACTTTCATTTATTATTTTACCTTGTTTTAAAAAGAATGAATAGTAGGCAATAGAATATTTATTTATTCTAGATAATCGAAGAGACTAGAAAGATTGCAAGCTACAGCAATTCTTGTTCCAGTCTCTTCAAACAGTTCGTTTATTTTGTGACTTTAATTGAAAATTGTGCAGTCACTACCGGTAAAACTTTGCTTGTTACTTTGATTTGATAATTTCCTGCAGCAGTCGTTGCTTCTGTCCTAATCAGACCGTTTTCATCTACACTTACTGTATTGCCAGCATCTGGTGTAACCAACTCATACGTTACTTGCGAGCTCCAAGCATCCGTTTCTGTGTGCGGCGCTTGACCAATCACTTTAGATTGAATTTGATAATTTTCGCCTGATTTTATAGTGGCTGTTTCTGTAGCAAATTGAATTCTTTCAGGAATCGCATGAGTTTGCACGACTTGGAAAATTTTTCGTTCATCAGGATTCGCAATTCCTATTTTTTCTTCTACTGCAGCAGGGAACTGGTAAGTACCTGGCGGGCTACTTGGCGAATAATTACTAACATCGTCATCCCAAGAAATAACCTTCAATTTCGTTTCGCTACCATCATCTAATTTTGCAATTACTTCAGTTGGCAAATTCAGTTCGCCTCGCGAGGTGCCTGTTAATCGATCCAGCGTAGGCAATTCCTTGAATCCAACAATATGTTTAGCGGTGACTTTTACATTGGCAATAATTGGCATTGAGACACCTGCTGCTCGTCCTACAACAGTGAATGTTCCTTCTTTTTGATAAGAAGATGCTGGAACTTCTGACCAATTGACAGTCACTTCTCGTTGTGAACCATCCGAATAAAAAATAGTTGTTTTTTCTGGTAGATTAGGGGCTTGACCCGCTTCTGTCGTGACCTCAATCGACTCATGTTTGACTTCGAAAACATTCGATAAAACAATTTTAGGAGCTAAACTATCCTCTGTTAGCTGTTGACCAGTTGGCAAGGTCAATTTGCCTGCTAAAAAGTCTTGATAGGCCTTTTGTGCGCCTTCTTTTGAAAAAGCATCAAACCCAGCATTATCAGAATCATAACCAGGCAAACGACTGTCTGTAATCGCTAATAAGAAACTTAACTTGGCTGGAATTTTCTCACCACTTTGAATTAGCTTCCGTAGATAGTTACTAATATCAATAGAGATTGTATTTTGATTATTCATAATTGAGCTATTTGTAAAAGATTGTCGAGCAATAAATTCTTCATTTGGTACATTTAAATTATTTGGACCATTGTTCCAAGTAATGGTGTTACTCATCCAATTAGTATCTGTTCCATAAACATCTACTTGGAACTGCGTATTTTTCAAACGTTCATCATTTGTATTTCCAGCACCATTCCACGCATCATAACGCATCACATTTAGTTCTAAATTGGCACTTTTTAGTGATTGATAGTTCTTCAATTCTTGTGTATCAATTTCAACGTAAATCCGGCGATTATACCCCGCAGAACTAGCATTTTTTAATTTTAATGCGTAATTACCCGTATAGTTTACTCCATAAGGATATTTATAGGCGTCTCCTGAACTAATGGCAGCAGTACCGCCTGCTATATCAGAGTATGCTCGGTTACCATCACTCTTTTGAACATAGGCAGTTTGAGCTATTTTTAGTTTAACGGTGTCTTTTCCTTCACCAAGTTCACCCTCAAAAGAGACCTTGGCTGTTACTTTGACAGCATCTATCGGTAAGCCGATAACTGTTGCTGCAACTTCAACTGTGCCTGCTGTATTAATTTTTTCTTGAGGGATTGCTTCCCATTGTAACTTAAATTCTTTTTTGCCTGTCGCAACCACTTCTTCATTAACGACTTCTTCGTACGTTAATTCAGCTTGCTCTGGCAAATTAGGATACACACCTGTTGCCGAACTAATTTCTAACACTTGATTTTGATAACGAATACTTTTTTCAATTGTGGATGCTTGTTGTGCACCAATATCTAAAACTTTATTTTTCAAGCTATTTCCAAAGAAGTCTTCGGCCGCACTGTTCACTTCCGACAAGCCTTTACCAATCGCTGGAGAGGTTTCTTTTAATTGGAACATTTGTGCTCGCTGACGTAAGCGTTCTTTGGAAGTAAATTCAACCACATTATCTTTTGTTGGTTTCAATGTCGTAAATTCTTGCTCTGCCAACTCTTTCACTTTTTCAGGGTTATCTGTGATTTCTAATTGTGGTTTTTCAAAAATGTTTCCACTTGATACTAATTTTTCAACAGTTGCACCACTTTTTTCTGTAGCAATTTCTTTTGGCCAAATAACATTATTTTTGAAATATTTTTCTGGATTATCGACCATTTTACGTTCAATTGGTTGTGTCCCATTTGTTGGATAATTAGATAAGAATTTTAATTGTCCGGTACCTTCTTTGTATAAAATATTATTGTAAAAATTGGCTACTGTACTACTGTTGTCAGAACTATTTCCTTCACCAAATAATGATGTTGAAATGCCGTCGCCAACATAAATCGTATTATTGTGGATAGTTGGCATTGCCGCTCCATCATTTTTTACCCAATAATGGAAAATGCTTTGTTCTTTATAATTGTAGCCACCAGCTCCGCCTGGATTGTCTTTACCTGTTCCTCGGTTACCACCGCCGTCATTAGCTGAGATATTGTAACGAATAACCGAATTTTTTTGATCAGACATAAGCAATAAAAAGCCGCCAGTATTATGATGTGAATAGTTATATTGATAAATAACATTGTTTGACTGCATGTCCACATCATAAGCTTCAGCATCGTTAAATCCATATTTGATTCCGTATACTTCGTTATATTGGAACAGTCCGTCATCTACAGACATTGCCCAAACGCCCGCGTAATTTTGTGTACCATAATCGGCATTGCACATTCGGACAGCAACATTTCCTTCGACGACACCGCCACTTTTGGCTTCTGACAAGACAATCCCGTCGCCAGCATTATCTTCTAAATAGTTATTACGAATCGTAATATTAGAAAACGTTTTGTAGAAAGTGTTGCCTCTTGAGGTATCTGAATCAGCTTTTGTTCGAATTCCTTCAAGTCCCACTCGTTGAATCACATTATTTTCAATCAAAATATCATTAAATCCAGTCGTTGTTCGATGATCATTAGCTGCCGTTACTACATTGCCATTCTCATCAAACCAACTTCCTAAAACAATAATTCCACCTACCGCTTTTAATCGTTTGGTTGCAGTATTCCCACTTAGATTTAAATAATATTCTGTTTGAACATCATGAACATAGTTATTCCTTATCGTGACACTATTGAACGTTCGATTTTGTTCATATCCTAGTACTAATATCCCCGCTCTTTGAGCATCTCCTGGTTTCTTATAGCCTTCGAGATTATCTAGCTCTGGTGTATTTGTCACTTCTAAATTTGAAATATCCCAATATTCTTGGTTCACTAACTGCACGGCCCCTGAGATTGCACGTTTGAAAGTCCCTGTGCTGTAGGTGCCACCACCGTTAATAATCGGACGCCGTGTTGTTTCAAAAATGGTTTCTCCTTTGTCATTCGTATCATAAAAATCAATGACAATCTTTTGTGCCGCTGTCCCATTCCCTTTTGGATGCAACAATTGGTTATTCCAGGTACTTTGCGCATTCAGCAGAACATGGTCGCCTGGCTGAAACTCCGTCTGATTCACTTTTTCAAAATCACGCCAAGCACTGGCTGGAGACTGCCCATCATTGGCATTATTTCCTCCTTCCCCATCCACATAGTAGGTCGTCCCACTTTGAGCGACACCTACTGAACGAAAAAGTAACGGTTGATCACTCACTGTTTCCCCATAAGCAGGAAGACTAAATAATTGAAGCTGGGAAAAAACAAGCAAAATAGAAAGGAAGATGGTTACACTTTTAAAATACGCTTTTTTTCTCATTTTCTGCTCCTTAACTGTTTTTATTTTGATAATTTTGAAAAAACTTTTCTCTGTCTTTCTCCAACAAGTCTACTTTGGTTGCTTGTTGATACGTAGCTAATTTCTCTTTGTAGCGTGTGTTGATATAGGCATTTTTGCCAAATTGTGGTGCTTCTTCAAACTGTAAAAGTTGCCCTCCTTCCTTATTAAAAATATAAAAGTATTGGTTTTCGTGGTATCCTTTCACCACGGTACCAACAGCTTTTTCACTAAGAATCTCCCCAACAGACAACGAATAAATATCCTCTTTTTGGATTTCTGCACTCTTCAATTGATACGATTCAATAACAAGATTAGGTAATTTATTTTGCCACTCCAATAACGTCTCCTCATAAGATAGATTCGGAGAGATTGCTTCGGCTATTTTTTCTAATTCTGCTTGCTTACCTGAAAAAGTTGGAATTTCAATTGCTTCAACAAAGTAATCGGTCTTTTTATATTTATCATCCAATTGCTCAAAGGCCTGCAATTCTTTTTGCGTTGGCTTTTCTTTCTCCATTAATTTCTCTTTTATTTGGTCCTGTAATTGTTGATCTTTTGCATCTAAAAATTGCCAGAGCGTTAAACTGCTCTTTTGGTCTTGCCATTCTTTTTTTTCTTGCCCAAATGTTTGTGAGTGGGCTATTTCTAACTCCGTTGCCAGCTGTTTAATCATTTTATGTTGTACTAAATCCTCCGTTGCAACCTTCAGTAGTTCCTGAGTGGGTGATTTTCCGTTATACGTTTTGCGCCAGAAATTTTTCCCAAACGAAGTTAAATTATTCTGATCAGAGAATTGCTTCGCTATACGATTCATATTTTTATCGCCATAAACAATTAATTCTTCGACTTGGATTGCTTCGTTATTAATCATACTTTGCTGGCTGGTAGTAAAAATAACGAGCACAAAAATAGCACCTATCAAAAAGCTACTTAAAATAATTATTTTTTTCTTCATTCGTTCGCTCCCTCCACTTTAATAAACAAGGCAAGAACAAAATAAGCAACCCCACCTTCATTCATTTTCCTGAAAATCGAGATTACTTATTATGTAAAAATTATTTATTCTTTTTTTGCTTTTCATGCAATTTCCCAGTATTTAAATAAATAATCCCTAGGAACAGGACAGGGGTTACAACAAACCCAAACTGTGGCTTCAAAAACATCATTGCAAACATTGAGAATAGTAAAAAAACATTTAGACAGCTGACATACCATTTCCGCAGTCCATAGTAAACAGAAATCCGAAACACATCTTTAAAAGAAGCTTGCGGGTTTCGTACTTGAAAATACCAAGCATTCAGCATAATAGCTAACCCAAAAATTAGCAGAAGGACCATCAATGGAATAAACCATTTACCAATCGTTGTTTTGGCAAAAAAGAATATATCTGTCACACTGATGATGCTACTTCCTAATCCAAGCAAGCTGATAAGAAAGCCTCTTAACCCAAACTGACGAAACTTTTGGAAAAAAGTTTTAAATGGATCCAGCTCCTTTTCTTCTTTAAAAGTATCGATTAAACCTAAAAGTGCAATCATCCCTGTCCCCATCGGCAACAACGTTACTACAAAAAGTGGGAGGTTTCGTGGATCAATGTCTAAGCTAATCACCGCTATGAAAAAAGGAATGTTCACTAAGAGAAGCCCTAGATTACCGATAAATAAAATGTAAAGCCAGCGAAAAATTTTCATATAGATATTATTATCAAAGGTTTGCTTAGTAAACATTCAAACTTCCTCCTAATTCTTCATTCCAGATGTAGCAATACCTTCAACAAAGTATTTTTGCATTGCTAAAAAGACAATCCCTACTGGTAAAATAGAAACCACTGATGCGGCCATGATTAAGGCATATTCAGCATCAAATAAACCGACGAACATTTTCAAACCTAACTGAATCGTTTTATTCTCAGTAGAAGATAAATAAATGAAAGGTCCCATATAGTCATTCCATGTATTCACAAAAGTAATAATCGTGAGACTAGCTAAAGCTGGTTTAGTTAATGGTAAAATAATTTTCCAATAAATTCCCCACTCACTTAACCCATCAATCCGCGCGCTTTCACATAGTGAATCTGGAATACTGCTGTAATATTGTTTCAGTAAAAAAACCCCAAATGCATTAAATGCTTGTAATAAAACAAGTGACCATAACGTGTCAGTCAAACCTAATTGACGCATCATAATAAATTGTGGAATCATATACGATTGCCAAGGAATAGCAATTGTTGCGATGTACGTAATAAAAAGTGTATCTCTTCCTCTAAAATTCATTTTTGAAAAGCCATATGCTGCAAAACTTGAAGTAAATAGTTGAATAATCGTAATCACAATACTTAAAAATAATGTATTTTTAAAGAAAGTTAACAACGGAATGCGTTCCCAAATAACGGAATAGTTTTCTGGATGCCAACTTTTAGGAATCCATTGAATTGGAATGGTGAAAACTTCATTGTTTGTTTTAAATGATGCTGAAACCATCCAAATGAAAGGCACCAAAGTAATTAACGCAAGTAAAGTTAAGAGAATGATTACAAGGATCCCACCAGGTGTGACTTTTTCTGCTTTTTTCGTTTTTGCTTTTCGAGTATTTTCTTTTTTTGAAAAAGTTGCTTCCATCTTTTCTCCTCCTAAACTTTCTCTTGATGTTGATTCCATTTAAATTGGGCCACAGTAATCGCTAGAACGATGATGAATAAGACCATCGCAATGGCTGATGCATAACCAAAATTAAATTTGACAAAGGCTTCATTGTAAATTTCGTAAACTAACACATTCGTTGCACGTCCTGGTCCACCACCAGTCATAACTTGAACTAAGTCAAACACTTTGAAACAGTTAATTACAAGCATGATAGTCACGAAAAAGGTCGTTGGTCGTAGTGAAGGTAAGGTAACATTTAAAAATTGATTCCATTTACCCGCGCCATCCATTGACGCTGCTTCATATAATTCTCTTGGCACACTTTGTAAACCAGCTAAATACAAAATCATATAATACCCCATAAAGCGCCACACACTAACGATGATAATTGCTGGTAAAGCCCAAGTAGAACTAGATGTCCAGCCAGGAGGATTTTCAATAAATAATTTCAAAAATTGATTAATTGGTCCCATCGTTGGATGAAATAGCATATTCCAAACGACCGCAATCGCAACTAATGACGTTACATAAGGAAAGAAAAAAGCCGTTCTAAAAAATTTCATCCCTCTAATTTTACGATTCAACAAAATCGCTAGTCCTAATGAGCAAATCAATGTTAACGGAACAACACCAATCGTATAGATAAACGTTTGTTTTAACGAAATCCAAAACGTATCATCATGAATCATTTTGGTGAAATTTTTCATTCCGACAAATTCAGGGGTTGAAAAAGAATCCCAACTCATAAAAGCTAAAATCAGTGAACAGATAACCGGGATTAAAGTGAAGAGGAAAAAGCCAATAAAGTTTGGTGCGATAAAAGATAACGCAGTCCACGTATTTTTTCGTCTCAATTTATTTGCTGTTTTTGTTTTTGAAGTAATTTCCATAATTGTATTCTGTTAAGTGAACTTAACAGGCCCTCCTTCCAAACTCAAGCTACATTCTTTATTTAAAAAAATAAGCTGAAATTCATTGTAGGTTACTCATTTCAGCTTATTTTTTTCATCAATCTTTTGTGTTTTTGCAGAAAATAATAATTAGTCTATCTCTGCTTTGACACGTTTTTCCATGTTAGCAATACCATCTTTTGGTTTTTCGTCGCCGACCATAATTAAATCATGTTCTTCTTGTAATACTTTATCAATTGCGGCACCGTTTTTATCAGATGGGAATTCTAAATTAATTGTATCTGGGTTAAAGGCTTTTTGTGAGACTTCGTCTGAAGGCATTCCTTTTCTTGCAAAGTAGATTTTATCAATTTCATCTGTTTTATAAGAAGGAACCACCCCTACTTCTGCTAAAAGTTTTGCACCTTCTTTACCTGAAGCAAAGTCTAAGAATTTTTGAGCAGCTTTTTGTTTTTTACTGTTTTTATTAATTGCAAAACTTGTCGGTGAGCCAAAGGTAGTTGCTTTGCCTTTTTCTTGTTGTGGTATTTCGGCAATCCCCCATTCGACATTTGTTTTGCCATCATCAATGTTTGTTAATAAAGTCCCCATGTACCAGCTACCCATGTACATCATCGCCGCTTTTGAATTTTCAAATTGTGATTGATACGTTACTTTTGTTGATTTTGCTGTTCCAAAATCCATTTGTGATTGATCTTTTTGCATTCTCAATGCGCGATCATAATAAGTTTCCATATAATTGTATTTTGGTTCAATCAAATTGGCATTGTTTTGAGCAGCAGCAATCGCTTGAACGGTTGAGCGCCAAGTATGTTGATAGGCACCATATACTTGTTCTTCTGGTTTAGATAATTTTTTCGCTAACGCTTCATATTCATCCCAAGTTAAGTTATCGGGATAGGCAATTCCGGCTTCATCAAACATTTTTTTATTGTAATACAATACCCAGAAATCTGTACGGTAAGGCTGAGCATAGGTTTTACCATCGATTTCATACATCTCGTAACTTGCTTTGGCAGGTTCGATATCTAAATCTTTAACGTGATCGGTTAAATCCACCAATTGATTGCGTAGCGCGTAATTAGAATATGAAAGTAAGTTTTTCATGGTTAAAATATCCGTCGTATCTCCTGATGAAAGCATCGTTGTTACTTTTGTGTCATAATCATCTGAAGCAATGTCCACCGGTTCAATAGTGATATCAGGATTTTCCGCTTCAAAAGCTCTGAATAATTTCTCAAATTCTGGGGTCGTGTCATAATTCCAAGTAGTTACTGTTAATTTTGTTTTGCCATCTTCACTCTTTTCAGTTGCTTTCTTTTCACTTGAACCACCACATGCTGTTAAAGTTACTGCCGCCACTGCTAACAGCGCTGCCGCTGTTAAGCCTTTTTTCCAAAATTTCATTTGTACTACCTCCGCTATTTATTATTTTTTAGGAGTTTTCCTCCATGAATTACCAAAAAGAATACCAGCTTTTCGCTAAACGAGTTAACGCTTCCAAATAAAAGTAGTCGCCCCAAATCATGCATTCATCGACTCCTGTATTTGTTTTTTTATCATAGACACCATGAAGCAATAGGCCGTTCGACTCTGGTTGTAAAACCGTTGTATACTTTTCCGCTAATGCTTGTAATAGTTCTAGCGCAACCTTTTCATAATAGCCATGTTTTTCATCATTTAATGGAAGCTGACGAGATAATTCTAGTAAGCCACATGCGGCAATTGCAGCAGATGAGCTATCACGTTCTTCTTCACTCCCTTCATTGAAAATTAAATCCCAGTAACAGATTTTGTCCTCTGGTAATTCTTGAATAAAGTAATCAGCAACATTTTTTGCTGTTTCCAGAAAACTACTATCTCCTGTATATAAATAACTTAACGTAAAGCCGTAAATTCCCCAGGCTTGGCCGCGAGCCCAACAAGAATCATCTGAGTATCCTTGCTGTGTCTTTCCGTACAAGGCTTCGCCTGTTTCCGTATCAAAATAATACGTATGGAACGTAGTGTGATTTTCTCGCACAATATATTTTTGTGTTTGTTTCGCATGATTGTAGGCAGCTTCATAATACTCTTGCTTGCCAGTCATTTTTGCTGCAAAGTATAATAATGGTAAGTTCATTAAACAATCAATAATCATTCTACCTCGTTGCTCTGGATCGTCTAAATTCCCCCAAGCTTGAATAATCTTGGCTTTTGGTGAATAACGTTTCATTAATAAGTCCGCAGCTTGCAAGGCCATTTCTTTTGAGGCCTCATGACCATTGACTTGATAATCAGCAATGGCTGTTAAAATATACAAAAAGCCTATATCATGTGTTTCCAGCTCAATTTGTTCATCCAAGCGATGTTGAAAAGAAGCCATCTGTGTGGCAATCACCTCATCGAACTCTGTTGAATTTGTTAATTCCTTTGCTAAAAATAACATTCCTGGCCAAAAGCTGGCCGTCCAGTCAATATTTTCTTCAGGATAATAAATTTGATTTAAACTTGCCGCGGGTGGAACTAATTCTTTAAATGTCTCTAAATTTCCTCTAACTTTGTTTAAAGCAAAACTGATTTGCTTCGGCAACCACTCAATCTGTCCATTTTCTGTCATTGTGTATTTCTCCCCCTAATTCCCCAAAATTACAACTTTTTCTTCAACTAAAAGCTGATTTTCTTTTAACCTAACTTTAACTGGCTCAATTTGTTCATTCGGTAGTACGCCTGTCACCAATGAAATTAAAAGATGTTTCCCTTTCGACAAGTTTGCTTTCAAATATGGCAACTCCGTTAACGGATAAAGTAAATTTGTATTCGGTTCTGTTCGAATAATCGCAGCTTCAGAAAAGCCGTTGATATTTTCTACTTTTGACACACCTTTTGCATTTTTTACCTCAGCCATTTGATCAGAAACACAAGTGACCTTTTCATCGAAGAGCGGGATTGAGAAGCCACCTTCATAAGCCACTAATGCACGTTGTGTCTCAATTTCGTGGATCCGTAAATGTTGGCCTTCTAATGGTACAATTGTCGTTTTGATTGCTACATCGGACCAAGGATGCCATTGATGAATGATACGATCATCAAGAATTTCGTACTGATCATCTAATCCTTTCGTGCGGAAATAGTGGTCGTCTTCAGCTAAAGCCAAGCAATTATCATAAGCACCTTCGTAATACCAATAATCACTCTTTATAGTACTGAAACCAAAATGGGAAGAATAAACAAATTTACTATATTTATCATGCGCATGAGCTTGATAATTAATAAATTGTCCCGCTGGAAACATTAAACCATGTGTCCCTGCATCATTTACTTGATAGTAGTTCCGACTTTCTGGTGAAGGTAAGTGTTTTTCTGGAAAGCTAATAGGCTGTGTTTCTGCTTGCCAATAAGGATGATCTTTTGGAACCGCTAACAAAATGAATGTTTTAAAGGCCCAATAAGGTGAACCAGGACCATTATAGCCTTCGGCAAAGACCATATTTTGATAATCATAACCTACCGACAATAATCCATCTGTTGTAAAAATATCTTTGTTCATCCATTGATGAAGATGTCGGCTGATTAGACCTTTAATCTCACCCCACGGCAATGCTTCAACATCTGCAAAAACTAAAGCACTAAAAAATGACACTTGAGCAAAACGATACGTTAAGCTACGTCCAAAGGGAATCGCTTCTCCTGGCTGAGTAAACCAATATTTAAACTCTTGCGCGAACAAAGTTGCTCGTTCCTTCATAATAGCCACTCTTGCGGTATCTTCCGGGGCAAAACGACAATACAATAAACTATAATAATGAATAGCGAAAGAAACATAATAATCAACTTGTGTCTCGACTCCGTCATAATACCAACCATTACCGACATAAAAACGATCAATTACAGCCAAATCAACAGCGATCTGTTCTTTTGAATACGGCATTTCACAATGTTTCATCGCTAAATTCAGCAACACTCTAAAGAAATGCCAATTATTTGGCGGAATAATGTTTTCATTGGCTTGTATCAGCCAACTGTGTAAATTGTTTTGCTGTTCTTTTGTTAATTGGTCCCACGTTTTTTCTTTGTTTAACAAAAGAAATGTACTTAATGCTGCCATCTCAACAATCAATTGATCATAATCTTTTGTTTTTCCCCAATAAGATGAACTCTCAGGATCGGTTCCTTCGATAATTCCCGTTAGAAAGTCATTCAAATACTCACTTTCATTTTGCGTTACATAAGGACCTAGTCCCCATAATGGTCGTAAAAATGCCTCCGCATCACGTGTCCCTTTAGAATAAACCGTTCCGTGTGTCCCTAAATCCAGATGACCTTGATACTCTCGATCAAAAAACAATTCCAGTGGCGCTAATAAATCTTCAAATCCTTCTGCAACTTCTTCGTATGTTTCAAAAGGATTCTGTCTAATTCGTGGCTGAATCATGATTCTCCTCACTTTCAATTAATGTCCCTTTCAAAAAGCCGTAATATTCTCCGTAAACTGTCACTTCGTCACCAATCTTCAATTTTTTCTTTTGCTCATTAAAAACTTGATATTTACTAGAACCACTTTTCAAAATAAAACGATCACCTTTTTTTATTAAACTGGAACGACTGTCACTCTCAACAATCTCCCCTTTCAAAGAAATATATTCATTTAAACGAACGTCACCATTTTGTAATTCTGTTTCTGAATAAGACTGTGCCGTTTCCTTTAGATTTTGAAGAGATTCTTCATCAAATTCTTTTTCACCGGATTTACAACCTGTTAAAGCAAGTAAAATTAGTAAAAAAAATGAAAATCTTTTCACTAAACCACCTTCTCCATCGAATTAAAGCGCTTTCTTTGACTTTATAGTATATTTTTTTAGTCAAAAAATCAATAGTTTTTGCTAAAAAAAAGTAAAAAAAGCTTTTTCTTGCTTTTTTTTACTAAAAAGAAATATACTATATGCTATAATAGTACTTGAGAAGGAGGCATTTAGAATGGCAACTATCACAGATATCGCAAAAGTCGCGAATGTTTCAATTTCAACTGTATCGCGAGTTCTGAACTATGATCCAAACTTATCCGTTACAGAGGAAACCAAGCGAAAAATTTTTGAAGCAGCAGAAACCCTGAATTATACGAAATATAAAACTAAAAATAAAAACAAACAGCAGGAGCAACTGACACCTAACCTTTCCGTACAAACAGCTCCGCAAGAGCCTTCGATTGCCGTCGTTCAGTGGCGTTCAGATGACGAAGAACTAACGGATATTTACTATATGTCGATTCGTTTAGGCGCTGAAAAGCGGGCCGAAGAGTTAGGTTACAATATTCTAAAAGTTTCTCAATTGGAACAACATAACCTTCAAGGGATTGATGGCATTTTGGCAATTGGCAAATTCACTCAAAAGACGTTACAAGAGTTGCAGCAACTGCATCCCAATCTTTGTGTAATTGGCAGTAATTTCCCATTGGAAGAATTTGATTCTGTAAATACTGATTTTTATCAAGCAACCGAGATTGCCTTAACCCATCTTTTGGAATTGGGCCACGAAAAAATTGCCTTTATTGGTGCCGAAGAAAGCGAAAATATGTATGGTTTCCGTCGCTATAAAACACCGACAACCAACGCTTATCTTGACATTATGCAGCATTATCACTTGTTTAACGAAGATTATTTTATCTTAAAAGAAAATGGCATGTTGGATGTCAAAACGGGGGAACAATTGACAGAAGAAGCGTTAGAAAAATGGGGAAATGATTTACCTACTGCGATTCTTGCTTATAATGACGCCTTTGCAATCGGTGTGATACATACGTTAGCCGCACACGGTATAAAGGTTCCTGAAGAAATTAGTGTCATGGGGATCAATGATATCTCTATTTCTCAATATGTCTCACCGCCGCTATCCTCTGTCCATGCCTTTACTGAAGAAATGGGCGAGACAGGCATTAATTTATTGCACAAACGAATTCAAATGCCTAGCATTCCTCGTAGAGTCCTGTTAAACACAGAATTGGTTGTCCGCCAATCGACAACTAGCCCACGCCAGAAATAAAAAATAAGGACCGCTCCTATAAAGGAACCGTCCTTATTTTTTATTTGTTTTGACCAAATAATTCAATTTGTGTTAATGCTGGAAATGGTGATGGTTCATCTGCTTGAATTAACTCTGTTAGTATCACCCACTCCGCTGCCCGTTTCGCAAAGGTAAAGCTCTGGCGTTGCTCAGTCTTAACAGTTTTAAAAACTTCATGTGTACCGTCGGAAAATTTTAAAGTCACTTGTTGCCAATAATTATCATGGGGAAAGTCCGCTCGTAATGTTAAGATCACTTTATCCAACAAGACTTCACGCCCAAATTCAATTTTTAATGCGGCATCTAACTGCTGATTAATCCCCCATGATTGATAAGGATACGGCCCATGATAAAGATTAGCGAAGGTACCATCAATCGCATTACAAGCAAAAAAAGTGGCATCATTTCGCGTTTCCACGTTGGCAGATGCATGAGGATACGCACCAGTAAAATGTTGTAAATCATGTGGATTTAACGCCCAATTACGATAACTCTTAATTTCTTCTTTAGTGGCAATACGCACACTTATATAAGGTTTCTTGGTTTCAAAACGATACGCTGCTCGCGCTTCGATAGCGTTTTCATTTTTTATGATTGGAAACGTCCATTTTTGTTCTGGAACATAAATCAAACTGCTGTCAAGCGTAGCATCTAACTTCACCATTAAATAAGTATTGGGCGTATCTAAACAAACTTGAATCACATCGCCGTCTTGTAATTGACAATCCCGAGCAGCTAAACAAACAAAATCTTTTCCTGTAATAGTTAACTCTTTCAAAGAATCTGAATCATCTATCTTAGCTTTTCTAACTTCTTGTTCTTGATTTAAAATCGATAATGAAATACACGTCATATGCTTCCCTCCTAGTTTTACCTTTATTATATATTATTTTAGTAAATTAATATATTTTTTACTAAAATAACGACTAATTAAAGCATAAATGTTTAGATCAAAAAAATAAAAAGGCTTTTCTTAAAAGTCTTCTTTTGTTCAAACTGATTATCTTTAAGATTTAAAAAGTGGGACATAAGTTGAGCCGACCCCCAAAAGTTAGATTTCTAGGTCTAACTTTTTGGAGTCGGCTCAAGTCGAAATGACTAATGTCCCACTTTCAATAAAAAAAGAATAAATTTATGATTTTTTCTGATCATCTTCATCCATTTTCAGAACCGCCATAAAGGCTTCTTGAGGAACTTCCACGGATCCAATTTGTTTCATCCGTTTCTTCCCTTCTTTTTGTTTCTCTAACAATTTACGTTTACGAGAAACATCGCCACCATAGCATTTAGCCAGTACGTTTTTGCGTAAGGCTTTAATATCTGAACGAGCCACAATTTTTTGACCAATCGCCGCTTGAACTGGGACTTCAAACTGTTGACGTGGAATTAGTTTTTTCAGTTTCTCAACAATCGCTTTACCACGCTCAAATGCGAAATCTCGGTGAACAATAAAGCTTAAAGCATCCACTTTTTCAGCATTTAATAGAATATCCATTTTCACTAGGCGGCTGGTACGATAGCCAGCCATTTCGTAATCTAAGGATGCATAGCCTTTTGTACTTGATTTCAATTTATCGAAAAAGTCAAACACGATTTCAGATAACGGAATTTCATAAACTACGTTTACACGATAATCGTCTAAGTAATCCATTGTAATGAATTCGCCACGTTTACGTTGTGATAATTCCATTACTGCTCCTACATAATCGTTTGGCACCATGATTTGCGCTTTAACATAAGGTTCTTCCACAGATTCAATCGTTACTGGTTCTGGAAATTCAGCTGGGTTGTCAACAACAACGGTTGTTCCGTCAGTTTTATTAACGTGATAGATTACAGACGGTGCTGTTGTAATTAACTCTAAATTAAATTCTCGTTCCAAACGTTCCTGAACAACATCCATGTGCAGCAAACCTAAGAAACCACAACGGAAACCAAACCCTAAAGCTTGCGATGTTTCCGGTTCAAATTGTAACGCCGCATCATTTAATTGTAATTTTTCTAATGCTTCCCGTAAATCGTTGTAGCGCGACGTATCAATTGGATATAAACCACAATAAACCATTGGATTCATTTTGCGGTAGCCTGGTAGTGCTTCTGCTGCTGGATTGTCGGCCAAAGTCACTGTATCCCCGACCCGTGTATCTTGAACCGTTTTAATGCTAGCGGTGATATAGCCCACATCACCAACCATTAAATAATCACGAGCAATTGGTTTCGGTGAAAAAACGCCGACTTCTGTTACATCAAACGTTTTACCGTTACTCATCATTTGGATTTTATCCCCAGGACGAACGACACCGTCAATTACACGGATGTTTAAAACGACCCCCCGATAACTATCGTAAATAGAGTCAAAAATCAAAGCCTTTAAAGGAGCCTCAATATCGCCTGATGGAGCTGGTACATACTCCACCACTTGTTCTAAAATATCTTCAATCCCAATCCCTGCTTTTGCACTTGCTAAAACAGCTTCCGATGCATCAATTCCAATTACGTCTTCAATCTCTGTCCGAACACGCTCTGGATCAGCGGCGGGTAAATCAATTTTATTAATAACAGGTAAAATTTCTAAGTCATTATCCAATGCCAAATAGACATTTGCTAGCGTTTGCGCTTCAATTCCTTGCGCCGCATCAACAACTAGAACAGCCCCTTCACAAGCTGCCAAGCTACGAGAAACTTCGTAGGTGAAATCGACGTGCCCTGGTGTGTCAATCAAATGGAAAGTATAGGTTTCACCATCTTTGGCTGTATAGTTTAATTCAATTGCGTTTAATTTGATAGTAATGCCGCGTTCTCTCTCTAAATCCATTGAATCAAGTAATTGATCTTGCATTTCTCGACTGCTAACTGTATTTGTTTTTTCCAAAATCCGGTCGGCTAAAGTTGACTTCCCATGGTCAATGTGGGCAATGATCGAGAAATTACGAATTTTCTCTTGTCTTGCTTTCATTTCTTTATTGTTCATTTTTTGCCTCATTTCTTTTAAGAAAAGCTAGCTCCCTGCTAGCTTCATTAATCAATTGTTATATTTTAGTTGCCTTTTTTATCAAATTATCATGTTTAAAGGTCTAGGATAATCAGCACTTTTCATTATACCAATTTTTGAAGAAGATTTAAAGCACTTCCCTTTTATTCTTTTGGTTTCGAAAGGCTAACAGAGTTTCGAAAAATTTGGTATACTAAAAACAGTAAATTTATTGGAGATGGAAAAATGGATGAACAAGAATTTCGAAAGCAACTGACCTTAAAGCCTGTTGAGGAAGAACACATTGATCAATTTAATGAACTTCTTTCCTATGTTTTTCAAGTGACTGAAGCAGATATTGAAGAAAGTGGTTTTGAAAACAAACGCGCATTTATCAAATCAAAACAACCGATTTTAGAACTTTCAAAAGTATTTGGCTGGTTTCACGAAAATCAATTAATTTCACAAATTGCTATCTATCCATGCGAAGTCAATATCCATGGCGCTTTATATAAAATGGGCGGCGTTACTGGTGTCGGTACCTATCCTGAATATGCCAACCACGGTTTAATGAAAGACTTGATTCAAACGGCATTAGAAGAAATGCGCCAAGATAAACAGTGGATTTCTTATCTTTTCCCTTACAACATCCCTTATTACCGACGTAAAGGTTGGGAAATTATGTCCGACAAGTTATCTTTTAAAATTCGGGATACGCAATTACCAAAAACCGTTCCTGTTCCAGGAATGATTGAACGGTTAGCTGTCGATCACCCAGATGTCTTTGATGTCTATGCGCGATTCGCTCGTCAAAATCACGGCGCACTCATTCGTAGTGCCTTCAACTGGGAAGAATATTGGCGTTTCGAAAACGAGGAAGAACGGACTGCTGCTGTCTATTATGGTGCCAATCAAGAACCTTTAGGAGTACTTTTCTATTGGGTGGCCGATGAGGTATTTCATATTAAGGAAATGTTTTACTTGAACCAAGAAGCCCGAAATGGCTTGTGGAATTTTATTACTGCGCATTTTTCGATGGTTTATTGGGTCAAGGGCGATATCTATAAAAACGAACCATTAGCCTTTCTTTTAGAAGACAGCCAAATTAAAGAAAGCATTGAGCCCTATTATATGGCGCGAATTGTTGATGTCAAAGCCTTTTTAGAAAACTTTCCTTTTGAAAGTACAGCTAAGCCCTTCCATTTTGTCGTTAAAGATCCTGTCGCTGAGTGGAATAATGGTATTTTTGGCTTAATTTGGGATGAAAATGATCAAGTGACCATTACGGATGAACCTCTAGGCACCGCCGTTCACTTAGATATTCAAACACTAACTTGTTTAGTCATGAATTACCGACGCCCTTCGTACTTACATCGAATTGAACGTATTGATACAGATAAAGAAACTTTAAATTCTTTGGAACGGATTTTTCCTGACCAAGAAGCTTATTTCAGTGATTATTTCTAAACCCTTGGATTGGAGACAGACAAATGACAAAAATTTATTTTGCAGGACCTTTATTTTCGCAAGCTGACTTACGTTATAATGCCTATTTAGTCGAACAAATTCGACAATTGGATAAAACAATCGATCTTTATTTACCACAAGAAAATGCGGCGATTAACGACAAATCTGCTTATGCCGATAGCAAAATGATTGCCTTAGCAGATACAGAAAACGTCCTTGCTAGCGACTTATTGGTTGCTTTATTAGACGGACCAACCATTGATGCGGGCGTAGCTTCAGAAATTGGTGTTGCTTATGCCAAAGGAATCCCGGTGGTTGCCCTTTACACAGACAGCCGCCAACAAGGTGCTGATAATCACCAAAAGCTTGATGCTTTGAACGAAATCGCTGAAAATCAATTCCATTATTTAAACCTTTACACAGTTGGTTTGATTAAATTGAATGGTCGGGTTGTTTCTTCAGAAGAGGATTTGTTGGAAGAAATTAAGCAACGATTGTCATAATAAAAAAAGAACGAGCGAATTCGCTCGTTCTTTTTTACACTTCTTCTATCGGTTCATTTTCAAAAACTAATTGATTGTCTAATAGACTAATCGTGACTTTTGTTTTTGGCATTACTCGTCCAGAAACAATTTCTTTTGCTAATGGTGTTTCGACTTCGCGAGTAATGAAACGTTTTAACGGACGAGCTCCATAAGCTGGCTCATACCCATTTTCAGCAATCCATGTTTTAGCTTCATCAGTGATTTCCAACACAATTTCTTGTTGCTCTAAACGATGAGCAAGTTGTGCGGTCATTTTACCAATGATTCCTTTCACATTATCCAAGCTTAATGGTGTAAATAAAATGGTATCATCAATTCTGTTTAAGAACTCTGGTTTAAAGTGTCCTTTTAGAATATTCATGACTTGATTTTCAACTTCTTCTGGAATTGTTCCTTCAGGTGTCACACCTTCCAATAAAAGCTGAGAGCCGATGTTACTTGTCATAATTAAAACTGTATTTTTAAAATCAACGACCCGACCTTTAGAATCTGTCAAACGACCATCATCTAAAACTTGTAATAAGATATTAAAGACATCTGGGTGCGCTTTTTCAATTTCGTCTAATAAGACAATTGTATAAGGGTTTCGACGAACAGCTTCCGTTAACTGGCCACCTTCTTCATAACCAACATAGCCTGGAGGGGCACCAACCAAACGAGACACGGCATGTTTTTCCATGTATTCACTCATGTCAATCCGTACCATATGATCTTCAGAATCAAACAAATCTTCAGCTAAAGCTTTAGCAAGTTCTGTTTTACCAACACCAGTTGGTCCTAGGAAAAGGAACGAACCGAGTGGGCGATTTGGATCTTGTAAGCCTGCTCTTGAACGAATCACCGCATCACTAACAGCATCGACGGCTTCATCTTGACCAATCACACGTTTGTGTAATGTTTCATTCAGTTTCATTAATTTTTCTCGTTCGCCTTCAACTAATTTTGTCACAGGAATGCCAGTTAAACGACCGACCACTTGCGCAATTTCGTTTTCAGTAACCGATTCTTGTACCATTTTGACGTTATCTTTAGCGTTCTTTTCTTCCAATTCTTTCAATTCATGTTCTAATTGCGGAATTGTTCCATGACGCAAAACAGCAGCTCGTTCTAAATCATAATTATTTTCAGCATCTTCTAATTCGTGTTTTGCTTTATCAATCTCTGCACGTTTATTGGAAACCGCATTAACTTCTTCTTTTTCCGTTTCCCATTGCATTTTCATTGAGTTGGCTTCTTCACGCAAATCTGCTAATTCTTCTTGCAAGTTGGCTAACCGTTTTTTACTTGCATCATCTGATTCTTTTTTCAAGGCCGCTTCTTCAATTTCTAGTTGCATTAACCGACGTGTTACTTGATCGAGCTCTGTTGGCATCGAATTCATTTCCACTCGAATCGTTGCGCTTGCTTCATCGACTAAGTCAATCGCTTTATCTGGTAAGAAACGATCAGTAATATAGCGATCGGATAAAGTAGCGGCAGCAACTAAAGCATTGTCATGAATATTCACGCCGTGGTGAATTTCAAATCGTTCTTTTAAGCCACGCAAAATAGAAATTGTATCTTCTACTGTTGGTTCTTTGACTAATACTTTTTGGAAACGACGTTCTAAGGCTTTATCTTTTTCCATATATTGGCGATATTCATCAAGCGTTGTGGCACCGATTAAATGCAATTCACCACGTGCTAGCATCGGTTTTAATAAATTTCCGGCGTCCATACTGCCTTCTGTTTTACCAGCTCCGACGATATTATGAATTTCATCAATGAATAAAATGATTTTGCCATCACTTTTTTTCACTTCTTTTAAAACAGCTTTTAACCGTTCTTCAAATTCGCCACGGAATTTTGCTCCCGCAATTAAGGCGCCCATATCTAAAGAAAAAATGGTTTTATCTTTTAAGTTTTCGGGAACATCTTTACGAACGATTCGTTGTGCTAATCCTTCAACAATCGCTGTTTTACCAACACCTGGTTCACCAATTAAGACTGGATTATTTTTAGTTTTTCTTGATAAAATCCGAATAACGTCACGAATTTCTTCGTCACGACCAATGATTGGATCTTGTTTTCCTGCTTTTACTTGTTGTACTAAGTCAACACCGTATTTTTCTAGTGCTTTATATTGTTCTTCCTGGTTTTGAGAAGTCACACGATCTCCTCCTCTCATCTCTTCAATATTTTTTCTTAACTCTTTTTCCGTAATGCCTTGTTGCATTAAATATTTTGTTAAACGATAATTTTTCAATTTCATTAAAGCTAAAAGTACAATTTCGGTTGATAAAAATTCATCTTGGAATTCTTCTCGAAGTGAATCAGCTTCTTGCAATAAATGGAACAAATTTTGACTTAAATTTTGACCATATTGCACATTACCGCCTGCCACACTTGGATATTCATCTAACGCGTTATCTACTTCTCGTTCAAATGCGTCAACATCTAAACCAGCATCTGTGTAAAAATTACGTCCAAAATGGTTTGGTTGAAGAAAAATTTTCCATAAATGTGCGATATCAATTTCTTGATGTTGACGTGTCACCGCAACTTTTTGAGCTTCAGCAATCGCCTCTTGTAGCGTGGTTGTCATTTTTTCAATATTCATAAACGATCCCTCCCGTTTATTGTTTTGTCTTTTTTATTTTAACATTCTTTACAATTATTATTATCCGACTTTTGATGGATTTCTTCAAAAGTTAAGGTATTCGTAAACCTTATAGATTTATTATACCTCATTGGTCAGTAAAGGTCAATGAATAAATTGACCTTTTTTGACCTTTTTGATAAAAAAAACCTAAAACAACTAAATATCACTGTTTTAGGGCTTTTTTCGCAATCACAACTAGTTTGACCAACTCTTTATTGCTTTGATTTATTAAAAATAAAGTTTTAACGTAAGATACTTTTTATCGGCATAGCTAACCAAAATAGCCAAACTGGTTATCGCTAAAAATAATTCGTACTCATAACCACTAAAACCACTTGCCAAACCAAAAGAAAAAATAGCTCCGACTAAAACTGCTATGAATCCTACTGATACCAAAGGAATTAAAAAGCCAATAATCATAAATAATCCACCAATTAATTCAATTGCTGCTACACCATAAACAAAAAGACTTGGCAAACCAATACTAGCAAAAAACGCTAAAGTATCTTCCAATGACGTTACTTTCATCACTCCATGAATTAGCATCGTCACCCCTAGCCAAATTCTAATCACTTGAATGCCTCGCTGTTGTTTATCCATACTTCTCCTCCTTTGTTTGCATTAAATAGTTAATGTAACTATTTAAGTTACATTATAAAGGATAAATCGAAAAAAGTATAGAAAAAAACAAACGTATTTAACAATGAGCCGACCCCCAAAAGTTAGACCTAGAAATCTAACTTTTGGAGGTTTTTTTGTATGGCAAAATACAGTTTTGAATTTAAACTTAAACTTGTTCATGACTACTTATCTGGTCAAGGAGGTCTAAGGTTTCTCGCAAAGAAGTATGGGTTTAAAGATAGTTCTCAAATAAGCAAATGGATAAATGCCTATAAAGAACTTGGTGAAGAAGGCCTACTTCGCAGTCGAAAAAATAAGAATTACTCTGTTCAATTTAAGCTAGATGCGATAGAGTTATATTTAACAACAGAGTTGTCCTATCAAGAAGTAGCTAATCTTCTAAAAATTCGCAATCCATCATTGATTGCGAATTGGCTTAGAACGTATCAGAAGTTTGGTATAGAGGGACTCTCTAAACAGAAAGGACGTCCACCTACCATGTCTAAAAAGAAACGAAATGAACCCCAACCACTACCAAGTGAACGATCTCAAGTAGAGAAACTAGAAAAAGAAAATAGAATGTTAAAAATTGAGAATGCCTATTTAAAAGAATTGAGGAGACTGCGTTTAGAGGACGAACAAAAAATGAACGAATCGCACGAATCATTCACAGTCTCCGAAGACACTTTCGATTAAAAGATATTTTGGAAACCCTAAGGTTTCCAAAATCTACTTACATGTACTGGCAAAAACGCCTCGACAGAACAGCTTCAACACAAATCATTGAAGAAGAAATTCAAGCGATTCGTAAAAAACATCAACATTATGGCTATAGAAGGATAACCCAAGAATTGAAACGACGTGGATTTCAAGTGAATAAAAAGAAAGTCCAGCGATTAATACAAAAGTTAAAGTTACAAGTCAAAGCTTTTACTAAGAAATCCAGAAAATATAATTCCTATAAAGGAATCGTTGGTAAAATCGCTAAAAATTTGATTCGTCGCCGATTTAAAACCTCTGTTCCTCATCAAAAAATTACAACTGATACAACTGAATTTAAGTACTTTGAAGCAGATAACGCAGGCATCTTTCGTCAGAAAAAACTATACTTAGATCCATTTATGGATATGTATAATAGTGAAATTCTAAGCTATAGCCTTTCTACTCAACCAAATGGTAAAACAGTTATGGAAGGTCTGAAAGAAGCAATTTCTCAAACAAATGATTGTCCCTATCGGCGCACCTTTCACTCTGATCAAGGCTGGGCTTATCAAATGAATGTCTATATACAAACATTAAAGGACAACAATATCTTTCAAAGTATGTCTCGAAAAGGAACCTGTTTAGATAATTCTCCTATGGAGAATTTCTTCAGTATCCTAAAACAAGAAGTGTATTATGGAAAAATCTATCAAAGTCAAATGAATTGATAGAAGCAATTGAGAACTACATTTATTATTACAATCATCACCGAATCAAGGAAAAACTTAACTGGAAAAGCCCAGTAGAATTTCGACAATTCAATCAAAAAACTGCATAAAAATAGAGTGGAAAAATCCACTCTATAAAAAGTCTAACTTTTTGGGGTCGCTACAACAATACGTTTGTTTTTTAATCCTTCAGTTTATAACATTATAAGAGAAAAGCGAGAAGAATCATCCTCCTTCTCGCTTTCTTGTTACCCTAAACCAACACGTTCAAAAATCGTGTCAACATTTTTTAAATGATAATGGTAATCAAAGGCATCATCTAGCTCTTCTTTTGATAAGACAGATGTAATTTTTTCATCCGCATCTAGCAACGGACGGAACGCCGTTTGATGATCCCATGCGTAAGCTGTTTTTGGTTGGACCAGATCATACGCTTCTTCACGTGTCATGCCATGATCAATCAATTTTAACAAGACACGTTGGCTGTAAATTAGACCATAGGTCGCATCCATGTTACGTTTCATATTTTCTGGGAAGACCGTTAAGTTTTTGACAATATTACCAAAACGATTCAACATGTAATTTAGTAAAATCGTCGTATCTGGAATAATAATCCGTTCAGCAGACGAGTGAGAAATATCTCGTTCATGCCATAAACTCACATTTTCAAAGGCAGTAATGACATGACCACGAATCACACGTGCCAAACCAGTCATATTTTCAGAACCAATTGGATTCCGTTTATGCGGCATTGCCGAAGATCCTTTTTGTCCTTTTGCAAAAAATTCTTCTACTTCACGTGTTTCTGATTTTTGTAGACCACGAATTTCTGTTGCAAATTTTTCAATACTTGTCGCAATTAATGCCATGGCAGAAACATATTCTGCATGTAAATCACGTGGTAAAACTTGTGTCGAAATCTCTTGAGCACGGATCCCCAAATGTTCGCAAACATATTCTTCAACAAATGGTGAAATATTGGCAAAGGTACCTACGGCTCCACTGATTTTACCCGCTTCGACACCTTTGGCTGCATGTTCAAAACGTTCAATGTTGCGTTTCATTTCAGAATACCACAACGCTAATTTCAAACCAAATGTAGTCGGTTCTGCATGAACGCCATGCGTTCTTCCCATCATGACCGTATGTTTATACTCTTTGGCTTTGGCTCCGACAATCTCCGTAAATGTTTGTAAATCTTTCCGTAAAATATCATTCGCCTGTTTCAATAGATAACCATAGGCAGTATCCACAACATCTGTGCTGGTTAACCCATAGTGTACCCATTTTCGCTCTTCACCAAGCGTTTCTGAAACCGCACGAGTAAAAGCGACAACATCATGACGTGTTTCTGCTTCAATTTCTAAAATACGTGCAACATCAAATGATGCATTTTCTCGGATTTTTTGTACATCTTCTTTAGGAATTTCGCCAAGTTCTGCCCAAGCTTCATCCGCCAAAATTTCAACTTCTAGCCATGCCTTGTAGCGGTTCTTATCTGTCCAAATTGCGCCCATTTCGGGTCTTGTATAACGATCAATCATTGTGCCTTATCCCCTCTTTACTCCTCAATTTTTGAAAAATAATTACGACCAAATCTTTGTTTCTTTAATTTCTTCCAGTGTTTCATCGATTTCTTTGGTTAATATAGTAATATGCCCCATCGCTCGTTGCGCTTTTGCTTCACTGTGGCCATAATAGTGGAAATGCCAATCTGGATGTTCATTAATAATGTCCATCGTTTCATAGGCTTCATTTCCAAGCACATTGACCGTGACTGCTTCAGACAACAGTTGAATCGTTGGCATTGGCCAATTACATAAACCACGAATATGCGTATCATATTGGCTAAAAGAACAAGCATCTATTGAAAAATTCCCAGCATCTTCTGGACGAGGTAAAATTTTATTTACATAAATCCCGCCTGTTTCTGTATAAAACATTTCAATTGAAAGGGTGCCGACTAAACCAACTGCTTTAGCAATCACCTTAGCAATTCGTTGCAACTCACCACTGACTTCGTCATCAATTCGGGCTGGTGCAATCGTTTCATGTAGCTTACGCTCTTTTTTAATTGTTTCCACAACTGGAAATGTCGCAAATTCGCCACGACCATTACCAGAAATCAGAACAGATAATTCTTTTTCGTAAGGAATCCAAGCTTCCAAGACACAGGTTCCTTCTCTCAGAAGATTCATGGATGGCGCTAAGTCTGAAGTACTATGTAGTACATAACGACCTTCCCCTCGCGTATTCTTCAAGATACACGGATAACCAATGCCATCAATTGCTTCTTGAATATCAGTCGGACTAACAATCGTTGCATAAGGTGCAATCACAATATTATTATCTTCCAAGAAACTTTTTTCCATTAAGCGATCTTGCGTAATCGCTAAAATGTCTGTTCCTTGCGGTATATTCGCCAAATGTTGAATCGCTGTTAACGCATCAACATCTGCATGTTCAAATTCATACGTAATCACTTGGGCACGTTTTGCCAATTTCTCTAACGCTTCAGGATCATTATATGCTCCTAATAATTGCCAATCGGCAACTTGTGCAGCAGGACAATCAATTTGTGGATCTAGCACACCCACTCGAAACCCCATTTCTCTTGCACTAAGGGCCATCATTTTTGCTAAATGTCCGCCACCAATGATACCAATCACTTGACCAGGTAATAGTGGTTTATCCAAGTTCATCACAACTTTCCATCACAGTTTTATCCTTAAAATCCTTCTGCGGTTTCTCGTCGCAGTCTAGCCTTTAAGAGTGCTCTTTTTACATGATACAAGGAAAAAGGCTCAACTTCAAGTGCCAGCAGTGTTTCCATTAGGTTTTCTCATCAGAATTTATTAACATACTTTAGGATAAAACAGCGGTAACTTACTACTCGTCTCTTTGTAACCAAGCTTTTTTCTCTTTTTCTCTTCAAATTGATGAAAACATTAAATTTTTCTAAACGATGATGAGGTCAAAAAAGTATGAAAGAAAAGCCACCTGACCTTATCTATCATACTTTTTTGAAACTATTCGTTACTTTCTGAGGTTTCTTTTAAACCATTGAATAAAAGATTTAAAATAATTGCGGTAATGCTGCTCATGACAATTCCATTACCAGTAAACATGCTAACAGTTTCTGGTACTTTATTAAAGAGCGTCGGCATAATATTAAAGCCTAAACCAAAGCCAATCGAGATGGCAATAATTAATAAATTTTTGTCATTTGAGTAGTCAACTTTTGACAACATGCGCATTCCTTGGACAGCCACCATTCCAAACATAACCAGCATTCCGCCGCCTAAAACCGGCTCTGGGATAATTTGGGCCATCGCACCAATTTTTGGTAATAAGCCTAAAATAATTAAGAAAAAAGCAGAAAAATAAATTGGTCGACGTGTTTTGATCCCAGATAATTGAACTAACCCGACATTTTGAGAGAAACCTGTATAAGGAAACGTATTAAAAATCCCCCCTAAAATGACGGCTAAACCTTCTGCATGATACCCACGACGTAAATCATCTTCGCCAATTTTCTTCCCTGTAATATCTCCTAAGGCAAAATAAACACCTGTTGATTCAACCATACTAACAATTGAAATAATAATCATCAACACAATAGAAGAAAGATCAAACGTTGGTTTGCCAAAATAAAATGGCTGTGGAAAATGAAACCACGTAGCTTGACCAACAGGAGACAAATCCACTAATCCCAGAAACGCAGCTAAAATTGTGCCACCGACTAGGCCGATTAACACGGCAATTGACTTGATAAAGCCACGTCCCCAAACTTGCACAACAATGATTAAGGCAATTGTTACAAATGCGAGGAGCAAGTTTTTAGGATCACCAAAACTTTTGTCCGTTGCTAAGCCGCCACCCATTTTTTCAACAGCAACAGGAATTAAGGTCAAACCAATAACTGTAATGACTGTGCCGGTGACTAAAGGCGGAAATAGACGTTTAATTTTTGAGAAAAATCCTGCAATAAGAACGACAAAAATGCCCGAAGCAATAATTGAACCGTAAATTGCACCAACCCCTTTGTTCGTACCAATCATGATTAAAGGCGCAACTGCTTGAATGGCACAACCTAAAACGACTGGCAAGCCAATCCCAAAAAACTTATTCACCGTTAATTGTAAAAGTGTCGCAACGCCGCACATAAAAATATCGATTGAAATCAAATACGTCATTTGTTGCGAATCAAAATTCAAGCCGGTTCCGATTAATAAAGGTACGGCAACTGCTCCAGCATACATCGCTAATAAATGTTGCAATCCTAAAACGGCGGCTTTCCCATTTGGTGTTTCCGTCTGTTGTGGTGTATTCAATTGTTTTGTTTCCAAGATTATGCATCCTCCTCTAAAAACGTCACCGTTCCTTCACTTAATGAAGCAATACGTGCTAAAGAGACTACATTTAAGCCCATGTCTTCTAATAACTGACGACCATCTTGGAATGATTTTTCAATTACGATACCAATTCCTTCAACCTTTGCACCAGCCTGTTGGCATAATTCTACCAATCCTTTGGCAGCTTGTCCGTTAGCTAAAAAGTCATCAATAATCAACACTTTATCAGCATCAGATAAAAATTTTCTTGAAATGGAAATTTGACTTGTCACTTGTTTTGTAAATGAATAAACTGAAGCCGTTAAAAGCTCTTCATCCATGGTTAAACTTTTTGCCTTACGAGCGAAGATCATTGGCACGCCTAATTTTTGCGCTGCGTATAAGGCAGGAGCGATTCCTGATGCTTCAATTGTAATTACTTTGGTAATGCCTGCTTCTGCGAAAACCTCAGCAAAACGATTACCCATAGCCTCCATTAATTCTGGATCCACTTGGTGCGTAATAAAACTATCTACTTTTAAAACACCTTCACCTAATACACGGCCATCATTTTTAATACGTTCGACTAATTCCTTCACAATATGAACTCCTTTACTTATTTTTCGATAGATGCTTTGTTCTCATCCTGAGGAAAGGACGGTTCGTTAAAAACGAACGAAATAAAACAAAGTGCTATTTATATTCGTGTTCTAACAAAAGAAAAAAGCCCATTTTGCCAAAGCAAAAAAGGGCTATCCGCTCTTCTTCACTTATAGACCAGCATTTACGGTGCTGGGTAGAGACGGTCAACCGTATTTTGACCTTATACAAGCTTCTATGTTTCTCTAGGATAGTACAAAAATCTCTAACTTTCAATGGTTTAACAACTTTTTTTCATTAGAATTTTCAAATAATTGGTTCATTCTTCCATTGTTCCGTAAAAGCGAACATTAAATAGCTAAAAACGCTTTGGCAGTCTATCCTGCCAAAGCGTTTTTTATTCTTCATCGGTTGCTTTTTCTTGTTCACGATATTTTTTCATTTTTTTGCTGAATAATTCACCGTTACTAGGGGGCGTATATGTAATAGCATTCGCTCCGGCGATAATGGTTTCATGAATACTCGATTCAGTTGGTCCTCCTGTTGCAATAATCGGTAATTCTGGATACTTGCCACGGAAATAGCGTACGGTGGCTGCAGTGTCTTTTCCTGCACTGATATTAATCATATCCACGCCAGCCGCAAGTTTTTCATCAATTGGTGTATGAATAGAAGTTACTGTGCTGATAATAGGAATATCGATTGCTTCATCCACCATTTTAATTGTTTCAATTGGTGTAGGACCATTCAAAACGACACCCATTGAGCCTTGTGCTTCTGCAAATAAACTCATATAAGCAGAACGCATGCCTTGCGTTAAACCGCCGCCGACTCCTGAAAAGACAGGAATATCCGCTGCTTCAATAATGCCTTTTGTAATCGCTGGATGCGGTGTAAAAGGATATACAGCAATCACTGCCTGTGCATCCGTATTGCGGATAATCGCAATATCTGTCGTAAAAATAATTGATTTTATTTTACGGCCAAAAATTTTAATGCCACTGGCTTGCCGAATAATCTCTGGCATTTTTACAATATCTTGTTTCAGCGGCGTCATAATTTCTGGAATCCACTTTTCGCTCATTGTCATCATTCCTCCATGCTTAACGGTCGTATTTATTTAAATTGTATTCTTCAATTACATGAATGATCTTATCAGCGTATGTAGGATCCGTTGCGTATCCAGCATCTTGAAGCGCTTGTGCAGCCTCTTTATAATTTTTGGCTAACAAGACTTTTTCATATAAATTTGGATCCCAATCGACCCCATCAACAAATAACTTGGTATGATCTCGCATGGATTCTTCCCAATTGTCATAAACTCGAAAATCACCCTGAATCGTAATCCAGACCTCATTGACATACTCTTTTGTTTCTAAATTGACTTTTGGTTGATTCCCATATGCTTTAATCCCAAAAAGATTGTTATATTTCGATGCTAATTGACTTTGTCCAAAATTTGATTCTAAAACTGCTTGCCCCATAATAATACTTGGTAATACCCCGTAAGATTCTTGTAATTCACGTGCATACGGTGTGATTTCAGCAACAAATTCTTCTTTTGAGATGTTTTCATTTTGGCGATTGACTGACTCGCTTTGTCCCTTATCTGAATCAGAAAGGACAGATAACGAAAAGACAAAGGCCAAACCGACGACAACTACGCCTAAGAATAACTTTGGCAAATTCAGCTGCTTTTTTCTTTTTTTCTGATAGTTGCTCACTTCATTAATTCCCCACTTCATCTTTTATTTTCCGATAAAATGTTTCACTATCTTTCACTTTCGTGATTGATTTCATTTGTTACTATAACCGAATAATTGTATCATTTTCACAGAAAATTATCAACTTTCATCACTGCTTACGCTCGTGATTTCAGTACTTGATTCAGTGGTAGCAGTTGAAGAAACTGTACTACTTTCAGAAATTTCAGTGGATGATTTCACTGTTGTTTCAGTTGATGTGTGAACAGATTCTTCAACTGGCTTTTTGCCAAAAAAGACAAAAATTACCGCACCAAACATAATAATCACAGATAAAATCCCAGCAATTGTGTATTTCAAAAGACCATCCTTCCTATTCGTTATTCACCTACGTAAGTATCCATCAGATTTTCATTGACCCAATCTAATAATTCAACTTTTGAACCTTCCAATTGTCGTTGAATCGTAGCTGGTAACCGGAATGTAATAATATCATCAAAACCCCATTCACCATAGGCCAGCGTCACTTTCAAATCAATATAACCAGCAGCAATTTCTTGTTCTTGTTTATTGTTAGGAATTAATTCTACAACGCCCAAATCAGATTGTAGCCATTTTTTGGCAATTGTTGTTTTTAACCGTTTATATTCCGAAACAGCTAGGTTACGTTTTTCCGGAAATAAGATGGTTTGGCGGAGTATTTTTTGAGTCAGCATCCACTCATAATCCGTAAACAAATTCTTAATTTTTTGCATGACTTCATTGTCCAAACCAAATTGGCCTTCTTTCCAAGCTTGCCAATCGGCTGCTTGAATTTGATAAGCGGAGTAAAAATTTTCTTCTGTTTGATACTGTTCAATAATTGCGTCAACAATAATATCTACATAAACTTGATGCATAATCATTCGCCTCCATTTTCTATTTTACTGAAATTCTCTAAAAAAAGCATCTTTTTATCTCTGGATTTTATCATATTTACAAAATTGTCCTTGTTTTCTAATTTCTCTTGTTTACAGTATAATAAATAATGAAGAAGATTTGAAGAAATTGCATAGATTAGGAGGACTTCTTTTGACAAAAAAATTATATCAATGGGGCATCGTAGGATTAGGTGGAATTGCCCACGAATTTGCTTCAACGTTTAAACAAGAAACTAGCCAACTTGCAGCTGTTGCTTCACGGACATTGTCTAAAGCAGAACAATTTGCCGCTGATTATTCAATCCCTAAAGCCTATGGTTCTTATGAAGAATTGCTAGCAGATGAAACAATCGATGTTGTCTATATAGCAGTGCCAAATAAACAACATGCTGAACACATTTTAAAAGCGCTCCAGGCCGGAAAACATGTGTTGTGTGAAAAAGCTATTACGATGAACGCGGCAGAATTAAAACAAGCCTTGGCAGTTGCAGAAAAAAATGACCTTATTTTAGCAGAAGCCATGACTATTTTTAACATGCCACTATACGACGAATTACGTCGCTTGATGGATGCTGGCAAATTTGGTCAGTTAAAAATGATTCAAGCACCATTTGGAAGTTACAAAGAACCCGATCCTAAAAATCGCTTTTTTAATCCTGACTTAGCAGGCGGCGCATTGTTAGATATTGGTACTTATGCGGTTTCGTTTGCTCGTTGGTTTCTCAGCTCACAGCCAGACGTTTTAGCTTCTAGCATGGTTCCCTTCTCTACTGGCGTTGATGAACAATCGGTGACATTGCTTCGGAATAAAGAAAATGAGTTGGCTACTATTTCATTAACATTCCAAGCAAAAATGCCAAAGCAAGGAATTGTTGCTTTTGAAGATGCCTATATTACCATTACAGATTATCCACGCGCAGATGAAGCGATTGTTCACTACAACGACGGTACGGTTGAGACCATCGTTTCTGGGTACTCAGCTGAAGCCATGAATTACGAAATCTACAATATGGTTGAAGCAATCAAAGGTACACAACCCAATCGCTCCTTATTTTTCACGACAGAAGTCATTGATATTTTGGACCAGATGCAAAAATTATGGCAGAATTAAAAAAAAGAACTTCGGCTTTTGCTGAAGTTCTTTTTTTATTTGTTCTCTATGGATAAATACGGTTTAACATACGTGGGAATGGAATCGCTTCACGAATGTGTTCATTACCAGTAATGAACGTAACAGCACGTTCTAAACCTAATCCGAAGCCAGAATGTGGCACAGAACCGTATTTACGTAAATCTAAATACCAGCTGTACTCTTCTTCTGATAAGCCAAACTCAGCTACTTTTTCTTTCAAATAATCATAATCAGTTGCACGCTCTGAACCACCGATAATTTCACCATAACCTTCTGGTGCAATTAAATCGGCACAAATTACAACATCTTCACGTGTCGGATGTGGTTTCATATAGAAGGCTTTAATTGCTTTTGGATAATTTAAAATGAATGTTGGAACGCCATAGTAATTTGAAATAAAGGTTTCATGTGGGCTACCAAAGTCTTCGCCCCATTCAATGTGATCATAATCATTGTTTGCTTCTTCTTTTTGTAATAACTCAATCGCATCATCGTAAGTAATACGTTTGAATGGCTCCGAAACATATTTTTCCAGTAACGCTGTATCACGTTCTAAAACATCCAATGGATATTGTTGATTTTTCAATACCGATTTAATTAAATGTTTTACGTAGGCTTCTTGAATATCTAGTGATTCTTCATGAGTTGTGTATGCCATTTCTGGTTCAATCATCCAGAATTCCGTTAAGTGACGACGAGTTTTGGATTTTTCCGCACGGAAAGTTGGTCCAAAAGTAAAGACTTTTCCAAATGCCATCGCACCAGCTTCTGCATATAATTGACCTGTTTGTGATAAGAATGCTGGTTGTCCGAAGTAATCTGTTTCAAATAATTCTGTTGTGCCTTCTGGTGCTGAGCCTGTTAAAATTGGGCTATCAATTTTAATGAATCCTTGTTCGTTAAAGAACTCGTAAGTAGCACGAATAATTTCGTTACGAACTAACATGATCGCATGTTGTTTGCTTGAACGTAACCATAAATGACGATGATCCATTAAGAAATCTGTGCCGTGTTCTTTCGGCGTAATTGGGTAATCTTCTGAAGCGCCAACGACTTCTAAATCAGTGATATCCATTTCATAGCCGAATTTAGAACGGCTATCTTCTTTGATAACACCAGTAACCATGACTGCTGTTTCTTGTGATAAATGTTTAATTTCTTGGAATTTTTCTGTACCAGCTTCTTCACCAAAGGCTTCAATGAAATTTGGTTTGAACACGACACCTTGGAAAAAGGCTGTCCCGTCACGTAATTGTAAAAAGGCAATTTTTCCGCTTGAGCGTTTGTTAGCAATCCAAGCGCCAATTTTTACTGTTTCTCCAACATGTTTGTTTGAATCAATAATTTGAATTTGTTCCACGTTTGTCTCTCCGTTCATTTCTTAGTTTATTCTTTTAGGCGTTGTGCTGAATTCGTTTCTTTTCTATAAAGTCATTCATTCGCTCAATCGCTTTTTCTAACGTCATTAAATCTGTCGCATAGCTCATCCGCACATGTTCTGGTGCACCAAAGCCCTCTCCCGTTACCAGAGCAACATGCGCTTCTTGTAATAAATCTTCCACCCAGTTAGTCACGTTATCATACCCACAAATTTCTAACGTTTTTTTGACATTCGGGAATAGATAAAAGGCGCCTTCAGGTTTTATTAGCGAAACGCCTGGCAAAGCTGCTACTTTTGGATAGATATGATTTAGGCGTTTTTCAAAGGCCTGACGCATGTCTTCAACTGTCGACTGTTCACCTGTTAAAGCCTCAATTGCCGCATATTGGCTAACTGCGACTGGATTACTGGTGGATTGTGAAGCGAGTTGTGTCATTGCTTGAATAATTTTTTCATCCCCGACTGCAAAACCAATGCGCCAGCCTGTCATTGCATATGTTTTGGAAACACCATTAATAATGATTGTCTGTTGACGAATTGCTTCTGAGATGGTTGCAATTGGTGTGAACCGATGTCCATTGTACACCAAACGACCATAAATATCATCTGCAATAATGAGGATATTATGAGCAACTGCCCATTCACCAATTTGGCGTAATTCTTCTTCCGTATAAATAACACCAGTTGGGTTAGATGGTGAATTTAAAATGATTGCTTTTGTTTTGTCCGTTCGTACAGCTTCTAATTGTGCGACTGACACTTTAAATGATTGCTCTTGCGTGCTTGATACAAATACTGGCTTGCCTTCTGCTAATTTGACTTGTTCACCATAACTTACCCAATAAGGGACAGGGATAATCACTTCGTCCCCAACGTTCAAAATGGCTTGAAATAATAGATACAGCGCATATTTGGCACCATCTGTCACAATAACTTGCTTGGGTTGATAACGAAGTTGATATTCTCGTTCCACATAAGAGACAATTGCTTGCTTTAATTCAGGAATGCCGCCAGAAGGTGTGTAATAACTTGCTCTTCCATCCTCAATTGAAGCAATTGCTGCTTTTTGAATATTTTTCGGGGTTACAAAATCTGGTTCCCCAACCGTTAAGCTTAAAACATCTACACCTTTTGCTTTTAATGCTTTCGCCTTGGCGGCAGCTGCTAATGTAACAGAAGGAGTCAATTGCTGTGCTCGATTTGATACGTTCATACACCTTTCACTCCCACTTTCATCAAAACCTATCTAAATTAAATATCTTTGACAACGTTGATCTCTTCGCCTTTATCAAAGCTCATCAGATAATACGTCAGTACTCCTTGATCATTTTCGGTGACCACTTCCCATGCAGGGCGCTTATCATAAAGCCCTAACGTAGCTTTCATCACCGATTCATCGGGATGGGCTTTAGCAACAATGTCTGTTATTTGTTGTTCAGTTTGACCATCTTTTTGATTTAAGACCGTGACTTTTTCTCCCGATTTAGGGACAATCACGACAATCTCTGTGCCTTTATCATTTTTGCCGGTTAAAGTAAAATACGTATTTTTGCGTGTAAACCAGTAAAATTTATCAACTGTTTCTAAATTAGCAGAAGTTTTGGCAATTGCAGTTGCTTCTTTTTTGGCTTGGGCCATTGGTTGATTGGTTCGTACAAAAAAGATAATTATTGTTACAAGAATTGCTAAAAGGATTGCCAATAGGGTTAAAAGGACAGTAATCCGTTTCTTCTCTTTCTTTTCTTCTAATTCCTCCAAAAATCCTTCCATCCTCTCTAAACTTACTGGGTCTTATTATAGCAGAAAAATAGCGGCCTTTCACAAATATGACCTAAAAATAATCGATTATTTGTTTAAAAATTCCTTTAATTCTTCTAAAATTTCAGGCATGGGCGCTTCTTTTACTGAGAGTCCCTTGGGAAACGCTTTGATTAATCGTTTGCCATATTTTGCAGTGACTAAACGACGATCCAGAATCAGCAATGCCCCTCTGTCTTCTTCAGAACGGATTAAACGGCCCAGTGCTTGTCGCAAACGTAAGGCTGCTTTCGGTACCGCTTCTTGAGCAAATGGTTGTATCCCTTCTGCTTCTAAATACGCATATTTTGCTTGCACAAGTGGTCGTTTCGGGTTTTCAAAAGGCAAACGCGTGACTATCAATAACTGTAAAGCTGTTCCTGGTAAGTCCACACCTTCCCAAAAGCTATCGGCTCCTAGCAAAACATTTGGTTTTCCATTAGAGAACCGTTTAAGAATTTTTTCACGACTGCCGCTAATCCCTTGGGCGAGGACCTCTTGTCCTTTTTCCAATAATCTTGGCTGGACTTGATGATACACGGTGGACAATAATTCATGCGAAGTAAAAAGAACCAACATCGAACGTTCCTCTTGCGCCATCAATTTTTCAATGGTATCTGAAATGTACTGACCCATTTCATAGGAAGAGGCATTTTGAATGGCTACTGCTTCTTCCGGTACATAGACTCGCGCATTTTCTGCATAGTTATAAGGCGTTGGCAGGGTTTTGAACGTCACCTCTGTTAAACCTAACCGTTGCGGTAAATACTTTTTATTGTTGCCAAACTTCAATGTGCCGCTTGTATAAATAATTCGTTCATACCGCGGATACCACTTTGTTTCAGGAAGCAAACTAGCTTCTAAGTCATGAATTTCAATCAAGCCATGGTCTTCATTTTGTGGTAAATATTCTTTTACCCAACGTGGACGCCAATCATCAAGATAAATGGTAAAACAGTGATGAATACGTTCAATTTCATCAAAAAATTGAAACAAGCGAACAAAAACAATGCGATCAGCCAAACTAAAGGTTTCCAACTGACTCATAATTGTTTGCTGTAACTTACTTTGAATAGTTAACAGCTCCTGCAGTAAAAGCTGGAGCGTTTGACTATGTTTTTCTCCCGCAGCAGATAAATAATCAATACGTTCTTTGGTTAAAAGCAACTCCTGATGGTCTATCCGCTTCTGTGTTTTACTAAATAAACGATGCAATTCAAAAAGAAAATCTTGCCATTCATCCACAAAATCCAGTAAACCTTGCTGATAAATTTTTACAAACCGCTGCTCTTCAGAAAACTGTTGAAAAATTTGCTGTAAAGCAACAAAAAGTTGTTCTTTTTCAATAAAATGCGTGACTTGTTTTTTTAGTATCACACTGTTCACTCGTTCGCTCGCCATCCGACTAGCGATGTCTGGTAAATGATGTGCTTCATCAATAATTAGCCACGGACTTTCAGGTAATAACGGTTGTTTTCTTAGCGACTCTTGCGCCAAAAATGCATGATTAACAATCAACACGTTACTTTGAGCGACTTTTTTATACAGATGTCTTAAAAAGTCAACTTCATAAAGTTCATCTTTTTTTGAAAGAAAATCCAATCCGCGATGTGTAACTTCTTTCCAGAATAAATGATTTAAATTCGTCAATTGTAGTTCATCTAAATCGCCCGTTTCTGTTTCTAGCAACCAGACGAGAACGCCCATTTGATAAAGAGCGTATTGTTTTTGCGGAGTTGGCTGATTCAACGTTGCCTTAAAGCGTTGTAAATCAAGATAGTGTCGATGGCTTTTAATAACAATGCCTCGTAATTTCCCTTGGCAGATTTGATTGGCTAATGGTAAATCTTTTTCCACTAATTGATTTTGTAAAACAATCGAAACTGTTGAAATGATGACTGGTTTTTCTGGCGTTGCTAAATAGCTCATCGGCAACAGATAGCCTAATGTTTTTCCCGTTCCAGTCGCCGCTTCAATAAATAAATCTTTTGTCGTTCCTTCTGTAAAATGATCATAGACTAAATTCATCATCCGACTCTGTTCCGCACGATAAGCGAAACGTTCGCCAAACAGTTTTTCTTTGGCTTTTTTAGTTTTGGGATACGTGCTAGTCTGATAGAACGTTTCTTCAAAAAGAGGATCTTCTTTTTTGCGTAAAGCAATGCCACTGACCACTTGATAAGCTGGATTTAATGGTGTGACTTGTTTTTTCATTTGTTCATACGTTTGTTGAATAAAGGCACTGGTTTCCCGCGCTGTCTGTTGACTTAATTCCGCAATTTTTTCCATAGTGACTAATGGTAAAGATTTCATTTTTTCTTGAATTAATAACAAAAGTTCGGCTGTAACCTGCGCATCACTATCTGCTTGATGGGGATTCTCATGAGACAAACCTAAGCTTTCCGACAAATCACTTAAACGGAAACTTTTTTCTGTCGGTAAAAAAATCTGTGCCAATTCCACTGTATCAATGGCTGGAATAGTAAGTGGCGGCGTGCCACACCGTACCAGTTCACGAGCTAAAAAATTATAATCAAAGTGGACGTTATGCGCCACAAAAATAGTATCTTCCAGATAATGATAAATTGTATGTGCTACATCTTCAAAATAAGGCGCTTTTTGAACTTGCGTATTACTAATCCCCGTTAAACTTTGAATTTGTTTTGGTACTACTTGATTGGGATTCACATCTGTCGCAAAGTTCGCAATAATCTTTCCATCTTGAACGAGAACGCATCCAAACTGAATGATCCGATCACTTGTAGGATCTGTTCCAGTCGTTTCAAGGTCAACTACTGCATACACTTGTTTGTCTTTCAATGACTTCACGCCTTTCATTCATCTTTGAAAATTATACTACAATTTATAGGATTTTCACTAGTATTTCAAAAATTCTCTTGAAATCTTTTCCAGAGATAATAAGAAAGAGCCTGAAACAAAAATCCAAAGTGATTTTTGTTTCAGGCTTAAAAGCTGATAAATTGAACGGTTTTGTCTTACCTTCTCCTAAATAAACGATTAATAACAGTCAAGGATTTTCTGCATATACTGGTTTAATTGCCCATAGCCTTCCAATTCTCTGATTACTGGGAGCGGACAACGAACCTTTTTATTAAATAGTGTCCGCTTTTCAACATATTCTGTAACTTCGTCTAAAAATTTATCTAATCCTTTTTCTAATTTCATACAACTTAACTGATTGCAAATTCGCACGTCTCCTGCCTTTTTCTTTTGAACTTGTTTAAATGATTGTGAGAATGCTTTTGCTTCAAACATTTGTGCTTCTAACTGTCTTTTTTCAATAGTTATTTTCGGTACTGCTTGATTTCCATCAGTATCCTCTAACTGGCGACTCATAAAGCGACGATAAATTTCCTCTTCTAATTCGTCCAATTGTCGTTGAAAGTCCGCAGGAATTGTCCGACTTGATGAATTTTCTTTCTCACTTTCCATAGAGACAGCTTCTTTTTCTGGCTTCTGCTCCTCTTCTTTTTCGGCAGACTTATTCACTGAATTTAGCGAGCTTTTTTCTGTTTCTTGTGGAAAAGTAAATAAAGGTTTTGCCGCGGTACTCTGCTGGTTTTCTTGTTTTTTTTCTGGCAGCGCTTCTTTAATTGGCGCTGGTTCACTTGTTGCTACAGTTGTTTCACCTTCTTGATTTTCCCGATTATCAGGCGAGAGATTGACGTCTGGTTGTTCCAGATTAGTATCCTCTGATACTTTCAGCGATGCCTGTTCTGCGGCTATCACAGGAGAAGCTCTTTTCAAATGGATCGTTTTTATTTGTCTAGAAATGACGGGATTTCTCGTTTGATTAACGGCTTCATTTAAGGAGGCTAAATTTTCTTTTAAAAGTGTCAACATTTCACGTAAGACAGCAATTTCACCAGCTAATTCCGTTAATTGATTTTCTTGCGGCACTACTTGCACATTGGTTTCATTCATACGGACTGTTTTTTTATTTTTAGTTGTCGGTATTTCATACATCCATTGTTTCAGTGCGGATCGTAAGTCACGAGTTGTCGGCTCAAAACTTCCAAAATAAACAGTGTAGTACATTAACTCCGTTTCAACATAGACATAAATCTTTTTAACAATTAACTCTTCAAACTGTTCTGATTCATCCCAACTTTCGCATAAAGCCTCAAAAAATTGTTCCCCTTCTGCTAAATTTTGATACTCTTTCGCTAAATAAAGCTTGCGAATTAAGTAAAAATTATACGGTGTTTCAACATTATCTGCATAAATTTCTCGTCCTAAAAAATCTGGATTCGTTTCTTTACAAAGAAAGACCGTTTTCTCTTCTGGTTGTGTTTCAAGTGTTTTAGTCATGAGATTCACTTCCTTTTTCTCCGTTAATAACCATTTTTTAATGATAGATACCTTTAGTATACAGGAGAAATTCTTCTGATTTTCTCATATTTTTAAGAGACAATAGAAATTTTAGAGAAAAATCGACAGAAAAAAAACGTGAGATAAACAGTCCTATTGACCATTTATCTCACGTAAAATACTTAAACTGACTATTTTATCCTTGGACATGTAACCAATTATTCTGCTGAATCAATTGGCAAAATCGTGTCTTTTTTCTCGCGACGTGCAATTGCTGGTAAAATCATTCCTAATAGAATTAAGACGATTGGTGTCACAATGTTAGAAGCTAATTGGAACAACCAGCCTTGAGGGTCTGAGGCATACTCAAATTTAGGCACCATTCCTAGGATACAAGCAAAGGCTGTAAATAGGAAACACCAAAGACCAAACACAAAACCAATTTTAGGATTTTTAACAAATTTATATTCTGAATTAAATTGTTTGTATGCTTTGTTTAGAAGCATATAGGCAAAGAAGACCCACAAGTAACGCATTGGCATAACTACAGAATTTAAGTTAGTTAGCCATTTAACCACTTCGTTCATGTCCTTCAACCCAAACATTGGTAAAGCGATAATAATACTTACTAAAATACCTGTTAATAAGTAACCATTAATTAACGTACCTTTTTTCGTACGTTTACGTAACCAACTTGGAACAAATTCTGGATCTGCTTCAGCTAAAAGAATTTTCAGTGGAGCATCAATTGAAAAGGCTAGCGCAGCCACTTGACCCACTGTATTCGTCAAAGCATAAACAATCATTAAGAGATTACCAACACCATAATATGCGCCTAATTTTTGGAAGGCACTGTAGGCACCATTTGCCATTAAATCTTTAGGAATATTGTCACTTGAGAATAACATGCCCATTGCAAATGAACCTAAAACAGCCGATAAACCAACCATTGCCGCTAGGAAAATCATTCCTTTAGGGAACTCTTTGGCTGGATTTTTAGTTGCATTTACGTAAGGAGAAATTTTTTCAGCGCCACCTACCGCAAAAACTAACATCGATACGGTTGTAAAATAACTAAAGTCAAATTTAGGAATATAGGTGCTGACTTGTGACATGTTTGGCGTCGCAAATTCAACCGTTGAATTAATAAATGGTGCGCCTACCGCTAATAAAATGAATAAAATAGACATCACAAACATGGCGGTTCCAGCTAAACCACCAATGACTTTTAAGGTGGTTAACCCTTTTGTTGATAATAACAAGAAAACCAAGAAAATTATTAATGAAATAAATGATACCGTTACGATTGGCATCGTATTGACTAGGTTTCCATTCCCTTGAACTGCCCAACCTAAGGCAATTAAAATTGCTTGTGGTTTTTGTGCCAAGTAAGGAATGTGCACTACCCAATAAGTCCATGCTGCATAATAGGCTAGACGTTTAGTACTGGTATTTTGCACCCACGAACTAACTCCACCATTACTGTCTTTAAATGTTGAACCTAACTGTCCTACGATTAACGCATAGGGAATAAAATATAAAACTAAAATCAAAAGCCATGAAGTGACCACTGAAATCCCTTGTTGTGCATAATTATTCACAACATTTCCAAGACCCCAGACCATGTTAAAGGCAATTAACCCGACGGTGAACCATCGTAATTGCTTTTTGTCCATATAACCAATTCCTTTCTTATTAAAAAAAATAAAGCTCTTCATTTATCATAAGCATTTTACTTTTTATGCACAAGCTCAACATAATTAAATAAAGATGGCTTTTTAATAAGTAATTAAAACGCTTCTAGCAATGATTTTCTAATTTATTTGATGACTAAAAAAGGCCGGTGAATAAGTTGCTTCACCAGCCTTTTTCTAAGAGATTTTTCTTTTATAACATATCAAATAATGATAATTGGTTTTCATCTGGCAAGTCTTTTAAGACACCATTTTCATTCATGTATTCAATTAACGTTTTAGAAACTTTGCCTCGTGTTGCCAAATCTTCTTTCGATAAGAACGGTTGCTCTTCTCGCGCAGCAACAATGGCTTTCGCTACGTTGAGGCCTAAACTTGGCACTGCTCGGAAAGGTGCAATCAAGGTATCCCCTTCAATCACAAAATTTTCAGCATCTGATTTGTACAAATCAATCATGCCAAATTTATAGCCCCGTTCCAACATTTCATTACATAATTCTAAAACCGTTAATAAGTTTTTCTCTTTAGTGGAGGCGTCCATCCCTTTGTCCGTAATTTCTTTCATTCGTGCTTTCACAGCTTCTTTTCCTTGTGACATTGCCACTAAGTCGAAGTCATCCGCCCGAACGGAGAAAAACGCACAGTAATATAAGATTGGGAAATAAACTTTAAAGTAAGCGACCCGCAACGCCATTAATACGTATGCTGCCGCATGGGCTTTCGGGAACATATATTTAATTTTAGAACAAGAATCAATATACCAGTCAGGGACGTTGTTTTCTTTCATCGCATTTAAATACGTATCCCGTAGTTCATCAGGAATCTTATTCCATTGTCCTTTACGTACCGTTTCCATAATCTTAAAGGCCATCCCACTGTCCAAACCAGCATGAATTAAATAAACCATGATATCATCCCGACAACCAATTACTTCAGCAAGATTGGCTTCGCCACGACGAATCAATTCTTCTGCATTCCCTAGCCACACATCGGTTCCGTGAGACAGTCCAGAAATTTGAAGTAATTCTGCAAAAGTTGATGGATGGGTCTGTTCTAACATACCTCGAACGAAACGTGTCCCAAATTCAGGAATTCCTAAAGTTCCTGTTTTAGAATAAATTTGCTCTGCATCCACACCTAGAACATCAGGTCCTTCAAAAATACGCATCACTTCTGGATCGTCTGTTGGGATGGTTTTTGGATCAATCCCAGATAAATCTTGTAACATCCGAATCACGGTCGGATCATCATGTCCTAGAATATCAAGTTTTAAAATATTATCGTGAATGGAATGGAAATCAAAGTGCGTCGTTTTCCATTCTGCCTCTTGATCATCAGCAGGGTATTGAATTGGCGTAAAGTCATAAACATCCATGTAATCAGGAATTACAATAATACCGCCGGGATGCTGCCCAGTCGTCCGTTTAACCCCTGTTGAACCTTTGGCTAAGCGATCAATTTCAGCACCACGCAAATGTAAATTATGATCTCTTTCATATCCTTTAACAAAGCCATACGCTGTTTTGTCGGCTACTGTACCAATGGTTCCTGCCCGGTAGACATATTCTTCACCAAAAAGAACTTTCGTGTAGTTATGGGCTTCGGCTTGATAATCGCCAGAAAAGTTCAAATCGATATCGGGAACTTTGTCGCCATGGAACCCTAAGAACGTTTCAAAAGGAATATCGTGACCATCTTTAAACAATCGAGCGCCACATTTTGGACAGGCTTTTTCAGGCATATCAAACCCTGAACCATAGGAACCATCTTCATAGAACTCAGAATATTGACACTCAGGACAATAATAATGTGGCGCTAAAGGATTTACTTCAGTAATCCCTGTCATTGTCGCAACAAAACTCGAACCGACAGAGCCCCGTGAACCAACTAAATAGCCATCTTCATTACTTTTATGCACCAGTTTTTGAGAAATTAAATAAATGACCGAGAAACCATTCCCGTTAATCGAATTCAGTTCCTTTTCTAACCGTTTTTCGACAATTTCTGGTAAAGGATCGCCATACAATTCGCGCGCACGATTGTAGCTTAAATCAGTGATCTCTTGTTCAGACCCAGGAATTTTCGGCGTATACAAATCGTCTTTTACTGGAATAACTTCTTCACATAAATCAGCGACTTTGTTGGGATTTTCTACTACAATTCGCTTAGCGATGTCTTGTCCTAAAAATTGAAATTCCGTTAACATTTCATCGGTGGTTCTGAAATGAACCTTTGGTAAACTATGGCGATTTAACGGATTAGCGCCGCCCATAGACCCGACTAAAATTTTCCGATAGATGGCATCTTCTTCATTTAAATAATGAACATTTCCAGTGGCGACAACCAGCTTACCAAGTTCGTCACCGATTTTCACCAGATTACTAATAATTTCTTCCAAATCTGCTTCATTTTTCACCAATTCTTGTTCAATTAATGGCGCGTAAACTGGTTTGGGCATAACTTCAATATAATCGTAGAATTTGGCACGATTTTTTGCTTCTTCGACACCTTTTTGCATCATTGCTTCAAAAATTTCGCCGTTTGAACATGCGGAACCGATTAAAAGTCCTTCTCTTAACTTCGATAATTGCGAACGAGGAATCCGTGGTACTCGGAAAAAATAATCTACATTGGACATGGAAATCAATTTAAAAAGATTTTTTAATCCTGCTTGAGTTGTTGCTAAAATCGTTGCATGGAAAGGTCGAGCTCGTTTGTATGAGTCTCCTTCGCCAATATGACGATTCAAATCATCATGGAAATGCATATCATGATTCTCTTTCGCTTCTTTTAAGAAAATCCAGCACAAATGACCTGTTGATTCCGAGTCATAGATGGCCCGGTGATGTTGTTCTAAGTTGACGCCAAATTTTTTCGATAAGGTATTTAGACGATGGCTTTTGAAATGTGGATACAAGAATCTGGATAATTCTAATGTATCGATGACGGGATTAGCCGCTTCAGGTATTCCATGTTTGCCATAACTTGTATTTAAGAACCCCATATCAAAAGAAGCGTTGTGGGCCACTAAAATAGTTCCTTCTGAAAACTCTTTAAACATGCGTAAAACTTCTTCTTCGGATTTTGAACCGCGCACCATTTCATCTGTAATCCCAGTTAAATTGATCGTTGTTTGAGATAATGGATGGCCAGGATCAATAAATTGCTCAAAAGTCTCAATGACATTTCCTTTGTGCATTTTGACAGCGGCCAATTCAATAATTGTATCATAAACAGCGGAAAGCCCCGTTGTTTCCACGTCAAAGACCACATAGGTAGCATCTGTTAATTCAATATGTTCTTCGTTGTAAGCAATGGGTACACCATCATCAACAATATTGGCTTCCACGCCGTATAAAATTTTAACGCCTGCTTTTTTACCTGCAGCATGGGCATCAGGAAACGCTTGGGCGCCGCCATGATCCGTAATTGCGATGGCCTTATGACCCCATTTCCCCGCTTGCGCCACCAAGTCACCGACTTTATTGGTCGCATCCATTGTACTCATGTTACTATGCATGTGTAATTCTACACGTTTTTCACCTTCTGGCGCGTAGTCTTTTCTTGGCGCATGGGCGACTTCCATCAAATCTTGAGCATTCATGACTAAATCACGCATGAAGGTATCTTCTTGTACACTACCACGAACACGAATCCAACTTTGCGGTTGAATCGCATCAAAAACTTGTTCATCTTTTTCCCCATTCGAAAATTTCTTCACCACGAAAGAGGAAGTATAATCAGTAATTTTCAAAATTAAAATTTTTCGTTTAGAACGCAATTCACGCACTTCTTTATCAAAAATAAAGCCTTCAATCGTTATCCGACGTTCTTCTTCCAGTATGTTTCCCATTGGCATAATGGGTTCATCATTGGGAATATTCCGACCTAAACGAATTGGACCATCAAACGCAGGCGCTTGTTGTTGTTTTTCTTTTTTCATTTGTTCATGTTTAACAAGCGATTCAGCAGCTTGTTGTTGAAAGGCTGCGGCTTGTTCTAATTTTTGCTCTTCAAATTTTTTCAGCACTTCTGCAGCTTGCTGTTGATCCATTTTTGGTTCAATATGAAATTTAGGAAACCCGTAAGAGAAATAAAGTTCCTCAATAATTGGTAAATATTGTTGCTTCAAATAAGGAATAACTGCTTCATTATCAACAGGTAAGATAATTTTCCGATCTTCAAATTGTGGTGTCTGTGTTTTTAAGACTTTCTGAACTAACGGCGTATTGCATTGACTATTTAACAAGGCCAATTGCCAATAATCCGTTAATTGTTCCTCTGTAAATGTTGTCTGATTTGTGGTTATTTGAACGGAAACCTGCGCAATTTGTTGAAAAGCTAGTTCCAATTGTTGCATAAATGTTTGATATAGCATCACTGGCATCAATTCATCAAAACTTAAATGAAATTCCCATAAGCGACTTTGTTGGTGAACAATGACCTTGTCAATCCGGCCATTTTGAATTAAGGGATGTTCTTTCGCTGTGTCATCTAACTGAATTTGCGTCATCAGTTTATCAAATAAATCGCGTGCTTTTTCTGTCACAAAATGAACCTCCTTCTATCATTGAAAAAAGGCCCTCAGACAAATCTGTCAAGTGCCTTTTTTCGGTTTCTCTGCATTCGCTTCTCTATTAAGTATACTCGTTTTTTGTAAAAAAACAATCTTGTTTCTTTTCTAAAAAGAGCTAAGAAGAGCTTGAAGCAAAAATCACTTTAGATTTTTGCTTCAAGCTTAAACGCTGATAAGTGGCGGAAACAGTTTATCCTAATCATTCTGTCCGCCCTTTTCATTATTATTCCACTTCTGATGTTGTGTTCATCAAAATAGAAAGTGTACTTTCTAATTCTTCTTTGCGTACTTCCAACATTTCACCAGTACGTTTGATTTTGACTTCTACCACACCATCGACTGCTTTTTTCCCGACTGTGATACGGATTGGACAACCAATTAAATCAGCATCAGCAAATTTTACGCCTGCGCGCTCGTTGCGGTCATCAACTAATACTTCGTAGCCCGCTTCGGTCATCATTGCTTCAACTTCTTGTGATAGTTTTGTTTGGTACTCATCTTTCACATTCATTTGGACCACGTGTAAATCAAATGGCGCAATTCCTGTTGGCCAATTAATACCACGCTCGTCTGCATTTTGTTCAACGATTGCTGAAAGTAAACGACTAACGCCGATGCCATAGCAACCCATGATCACTGATTTTTCACGACCGTTTTCATCTAAAACTGTTGCGCCCATAGCATCACTATAACGCGTTCCTAATTTAAAGATATGACCAATTTCGATTCCTTTAGTAAAGGCTAAGACACCATTGCCATCAGGAGAAGGATCGCCTTCTTGAACAAAGCGTAAATCTTCGTAACTAATTGGTTGGAAATCACGATCTGGATTTACATTTGTCAAATGATAGCCATCTTCGTTAGCTCCAACAATGGCGTTGGCTAAATCTTGAACAGCTAAATCTGCATAAATTTTAACATCTTCGGAAACATTGACTGGACCAATTGAACCAAAGCCCGCTCCTAAGACACGGCGAGCATCTTCTTCTGTTGCTTCATCTAAGAAATCAGCGCCTAAGAAGTTTTTCAATTTGACATCATTGACATCATGATCGCCACGAACCAAGACCATTACTGGCTCTTCATCGGCAATAAATAGTACTGATTTAATAATTCGTTGTGGCTCAACTTCAAAGAAGTTTGCCACTTCGGCAATTGTACCCACTTCTGGTGTTGCAATTTTTTCTAAATCTAATTGTGTTTCATGTGATTTTTTCGGCGTATAAAGACTTGTTGCCATTTCTAAATTGGCAGCATAATCACTTTCTGTTGAATAACAAATAGTATCTTCCCCAATTTCAGAAATCGCCATAAATTCTTTAGAATCTTTACCACCCATGGCACCACCGTCCCCAATAATGGCACGGAATTCTAGTCCACAGCGTTCAAAAATGCGTGAGTAAGCTTTTTCGTAATCACGGTATGATTGATCTAAACTAGCTTCATCGGCATGGAAAGAATAGCCATCTTTCATGATAAATTCACGGCCTCTTAATAAGCCAGAACGTGGGCGTTTTTCATCACGATATTTTGTTTGAATTTGGTATAAATTCAAAGGTAATCGTTTGTAAGAATTAATTTCATCACGAATTAATTCTGTGAAGGTTTCTTCATGCGTTGGGCCTAAGATATAGTCACGGTCATTGCGATCTTTTAAGCGATACAAGTTAGGTCCATAAGTTTCATAACGGCCTGATTCTTTCCAAAGTTCTGCGGGTAATAACGCAGGCATTAACATTTCAACTGCATCAATTTTCTCAAATTCTTCTCGCATAATCGTTTTTAATTTTTCTAAAACACGATTGGCTAAAGGTAAATAAGAATAGATCCCTGCAGCGACTTGACGAATATAGCCTGCGCGCAACAGAATTTGATGACTTAAGACTTCTGCATCATTTGGTACTTCTCTTAACGTTGGAATTAACATTTTTGACTGTTTCATTAAAACTCTCCTCTATTTTAAAATCAACTATTTTTGATTTCTTTACACACTTTTTTACTTAAACTTTCTCCTTAAAAGAAAAAGCGTTGAATATCGTTCCAAGTAACTAACACCATTAACACCATGACAAACCCAAAGCCAATTAACGTAATGATGCCTTCTTTTTCAGGACTAATTGGTTTTCCACGTACACCTTCAATAATGTTTAAGACAATTTTCCCGCCATCTAAAGCTGGGATCGGCAACAAATTAATAATCCCTAAGTTCATTGACAACATGGCCATTAAGAATACAACTGTACTTACTCCAGCATTGGATGCTTCTTCCGATAATTTAAACATCATGACTGGCCCACCTAGTTTGTTTAAACTAAAGCCTGTGAATAGTGAGCCGAGTGCTTTAAAAATCTGTGTCGTACTATTCAAAGTATCCTGAATACCGCCCATCAATTTTGACGGTAAATCGGTTTTCATATAAGGATAAACGCCGACTTTACCAATCGTTTGTTTTTCCACTTTTTGTTTTTCTGGTGTCACTGTTAGTTGCTCTTCTTTGCCGTTACGCTCAACTACGAACGTTAACGGCTTTTCGGGGTTCTTCTGCACAATGGTTGTAAAATCTTCGTATTTTTTGATTTTTTGATTATTAATCGATAAGACTTTATCGTTTTCTTTCAACCCAGCTTCTGCGGCTGGGCCATTAGGAATCACTTGTCCAATTTGATTCGTGTTTAAATCAGTGACGCCTCCTTGTAGAAAGACCGCTAACGTAAACAGAATAAACCCTAAGATAAAGTTATTCATGGGTCCCGCAAAGTTCGTCAAAATGCGTTGCGATAATTTCGCTGATTGAAATTGAACGTCAAGTGGCGCAATCCGCACCTCGGTTCCATCACTTTCAATAATCGTTGCATCATGGTCAACTTTATAAACGGTTTCTTCTTCCTCGTTTCCATTGACATAGCCCTTGATGAATAATTCTTTTTCAAGATCAAAATCAATGACTTCCATCGGAATACTATGAGGTAATTGTACTTTTTTACTTGTATTAATTTTAACCACATTACCCACGGCATTTAACTCAACAGATAGAGGCATACCTGGTGTGATTTCTGTCATGTCTTCGCCCATCCCAGCCATTCGCACATAGCCACCAATTGGCAATAAGCGAATCGTATAAGTGGTGCCATCTTTTCCACGATGCGCAAAAATCTTTGGTCCCATTCCGATTGCAAACTCACGAACTAAAATACCCGCTCGTTTTGCAAAATAAAAGTGGCCAAATTCATGTACGAGGACAAGAATACCGAAGACAATAATGAATGTGATAATTGTTTTCATAGATGTCCTTCTTCCTTCATTCACTGACGTTCAGTGCTTTTTATTATTACATGGGAAAGTCTCGTAAAACTTGCTCTGTTCCCTTCCCGATAAACCAGTGCAACTGTTTACTGAGAACAGTCGCCACTGTTAGTGAACAAATCTTTCCTTATGTAAGACAAGTTTTATTTTAGCATATTCACTCATAAATAACCATTGGACTTGACCACTTCGCCTAGATATTTTGTGTTTTTTTAGAAAACTGTATAAATGAGAGGAATTGATTACTACGACCAGTATTTATTTTAAAGACCTTCAACAATAGTAGCTAACTTTAGACCATAAACTTTTCCGACAGTTTGTCGTATTTTATCAACACGCTGATTGACATGTGCTACCATGAAAGTATTAATAGTAATTTTAGGGGGAATGAATCAATGTATGGAGAATTACATGGTAAAGTAGCCGTTGTCACTGGTGCAGCTACGGGTTTAGGATTATTTATTACTCTGCGTTATATCTTAGAGGGCATGAATGTTGTTGCTGACTATGTCGGTGAGCTGCCTAAAGAATTTGAAGATGTCCAAGCCAAGCACGCAGATCGCGTAAAATTCGTGAAGGCTGATGTCTCTAATGAAGAAGATATTAAAGCGTTAGCTGAAACCGCTTTAAAAGAGTTTGGTCATGTTGACATTTGGGTAAATAACGCCGGTGTGGAGGCTTCTTTTCCGACAATTGATATGCCATTAAAAGAATGGCAACGTGTCATTGATGTCAATTTAAACGGTGTCTTTTTGGGTTCTAGAGAGGCACTCCGAATATTTAGAGATCAAAAAATCAAAGGTTCAATCATTAATATGTCCTCCGTACACCAAAGAATTCCTTGGCCAACGTTCGCCCACTATGCGGCAAGTAAAGGCGCAACCGAAATGTTCACGAAAACAATCGCTTTGGAATATGCGGAATATGGTATTCGTGCCAACTGTATTGCGCCTGGAGCGATTAACACACCTATTAATGCTGAAAAATTTTCCGATCCCGAACAGTTAAAACAAACAACAAGCATGGTTCCTATGGGTATTATTGGTAAACCAAATCAAGTAGCTGCTGCGGCCGCTTGGTTAGCTTCTGATGAATCCTCATACGTAACCGGAACAACACTCTTTGTAGATGGCGGGATGTCTCTATATCCTTCGTTCCAACACGGAGCTGGTTAAAAAGTAGTCTGCAACAAAATTCTCTATGAATTTTTGTTGCAGACTTTGTACTATCACACACAAAATCTATTCAGGAGGCTTACCATGAAACTAGTCAAAAATGTTCTTTTAATTTTAATTGGTTTAGTTATTATCGGGATTGGCGCATCCACTTTAAGAGTGGCAGGTTTAGGAGTTGATCCTTTCACTGCTATGAATATCGGACTTTCTTCGATGTTTGGTATGCAATTAGGCATTTTTCAAATTATTGTCAATGCGTTTATTTTATTCTATGTCTATTTAAAAAACAAAAAAGCCATTGGTCTAGGAACTATTTTAAATATGCTTTTAGTAGGAATTTTGATTCAACAGATTTCTACTTGGCTTCAACCTTATGCCAATAGTTTAGGAGGCTCAACAATTGGCAAACTACTTTCTTTATTCGTCGGAGTCCTGATTTTTACATTTGGCTGCGCCTTATACATGGCTACAGATCAAGGCGAGTCCCCCTATGATGCGATTGCGCCAACCATCTGTCAACAAACCAACAAACCTTACGCTTCTGTTCGAAAAGCACAAGATTTGTTGGTCCTATTAATTGGCTTTATTGCTGGTGGTCCAATTGGGATTGGTACAATTATTTGTGCATTTGGTGCTGGCCCACTTATTAGTTTCTGGAACAAGTTACTTCAACCTTTAGTAAAATAATTTTTTAACTAAAATATAAGAAAAAGCGATGACTCCATAGAGATTTTCTTCTCGAGTCATCACTTTTTTATTTGTGCTTCTTTGAAGAAGCATGATTAGTATGTTTCTTGTTTGGCTTTCCGTTGTTATTTTGGTTGATTATTTTGTTGGTAGAGTGAAAAACTAGCTGACAGAGCCTTCCATATTGGAATCGACTTCTCAACCAGTGTCATTCATTGTCAAATTAAGATGGTCAAAATCTGGTCAATTTATACTATGATACTATGTTATTGGGAGCAATAATCAAAAGGGTTATCTTTTTAACGATAGCTCTTTTTTTTAAGTATACATTTTGAATAGACATCATAATCTTCAAAAAATAGAGTATCTGGTCTAAAACAATAAGACATCTCATATTCATCAGAATTAAAATCTATCACTTTTAACTTACTTCCTTTTTTGGATGTTAAAACCACATTATATATAGACTCGCCTCCTGATAAACATGAGAATATAAAGTTCGAATATGATTTTACTATTTTAACACCAAATTCCCCTATCAAATAGCCAAGTTTATTCTTACCTCTAAAAAAAACATCATTTAAAGTAATTGAGTATCTGTAGCAAGAAATATTAGTTAAAATACTCGCTAAGAATTTAATATCATTGCTCATTTTTCTTTTTTGAGCACTAGTTATTTCTTCATTAAGCAACTCGTTGTAAAACTCAATTAATGAATATTTAGCATTAATATTTCCGTGTACGTAAAGACAGCATTCTCTATAAAGACCTTTTAGTCTAGGATAGTCCAGAGAATCCTCTTTACTATCACGCAAATCATTTAAAGTAATGTAGTTAGCTATATTATCTAATAAAGTTGTCATAGTTATTCTATTAGTACTTGTTTCTACCTCACTAAACAAACGGGAAAATGCCTCAATTACTGATCTAATATTTAAATAAAAATATCTCACTTCACCCTTATGATAACTAGCCATTAAGTACATTAAATCCGATATCATTTGGTCTATATAAAATATCACAGTAGTATTTACTATACTTATTTTTATTTCCTTTAAGAATATAATCTTTTTACTTAGAAATCTAAATAAAGATTCATCCTCAGCATTCAATTTTCCAAATTCATTTATTAAAGCATCTATATCTTCTTTTAAATAAACGTGATTATACATGCTATTATTCTCCTGTTACCCATTTCGATATAGAAGATTTTGAAATATTTTTTGACACTTCTTTCGACTCATAATACTCTTCTACAAAGTTTAATAATTTTCTTCTATAATTCTGATATTCATTCTCTGAGCATCCTTCTATAACACGTACAGTTCTTGATAAAATCAAAGTTCTAGATTTCATTACATAATTTTTAAACTCCACATTAAATACTACATTTAAAAAAGAAGTAATTTCTATATTTTTAGGAAAAACCTGCTTTGACAAAATTAACTCTGAGGTGATTCCCATCATTTGAAATTTCGGGATATCTTTACTTTTCAAACTACTTCTGTATAAAAATCTATTATCCATCTACAGTCACCCCTTCTTTTGAAGAATTTTTGCTAAGTAATGCTTGCAGTTCATCTACCACATCGCTTATATCTTTATTTGATTTAGCATACCTTGTAGCAATAGGTCCCTGTTTTCCCACTTGCATATCATTCACTAAGCTAGTACTAGATTTAAACACATATATATTTTCCATCGCTTTGTTAGATTCCAATTCGGCTTTTACTTCTTTTTGTTTATCTGATAGATGATTTTGAACCATCGTATAAATTAGTCCTAAACACTTTAATTCTAAGTCTTCTTGATCTATCAAATCCCCAATAGCTCTATTCAGTGAGCTAATTCCTATATTTGAGTATCTGTCTATACGGTTAGGAATTAAATAATAATCAGAACTAACTAGTGCACTATCTGTGTATAACGTTAAAGTTGGTGGACAATCAATTATAATATAATCATAATAATTCCTTAAGTTATTTTTTGTAATAAATCGTTTTAAACGTTTAATTAAACCTGAATCGCTACTTTTATTAACTAATACTAGATTCAAATCACCCATTAATATATCTAAGTTTTTGTTTATTTTAGTAACCAGCTCTTCTCTTTTTGGCATTACAAAAGACTGATGTAATTCTGTCTGGGGCTTAAATAACTTAAAAATGGTTTTTTCACTTTTCAGATAATCTTCTGGATCTATGAACGCTTGAGTTGCATTGAATTGAGGGTCACTATCAATCAAAAGTACTTTTTCATCTTTTTTTTCTGACAAAAAAGATGATATTCCTACGCTCAACGCTGTTTTACCAACTCCACCCTTCATATTGATAATTGAAATCACTTTACCATTTTTACTCATTACAATTCCTCCCCACATGAATTTAGACATCTACAATTATACCATAAAAAAGTATTCTTTAACTTGCTGCACATGAAATATTTGTAGGTCTGTTTCATCTGCAATAACTCCCACAACTATGCACTACTTTTTAAGTATTTTCAACTAAAAACTATTTTTCGTTTCATTTACATACGAAACACAGAAACCCTATTATATCAATGTTTATAAAGCAGTGTTTCATTTCGTTTCATGTATCAAAATTTATTAACCTTTTGCAAAAGTCAAAAAAGAATATCCCATGTGAGCCATGTAGCTCATTTAAAGCGTATCCTTAGTACGGTCAAATAACAACGGGGTGGGGTTCTCTATCCTATTCATTCAATTACTTGTATCATTCTACCGAAGATATGATTAGCTTGAGTTGGTTGTCCATCAATTAGAGTAAGAGTGTACTCCGTTTCCAGTGGCTCTTTTAAGCTTGCTGTAATCCCTTCTCCCACCTTCTTCTGAATAGATAGATTAATTCTTTCAGACGTTCAATTGCTTCTGATATAGCTTGCTTATCATTTGGAATAGACTCATCAACATAAATAGAAAAGTAACGTAATCTATCTATACGGATATTGCATACAGCGCCCCTAAGAAAACTGGTCAAGAGTTTGCTGATATGATGGCTCATCAGTAAAAAGCTGGTCATTTCTACTATCAAGGCAAAATAAAAAAGCTAGAATCCTTATATATCAAGGGTTCTAGCTCCTATAACAGGTTTAACCTACACTGCCTTCCAATGACTCTTTTGGGAATCAGAGGAAAGAATCAGGCTTTATAGAGATATTTCATCTAACAAATTACTTTAGACTGACAGTATATATCAGCAGGTACTGTCATCGGGAACGTAGCCAATATCGTATCCAAAACAGCAGGTAGAGAAGCTATTTGAGGATTCAAGTTATTCTATTTCAACCATGAAGTTAAGTTCATTAAAAATAAAGATAGTTGGTATTTCAATAATTTTTGTATAGAGTTAATCACTTTATTGATGCTAATTCATCTTGATTGGTATTATAATCGTATTCAAGTTGCGTGGCGTGCTTTTGCTAGAAAATATATAACTGTTCTTTATAAAGAAATATAAGGATTAAACATTTTTTATCATAGAGTTTTACTTATCTATAGAATTATGTCTGTTCCTAATTCAGTTTGATGAATTAACTGATAAAAAAATATCTACTATTTAAAGATACAGGGATAAGTAAGTAAAAAAATAACATGTCATTAGATAGTAGACAGTTCCAACTCTTTATTTACCTTTTTTGTATGCTGCACTGTCAATCCAAGTTCCTAAATTGTTGTATCCATCATCACTTATATAATCATATTGGCCATCAATAATTTCGTCAAACCACAAATATTCTCCATCTGGTTTTTGCCCAATTATTTTAATTACTGATTGACTAGTAGTTGTCATCTGGTTAAAATCTTTTATTTTACCTATATTAACGGCCAAAATAGCATTTCCTCGCTTATAACTCTCCTGGATTTCATATTTAACATATTCTCGATCAAGAGTTTCTTTACCTATCAGCACCACAGTCACTGATGTTCCAATTAATTGATTATCTATCCAGTTTTTTATAGCAATATCTCCATTACGTTTAACTTTCTCAAATTCAGCCTTATCTACAAAACCAGCTTCCTTTGTTCCTCGCAAAGTCCAGCTGTTTCTAACTACCATTGCTCTTGTTACATCTGCATAATGGAAACTAAAAAAAACCCTTCTCACCATATTAATCCTCCTGAATACTATTTATTAAACTGACAATTTGTTCAACTTTTTTATCTACTTCTCCTTCAGTATCTAATTTTTCTAGCGCTTGAAATTTACTTTTTAAGGAATCATCAAAATAATCACTGAAATTCTCTTGAATCTTATCAAACAAAACCTTACTTGCACCTTTGGTAAATCCAATCGGAACTACTATATTTTCATTTTGAACAGATAATTCAAATTCTTCAATCATTCCATCTGCTGTAACTATTTCACCTGATTCAAGTTTGTTTCCAAAAACAAAAATACTAATCCCAGACTCTGCAATAATGTTTTCTCGATATCTTCTCCACTCATGAGGCATATCAAGGGGAAGTGGTCTTAAAGAAAGTACGTCTTGTATGTTATTTTTTCTTAAATTTCTTCTCTGCTTTAGAACTCCTGAAACAATACTATTACCAATTCCAAGTCCGTAACCTGATACTATTCTATAACCGGATTCAGAAAGCCTATATGCTAATTTCTCGACAAATTTTAATCCTTTCGATTCAGATGTAAATGGAGTATAATCAACAGCACTTCCCGAAATAAAAATAGTTTTTCTCAAATACTTTTTTCTAATACTTTTCAAAATATCAGTAATCTCAGAATAATCATCTACTTCAACAACGTTTATCGAAAATCTGGACAAATCATTGATTTGTAGTCTTCTTTTTGTCAGTTCATAATTATATCTCTCTTGATCAAAAAAATCCTCAGAATCGACAAAATTTTCCTTTAATATTTTTCTCATTATACAATAATGAGGTCTTTGGTTTTCTCTCAAAACCCATCTTATATCTGATAAAATTCTTTCTAAATTAGGGTCTGTAAAACTAAATCCTAAAAAGAGAAAAGTTTTTGTTAACAAATCTCCTTTTAAAGTTTCTTTAAATAACGCGTACGAATCATCATCATATTTTTCATAATCATCTCTTGTTATTACTGTCGAACTGACATCATCTATATCACCATGCATTTTATAAACAATTGTATCCACATTTGGATTAGTTGTTGCTAACTGAGTATAATTTTTCTTAACCTGAGGGTTTTTATAAGCTTCTCGGATTGATTTTTCTATTAGATGATCATAATTAGTTGTCCAATAAGTTTCAATAGGTAAACTTGCTAGTATTCGATGATTTTCAGATATTTCTAATTCTTCACCAAAATTATCCATAAGTATCTGATTCAAAATTCCTCTTGATCCACCATTTTCATTTTTATAATATTGAGCCAGAGTAACTAAGTCTGTTTCTTTTTTAGAATCCAACCCGATTTCTGTTGCAGGATCATTAAGTAGTTCCGGCCAACTTACATATCCTTGTGACATCGATAATCCTGCACCTGCAAATATTGCTGCATTTCCTTTTTCAATAGCTTCAGAGAACCTCTTTATTAAAACTTTCTTATCCATTCTACCCGGTTCCTTTCGATTCAGTAAATTGATTAGAGATTAGTGAAAATGGTGTTTTTATATAAAATATCTAATGTATTACTTCCTTTAGTGCATTCCACAGCATCTAAAGCCCATTTTTTCAAATCAGCTTTTCGTAAATAAGTTAATTCACTTAAATTTAAAGAATATTTTATTTGCAGATTTTCTTGCGAAGAATAGTGCTTTATAATGCTTCTAACATCCTCGGTGCTCATTTGAGGATTACTTTCCAATCGTGGATTCTTTTTTTCCACTATTGAAGCTGTCGTCAGTTCGCTATATAGCCATGGCGAATACGTAAATTTCTGTTCATTAGTGATTTCATTGCTCAAACTAATTGAATTAGGTGTATTAAGAAAAAACAGACATTCTGTACTATCAATCATATTATTTAAAGCTGTAGAAAGCATCATATGAACATGACTAGTTGTTACATTTCTTTTATCATAATCATATGTTTTTGTTTGTTCCTTATAGCAATATTTTTGGTCTATTTTTTTTAATAAATCAGAACTGTATCCCCAAACCGAAGAATCAATAAATGCAGTAAGACCAAAATTTTCAAATAGCCATGATGCAAAACGTATAGCTAATTTTTCATCAGCATGAGAGTGAGATATAAAAATATCTGCTTTTATAGTTGGAAACCAATCTTTAATAATTTCGTCTGCATCTAGAATTTTGCTGTCCTTAGAATAATAATCAACTAAATCATTTTCACTTTCAAATAGATTTTCTATTCTCTTGTTAATAGATTTTTGGTTGTGATCTATTTGATTTACTACATGTGTATATGATTGCGAGCTTGAGGAGAATGCATTTAAGTCAGCATTTGTAAAATCCAATTCATATGCCTTATACAAGGATATCCCTCCATTCTTGTATTTTGATCCACAATTTATTAGGCAACATAACAGTATACCCTATCGTTACATATCCCATTCATTATTATACCAGTATTTCTTCGTGACACATAAGGGTGTAACATAATAATTTCAAACGAAATGACTACAAGTAGTCATTGAAGCAAATCTTCATAAGACACCTGTAGAATATCTTTGATGGCTTTCAATTGATCCAACTTAATGTGTTGGCGGCCACCTTCAATCTTAACCAACGTTTCCCTAGTTATAGCAATTTTACGAAGCTGTAGGTCTCTAATCAGCTCGGTTTGACCAATTCCTTTTTCTAATCGGACTCGTCTAATATTGCTACCGATTACATTTTCTTTATCAATAATTTTTTCCTCTTTCAAGAATAGCACACCTTTTGGACTAAAATTAGTCCTTTTTCTTATTAATCTTAAAGATTCGGTATGCTACAATGGGACTAGTATTAGTCCATATTCAATTTTAAGGAGGAATTTTTTTGAAGAAATTTGCAATCATTCTAACTTGCGCTTTACTCATCGGAACTATAAGCGGGTGTACCACTTCTGACACAAGTTCTACAAGTACGGAAACTAGTACAACAACCTCAGAAAAGAATTACCCAATACATTTTTTTCCGGTTCCAGATGGATTTGAAGCTTATTATCATGATAAAAAACTAGATGTTCCTTTATCAGAAACTGAATCTACTGAAAAGATTTTGCCAATTGAAATTGAAAGAAATCAAGACGATATAAAACTAAAAGCTGATCTTCCCTTACTGAACAGCACACAAATTGATAGACATGAAAATATTAAAGTTAATATTGAAAAAGGAGCGTTAGCACAACTTTATACTGAAAAAGTTGAACAATTTTTTGAGGCTGGTGCCAATAAAGACTTTTCAAAAATAAGCGATTATTCGGATAACTTTTTTAATGAGACCCAAGATGAAATCACGAACTCAACTTTTATGGCTGAAGATATGTACAATATGAAGTTGAAAAAAATAAAGTCGTATGATTATCCATTAAATCTAACATTAAATAAAGGGATACTCTCTTTTGTATTAGCAGGTTACGTTGACTATGAATATACAGCAGATTATTTGGAGACGCCCCTTCAACACGATAATAACGATATTAATTTTAGATTTATCTACAATTCAAAAAGTAAAACATGGTTAGTTGATCAATTGAGCACTATAAATACGGGATTTCATGAATTACCTAAGCCTGACAATGAAACTGCTTTGGTCATTAAAACATTCTAAAAAAGAAACGTTGAAGGAATAATTATTCTTTCAACGTTTCTTTTATTGTTTTTCAGTTTACGGTCTTACCTGAGCGAATAATCTGATTTCTAAATGATTGGAAAACTTCTTGTGGTTGATAATAATCTGTATCTATTTCAAATGTTTCTGAGAATAATTCATTGAATTTTTCTACTGAAATGATGATTTTACCATTCTCCTCTCGACTGTTTTCTATTATTTCTGCCTCTAATTCAAATAAATCTAGTGACGAACTAAAATCATAAATCCTGTCATATTGAACAAAAAAATCAAGAAAAAGTTGCTCAAACTCTTCCTTATTTATCACTAGTGTTTCAAGCGGAACAACTTTATTTTCATCAGCCATTCTTCCAATTTCCTCACTTTCATTTTCAATTGTCCATTGTTGCGGACGTATCAGATTTTCTCTATCATTTTTCAGTGTATAGATCACTTGTAATACACAACAATGCTTTGTAAACTTATTTTTTTAGTTAGTCGAATCTTTTTAAATGTGCGTTTCATACCATGCGCTTGATATATTTTCTCCTATTTTTTAAATCGTTTATCACAACTTTTATCGTTTTTTCTTCTGAAAAAAATCTTGTTTACATCGTTACATAGTTTCCAAAAAGATACATTACTAGTAGAAACAACAAGATTAATTTTACTTCCCACTGAAATGGGAAGTATATTTTAAATATTTTTTCTCCTTCAACTTACACTATAAAGTATCTTAATCACACGATATGCTAGCCACTAAATTCATCATATTTGATTCCTTTTTTAAGATAATGTAGCATCTTTTTATCCAATAACGCAATTGTTTTTAAGGATAAATTTCTTAAGATGGTACATTTCAAAATGGCATTTGACATATGAAACAAAAAAGAAAGAAAAGAGCATAAGGGAAAACTGATAGCACCTTCCTACAGGAAGGTGGCTAAGTTGGCTGTGCCAACTGGTTTTCTTTCAAAATCATTTCATAATTTTTGATATCATAAAAAAATCCATTTTGGACCTATTTTCGGTCATAATTTAGTACCTACTTTTGGTCATAGTTTCGTCCGTAGTTTTGGTCATAGTGACTAAGGCTTTTCTGTTCACAAAATTGGTTTAAATTTGCTTTCTTTAATACTTCATTTATATCATAGCAATTATAATGTTTACACAACATCATTCCTAATTTTAACGGTTGTTCCTCTTTATATTTTTTAAGTTCTACATTTTTTTGCGTTTAATTACTTTTCTCTTTTCTTTATATTCCGCTCGGTTCTGTTGCAAAGTTTTAAATCTACTATCAGATAAGGTAGAATAATAGAAAAAGATAGCAGGAGGAATGACGATGAGTCATTTTAAAGGAAAGCAATTTCAGCAGGATGTGATTATTGTAGCCGTGGGCTACTATCTTCGTTATAACCTTAGCTATCGTGAAGTTCAAGAAATCTTATATGATCGTGGCATTAACGTTTCTCATACGACGATTTATCGTTGGGTGCAAGAATATGGCAAACTACTCTATCAAATTTGGAAAAAGAAAAATAAAAAATCCTTTTATTCATGGAAAATGGATGAAACGTACATCAAAATTAAAGGAAAATGGCATTATTTGTATCGAGCCATCGATGCAGATGGTTTAACCTTGGATATTTGGTTACGTAAAAAACGGGACACACAAGCAGCCTATGCTTTTCTTAAGCGGTTAGTGAAGCAGTTTGATGAATCGAAGGTTGTAGTCACAGATAAAGCCCCCTCTATTACAAGTGCCTTTAAGAAACTAAAAGAATACGGCTTTTATCAAGGGACAGAACATCGTACCATTAAATACCTGAATAATTTGATTGAACAAGACCATCGTCCAGTAAAGAGACGCAATAAATTCTATCGAAGTTTACGCACTGCCTCTACCACGATTAAAGGCATGGAAGCCATTCGAGGATTATATAAGAAAACCCGAAAAGAAGGCACTCTCTTCGGGTTTTCGGTCTGTACTGAAATCAAGGTATTATTGGGAATCCCAGCTTAAATCATAGATACCGTAAGGGATTTTATTCTTTATTTAAAACTTTGCAACAGAACCCTATACGTTTATAAATTGAGTTATTTTCAATAATATAACTCAATCCCTCGTGTTACATTTTGAAATTTTGAACAGTTCTATGATTTTCATAAATTAGTTTAAAACTCAAAATATTTAACATCTAATCTGCTCTACCACTTCAATCGTTTGCTGCAATCTTTCTGGGTCACTTCCAAAACGTCCCAACAAGACACCGTCTAAATCTGCTAAATCCAGCATAGTCTTGGTATTCTCTGGACTAACAGTTCCACCATAAACTACTCGAATATTATCCGCGTCCTTCCCAAATAGTTCAGTTAATGAATTCCTAATAATGGCAACCGCTCGACTGATATGAGGCGCACTGGCAGCTTTGGTTTTCCCAACGGCCCAAGCAGGTGTATACGCTATCACGATTTTCTTCAATTTATCGCGATCAATTTGATATAAAGCATTGAAAATTCGTAAAAATAATTCTTCTTTTAGTTCTTGTACATAATTCGGATTCTTGATTTCATCAATGACGTTATTCGCATCTTTTTCTTCAATCTCGCCAATACAAACAATCGGGGAAATGTCATATGCTAAAGCAAGCTTCACTTTTTTATTAATCGTCTCATCTGTCTCATTGTATAATTTTCTACGTTCCCAATGACCAAGTTCGACAAATTTCCCATGCATATCCACTAAGGATTGAATCGAAAATTCACCACTGAGTTCACCTTGATCGATCTCGGCCATATTTTGAGCACCGAAAGCAAATTGACTGCCTGTAAGAACTTTTGAAACTTGATGGATGGTACCCATTGATGGCAAAAGTACAACCTCAACTTTATGGTTTTCAGATTGATGGTTGAGAACATCAACAGCATACTCTTCTGCTTCAGAAATCAAGTTTTGCCTCATAGACCAATTCATAATTACGATGGGTTTTCTTTGTTCCATTTTGATCATCTCCATTGTTACTTCTATTTATTCTTACCTTAAAAATGACTATATAACTCACAGAAATCTGTAATTACCTATTGGAGAATGCCACCCAGTCTTTTTCAAACTGCTCGATACCCTTATCAGTTAACGGATGACTCCATAATTTCGGGAATAGATTACCAGGAATTGTCGCGATATCTGCACCTAGTTCAGCCACTTTCTCCACATGTTCAAGTCCTCGAACACTCGCGGAAATAATTTCTGCTTTGTATCCATAGTTATCTAGTACTTTTCTCAAGTTTTTAATTAAAGCCATACTGTCAGTTCCAATATCATCTAAACGACCTAAAAATGGGCTGATATAAGTAGCGCCAGCTTTTGCGGCCATCAAACCTTGAGCTACGGTAAAGACTAACGTTACATTGGTTTTGATTCCTTTTTTAGATAGAGTGTTTACTGCTTTCAATCCTTGTTCTGTCATCGGGATCTTGACGACAACATTACGTGCCCACTTTGCAAGCACTTCTGCTTCGGCGATCATTTCTTCAGCTTGCGATCCTGTTACTTCCGCACTTACAGGCCCATCGACGAGAGAACAAATTTCTTTGATGACCTCTTCAAAATCTCGTCCTTCTTTAGCAATAATTGTTGGATTCGTCGTTACTCCATCAACTAAACCCAACTCATTGATTCGTTTGATTTCATCTACATTTGCCGTATCTAAGAAAAATTTCATTATTAACCTCTTTCCGCGATTTTCTTTCAGCGTTCATTTTTTTAAGACACTATCCCCTTTGTCAATAGGGCTAGTTTGAGACATTATTTTCTCTTACAATGCTCATCATTTCCAAGGCATGTTTGGTAATCGTCGCAAAATCACCTGTATCAATCAAACGTTTATCCGTTAAATAGCCGCTAATCCCAGCACCGCTGAAACCTAGATCAAGATAGTCTTGCAAGTTATCAGGTGTGACTCCTGCTGTTGCGACTAGTTTAATATGATTGATTGGCCCAAGAATGTCCTTGATATATCCTATCCCCAAAGCTCTAACAGGGAACACCTTGACAAAATCTGCACCCGCTTCATTCGCTGAGATTATCTCGCTTGGTGTTAGCGCCCCAGGCATCGAGACCATATCTAATTCTTTTGTTCGTTTGATAACACTTGAATTCGTATTAGGCGAGATAATATATTCTGCTCCTGCTTGGTGAGCGGCTTCAACTTGTTCAATGGACAGAACAGTACCCGCTCCAATTTTAACTTCATTTCCAAACTCCTTAACCAGCGAGGCGATGGCCTTTGGAGTCTTAGTCAAACATTCAGGATCTCCTTGATCAAAAGTAACTTCTACAAGCTTTACTCCACCATCGTTTAGCGCGGACACCAAGTTAATAAGCTTTTCCCCATAAGTTCCTCGACAAATTGCAATTACTTTATTCTTTTCGATGAAATCGTTCATTTCTAGTTTCATTAGGCTTTCTCCTTTGTTAAATCCGCCACTTGACTCTTATTTTTCTTTTTTGCTGGTGTTTCTTCTAAAGCCGGCTTTAAAAAGCCAAGTATCAACGCTGTCACTAATGATCCAATTATAATTGCAGCAATAAACCATAGTTTATTGTCAACAACCGGTAATACAACAAATCCACCATGAGGAACATAGCATTTCACATTCCCAATCGCTCCAATTACACATCCTACCGCTGTCCCAATCATTGTTGAAGGCAAGATTCGTTTCATATCACTAACTACGAAGGGAATGGCTCCTTCAGTAATTCCAATACATCCCATGATTCCAGCAGCAACCGCCGCATCCCGATCACCTTCAGTAAATTTCTTTTTAAAGAATAATGTCGCTAAAAAGATCCCAATAGGTGGAATAGCCACGGCGATTCTAAACATACCGTTCGGTTCATAAATACCTTCATTCATAAGTGCAAGTGTAAACATCGAAACTGATTTGGTGATTGGTCCTCCCATGTCGACTTCTCCGAACAATCCAATAAATACTGCCAATAAAATGGCACTGCTACCGTTTAGACTGCTCATGATACTAGTTAATCCGTTCATCAAAAATGCCAATGGTGTGGCAACAACATAGATGTAAATCAAACCTAGAATAAAAACCGAAATGGTTGGTATGATCAGAATCGGTAAAATGGTTTTAATCGTTTTGCTAACTTTCCATTTTTTCATCCATTTGACCAAATATCCTGCAGCAACACCTAGAAGCATCGCCCCTAAAAATCCTGACTTTACTTCCACATCATTTACAGTAACAGGATTATTAGCAAGGAACCCTAGAATCATCCCTGGCGCCAAACCAGGCTTACCCGCAATTGAATATGCGATATAGCCGCCCAAAATAGGAATCATCATTGCAAAAGCTGCTTTACCTAAAAGGTTAATGTTCTGCATTAATTCGTTAGTAACAACAACTCCTGTATCGCTTTTTTCTCCAGTAGCAAGTGAGATGGCCAACATGATACCACCAGCAACTACTGCAGGCATCATGAAAGAAACCCCACTTAAAAATGATTTTTGAACTTCCTTTAAAGTAGCTTTGATATTCATTTTATCCTCCTTTATTTTTACCCATTTACTAACTTCTCAGCAGCATCCAATACTTTCGCAGGATACGAAATAGCATCATTGACATCAGCATTTAAAACTAATTTATCTTCAAAACGTTCTTCATTCTCAATAAAGACAGATACCGCCAAAATGACTACATCTGCTTCTTCAGCTTCTTCCTCAGTAACCTCATTCTCGATCCCGATGCTGCCTTGAGTTTCAATTTTGATTTCATGTCCTCTCTTTTTTCCTTCTTTTTCCAATGCTTCTTGAGCCATGTATGTGTGGGCTACTCCTGTAGGACATGCCGATACTCCAACGATTTTCATATTAAATTCCTCCTATTTTCTTTTCTACTTGATATAGTGAATCTAAAATTGACTCTTTGCTCCCAGTTAATAAATCATTTCTAAAACCTTCATCTAAAAGCTTTTTGCTGATTTCAGCGAGTACTTTCAAATGAAAAGTCGTTTTATTCTCTTCTGGTATTCCTAGCATAAACACCAATTCAACTGTATTACCATTTGTATCCCATTGAATTGGTTGGTTCGTTCTAAGAAAACAGATAAAAGGATTGATTACTTCTTTTGATTTCCCATGAGGGATACTTACGTCATAGCCGATCGCTGTAGAAAATTCTTCTTCTCTTTTGTTTACAGCTTTAATATAATTTGCGCTATTTTTTAAATAGCCGAACTCTTTTGCCTTTTCTGATAAATAATGAATGATGGATTTCTTATTTGTTAACGCCGAATCCAAAACGATTAAACCTTCATCAATCAATTGTTTGACCTCCTAATACTTTCACTATTTCTTCTTCATCTTTGCTAAAGATAAAACGATCGATATTTTTCTTCGTCTCAACGATCCGATAGATTTCTGATAATATTCCTTTAATATGCTTTAAATCCTTTTCTGCAACACAGATCATTAAAACAGTGTTGATCATTCGAAAATTCCAACGTATTGGTTTTACTAATGTCATAATTACTAATTTGCTTTCCTTAACTGTTGATGGTGAAGGATGTGGAATCGCCGCCCCAATTGGAAGATCTGTCACCCCTAGCTTCTCTCTATCCCAAATTGCCTGTTCGAACGAATCCGTAACGAAATCATTTTGCAAAAGCTTTTGAGTGATCCTTTTGATGCATTGTTCTTTAGTAGCAACTGTTTCGTTCAAAAAAATCAAATCTGAATCGATTATTTTTCCTAAGTGCTCAAACGGTTGATCGTTTACTTCTTCCTCATAAAATAAATCTAGATAAGTCGCGGAAACTTTTTTTAGATCTTGTTTACTCATTAGCGGGGAAACATACGTTACAGGAACATCAATTTTTTCTAATTGTACTGAAGAGATCACCAAATCAATTTTATTCAAATCTCTTTTATAGAGTGTTCGTAATGAGACAACTTCAACTATATCCTGTGGAGAGAATACCCTTTTTAAACGATTGGCAATCAGCTCTGATGTTCCGATTCCAGTAGGACAAACAATTAATATCTTACGATTTGCCGACAACCGATCGATGGCCCCTTGAAAATGGATCATCATGAACGCGACCTCATCATCGGTTAAGCGAATATCTAATTCCTTTTCAATCCCGGCCAATATTAGCCAAGTTGTACTGTATAACACAGAATACTCTCGCTTTATTTCCTCCAAAAGCGGATTACTGACAGGAACGTTCAATTTAGAACGATATATCATGGACACCAAGTGATAAAGAATGTTCATGTAGAGTTTTTCATCTCTGGTTAAGTCAACCTGAATTGAATCACTCATCTTCTGAATCATCTTTCTTACCACAGCATCGTATTCCTTCTGAATTGCTAAATCTCTCAAACGTGGTTCGAAGCCATGAGCCACTAATTGTCGATTGAAGTATTCAAAATCGTTTGAATCTAGCTTGATACTGTTATCCAGTTCAAGATTCTCTACTAATTCATTTGCTAAAAAGAAAGTTTTAAGCGACTCCACATTTTCAAATAAAAAATTATCTTGATATTCAATATGAAAACCTTCCTGCAAACGAAGAACAAATATACTGATTGACAATACTAATGATTGAAAATGATCATCAGACAATTTATCGATATTAAAGTGATCATTTGTTTGCAGAAGTCCAGAAACTTTTTTGATGATGTCCTTAGGTAAAAAACTGAATAATAAGCTGGGAAATTGAACTCTATAGCTATTGGTTAAGTCTGATTTATCAATGATAAAGTAAGCATATTGTTTAATTGCCTTTTGTATCTCAGACTCATTTCCGTTTACCTTTGTTCCATTATTATCAGAACGAATCGTGACCGAACTTCCTTCAATAACAGTCTGTATTTGATCTAAGTCATTTGAGATCGAGGTTCTGCTGACGAGAAACTCATCAGATAATAGTTGGTAAGACACCTTTTTGTTTCTCAATAATAAATATTCCGCCATTTTGATTTGCCGCTCGAGTGGAAGCTGATTGAAGTCTATTTGAGTTGAAGCTTCACCAAAAATTTTTAATATTTCATCATTTGACAAATCAGACTTACTTAGAAAAATACCTTTACCTTGCCGTTTCAAGATTTCAATTTTCCTTTTTTTTAATGCCTTATTCAGTTCATCAATGTCTTTATACAATGTACGATCGGAGATAGATAAAATCTTGGAGAAATGATTTACCGGTAAAAAATCTTTTTGCTCCAAAAGCAATCTCAATAATTTATGTTGACGCTTGCTTATTTCATGCATGATTTTTCTCCTTTCTAGGGAGCGCTTCCCTGTATCTGTAATTTATCATTTTATTCTACATTTGGATATCACATCTCGTTTCAAGATGGTTCCTGAAGTTTTCTAAACATATTGAAAATATAGGATCATAAAACCAATTTCATACAGTAAGCAATTTTTTTATCAAATAAGAAATTCTTTTAATGTCTGTCTCTTCAAATCCTCTATACAAAGAGAAACAGATTGCCCTTATCTGTTTGACAAAATAAGAGCAATCCGTTTCTACTAAATGTTTAAGAATTAATACGATAAATCTTCCCCATTAGTTGCAATAACCTTTTTATACCAGTCAAATGATGCTTTCTTGATTCTCTTCTTCGTTCCCTTACCTTCATTATCCATATCTGTATATACGAACCCGTAGCGTTTTGTCATTTCCCCGGTTGCTAAAGAGACCAGATCAATTGGCGCTCATGGTGTATACCCCATTACAGGAATCTTGTCTAAATTAATTGCATTGCTTATTTGTGTGATGTGGTCGGGGGTGCGGACATAATCCTGGACTAAAAATGAACTTAGGAGGAATATCCGTATGTTTTCCCACGAAGAACGTGTAAAAGCAATTCAGTTATTTTTAAAATATGATTGCTCCTACGCCGCTACCATTCGGAAATTAGGTTATCCGTCCGTTGGAGCACTACGTCAATGGTATAAAGAATATTTGGTATCTGGAGAGCTCCATCAGGAACTCCGGAAGAAGTCAAAGTATTCTGAAGAACAAAAAAGAGTCGCTGTGAATCATTATTTTGAATATGGTCAATGTTATGCACGAACCATTCGAATGCTTGGTTACCCAAATAAAGGCTCCTTACGACAATGGTGTGAAGAACTCGCACCAGGTGCTAGAAAACTTCGAAAAAGTGCGGTAAAGTTAACCAAAGATCAAAAAGAAGACGTGTTGAAAAAGTTCTATAAACCTCAAACCAACAGAAAAGGCTTAGCTGAAGCTGAAGGAATCAGTAGGGTTGCTCTATATCAATGGAAGGCCACTTATCTTGGAAAGGATTTCCCTCTGCCCATGACTTCAAAAAATCAAGGAAAACAAAAAGAATTACTTTTAAAGGAAGTAGAAGAGTTACAAGAACAAGTACACCAATTGCAGCTTGAGAAAGCATTACTCGAAGGAGCAGCTGAACTACTAAAAAAAGGAAAAGGCATCAATCTACTTCGTCTATCAAATCAAGAAAAGACTCTATTGATTGATGCCTTACGAAATCAATTCAACTTGAAAGATCTTCTTCAACAGCTCCAGTTGTCTAAGATTTGATACTAACACCAAACTCTCTAACAGAACAATTTGTCTATGATTTTTCTTTCTTTTCTTGTCGTGGAATCGACCTAGACGGGGTTTATGAAGCTAGCTTGGGACAAGCTAAAATCAAACAACAAATAATGAGACGGTCAAAACATTCTATTTTACTAGTTGATGAACACAAATTTGACTCGCCTCACTTTTACAAAATTGCTGATTTCGCTGATTCTCACTCAGTAATAACAAATACTTTACCGACAGAAGATTATCAAAAGAGAATCGATGATGGAATCACTGATTTTATTTGGTTGAACCCGAAACTTAGGAGCCAACCAAATGAATAGTAATTGAGCCTCATAAAAAAAGGCGATCCACCTCAGATGGATTGCCTTTTTAATATAAATATCATTAATTAATATCGTTTCCTTTCGTACCTCAACAGCTGAGTATTGTCCACATTGAATTTCAAGAAGTCAATCATCGTCTTCCCATGAAAATAATTGTCAATCACCCGAATCAAGGCATTGTGACACACCAACAAAACATCTTCGTCACTTTGTTCCAACTCTGCCAGCAAAGGATACACCCGACCGGCAACATCCATGATGGATTCGCCGTCTGGTAATGGTAGCGAGAATTCCACACGAACCTTTTGGAATTCCGGTGTTTCAATTGGTAAGCCATCATACTGTCCAAAATCCATCTCAATTAGGCGCGGTTCCACCTCAATGGGTACCGACACTTTTTCATTAATGATTCGGGCCGTTTCCTGGGCCCGCCTCAATGGTGAGACATAGATTTTAGTGATTGGCTGCTCCAAGTCGCTGACCAATTGAGCCAATTCCTCTGCTTGAGCATAACCGACTTCCGTCAGCTCAATATCCGCATGACCGCAAATTTTGCCGTCCACATTATATTGGGTCTGACCATGACGTGCTACGTAAATCATCGGGCACTCCCCTTTGCAAGCGGACGTTTCTCATCCGCCATTTCACCCAGAACCAGCTCTGAATCAGTGGCCAATTGTTGTAAAGCCGCCACCATCTCAGCTTGCGATTTGCCAAAGACCAGGGAGAAAGAATTATTCTTACTCTTGTAGAAGGAAACAAAAGAGTTGCCACCAGCTAATTCTTCAATTTGAATTTGGGGGTAGCGGGCAAACTCGCCGTTCAAGACACCTAGTTTAACGACTCCTTCTTGTGACAAGCCTTCTTTTAAGAAACCATTGATCAGGATAATAGCGGCAAAAGCCCCCAGTTTGATTTGATCCGCCAGATTACTTGGCCAAAAGATTACAAGTATCGCTACCGTCAATGCGATACTCAAACCCATACGAATCCAGCTGGTTTGAGCCGCCACGATAATTTTCTTTTGATCTTTTACTTGTAAGACGACCAACAATCCTAAAAAGCCTGCAATCACTAGTGCTTCTGCCATTTTCTATCATCCTTTACTTATTTTTACCACTCGGCGATGGTGCCGTCGTAGTTTTTCCATTGTGGGTTGGTCCAAACCAAACCTTCTTGAGAAATTTCCTTAATGCGGTCTTCATCCATTTCCAAACCAAGGCCTGGTTTAGAAGGTAGGTCAACATAGCCGTCTTTGTATTGGAAAACTTCTTTGTTTTTGACAAAATCCAACAAATCAAAGCCTTTATTGTAGTGGATACCCAAGCTTTGTTCTTGGATAAAGACATTTGGTGTACATGAGTCCACTTGCAAGGTAGCTGCTAATGCAACTGGTCCGTATGGTGCATGTGGTGCCACGGCCATATCATGAGCTTCAGCCATAGCCGCAATTTTGCGGGTTTCTAAAATTCCGCCGCAAAGGGCTACGTCTGGTTGGATAATATCGATGGCGCCTTGTTTGAAGATATTTTTAAACTGCCAGCGAGTGTACAAACGTTCGCCGGTTGCTAAAGGGACAGCAACTGCATCGGCAACTTCTTTGTAATGCTCTTCATTTTCCGGCAAGACAACTTCTTCCAAAAACATTGGGTGGAATGGCTCCAGGGCCTTCGCTAGAACTTTAGCCATTGGTTTATGCACCCGACCGTGGAAATCCACACCGATATCCATCGCGTCACCAAAACGTTCCCGAATGGATGCCACCCGTTCGACAACTTCATCCACTTTTTTGTAAGAGTCGATATAGTGCAATTCTTCGGTAGCATTCATTTTAACGGCAGTAAAGCCACGATCAAAACGGTCTTGCGCTTGTTCAGCGACTTCACTTGGCCGGTCGCCACCAATCCACGAATAAACTTTAATGTTATCCCGGGCGGCTCCGCCTAATAATTCATAGACAGGGACGTTAAAGGCTTTTCCTTTGATATCCCACAGCGCCATTTCCAATCCGGAAACAATCGTCCCATTGATGGGGCCACCACGGAAGAAGGAGCGATGCATTTCTTGGAATAAGCGTTCAATTTCAAATGGATTACGCCCAATCAAACGATTACCGATCTCATAAGCACCCGCAACAACTGTTTCAGTCTTGGTTCCGGAGATCATTTCCCCCCAGCCGTCAATGCCTTCATCGGTGGAAATCTTCACGAAGATCCATCTTGGTTTTACTTTGTATACTGTAATATCTGAAATTTTCAATTTAAACCCTCCAATTATTGTGCTTCTACTGGTTCATTCATTTCTCGGTTCACTTTTTTCACACCGTCAAAGTAGTACCATACACCTGCCAATACCAACAATAAGACCGGAATCCCGATGATTGGTTTGTAGGCAAAGGCGATGAATACCAAATAACTTTGGATCATGGAAGTTGCCGCAAATGATGAGATCAACATTGATGAAGTACCCAAGTCGATACCCACTGATTTAGCAATTGCTGTCAACATTGGGGATGTTGCAGAACCACACCATAGCAATGAAGCAGTAATGACTAAACCGATCACGATGTTTTTCAACAAATTCCCGCGAGTCAAGGCAACCACCATCGCTACCCGGAAAGGCACAACGGCCAAATCGGCAAATGGTAAAACGCGGTTTCCTGGCAAGACTAAGGCCATGGCGATTGTTAAAGGAATAATGATCAATGCTGTTGTAATAACATCTGGATTCCCAACGACAACCGCTGCATCCAATCCGATAAATAAACGTGTTCCTTTGAATTTTTCTTGGGACCATTTTTGAGCTGCATCAGAAATTGGCATCAGACCTTCCATGAACAATGAGGTCATTTTAGGAATCAAAACCAAAACGGCGGACATGCTGACACCTAATTGCAAGACGGCCTTGATATCGTAACCGGCCAAAGCACCAATCACCATCCCAATAACCAGCCCCATGATCATTGAGTCACCGAAGAACCCAAGATATTTTTGTGCATCCTTGATCGTGAATTTCGATTTGCGAAATAATGGAATACGATCCAGTAACCAGTTCAACGGCCAAGCAATCACTAAGGAAGACAAGGCGGACACAGTTGGCAAGGAAACGCCCGGAATTCCAAAGAAGCTTTCCACCATCGGTTGTGACCAGTCGGAGATTTTAAAGGTAACGGTTGCCATCACAACAGAGGCACCAACACCTAAAAACACATTTTTGGTAACAAAGTAGACCATCACCCCAACGATGGCCATGTGATGGTAATTCCAAATATCCACGTCCAACGTATGGGTACGTTTCAAAACCAATAAAACGATATTAACCAGTAAGATGGCGAAAATCAGGATTGGAATGATGGGTGATGCCCACGTAACTGCGGCGATTGAACCCCAACCGACATCCAACGCATCCAGCTTAACACCGGTCCGTTCAACCATAGCCTTCGCAGCCGGGCCGACGTTAGTGGTCATAAAGTCCAAAATCAATTTGATTCCGGCAAAACCAATACCCAACGTCAAACCTGATTTAAATGCACGGGTAATCTTTAAACCAAAGATCAACCCGATGATGGTAATGATGACTGGCAACATAACTGTCGGTCCAGCATCGATAAAGAAGTTAAAGACATTCATAATGATTTTCATTTTTTCAGCTCCTTTAATCCGCTATTATTTCAATAAGTTCAAGATTTCTTCCATCGTTTTGTCAGCACCGATTCCTGTCAGGATAGGCATGCCTTTTACCACTGGCACATTGCCGGTTTGACCATCGAATTGACCGGTTGTCACCAACAAATCATACCCTTCGACTTTGCCGGGCACTTCCATTAGTTTGGTTTGGGTAGTTGCCACTTCAACTCCGTGTTCTTGCAAGTATTCTTTAACCTTTGTTGCTACCACTGTTGATGTTGCAATACCGTTTCCACATGCGACTAAAATTCTTTTCATGATAATTTCCTCCGATTGCGAGCTTTCCACTCGTGATTTTTTATTTTTTAAAAAACGGCTTTCTTTAATAAAGCCAATAATTCTGTATCATTGCGGGCGTCAATCATTTCCTGACGCAATGGTTCATCTTGGATGATGCCGACTATTTTTTGCAACATTTCCACTTGCCCATGGGGCTCACCAATTGCCATCATAATCACGATCTGAATTGGTAATTGAGCTTTATTGTCTTCCATATTATGGAAAAGTACCGGCTCTTTTAGCGTGGCAATCGCCAAAGTCGTTTTATTGACCATTTCATAATTTGCGTGGGGAATAGCAATTCCCGGGGGCGTTGATGGCAATCCCGTTGGGTATTCTTTTTCCCGATCTTGGATTGCTTGGATGTACTCCTCTTTGACATACCCTTTTTGATAAAGTTCACCTGCCAGATAGGCCAAAACTTCACTATCTGTTGAAGCTTCGACGTTTCGGAAGACAAGTTCCTCATTCAGATAAAGTTCCATACTTTCCACTCCTTGTTCATATTTCACCTGTATATCGCCCATAATATTAAATCGCTGCCAGCAATTCTTTCATTGATTGGGCAAGATTCTTAACATTCAATTCTTCGATATCCTGCTTATTGAACATCCCGGAACCCAGGCCTAAATAACTGGCGCCGTTTTCAAAAAATTCTTTGGCGTTTTCTTTACTGATGCCACCGACACCCATCAAGGGCAATTTGCCAAGAGGCGCTTGGATATCTTTGAAAAATCTCGGTGTAACTACTGCTGCTGGAAAAACTTTGACGATGTCCGCCCCTTGGGCAAACATTTGATTGACCTCTGACGGTGTCATCGCAGCCGGTACTGCCAATACACCTTTTTCATTGGCGTAGGCCAACATTTCCTCAGTAAACATGTGCGGGCCTAATAAGAATTTGGCACCAGCTTCATAACAAGCTTTTGCCTGTTCTAAGGTTCTAACGGTGCCGGCTCCGATGTAGGTCGTATCCCCGTAGCGTTTATTCAACTCACGGATATGATCGATGGCTCCTTCAGTATTCATGGTCATTTCCACTGCAAATTGATGATCAAATTCCTGCATTGCTTGTAAAATCGCATCTGCTTGATCAAACGTGTAGCCCCGCATAATTACGGTAAATCTTGGATAATCAGCTAATTTCATTTTTTCCTCCTTAAGAACTTTGTCTTAATAATTGATAGATGGTTTTTTCATCTGCTGAAGCCACCAACTGATCAATCAAAGAATCATCTTTGGCGATATCGGCGATCTGATTGATAGCTCGTAAATGCTTGGTTAAATCAAAGAAGGATAATGGCAAAATCAAACTGATGGCCTCCCCATTCGGAAAAATCACCGGTTTTTGACAAACCATAATGCTGATACCGTCATTAATGACCCCTTTATCAACAGTGGTATGCGGGATGCAGGTTCGCATCCCCAGATAACCGGCGTAACCGGGTTGTTTGATTTGATTCACGCAATCATTAATAAAGCGTGAATCGATGATCTGATGATCCAATAATGGTTGACATGCCAGACTGACTGCCTCTTCCCAAGTCATCTCCTGATCGATTACTTGCACATAATTTGGACGCAGGTAGTGAGTCAAAGAAGGTAAGACTTGGAAATTATCCAATGGAGTACTTTCATCTTGTTTCACCAAGAAGTATTGCAACTCTTCCCGCAGAGACGCTTGATCGTTGACCGTCGCATATTTTTTGACGATTTTCAACAATTCATCCAGCGCGCGATCCACCTTAGTGATGCCCAAGTCACTTAAGACTCGGTAGCGCAAACTGATTTGTTCCTGATAAGTCATGATGGGATCAATAATGAACTGCATCATGGCGCTGTTTAAAGGTGTTGTAGTAAAAACCAAGTCGTAATCGACTTCAAACTTGTAAAAGTCTCGCACCGATAAGGAAGCCAAAAAATGAATTTCGGGAAAAAGTTTTTCCATATTGGCCCGTACTAACTTGGAAACCATAACGCCGTTGGTACAAACCACCACTGCTCGTGGCCGCTGTTTGTTCAGCTTGTTATGACTGCTTAACTGGTAGCCGAAATAATAAGACAACAAATCCAATTCGTCGTTCGGAAAGGCTTTGTTCAGCCAATTCTCGATGGGAATAATCAATTCTTTCATCAAGTCGATCAAGATTGCATGGTTGCTGTCTTTGATCAGGCTATCGACAGAATAGACCCCCAAACTCAAGTTAAAGCGGATCCGGAAACAGGCCGGTCGTAAATGACTTAATATCCGACGTTCAAAGTCTTCGCGATCATCGATCATAATCAAGGTTTGGTTTTGGAAATTTTCCACCATTTGACTGATCAATTTACGTAAATCTTGATCTGAATCGTAGTTCTGGGTGGTCTTACTTTCAAAAATATTGGAAGTCAAAAATAAGAGCGTGAACCATTCCAGGTAACTCTTGGATAAGTTCCAAGCCGTCTCGCCGACTAAAATCGTCAACATCCGGTATTCCGGTGTATTACTGACCTCACCGGGAAAGAAATCCGGTTTAGTGGATACTTTGATGCCCCGGCCGACTAAAAAACGGGCCGCCGTTTGCAGGTAATCCACCGACTCATCGGAATAACTAAGGTGTAACATTTGTTCCATATTGTGAACCAGATGGACAATTTCTTCTTCCGTCACGCCATGAACCAACTTGCCTCGGATGGTTTCCCGACGGAAAATCGGGCACTGCTTCACCAAATCAGATAACAGTTGCAAGATTCGGTGTTCCGATCCAGCCAATTGATACCCGTTAATCCGGTCGTATTGAATTGTCAAACTGTAGTTTCTTAGTAGGGCGTCGGTTCGTTTGATATCATCCATGATGGTAGTTTTGCTGACTTCTACTATATCCAACAAATGATCCAGACTAACATATTCGATATTGGTGATCAAAGTCATCACTATCAGCGCCCCACGTTCTCCCTCCGTCAATGCCAACGTTGCTTGTTCGTCCACCGTTTCCTGATCCAACTGGGACATCATTTGGATCACTTCAATCGGTACTGTAATATCACCGGAGTGACTACGCTGGATCGTTGGGATATTTTTCATCTCCAAGTCTTCATTGAATTGGTTGATGGCATAGTTGATTTGACGACGTGTCAAATCGAGTTCACTTGTCAAAGCGGAAAGTTTCATTTCAGGGTTTTTAATAATCATTTTGAGTATTTCACGAATTCGTTTGTTCATTTGACTATCCTCCTGACAAAATCATTATATATTCACGCAAGCGCTTTTTGACGACGCTTTCATCACGATATTTGTCACACTCACTTTTTTAGTTTGTCACACCGGTGTGACACAGATAGCATAATCGGCGTTATATCAAGTGTACCATGGCGTGACAATTATTTGTTACACCAGAAAATTAGCGCAAAGGTTCTGTTGCAAAGTTTTAAATCTACTATCAGATAAGGTAGAATAATAGAAAAAGATAGCAGGAGGAATGACGATGAGTCATTTTAAAGGAAAGCAATTTCAGCAGGATGTGATTATTGTAGCCGTGGGCTACTATCTTCGTTATAACCTTAGCTATCGTGAAGTTCAAGAAATCTTATATGATCGTGGCATTAACGTTTCTCATACGACGATTTATCGTTGGGTGCAAGAATATGGCAAACTACTCTATCAAATTTGGAAAAAGAAAAATAAAAAATCCTTTTATTCATGGAAAATGGATGAAACGTACATCAAAATTAAAGGAAAATGACATTATTTGTATCGAGCCATCGATGCAGATGGTTTAACCTTGGATATTTGGTTACGTAAAAAACGGGACACACAAGCAGCCTATGCTTTTCTTAAGCGGTTAGTGAAGCAGTTTGATGAACCGAAGGTTGTAGTCACAGATAAAGCCCCCTCTATTACAAGTGCCTTTAAGAAACTAAAAGAATACGGCTTTTATCAAGGGACAGAACATCGTACCATTAAATACCTGAATAATTTGATTGAACAAGACCATCGTCCAGTAAAGAGACGCAATAAATTCTATCGAAGTTTACGCACTGCCTCTACCACGATTAAAGGCATGGAAGCCATTCGAGGATTATATAAGAAAACCCGAAAAGAAGGCACTCTCTTCGGGTTTTCGGTCTGTACTGAAATCAAGGTATTATTGGGAATCCCAGCTTAAATCATAGATACCGTAAGGGATTTTATTCTTTATTTAAAACTTTGCAACAGAACCGCTTGGTATACCAGCTGGATACCATTTTTCCATTAAATCGCCTCTTAGCGGTTCTACTTGGCCAGATTTCAAAATCACATCAAGTTTTACTGGCTTTAATTTTGAGAAAAATTCTGGTTTTAAGTTCAATAACTTGAAGCGGTAAATAGATGGTTTATACCTATCTATTCGTATATTTTGGTTTTGTAACCAATGGGGGAGAAATGTTAACAAATCTTCATTTAAAAAAAATACAAAACCTTTTGTGAAAAGTATCTTTACATCATCATCGGGTGTTCCGAGCATTTTCATGTATGGATACGCTTCGACAATTCCGTCATCGTCTGCGTTTGTGTTCAGATATACGTATAATAATTTTGCTGAATCTGACATCTTCATAAAACTTGCATTATTTAAGAATGATTTAGCCAGCATTCTTTTTTCTGCCATAAAAATCACACTTCTTCCTATTTGAATGTTAAAATATAGTCAAATAAAGTTTTCTTAGAACTTTATTCATTATCGAGTGTTTCCCTTCGTCTGCAAACTATCGGGAGCACTCTTTTTTTATACAAACTGCTATTCCTTTCCAAACTAGATTTGTTATTCATCTTCTTTCAAAACTTCCACCTCTCTTCATTCGAGCAAACATAAACTCATTAACTGCCTTTTTCGAATAAAACTTTCTTGCACCCAATTCCACAACGGGTAAACCTTCGTTTCTCACAGCATTTTTTAAAAAGTTTTCGCTCACATTTAAGTATTCTGCCATTTCTTTTTGATTGAGGTATTCCCTTGTCATACCCGCATTTTCTTGAGCCTTTTCAATTGCCTTTGTAGCAATTTGATAAAACTGCTTCAGAAACATTTCCTCCTGCTCTTCTGAGATCATTAATTTTATTGCTTCCACAAAAACCTCTCCTTTTTGATTGTTCTATAACTTCTCTACCTAAATAGTAATTTTTAGTAATGAGCAACAAAAAAATAATTACTAAAAATTACTAGTTTATAATATCTTATAGAAATTCTATTGTCAACATTTTTAATAAATTTTAGTAAATGATAGCAATATATGTTACAATAAATCAGAAAAAGTCTAATGGTGATAAGTCAAGATGAAATTTGAGATTATTTTTATTGAATAGACTATTTTGAAGCGCACTGAACTAAACCCGACTAAAATCAATTTTTTTCGGGCGTTTCAAGGATTTGCGTCAATAACAAATTGTTATTTATCTATCACGCTCCTTGGTGGCGTGTAGAGTTGATGGTTACGTAGTAGCGTATCCACCAAACGCGTAAATTTTCTTGCGGTTAAGACGAGTGCTCGTTTGTGTTGGTGTTTAGGTACCTCTTTATACTTGCTTTGATAAAAAGCTTTATATTCAGGAAGATAATTTTTTACTGAGTTGGCAGCTTCAACTAAGTAATAACGAAAATATCGATTCCCTTGCTTGGTCAGAGGTGTATTTTGAGACTGATAGTTTCCAGATTGTTTAACTTTCCAACTTAATCCAGCGTACTTCGCCAATTTTGTTTGATCTTCAAATCGTTCGATTTGACCAATTTCAGCGATCAAACCAGCAGCGTAGACTTTTCCAATTCCTGGAATACTGGTTAAACATTGATATTCTGGAATGACTATAACTAATTGTTCAATTGCTTTATCCAGCTCTTTGATATTCTTTTCAAGAGCCCGCATTTCACAAACAAGAACGCCCAGAACAATATCAATAGATTCTTGGGCTACAGTGCCTAAGCGATAGCTTGATCTGATGGCTCGTTGAATAGCCTTGGCAATTTTCTCGGGTTGTTTGAAACGACCTCTTCCTTTTTCTTGGATTAAGTCACTGAAAGCTTCCAAAGGAAGCTCAGCCAGTTCATCTAACGTGAAGTCTTCTGTCATTAGAGAAATCACTGTAGCACTAAAAAGACTAGTAGATTCGTCTTTCATTTCACGAACAAGTGTGTTGCATTTGTACGTTAGATTTTCAAGAAAGTGTTGCTTTGTACGAGTTAGTTGCTTAATTAATTGATAACGAGTTCGGGTCAGACGCTGTAACGCCATGTATTTTTCTTCTTTAATAGGAGACGTGGTAAAACGTTGAATGCGTAGAAAGTCAGCAATTCTTAGCGCGTCATTACGATCTGTTTTGTCTTCATCAAACATGCGTCTAAATTGTTTAATTCGAAAAGGATTTTCGATAGTTACAAGCGTATTGAGCTTTTTTAGTTCCTCGTCTTCATGAAAAAACATTGAAGGATGGAAACTGTACATGGACGTTGATTCCATGCCAATTATAATTTGATCAAATAGGTAATTCTCATTGAACTCAAGAATCATTTCTCGTGTTAATGAAGCACCTTCAATGTCATTGGAGACTGAGATTTCAGACAATGTAGACAACTGATCGTCGTCAGTTAGGAAACAGACATCTAACTTTTCAGAACTAACGTCAATACCGACAAATAATTTCATGGAAGAAGGACCTCCTTTCGATCTAAATTTTGGAAAATGCTTCGATACTGTGGGATTTCCCAGAAGCTCACTGTGTAACCACAACCTCGCCTAATAGAATACGGTGATAAAAGAGCTAGAAGCTGCCTTCCAAACTACTATCTGAAAGTCTAGTCCATTATCGAAACAGCTAATGAGTTGGTAGTGATAACAGTGGTTCGGGTAACAGACTTTGCAAGGTAGACAAAGCTACAGGAGGGCATAGCAAATTCCCGTTGGATCCTTTCCATGAATCCATTGTACTCTGAGAAATCACACAATAACGAAACAAATTCCGCAAGGAATGTGTTATTCAATAAATTTTTCGATTCAGAAGCATTTTGATTAAAAAGTATTAGACAAAAACTATTTTACGAGGAGGCTTAGTTATGAAACCTAATCTATCGTTAACTAGTGAACGTATTAGAAAAATTATCGAATCCAAAGGTCTGACATTAGAACGATTCGGTGATTTAATTGGAGACACACCAATAAGTTCCGTTAATAATTGGCTTAGAGGTGTGTCTTTACCCAATAAAAATAGGCTTTTAACAATTGCAAATATTGGAAACACTAGTGCAGACTGGATTAAATGGGGAACTTTGGAAGAATACATAGCTTCATACCTTATAGATTCAGGGTATGAGCTATATATTAAGGACTTCCCAGAGATACCTCACAAAGTCTTTAATGATATTCAAGAAAGATATAGTGATACGTTTTCGCTAGATAAAGACTATGAGTTATTGAATCCTATAATAAAAAATATATTTTCAAAATATTACTCAAAAGATTTTGAAATTTATCTAAATGAGATACTTGCTAATGATATCAATCCTCTTATCGAAGAGTATGCTAGTCAAAAACACTCTATCTCTAAAGAGCTATTTTTCAAAAGAGCCAACAGTAGACTTCAAGATAAGATAAGAAATGGGGATTTCAAATACGGTGAAAAAGAAATACTGATTGATTCTTCAAAACAGCTATTAAACGAAATGGACTTAGCCTATCAAGATATTTCACAGTATTCATCTGTCGAGGATTTCTTTTATAAAATTACTAAAAACCAATTTGAAACAGAAAAATTTATTTCTGATCTTAGCAAAAAATACAATTTCCCATATGAGAAAAATAGTATAGTCGCAAAATTTCTAACTAATAATCACGATAAATTTAAAAGCAATTGATTCTTCAAATAACTTCTCTACCTGCAATCATGAAGTAAGGAGAGAATCAAATGGCCACATTTTTTAGTTATAAATTACAAAATGGCGAAAAATATTGGGGATTTGAAACTTATTTAGGAAAAGATCCCAAGACTGGAAAAGATATACGTACAAAGCGTAGAAGATTCAAATCAAAAGCTGAGGCACAAATAGCACTTAATAGACTACTTGTAGACTTTAAAGAAAAACAAGAGTTTAAAATCAATGTTACAACTTTTCAAGAGTTATATAAATTATGGATTGATAACTACAGAACGAGAGTAAAACCATCTTCCGTTGCCGTTGCTCAACGTTTTTGCAAGAACCATATATTACCTGCTTTTGGGGAATTACGATTGGATAAAATAAGTGTTAGTTATTGTCAAAAACAGGTTAATGAATGGCACAAAACATTAAAACAATATGGTTTCTTGAGAAAAACAACTGCTCAAATATTTAAATTTGGAGTAGCAATGGAAGTCTGTAAAGATAATCCTATGTCTAAAACATTGCTTCCAAGAAAAATTGAAGAAGAACAACCCTTGAAGTTTTATACGAAAGATCAATTACAACTATTTTTAAAGAATACTAAAGAAAATAATTCAGTTAAACTGTACACTTTTTTCCGTTTATTAGCTTATACAGGAATGCGTAAAAGCGAGGCATTGGCGCTTCAATGGGAAGATATAGACTATTTCAATAAAACAATAACAATTGGTAAAACTATCGCTCAAGACGAGTTTAATCAAGTAGTTCTACAAGTACCTAAAACTAAAAATTCATCAAGAACGATTCAGCTTGATGATTTTACACTTAAACAACTGCGTATTTGGCAACAAGAACAAATGAAAATAATGATCTTATATGGCTATAACACGAATTCACCAAAGCAGTTTCTTTTCACTACAAACACAAACAAGCTGTACTACCCCCAAGTAGTAAACGATTGGTTAGACTGGATTTACAAAAAGACACCGATGGAGCCTCAAATTACTCCACATGGATTTAGGCATACCCACTGTAGCTTATTGTTTGAAAGTGGTGCTTCGATAAAAGAAGTACAAGAACGATTAGGTCACAAAGATATTAAAACTACCATGAATATCTATGCTCATGTCACACCACAATCTATTAAGAAAACAGGTGACCGATTTGCAAAATTTATGGGCGAATAATTCCAAACGTAGCCAAAAACGTAGCCAACTATTAAAATGCAAATAAAAAAATGCTCGAAACGCTTTAATATCAACGTTTCGAGCAATGAAATAGTTATTATCCAACAGACCCTTCCATCTCATAACTAATCAACCGATTCAACTCAACCGCATATTCCATCGGTAATTCTTTCGTAAATGGTTCAACAAAGCCCATAACAATCATTTCTGTCGCTTCGGCTTCAGACAAGCCGCGACTCATTAGATAATATAATTGTTCTTCAGAAATTTTTGAAACTTTGGCTTCGTGTTCTAAGGACACTTGGCTGTTATGAATTTCGTTAAACGGAATCGTATCTGATTTTGATTTTTCGTCCATGATAATCGTGTCACATTCGATGTGGGAAATCGAACCTGCGCTGTCTTTGCCAAAAGTCACTTGGCCACGGTAGTTAACTTCGCCGCCGTCTTTAGCAATTGATTTTGAAACAATTGAGCTAGAGGTATTCGGCGCATTGTGAATCATTTTGGCCCCAGTATCTTGGATTTGGTTAGCGCCAGCAAAGGCAATCGATAACATCGTGCCACGGGCACCTTTGCCATCTAAGTAAACGCTTGGGTATTTCATGGTTGTTTTAGCTCCTAGGTTCCCATCAATCCATTCGACAGTGGCACCTTCGTAAGCTTTAGCACGTTTGGTTACTAAGTTGTAGACGTTATCTGACCAGTTTTGAATAGTGGTATAACGACAATAGGCATCTTTTCTAGTGAAAATTTCTACGATGGCCGCATGCAAGCTGTTACTTGAATACGTGGGTGCCGTACAGCCTTCAACATAGTGAACGCTGGCCCCTTCATCGACAATAATCAAGGTCCGTTCAAATTGGCCGGTATTTTCAGCGTTGATTCGGAAATATGTTTGTAATGGTACATCAACTCGAACACCTTTTGGTACATAAATAAAGGTTCCACCTGACCAAACAGCTGAGTTTAAAGCGGCCAGTTTATTATCTGTTGGTGGCACAAGTTTTGAAAAATACTCTTTGAATAAGTCAGGATATTCTTTTAAAGCAGAGTCAGTATCTGTAAAAATGATGCCTAATTTTTCAAATTCTTCTTTCATGTTGTGGTAAACAACTTCTGATTCATATTGAGCAGAAGCCCCAGCTAGATAAGCACGCTCAGCTTCGGGAATCCCAATTTTTTCAAAGGTTTCTTTGATTTTATCAGGTACATCATCCCAATCGCGTGCGGGTTTGTCACTCGGTTTTTGGTAATATTTAATTTTACTAAAGTCAATATCTGACAGGTCTGGACCCCATTCTTGCATGGGCATTTTATTGAATTGTTCTAACGATTTTAAACGGAAGTCAAGCATCCATTCTGGTTCGCCTTTCACGCGAGAAATTTCGCGAACGACGTCTTCGGTTAGGCCGTCTCCGGTACTAAAGACTGGTTCCACATCGTCGTGAAAGCCAAATTTATATTCTTCTAATTCAGGTACTGTACTCAATTCGTCGTCACCCTTTCTTTATTTTTCACAATGTAAATGACCGGCTTCGCCTTGGCCGGTATTAGCAACAGCCTGCTCTAAGGCTTTCCAAGCCAGGGTTGCACATTTAATCCGAGCTGGAAATTTAGCTACGCCGCTTAACATTGCTGCATCGCCTAATTTTTCATCTTCGGCCACTTCATTTCCTTGAACAAGTTGAGAGAAATCCTCTGCTAAGGCCGTTGCTTCGGCGATTGTTTTTCCTAAGACCGCATCAGTCATCATACTAGCACTGGCTGTACTGATGGAACAGCCACTTCCTTGAAAGGCGATATCTTTAATCACACCGTCTTCAATGGCCACATCCAGTTCAATCACATCTCCACAAGTAGGATTATTCAGTTCAATTGTTTGGCTAGACGCATCTAGCGTTCCGTGGTGATGTGGGTGGCTAGAATGGTCCAAAATGACTTGGCGATATAAGTTATCTAATTTAGAAAGTGCCATGCTGGAAAAACTCCTTTGTCGCTTTAATCGCTTCAACTAAGCGATCTGCGTCTTCTTTGGTATTGTATAAATAAAAACTTGCCCGTGCGGTTGCTGGCACGCTCAAATAGTTTAATAACGGTTGCGCGCAATGGTGACCCGCTCTGACAGCGACCCCTTCCATATCTAACGCCGTAGCCACATCATGTGGATGTAAACCTTCAATATTAAAAGCAATCACACCTGTGTGGTCTTTTGGATCCTGTGGACCATAAATCGTCAAGCCCTCGATAGCTTGCAACTTCGGCAAAACATAGTGAACAAGGGCTGCTTCATGTTGATGAATGGCCTCTAAACCAATTTCTGTTAAATAATCAATGGCGGCACCTAAGGCAATTGCCCCGGCAATATTAGGTGTGCCAGCTTCAAATTTCCAAGGAAGCTCTTTCCAAGTACTTTCTTGAAGATGAACAAAGTCAATCATTTCGCCACCAAATTCCACAGGTTCCATTTGTTCCAATAAATGACGTTTGCCATAAAGGACACCAATTCCAGTTGGTCCACACATTTTGTGACCACTAAATGCATAAAAATCAGCATCGATGGCTTGAACGTCCACAGGCATATGAGGAACTGCTTGCGCGCCGTCTACCACCATCACAGCGCCATTTTGATGAGCTAATTGTGTTAATTCTTCGATTGGATTAATGACCCCTAACACATTTGAAACATGAGCAATCGAAACAATTTTCGTTTTTTCTGTAATTTGTTGACGTGCACTTGCCATATCTAAAAAGCCGTCTTCAGTGACGTCTATATACTTCAAAATGGCCCCTGTACGTTGAGCTAATTGTTGCCAGGGAATAATGTTTGAATGATGTTCCATGTAAGATATGACGATTTCATCCCCGGCTGTAACTGCCAAGTCACCATAACTTTTGGCAATCCAATTCAAACTGGTTGTTGTTCCTCGTGTAAATAAAACTTCTGCTGTTTCTTTGGCATGGATAAATTGGCGAACCTTTTCGCGGGAGGCTTCATAGTCCTTCGTTGCTCGTTCGGCTAACGTGTGCACCCCACGATGAACATTGGCATTATCGGTTTCATAATAATGTCGTAAAACATCTAACACTGCCGTTGGTTTTTGGGTTGTCGCAGCATTGTCTAAATAAACTAGCGGTTCATCATTAACTTCTTGAAATAAAATAGGAAACGATTGACGAATGGTTGCTGCATCCATCATGCGTTTAACTTCCCTTCAATTACTTCTACAAATTCATTTTGTACTTCTTTAACTGGAATTGCTGTAATGACAGAACCTAGGAAGCCACGAATCACCAAACGTTCCGCTTCTTCTTTACGCAAGCCGCGGCTCATTAAATAATACATTTCTTCTGGATCTACTCGACCAACGCTGGCTGCGTGTCCGGCAGTCACTTCATTTTCATCAATTAAAAGAATTGGATTGGCATCACCACGAGCTTTATCAGACAGCATTAAAACACGACTTTCTTGCTGTGCGTCGGCTCCTTTTGCTCCTTTTAAAATGTGGCCAATTCCGTTAAACGTTAAAGTACCACGTTCACGAATAACTCCATGTTGTAAAATATGACCAATTGAATGTGGCGCTTTGTTTGTCACTCGTGTGTCGATGCCTTGTGTTTGTTTACCTGCACTAATTGCAACAACTTTAACTTCTGAATGAGCGCCTTCGCCAACTAAATCAGAATCAAAATCAGCCACAACATCGCCATCATTCATGACGCCTAGAGCCCAATCAACAGAGGCATCCCGCATAATATAGCCACGACGATTCATATAAGTCGTTACAGTTTGCCCTAATTGATCCACGGCTGAGTATTTAACTTTTGCGCCATCTTTCGCAATCACTTCCACAACGATATTTCCAGAAGCTTTCTCTGCGTGATGACCAGTTGATTGAAAACGTTCTAAATAACTGAATTCACTATGATTATCTGCAACGATTAAAACATGTTTAAAGAAAGGTTGGTTGCTATCTGAATCCTGAATAAACAAAGATTCAATTGGCTCTTCAATCACTACGTTTTTAGGAACGTATAAGAAAACGCCACTATTCATGAAAGCTGCATGAGCTGCTGTCAGCTTATCTTCTTCTGGTAATACAGCTTTAGTCATATAGTATTCTTTAACTAATTCTGGGTGCTCTTGTAAAGCAGTAAAAATGTCTGTAAAAATTACCCCTTGTTCCGCTAATGAGGCTGGCAATTGCTCAAAAGCATGAAAAGATCCTTGTTGAACAATTAAAGAATTGTCTTTCATTTGATCAAAACTTGCGACATTTCCTTCAGAAGGCACATAACTTTCCATGTGAACATTTAATAAAGGCCAACGATGAAATTTCACACGATCAATATGTGGTAACTCACTTTCGTCAGCGTTTCTTAAAGCCGTTGTTCGCAATTCAGTCATCCAAGCTGGTTCTTCATGTTCTAGTGAAAAAGCGGTGACTTCGTCAAGATAATCCATTAGATTTACTTTTTTCATTTATCTTGTCCTCCTTACGCTTCTTCTTTGTAATCAATACCTAATTCTTGGCTGATACCAGCATAGCCTTCTGTTTCTAAACGTTTTGCCAAATCAGCCCCACCGGTTTTCACAACGCGGCCTTCCATCATGATATGAACAACATCTGGCGTGATATAGTTCAATAAGCGTTGATAATGGGTAATAATTAACGCACCAAAGTTCTCGCCGCGCATTTCATTAACCCCTTTAGAAACTACTTTTAACGCATCGATATCTAAGCCTGAATCAATTTCATCTAAAATGGCAAACGTTGGCTCTAACATCAATAATTGTAAAATTTCATTTCGTTTTTTCTCGCCGCCAGAAAAACCTTCGTTTAAGTAACGCTCAGCCATTTCTTCAGGCATATTTAATAATTCCATTTTGCTATCTAATTTTTTTAAGAACTGCATAACTGACATTTTGTTGTCTTCGTCACGTTTTGCATTGATTGCTGCACGCATGAATTCAGCATTGGTAATTCCTGGAATTTCACTTGGGTATTGCATTGCTAAGAATAAACCTAAGCGAGCACGCTCGTCTACCTCTAAATCTAAAACGTTGACGCCGTCAAATAGAATTTCTCCTTCTGTGACTTCGTAGTTAGGATTTCCCATAATTGCTGCTGATAAAGTAGATTTACCAGTTCCATTAGGTCCCATAATTGCATGGATTTCTCCAGTATTAATTGTTAAATCGACTCCTTTTAGAATCTTTTTATCTTCAATTGATACGTGTAAATTTTTGATTTCTAACACAGACATGTACAATTCCCTCCAACTTGTTTTAATCGTTTTTCCGTTCTCACTCATTTTAGCCTAATTGAGAATGAATCGCAAATTACAATTGCTAAAAATAACAACTCTTATCATCAAATTTTAGGATTCAATTTGTGAAGAAAAATTTTAAAAGGCTGATATTTCAAAGTTTCTCTATATTTTTAAGTGATCCTCCCTACACAAAGAAAAAAATTCTGGTAGAATAAAAAAATTTATTAAAGAAAGCGTTTTCTTAAATAATTACTTTAGAATGACTTTTGCAAAGAGAGCGTTGAGATACGCCTTTCTCATCTATACAAAAAAATCCAGAGCATTTGCTTCTCTGGATTCAATAATTTTTATTAGTGATTGGTTTTATACTTCTAAAAGTTCTTGTTCTTTTTCAGCAGTAATCGCATCGATATTTTTGATGCTATCGTCTGTTAATTTTTGAACATCTTTTTCAAATGAACGTAATTCATCTTCAGTGATGTCGCCATTTTTTTGAGCTTTTTTCAACTCATCCATTGCATCACGACGAACGTTACGGACAGCAACTTTTGAGTTCTCCGCTTCTTTTTTCACGTCTTTGGCTAATTCTTTCCGACGTTCTTCCGTTAATTGTGGAATCACTAAACGGATGACATTTCCATCATTGGTTGGGCTAATGCCGATATCACTCATTTGAATAGCTTTTTCAATGTCAGCGATAGAATTTTTGTCAAACGGTGTAATCATTAATACACGTGCTTCTGGGATATTGATACTTGCTAATTGGTTAACTGGTGTTGGTGCACCATAATATTCTACTTGAATACGGTCTAATAGACTTGCGTTCGCACGACCAGCACGAATTTGACCTAATTCACGGCGTAAGCTTTCTTCCGCTTTTGTCATTTTTTCTTTGGCTGTTGCTAAAACTTCTTTAGACATTCTTTATTTCCCCCTTACAGTTGTTCCGATATTTTCACCAAGGATGGCACGACGGATATTTCCTGCTTCATTTAGGTTAAAGACAACTAAAGGAATATCGTTATCCATACTTAATGAGCTTGCTGTTGAATCCATTACTTGCAGCCCTTTAGAAATAACATCTAAATGTGTTAGTTCTTCAAATTTTGTCGCTGTTTCATCCACACGTGGATCCGCAGAATAAACACCATCAACATTGTTCTTCGCCATTAAGATGACGTCCGCATCTACTTCTGCAGCTCGTAACGCAGCCGTTGTATCTGTCGAAAAGTAAGGATTTCCTGTTCCTCCGGCAAAAATAACAACGCGGCCTTTTTCTAAATGACGTTCTGCACGACGACGAATGTATGGTTCTGCAATTTGACGCATTTCAATTGATGTTTGAACACGTGTAGGCACACCAAGATTTTCTAATGTATCTTGCAATGCTAAGGCATTCATCACAGTAGCTAACATGCCCATATAATCAGCTTGTGCACGTTCCATGCCCATTTGAGCACCAATTTGTCCACGCCAAATGTTTCCGCCGCCAACCACGATGGCCATTTCGATACCTAATTCATGGACCTCTTTAATTTCTTGGACGATTTCTTTAATGACTGGTGGTTTAATGCCAAAACCGTCTTCTCCGGCTAGCGCTTCTCCACTTAACTTTAATACGACACGTTGATACTTAGGTTTAACCATCATAATTCCCTCCAAGATTCTCTAAAAATCATTCAATTCCTCATTTAGATGACTTTTCACCAAAATGATTTTTTAGACCAAGCAGTGCGATCCACTGGTTTTGCCTAAAAAAAGGGAGCGCATATCAAAGTTATGCGTTCCCAAATGGCTGAAAGACTGCCTTGAATCAAGCAGTAATCAATTTATGCAGCTTCCTTTGGGGATCGCTGTCTGTTTAGATACTTATGATTCACGGCTTTTCAACCGAGCGTTTGATGCTCTTAGTTTTTCATTTGGCTCATTACTTCATCCGCAAAGTTATCTTCACGTTTTTCGATACCTTCGCCAACTTCAAAACGTACGAATGATTTCACTTCGCCGCCTTTAGAAGCAACAAATTTTTCGACAGTCATATCTGGATCTTTAACAAATGGTTGGTCAACCAAAGCGATTTCTGCTTTGAATTTTTGTAGACGACCAACAACCATTTTTTCAACGATATTTGCTGGTTTACCTTCGTTTAATGCTTGTTCAGTTAACACAGCTTTTTCGTGTTCTAATTCTTCTTGAGGAATTTGAGATTCGTTGACATAGCGAGGGTTGATTGCCGCGATGTGCATAGCAACATCTTTCGCTACTTCTTCGTCAGTTGTGCCATCGATAACTGTTAATACAGCAATACGGCCACCCATGTGTAAGTAAGCGCCAAATGCAGCATTGTCAGCTTTTTCGACAACTTCAAAACGACGGAAGCTGATTTTTTCACCGATAACAGTTGTTGCTTCGATTAAATCAGATTCAATTGTGCCTTTTTCAGTTTTAATAGCCATTGCTTCTTCCATCGTAGCTGGTTTGTTTTCAGCAACTTTAGTCGCAATGTCTTTAACTAAATCTTGGAACATTTCGTTTTTAGAAACGAAGTCAGTTTCTGAGTTTACTTCAACGATTGCTGCAACGTTACCCACAGTTGCTACGTTTGCTAAACCTTCAGCCGCAATGCGGTCATTTTTCTTCGCTGCTTTAGCCATACCATTTTCACGTAAAAAGTCTACGGCTTTTTCCATGTCGCCTTCTACTTTTACTAATGCTTTTTTAGCGTCCATCATTCCAACGCCAGTCATATCGCGTAATTCTTTTACCATTTTAGCTGTAACGTCTGCCATTATTTGTGTCCTCCTCGGATATTATCAATTCTTTTTAAAAAAGCTATCTCAAAGGAGAATCAGGCTTTTTGTCGCCTAGCCTTTGAGACAGCTCCGTAATCATTATTATTCAGCTGATTCGTTGTTTCCTTCAACAACATCAACGATTTCTTCGATTGAAGTTGCTTCTGGTGTTTCTTCAACGAATAACTCTTCAGTTGCTTGGTCTTCCCCTTGGTTACCTTCGATGAAAGCGTCAGCCATTTTAGCAGTGATTAATTTCACAGCGCGGATTGCATCATCATTTGAAGGGATTACAACATCGATCTCATCAGGATCACAGTTTGTATCAACCATTGCAACGATAGGAATGTTTAATTTGTGTGCTTCTTGAACAGCAATGCGTTCTTTACGCGGGTCAACGATGTACATTACATCTGGAATTCTTGGCATATCAGCGATACCACCTAAGAATTTTTCTAAACGTTCACGTTCTTTGTTTAAGCCAGCAACTTCTTTCTTAGGTAAAACTTCGAAAGTGCCGTCTTCTTCCATTGCATTGATTTTTTTCAAGCGAGCAATACGTTTTTGGATTGTATCCCAGTTAGTTAACGTACCACCTAACCAACGATGGTTTACATAGTATTGACCAGCGCGGATTGCTTCATCTTTGATTGCTTCTTGTGCTTGTTTTTTAGTTCCTACGAATAAAGCAACGCCGCCTTCTTCTGCAACGTTTTTCATGTAATCGTAAGCTGCATCTACTAATTTCACTGTTTTTTGTAAGTCAATGATGTAGATACCGTTTCTTTCTGTGAAGATATATTTCTTCATTTTTGGGTTCCAGCGACGAGTTTGGTGACCAAAGTGTACGCCGGCTTCTAGTAATTGTTTCATAGAAATTACTGCCATGTTGTGTTTCCTCCAGTTTGGTTTTTATTTTCCTCTTCTTTTCGTCAACTCCTTGAAGAACTACCGTAGTAGCACCACTTCGCAGATGGAAAAGAATGTGGATTTCGTATGTGAAAATCACACCTTTAACAGTATAAGATATTTTCAGAAAAATAGCAAGCCTTAAAACTAGAAATGTCGCTCCTACTGCGCTTGCCAAACAAGATGACATTCTTCGTTTCCCGTTTCATCGATGGTTCGCTTTTGTTGGACAAAGCCTTGTTTTTGATAAAAGGCGTAAGCTGCTTGATTTTCCCTGTAAACAGCCAAAGATAAGACATCCTGTTCTTCTTTTGCTACTTGCAGTAATTTCTGACCGATGCCCTTCCCTTGAAACGCTTTTTTTATAAAAATTCCTGCGATATAGTTATCCATTAAGCCTAAAAACCCAATTATCTGACCCTCTTCTTCCGCTAAGATCAGTGTTGCTTTTGGTAACGCAGCGCGGACAAATGCCTTATTTTCTTGCCAATAAGTTGGTGCGACAAATGGATGAGCCTCTAGATTCGTTTGCAGCCAAATAGCCATAATGGTTTCTAATTCTTTTTCTGTTAACTGGGTTGTCTTTTTGATAGTCAGCATTTTTTGACACTCGTTTCTGTTATTGATTATTTTCAAAATAAAACATTAACACGCCCGCTGCGATAGCGACATTCAATGATTCTGCTTGACCTTTCATTGGAATATAAAGATTTTTCGTGGTTTCTGCTAACAATTCTGGCAAAACCCCGCTACCTTCATTGCCTAAAATCAACGCATAATTTTCCACTGCCTCTTGTTCATAATAAGCAATCGCAGCTTCATTTAGTTCTGTACCGAAAACTGGTAGACCTTGCTTCTTGAATGCCTGAACCACTTCAGTCAACTCTCGTTGGAGAACTGGTAAATGATAGTGGCTTCCCTGCATTGAGCGCAACACTTTTGTATTGTAAATATCTGCTGTGCCCTTACCTAAAATCACGCCTGCTAAACCCGCTGCATCAGCTGTGCGAATCATCGTACCAACATTACCAGGGTCTTGGATATTATCTAAAAGTAACCAACCACCTTTAAAAGAAAGCGACTGCTCTTGTTGCGTTTCCAAGGTGACAATTGCCAAAATTCCTTGTGAAGTTGGCAGCTCCGACAAGCTATTTAAAACCTCATCACTAACAAAAATTAATTTTTCTGTTTCTTGTTCAGCTAACCAAGTTCCCCATTCTTGTTGACCTCTTTGGTTAAACAAAATCCACTGGACATCGGCATTGGCCTTCACAGCTTCTTCAACTAAATGAAATCCTTCTATTATATATTGGTTCAGTTCTTCTCGGTACTTCTTTTTGTGTAATTTTTTCCATTCTTTTAATTGGTTATTTTTCGTTGATGTAATTTCTTTCATAAGTCACCTCGCCTTTGTATTATAGCATGCTTCTAGCTTGCTTGGATACTTGCTAGAACCAAGAAAAATCGCTATCATAAAGAAAAAAGCAAAGGAAGTGTCTCTCATGGAAAAACTAAGAATGAATGTACAAGGGCGTGTCCAAGGTGTTGGCTTCCGCTACATGACCAAAATGGTGGCAGATCAATTAGGTGTCACTGGTTCAGTGAGAAACGAAGACGACGGGTCCGTTTCAATCACAGCAATTGCACCTGAAGACATAATGGAAACATTTATCAAAAAAATCAAAGATTCTCCCAGTCCAGCGGGACGTGTAACGTATGTTGATATTCAAGAAGACCCTTTGTTAGAAGAAACGGAACAATTTAAAGTGATTCAATAAACTTACTTTCTAACGATTGATTTCTTTGGGAAGAAGCCTTGAACAGCAAGTAGTTCCTGCTTTTTATTGATTTTTGTAAGAGCTTCTTTTCGATTTTGATTGAAAAAGAGCGCTGTTTCAAGTATAGTTAACCATGTAAAAATTTTTTAGAAAAGGACCGAATTACATGCGTAAATTAAACCGATGGCTTTACGGCTCTGGCTTACTATTTTTAGTAATGTTTTTATCAGGCTGTGTGAAAACAGGAGCAGATGGACAACCAACTGGTGAAGGTTTTGTCTATAACTTCCTTGTTTTACCGATGAGTAATGCAATTACTTATCTTGTCGATAACTTTAATTGGAACTATGGTTGGGCGATTATTTTTATCACCATTATTGTACGGATCATTATTTTACCGTTAGGCTTACATCAATCGAAAAAAAGCTTTATCCAAACGGAAAAAATGCAAGCAATCAAACCCCAAGTGGATGTTGCACAAGCAAAAATGAAACAAGCAAGTACGCGTGAAGAACAAATGGCCGCACAAGCAGAACTACAAAAGATTTATAAAGAAAACAATGTGAGTATGGTTGGCGGAATTGGTTGTTTGCCTTTATTAATTCAAATGCCTATTTTCTCTTCTCTGTTCTTTGCTGCTCGTTATACAAAAGGTATTGCCACGGCAAGCTTCTTAGGAATGAATTTAGGGCAACCAAATATGATTTTAGTGGCATTAGCTGGTTTAGCCTATTTAGCTCAAGGCTATATTTCAATGATTGGTATTCCTGAAGAACAAAAGAAAACAATGAAATCAATGCTGATTGTTTCACCATTAATGATTGTTTTCATGTCCTTTAGCTCACCTGCAGGCGTAGCGCTTTACTGGGTAGTTGGTGGTATTTTCACATGTATTCAATCTGCCATCACAAATATCCTCTTACGTCCAAGAATTAAAAAACAAGTACAAGAAGAATTGAAAAATAACCCACCAAAACAAGTGGTTACTCCTATCAAGGATGTGACACCAAAAGAAACAAACAAAGTAACGCAAAAAACGAACCAACCAAAAGCAAACGGCAATAAAGGTCGTAATGCTGGAAAACAAAAACGTAAATAAAAAAAGGATCGCCTCTAAACGGCGATCCTTTTTTTACTTCAATTCTTTCCCAGTCATCTCTTCAATAGTTCGAATAGACTTTGGACCAAAGCCATGCAACGAAAGTAACGCTTTTCGGCCTCGTGCGTAGAGTTCATCCACACTGTCGATTTTTTCATTCGTTAGCGCACGAACAGCTGGCTTTGATAATTGTGTTAAAATTTGTTCAAATGTTGTTTCTAGCATACTGTCGGTTCCTCCTTAGCGGTCGAAAAACAGCGCTTTTTATTTCACAATTAATAAATCTAAGCTAGCAATTGATAACGCCATTTTAGCAATTTGCATTAATTGTTTTAATCGGTTTTGTTTGACTTTTTCATCCTCAACCATAACCATCGTTTCATTGAAGTACGCATCAATTAACGGACGTAGATTTACTAGTGCTTCATAGTTTTCTGCAATCGTGCGTGTCGCAAATGCTTCAGATAAATCGTTAACTGCTTGATACAGTTCTTTTTCTGCCTTATTTTCAAACAGACTTGGATCAATCCCTTCTTCAGTATCACCTAAAAGTTCTTGACCTTTTTTCGCTAAATTAATAACACGCGTTAAGGCTTCCATTGATGGTTTAAAATCTTGATCTTCAAAACGGCTTTTTAAAATATTCGCTGAAGCAAATAATTTCGATAAATCGGCTTGCTCAGCAGACACCACTGCATCGATAATGTCATGGCGAACATTTTTCGTCATTAATAATTGACGTAAGCGAGCTTTCACAAATTCAACGACTTCTGCTTGTCCTTCGTTTAGTAAAACGCCATATTTCTCAACATCTTGATTCACTGCTTCATCAACTTCTGTTTGTAATTGAACTAATGGGAAGGTCCAGCCTTTATCTTCAATAATTCGGATAACGCCATAGGTTTGACGACGAAGTGCATAAGGATCGTTAGAACCTGTTGGAATCATACCAACTGAGAAGAATGAAAAGACGCTGTCAAGCTTATCGGCTAAGGCTAAAACAGCCCCGATTGCTGTTTCTGGCAATTCACCTTCACTGGAAGTTGGTAGATAATGTTCTCGAATCGCCGTTGCTACGGCTGGTTTTTCGCCTTGTAATAAGGCATATTTTTCTCCCATAATTCCTTGTAATTCTGGGAATTCACCAACCATATTTGTTACTAAGTCAAATTTATAAATTTCAGAGGCACGTTTTAAATCTTCCAATTCATCCTCAGATAAGCCAACTTTTCGACCAATGATTTGTGCAATTAAAGCAACCCGTTGCATTTTTTCATAAATTGAGCCAATCTTTTCATGGAAAGTCACATTTTTTAGTTTTTCAACACATGCTTCAATCGTTAATTTTTTATCTTCATTGTAAAAGAATTCTGCATCTTCTAAACGAGCAATTAACACTTTTTCATTTCCTTTAATCACGTTTTCAAGGTGAACATTATCCCCATTGCGAACAGCGATAAAATGCGGCATTAATAAGCCTTGGTCGTTACGAACGTCAAAATAACGTTGGTGTTCTTTCATAGAAGTCACTAATACTTCATCTGGAACAGATAAATATTTTTCATCAAAACTACCTACAAATGCAGTTGGATATTCCACTAAATTCGTAACTTCTTCCAATAATTCTTCATCTAAAGCTAACTGCCAATTTTTTTCTGCAGCGAGAGCGTTCGCTTGATCAACAATCATTTGTTTCCGTTCATTCGGTTGAACCACTACAAATTGTTCTTTTAATTTTGCTTCATATTCATTAGCATGTTGGAACGTCACATCGTCTCCCAAGAAACGGTGGCCACGAGAAGTTTGCCCTGTTGTCACGTCTAACACTTTGAAAGGAATTACTTCATCATCAAGTAGTGCCACAATCCAGTGAATTGGACGAATATATTCGAAATCATAGTTTGCCCAGTGCATTGTTACCGGGAAAGTTAGACTTGTAATCACGTCATTTAATTTTGTTAATACCTCTTTGGCACTTTGGCCTTTGGTAAACTTCGTCACATAGACATATTCGACACCATTTAATTCTTTGAAAACAATGTCCTCAGTTGTAACTCCTTGGCCGCGTACAAAACCTTGTGCAGCTTTTGACCAATTTCCTTCAGCATCTAAAGCAATTTTTTTCGCTGGACCTTTTACTTCTTCTTCAACATCCGCTTGTTTTTCAGGAATCGCAGTTACTTTCACGGCTAAACGACGAGGTGTGGCAAAGGATTGCACTGTTTCATAGTCTAAATGATGTTCATCTAAAAATTTGATTACTTTTTCTTCAAGTTGGATACGGCTTGGTGTGACAACATGTGCGGGCATTTCTTCTAAGCCAATTTCTAATAATAAATCTTTTGCCATGTTATTCTGCCTCCTTGGATACGTGTTGGTCTTTATTTAATAATGGGAACCCTAATTTTTCACGTTCAGCCACAAAAATTTTCGCTACGGAACGAGCCATATTCCGAATGCGGGCTAAATATCCTGCACGTTCCGTTACAGAGACAGCGCCGCGAGCATCTAATAAATTGAATGTATGGCTACATTTTAAAATATAATCATAGGCTGGATGAACTAAACTTTCTTCAATACAGCGTTTAGCTTCTTTTTCAAATTTGTCAAAGTTTTCTAAAAGCATTTCTTGGTTACTAATTTCAAAGGAATATTTTGAATGTTCATATTCAGGTTGAACAAAAATTTCACCATATTTAACGCCTTGTGTCCATTCTAAATCATAGACACTTTCGACTTCTTGGATATATGATGCCAAGCGTTCTAACCCGTAAGTAATTTCAGAAGTGACAGGATGACATTGTAAGCCCCCGACTTGTTGGAAATACGTAAATTGGGTAATTTCCATGCCATCTAACCAAACTTCCCAACCTAAACCAGCACAACCCATTGAGGGATTTTCCCAGTTATCTTCTACAAAACGAATGTCATGTTCTAATGGATCAATTCCTAATAATTTCAAACTTTCTAGATAAAGTTCTTGGATATTTTCAGGAGAAGGCTTCATTACAACTTGGAATTGATGATGTTGGTATAGACGGTTCGGATTTTCACCATAGCGTCCATCAGCTGGACGACGAGAAGGCTCTACGTAGGCAGCATTCCATGGTTCAGGTCCAATGGCACGTAAAAACGTGTAAGGACTCATGGTACCGGCTCCCTTTTCTGTATCATAGGCTTGCATTAACATACAGCCATTAGATGACCAAAATTTTTGCAAGGTTAAAATCATTTCTTGTACGGTTAACTTGTTTTTCATTGTTTTCCTCCTTGGAATATTTTTTATAGACATAGGGATTGGCTTTGCTTCTGGAATGTAAATTTAAAAAGGGCTACAGAGAAACAATTTTGTAGAATGGGATAATTTTTATGCTGTTCATCATCTACTCTGTCGCCTTTGCGCCAATTGAGCTTTTTTGAATAAACGTTACTATTTTTTCTTTTGGTGTTAACTGTTTGCTTTTTTTATTCGGTTACAACGTTCCCTTTGGTCACCTTGTGCTGTTCATCATCTACTCCATGTTTTTGGCTAAGCAGTTTGTTTTAACATAGAGGAGACAACGTTCCCTTTGGTCACCTTGTACTGTTCATCATCTACTCTGTCGCATTTGCGCCAATCGTAGTGATTCACAGAAAAAAGTCCCCATGCCTATTAATAGACATAGGGACGAATAATTATCGCGGTTCCACCCTACTTCCGATGTGTTCATCGGCAGCTTCGTTTGTCGTACTCCAAAGTGCCTTTCAAAAGTTCCGTGTTTCTGGCTCCCACTCTCCCAGATTCGCTTAACAGAGGGTTCTTTTTACTTCTCTTTTTCTTCGTACGTATTTAACTTCTCTATCATAATACGGTGTCTGAGGGAAGTTGTCAAATTTTTTTTAGAAAAACGTCTGCTTGTTTATGTTTATTTTTCTTCCTTCTTTCGTGGCGGAATTTTTAACGTATTTTCCCACGTTTTCATTTGATCAATAAATTTTTTACTTTTTAAGTGCAAACCAACATATTCATCGTATAACATATCAATCGTTTCTCGAATACTTTTCTTAGTTTCTTCTTTTACTTGAATGTTTTGGACTTTTTCATAGGAGACTTGCGAAAATAAGCGAATAAAATGAATTGCTCTAGGATCTGCATGGTAGCGCTGTTCATCTAAATGCCAATGTTTTTCACAAAGCACACCGCTATATTTTGAGGAATAATCAAATTTCCCTTGTGTTTCGCCACAAGCCACACAATGATGCCATTCTGGTCGTACACCAAACCGTTCTAACAATTGAATTTCAAAAATATTTGTAATGATTTCCGGATCTTTTTGCTCATTTAAAGCGGATAATGCCATGTGGGTAAATTGAAATAAGTTCGGATCATAGTGCTGATCTTCAATTGCTGCATCGACTAAGTTTAAAATATATGTTCCATATGCGTTAATAAATATGTCTTGTTGAATGTTTCGAAAAGGTTGAACTTCTTTGCTGCTATTGAGAAAAGATAAGCCTTCTTCTCTAAAGTTTCCGATGTAGACGGCTTCTGTAAATGGCAGAATCGCTGGCAAAAGAGGATTATTTTTTCGATGCGCACCTTTCACAAAAAACATCAATTTTCCATAGGATTCTGTAAAAATTTTGACGAGTTTATCCTTCTCTTTAAAATCCTTCGTAAATAAAATAATGCCTTTGGTCTCCCCTAATGCCATTCAATTCACTTCCATTTCTTATGTAAATTAGTGTAGTGTTTGGAAAGTTCGTTTATACACTCGCTTCCCAAACACTACTTTCTTAATATTCTTCTTTGCGATAACCAAAATCTTGTAAATAGATTTTTTTGTCACGCCAGTCTTTTTGGACTTTTACCCACAGCTCCAAATACACTTTGTCATCTAATAAATATTCAATATCTTGACGCGCCTTGGTACCAATTTGTTTCAGCATTTTTCCGCCTTTGCCAATAATGATACCTTTTTGACTGTCCCGTTCCACAATAATGGTTGCTTGGACATGGACTTTATCGTTTTCATCCCGTTTCATTGAGTCCACAACAACAGCGACAGAATGAGGAATCTCATCTCTTGTTAAAAGTAACACCTTTTCACGAATTAGTTCAGAAACGATAAAATATTCTGGATGATCCGTAATTTGGTCATCAGGGAAATATTGTGGTCCTTCTGGCATTTGCTCAACGAGAACATCCATCAAATGCTCAAAATTATTTCCTTCAGTGGCAGAAATGGGAATAATTTCTTTAAAGTCCATTTGTTTCGAATAGTCTTCAATAATACTCAATAAATCATCTGGATGGACTTTGTCAATTTTATTAATAATCAAGTAGACTGGACTATTATTATTTTTCAATCGTTCAATAATAAAGTCGTCACCTTTCCCGCGTTTTTGATCAGCACTTACCATAAATAAAGTAGCATCTACTTCACGCATCGCATTGTAGGCACTTTCCACCATGAAATCGCCTAAGCGGTGTTTAGGTTTGTGAATCCCTGGAGTATCGATAAAAACAATTTGTGCTTCAGGAATTGTATAAATTCCTTGAATCTTATTACGAGTTGTTTGTGCTTTGTCACTCATAATTGCAATTTTTTGGCCGACAATTCGATTTAACAATGTTGATTTTCCAACATTTGGTCTGCCGACAATGGCTACGAAACCAGATTTATGTTCAGTTGTCATTGTATTTCTCCTCTTATTTCCACATTTGAATGATTTGTAAAATTTTTGGTACAAATAGAATTAGTCCTACTAGCACTGCGAAACCGGCTGTTAATAAAACAGCTCCTGCGGCCATGTCTTTAACTTTTTTTCCGATTGGATGAAAGTGAAAATCCGTAAACATATCTACGACATTTTCAAAAATTGTGTTGATAATTTCTGCCAACCAGACAAGAAAAACAGCCAATAACAACCACAGCCATTCAGCAAGTGTTAAGGAAAACAAGAAACCAAACACAATGGCCGTGACACCAAACGCCACATGTTTGCGCATATTACGTTCTTCTCGAAAAACTGTTTTGATTCCTTGCCAGGCAAATTCTAATGAATTAATAAAATGTTTATTCTTTCCTGTTTGCTCATCTTTTAAGGCCATACGCATCTAAAATCTCTTTCTGTAAACCAAACATTTCTTTTTCATCTTCAGGTTCCATATGATCGTACCCATTCAAATGTAAAAAGCCATGTACTGCCAAAAAGCCCATTTCTCGTTCCAATGTGTGCCCATATTCAACTGCTTGTTCTGCTGCTCGCTCTGTTGAAATAATTAAATCACCTAGATTACGTGGTAGCTCTGCCAACTCTTCATCATCAAAAATAATTGGCAATTCGTCTTCCCCTTCATCCTCTAAAGCAAAACTGATGACATCTGTAGGCATATCTTTGCCCCGATAGTCACGATTAATCACTTGGATACCTGCGTTATCTGTAAAAGTCACCGACATCTCCGTATCTTCGGCAATTTCTAGAAAACCCGCTGCAAATTGCAGCAAGTTTTCGATTTCTTTGATTTCTTCTGTTGGTACTTTCTCGGTTTCATCAATGAAAGTAATATCCATTAGTCATCTCTCTTTTCTTGTTCATCTTTCATTTCTTCTGCTTCAGCTTTCATTTTTGGATACTTAATCCGTGAATGGAAGGTACTGCATAATCCATTAATTAATGATTTTTCAATGATGCGAATCTCTTTCATCGTTAACCCGCATTCATCTAATTGGCCATCTGAAATTCTATCTTGAATCACATTATGCACAAAGGCTTGAATTTTTTCGTTGGTGGGATGATCCATCGCCCGCACAGCAGCCTCACAAGTATCAGCAATACTCACAATCCCTGCTTCTCGTGTTTGTGGACGTGGTCCAGGATAACGGAAGTCGGATTCTTTAATTTCAGGATTGCGTTCTTTTGCTTTCACATAGAAAAATTTCATCAATGTTGTGCCATGATGTTGACGACAAATGTCAATCACCATTTGCGGCATATTGTACTCTTCTAAAATTTTGGCGCCATCAATTACGTGGCCAAAAATAATTTGTTTACTATCTTCTGGTAATAAAAAGTTATGTGGATTTTCTGCTCCAGCAGGTAAGTTTTCCACAAAGAAATTGGCGTGTTTAATTTTGCCAATGTCATGGTAATAACAAGCAACTCGTGTTAATAGCGACCGCCCGCCAATCTCAGCAACAGCGTTAGCGCTCAAACTAGCCACCATCATGCTATGATGATAGGTACCTGGCGCTTCTTCTAACAGTTGTTTTAACAACGGATGGTTCGGATTACTTAATTCATTCAAGACAATCATACTATCATCGGTCACTAATAATTCGATATATGGATGCAAGCCCATTGTTGCTAAAAATGAAAGTACCGTTCCTGCACTTGCACAAATTAAAGCTGTCCACGTTTTACCATCTGTTAAACTCATCCCTTGATAAATCATTAAGACAACCGCCATGAAAACAGGAAAGACCACTACCCACATTAAAGCTGGGAAAACTTGCTCACTCATCCGTTTCCGTTTAACAACTGTTGCTAGAAATCCTGAGAATAAGTACATAATCAGAATAACCGTCAACGAGTTTGTGCCAATAGAATTATAAAAGATAAATAACGCAAAAACGACTTGGAAAATGGCAGCGATTATCCCTGAACGACGATTCACAAAATGATTTAGAATCAGCGGTGCAAAGGCTGCTGGATAGAACAAGGGAATATACATCAACTGCTCTGTTTGGAAAATCTGGAAGAATTTCATTAAAATAACACTGATTAGCATAGCACCCGTGTAAAAGATAATAAACGAGCGTTGTCGCGAAGGCTCAGTCACTTGTTTTGTAAAGAAAATTAACACTTCAACTTGAAGTAAAATAGCTAATGCTAATGCCACCATCGGAAAAATAGAGGTATTTTGACTAGTCATTCCTAGTAACTCAAGTTTTTCGACCGCTTTTGCATCAATTTGAGTACCTTCACGAACAATAATTTCGCCTTGATAAATCATTGCGGGTTGAACAGCATTCATCGCTTTTTGGCGTAGCTCTTCTGTTCGTTTTTCATTGGCAATATCGTTTACCACAATCCCTTGGTTAACAATGTAACGAATGACTTGTTGCATTGTACTCGTAATATCTAAGTATTGAATTTTACCGTTAGCTTCTTGGCGAATTTTATCCAAATCAGATTCTCGAACGTGATTTTGCATCGCGTCATCCACCAACATCAAACTTTCTGAACGAACCTTATCCAATTGCTCAGAGGTTAATGTAAAGATTGTTTGATAAAAAACATTAGGAAAACTTTGATAAAACGTAACTTCATCTTGCGGTAAAGATTCAAACAATGATTTTAAGCTAGCCACTCGTTCTTCCACGGTCGGCGCAGGAATCGTTTCTTCCTTTTTGGCCTTCGCTTGCTTGTTGCTGTACTCTTTGTCTACTTTTTCATTCGCAGAATCAATCAATTTAAATAATTTATCAATACGATTATGTTGGACAGATGCCGTATCTTCTTGATAAATATATTCGGGTGTGACAGCTTCTGCTGCCAATTTTTTTCTTTGTTCTGTTTCGTAGGTATTCTCGATATTTTTATTTGCACGAATGGTTTTCTCGGCCAGTTGACCTTCTTTAATTTCTACTCTTTTCTGATGGACACTGCCAAACATAATCATAAATAAAAGAAGAGAAAAAACGGCTAATAAAATAGGCAAATAGGCTTTACCTAAACGATCCCCTAACTTTGTAAGTACTTTTTTCAAAAGGTACTTTCACTCCTTCCCTAACTGCTTAGGAATGCTTTTGTTGTTCTTTTTCATAGGCTTGAATAATTTGTGCTACAACAGGATGACGCACAACGTCACTGGCTTCAAAATTTACAAAGGCAATTTTTTCAATGTCTTTTAACGTACGCTCGGCGTTAACTAAACCACTTGTTACACCACGTGGCAAGTCAATCTGACTAGTATCTCCATTAACAATCATTTTTGAACTAAACCCTAAACGAGTTAAAAACATTTTCATTTGGGCAACCGTGGTATTTTGTGCTTCATCTAGAATGACAAAAGCATCATCCAATGTACGACCACGCATATAAGCAAGCGGGGCAATTTCAATAACGCCGCGTTCCATTAAACGATTTGTATGATCCATACCAAAAATTTGATACAAGGCATCGTAAACTGGACGTAAATAAGGATCGACTTTTTCTTTTAAGTCACCTGGTAAAAAGCCCAAGCTTTCGCCAGCTTCCACCGCTGGACGAGTTAAAATAATTTTTTGTACTTCGCCTTTTTTTAAGGCTGCTACTGCCATCACCACGGCTAAAAAGGTTTTTCCTGTCCCCGCAGGTCCCACCCCGAAAATGACGTCATGAGTTTTAACTGCATCGATATATTTTTTTTGACCAACATTCTTAATTCGGATGGCCCGACCATGATGGTCCTTCATAATTTCTTCTTCATACATGGCAATAAACGCCTCTAAATTTCCAGCTTTGGCCATTTTTAAAGCAGAAACGACATCTGGCGTATGCACTTTGATGCCTCGTTGAATTAATGTTTGTAGCGCTCTTAACACGGAAGCGACTAACTCTACCTCTGATGATTCGCCAATTAACTGAATAACTTCGCCACGACTATTAATCGTTACGTGGGTATTCTCTTCTAAAAATTTGATATGTTTATCATGTGTTCCTAAAAGCATGTGTGCATCATCAGAATCAGTAAGTATTAATTCCAAAGATTTTGACTGATTATCTGTCAAAAAACGTCCATCTCCTTTATTATATAGTCCTTTACAATGATACCACATTCTTATCTGTTTAAAAAGAAGTCGTACCTGATTTGACTTTGAAAGTCAAAAAAGAGAAAACCGTAAAAAGCTACCGGTTTTCTCTTTGCATAAAAAAACTAGGACAGTATCCTGTCCTAGTTTCGATAACGCTCTTAGTTTTCTTGTAATAATTCTTTCACAATTGCGTTAACTTGGTTGCCATCGGCTTTGCCTTTGACTTTCGGCATCATAGCGCCCATCACTTTACCAAAATCTTTTGGTGAAGTGGCGCCAGTTTGCGTCATTACCTCTTGAACTAGTTGACGAATTTCTTCCTCCGTTAGTTGTTGAGGCATATATTTTTCAACAATTGCTATTTCAACTTTTACTTTTTCAACAAGATCGTCGCGTCCCGCCTTTTCAAACTCTGATAAAGAATCTTTTCTCTGTTTCATCTCACGAGACAATACAGTGAGTTCTTCTTCTCCGTTCAATTCACGGCCCGCTTTAATCTGATCATTTTGAATGGCAGTCTTTAACATACGAAGTACGGCTAAAGTTTCTTTGTCTTTAGCTTTCATCGCTGTTTTAATGTCGTCATTCAATGTGGTTAGCAATGACATACCACCAACTCCAATTCATTCAAAACTAGAATTTTTTACGTTTTCTAGCTGCTTCAGATTTTTTCTTACGCTTTACACTTGGTTTTTCGTAGAATTCACGTTTACGTGATTCTTGTAAAGTACCCGCTTTTGAAACGGAACGTTTGAAGCGACGAAGAGCATCATCAAGAGATTCGTTTTTACGAACGACTGTTTTTGACATGTTATTCCCTCCCTCCGAGCTTAAAAAGTAACCGTTTTTCTTATTTGTGGGAAAAACCCACAAATTAAAATACTGTCCTTGTTATATTATAGCTAAAGCATAAATAACCGTCAACCACTCTACTGATAAAATACGAAATTTTTGTTTGATTTTTCGTCTTATTCGCTATTTTTCGCAACAATCGGCACAACGACCAAGGATTTCAAAGCGATGTCCTTCAATTGAACAACCTTTTAACTGTTCTTCAAAAAAATTCATCGGACACATGTGAATTTCTTCCGTTTTGCCACAAACCGTACAAATAAAGTGATGATGATGTTCCACCTCTTGGCAACAACGGAAGCGAAACTTTTGTTCGCCATTTAATTCTGTTTTTTCTAGCAATTCTAAGCGCTCAAAGTCATGCAAGTTACGATAAACCGTATCATAACTGACTCCTTTAAAGGTTTCATTCATAAATTCATACACTTCACGTGCAGAAACATACCGATTTCGCTTAATCAAATAGCTCATCAGTAATTCTCGTTTTTTAGTATATTTTAATCCACTGGCTTTCATGGTTTCTAAGGCTTGTTCAATATTGGTTTTTACTGGTGCCATCGCCATTTCCTCCCTCACCAACCTAAATCAGAATCATTACGAAATAGATTCTGGACTTATGGTATAATAAAATTATTAAAAATGCAAGAAAGGACTTACCCTCTATGACTATTTCTGAAGAAAAAAAATGTGTGACGATTTTTGTCATCTCAGATTCTGCTGGCGAGACCGCTTCAAAATTGGCGGCTGCTTCAATGGCCCAGTACCCCACTGTTGATTTTACTTTGATTAGACGAACATTCGTTAAAGACGAAGATAAACTGGTGCAAGCGTTAGAAGATGCCAAAAAAGCAGAGGCCATGGTACTGCATACTATCATTAATGATCATCTCGTGGCGATTGCTAATCAATTTTTCAATGAGCATCAATTGTTCCATTTTGACATTTTGACACCACCAGTTGCGGAAATCGAACGATTAACAGGTGTCGCACCCATGCGGGAACCAGGTGCCTTACATCATCTGAATGAAAATTATTTTAAACGAATTGAAGCAATGGAATTTGCTGTCAAATATGACGATGGCAAGGACCCACGAGGCTTTTTAGAAGCGGATGTGTTACTTCTTGGCGTTTCCCGAACTTCTAAAACACCGCTAAGTCTCTTTTTAGCCAACAAGAACTTAAAAGTTGCTAATTTGCCACTAATTCCTGAAGCACATTTACCGAAACAATTATTCGAAATGGACCCTAAAAAAATTGTTGGCTTAACCAATGATCCCAATGTTTTAAACGGGATTCGTAAAGAACGAATGCGCGCATATGGATTACCTGAAAATACTTCTTATTCAGATATTGAAAAAATTCGGCGAGAACTGGCTTTTGCTAATGATCTTTATCAAAAATTAGGTTGTATCGTTATTGATGTCGCTTCTCTTTCAATTGAAGAAACTGCCTCAATGATTCTTAATGCTTTGAACTTAGAAGATCATAGTTATTATTCCACGGAAACAGCCGAGGATTAAAAAAAACGAGAAAAAATCACTAGTGATTTTTTCTCGTTTTTTTAAAAGACTTGAACGCCTTCTTGATCAATATTGAAAATTTGGATGCTCGCTTTGGTAGATAATTTCTCCAAACTTTGAACAATTTCGTTGGTTCGTTCTTCTGGCGACAAGATTAGCACAGTTGGACCAGCACCGCTTAAGAAAGAGCCATAAGCACCTTTTTGCTGAGTTAAACGACGAATTTCTTTTAAGTGAGGAACCAATGAACGACGATACGTTTCATGCCATTTATCTTGTTCCATCATTTTGCCTGCTAAAGGTAAATCCCCGTTTAAAATTGCGGCAATCATAACATTGGCAATTGAGCTGGCCGCGACCGCTTCTTTATAAGTCAATTTTTCGGGCAAAACAGCGCGACTTTTTTCGGTAAATAATGGTTCCTCTGGAATAAATGCAATGACATCACACATTGGAAAGTGATGTTTGACATGGTAGACTTGGTTTTCTACATGGCTAGCCACCACGAAATCTCCTAAAATAGCTGGGGCAACATTATCAGGATGTCCTTCCATCTCTGTGGCCAAACGAACTTTTTCTTTAGGGGACAAATTTAAATGTGCTAGTCGGTTAGCTAATTCAATGCCTGCTACAATCACACTTGAGCTACTGCCTAGTCCTCTTGCAAGGGGAATGTCAGAAACCATCCGAATAACTTTTGGTGTTAATTCTGGTGCAATTTTCAATGCCGTTTGAATTAATAAATTCTCTTCATTAGTAGGAATCTCTTCTCCCAAAGTATGTTGAATTTCCCAAAATTCACTTTCACCTAAAACGTTGATTGTTAAATAAGCGGATAATGCAATGCCACATGAATCAAAGCCAGGTCCTAAGTTGGCACTAGTGGCAGGTACTCTTATTTTCATAGTGTTGCGACTCCTTTTCGTAAGTGCAGACGCATTTCTTCCACGTCACTCATTTTTGAAATAGCTACTTCTGTCTCCATTGCTGTATCAGGATCTTTCAGTCCGTTACCAGTAAAGACTGCCACGACGGTTTCACCTGCTTTGATTTTACCGCTTTTAACATGTTGAATAACTCCAGCTAATGAAGCAGCCGAACCAGGTTCAATGAAAACCCCATCTTGAGCAGCAATTTTTCGGTAAGCCGTTAAAATTTCTTGATCTGTCACGGCATCAATGAAACCACCGGATTCATCCCGTGCCTGTTCTGCTAGTTGCCAACTAGCAGGATTTCCAATCCGGATCGCTGTTGCCACGGTTTCAGGTTGCTCAATCACTTGGCCTTTCACGATCGCTGCGGCACCTTCTGCTTCAAAACCATGCATTCTTGGTAAAGTTGTTCCTTGTTTTTCATGCCATTCTTTAAAGCCTTTCCAGTAAGCGGAAATATTGCCGGCATTTCCAACTGGAATCGCTAAGACATCGGGCGCTTGACCTAATTGTTCACAAACTTCAAAAGCTGCTGTCTTTTGCCCTTCTAAGCGATAAGGATTCACTGAATTAACTAGCGCAACTGCCTCAGTTTTCGCAATCTCTCGCACCGCTTTTAATGCTTCATCAAAGTTACCTGGAATCGAAATAATGTCTGCCCCATACATAATAGCTTGCGCCAATTTTCCCAGTGCGATTTTCCCTTCTGGAATCACTACATACGCTTTAATGCCTGCTCTTGTGGCATACGCAGCAGCGGCGGCACTAGTATTTCCTGTAGAAGCACAAACAATCGCTTTGGCACCTTCTTCTACCGCTTTTGCTACAGCCATCACCATCCCGCGATCTTTGAATGAGCCGGTGGGATTTAAGCCTTCGTATTTTCCATATAATTGAATACCTAATTCTTTGGATAAATTAGGTAAAGGAATCAGTGGCGTATTTCCTTCGGCTAAAGAAATCATTGGTGTTTTTTCTGTTACGGGCAAATACGCTTGATACTGTTTTAACAAACCTTCATACATGTTTACTCATCTCCTATAACCTTCATTACATTCAATAACTGAAAGGCTTCCGTATTTTGAATAGCTATCACAACTTGTTGCATTTGTGCTTTTGATATCTGGTGTGTAATGGCAACAATTCTTGCTCGCTGTCCATCTGATTTCTGTTGAACTAATTGATCAAAGCTGACTTCTGCTTTAGTCATTAATTGCGTCAACTGCAAAAATTGTCCTGGTGTATCTGGAACATCTAATGAAAAATAGTACTGCCCAAATACATTTTCGGAACTCGTCAATTGTGTTTTATGTTGATACGAATTGAACATATGGCCAGTCGTTGCCAAGCGAATGTTTTTAGCAATCGTAATTAAATCACTGACCACACTGGTTGCTGTCGGTTTAGCTCCAGCTCCTGGACCGTAATACATTGATTCCCCCACGCCTGCACTTTTAATAAATACTGCATTGTACTCATTCCGAACAGATGCAATAGGGTGCTTTTGATTGACTAGCATAGGCGCCACTTCCACCGAGATACTATTCTCATTTTGTTCAGCAGAGCCAATCAATTTGATTTCATACCCCAGTTGTTTAGCCATAGCGACATCATCTAAAGACAATCCGCGAATTCCACGAATATCAACTTGTGGTAATGAAACATTCATCCCAAAAGCAAATTGACTTAAAATAACCATTTTATAGGCTGCGTCAATTCCATCGACATCATTTGTCGGATCCGCTTCAGCAAATCCCAACGCTTGCGCTTCTGCTAAAGCTTCTTCATAACTTTTATCAGCAGAAACCATTTGCGTAAGCATATAATTCGTCGTACCGTTCACAATCCCTAAAACTTGTTGAATATTGTCTGCCGCTAAGCTATTAGCAATTGTTCTTAAAATTGGAATCCCGCCAGCAACACTTGCTTCATAATATAAATCACAATGATGTTTTTGGGCTAACGCTACTAATTCACTCCCATGTTGCGCCAGTAAATCTTTATTGGCAGTCACAATATGTTTGCCCTTTTCTAAAGCTTTCATGATATACGTTTTGGCTGGTTCAATGGTTCCCATTAATTCCACAACGATTTGAATCTCTTTATCTTCTAAAATATCATCAATTGAAGTTGTTAAAGACAGACCGTATTCTTCCGCTTGCGCTTGTTTCGTTTCAAGATTTCGGACAAATGCTTTTTCAATGACTACATTCATTCCTGTCACTTGTGAAATTTTCTCTTGATGTTCTTTCAAGAGAGTTAAAACGCCAGTGCCTACAGTTCCTAATCCTAGTAACCCGATCTTTAAGGTATCCTTCATTTTTACCTCCATCAACAGCGCTATTCTAGTTACGCTATTTTTTCCTACTTTTTATCGATGTTCAATATGCTCAAAGGTCTGATTTAAAATATCTATTACATGATGGTCATCTAATGTATAAAAAATCGTTTTTCCTTCACGACGTGCCTTGACAACTCGGCTATCTCTTAATAATTTTAGTTGATGCGAAACGGCGGACTGTTCCATTCCCAATTGTTCACTAATCGCCGTTACGTTATGCTCGCCTTCTTTTAAAAGTAGCAAAATTCTTAAACGTGTTGGATCACTTAATACTTTATATAATTGACTTACTTGTTTGATTTCTTCCATTTGTTTCATTATAGTCGCCTCACTTTGCACTCATTATAACACAGAGTTTTTTAAAATAAGAACTGCGATTGTTCTTTCCTACGAAAAATATGGCACAAAGAAAGTTGGAAAAATGACAAACTTGTCGATTTTCCAACTTTCTTCATCTATTCGTGGTTGGCTTGCTGAACTGCATCCATCACGGCATAACGGAAGCCATTTTTTTCTAAAGCTACGACACCGCGAATCGTACTTCCTCCTGGAGAAGTCACTTCATCTTTCAATGCTCCTGGGTGTTTTTTCGTTTCTAAGGCTAAGGTCGCCGTTCCTTTTATCATTTGAGCGACAATTTCATAAGATAAGTCCCTTGGTAACCCTTCTAAGACTGCTGCATCTCCCAATGCTTCCATAAAGATATCAACAAAAGCTGGACTGCAACCAGCCACAGTACCAAAAGTTTCCAGTTGCGCTTCACGAATTTCTTTGACTAACCCTAAAGTAGCAAGAAGTTCCATTACCAGGTCCTTCGTTCGGCCTTCAATTGTTGGTGCCAAGGCTACGCCAATCACACCCTGATTCACGCTAACTGGTGTATTAGGAATGGCATGAACAACTTTGGCTTCTTTATTGCCAAGAGCCATTTGTGCTTCTTGTATGGTATGACCTGTTGCAACAGAAATCAATAAACTTTCGTTGGGAAAATGAGGGGCTAATTCCTGAAGAACAGGTAACACGACCTTTGCTCCTGTCGCAATAAAAATAACCTTACATTCTTGGAAAAGTGCATAATCTGTGACAAGTTGAAAGCCCCACTCTTTTTGAAGTGCTTCTGCTGTTCCACTTGAGCCGCCTTTCACATATAAATGTTCCTTCTTGACTGCCTCAGCTTTCAGTAACCCTTTAATCATGGCACCGCCCATACTGCCAGCACCGATAAAGCCAATTTTCATAGCATTCCCTCCTTAGTTAAATAAAGTGTTTGTGTCAAAAGTCAATTAGCTTTTGACACAAACACTAACATTCGTACTTTTTTTCGTACAGCCTGTTTCGTTTATTTTATTTTGTTAATTCATTAACGACTGCTTCAAACGCAGCAATTTTTTCAGAAGCTTCTGAACTACTTGTTGCTTTTGTTGCTAGATAGAATTTAATTTTTGGTTCTGTTCCTGATGGTCGGATAGCAATCCAACTGCCATCTTCTAAATGATATTTCAACACATCAGAAGGAGGCGTTTGTAATTGTTCTGTTTGACCATCTGCAAAAGTGCGTGTTAATTCTTTAAAATCTTCCGTTTGAGCAACTTGAATCCCGGCAAACTCAGTTGGCGCTTGTTCACGACATTTTGCCATTAAAGCTTTGATTTTACCGCTGCCTTCAATTCCGCTCATTGTTACGGAAATAGTTTTTTCTTCAAAGTAACCAAATTCTTCAAAGATATCTTGTAAACCATCGTATAATGTTTTTCCTTGTTTTTTATAGAAAGCCGCTACTTCTGCTAATAAAACTAACGCTTGAATTGCATCTTTATCACGAACAAAAGGTTTCACTAAGTAACCATAACTTTCTTCAAAACCAAACATAAACGTTTGACTGTGGTCTTCTTCGTATTGTTGAATTTTTTCAGCAATAAATTTGAAACCTGTTAAAACATTAAACATCTTCGTATTATATTTCTCAGCAATCGCTGTAGCAAGTTCACTAGAAACGATTGATTTTAGAACCGCAGCATTTTGAGGCAACGTGCCTGCTTGTTGATGGGCTTCTAAAATATAATGAATCATAATTGAACCTAATTGATTTCCTGTTAATACTTGGTAGTCTCCGTTTGGCATCCGCACAGCAGCACCTAAACGATCAGCATCTGGATCTGTTGCAATCAATAAATCAGCGCCTTCTTTTTCCCCTAAACGAATCGCGTATTCGAAAGCTGAATGTTCTTCAGGGTTTGGTGACTTAACTGTAGTAAAGTCAGGATCAGCAACGGCTTGCTCAGGTACTAAAACAAATTTTTCAAAACCGGCTTGTTTTAATGCCTTTTCTCCTAACATTTTCCCAGTTCCATGTAAGGGAGTGTAAACTAATTTTAATTCTTTACCCATTTCGTTAATTAATTCTTGATTAATCGTAACTGTTTTAATTTCTTTCAAATACGCGTTATCGACTTCTTCACCAACAATGTTAATTAAACCGCTGTGGGCAACTTCTTCATCTGATAAGACATCAATTTTCAAAGGATTTTCGATACTACGAACATATTTAGTTAATGCATCTGCATCAGCTGGCGGCATTTGACCACCGTCTTCACCATAGACTTTGTAGCCATTATAGGCAGCTGGATTGTGAGAAGCCGTAATCATGATTCCCGCAAAAGCTTTAAAGTAGCGGACCGCAAAAGATAATTCTGGTGTTGGTCGTAAGCTTTCAAACACAAAAGAAGGAATATCATGTTTAGCTAATGTTTTAGCTGCTTCCATTGCAAATTCTGGAGACATATGACGTGAATCATAGGCAATAGCTACACCGCGACGTTTTGTTTCAGGATCTTGCGTATCCATAAAACGTGCAAGTCCCTCTGTTGCTTGACGAACCGTAAAGATATTCATCCGATTAATACCGGCGCCTAAAATCCCACGCATCCCGGCAGTCCCAAATTCTAATGGTGCGTAAAATGCATCTTCACATTTTTCAGGGTCTGTATTTAAGTCCTTTAATTCATTTTTTAAATTTTCTGGAATATTTTCTTCATTTAACCATTGTTGGTAAACTTGTTCCCAAGACATGGAAAACACCTCATTTGTTTTTTTGTTTTTACTTTTTAAGTATAGCATTGGATATTCGTTTAGAAAAGGGAAGTTGTAGCGTTTTCTCTCAGCAAATGATTTTTATAAGAAAAATCTTACTTACTGTTCTATTTTTGTTTGTCTATTTTCAGAAAGCTGTCGTGTAATCCGTACCATTCGCTCACAAAAAAGAGGCATTTCTTCTGGTGAAATTCGGGAACAGTTCAAGCGAATACTTCCACGTTTTTCACTAAAAGCTACACTTGGTGCTACCAAAACACCTTCTCGTAAAAACACTTGCCAATCTTCTGGCTTAAGTGTCCCTTGACGCCAATGTGCCCATAAATAAAAGCCGCCTTTTACTGGCGAAACTTCCCATTCTGGCAACGATTTAAATACTTGATATACAGCTGTTGCTCGTTGTTCCACTTGTTTATTTAATAACGTAATTTTTTCAGAAAAAGAAGGATCTTCAATCGCCATTTTAGCGAGCATCTGCGGAAAAATACTCAACGAAACATCCATCATTTTTCTGGCTTCTGCAATTTGTTTCGTCACGGAGGCGGGCGCACTTAACCAACCAATTTTCGTGGTCGAACCTAAAATTTTTGACAACGAACCGATATACAGGACATTGTCTGGATCTAATTTTTTTAAAGGAGGAATTTCTGTTTTCGGGATAAAACTTAGCTGCCCAAAAACATCATCTTCTAAAATAGGAACTTGATACGTTTGACAAACTTTCACGAGCTGTTCTCTTTTTCTTAAAGGCATCACTGTCCCAGTCGGATTTTGAAAGGAAGGATTAACCATAATCATTTTGATGCGATGTTGTCGGATTGTTTGTTCTAGCGCTTCAAGATCAATCCCTTCCTCTGTCATGGGCACACCAAATAAGCGCACACCAGCAGCTTGGAAAATTGGTAAGGCATAGAAGAAAGATGGATCTTCTACGGCAACACTATCTCCTTGTCTCAATAAAACTTGCAAAACTAAAAAAAGTGCTTGTTGCGCACCTGAAGTAAGCAATAAACTTTCACTTGGTAAATGAAGCTGATATTCCGTTGCTGTAATGGCTTGGATTTCTTTTCTTAACGGCAAATAACCTAATTCATCTTGTGCTTCCTCTTTTAAAAATTGTTTCCAATTTAATGCTGGAAAATCGAAACTGGGAATTAAATCTAACGGCAACTCGCCTGTATACATATCTAAGTCAGTCGGCAAATTTTGTTTAGCTCGTAACTCAATCTCTGCCACCAAGGGATGAACTTGTTTGAACACATTTTGTTCTAAATAACGATGCCAATCCGTTCGTGGCGTCATCATTACCCCCCATTTTCCTTCGTTGACAATCGTTCCGCTCCCTCTTTTTCGCACAATCCAGCCTAAGTCCACCAGTTCGTCTAATGCATGAACAACGGTTGAACGATTGACAGACAAGTATTCTGCCAGTTTACGTTCCGAAGGGATTTTTTCACCTGGTAATAATTCGCCTGTTTGAATCTTTTGAACAATCATTTCCATAATACTGCGATAAATGGGAACACTTTGTTCTTTTTTAAGTTGCCACATAGCCATCACCTCAACAATTGGATGAGTTAAAAGTAATCCAGTTTAATGCTTTTGTCAATCGAAAATACAAGAAAAGTGAGACAGCCGTTTTGACGAATGTCCCACTTTTCTGTTTTACTATTAACAGGTTTGTCTCAATGTTTGTGTAAAAATGCTTGGATGGTGTTATAAAAGATTCCTGCGAACATAAAGATTAACCAACTAAACCGCCAATCCCCTAAAACAAAACTAATAAATAGATAGAGTGCCACAACTAAGGGCCAATAAACGGATGCAATAATTGCACCGACAGGATTTCCCACAGGTCCTTCCTCTGTTTTTGTTTGTTGAGGGGCAAAATCAGGATGACCAACATGTTCTGAATAAAAATAAGTTTCATTCAACAATTTATTAAAACTTCCTTTAATTACTCCACCAAATATAAACAAGAAGACGCCAACCGATACTAAAAAGAAGAGCCAACTAATCCCCATCGTTCCATTATAATATTGTCCGCCCATCATTTGATGCATAGAACGGCGCATCATCAGATGAAGGCCACTACTAAAGACAACAACTGGGATTAAACCCAAAATACAAAAAACTACGCCCGCTGCCATACAAAAAATAAATGATCGTTGAAAACTTTGTTCTCTTTGTGCAACTTCTTTTTTTAACTTAATCGGAATCAATCGTTGCCCCAGCTGTTTGTCCATTGCAACAAACCGATTACCAGCAACAATAAATAATGGAACGCCGATTGCCACACCTATGAAAAGACAAACTAAACCAAGACCGTTAGAAAGAACACCACGCATACCAACCAGCAAGCCAACACCCACCATGATTGCAACAACACCAAGACCAATTTGAATAGCACCTTTACGTTGGACAGCTAAATAGTCAAGTCCTTCCTCCACTGAAATTTCTGGCAAACCGTTCATTGAATCGTTTGTTTCATCCACTTGTTTATTTTCTAAATTCAATTCTTCCATTAATTCATCAATAGTACCAAATTCAGAAATAATTGTACCAATTGCTTCATTTTCCGATTTTCCTTGGCTGAGCAAGTCTTCATAACGATCCTCAGCATTTGCTAATAAGTCCGCCTTTAATTGTTTTGTTTCAGATGTTTCAACAACTCCTGAAAATAAGCTATCAATAAATTCTTCTATAATTTTCATTTTCCCATCTCCTTTACAAATGCTTCGACGACGTCTTTTGTTACTTCCCATTCTAGTAACTTTTCCTCTAAATAACGCTCTCCTGCATGGGTTATTTGATAATAGGTCCGCTTTTTGCCATGCGTTACTTCTCCTGGAAATGATTCAATGTAGCCATTTTTCTCTAAACGTGTAAAAGCAGAATAAAGTGTCGTTTCTTTAATCGAATATTGTTCTTTAGAAATTTCACGAATGCGTTTAGAAATCGCATAACCATATGAAGCGCCGGATTGTAAGATTGAGAGAATAAAGGTATCGTTGTATCCTCGAATTGCATCACTACCAATCACATAAATTCCTCCCTCAAGTACTTCAACTATCGTACTACGTCTGTCGTTGTAATTATCTTAACACGATTACTACGATAGGTAAAGTAAAAAAAGCACGTAATGCAGAAATCATTTTAATTTCTGCACTACGTGCTGTCTTCTTTTCAGTCTATAATTGAATGTTAAATGGTATCACCATTAAAAATAGAATTTTTTACAATCACATAATCAACTTTACGAATCGCTTCTAAATCGCGACCTCCCGCGTATGAAATGGAAGATTGTAAATCTTGTTGCATTTCGACTAAAGTATCTGCCAACTTCCCTTTATGGCGTAACCAGATTTTTTTGCCTTCAACGTTTTTCTTTTCGCCTTTTTGGAATTCAGAGGCGCTACCAAAGTATTCTTTGTAAACAACGCCATCTTCCACTTTTGTTTCACCTGGTGATTCTTCATGTCCAGCAAATAATGAACCAATCATGACCATAGTTGCCCCAAAACGCACAGATTTTGCAATGTCTCCATGGGTCCGAATTCCACCATCTGCAATAATTGGTTTCCGAGCAGCTTTGGCACACCAACGTAAAGCCGCTAACTGCCAGCCACCTGTCCCAAAGCCAGTCTTAATTTTAGTAATACATACTTTTCCTGGTCCAATCCCCACTTTGGTGGCATCGGCTCCAGCGTTTTCTAATTCGCGAACGGCTTCTGGCGTTCCAACATTGCCCGCAATAACGAACGTTTCTGGTAAAAATTTTTTCAAGTGTTGAATCATATTAATCACCGCATTTGAATGACCATGGGCGATATCAATTGTCACGTAGTCAGGAACTAAACCTTCTCGGGCTAACGTTTCAACAAAAGCGTATTCCCCTTCTTTCACGCCCACACTAATTGACGTGATCAAGCCCTTTTGTTGCATTTTTTTAATAAATGGCACTCGCGCCTCTTCATCAAACCGATGCATGATATAAAAATAACCATTTTCAGCAAGGGTTTCCGCAATCGTTTCATCAATAATTGTTTGCATGTTCGCTGGAACGACAGGCATTTTAAACAAATGTTTTCCTAAAGTTACTGTAGTATCACATTCAGAACGACTATTCACGATACATTTATTGGGAATTAATTGGACATCTTCATAATCAAAAACTTTCATACTTACTGCCTCCTAGTTATTTACAAAAATAACGTAAAAACCGAACATTCGGTCATTTAACGTTCGTGTTTACAAACACCATTGTTAATTTACACTATTTACCGCCACTTGTCAAAGGCGTTTTAACGAAAATTAATCTTTTTACCCTTCTTGAACGTTTGGTAAAATGGCCTGCAATAAAATAGCAACAATTGAGGCAGTTGCCACGGGTGAACTAAATAAATATTGTAAAAATTGTGGTAGAGTTTCCAAAAACTCTTTTGGTAACAATGTCAACGCTAATGTCATAATAATCGGAACGGCAATTACATACATCTCTTTTTCATGAATTGTTACATCACTCATGACTTTCATTCCACTTACAGAAATGATGCCACAAACAACCACAAAAACGCCGCCGATAACTGGTGCCGGAATGGCCGAAATCAAGGTGGAAAGTTTTCCAGATAAGCCAAATAAGACAAACCACGCACCTGCAGCCACAAAAACCTTGCGACTAGCAACTCCAGTGATTGAAATAATCCCAGCATTTGTAGAGTAACTAGTTACTGGCGTGCCGCCAATGAATGAAGAAACTAAGCAACCTAAGCCTTCACCAATTACGCCGCGATTAATTTTTTCTTCGGTCAAAGGTTCAGCGACAACATGACTCACAGCAAACCAAGTGCCTGTTGTTTCCGCCATTAAAACCAGATAAATAACTAACATCGTGGCAATAGCTGACCAATCAAATTGGAAAGAAAAGTTAACTAATGGTAACTGAGGCAAACTAAACCAAGCCGCTTCACTAACGGCTGATAAATCAAGTACCCCTAATAATTGTGCCGCGATGCTCCCAAATAATAATGCCAAAATGACAGAAGAAACGCGGAAAATCCGCCCTTTTTTCAAAGCAGAACCTAAGAGCGCAAAGAAGATCAACGTACCCGCTGCTATAAATGCTAATAAAATATTTTGTCCTAATTCCCCTTTTGCGTGGTAAATATTATCCGATAAAGCGACTGGCATTAACGAAAGACCCACCACAAAAATAATTGTTCCTCCCACAATTGGTGGAACAAATTTAGTGATTAAACGATTAAAGATACCAGTAAATCCTAATATAATAACAACAATTGCCCCCACTAAACTAGCACCTAAAACTGCGCCCCAGCCATTTCCTTGTTGGTTATTGGCAAAATAAATTCCCGCAATTGCCCCGATTGGAATAAATGAAGGGCCTTGCGCAACTGGTAATCTCATACAAAAATGAGATTGAATAATCGTGGCAAGTCCTGCTGCTATGAATGTTGCTTGAATTAAAGAAGACGTTTGTGCTGTGCTAATACCAATAATCGAAGCAATGATTACAGGTACGACGTACACGTCCATTGCTAAGACATGCTGAATCCCTAACATAGTGGCCTGCCCAAAAGATACTGAATCTTCTGGCCCCACTGTTAAATGAAGATTATTTTGTTTCTTTTCACTCATTTTTTATACTCCTTTAGTTGCTGACATTAAATTTTTATCATGTACTTTTTCACCTTGTACCCAGACTTCTCGAATATTTTCTGGTCGTGCTAAATATAAGATTTTTTGGAAAATATCAAGCAATGATTCCCCTGGATTTTTAGGGATTCGTGCTTGTGACAAGCTTGTATTAATAATTTGAACATCCCAAGCATACCCTTTTTCTAATTTTCCAATTGGCAAACTTAGCGCTTGACCACCACCAGCAGTAGCTAAATAAAACGCTTCATTTACGGTAATCCGTGCTGTTTTAACACCTCGTACTTCTGGTTTTTTTGTAGCATCGACGCCATCTTCTAACATTCTAGAAGAAATAACTGCTTGCTTTAAATTATCAAAAAGACTTGGTGAAAAACCACCTGAAAGATCACTACCTAAACCAACTTCTACTTGATGTTGATGTACTAATTTTGCAATCGGTGTTACTGCATTACCAAAATAAGCATTAGAGATTGGGCAGTGCGCCACAGCCGTCCCTGTTTCATGGAATAAATTCATATCTTCTTCTTCTAAAAAGCCTGCATGTGCCATCACTGCTTTTTCTGTCAATAAACCAAAATCATTCAATGCTTGAGCATCATTTTTTCCAAAACGTTCTTGAACAAATTGATGTTCCCAATCACTCTCACTACAATGACTTTGAACATGGACTTGATATTTCGCTGCTAATTCTCCTAATCCTTTAAGTGCTTCCTCTGTACAACTAGGAATGAAACGCGGAGTTACAACGGGATACACGCCTTGTTTTGTTTGCTGCGCTAATGTTTGAATTTCTTGAATAAACCGTTCCGTTTCTTCTAATGCTTGTTGCGTTGTTTGATCACGATAGTATTCAGGATTCTCATTAAGATCATCCATTACAACTTTACCAATTAAGCCACGCTGCCCTTTTTCCGCACAAATCTCTGCCAAACGACGGCTAGCTTCATAATGAATGGTTGCAAAATAAAGGGCTGTTGTTGTCCCATTAGCTAACAATTGGGTTACCAGTTCATCATAGACTTGTTGGGCAAATGTTAAATCTGCAAATTTGGACTCCAAAGGAAACGTGTACGTATTCAGCCATTCATACAATGGAATATCCAAGGCGGTCCCTGATTGTGCCCACTGAGGTGCATGGACATGTAAATCAACAAAGCCGGGTAAAAGATAAGAATCTTGGGGCACTTCTTGAAAACGTTGTGCCTCTTTTTGTTCTGCTAGCACAGTTTCATACGCTTCAGCATCTGGTTCAATTATTTCCTGAATTACTCCGGCCTCATCTATACAAAAAAGTGTCTCTTCATAAACTTTAATCTCTTGCAAATTTTTACTAGAAAAACCTGTTCCTTTTATTACAAAATGAAACATTTAATACTCCTCCTTACTATCACATGAAGATTATACATAAACTTTCGCTTAATAACTACAAAAATGTGATTTTTTTAAAAAAAATCCGTGTTGAAACAAGTAAAAACCGAACATTCTAAGAATGATTTATTTTTTCTTTGGATAAACAAGAAAACTTTCTATTCTTAAGATTCTTCGGTATACTTGAAGAGAATCGTTAGAACTTTAGGAGGTCCTGAGATGATACAGATCGAACAAATTAGAACAGGTGTTATTCAAGAAAACTGTTATCTTGTTTATAATGAAGAAGCGTTATTAATTATTGATCCAGGTGCAGAAGGAGCAAAACTAATTCAAGAAATTACCCGTTTAGGGAAGAAACCAGCCGCTATTTTATTAACACATACTCACTATGATCATATTGGTGCGGTAGAAGAATTGCGTCATCATTATCAAATCCCTGTTTATGTTAGTCCATTAGAACAAGCGTGGCTTTCCAATCCTATTTTGAATCTTTCAGGATTAGGCAGACATGATGATATAGCAAATATTATTGTTCAACCCGCCGAACATGAATTTAAACTAACCGATTATGAAATTGGCGGCATGAAATTTTCCGTAGTCCCAACACCTGGTCATTCAATTGGTAGCGTCAGCTTTGTCTTTGATGATTTTGTTGTTGTTGGGGATGCATTGTTTAAAGGTAGTATTGGTCGTACCGATTTACACACTGGTGATATGCAACAATTATTACACAGCATTACGACCTATCTATTCACTTTACCAGAAGAATTTCCTGTTTATCCAGGACATGGTGATGCCACAACCATTCAACATGAAAAAGCCACAAACCCATTTTTTAATTAGAGATTTATTCACTATTTAAAGAAACTTAGGAGGAGTAGCAATGACTGAAGCAACGACACTTTATATTATTCGTCACGGAAAAACGATGTTTAATACGATTGGCCGAACCCAAGGCTGGTCAGATACCCCCTTAACCAAACAAGGAGAAGAAGGCATTTATCATTTAGGCTTAGGTCTTAGGGATATAGACTTTAAGGAAGCCTATAGTAGTGATAGTGGTCGTGCCATGCAAACCGCTCAGATTATTTTACAAGAACATCAAAACCACCAAAAGATTCCTTACCTAACCGATAAACGGATTCGTGAGTGGTGTTTTGGTTCTTTAGATGGTGGCTATGATGGTGAACTTTGGGGTGTGGTGCCACGCATTTTAGCTTTTAAAAGTTATGAGGACATGATGACCACGAAGATTACCTATCGTGAGCTAGCAAATGCTATTATTGAAGCCGATACGGCTGACTGGGCGGAGCCTTATGAAGTTATTCGTGATCGTGTTTGGTCTGGTTTCGAAGATATCGCTCATCATCGAGAAAAAAATGGTGGCGGCAAAGTCATGGTGGTTTCCCATGGACTAACAATTTCCTTTTTACTTTCCTTAATTGATGCAAGTTTGCCTATGCAGATGGCGCTGGAGAATGGTAGCGTGACGACCTTAACTTACGAAAAAGGAACATTTACCATTCAAGGAATTAATGATATTTCTTATATTGAAAAGGGAAAAAAGATCGCTGAAAAGCGCCGTTTGTTGTAAAAAAAGAGAAGGTTATCTGTCAAAATGACAGATAACCTTCTCTTTTTATTTATTCTTTTAAACGTTCTACATTTTTTCTTGAGATTTGAATTTTTTCTAAGGTTTCCTTATAGTTTTTTGCTGCATAAGCAAAAAATAAAACATCGACTACATACAATTGTGCCACCAAGGAAACAGTAGCCGCACTTCTCAATGGCACGTCTTCCCCACTAGAGGTTTGGAGGACGATATCACTTTTTTCACCAATCACTGATTTTTCATCTTGTGTGATACTAACAATAGGAATCCCTTGCTGCTTCGCTAAATCAGCTAAAGTACTTGCTTCTTTATTCGTTCCAGAATTAGAAATAACAATAAAAACACTAGGCTTTTCTGTTGAGCCTAACATGGAAGCAAATAAATGATGATCCAATGTTGTAAATACCGTTCGGCCTAATCGCGTAAATTTTTGATAAATATCTTGAGCAACCAACGAAGAGGCACCCAACCCATAGACAAAAATTACTTCTGTTTTTTCCAACAAATCAACGGATTCATTCACTGCGACATCCTCTAATGTCTGACCGCTTCGCTCAACCACATGAACAAAGCGCGCCTGTAACTTTTGTTTAATGTCAGCTGTTGATTCCCCTTTAGTAACTTCAGTATACATTTGCTGCTTCATTTGGCCAAGATTTGCAGATAATAAAAGTTTCAACTCTGTGAAGCCATTCACATCCATAGAATGACAAAAGCGAATAATTGCCGCTGGACTTGATCCTGCTTGTTTCGCTAGCTCTTGCGCATTCATTGAAATAACTGTTTCTGTATTTTTTAAAATATATTCTGCGATTTTTCGTTCTGATTTTGGTAATTGTTGTAGACGATCTTGGATAGATAAGACAATATTTTGTTGCATAAACACCCCTCCTGATACACCATTTCCTACGCAATTAAATTTTAACAAAGAAAAAGGGAGAAGCCAAGTTCTCCTTTTTTCTATTTATTATTTAGTTGTTTGCATATCTTTAGGAATCCCAAAGAATAACGTTGCTACAAAACCACCTGCGTAAGCAGCCAATAAACCTAATACATATGCAAGCCATTGGTTGTTGGCAATTAATGGAATTAAAGCCACCCCACTTGGTCCAATAGCAATCGCACCAACATTACCGAAGGCACCAATCACCGCACCACCAATACCACCGCCGATACAAGCAGTAATGAATGGACGTCCTAATGGTAAAGTAACTCCGTAGATTAATGGTTCACCAATACCTAAAATCCCAACTGGCAAGGCACCTTTAATCATTTCAACTAATTTTTTATCTGATTTACAACGAATCCATAATGCTAAAGCTGCACCGACTTGTCCCGCACCAGCCATGGCCAGAATTGGTAATAACAAAGTCATCCCTGTTTGATTAATCATTTCAATGTGGATTGGCGTCAAAATTTGATGTAAACCAAACATTACCATTGGCAAGAAGGTTAAACCAAGAGTAAAGCCAGCAACCATGCCACCTTTTTCTAAGACAACATTGATAATACCAACTAAGCCATTAGAAATAGCTCCGGCTACAGGCATGATTAAGAAAATAGTTGCTAAGCCAATCACTAAAAGTGAAATGGTTGGCGTTACGATAATATCAATTGATTCTGGGACAATTTTATGCAATTGTTTTTCTAACAATGATAATAACCATACGGCAAAAATAACACCGATAATTCCGCCTTGTCCTGCAGATAATGTTCCCCCAGTGAAAATATTACTGATTGGAGCATCCGGATTCATTCCTGTTAACATTGTGACTGCCCCAATAACACCACCCAACGCTGGCGTTGCACCAAAAACGCTGGCACTGTTAATCCCAGTGTAAAGAGCTAAATAAGCAAAAATCCCATTTTTAATGATATTTAAGACATCAATATATTGTTGCCATGAAGCTGAAATATCACCAGCAACAACTAAGTTAGACATAACAGCTGCAATCCCGCCAATAATACCAGCCCCAACAAAGGCAGGAATCATCGGAACAAAGATACTAGAAATAGCTTTTAACACTTTTTTAAATGGTGAAGTGTTATTTTGTTTCGCTTTTTGTTGTGCTTTCATTTGAGCGGCTTTTTCTTCTACTAAATCTTTTCCAGATTTGCCTGCTGAAGCATCAGTTGCGGTGTCATGATTAAATGGTTCTCCCAATTTGACACCTGCTTGATCTACCATTTCTTGTGCAACCTTGTTAACAGTCCCTGGACCAACAACTACTTGCAACGTATCGTCTTCTACGACGCCCATAACGCCATCAATTTTTTTCAATCCTTCAATATCTACTTTGTCATAATCGCGGATATCCATACGAACACGAGTCATACAATGAATGACTTTGTCCACGTTTTCTTGACCACCAACTTCTTTATAAATCCCATCAGCAATGCGTTTAATTCTTTCTTCTGCCATGTTAAAACACCCTCCTAATTCCTTAATTTAATGTATTCTTGATAAATTGATTCCCGTCAATTAATTTTTGTGTTGCTTCTTCTTTAGTACTATCAGTTAAAATCATTACAATTGCTAACTTCACATTTTCTTCTGCTTCTACAAATTTTAGTTCGGCAACTTCATAACTACAACCCGTTGCTTCCATAATAATCCGTTTGGAACGCTCCACTAATTTTTCATTGGTTGGTTTTACATCAACCATTAAGTTATTGTAGACTTTCCCAATACCAATCATGGAAATAGTTGATAACATATTTAAAATTAATTTTTGAGCTGTCCCAGATTTCAAGCGAGTCGAACCTGTTAAAAATTCAGGTCCTGCATCTACTTCAATCGGCATTTGCGCATATTTACTAATTTCGGCATTTTTATTACATGCCACAGTTGCGGTAGCTGCTCCCACCGTTGTAGCATATTCTAAACCGCCAATTACATAAGGCGTCCGACCACTGGCTGCAATCCCAACAACAATGTCATTTGCTGATAATTTTAGATCAACTAAATCTTGACGACCTAGTTCTTTTGAATCTTCAGCACCTTCTACTGCGACAGTCATTGCTTTTTGACCACCAGCGATGAGGCCTTGAACCATCTCTGGCTCGACGCCAAAAGTTGGTACGCATTCGGCTGCATCTAAGACACCTAACCGACCACTCGTACCAGCGCCCATGTAGATCAAGCGGCCGCCTTGATTGAAGCTTTTGATGATGGCTTCTACCACTGGTTCAATGGCTGCTAATTCTTGACCCACTGCCATTGCAACTTTTTGGTCTTCTTGATTCATTTTTTGTAAAGCTTCTTTGACACTCATCTCATCTAAGCCCATTGTATTTTCATTTCTACGTTCAGTTGTTAAGTTTTCTAAATTCATTTTCTATCGTTCCTTCCGTGACTAGCGTAAATTGATTGCCTGCCTTGATTAACGGCAATATCGTTTGATCTTTTTCAATAATTCGTGTAATCGTATTGACTTTTTCATCTTTCGGCAAGTCCACAAGTGTGACTTGAATTTCTCCCATATAGCGACCATATTTTTCATTATCAATCGTTACGGTTCCCACTGGACGTGCTTCAGTCTGCTCTGACTCAATCGTTGCAATTTCATCTTTTCTGAACATTTCACTCGTTCTTGATAATTCACTTCGCAAAACATCTCTTGCAGCATCTAAACGATTGGTATGAGTCCCAAGTATTCGCTTCAAATAGCGGCTCTCGCTAGGTGCTACTTCTAACAGAAATTGATTGGTTTGGTGATAATAACCAAATTGAGCCATGGTTCGCTCACTAATTGTAGGATCACCAATATAAACAGCATCGACATAAGGATCAGCCATCAAACCAACGGCAGCGGCGAAAGGATTTTGCCCCCGATGTTTTTCTAATGTTGGTAAACCAGCAAAAATTGGGCCTCTTGTTTGCCCATCTCCTGGCACAAAAGTAAAAACTTGTAAGCCTAATTCTTTAAGCCAGCGGTTCTTTTCATTAAAAAATGTTGTTCCAATGCCGGTTTCAGGTCTTGGATAATAATTATGCCAAGCTTCTAAGCGAGAAAAGTCCGCTTGATGAGCCTTTAACTCAGCCACTTCTTCCAGTGTAATGGTACTAGCATTCAATCCTATATCAATCTTATGTGAAGCATGAGCCATTTGTTCTATCGTAATGCCGTAGTCCATCCGAAGGCCAGTTACGCCCAACTCGATTAAAGGCTCTAATTCATCGAAAGAAAAACCCGCTCTTTTTAACGCTTCACCTGAAATATCTACCATAATTTTCATTTTTTCTGCCTTAGCAATTGCCCCTAAATCAGTCAAGCGTTGGCGGTAAAGGGAAGTATCATCTTCTGGAATGTGTAAAGAAGTGAAAATACCATCAAATCCAAGCGCTTTCATCTTTTTGATATAAATAATTGTATCGTTTGTAATCTCTTCACCAAGAAAAACTGAAATACCATACATCTTTTTAGCTCCTCTCTAATACGCTTTCATTATAACTTGTTTGAAATAAAATTTCAACTATTTTTCTAAATATTTTTTAATTCCAAAATAAAATTTTATTTCTGTTCAAAAAAAACAGATATTCCTTTATAGAAATATCTGTCTAATGCATTAATTGGCTGTGGCAGAGCCAACTGGTGTACCAGCTGTAACCACGCCAGTTTTCTCTAACGAAAATTGTGTTACTTTATCCATGTTGGTAATAATGACAACCATTTCAGTTCCTTTACCAGCTGCTTTAATTGCTTCTAAATCAGCAATTGCGACCACCGTATCTGCAGTCACTTGGTCGCCTTCTTTCACTTTAATAGTGAACGGTGCCCCGTTTAACTCTACCGTATCGATACCCATGTGTAATAAAATTTCAAGACCGTTTGTCATTTTTAAACCAATGGCATGTTTTGTTTGGAAAACGCTTAAAACTTCTCCTTCAATAGGTGCATAAATTTCACCATTTTCTGGAACTACTGCATAGCCATCTCCCATCATTTTTTGTGAAAAAACAGGATCATTCACTTCACTAATTGGGATAACGGTTCCATTGGCAACGGCATACATTGTATTATTTTCGACAACTTCATTCTTTTTCTTCAAAAATCCAAACATTTCTCTTCCCCCATTTTTTAAAGTATCACTAGTATAGAAAAAAGTTTCATGAATTACAAGTGGCACCTTTGTATAATTCTAAAATTTATTTTAAAATAAGAATTTGCATTGGCATTTACTTTGTCAGCGGGTATACTTATACTTGATGTATTTTGCATTTATTTCAGAAAGGAATGGTGACATGCTTTTTGCTAACCTATGGAAAGCAATTATTCTTGGTATTATCGAAGGAATTACCGAGTGGCTTCCAATTAGTAGTACCGGACATTTAATTTTAGTGGATGAGTTTATTAAACTCGATCTAAGTAAAGATTTTATGGAAATGTTCAACGTCGTTATCCAATTGGGAGCAATTATGGCGGTTGTTATTTTATACTTCCACAAATTGAATCCTTTCTCACCGAAGAAAAATGGCGAAGAGAAAAAAGATACTTGGATTCTTTGGTCTAAAGTCTTAGTCGCTTGTTTACCAGCGGCAGTTATTGGTCTAAAATTTGATGATTATTTAGATGCACATTTTTATAACTTTTTAACAGTATCGATTATGTTAATTGTTTATGGGATTGCTTTTATTATCATTGAAAAACGAAATAAAAATATTGCACCGAAGTGTACTAATCTAAAAGACTTCACTTATAAAGCCGCTTTAATCGTTGGTGCTTTCCAAGTACTGGCATTAATTCCAGGAACTTCACGTTCAGGAGCGACCATTTTAGGGGCAATCTTAATTGGGGCCTCACGTTTTGTTGCAACAGAGTTTTCATTTTTCTTAGGAATTCCAGTAATGTTTGGAGCAAGTTTTTTAAAAATCTTTAAATTCTTGGCCAAAGGAAATACGTTTGGATCAGAAGAAATCATTATTTTATTAACTGGCTCTATTGTTGCCTTCGTTGTTTCCATCATTGCGATTAAATTCTTATTGAATTACTTGAAGAAAAACGATTTTACAGTTTTCGGTTGGTATCGTGTAATTTTAGGTGCGATTTTAATTGGCTACTGGTTATTCTCATAAAAATAAAACCGTTGCTTTCAACAGTGAAAGCAACGGTTTTATTTTTTTAAATCGCCAAACGTTATTCGCTCAATCCCCTGTTCTTCAAACCACTGACGAACACGAGGATCACAAATCGTTGCTAATTCTTTACAGCGTAAAGTGGTATAAGAAGAATTGTCTAACACAAATTGATCCAAATATCCAACATCAAAATGCATCTCAGCAATTGCCGATTCCGGCATCCGTAATAAACCAAAGTCATCTTCTAAAAAATTCTCCACTGATACGCCTTCGTGAATATAAGATAACGCCCCAGACTCTAACAAATGTGTCACCTGGAAATAACCTTGTTGCGGTGGATATTCTTTTTCCCCACTATATTTCAGGGTTGTATGAAGTCCGTACTCTTCTGCTAATTCTAAAAATACTTGATCAACCACTTCATCACCAATCGAATGGCAATCAAAATGTTCAGGATAATGTCCAGTTAGTTCCTTAAAGCGCGTCAATTGCGCAATCGTTTCAAGTCGTACTTCTTCATATACGAAGGTTACTTGTTTTTGTTGACGATAATAAGAAGAGCGATGAAAATTGCCTTGTTCATCTACCAGTGAAGGAATCATACATGGGTCCGCACAAGGTTTCCCTAATAAAAAATTCGTATGCTGACCTACAAATAATCCTGGATAATTTTTTGCTAACGCAACGGCGTGTTCTGCTGTTGGTAAATTGGGCATCAAAAGTGTCGACGTCGTTAAACCATCGACATAACTTTTGATAATGCCATGATTAATCGCTTCTGACATCCCAAAATCATCAGCATCAACAATTACTTTAACCAACAGCTCCCCCTCTTTTCTTTACGTATTTTTGATGACAATTCCGACAATAATATTAACAGCTGATTCACAATCATTAATCGTGCGCTCAAGCTGATCATAAACATCTTTCCACTTGATAACTTTCAATAAATCTTTTTCGTTAGTCATCAAATCTTTCATGGCGCTACTGTATAATTTATCGCCTTGAGATTCAATCGTATTCACTTCATCAATCAATGAAACTAACGTTTTAGAATTCTTAAATTTTGCAAATTCCTTCGTTGCTGATTTAACGCCTTCTGTCGCTTTAACAATATAAGCAGTTAATTCTAGCGCGGGCGCAATCATTTCTTCGACAACTAAATGATCAAGTAAATAAGACAAACTATTAATGCTATCAATAATGTTATCTAAGTGATCCGTAATATCGACAATATCTTCTCGATCAATCGGCGTAATAAAGGAAATATAGAGTTCATTTAAAATTTTGCGAACAATTTCATCATTCTCTTTTTCCAATTGATGAATCGCTTCTGATTTTTTTACTAAGTTTTCTAATGAATAATTGTCTACAATTTCTTGCAAAACCTTTGCCGCTTCATAAGCATTTGTTGCTAACTGGTTTAATTCTCCAAAATAATCAAATTGTTTTTTACGTGCCATGTTTTTCTCTCCTTAAAAAATTGCAATAAATAATTTTGACATCACATAAGCGATCAGCCCACATCCTGGGAAAGTTAAAATCCATGCTATCAGCATTTCTTTCACGATACGCCAGTCAACACTTGAGATTCGCTTAGAAGCACCTACTCCCATAATCGCTGTTGTTTTTGTATGAGTAGTTGAAACTGGAATCCCAAAAGCCGATGCTAAAAATAAACAAATAGCCGTGCTTAAATCTGCAGTGAAGCCTTGATAGCGTTCGAGTTTTACCATATCCATCCCGACTGATTTAATGATTCTCATGCCGCCCACAGAAGTTCCAATGCCCATTGTAATGGAACACAGAACCATAACCCATAACGGGATCACAAAACCGCCACCTGTTTTTTCGACTAAATTATTATAAAAAAGCACTAACATGAACACGCCCATAAATTTTTGCCCATCTTGCGCACCATGTAAAAAAGCATTAGCTCCTGCACCAAAGGCTTGTCCAACTGTAAAAAATTTGTTGGCTTTTCTTCTAGGCACAGCCGAGAAAGCTTTCACAACAAGTTTGGCAATCAAATAACCGCCGCCAAAGCCCATAACGGTAGAAACAACTAGACCAACAAGCACTTTGATCCATTCCGAGCCATTGACTGCACCCAAACCACCTAATGCCATTGCCGAACCAGTCAAGCCGGCAATTAACGCATGGCTTTCACTTGTGGGAATACCAAAATACCACGCAGCAACTGCCCAAACCACAATTGAAAAAAGCGAAGCAGCCAAAGCCACCTGTGAAGCGTTTCCATTTGCGTCAAAACTAACAATGTTACTAATCGTTTCAGCTACTTGGGCATTAAAAAAGGTCATGACTAATGCACCTAAAAAGTTCATCACAACAGCCATCCAAATTGCGACATTCGGTTTTAACACCCGAGTCGAGACAGCGGTTGCAATTGCGTTCGGCGCATCCGTCCAACCGTTAACAAAAATTACACCCATTACCAAAGTAATCGTTACCAATAATGCAATACTCACAAAGACACCACCATTTTTCATTTATCTATTTTATCATAGCATGTTTTAAAAAAAATGTATGCTTTTTTCTTAAGGCTCTGGCAAATTTTCTTATTTTTTTCTTGAAATTGTCTGTTAAGGAAAAAAACTTGTCGTCTTTTATTGCAATGGAACAATGGATTAGGTATAATGATTACTGTTGAATTACATTGGCTGACCAGTGTAAAACCTAAATCATCGGAGGTGAAACAAATGCCAAATATCGAATCTGCAATCAAACGCGTACGTACAAGTGCTAACGCGAATGCGAAAAATTCATCTCAAACAAACGCAATGCGTACAGCAATCAAGAAATTTGAAGAAGCTGTAGCTGCTGGAGCTGATAACGTCGATGCTTTATACAACGAAGCTGTTAAAGCTGTTGATATGGCTGCAACTAAAGGTTTAATCCATAAAAACAAAGCTAACCGCGATAAAATTCGTTTAAGCAAATTAGCTAAATAATGTGAGATAGAAGTTAGCATTCATGTTAGCTTCTTTTTTCATCAAAAAATGTCCAAGTCTGTTTTCACAAAGACTCGGACATTTTTTTATAAAGGTGAATCAATCCACGGTAAATCTGTTGTGAGATGTTGACTAAATAATTTAGTCTCTTCTCGCAAAGCTAAACGTTGTTGTCGTCTCGTTTCATAATTGGAACAAATCAACTTTTCTTCTGCAGTTTCTGGGACGACTGCCGCTAATTGGAAGTCACTTTCGGGATTCATATGAGACGGAATGGCTACAAAAGTTGTAAAACAAGTCGCCGCTAAATAACGCTCTCCAGTTGTTAAATCTTCTCCTACAACTTTAACAAATACTTCCATCGATTTATGATGCACGCCAGAAACAAACGTTTCAACACACACTGAGTGATTTTCTTTTAAAGGTTTTAAAAAATTTAAGTTATCTAAAGATGCTGTAACTGCCCCTCTCCGACAATGTCGTGAAACGGAAATGGATGCGGCGTCATCAATTAAAGACATTAATTTCCCACCAAATAGTGCACCAAAGGGATTTAAATCAAAGGGAAATACACGATGTGTTTGAATCACTCGTGATTCTCGACAAAATTTTTCTTTCGTCATTAACGATTCCTCTACTTTCATTTATAAACTTTTCCACGCTTTACTTTAGCTTACTTTACCATTTGATGCAATCCTTACTTTTTAGGAAACATTTAAAAAATAACAAATTTGCAAGTCCCATTTATTCATTTTTAGGAAAGTTGCTGTATAATAATAACGGTTAAAGAACTTTTAAGGAGATGGATACACATGAAAATTGCAATTGCTGGTGCCGGCGCTATGGGCAGCCGTTTAGGAATTATGTTGCATCAAGGCGGAAATGATGTAACTTTAATCGATCAATGGCCCGCGCACATTGAAGCCATTCGTAAAAATGGTTTAATCGCTGATTTTAACGGAGAAGAAGTTATCGCGAACTTACCAATCTTCTCACCAGAAGAAATTGACCATCAAAACGAACAAGTAGATTTAATTATTGCTTTAACCAAAGCACAACAATTAGATGCAATGTTTAAAGCGATTCAACCAATGATTACCGAAAAAACATATGTACTATGTTTATTAAATGGCTTAGGTCATGAAGATGTACTAGAAAAATATGTACCAAAAGAAAACATCTTGGTTGGCATTACCATGTGGACAGCTGGTTTAGAAGGACCGGGACGTGTTAAACTTTTAGGTGATGGCGAAATTGAATTAGAAAATATTGATCCTTCTGGTAAAGAATTTGCTTTAGAAGTCGTTGATGTCTTCCAAAAAGCTGGTTTAAATCCAAGCTATAGTAGCAATGTTCGCTACTCTATTTGGCGGAAAGCCTGTGTCAATGGCACGCTAAACGGTTTGTGTACAATCCTTGATTGTAACATTGCCGAATTTGGTGCACTACCTGTTAGTGAATCCCTTGTTAAAACATTAATCAGTGAATTTGCAGCAGTCGCAGAAAAAGAAGCCATTCATTTAGATCAAGCAGAAGTCTATACACATATTGCTCAAACTTATGATCCAAACGGTATTGGCTTGCACTATCCGTCTATGTATCAAGATTTAATTAAAAATCATCGTCTCACAGAAATTGATTACATTAATGGTGCTGTTTGGCGCAAAGGACAAAAATACAACGTAGCAACACCTTTCTGTGCCATGTTGACACAGCTTGTTCACGGAAAAGAAGAACTATTAGGAGCTAAATAATAAGAAAGTGCCAGAGACAATCGTTGAATGACGATTGTCTCTGGCACTTTCTTATTTTGCTTGCGCAGTCAATTTTAAAATAAATAATTGGAATAGTAATTCTTTATCCATTTGGCCCGTTTTCATGCGGTAATCATTTTCAACTAATTCATCATAAAGTCTTTCTAATCGAGACAATTCAAATCGTCGGACTTGTTGTAACGCTAACTTGACTCGATAAGGATGAACCTTTAATGTATCAGCAATATTCGCTTGTTGATAGCCCATCTTAGCCAAAATTTTTGTTTGTAGAAAAAGGCGAATCTGATTCAATAAGATTGCATTTAACTTAATGGTTTCTTCTCCTTGTAAAAGTAAATCTTCATACAATTGAACAGCTTTTTCACTGTTTCCAGAAAGTACTTCGTTGGTTAAGTCAAAAACATTATGTTCCAAAGACTTAGGGACTAATTCTTGAACCGCACCTCGTGTAATTGTCTTCGTTTCAAGGGCATATAAATACAGCTTCTGTAATTCTCCCATAATTTTTGATAAGTTCAAGTCTGTCAATTGAAGTAATAAATCAAAAGCATCGGAGCGAATAGTGTACCCTTCACTCTCAATCGTTTGAGAAATGTACTGACGAATAGCCTTTTCATCCATTGGATTGACATCAACTACTGTGGCATTTTTTTTCAATGCTTTGGTAATTTTTTTACGTTCATCTAATTTTTCATAAGAGGCCATAAAAACAAGAACAGTTGTTGGTGATGGACTTTCCAAATAATTCAATAAAAGATTGACATCATGTTCCACACCGTTTGTTTTTCTTTCGGCAGTTAAAAAGTAAGGATTTTCCACAAAGACAAGGCGATAATCACCAAAAAACGGAATTGTTTCCGCTTCAGCAATCGCTGCACTTAAAGGTGTTTCCTCCATATCAAATGAGAAAAAGTTAAATTGATCATCCTCTTCCGTCAACAATTCTTTCATCAATGTTGTTTTAAATAATTCAGTTAAATAAAGTTCTGTTCCTATTAATAAATAAACTGGAGCGATTTTTTGCTCTCGCACTTCTTTCAAAGCTTTTTGTAACTCCATTGGCTCGCTCCTTTTCTCGTTTCTCTTGTTTATCCTATCATGTTACTTCTGGAAATACTAGTCTTGTTCTTTAACAAATTTGGCTTTAGAAAGCCCTTGCCAGGGTAACCATTGATAATAAATCATTCCTTGAAGTTCGGTCCGATAATAATTTATTTTTTGCTCCTCCAGCGTCGCTAATGTCTCCTGATGAGGATGTTTAAAACGATTATTCAGTCCAGCTGAAATCAATGCTTCTCGCGGATTAAGCTGTTTGATAAATCTTTTAGTAGACGACGTTTTACTACCATGATGACCGACTTTCAAGATGTCGATTTTCAACTGGGGATAGCGAGCCAACACTTGTTCTTCTCCTTCGGCTTCCAAGTCACCAGTAAATAAAAAATGCCGTCCGCCTAATTGTGTGGAAAACACTATCGAGTCATTATTGCCCCCAATACTGCTCTTATTTGGTGATAAAATTTGAAAAGAAACGGGCCCATTAATTCGCTTGGGCGCTAAAATCGGCCGACAGTCTGTCCCGCTTTTTTGGAGTTGTTTCAAGACTTGGCGAAACGAAAAATTGGCTTCAGCTGCTCCTTTAGGAAAATAAAGAACAGAAATTGGAACCTTCTGCGCAATGGCTAATAAATCGCCAAAATGGTCTTCATGTGCGTGTGTGATGATCACTTCATCTAAACGTTTGACTCCTTGACTTTTGAGAAAAGGAATCACTGAATATTCCGCTCCTGATCGACTATTTTTCCGTTGCCGCCAAGCTTCTTTGTCAAAAGACAACCGCCCCCCTGTATCGATCAGTGTATTTTTTCTGTGAAAAGGCGCTTGGATAAACAAACTATCCCCTTGGCCTACATCGATCATTGCAACAATGCCAATTGGCGAAAGGTATTTACTATTTATCAAAACAATTAGTAGTCCGATTGAGAAAAAAATTTTTTTAGACTTGTCTGCTAAATAAATCATTGAAAATCCGATTAGTAATAACAAACTAATTTGTATCCAAGAATTTAAATAGCCGATGGTCAGCTTCGGATTTAAGTGAACTAGCACCCACTCAAATAAGCCATTCATTGTTAAAAATAGTGGTTCGAGCAAGGCTGCTAAATAACGTGCTGGCATAATAATCACTAGAAAAAAGCTCAACGTCAAAAGCGGTAACAAGAACCGTTCAAAAATTGGTAACAAGAGAAATGTTAAGAAACTTCCTAACAAGGGCCATTCATAAAATGATTGGACTAAAATAGGTAAGGGAGCCACAGCCAATAGGAAAGAGCCTAAACAATTTTTAATGAAAGGCGAAGAATAACCAACCAATGTTTGCTCTAAAAACAGCAGAACAAAGGAAAGTAAATAACTAAATTGACCGCCGACTGAAAAAAAGAGGGTTGGCTGAACAATCAAGTGCACTAAGAGAGTTAAACTCCAACAATCGAGGGCCGGAACCTGCCAATTAAACCGTCGATTGAACGTATTGAGGTTTGTTTGTAAAAGCGCCCGCATGACACTAACTGAGAATCCTGTTAAACCAGCATATATCAGTGAAAAACCGCATTGCCACAAAAAATAACTTTCTTGCGTTCGGCGAGCAATTCTTAGCATTAGTAAGCGAAATAAACGAAGGAAAAAAGAAACATGCATCCCTGACAAACTAAAAAGATGCAAAATGCCTAATGCTGAAAATTTATCGCTTATTTCAGCAAATTCTTCATTACGAAAACCTAAGAGCAACGCATTCATATACATTGCACTAGTCTCAGCAAAATTTTTCTGAATATGTACCATCGCCCACTTCCGCCAGCCGCTAATGATTTCTTTAAACCGCCAAGAAAAAAAGGAACGCGGTTGTCCTATCTCCTCAATGAATAAAATAGCTTCGATTCCTTGATTCTTTAAAAATAGTTGATAATTGAAGCCATTTTTGTTGGTTTGACCTTGGGGCGAGTCTAAAATACCTACAGCGGTTGCCTGAATGGTTGTGGTTAGTTGTTGCCATTGCTGTTTTTCTTTCACACTTTTTAATTGATAAAATGCCATCACTTTCTGCCTTTTGCCTTTTACGATCCAATTGGCAGGAAATTTTACTTGATCACCATCGACTTGTATTTCATCTGGTAATATCGTTAGCTGTCCTGACAAGCGGACTTCTTTAGGCAACAAAGAGACTGACTTTAACCACTGGAAAATCAATATGCCCCCTACTATTAAAAAACTGCACAAAAAACCTCCCAATATAACAGGAAAACTTTTTGTACAGACAATACGGATAACAGTGATAGAAAAAAGAAGAGCTCCTAATAGACTAGGTGCGAAAAAACACCACAGCCCACAACTAGTCAGCAGAGCTATGAAGAACCAATTATTCCTCAGCTGAGGAAGGATTGTCCTCAAGTGTGGCAAATTCTTCTCCCCATTGTAATTCGGCAAAATATTTTGGTACTAAAGTCACTTTTTCAACCGTGGCTCCTACTTGTTCAATTAAATTTAGGGCGTACGCATCATTACGGTAATCCTTTAAATAATAAATCTTTTTAATCCCTGCTTGTAAAATCATCTTTGTACATTGCAGGCAAGGGAAATGTGTCACATAAATTTCTGCCCCTTCTGTAGGGACGCCAAACTTCGCACATTGTAAAATTGCATTCATTTCTGCGTGGATTGTTCGAACGCAATGATTATCAACAACATAGCATCCTTCATCAATACAATGCGTTCCGCCACTGACTGAACCATTGTAACCTCCTGCAATAATTCGTTTGTCGCGAACAATGGTTGCTCCGACAGTTAACCGTGTGCAAGTACTTCTTAATGATAATAAGACGCTTTGTCCCATAAAATATTGGTCCCATGGAATTCGTTCCATAATAAACCTCCTTTATTTTTAATGACTCCTGTGTTCGATTTGCCAAATCATTTAATCTTATTACAAATAGTATGTTATCCGCATCCCATAGTCAAGAATTCTCAGGAATTTTCTGTTAAAAGTTAGCCAGTCACTGTCAACATGTCTTTTAAACGTTCTACTGTTTTCTCTCCAATACCTGGAACATTTTTCAGTTCCTCGACGGTTTTAAACGGTCCTTGTTCGTCACGAAAGCGAATAATCTCTTGTGCTTTTTTCGCACCTATTCCTGAAATCGTTTGTAGCTCTGCTTCTGTTGCCGTATTAAGGTTGATTTTTTCCTCCTGATTTTGCTGAGCAGGTGCTGATTCCTGCAGCGTTTCTAATGACTGTGCCACTGCTTCTCCTTTTTTGGGAACGTAAATAATCATTTGATCTTTTACTTTTTGAGCGTAATTGACCTGGGCAGTATCAGCGTCCTCGCTCACGCCTCCAGCTAAAGCTAAAGCATCCCAAATCCGCTGCTGATTTTTTAGTTGATAGATTCCTGGTACTTTCACTGCGCCTTTAATATCAACATAGATCATTGTTTCTGCCCTTTCTTTTGTGGCATCTGTGGCGACCTCTGCCGTAGTGGTCAGACTTGTCTCCTCTCACATTGTGGTGTCTACTCGTGGCTCTTTATTAACCATCAAATAAATGCCCACTAATAGAGTTATCAAAATAACTATAGACGCGCCACTACCTAGCAATAGCCACTTTTTAGGTAACTGTTTCAACCAATCCATCGTTTGTCCTCCCTTCAAAATATAATTACGCATTTTTTAACAAAAAAAATGCGCCTGGACCAAAACTCACTAGTAATTTTTGGTCCAGGCGTACTTTTATTTTAATTTCTCTAGATAGTTCAAGGCATCTTGAACCGTTTTTACTGGGACAATTTTCATTTTTGTCCCAATTTTTTTCGCAGCTTCTTGTGCTTCTTGATAATTCGATTTGATTTTCGGTTCAACTTTTTTCATTTCTGAAGTTATTTCATCATCGGGTGCAAAGAAAATTTCTGCACCGTTCTCACTGGCTGTTACAACTTTTTTGTCAATACCACCGATTCTACCAACGATTCCTTGACTGTTCATCGTACCTGTTCCAGCAATTTCATGACCTTTACGTAAATCTTTATGACTTAATTGTTCATAGGTCTGCAAAGTAAACATTAACCCAGCCGATGGCCCACCAATATCACCCGCTTCAATAGATACTGGGATAGAAGAATCAATTTCTGTATGATCGGTCAAACCAATACCAATCCCCGCTTTTTTATCTGTTGGCAATTCAATTAATTTGCCGGTCGCTTCTTTTGCTTTGCCATCTTGAATAAATTGAACAGTGACTTTTTGATTCACTTTTTGTGCTTTAATGTAATTCATTAATTCTTCACTGCTTTTAAAAGATTTGCCATCCACGCCTGTCACGGTATCGCCAACTTCAATTTTTCCTTTAAAACTTGAGTTGTCTTCCATCGCTAACACATAGACGCCTTTAAATTTCATCTCATATGGAACCTTCGCTAATTTTAAGGCTTGCTCAATTGCGGCGTTTTTTGAGGAATCCATATAGTATTGTTGAATTCGATTATATTCGCTATTACTACTATCTCCCATTAATTCTTTTTTGGACATGACTTCTTGAAAATCCGAAAAGTTTGCTTTTATGGCAGAAAAAATAGTGGCCGAACGAATGCCCACCGTTGTTAAATAAAAAGCACCTGACTGCGTATCTTTTTTTCCATCAACAGTTACAAACTCTTTTAAATTTTCTGTCGTTCCTGGTCCTTCAATATAATAAGGAATTGGGACGATAAACAAACCAATTAGCAGCAATGCCAATACCATTGGAATGAGTGATTTAAACGAAAATTTTTCTGTTTTTTTATTCATTATTTTAGCTCCAGTCATTCTTCTTTTGTTTTAACGCATGATAAATATTGGGAGGAAGATAGTCAGACACATCGCCTCCAAAACGTAAAACTTCTTTTAGTAAACTGGAGCTTACATGTGCATATGGTTCTTCTGCTAATAGAAAAACCGTTTCAATTTCTGGCGCCAGATGTTGATTCATTTTAGCAATGTCTTTCTCGTACTCGTAGTCTTTGACGTTTCTAATGCCACGAATCAAAAAATTAGCCCCTAATGATTTTGCACTTTCCACAGTTAACTGGGTTTCTTGCATGATAACACGCACATTTGGCATTTCTTTAGTTGCTTCTTCAATTAAATATTTTTTCTCTTCTGGCGTAAATAATGTTTGCTTACTTGTATTTATAAAAACGCCAATAATGACTTCGTCAAATAACTTCGCACTGCGTTCAATCAAATTTAAATGACCATTTGTCATCGGATCAAAACTTCCGGGAAATAGAGCAATTTTACGCATCTTACGCCTCCTGACGATAAATCGTTACTTGAGTGATTCCGTAAACGGTTTCTCTTGTTTTTTCTAGTGTACCAATCGTTTCTGGTAACTTGACAGTTTTATCTGTTTCACAAACGATAACGGCTTCGTTTGTTAATAACTGCCGTTCTAACATCTTTTCTAATTGTGAAACAATTTCTTGTTTGGCATAGGGCGGATCCAATAAGACCAAATCAAATTGTAACTTCTCTTCATAAAACTGTTCTAAGGCACGATTAGCATCCATTTTTCTAACTTCAAATTTTTCTGGTTCTTTTGTAATCGCAATATTTTCTTTAATTACTTTTAGTGCAGCAAAATTCTTTTCAATACAAATACTTTTATCCATTCCACGAGAAACGGCTTCAATCGCTAACCCGCCACTTCCTGAATATAAATCCAGCGCCATTCCGCCATCGAAATATGGACCAATCATATTAAAAATAGATTCTTTTACTTTATCTGTTGTGGGCCTAGTATTGTCGCCATCTAACGCTTTCAAGCGCCGGCCACCATATTCTCCAGAAATAACACGCATTGTTTCGACTCCTTTATCAATCATTCTTTTATAATTCATTATAACAAAAAGAGTGAAAAATGTTTGAAATTTCTCATAACATTTCTCACTCTTTTGCATTAGACATTCTCTGCTAAGCGAATCTCTGTAGATAATTCCTCTACTACATAGCCGTCGTCTTCTTGTTCTTGATAAGCCGCTTTGGTACCAATTTTTTCAGCAAAATTCATTTCGACATCTGGTCGATACGATTTATCGACACTACGAACAAAATGTAACTGATTAATTTTTTCCATGTTACTTTCAATATTTTCTTCATTCATGTAAATCACCACATATTTCATTTTTCGTGAAACATAGTGAATCAGTCCATATCGGCGTAACTGTTTTAACGGTTTTAATGTGTATACCCAAACAATTAGGCAACGACGCTCTTGAAGCGTAAATTCTTTTTCTTCTTTAGCTTGCATGGCAGCTTCCTCCACAACCTGAATGTTTCTTTCCTCGTTCAAAGAAAGGATTTCCAGCATCTACTTTAATATCTTCAGAAATTAGTTGCGCAATCTTTAAACCAATTGTATCTAGCAACGTTTGAACGTTTGTCTCAGCAAAACGATAATTTGCAACGATTTCATTTAAATCAAGCGCCCGCTTCGCTTTACGTAGGGCTCGCTGTTTCTCCCGAAAATCGGGTGCATGAATTCCATAAGCCTCTACTCGTTCAAAGGCTGACTTAGCTTCTAAAAATGCTTTTTGTAACTGAGCAACTTCCGCCGAAGCATACATAGCTTTTTTTGTTTCTTTATAGTTTTGAACAGCATCACTTTCTAAAAGTGCTGAAATTAAACATTCTGTTTGATCTTCAATTGCAAATAAATGTTCTGTCACAATCATAACTTTTCACTACTCTCCGTGATTTGCCTATTTTCTGGTCGTTTCTCTAATAAGACTAACACACCTTCATTGGAAAAGGCAACGCCCAATTCTGTCGTTTCTGACTCAGCAAAATAGCTATCATATTGCGGGTCCGAAAACCATGACAAAATAGTAAAGGTACTATCATAAACAGGTTCTTGGAAAATACCTGCTGGTTCTCTCAACGAAAGTTTGCTCGTTTTAACTAATAAAGAAAATTCGTCCTTAGTCAAATGAAAGGGATGAATGGCTGTATGTTCCTCTCTCGTTTGTAACAATTCTGCTTGTCGATTTGCCGACAAAATTGTTGGTGTATGGTTAGCCATCGTTTGATACAATGTTTGGGCATCTTTTTGGCTTTGTGTAGAAACTGAAAAAGCAACTTGATTTTCTTGCTGTTTAACCAGATTCATGACATAAATCGCTTGGTTACTTTGAACAGGATCGAAGGTCATTGACTGCGTTATATCAACTGGCAAAGGAGAACCTTCATTTAATTGATACGGCATTTCCGTGAGCAACGTTTCTTTATTGACATAATTGACTGCCATTAAACCGCCTGTCCGCTGATTAAAAAATAACACTGCAAAACTGCCATTATCAAAAGCAACCAGTGGTCGATAGTTCATATCTTCTTCCATCAGCTCGACATCGTAAGCTTCATGATGAAAATTAAATGCAAAATTCGAATAAATCGTCATTAAATCAGACAAGTCTGCAAGCTTCATATCTATCTTAAACGGTTCTATCATTTTGTCATTGTTAAAGGCCTTAATTGCGATGACTTTATTTTCTCGAACGTTGACCTCTAAGTAATCATTCATCGTCAAACCGAACGTCCATAATTCATACGTACGACCTGTTTTAATTTTTTCTTTAGGATTGCCAAACTGGCGGATAAAGGTTTCCGCATCTTTCCCTATGTATGCTGCGTAGCCAGAAGCTGGCAATTCTTCATGAGGAACAGCGGTGTGAGCGCTGGATAAGCGCCCACTTTGAGCTGTTTCGGTTGGTTTTTCAGCAGGGAAAAAAACTGGCTCTAAATATCCAATGAGTAGAACTGTTAAAAAAACAGCAGTAAAGGCCCAAAATCGCTTCATTTTTTCCCCTCTCATCTTATTTTTCTTTCACTTCTAATAACAAATCACCTGAGCTGATTGCTTCGCCTTCTTCAACATAAATGTGATCAACCGTGCCCGCAAAACGTGCTTCGATAGTCGTTTCCATTTTCATGGCTTCTGTAATCAGCAACGGCTGACCTTTTTCTACTTTATCGCCACGTTTGACCAATACTTGTAGAACAGAACCAGACATCGTTGCGCCGATTTGTTCTTTATTAGTTGGTTCCGCCTTTTGTTTTACTTGAACAGCAGACTTAATGGAGGCATCTTTAACTAAAACCTCACGACGTTGCCCATTCAAATTAAAGAACAAGACACGGTTTCCGTCAATATCAGGTTCGCCAATTTCATCTAAACGAATAATTAACGTTTTTCCTCGTTCAATTTGAACTTCCAATGTCTCTCCTTGACGAATACCATTAAAGAATGTTGGCGTATCTAATAAGGTTATATCTCCAAAGGTTTCGTATTTTTGACGATACTCTAAAAATACTTGTGGATACATTAAATAACTTAAAACTTCTTCCAATTTAGGTTGATACCCAATTTTTTCGGCTAATTCTTCTTGTACTTTCGCAAAATCAACAGGTGCTGCTAAGTCACCTGGCCGCTCTGTGAAGGCTGGTCGACCTTTTAGAATAATTCGTTGGAGCTCTTTCGGGAACCCACCAACTGGTTGACCTAAATCACCTTGGAAAAAAGTCACAACTGATTCAGGAAAACTTAGTTCTTCACCACGCGCATAAACATCTTGTTCTGTCAGATTATTTTGAACCATGAAGAGTGCCATGTCTCCCACGACTTTTGAAGATGGCGTCACTTTTACAATATCGCCAAACATCAAATTCACTGTGTGATACATTTTTTTGATTTCATCCCAACGGTGCCCTAAGCCTACCGCTTTTGCTTGCTGCTGTAGATTAGAGTATTGACCACCAGGCATTTCATGCATATAGACTTCTGTTTGCGGGGCATTTAACCCATTTTCAAATGGTTGATAATACATGCGCACATCTTCCCAATAATGATTGATTTTCTGTGCATTATCAATGTTAATAGTTGGCGTCCGTTCACCATTGACTAAAGCATAATATAGACTGTTCATACTTGGCTGGCTAGTTGCGCCACTCATCGCACTCATTGCGACGTCAACAATATCAACGCCTGCTTTAGTAGCTGCTGAATAAGTGATGATCCCATTGCCACTAGTATCGTGGGTATGGAGATGAATTGGTAAATCCGTGGCTGCCTTTAATTCACTAATTAAACGATAAGCAGCTTGTGGTTTCAATAAGCCAGCCATATCTTTAATCGCAATGATTTGTGCCCCTAAATTTTCCAATTCTTTAGCCATATCAAGGTAATATTGAACATTATATTTTGCTCGGGCTGGATCATTGATGTCCCCAGTATAACAAATTGCTGCTTCCGCAATTTTTCCGGTATCCCGAACGACTTGAATACTTTTTTCCATTTGAGGAATCCAGTTTAAGCTATCAAAAATTCGGAAAACATCGACTCCTTGGCGAGCAGATTCTTTAATGAATTCTTCAATAACATTATCAGGGTAATTTTGATAGCCTACCGCATTAGAACCTCTGAACAGCATTTGTAAAAGTGTGTTTGGCATCAACTGACGAATTTTTCTTAAACGTTGCCATGGGTCTTCGGTTAAGAAGCGATAGGCAACATCGAACGTAGCGCCACCCCACATTTCACTAGAAAACAGCTCAGGCAGGGCTGCATCAGTTAGACCAGCAATTGCTTTAAAATCTTGTGTTCTCACACGAGTAGCTAATAAACTTTGGTGCGCATCACGGAACGTGGTATCTGTCATTAACACACTTTCTTGATTCTTAACCCAATCAATGACGGCGGTTGCTCCTTGAGCGTCTAGAATATTTTTAGCTGTGATCACTTTTTCTGGAACTTCAATATCTGTCGGCACGCGCGGGGCTTCAAAATATTTTTTCTCCGTTCGTTCAATGCCAGGGAACCCATTGACCGTTACTTCTCCAATGTATTTCATCGTTTTATTGCCACGATCGCGCATACGAGGAAATTCAAATAATTCAGGTGTATTATCAATAAAGGTTGTTTTGGCTTCGCCAGATTGAAACGCTGGATAGCTCACAACATTTTGTAAAAACGGAATATTTGTTTTCACGCCACGAATCCGAAATTCTTTTAAGCAGCGTTGCATTTTACTGATTGCCTGTTCAAAAGAGAAACCATGCGTACAGACTTTAACCAATAAAGAATCAAAGTAGGGCGTCACAGCGTAGCCAGAATAAGCATTCCCTACATCTAAACGCACACCAAAACCACCTGGTGAACGATACGTATCGATTTTCCCTGTGTCTGGCATAAACTGGTTCAGGGGATCTTCAGTCGTAATCCGACATTGAATAGCCGCGCCTTTTAATGTCAATTCGTTTTGTTTTGGCAAATGCATATCTTTATGCAAATCAAGCCCTTGTGCAATTTGTAATTGAGAGATCACAATATCAATATCTGTAATCATTTCTGTGATAGTATGTTCTACCTGAACACGAGGATTCACTTCAATAAAATAAAACTGATCCCCTTCTACTAAAAACTCAACCGTTCCCGCATTCACGTAGCCGACATGCGCCATTAACTGTACAGCAGCCGAACAAATGGCTGCTCGTTGTTCTTCATTCATTGATACACATGGTGCGACTTCTACCACTTTTTGGTGGCGTCGTTGAACGGAACAATCACGTTCAAATAAATGCAAGACATTCCCATGATGATCGCCTAAAATTTGTACTTCGATATGTTTAGGATTAGAAATATACTTTTCAACATAAACCTCGTCAGAACCAAAGGCTGCTTTCGCTTCACTTTTTGCTCTTTCGTAACCTTCTCGTGCTTCTTTGGCATCGTGGGCAACGCGCATCCCGCGACCGCCGCCACCTAAAGCAGCTTTAATCATGATAGGAAAGCCATGCGTTTCACCAAAAGCTACAACCTCTTCCACCGTTGCTACTGGCCCATCTGAGCCTGGAATCGAAGCAATCCCCGCAGCTACAGCTGCTTCTTTCGCTTTAATTTTATCGCCAAAAATATCTAAATGATGTGTTTTAGGTCCGACAAAAATGATTCCTTCTTCTTCACAACGTTCGGCGAAGCGTAAGTTCTCTGATAAAAAGCCATAACCAGGATGAATGGCATCTGCTCCCGATTTTTTGGCAATTTGGATAATATTTTCAATGTCTAAATAGGCTTCAATTGGTTTTTTCCCCTTACCAACTAAATACGCTTCATCTGCTTTGAAACGATGAACAGAATACTCATCTTCTGCAGCATAAATCGCTACTGTCTGGATATCTAATTCTGTACAAGCTCTAAAAATTCGAATCGCAATTTCGCCACGATTGGCAACTAATACCTTTTTCATAAAGTCACTCCTACCATCAATTTCCTTCAAATTTATTGGTTCTGTTCTAAAGATAAATAGTACTCATTTTCTAATTTCTGACGTGTTTCATCTGCACTGATATTCAGGACAAAGGCCACAGCAATCGAAATAATCAGCAAACTATTCCCACCTTGACTCAAGAACGGGAAAGTAATTCCTGTTAATGGAATAATCCCAGTAATCCCACCAACATTAATAAAGACTTGAATTAATAACATTGTACCAATTCCAATACACATTAGTGAATTAAAAGGTTTCTTCGAGCGTACACCGACTAAAATAATTCGCGCAATCATAAACATCAACAATCCTAAAATCGCTAGACCGCCGATAATGCCTAACTCTTCTAAAGTAATCGCAAAGATAAAGTCCGTATGTGCTTCTGGTAAAAAGCCTTTTTTCTGAACACTATTCCCTAGACCTTTGCCAAACCAGCCGCCATTACTGATTGCATAATAAGAATTAGCTAACTGATGGCCTAAGTTCCGTTCATCTAAAAATGGATTTTTAAAAACAGCAAAACGATTATAAATATATTGATAACGCGCTGGGAAAATTTTTCCTTTAGACATAATTAATAACTGAATAGCCGTGATACTACCTAAAATGCCCAAGCCACCGACCAAGTAGGTATACATATAATTAATCCCACTTGCTAAAACCATCACGATGGTAATTAATGTTAGAATGGCCGCATTCCCGAAGTCAGGCTGGATTGCAACTAGAGCAATTAATACAAAAACGAGCATCAACGGTCGCCCGGCAGCTTGTTTAAATTGATCCATGCCTCCATTAATTGTCTTTTGTCGCCGTGCTAAAATATAAGACAGATACCAGACAACCATAATTTTTAAATACTCAGCTGGTTGCATCGAAAATCCACCAATCTCAATCCAACCACGTGCGCCATTAATTTCTTTCCCGATACCAGGAATCCGAACGGCTAAAACCATAACCGTAATTACTGCAATGGCAAACATGATAAAACTTCGATTCTGGAAAACGGATGTTTTCATCTTATAAATAAAAAACATTGCAACTAACCCTACTACCCAAAAGGCAACCTGGTTAATAACGAATGACGTAGGTGAAAAACCTTTCATTACTTGTAATGCGGATGTGGAACTATATACCATAATCAATCCCACGATACTTAAAATTAAATATGGAATAAAAATACTATAGTCTAGCAAATGCCGTTTCTTTACTTTGTTTGGCAAAGCTTAACCCTCCTTGCCAATCTCGTTTTTTTCTTGTGTTTCTTCATAAACATCTGTATATAATTGATTCAATTCGCGTTCTAAATCACTTAGTAAGCGATGTCCTTCATCATTAGTTAAAATCCCCAAACGGGTCGCATAGGTCACTTGTCTTGAAAAACCATACATTTGTGTATCCACCACTTCTTCAAATGCTTTACATTGAGAAATGCACAAACTGTTTTTTTGATTACGAATAAGCATTTTAATGCGTTCTGCATCGTCTTCTAATAATTGAATGGCAAATTTCTTTGAAATTCCTTCGTCCATTTGTACAGAACCTCCCTATCTTAATTAAATAATTATAACATAATTCTCAGTTAGATACATGATGATTTCAGAAAATTTCCTTTAAGAAATTTTCTAAAACCAAGCGATATATTAAGTAAGAAATCTCTTTATATAACAAGCTTATTTTATCAATACAACAACAAATACATTAAAAGACTTTTTCCTTATTTTCTGCTTTTAATTTTAAATAAAATAACAAACTATATCATTTTTTTATCTCTTGATATTCTTTAATTACTTCTAAAAAGGCGGTGCCATATTTATCTAATTTATTTTGGCCGACCCCTTTTATTTGCAATAATTGAATCGTTGTTTGCGGTAATTTTTCACACATTTCTTTAAGTGTACTATCGGAAAAGACTACATATGGCGGCACACCTGTCTCTTGAGCCATGTCCATACGTAATTCGCGCAATCGTTCAAACAAGGCATCATCCACTGCTACTTTTCGAACTTTTTGGTCTTCTTTTCGGAAGACTTTCCGTTTCCCTAAAAGCACCTGAACACCTTCTGTCGAGACTGATAACAACGGAAATTGCCCATCAGAAGGAATTAAATAACGTTCTGCTGTCAAATAATCAATCAGCTGTGTGACTTCTTTCTGCGTGCGACCTTTCATTAGTCCGTATGTTGGCAAACGATCAAAATGCCATTGATCAATTTTTTGATCTTTTGAGCCAGTCAAGACTTTACCAACTAAGCCCTTACCGAAACGTTCTCCCATACGTTTTACACAAGACAAGACTTTTTGGGCATCGACCGTAATATCGACTAATTCTCGATTATCCAGACAATTCGAGCAGCGACCGCAGTCCGTCCCTTCTTCACCAAAATAGCGTAAAATATATTTTTGTAAACACATTTGTGCATTCGCATATTGTGACATTTCCCGTAATTTCAAGTACTCTTTCTGCTTATAATCAATGGTCATTTCAGATTGTTCAATAAAGTATTGTTGAATTTGCAAGTCTTGTGGAGCAAACATTAACACAGCATCACTAGGCAGACCGTCACGACCAGCTCGGCCGGCTTCTTGGTAATAAGATTCAATATTCCCTGGTACTTGTGCGTGAATGACAAAACGAACATTACTCTTATTAATCCCCATACCAAAGGCATTTGTTGCTACCATCACTTGCACTTGATCATACAAGAACGCTTCTTGATTTTCACTACGTAGCTGTTCACTCATGCCCCCATGATACATCCCAGCCGCAATTTTTTTATTTTCTAATAAATGATAAATTCGTTCAACTTCCTTCCGCGTGCTTGCATAAATAATACCTGATTGCCCAGTATTCATCTTTAAATATTCCAAAAGAAAAACGTCTCTATTTTGATCTTTCACGACTTGAAAAGATAAATTTTCTCTAGCGAATCCTGTTTTGATTTCATTTTCTGATGGAATTCTTAATTGCTTGACAATATCCTCCGCTACTTGTGGCGTTGCTGTTGCTGTTAGTGCAATCACAGTTGGTTGCTGTTGAAATTGATCGATAATCTCTGCTAAACGCAAATAGCTTGGACGAAAATCATGCCCCCATTGTGAAATACAGTGTGCCTCATCTACTGCCAATAAATCAATCGGTACATGTGTCAGCATCTGTTGAAAATCATAAGATTCTAATCGCTCTGGCGCAACATACAATAGCTTGACTTCTTTGTTAACCGCTAATTGAATACGATGATTCATTTCTTGATAGGAAATGGTACTATTGATATATGTAGCTGGAATCCCCATTAAATTCAGGGCATCTACTTGATCTTTCATTAAAGAAATTAATGGTGAAATCACCAATGTTAAATTATCCAGAAGTAAGGCTGGCAACTGATAACAAATCGATTTGCCTCCACCTGTTGGCATAATGCCTAAGACATTTTCTTGTCGCAATACATGACGAATAATCGTTTCTTGTCCTGGCCGAAAATCATCATAGCCAAATGTATCTTTTAATAATTCTTGTAATGCACTCATTTATTGCGCTCCAATCTTTGTTCTACAAGTCATTTTAACACGCTAATCTAACAGGAACAAGGTGTGTTAAAACAAGACACAATCGTGAAACACCAGTTAACGTGAAACATCAAAAAGAATGAAAAATTGTGAAAGCTTGCTATCAAAAGCTTTCAAAAATAACGACATTTGCTTGTTGTGGATAACGAGTAGTTATCCACACATAAAAAATATCCTTATCTTAAAAATACGCATTAATCCATTTTTTTCATAAAAAAAACCAACTATTTTCGTAGTAAAACGAGCATAGTTGGTTTAAATGTTTATTTGTCGAAAAATTATTCAGCTTTTTTCTTTTTCTTGCTTGCTTTTTCGCGTTCGTTTTTGTTAAGAATTTGTTTTCTTAAACGGATGCTTTCTGGTGTTACTTCACAGTATTCATCTTCATTCAAGAATTCTAATGATTCTTCTAACGTTAATTTTTTCGGTTTTTTGATGACTGATGTTTGGTCTTTGGTTGCCGAACGAACGTTAGTCATTTGTTTAGCTTTTGTGATGTTCACAGTTAAATCGTTGTCGCGGTTGTTTTCCCCAACAATCATTCCTTCGTAAACTTCTGTCGTTGGTTCAACGAAAACTGTACCACGTTCTTCAATACTCATAATTGAGTAAGTCGTTGCTTTACCAGTATCGATTGAAACTAATGCACCTTGATGACGGCCACCAATCGTTCCTTGAATCATTGGTAAGTATTGATCGAAGGTGTGGTTCATAATACCATAACCACGAGTCATTGATAAGAATTCTGTTGAATAACCAATTAAGCCACGAGCTGGTGCTAAGAAGATTAAACGCATTTGTCCGTTACCGGCATTAATCATATCTTGCATTTCGCCTTTACGTAAACTTAGTGATTCAATCACGCTACCCATGTATTCTTCAGGTGTGTCAATTTGAACACGTTCAAATGGTTCACATTTAACCCCATCAATTTCACGTTCAATAACTTCTGGACGAGAAACTTGTAATTCATAGCCTTCACGACGCATATTTTCAATTAAAATTGATAAATGCAATTCGCCACGGCCTGATACAGTCCAAGAATCTGGGCCAATTGGATCAACACGTAAAGATACGTCTGTTTGTAATTCAGCCATTAAACGTTCTTCGATTTTACGAGCGGTGATGTATTTTCCTTCACGTCCCGCAAATGGAGAATTGTTAACTAAGAAAGTCATTTGTAAGGTTGGCTCATCAATGTGTAGAATTGGTAATGCTTCTTGATTGTGAACATCTACAACTGTTTCCCCAACGAAAATGTCTTCCATTCCGGAAACGGCAATTAAATCGCCCGCTTTTGCTTCATCAATTTCCACACGTTGTAGGCCAAAGAAACCTAAAATTTTCGTTACACGGAAATTTTTCACGCTGCCATCTAATTTCATCAACGCAACTTGGTCGCCGACTTTCATTGTGCCACGGAACACACGGCCAATCCCAATACGTCCAACGTAATCGTTGTAGTCTAGTAATGAGACTTGGAATTGAAGTGGTTCGTCTGAATTGTCAACTGGAGCTGGCACATGTTCAATAATTTTATCAAAAATTGGGGCCATTGTTGGCTCTTGATCTGCTGGATCATCTGATTCACTTGAAGTTCCGTTTAAAGCAGAAGCATAAACAACTGGGAAATCTAATTGATCGTCGTCTGCTCCTAATTCGATGAATAACTCTAAAACTTCATCTACTACGTGTTCAGGACGAGCAGAAGGTTTGTCAATTTTATTAACAACCACGATTGGTGTTACTTTTTGTTCTAATGCTTTTTTCAATACGAAACGTGTTTGAGGCATTGTTCCTTCATACGCATCGACAACTAAAACAACACCGTCTACCATTTTCATGATACGTTCTACTTCACCACCGAAGTCCGCGTGTCCTGGTGTATCTAGAATGTTGATACGTGTACCGTTATAATCTACGGCTGTATTTTTTGCTAAGATAGTAATTCCACGTTCACTTTCAAGTGCATTGGAATCCATTGCACGTTCTTGTAATTGTGTGTGTCCATCTAAAGTGTCAGATTGTTTTAAAAGTTCATCTACTAAGGTTGTTTTACCATGGTCAACGTGGGCGATAATTGCCACGTTACGAATATCATCTCTGTATTTCAATTTAATTGCTCCTTATCTATATACGCTTATGTTACTTAAGTCCATAAAAGCCGACTGCTTATTATAGCAAACTTTTTTCATTAAAAAAAGGCTTTCGCCTGCAAAAATAATGAAAGTTTTAGAAATTATTCGGCTTTTTCTGAAAACAAGGACATTTTTTTACAAATTTTTCTCTTTTAAAAGAGGAAGAGCCTTACCTTTCAGCAACGCTCTTCTTGGATTATTCCGATTCATTTAAATATCGGGTAAATACTTCATCATAGGTTTCAGGAGTTGCTGCAATAAAGTATTCACGGCCATCAAAAGTTAATGGTTTTCCTGTAATACCAGAGTATTTAAACCCAAATTCTTCCAAAAGTACTAAGCCTGCTGCATAATCCCAAGGACTTAGATTAGATAAATAGCCATGATGGTTGCCTTTTAACATAGCAATAATTTCCAAACCTGCACAACCGCTAATACGCACGCCCATGCTTGCTTGTCCGATTTCCGTTGCGTGATGAATATTTTTTCCATGCATGTAAGCATTCATGCCCCATAATCCATCTGCCAAGGCTTTCATAGTAGGCGCTTTTAATAATTGATTATTCCGATAAACGCCAAGCCCTTTGCCGCCCCAATAAAGTTCTTCTCGCATCACATCATAGATAAAACCTAATTTACCAATGCCGTCTTCATAAACAGCTAACATAATACAAAAATTTTCTCTTTCCATCACGAAATTCATTGTGCCATCAATCGGATCGATGATCCACACGCGACCAGCAAAACTTTTTAAAGTATTGTAGCCTTTCTCTTCCCCTAAAATTTGATCTTCGGGAAAATTTGTTTGAATTTTATTCATTAAAAATTCTTGGGTTTGTTCATCCATATTTGTCACTAAATCGGTGCGGCCATTTTTCTGTTGAACGGTTAACTCTGATTCCAAGTTCATTCGAATCACATCGGCTGCTTCAAAAAGCCAACTTTGAATTGTTTGAACAAATTTTTGCGTTTCAGTCATCTAATCATCCCCCAGCTTTAATTTACCGCTTCCCTGTTTTTTAGCTTGTTGAAGCGTACGATATAACGAATATCCTGAAGCATTTTCAAATTCACGACCTAAGCGTTTTTCTTCGCCGATACTTTTAACGACCGTTTTAAATTGTTGATAAGTTGTTAAAAATTTATCAACAGGCAAGCCTGTTTCGTTGGCTTGCTCAACTGCTGTCCACATATTAGTGACAATCACCATTTCCTCTGTCGTCCAATCTAAATCTAATGGATATTGATAGTCTTTCATGTCTTCACCTCATCTTCTCTAGTTTAGCATATTTTCATAAAAAAACATCTTATTTACGTCGATTTTTTAATGCATTAAAGAGAGGATATTCTGCTGTTCCTTTGCGATACAAACTTTGTTGTGAAGCATAAATACCGCTATTTCCTGAACACATAAAACTGATTAAGCAGACCATGAAAAAATAGACCGCCGCTTCACTACCAAATAGTTCAATGCCCATAATGAAACAAGCAATCGGCGTATTCGTGGCGCCAGAAAAAACACCAATAAATCCTAAACCTGCTAAAAAAGGAATTGACAGATGTAACAAAGGGGCCAAAGAACTCCCTAACGTAGCCCCAATTTCAAACAATGGCGTCACTTCTCCTCCTTGGAATCCGGCACCCAAGGATAACACCGTAAAGAATAATTTCCCAACAAAATCAAAAGGCTGCGCATTGCCTGCAAAAGCATCTTCTAATAAAGGTAAACTCAAGCCTAAATAACGCTGGTTGTTTGAGACGAGCACAAACAGAACGACAATGGACGCCCCAAGAAACGCACGAAGGTAGACATTAGCAAACCAATTTGCATAGGTCTTTTTTAAAAAGACAATGGAACGACTAAAAACCCAACCTGCCAAACCAAAACAAATCGATGCCAAAAATAATTTTACAAATAGTTCAACCGACCAAGTCGGAATTTTGCCCATCGGATAATGCGTATGTGTTACACCAAAACTTTCAGTTACAAAATTAGCAAATAAGCCTGCAAAAAAACTTGGGAAAAGTGCCTCTGCACGAACTTTTCCAATCGCCAAAACTTCTAATCCGAAAACGGTTCCCGCTAATGGTGTGCCAAAAACAGAACTAAAACCTGCACTAATTCCGCTGATAATAATTACTTGTCGTTCCAAAGCGGACAGTTTAAAGACTTTTCCTACAGCATTCGCGATTGCGCCCCCCATTTGCACCGCCGTCCCTTCACGACCAACAGAACCACCAAATAAGTGCGTAGTAATCGTGCCAAACAATGTTAAAGGAATTAAGCGCAAGGGAATATCTTCTTCCCCGCCATTGCCTTGTTCAATCACTAAGTTATTTCCTCGGCTAGCATTTTTCCCAAAACGCGTATAGAAATACGTAAAAACGACACCGCTAATGGGGAGGATAAAGAGTAACCAAGGATTTGCTAAACGAACATCTGTTACATAGGTGAGACTCTTTAAGAAAAAGGCGGATAACGCCCCCATAAATAAACCAATAATTGCGGTAATGAGCAACCATTTTGCCATATAACCGCCGATTGATAGTAGTTGCTTTGTTTCTTTTTTCACTTTACATGCTCCTTTACAATTTTCTTATCGCCAATCCTAGCGTACAGAAAAAGCCTACCAAAGGGTACACTTCTCCCGTTTGGTAGGCGTCATTAATTTATTCGTCCAATAAATAGTTCGTGGTGAACACCATCACCATGTTGCTATTAAACTAATAAAAATAATACCACGCAACTCTGGAAAGTGCAATAAAAAATCAATTGCGTTCCGTTTTTATCCACGTGCTATTACCTTTGATAAACCGATAATAAGCCATCACCACACTAACGAATAAAATTAAGTACATGTAGGAAATAGTAAAAGGCAAAATAATCAGCCCCAGTTTTGCAGGTACTTTTAGTTGAAAATTTTTCAACTCGCGATAATAGTTGATTGTAAAAAAAATGCCGAAAACTAACGAAATACTGACGGCCAAAACAAAACTAATGACAAGCGATAACGAAAAGCCTAACCTATACAAGTGTTGCAGTTGAAGCCCAGTTAAGACAAAAACGAGCATCCCCGCTACGAGATTAATAAAGGGTTGCGCTAAAAAATAATAGATTCCACACTTCTGCCTTAGCGTTAATGACTTTGATTTAATCACCCTGGGTAAATACGCTAGGCAATCTAAATTTCCTTGAACCCAACGACTTCGTTGACGAATAAAACGTTTCACATCTCTCAGTGCTTCTTGAGCCATAAAGGCCTCGTCAATATAAGCAATCGATAACTCTTTCAGCATTAATTTAATGGTTAACTCATAGTCATCCAACAAAGCATTTCCCCAAGGCTGATAGCCTAAGTGTTCGGTAATCATTGATAACCGAAAAAACTGACCATTGCCACCAAGTCCGATGGTTTTTGTTGCTCGACGCGCCTTTTGAATAAAATTATTAATCGTAAAAAACTCAACATCTTGTGCAATAAACATAAAATTTGTGACATCTTTCATTTTGATTCTTGTTTGCGCAGCACAGACTGTTTTATCTGTGAAAACAGCAGTTAGCTCATTGACAATATTTTCACTAAAAAAACCATCTGCATCTACCACACCCACTAAAACTTGATCCCAAGAATAGTGTCCTTTTTCTGCATCTGTTAATACAATTTGGAAAGCGTGGTTCAAAGCGGCGCCTTTGCCTTGTTGCACATTGGGAAATTGACGAGACAGAACTTGGATTGGACCAGCAATACTGTCCATCATTGCTTTGGTTTGGTCGGTTGATCCATCATCAATCGCAATTATTTTTTTCTTAATTGGTAAAGCAACCAGTTTTTTTAATGTTTCTCCGATGACTTTCTCCTCGTTTACACACGGTACAAGAAAGTAGCAGAAAAATTCTTCTGCTACTTCGACTTCTCTTCTTGTTTTTTTTCTTGTTCGAAAACTGAGAAATAAACTTGTAAATAAATAGGTTAAGAAGATGAACATAATTACTTTGTATAACTGATACAAAGTAATCATGTAATTTGACCTCTTTTAAAAAAATAACGGTATAGAATGTAGGCAGTGACAATCGAAACTAGAATAACGCCAATTAAATCAACCACAAAAAAGGCGCCTGTTGAAATTACCCCAAGTTTCGGTAAAGCTGATTGGCTCATTAAATACCCCTTTCTCTCTATTTGTTTTTTACCAACACACCACCACGATGACCATCACACACCCCCTATAATAATACTTTGGAGGATTATAGTACACAGGTGGATTATAGTACGTAACTGGCGGAATATATCCTGGCCAATATGTTGGTGGTGGCGGATTATAAACCGGTATTTTTCGGTTTTCTCGAACAATTGCAATTGTTTGACCCGCATGATTTTGCGTCAGACTGACGCGTGTTGGCGTAGTATTTCGTGAATAACCAGCCGGCGCTTGAACTTCTCTAATTTCATATACCCGGTTGACAGATAGCCCACTAATAGTGACTGTACCATCCCAACCTGTTGTTACTCTTTGTGTATAGCCATTAGTTGTATCTTTCCATTCAAAAACAGCGCCCGCTAAACGTGCTTTTGTTTCAACATCTTGTTTAATAATTCTGATAGCACCATAGTTTGCTTTATTGTTTAACACTAACGTATACGTTTTTGTGCCTTGACCTCGTAAATCAATCCGATGGACCCTACTATCCAACGCATACCCAGTTGGCGCTTGTATCTCGGTGATTTCATAAATACGATCCGAAGATAATCCTGGAATCAGTACTTCACCATTTCCATTTGCTGTAAATGTTGCCGTATAGTTATTGGTAGTATCGCGAAATCTGAATTTCGCTCCTGCTAAACGTTTTCTTGTATCCGTATCTTGCTTAATAATTTTGATGGCGCCTTTTTGTGCTTGATTATTTAAGACTAATGTATAGGTTTTACCACCTTGTCCACGTAAATCAACTTTATGAACACGTCTATCTATGATATAGCCATTCGGTGCTTTGATTTCTGTGACCTCATAGATACGATCACCGGCTAATCCAGTAATCAGCACTTCACCGTTCCTATTCGCTGTAAACGTTGCAGTATAATTATTGGTTGTATCTCGGAATTTAAATTGTGCGCCTGCTAAACGTTGTTTCGTATATCCATCTTGCTTAACAATTTTGATGGCGCCTTTTTGAGCTTGATTATTTTTGGTGAACGTGTAGGTTTTGCCAGCATAATTCGCAGGTAAAAGAATTTTATGCACCGTTCTGTCAAGTATATAACCATTTGGTGCTTTTATTTCTGTAATTTCATAAATCCGGTTGACGGAAAAATTATACAAAGTTGCTTCACCATTAGCATTAGCAGTTACTACGCCTGTATTCCCATTCACTGTGTCACGCCATCTAAATTGTGCGCCTGCTAAACGTTGTTTTGAGTAACCATCTTGTTTAATTAATTTTAAATTGCCACGTAGCGCAACATTTTCAATGGTATAATAACCAATCTTGTCAGCAAAATTAGTCGTTAGGGTAACTCGGTAAGTCTTGTTATTTAAGATATAGCCGTTTGGTGCTTTAATTTCTGTAATTTCGTATACACGATTGACTGGCAAATTCGTTATCAGGGCTTGTCCGTTTTTGTCAGCTACAACTGTTCCTTCTTTTCCTGTCACCGTATCACGCCATTTGAACTCTGCACCTGCTAGACGTTTTCTTGAATCTTTGTCTACTTTGATTATTGCTAGACTACCTTTTTGCGCTGTATTTTCAATGGTATAATAACCAATTTTATCTGCAAAATTAGTCGTTAAGATAACTCGGTAAGTCTTGTTATTTAAGATATAGCCATTTGGTGCTTTAATTTCCGTAATTTCGTATACACGATTGACTGGCAAATCTGTTATCAGTGCTTGTCCATTTTTGTCGGCTACAACTGTTCCTTCTTTTCCCGTCACCGTATCACGCCATTTGAACTCTGCACCTGCTAGACGTTTTCTTGAATCTTTGTCTACTTTGATTATTGCTAGACTACCTTTTTGCGCTGTATTTTCAATGATTACTGTCACTACTTTATTTGCCTGTGCAGTTGTTAAAGTGACTTTATGCACGGTTTTGTCTAGTACATAACCTGTGGGTGCTTTCGTTTCTGTGAGTTCATACGTACGATTGACGGATAAGTTGGGAATTGTGATGGTTCCATCGGTTCCAACTGTCACTGTTCCTGTTTTTCCTGTCACTGTATCTTTCCACTGAAATTCTGCGCCTGTTAAACGTTTTTTGCTTTCTTTGTCTTGTTTAACAATTTTGATGGAGCCTTTTTGCGCTACATTGTCAACAGTTACAGTCACTACTTTATTGGCTTGTGCACTTGTTAAAGTGACTTTATGCACGGTTTTGTCTAGTACATACCCCACTGGTGCTTTCGTTTCTGTGATTTCATACGTACGATTGACGGATAAGTTGGGAATTGTGACCGTTCCATCGGTTCCAACTGTCACTGTTCCTGTTTTTCCTGTCACCGTATCTTTCCACTGAAATTCTGCGCCTGTTAAACGTTTTTTACTGTCTTTATCTTGTTTGACAATTTTGATGGAGCCTTTTTGCGCTACATTGTCAACAGTTACAGTCACTACTTTATTGGCTTGTGCACTTGTTAGAGTGACTTTATGCACGGTTTTGTCTAGTACATAACCTGTGGGTGCTTTTGTTTCTGTGATTTCATACGTACGATTGACGGATAAGTTGGGAATTGTGATGGTTCCATCGGTTCCAACTGTCACTGTTCCTGTCTTTCCTGTCACTGTATCCTTCCACTGAAATTCTGCGCCTGTTAAACGTTTTTTACTGTCTTTATCTTGTTTGACAATTTTGATGGAGCCTTTTTGTACTTGCTGCTTATTCTTCACCCGATATGTTAAAGTGTAGTCGGCTTTTCCAGCAAATGAAATAGGGTGTTTAGTTTCGTCTAATTCATAGCCATTAGGCGCCTTCGTTTCAACTAAATAATATTCTCCATCAGGTGATAAATTTGAAAATAACAGCTCGCCATTTTCATTCGTGACACCTTTTTCTATTAGATTATTTTTTTGGTCATACAACGAAAATTCAGCACCTGCTAAACGTTTCGCCTCATTATTTTCATCTACTTTTTCTACTTTTAACTGGTTTTCTAAACGCGTATTTTCTTTTTTCAAGCGAATCGTCTGTGTTTGTTCTAACTTAATTTCAAATGGAACTGGCGTTGCATCTAACTTGTAACCAGTTGGTGCTTTTGTTTCAATGAATGCATACTGACCAGCTTCCAAACCAGCTAAACGAATTTGACCTGCTTGATTGGTGGTTAATGTTTCTTGAACAACTTGTTGTGTTTTTGTGTTCACGACTTTGAAAACAGCACCTTCTAAAACTTTAGCAGTTACTGCATCAATTTTTTCTAAAACGACACCCCCTCGACCTGTTCCATCACTACTCTCGTCTGCTGTGATGTAGGCAATATCATCATCTTCCCAAGCATCGAATCCCTCACTAGAAATACGCATATACGTGTAATTTGATAGCACGGCATCACTTGGAATATTTTCATTTGGAATCGTTTCTAAATAAATATAATAGGCATTTTTATTGGAAAGATAACTGCCCGTGGTCGTTGGTATTCCTTCAAATTTTTCTGCTTCATAATTAAATCCAGATTCAGAGGCATTTTTTTGGAAAAATTGACTGGCATCATAACTATATTCGTCATGTTCCAAATTCCGAATCATTTCACCATTTGTTTCTAAAATAGGCTGCTTGGTGAGATATGCAGCAATACTGTCAATAGCTAATGTTTGGTTTGGACCTACATTATCTAAAAATTTAAAGGTTGTTTTTTCTGAACCTGAAAGACCTGCTTGATTATAGTTAAAATAAATGACCCAGGCAATTCTTCCCTCTGAGGTAAATCCTAACGGGACTTTTCGAACCAGTTCAGTTGGCGGAACTTTCTCCACGTATTGCCCGATATTAATTTTGACAATTTTTTGTGAATCACCAAAAGTAAAAACGACTTGATCTTCAAAATCTTCTGATAAATTTTGATTATATCGTAGCTTCAGTTGCAAATCTGCTGAGTAATCTGTAAGCGTTTGTAAGGCTTTAATCGTCCAAGTACCATCATCGTTTGGAATCACTTGAAGTGCGTCTCCAATTTCAAAAGGTGTCATTGAATAGGAATATTTTTCGCTAGCCATCCTTAATGTCATCGTCTCTCCGCTTGCTAATTCAGAGATTCCTAATGACAAAGAAACTGTCGCCCAATCTTTTGTAGCAACAATTTCCGTTTTTCCCCCGGATATTCAACAGCTATAGACCGGATTTGTGTGCCACTTTCATTATCCATTGCATAAGAAATAATACTTGTATTAGATCCTATAATAGTAAAGATAATTAAACAAATCGAAAATAACTTATTAATACTTTTTTTCATTCATCACAATCCTTTCAACACTAATATGTGTCTTTTTAGACACTAGCTCACTAAAAAAAATAGTCATAATTTCTTCATTATTCAAATCCAACAATTGTGAAATCAATTTAATATCCGATGCTTTGAAAACAACTTCTCCTTTTAATTTTTTGTAAATCGTTGAAGCGGATATTGGTTGCCCGTATGCAGTCATTTCATTTGCCAACCACTCAACATTTTTTCCTTTCATTTTCAATTTTGAGTGAATTAAATTTGATTCCATTTTACTCTCCCCCTTTTCAGTGTCTAATAAGACACTGAAAATTATATCATTTTGTGAAAAAAACGTCAATATCATTAAAAAACGCTGATTTTTCTATTATATTCGTTACTTTCATTTTGAAAAAAACATGTTTCTTTTGCGACACTTTTTGTGCTAGAATGTTTTTACGGAGGTGGTTTTTTTGAAAGAAAATTTTTTGAAGCAAAAAAGGATGGAGAAAAATCTTACATTAGAACAAGTTGGAAATTTTGTTGGTGTTGGAAAAAGTACCGTCAGGAAATGGGAAACTGGAATGATTGAAAATATGGGGAGGGATAAAATTGTCGCCTTATCTAAAATTTTAGATGTATCACCTCTTGAAATCTTAGGTATTCCTGAAACGGAAGAAACGCCATTTGTTGTCCCAACCAATATTATGAACATATACAAACAGTTAACAACTGAAAATCAAGAAGCAGTCTTTCGATACGCTCAAAAGAAATTAACAGAACAAAATTACTTTTAATATTTATTTTAAATAGATGAATGCTAGACTTTTTAGTCAACGTCAAACAAAAAAAGCTTATCCGTAAGGATAAGCTTTTTATTAGATTGACTGTTGGCCAAAATACTGACGCCATTTGGTTTTCATGGCTGTCGTCATCGGCAACGCTGCTTCTTTGACAGCACAATATTTGTCAACAAAGGTTACAATGTAACTTTCTTTGTATTTTGGTGGTGCAATAGTTGCGCCCCACATATGTTTAATAATAATGTCTCGTTCTAAATCAGACAACTCTGTAATTTTTTCAGCATTTTTGGCTGCAATTCGTGGATGAACATAGGCATGAGAGCCTTCGTCAAACTTTGTTGTGCGCCAATCATAGTAAAACAAATCATGCAATAAACCAGCACGAGCTGTTGCACGAGCATTGCCGTTCCAACGCTTTGCTAATTTATAGCTATGATAGGAAACACTAATTGAATGTTCTAAACGAGTTGAATGCATATGTTGTGTGTATTCTGCTAATTTTTGGACTTCTTCGGTTGCTAATAAATCTTCTACATAAGAAAGATATTCTTCGTCTTCACGCCATTTTTCTGTCATATAATTGGGTGCCACCTTTTCTAATCCTTTTATAACTTGACTCGAGTATAGCACCCCAGCTATTTAATTACTATGAATTTCTCAATCTGTAACTTAACTTTAATATTTGCTTAATAAGTTTAGCGTTCAACGCAGTAAAATTTTCACAAAAAATTCTACATTTCTTCTGGTGCATGTAACCCTAGTAAACGTAAATCTTCTTTTAGAACAGTAGCTACTGCATAAACTAACGCTAAGCGTGCCTCTTTTTGAGCATCTTCATCCAAAATCCGAACATGGGCATAATATTTATTGAACGCTTGTGCTAAATGAATGCTATGTTTCGCAATAACAGATGGTTCATATTTTTCAGCAGCTTGCATCACAGTTTCAGGGAATTTTTGTAACAACTTCACGACTTCCCAGCTATCCTTGTCATTTAGTGCATAACGTTGTGTGGCGTCTGGTGTAAAGTTTGCTTTACGTAAAATACTCATCGCACGAGCATGTGTATATTGAACATATGGCCCAGTTTCTCCTTCAAAACGAACAACTTCATCTAATACAAAATCGAAATTATTTAGACGATCATTTTTAAGGTCATGGAAAATAACTGCACCTACACCTACTTGTTTCGCCACTTCTTCACGATTTGCTAAGTCTGGATTTTTCTCGTTAATTTGATTTCCTGCTAAAGTAACAGCTTCATTCAATACTTCTTCTAATAAAACAATTTTCCCTTTACGTGTGGATAATTTTTTACCGCCTTGAGTAATTAAACCAAACGGAATGTGTTCCATATCATCTGACCATTCAAATCCTAGTTCTTTCAAGACTGCTTTTAATTGTTTGAAGTGATTGCTTTGTTCGTTGCCGACTACATAAAGCGATTTGGCAAAATCATACGTCCGTTTACGGTAAAGCGCAGCCGCTAAATCCCGTGTGATATATAACGTCGCACCATCTGATTTACGAATAAGTGCTGGATTTAAATTATATTCTGTCAAATCAACAATTTCTGCACCTTGATTTTCTGTTAATAAATGTTTTTCTTCTAATAAAGTAACAATTTCATCCATTTTATCATTATAAAAGGCTTCGCCATTATAAGAATCAAATTCAACTTCTAACATGGAATAGATTTTATCAAATTCTTTTAGAGACTCGCTACGGAACCATTTCCATAATTCATTAGCTTCTTGGTCTCCTTCTTCTAATTTTTTAAACCATGCACGTGCTTCGTCTTCTAATTCTGGTTTTTCTTCTGCTTCTTCATGAAATTGCACATATAAGCGCAATAATTCATTAATTGGTTGTTGACGAACTGCTTCTTCAGAACCCCATTTTTTATAAGCTACAATTAACTTACCAAACTGTGTACCCCAGTCACCTAAGTGGTTAATCCGAATTGGCTGATACCCAATTTTTTCTAAAATAAAGGCAATTGAATTCCCGATTACCGTAGAACGTAAGTGCCCCATAGAAATTGGTTTAGCAATGTTTGGTGAAGACATATCAATAGGAACATTGCCATTATTACCAAAGGTACTGTTTCCGTAGTTGTTTTTTTCTTTGACTACTGCGCCAATGACAGCTTGACTGACTGCTTCTTTATTCATGAAGAAGTTTAAATAAGGTCCCACCACTTCAATTTTTTCAAAATTTGTGCCATCAATTTTTTCTGCTAATTCTGCTGCAATTTGTTGTGGTGCTTTACGATAAATTTTAGCTAATGAAAAGGCTGGAAAAGCCACATCTCCATGATCGACAGATTTAGGATTTTCCAATAATTGTTCGATTTGATCCATCGTTAATTCTTCATTTAAAACATCATGTAACGCTTTTGCTACGATTTCTTTGTTGTTCATAAGAACCCTCCTGATTAATTTGTAAGTATAAAAAAACAAAAACGTCTCTGACAAAACAAAATATTTTGTTTTGTCAGAGACGAGAATTTACCCGCGGTACCACTCTAATTGTCTATACTACTTGGATAGACCTGCTTCATCGATAACGGTGATTGCCGTCTGCTTTCAGCAGAATTCTAAAAGTGCGCTTCCTCATTCCGATCACTCTTGGCTCCCACCTTCCCAAGATCGCTAAGCTGACGTTGAAATAAGTACTCTCTTTATCATCGAATGTCATTGTTAAACTGGCTTCATTATAGCAAATTTTTGTCTAGCTGGCTAGCCTTCTTCACTAATTGTCATAAAACTAACGCCAGGTTCTGCATTTAAGTTATACGAAGCAAAGTGATTCTTTTCAGCTTCGATAAAAGCGGCAGCGCCAATCATCGCCGCGTTATCCCCACAAAGTTTTAATGGCGGAATAAGTAATGTTACTGCTGGTAATTGTTCACTGATTGCATGTCTCATTGCTTCTCGTAATCCTTGATTCGCAGCAACTCCCCCAGCAATTAGCAATTGCTTAACAGGATATTCTTGACAAGCACGAATGGTTTTAGTCACTAATACTTCTACCACACTCGCCTGAAAACTTGCGGCTAAATCCTTTGTAGACAGTACTTCACCACGTTGCTCTGCATTATGAACCGTGTTAATAAACGCACTTTTCAAACCACTAAAGCTAAAGTCATAGTTATCCTCTTTTAGCATCGCCCGTGGAAATTGGTAGGTATCTGTGCCTTCATGGGCCAAAGCATCAATCTCTTTGCCACTAGGATAAGGCAACCCTAACACCCGTCCGACTTTATCATACGCTTCACCAGCTGCATCATCACGTGTTTCACCAACAATTTCGAAAGAGCCATCTTCTTTCATGTAGACCAATTCCGTATGTCCTCCACTAACGAGTAAGGCCATCAATGGAAATTCGAGCGGTGCTACAAAACGGGCAGCATAAATGTGCCCAGCCATATGATTGACTGGAATAAGTGGTAATTGGTGCGCCCAAGCAAATGCTTTTGCTGCAGAAAGTCCTATTAATAAAGCACCGACTAACCCAGGCCCATAGGTCACAGCAACGCCACTAAGCTCTTCTGGTGTGACTTTTGCTTCTGTTAATGCTTCTTCAATACAGATTGTCACTTGTTCAACATGATGACGACTCGCAACTTCTGGAACGACTCCACCAAAACGTTGATGGCTCTTAATTTGCGAAGCTACGATATTGGAAAGAATTTTGTCGCCATCTTCAATGACAGCCACACTTGTTTCATCACAGCTACTTTCCACAGCTAATAATAATTTACGTTCTTTTGTAAAAATTGTCATTGGGCTTCCTTCCTTAATTTCGCACACATTACAAAGGCATTTTCTTGAGGTTCTTTATAATAATTTTTTCGAACAGCTACTTTCCGAAAACCTGTTTTCTCATAAAGTTTTTGAGCTAGTGTATTCGATTCTCTGACCTCTAAGAAAATTTGTGTAATGTCACGACTTTTAACATATTCTTTAAAAGCTTTCATTAACTGACAACCAATTCCTTGGTGTTGTTTCTGACCATTCACAACAACGTGACTAATTTCTGCTTCATCTAAAATAAAATGATAGGCAATATAACCTAACCACTGGCCATTTTCAACTAAAAAAAGATATTCGCTATTTTCCTGAGCAAAATCTTCCGCGAATTGTGTTTCTGTCCAAGGGGAGCCAGTTGTATAAGAAGAATTACTAAAACGCCATAATTCTTCACCAATATTTGCTACAGATATTTCTTTTTTTGTTACTAACATTTTTTCTTCACTCTTCTTTTAAATCAATTATCATTTCTAGTGCGTCTTCATTATTTTCGTCATAATAGCCTTTTTTCACCGTCTGTGAGACAAAGCCAATTTTTCGATATAAACGTTGGGCTTTAACATTACTCATTCGTACTTCTAGCGATAAGGTTTCACACCGATTTTTCTTGGCAAAAATTCGCGTTTCTTCTATTAAAGAACGACCTAAACCTAAGCCTTGGTATGCTGTATGGACAGCGACATTCGTAATGTGTGCATCCGTTCCTTGAATCCGACAACCAATAAAGCCAACTGTTTTTCCGTTAATTGCCGCTAACAAATAGAGATGCGGCGCTTTTGAGCCAAGTTCTGCCATGAAAGCAGACATCGTCCAAGGAAGTTCCCCAGCATAAACTTCACGTTCAATTGCTAGTAAATCCTTAATATCTTGGTAGGTGATTTCACGCAATTGAAATTCTTGCTGGTTCATTGCAATGGTTTTAGTTATATACCGTTGCCTTCTTTTTGTAAAGTATTTTGTCACAAAATTAAAGTTTTTCCACATAGCTTTCTCCATTAGGCGTGTGTGTCTTCAACCAATTTTCTTCCGCTTCTACTTTTTTCAAATACGCAGGTAAGAACCCATGAACATTTTCAACAGGTTTAGCCACACTACCTAACGCAGCCAAAACTGCGGCATTAGGAATTTGCCATTGCGGGACATCACAAATTTCTCCATGAGGAATGATTTGAGCTATTTCTTCAGTGAATTTTTCAACATCTTCACCAACAAAAAAAAGATTTGGTTCATTTTTTAGTTGTTCTAATAACTCCCGCAGGGAAATATGTTGGTCCGGTAACTCATTTTGCCACACGCCATTGACAAACCGATAAGCACCAGCATAGACGTTTTTACGACGCGCATCAAAAAGAGGCACAATTAAACCGGTTTGTCCAACACAATTGGCAGCTAACGTTTGTAGACTGGAAATGCCTACTAGCTCTTTCTTTAAAGTATAGGCCAATGTTTTGGCAGTCGTCACGCCTAAACGTAAGCCAGTGTATGATCCAGGTCCTTCTGCTACGACAAAACGATCAATTGCCGTTGGCGCCAAGTTCAATTGGCTCATCAAATAGTCAATTGCCGGCATTAATGTTAAGCTATGATTTCTTTTAACCGTTGCTGTATAACTTCCCAGAATTTTTTGATTTTCACACACAGCAATACTCAATGTTTGGTTAGATGTATCTATTGCTAAAATTCGCACACGAATCCCTTTCCTTCTACAATTTAGTCGCTTCATTGTAGCACACTTTCCTTTTTCTAAAAAGGGAAAACGAGGTTTCTTTTTACAGAAACCTCGTTTCGTTCATTTTCTCTTTTTATTTAATGGTTGCTTCTAAGTAATCAATTAATGGTTTACTGATATCTGTTGCAGAACCATTTTCTCCTGAATTTTCAACCATAATCATTGTTAAGAATTTATTGTTACTACGATCTAACGTTAGAAGGAAACTGTTTTCTTTGCCATCTGTATCTTGTTTATCTTTTATTTCAGCTGTTCCTGTTTTAGCAGCCAATGAGAAGTTCGGATTGTACATATTATAAACATAACCTGAAGGATCTTCCACACTACCTAAAAGATCTGTGGCAATTGTATTCGCTGCGTTGGCGCTGATTACATTGTCTTTTTTCTTCGTTTCTTTGTCTAAAACTAGTTTTGGATAGACTAATGTTCCATTATTTTGGAAAACACTATACATGGTAGCTTGCTGGATTGGCGAAATTAACAATTGACCTTGACCGTAGCCCGTATCTGCTAAAAGAATTTCAGAATTAAATTTATCTTCATTTGAAATTTGAGCAGGCGTCATGGCAATTGGTAAATCTAGTTCCTCACCGAAAATGAATTTATTAAGACCCGCTCTAAATTTGTCTTCTCCCATCCGTAATGTTTGTTGGGCAAAATAAATATTATCTGAATTAACTAAAGCGGTACGCAGATTGACTGGACTTGCTTCTTTTACACGTGTCGCAAAATAGCCGCCCCAAGATTTATCTTTTTGCCATTTCAAACCATTAATTTCTAGCTCTTCATCTGGCTTCAATGTCCCTGCATCTAAACCAATGGCACCGGTAATTGTTTTAAAGGTAGAGCCTGGTGCATAGCCTGTCGCAAAACGTGCTGTGAATGGTAAATCTTTGTTGTTATTGTAAGCATCATATTCTTTTTGAGAAATGCCATTGGCCATTTTATTAGGATCATACGAAGGTGAACTAACCGTTGCTAATAAATCGCCTTTTTGAGGATCGGTAATGACCGCACTACCAGGGCGTTTGTCAAATATAGCAAAAGCTTGTTGTTGTACGCCACTGTCAATCGTTAATTTAATCGTTTGACCATCTTTTTTCTCTTTGGTTTGTAAAGCTTTTTTGACATTCTCTTTGTCATCTAAAATAACTAGTGAGCCACCATCTTGCCCTCTTAATTCTTTATCAAACGCTCGTTCTAAACCAGTTTTACCAATTACGCCCGTACTACTTAACTCTGGATTTTTTTCAATATCTTCTGCAGTAATGGTGCCCGTATACCCGATTAATTGCGCAGCTGCTTCCCCCAGCGGATAATAACGTGACTCTGTATCTTTTGTCGCAGCCCCTGTTGGTAATTCTGTCACTGGTTCAGAAGCGACTGTGATTGGTACAAAGGAGTCTGCTTGGACCCATCCTTGGCTTAACTTTTGATTGATTTCATCAACAGAAACGCCGAATTTATCACTAAAAGCTTTGATATTGGCTGTTTTTTCTGCGCCAGAACCGAGTTTGCCAGGCACTACGCCCACTTCGTCAAACACTTTGTTAATTGCTAGCCCACTACCATTACGATCGACAATTTCTCCACGTTTGGCATTATCTACTTGAATCGAAATTTTATCATTTCCTGACATATCTGGAAAAATTAAAGACGGCTTCCAAGCGATTTGGTAGGTATCGCCTTTCTTGGCGATACTTGATTGATAAGACAAATCTTTCATTTCGCCTAAAGGAGTGCTCATCGATAATTTATAGGTAAATGTGTATTGATTGTCTTTCGCCTTTTTGACTTGAACATCACTAGCTTTGACTCCTTCTGCTTGAATCCCTGAATAAATTGCTTGGTATTTTTCAACAACAGATTTAGTATCATAGCCATTTTTCTTTAAGCTAGCTTCTTGAACAACGGACGGTAACTTATCAAATTCCTGTTTTGACAATACGTTTAAAAATGTAGTAGCTATTTTCTTCGCTTCGGCTAATTCTTGTTTGGCTTGCCATTGACTATAAGCATAATACCCGCCACCGGCAGCAGCGATTAGAACCAAGGCAGAAACACCAAGAATAAGTGGTTTTTTTGAAGATTTTTTATTACGATTGCTTCGTTCCATTCAATAATCCCCTAACTATATAATATGTCTTTTCTTCTATTATACGTAACTTTTTTTAAAATGCTTGTGTTTCACCTATACTTTTTTTAATTTCTTAATAAAGTTTGATCAATTTTTTCCATTTCATCAGGCTTTCGTTGGATTTCTCTGCATTCATTGTGTGGTATACTAGCTTTAACAATTAGTTTTTTTATTAGGAGGAATGAACATGGGACTTATTAAAGCAGCAACAAGTTCAGTTGGCGGTGGCTTGGCCGATCAATGGCTAGAGGTTATTGAACCTGATAATATGGGGGACACAACCGTCATGACAAAAGGTGTTTTTGTGCGGAAAGATGATAAACGTGGTTCTAATCGTAAAGGAACGGACGATGTTTTAACAGATGGTTCTGTTGTACATGTCTATCCCAACATGATGATGCTTCTTGTCGATGGGGGCAAAATCATCGATTACACTGCTGAAGAAGGCTATTATACAGTCAAAAATGATTCTGCGCCTTCAATGTTTAACGGTTCTTTAAAAGATGCGATTGCAGAGACCTTCAGTCGTTTCAAATTTGGTGGCGTAACTCCACAAAAACAACAAGTTTTTTATATTAACTTGCAAGAAATTAAAGGCATTAAATTTGGAACACCTGCGCCATTAAACTATTTTGATAATTTTTATAATGCCGAACTTTTCTTACGTGCACACGGAAATTACTCAATTAAAATTACAGATCCTTTGCTATTTTATACTAATGCGATTCCTAAAAATCAAACGCAAGTAGATATTAATGATATTAATGAACAATATTTGGCAGAGTTCATTACAGCATTGCAAGCAGCAATCAATCAAATGTCTGCTGATGGGCAGCGTATTTCTTATGTTCCCTCAAAAAGTGTTGAATTAAGTAAATATATGCAAACTGCGCTTGACGAGGATTGGCGCACCAATCGCGGTATGGAAATTGTTTCTGTAGCAGTTGCGAGCATTTCTTATACAGATGATTCAACAAAATTAATCAACATGCGAAATGAAGGTGCTATGCTCAGCGATCCAGGTGTTCGCGAAGGCTATGTTCAAGGTTCCTTGGCTCGTGGTATGGAGGCTGCTGGTAAAAATGAAGGTGGCGCAATGAGCGGCTTTATGGGCGTTGGTATGGGCATGAATGCGAATGGCAACTACTTTGCGCAAGCATCTCAAACAAACCAACAACAAATGCAAGAAAAACAAAACCAGCAAAATGCACAAGGGGCTACAGACACTTGGACTTGCCCACAATGTGGGACTGAAAACACTGGGAAGTTTTGTTCAAACTGTGGTACACCAAAACCAACAAACGAAAAACCAAAATTAGAAATGAAATGTAGTGAATGTAGCGAAATTGTTGACTTAAGTAATGGTATTCCTAAGTTCTGTCCACATTGTGGTAAACCATTCCAAGGGGTTCCTTTATAAGCAAGTAGTGAACAATTAAAGAAAAGGGTCAGGCACAAGTCTACCCTTTTTCTTTGAATCAGATTCCTGTTATTTACTCACTCTATTAGAAAGGACGGTTGCAATGGAAACAACATTTACCCATAAATGCCCCAACTGTGGCGGCCCGCTCTTATTTAATCCCAAAGATCAAAAATTTCATTGTGAATATTGTTTAAATATTTACACGGAAGAAGAAGTGACTCGTTATGAGCAACAGCAACATGAGGCGCATTTAGAGAATCCCTCAACAACGACTGCCGAGGAAAATTTGACTTTCACGGCGGAAGAAGAATCCTCCGCTACGCAACAAACAGAGACCACTGAGAATGAAACAACTGCCGATGCAGGCACAATGGAAATTTTTAATTGTCCAAGCTGTGGCGCTCAAATTGTCACCGATGCAACAACGGCAGCCACATACTGTTATTATTGCCATAATCCAGTTGTCTTGGCTGGTCGATTAAGTGGCGAATTTTTACCAGAAAACGTCTTACCCTTTACAATTGAAAAAGACGAAGCGATTGAAAAATTTCTCGCTTGGACCAAGAAAAAATGGTTCATTCCTCGAGATTTTTTCAGCAAAAATCAAATCGATAAATTAACTGGGGTTTACTTCCCCTATTGGGTCGTTGATGCAGAAGTCGACGGACAACTGCAAGCTACTGGCACAAGTATTCGCATTTGGCGCGTAGGTGATATTGAATACACCGAAACAAAACGTTTCAATGTGGGACGTTCAGGAAAATTATCGTTTAAAGAATTAGTTAAAAATGCCTTGTCAAAAAACGTCCAACAAAAAATGGTGGAAGGCGTTCAACCATTTTTAATTGATCAAGCAGTGCCTTTCAAAAGCCAATACCTAGCAGGTTTTCAAGCAGAAAAACGCGATATTGAATATGAAGCAATCAAAAAACACGTCCAACAAGAATTACAAGATTATTCGGAATCATTGTTACGGGACTCTGCTTCTGGTTATACTACGTTGACAAATGTTCGCACGGATATTTCTCTAAACCAAGAAAATAATCACTATATGCTTTTACCAATTTGGTTAGTCACCTATCGAAGTCAGGAACAATCAAAAAAAGTTTATTATTATGCCATGAATGGACAAACAGGTAAAGTAAGCGGTGTGCTTCCAATTAGTTACACTCGTTTAGGGCTAGCAACGTTAGGCATTTTCGCTGGACTCTTAGCACTCTTTTTATTAGGAGGTTATTTCCTATGAAAAAACGACTTTTACCTATTTTTTTCCTAATACTTCTTACCTTTGGCCTTGCCCTACCCGTTTCGGCGGCTGAAAATTCAATTGATGATGGCGCACAATTACTGACACCTGATCAAATCAACCAACTAAAGCAAGAGATACAACCTTTAGAAGAAAAAACAAAAGCCTCTGTCTTTATTGTGACCACAAATAATAATACCTATGGCGATGAACAAGAATATGCAGATCATTATCTTTTAAATAAAGTTGGCAAGGATCAAAATGCGATTCTTTTTCTCATTGATATGGACTTACGGAAAGTCTACATCTCTACTTCTGGAAACATGATTGATTATATGACGGATGCACGAATTGATGATACCTTAGATAAAGTAATGGATGGGATGAGTCAAGGAAATTATTTTGCGGCTGCTCAAACTTTTGTTCAGGAAACTCAAGCATTTGTTGATAAAGGGGTTCCTGGGGGTCACTATCGTGTGGACAGCGAAACAGGTAAAATCACCCGTTATAAAGTCATCACCCCGCTGGAAATGGTAATTGCTTTTGCTGCTGCGCTGATACTCAGTTTGGTCTTCTTAGGCATTAATATTTCTAAATATCAATTAAAATTTTCAAGTTATCAATATCCCTTTAGGGAAAAAACAACTTTAAACTTAACCTCCCGCACAGATCAGTTAACCAACTCTTTCATCACTACGCGTCGTATTCCTAAAAACAATGGCGGCAGTGGCGGAATGGGCGGTGGTGGTAGCACCACCCACTCAACTGGCGGCGGCACATTCGGTGGCGGCGGTCGAAGTTTTTAGATTTTTTATCTTTTTTAATTATTTGATAAAAATAATGGTGTTATTTTTATGAAATAATGATAAAATAAGTATACTGTGATGTGTTATTTTTACACATGGCGGTATACTTATTTTCATTTAAACTAAGTGATTTGTAGTCCAAAGTTATTTAATTGGGGATTGTTTTCAACTATTTAGTAAGCGCTACAAATCATTAACTAAACTATGGGAGGGAAAGTGAAAATGAAAAAAAATGATTCAAATGAAGGAAAAGTAAAAAAACCATTTTATAAGAAAATTTGGTTTTGGGTTGTAGTAGTTATTGTACTGGGGATTGCTGGTAGTGGTCTTGGCAAAGAGGATAAAAAAGCAAGCAATGATACCAAAGAAGTGAAAACAGAAGCCTCTTCTTCAAAAGCTACGAATAGTTCAAAAAATGATACAAAAAAAGAAAGCTCTGAAAAGAAATCAGAAGATAAATCGAAAGATAACTCTGATTTAAAAGCAACTTACGATAAAATTAATGTCGGTGATATTATGAACAGCAGCGAAGGCGGTTCTACAGAAGATGAAGTAAAAGCAATTTTAGGTGAACCAGCCTCTTCTTCTACAACAGATATCCAAGGCATCTCTACCACTACTCTATCTTGGACAAATGTCAAGGGTGGTGATCTTCTTGCATCTATTACTGTTTCATTCTCTGATGGCAAAGCAGCGAGCAAATCTGTAAGTGGCTTGAAGGTTGCAAAACATGATAAAGTTACTGCAGACCAAGTAAATAACATTGCTACTGATGGTTCATATTCTGAAGAACAAGCTAGAAAAGATTTAGGAGATCCAACAGGGATTACTTCTACAAATATCAATGGTGAAAAAAATGATACTTTAATCTGGATGAAAAACTTAGATGGTGATTTAGGTGCTACTGTTACTGTTTCTTTTTCTAATGGAAATGCAATTTCTAAATCAAGTTCAGGATTAAAATAAGAAAAACTTGTCATTGTAAAATGTTAACAACGAAGTCGGGCCAGAAGTGTTTAACTCCGAGAACCACGTAGGTAAGGATTAAGATATCCCGAACACTTGTGTGAGAAAGTCACTTTCGGCTTATTTCCGAAAGTGTTGCTTCTATTCCCGCCGTTTATCAGTTTTTGAGCGTGGGACAAAAATCCAAAGTGATTTTTGTCCCACGCTCGTTTTCTATTTTAGTTGTAATTTTTTTCTTATTGAACAAAAATCTGTGAGCTGAAATTATAAAACCTATGAACATCATGGTATTTTATTGAAATACACTAGTATGCTTGCTTAGATACTCGAATAAAAGAAACGTTTTTCACAATACATATATCAAAAATAATATATTTTTTTCTTCTTGGTATTTCCCCATAATTCTTGATAAGGTATTTCATGGATATCACGAAAATAAGCTACTTCAAAATTTTCAAAATCAGTTGACTGGCAGTTGCCGGTTAAAACACCAATTCCTGCTTTGCCATGACAAGTTCCCATGAAAACATCCACGAGCGAATCCCCCACCATAATTACTTCTGTCGACTTCAATTGACATGACTGACAAAAGGCTTGGAGCATGTCCGCATCTGGTTTCGGTAAGTAACGATCTCCTGTCGCAATAAAATCAAACATTTCTGTTAAACCAAGATATTCCATAATCAACATAGTCGCTGGCAAAGTATCTGAAGTTGCTAATCCAATTTTATAGTTCTTCCGTTTTAGCTCAAGAAATAACTGTTTTAAATCACCAATTGGTTCAAGCTTTTTCAGATTTTTTCGTAAATAATCATAAAAAAATTGCTCCAGCCATCGACTGCTGATTCCCTGTTCGACTAATTCCTCAAATTGCGCCAATTCCTGATAAAGTTCCTGATAAAGGACTTCATCAAGTAAATGTTTTTGCAAAAAACGTTGCTCCTGAATAGCTAATATCTTTTTTATTTCTGCTGAATGATGAGGGGCTAACATACTTAGTGTTTCAAAACAAGCTTGCAAACCTGCTTGCCAAAGAGTGTCAAAACGAATACACGTACCATCTTTATCAAATAAAATTCCTCGATTTTCCATGAAAGAACACCTCAAAACGTTTGCTTTGCTTCCTATTTGTTTCTTCAAGTATACTAATCATTTATTTGATTTTGATATTCTTTTTGTATCATTTGTGTAAAAAAATATAAAAAAGCAACGAATTTAGAAAAATTCGTTGCTTTTTTATTAATCAATCACTTTTTTCACTTTGAATTCTTTTGTTTCAGTAGACGGTTCTGTTTGATCAGCTAATTCAAATAAAATATGGGTACCATTTTCTTCATCTTCAACGATAATCAGTTTTCCTGGAATCTTTCGAGTATCTTTCGCAATTTGGGCTTCTTTAATTAATTCTTTTTGATCTCTTTTTGAAGCAAGGGCATTTCCTAAATTAAAAAAGACAGTTTCTTCCATAATTAACCACTCACTTTCTCTACTTTTCTTAAGTCAATTATAGCATATCCCTAGAAAAAGTGGCAGCTTGTGTCCTTTTACTTTCATTTAAGCATCAATAATCAAAGAATAAGCATAAGGACTTTCATAAATTCCTGAAGTATAATAATTGAGCCTCTTTTTAAATAGCGGGCCGTCAATTACCAACGTATGGTACTCCCCGTTTTCTCCGCAAATATCTAATTGATGCTCTTTAAGGTACGTGATAAATGTTTCATTTAACGGTTCTCCTAAAAATTTTATTGGAATGCCTGCCTCTTTGCTGACCGTTTTGATAATTGCTGTGTACCCTTTTGCCAAGAATTCTTTCACAAGTGCTTCGCGATTTTCCTGCCAAAGAGGTAATTGTGGTTCAAGTCCAGCACTTAACGCAACTTGGCAATCCCAAGCACCATTTTGTTCAATATCTATATCGCCAAAACAAACCGTTTCTGCACCTAATTTTTTGGTTTCCTGCAGTGCCTCAACCACTTTTTCTGTGTAATTTGTTTCATTGTTATGTGATATAACAAGTGGTAAATCTAACGCTTCGGCTGCTGCTTCTAAGACGGAGATTGGTATGCCGTGAAACCAAGAACGATTAATTTCATCACTTAATGTTGTCACTAACGCAACTGGCTGATTTCCTGCTTGTACCAATCGATCCATCGCCAATAAACAATCTTTACCAGAGCTATAACTTAAACAAAATTTTTTCATAAACGTTCCCTCTTTTCTCTATGACTATACCTCAAAACAATACATCCGTATACATATTTATTATTTAAGTATAACTAATACTGAATAGTTATTTGAATCAAAACATGGTATAAAATAGTGGTAAAGCAAGCTTTATTCACTTCTTTATATCTCTTTTCAACGGATGATCAGCTGGCGGAAACCAGCTGATCTTTTTTTCAAAAAACACAGCTATCTTTTGCAGTTTTCTTTTCCTCATGTTATAAAGAGATAGTAGGAAGCATTTATTCACTTCTTTACAAATCTATCTTAATCTTAGACAGTCGGCGGAAAACGGCTGTCTATTTATCTGGAAAAATTATGAACTCGTCAGCTAGTGGTCAGTTGACGAGTTTTATGTTATAATAATTAGAACACGAAAAATATTTTTAAACGAACCATTCAATTGTTTTGATGATTTTATTCAAAACTGGCGTGTCTAGAGAGACACAAGGATGTATTAGAGGTAGGGAATACATCGCTTAAATGAAAAATACTTGAATACTAGAAATAGTCTGATCCAACTTTAAAATAATAATATTGATTCGTTAGATAGCCTTCTCTTTAAAGAGAAGGCTATTGTCAATTAAAGAGTAAAACCACCGTATTCTTGTCAGTATACGGTGGTTTTACTTCTTCACATGTTACATATAATCAACAAATTTACTTCTGAACTTAACATGTAAATGAGCTCCTACGATAAATATTACTAATGTTGTTAGCCAAAAAACAATAAGCTGGGGCTTATCTTCAAAAAACCATCTTTTATAGAAAAATGTATCTCGAAATCCATTAATAATATATGCGTAAGGATTCAACATAAGAATTTTTGATAACCAAGACGGTAAATTCTTTGTACTCAAATCCCAAAAGACCCCTGACATATACATTAATACTTGGATAATAGAATTCAAGAAAATTTGATAATCCCTAATTAATGCAGCAATCGTTGAATTAATTAGACTAAAACTATATAAAAAGATAATCATCGCTACAATATAGTAAGGTAGCTGAATCCAATAAATAGAAATCTTTTCACCTGTCGAGATTGACACAATCGCTGCTAACGTAGTGAATGCAAAATAACTTGGTAACTCAGAAAATATTTTAACCATTGGCAAAATACTTATTGGAAACTTCATTCTAGAGACCATGCCAACTTGCATATAAACAGAACTAGAAGCTTGTTTTGTTACTGTACTTAAAAAAATCCATGTACTTAATCCTACCATCAACCAAGCAATATAGGATACTCCTCCTTTTACGGTTCGAGCACCACCAAGGGCAATCCCAAAAGCAAAATAATAGACACCTAACTGAATTAAAGGACTTAAAATTTGCCATAAATTTCCTAAGATGTGGCTTTGATATAATGCTTTATTACTGTATTTAGCAATTCGTTGTGCAACGCCTAAGTATGAAAACTGTTCAGCTAAAATTAATTTTACCTCGCGCATTATTCAGTCACCTCTTTCAATTTCAACACTTGTCCAGGATAAATAGGTACCTCAATGATTTCTGGATTCAAAGTTTGAAGTTGTTCTATAGTGAGTCCGTGATTTTCAGCAATCAAACTGACTGAATCTCCAACTTCCACAGTATACGTTGACACAGCTTGTTCGCTATTATTATTTTCTGGTACGTTCGTTGGGCTAGACTGAACTTCCTCCTGCTGCCTAGATTCTTTTGTTGAAGCTGGTATAGTTTTAGTCGTTTTCACAGCGTTTGTATCCTTCCCTGCTACTTTCTCAGGAACAAATATACGTTGAATTGTTTCCGCTGGATGAATGAAAGCTGTTGTTAATGAAATACCTTTTACAAAGGTAAGACTTACATAAAAAATCATACAAAGTAGCAAAATTAACAAGCTCTTCGTACCAAGAGTCATTTTATCTCCAATTTTATTTTTAGTAGTAAATTTAATGACTTCTTTAGTCGTCCGGCGACTGCCTACTTGTTGATTGGCTTTTTCAAGAATTGTTTCTTGAAGTTGTTCCAAAGAAAAATTTCTCTGTTTGGCCTTGCCATCTCTCTGATACGATTCTTTTTGCGGTTCAGTGAAATGATTATAACGGTGCAAGAAAGCACGATATTCCTTTAAAATATGCTTAGTTTCACCAAATGCACGTAGGTCACCATAATGCATCCAAGCGACACGATCACAAATTTGCTCTACTTGTTGAATAGAATGAGAGACAAAAAAGATAGTTTTGCCTTGCTCTTTAAATGCAAGCATTTTTTTTAAGCCTTTATTATAGAAGGTTTGATCTCCTACAGATAACGCTTCATCGATTACTAAAATATCTGGATTTTGATGAACCGCAATTGAAAAACCAAGCTTAGCACGCATACCGCTAGAATAAGTTTTAACAGGCTGGTCGATAAAAACGCCTAATTCTGAGAATTCAATAATATCATCGATTTTGGCATCAATTTCTTTATTCTTTTCCCCCAACATTAAACATTTCATTCGAATGTTTTCTCGTCCTGTTAAATTATTATTTAGTCCTGCACCAATCGAAATAATTGAAACTTCACCATTTATTTCAAGTTCTCCTGACGTTTGAGGGGTGATGCCTGAAATAATATTTGATAAAGTGGATTTGCCTGAACCATTTAAACCAATAATACCAATTGTTTCTCCAGAATATACGTCGAGGCTAACACCTTTTAACGCCCAAAATGTGGGAACTTTGTTTTGAAAAATACTAAAAAGTGTCTTCAATTTGTCAATACGTGTTTGCGCTAAACTGTATTCTTTGGTAAGTAATTTTGTTCTAACTTTCAGTTCTTTTTCCATTTGTTCCTCCGAGTCTAACCGTTCACTAGTTGGCCATTTCACCAAATTCTTTAGCGACTGCTTTCAAAGCTGCTCCGAAAACTTGGTCCATATCATAGTATTGATAATTGGCTAAACGTCCACCAAAAATAACTTTTTCTTGAGCGTTTGCTTTTTCTTTGTATTTTCTAAACAAAAGTGAATTTTTCTCATCATTAACAGGATAATAGGCTTCTTTTGAACGATCCCAATCTTGTGGGTATTCTTTCGTCAAAATCGTTTTGTTTTCATCGGCCTGTTGATCAAAATGTCGCCATTCCATTATCCGTGTATAGGGGGTTTCCGCATCTGTGTAATTAATTACGGCATTGCCTTGTGCATTGTTTGAATCTACTGTTTCATTTTCAAAACGTACTGAACGATATTCTAATTCGCCATAAGAATAATCAAAGAATGCATCAATCATCCCTGTATAAACAATTTTTGGAAACTCTGATAAGTAAGTTTCTTTCTCTGCCAAAAAGTCTTTATTCAATTGAATATCAATTAATTCACTCTCTAACAATTTATCAAACATAGCTGTGTAACCGTCGACAGGTACGCCTTGATAGCGATGGTTAAAGTAATTATTATCAAAAGTAAAACGAGTTGGCAAACGGCGAATAATAAAACTTGGTAATTCCGTAGCCTTACGTCCCCACTGTTTTTCTGTATAGCCTTTAATTAATTTTTCATAGATATCCGTTCCTATCAAACGAATCGCTTGTTCTTCTAAATTTTTTGGAGCTCCTTTAATTCCAGCTGCCTCCCGCTGCTCTGAAATTTTTGCTTGTGCTTCAGCTGGTGTTTTTACCCCCCACATTTGGTAGAACGTGTTCATATTGAATGGTAGGTTGTAGAGCTCCCCTTTGTAATTAGCAACTACTTGATTGATGTAGCCATTGAATTCCGTCAATTGATTGACATAAGACCATACTTCTTTATTGTCAGTATGAAAAATATGGGCACCATAGTCATGGACATTAATCCCATTTTCTTTATGTGTATACATATTGCCACCAATATGAGCACGTTTCTCAATAACTAATACTTTTTTTCCTCGTTTAGCTGCTTCACAAGCAAACGTTGCCCCAAAAGGTCCCGAACCAACAATTAAATAGTCATAATTTTTCGTATTGTATTTCATTTACTAACTTCTCCTAACAAAGTTACTTTCAATTTATTTCAAACACCAAATGCATTATTTATTTCTTCACTAGAGTAGCCAATACTTTTTTCCCAACGCCTTCTTTTGTGTAAGAATATAAGTTGATTTTTTCGTTATCTTTTTCTATTTTATAAACTACAAGTGATTTCAAATTTTTTCCCTTTAAAATCACAATATTATCATTTGTAGTGGAAACATCATAAATACGTTTGCCATCCAATGTCCACACATTATCTTTAACAACTAATGTTTTCCAATCCCAATTAGCTGTTACTTGATACTCTCCATTTGTAATCAAAGGTTGTTCTGAGTTAGTACTTTTGGAAATAGTTGTCTCTTGGTTTTCTGAATATTTTTTACTGATGTAATATCCTGACCAAAAACCACAACCGATACCAATTGCTAAAGACACAATTATTGTGATTATTTTCTTCATGTCACACACTCCCCTGTTTATTTAAAAGTTAAACTTGCTTCCCACATATTTGCACCTAAAATTCTCACTTCTGGTTTTAATAAAAATCCAGAAAATTCATAAACTTTTGCAATAATTAAATAAATTAATGCTTCATAGTCTTGAGCAGAGGCTTGTTCAACATTGATAAAGAAACCTGGATGTTTTTCAGATACTTTTACTCCGCCAATTCTAGTACCAACTAAGCCAGCTTGTTGAATTAATCGAGGCGCCCGTCCCCAAGTAAAAGTTGACCCATGATTTGGATGTGTTAGTGGGTGCATCCGTTCTCTAATTTCGACAGTTCCTACCATGTCATTTACCATATTTTCTAAATTACCTTCTGAAATCTGTAATTTAGTTTCTAAAATAATCCACTCAGGATGATCCATAAATGAACTATAGCGATGACTAAATTGAACATCTTCTTTATTTAAAACTTTAATTTCTCCATTTTCATCTACAATCGTAGCTTCAAGAAACATACTATTAATATCCTTAACTGTCCCAGCATTCATATAAACTGCGCCACCAATGGTTCCTGGAATATTATCTGCCCATTCTAAACCGCATTTCAAGTGTTCTAGTAGATAATAAGATGTTTCAATTAAACTTGCACCTGCCGAAACTGTTAAAACATTCCCCGTAATTTTACGATAATTCAAGGCAGTCATATTTAAAGTAATCCCACGGATACCACCATCACGGACTAAAATATTTGAACCTTTACCGATAACAGTTAAAGGAATCTGATTATTTTTAGCATATTTTACAATTAAAGCAACTTCTTCTATCGTTTTTGGAAAAATTAAAAGATCTGCTGGACCACCAACAAAATTCGAAGCATATTCTTTTAATTCACGACCTACAAATAACTCTAAATCTGGTAATTCTTCTAAAAGATCTTGTTTCCACGAACGAATTCTCTCATTTTGCACAATTTTCATAATTAATTGTTTTCTTGTTAAAAGATTCTCGGGAATTGCTAATGCTTTTTTTTCTGTGCCTTGTTTCGGTTTAGGCTTAGGTTTTTGTATCGGATGCAAATACATAACATGTTCGATTTTTTCATCTTTCACATATTTACCGACGATTCTAAAAGGACTGAACGTTTCCTTTCCCTTAAACTTTTCACGATTAAATCTTGTAGTGACTTCACGATGATTATTCATAAAAATTAATTCTTTATCTGTTAGCTTCCAAAAGCTTTCATTAGGATTGGAATTTTTTATCGTACCATTTGGCGATAAAACAATTGCTGCGGAAATCGGAACAGTTGTTTTAGCTCGATAAAAATCCAAAGGTTTATTGATAATATATCGTCTAAATTCATCATATACTTCGTCTTCATCTGGGCTAAATTTACTTGTCAACGCATCGGTTAACCACTTATCTGAAATCTCTTTTTCTCTAGCAATCTTTCCAGCGGTCTTTTGATAGTCAAGTGCTAAACTAATATTTTTATTTTCTTCAATTTCTTGTTTTGTGTTTTGCTCATAGACACGTCTAGTTTCGCCAAGCTCAAACAGGTTCATCAAGCTATTAAAGCGGTCAATTCCACGTTGTTCATTATAAAAAATTGAAAACGGTTTTTGGAAAATAGTCGCAAAAACAGTGCCATGAAACGAATCAGTAATAATATATTTTGCTTCTCGATAAACAGATAAGAAATTTTCTGGCGTATCTTCAGAAACATATTCTACTGTATTAGGAAACGTTTTTTTCGCTAGTTCACGTCCTTTTAAAGGATTAGGCAAGACCACTAATTTCAGTCCCAATTTTTCTGCGATCGCTAGTGCTACACGAACTTTTTCCTTGTTAATATCCAAGAAAAAGACAGCCATATAATCTCCTGATTCTTGTCGTTTAAACGTAGCTTGATCAGCTAAAGAATCATATTCACTTCTTTCAACAAGATAGGTTGGATCCAAAGCCTGAATAACTTCTTCTTGAAAAATATCTTTCATAATTTGTACAGAAAAATCTTCTCTCATAGAAACATGATTAAACTGTGTAATATCTTTTTTGCGGTTTGCAACCCATTTAGGATCATATTTACTTGTATCTGCTTTTCCTAATGAAACAGAATAAGCAATTGTTTTATTACGAGGATAAACAAAATCTAAGAAATCATCGTCGTCTACCCAACCATTCCACGGATTCCACATTTGATCAGAGCCTAAAATAAAGGTATCTAGATTTTCTAAATCGTTCAATGTCGGTAACGTTTCTTTTGTTAATTGCTCAGTATAGGGCATATTATTTTTCTTAAAAAAATTATACGCTAAAGGCATCCATGCTCGAAAGTTACTTCTGTTTTTATAACCTAGTGGTCCATCAATCATAACCGTCTCGTACCCTTTATTCTGTACATATTTGTTTAGAGCATAGTATGTTAAGATTGATCCATAATTTTGGTTATACCACCAGCCCATAATTGCTGCTTTTTTCATTTTTCCGCTCCTACTTTCTCTGTTACTTAATCAAATAAATAATTATTTATTAACGCTAATTGTAAATGAATACTTTCCATTATCGTAAGGCCGTGTATACCAATTGTATTTTCAGAATCAATCATTAATTCTAATTTTTTCAAGGTAAAACCATTAGATAAGGGGTAAATTTTCTCATACATTTTTTTATTTGCTTCAGAAGCAATCACCGTAATGTTTTCTAATTCATAGTTTGACTGTTCCATCTTATCTTTTATTCGGTTTGAAAAATCCATTTCTACGAAATCAAACATTAACTGGCGATCTATTCTACCATCCGCGCTGTTTACCCAAGGCTCTCGATCAATTACTGGATCTACACTAACTGTTTTGTAATTACCTGTAATACCTAATAATAACGCTCCCGTTCCGCCTCTAGAGTTTCCATAGAAGATTATATCTTGATGCTTCAGTCCAAATTCTGTTTTCTTTGCTTCAATTAAATCCAAAATTTCTTGCTCAAATAATGTGTAATAGGATCCTGACACAAAGCCAACATCAGCTATTCTAAGAATGATAGTATTTTTTCGAACAGATTGAGACAGGGTATTCCATTGTCTCAATCCAAAATATCTTTCTTTGGCGCCAGAGTGTCCCACTCCATCCGCAGGAACAAAAAGTACTACCATCTTCTTACTTAGTAATTCATTAAATTCTGGGATTTGGATACTATAATGAATATTTCCAAATTTTTCCAGACTAATAGACAGAGTATCTAGAGCAACAAAATTAAGTTGATCATTTAAAATTCCATCAACTGTATAACCTTGTAATGCTTTTGCCTTTATCAATTCTTTCTCTTCAGGATGATTATCTAAAAAATTCCATAAATCGTTCATTTTTAATCTCCTTTAAAATCTTTCTATTTCAACAACCCTTTTGCTTTTTTAAGACTTTTTGATACAGCTTTTTTAATTGTTGTAGGTTCATTTCCTTCAATTTTATTGATAGGTGTTAATTCGTTACCAATACTTGTCATTGTATCTTGGATATAGCCTTGGTTTTGTCGAACGACACTAAAATGTGTTTCCCCTTCTCGAGAAGTCAAAATTCGAACATTGTAATCAAATGCTGCATATTTTTGAGTATAGCCCGCCCAAATTGTAAAAACATTGTCTACGAAAGTATAATACATATTTTCTTGTAGTAAGGTATAGCCTTTTTCCCACTCGGCTTGTAAAACAATCGATTTTAAAGTAGTACCTTCTTTTTTAATTAATAAAGATACTAATAAACTATCATGAATTATTTTTGTATTGTCACCCATATAAACGAAATCAATCACTCCGCTGGCATTGCTTGTATCGTTATCTGCAATAATAATTGAAAACATTTCAATTGCCGTCCCATTCCCCTGGGTCTTCTCTTGTCCAAAAATTACTTTACCTCCACGCTCTTGAATATGAACATTCGGAATAATAAAGGTTTTTTTCATCCCAAAATCTTTATAAATATTTTGATATATTTCTAGATTGTATTGTAAAATATTTTGGATTCGTGTGATACGCTCTACTTGTTCTGGATCATTAGAATATTTTTCTTTTTTCACTAAGTCTAGCCCTAGTTGTTGGATGTATTTCTCTTTTAATTCTTGATAGAAACGTTCTTTAAATGCTTGATCAACACGATTCATGTCAAAAATAAACCAGTTTAATGTATTAATAATTTTTAACCGATATGCTTCAATTCGATTTGGAGCATGTTGTTTTAAGTACTCCAACATTTTGTCATGTAAATTGAACTCATCACGATAATTCATTCCATACGTAGACATCAAGCCATCTTGTCTAACGATTCGTGTCAGCAAATATTTGTTTAGTGCAACAATTTTTTCGGTACCTAATAATGCTGTATAAGTGAAATAAGCATCCTCGCCAACAAATTGTTCTAAGTTTACCAAGTTATTTTCTTTGATGTATTCTAATAAAAATAATTTATCATATAAATAAGGGGTTACTTCATCCAATGAAATTTCTTCACCAGACATACGTCCGCCATTAGTTAGTAATGGATTGTGAACAAGGTGCACTTCTCCATTTGGTAACTTTTCTTTCATGCCAAATAACAGAATATCTGTTGCACTATCATATGCACGATAATAAGCGTCTTGTAATAAATTCGCTTCAAAATGATCATCTGCATCCAGAAATTGCAAATACCGTCCTCGTGCCATCGAAATGCCCACATTTCTTGCGTGTCCAGGATTACTTTTGCCAATAGAAATCCCCGTAATTCTCGGATCTTTTACTGCAAATTCGTTAATAATATCCATGGTATTATCTGTAGAGCCATTCTCTACTAAAATGATTTCAATCTCACGTAAAGACTGCTCACAAACAGTTTCTAATGTTTGTCTTAAATATTTTGAAGCATTGTGAATCGGCATGACAACACTAACTTTATACAGATTTTTCAAGTAGTCCTCATAATAAGCTGCTGGATCATTTGCAATTTGATAAAATTGTTTGATGTATTCAAAATCGATATCATTCAGCTGGTCTGTTTCTAAAGCTTGTCTAAAATCTACTGCCACCTTTTGAATCACTTCATAAACCGACTCATCACGTAAATGGGTTAATTTTTCAATCGCCCAAAAGTATTTTTCGAACATTTGTTTATAAAAATAACCTTTGTAGCGTTCAAATTTATTTTGTTCAATTAAATTTGAACGAATTAGTTTAAATTGTTGAAACAAGAAAGGAACCTTTGTTGCCACATTATTTACTGTCGAATTTGGGTTGTCTTGTCTATAAAAATACAAACAATCTTTAATAAAAATAACATTCTGAGATGCTGAATTGATTTTCCAAAATAGACCAGTGTCCCCATAACTTTTAATTTCCTCATCCCAAGTTACGTTTTCTTTCTCAATCATACTTTTTTTATAAATGGCATTCCATGGATAAACTTGTACAATTAAATCCGTCGTTTTTAAGTCAATCAATTGATTGTATTTATCGGGATATTGCCATAATATATCTCGCTCAACCTCTTCTTCAGAAGAAAATTCAACCCAATTACAACGGACAACATCTGCATGATGACTTTTAGCCGTATTGTATAAACGCTCATAGGCATGCAATGCTACATAATCGTCACTTTCAAATTCAGCAATATACTCACCTTTTGCTTCTGAAACACCCAAGTTAAAGGCTTTTCCAATCCCCCCATTTTTAACATTGAAAACGCGAAAACGTGGATCATCTTGTGCAATTTCTTCAATAATTTTTTGACTATTATCAGTAGAGCCATCATTAATAATTAAGAATTCAATTTCTTTCAATGTTTGGTTTTTCAAACTCATTAATGCCTCTTCTAAATAGGTTTCTACGTTATAGACGGGTACAATGACTGACACTTTCACATTTTCCATAAAACAAATTTCCCTCACTTATCATTTATAGTTGTATACTCAAAATATCCTGATTTAAACGGACAAAATTTAAGCAAAAAACTTACTAAAATCTTTAACCCCAATTTCTAAATAATTATCAAAAACTATCGTAAATCTACTTTCTTTATTTGAAAATTTTTCTGGCAACTCTACCTGATAACTAGTTTCACTAATTTTTTTAAACGCCAGCCTCTGTCTTGTTTCAAAAGGATTTTTCAGCTCTTTTATTTCAAATCCTGTAATTTTTTGGTGTGTATACACATTTAAAGAAAGCGTATTGCCTTCACGTTGCGTTGCTTCTGCATAAGCATTCATGCGAACTGCTGGGAATCGTTTCAATAATCTGGGATAATAATAACTTCTCTCTGTTTTTGAAACATAACCAAAGCGATTGACTAACACCCAACGAATGGACTGACATTGAATAAACCAATACAAACCATCAATATCGTTAGTTTGTAAAAATGTCCAAATGATTTGGCGCACATCACTTCTAAAATACGGGCTAGGATCAAAATTTAATTCACCTAAATACTGATCCATCTGTACTTTAAAATCTTGTAATCGCCTTTTACTGAATGGATACCCAGTATCCCTCCGAATACAAAAGTCATAAATTAGCCATTCTAAACGGCGTGCTAACATCCGTTCTTTAGACAAATCATCTGGAAACTGTTGATTGATATAACTTAACGCACGCAACCAAGAAAGCATAAATGTCCGATTAATTGATTTGCTTAAACTTTCATTATCTGCATCTCGATTTAAATAAGTCGTTAACCTCTCCCCTTGTGTAATGGTTTTTGAAAATCGCATGGCTTCATAAAAGAACAGCACATCATCAGCCACCCGTTGATTAACAAAGTGTAAATTATTATTGTGTATCAGTGAAGTTCTTAACATGATAGCTTGCGGTCCTAACCAACCATAAAATTCAGCTGGCAATTCTTGGATAGACCGATTTTTAAATGACCCATCCACATAATATGGCTTACTTTTTAACATTAAGTGGCCATCCGTACTCTGTATTAGACCAGAAACAGCAAAATCATCGTGAGAGTCATCTAGTAGGTCTGATAAATATTTCAATGCATTTAAATCATACCAATCATCTGCATCTAAGAAGACACTATACTCACCACGTGCATTTACAATCCCTACGTTTCTTGGGCCGTGAGCGCCTCCAGTGTTTTCAAGTAGCTGATAAATTTCAATATTCGGATATCTTTCAAGATATGGCTCTATTACTTTTAACGAATGATCTGTGGAACAATCATCAATAAACATCACTTGCAATTGCTCAATCCCAATAGTTTGTTGAACAAGAGAATCCATCATCTTTTTAAGATATGGTGCATTATTGTAATTAGCAATAATGATTGAGACTTTAGGATTTTTTGATATTTTTTCTGAAGAGGACAGCTTAAATTGACTTAACTCCTTTTTCCACGTTTCAGTATCTAACATATATTGATACTCTTCATATTCTTTTTGGACTTCTTTTTGTTTTTCCAACCTACACCCTCCGGCTTTTTATCTCTTTAAAATTTCTGAAATCAGCTGTCTAGTGGCATCCTGATTTTCAAGGCAAAATTCACGAAAAAACTGCACATATAAACGTTGTTCCTGTTCCGTTTTAGAAAACAATACGTTTTTTACAGACGTTACTAGGCTATCCGTATCTGTCACAATTTTCCCAGGCAAAATTGCTGTTGGGTCAAAATAGAATCCCCTTGTACTATTTTGATACTTTTCCTTATCATACATAAAAAATAGCATCGGTTTTTTTGTTAATGCAAAATCAAACATAACCGATGAATAATCTGTAATTAATAAGTCAGCGATTAAATAAAGTTGATTGATATCTGGATAAGAAGAAACATCGATTACACGTGAACCAAATGCACCTATATCAAAACTTTCTGCAATTAAATAATGTAGTCGTGTAAGTATAACAACAGAAGAATCAATTGCTAAAAGTTGTTCAACTGGCAAATGATTGGTAAAACGATAGGCTCCTTTTCGAATAGACTCATCATCACGCCACGTGGGGGCATAAAGAATAATTTTTTGATTGGCTGAAAGGCCTAACTGATTGCGAACAGAAAAAGCTATTTTGTCCTTATTTTCACAAACTAACAAATCATTTCTTGGATAACCTATTTCTAATATTTCCCCTTCATAATGAAAGGCTTGTCGAAACACTCTTGTACTGTATGCATTAGGTGAGATGAGATAATCCCAACGCTTTGCTTCTTGAATGACTTCTAGTTTATAGCTCTCTGTTTCATGCTCTGGCATTTTGACTGTTTCAATATCTAAGCCCAGTTTCTTTAGAGGGGTCCCATGCCACGTCTGTATATAGATTGTTGTTTGATTCTTATACATCCAAGCTGGCATCCGCGTGTTAAAAACCCAATACTGAGCTCTTGGCATCAACCATAGCCATCTCCAACTTAATCGTTTGACGAAAGGAACATTCTCTTCCACAAAAGGTATCTCATATCCTTTTTTTACTGCCCAAATACATTGATATTCAGGACAGTTATCTCTTATGTACTCAAAAATTGCACGTGGATTATCACTATACTGTTTTCCATGAAAACTTTCAAAAATAAATAACTTCTTTTTAGGTAGTTTACCTAAAAAGAAAAAACAAGCTTTTATGGCTTGATGTATACTATTCTCTAAAAATTTTTTCATTGAATTAATCCTTTACATTAGATTATCAAAAATATAATCCTAATCTATAACCTTGTATGAAGAACGCGTTCACAAATCTCTAAATTATCTTCTCTTTACTTGTTTAAATTTATGAATAACTCTCACCACGATTGAACAAGCTTATAAAATACATTATTTTGCTTTTCTTCTTTTAAGTATAAATTTATCTATGCTAAACGTCAATGGCTTTATTGAAATAAACATTCCAGTGTTATTCGATTGTTATAATTTAATTTTTAACAATCGAATTTCCCTCTAAATGTTCAGATATTTAACATCCAATCACCTATTTAATTTTTAGAAATTTTAGCCGCCTTTATACAATTACTCTTATAAATTTAATAACTCACAAGGTACCTAAACTAACCCAATAAACAGCAAAAATCCAGAAGAGAGACTCTTCTGGATTTTTGCTTATTTGACGATACTTTTTTAAATTTTGTTAATCAATTTAAAATAATCCACATAAGTGCATAATTGGGAAAACAAATAATAAACTATCAAAACGATCTAAAATACCACCATGTCCTGGCAAGATGTTACCAGAGTCTTTCACGCCATAATGACGTTTGATAGAAGATTCAACCAAATCACCGAATTGCCCTACTATAGAAAATAGAACCGTCAATACGAGCATCACCGGCATCGGATAAGGAAATAGCCCTTTATTAGCTGTGAAAACTAAAAACAACGCTGCTACAACCACGGCTGATAAAATACCACCAAGTGCACCTTCTATTGTCTTGTTGGGTGAAACATCTGGCATCAATTTATGACGACCAAATCGGCGTCCAAATAGATATGCACCAATATCCGTTGCCCAGACAATGAATAAAGCAAATAACAAGACTTCAAAACCTGCGGAACGGGCACTAATAAAGTTCTGGAACCCCATCCCTACATATAAACTGACAATAACTGGAAAGCCAGCTTCTTCAATCGTATATGTATTTTTAGAAATTACCGAAGCACCTAACAACAACATTACAGTGACATAAAATAAAATGAAATTTGTTTGCATTTCCGGCAAAAAGTTTAACCATTTAATTGTCGGGATAACTAAAAAAACGGCCCCTAATGCTGATAAAACACCTTCAAAACTTAATAACGTTAATCCTTTCATACGGAATAACTCGTACACGCCGACTACTGCCAAAGCAACAGCGGCAATCTCAATTGCAAAACCACCATACCAGATAATTGGAATAAAGATGATTAATGCGACGATAGCTGTGATGACACGTTGTCTCACTGCGGATCGCTCCCTTCTGTTTCTGTAGTTTCTTTTAGACCTCCAAAACGACGATTACGATTTTGGAAAGAAGCAATCGCGGTTTCTAAAGTGTCTCCTGAAAAATCAGGCCATAATGCTTTTGTAAAAAACAACTCGCTATAAGCAATTTGCCATAGCAAGAAATTACTAATTCTCTCTTCACCACTTGTTCGAATCAACAATTCTGGATCGCGAAGTTCCGTGGGTAAAAAGCCAGTCATTAAGTGATCTGCGATCGTTTCTTCTGTAATCTCATCTGCCGTATATGTTTTTTCTGAAACCTCTGCAGCAATCTGTTTCATGGCAGTTAGTAGCTCCGCACGCGCCCCATAATTTAAAGCAAAGTTCAAAACCATGCCCGTATTGTCCTTGGTTTGCTCAATGGCGCGCTTAACAGCATCTTGCGTATGGCTTGGTAGAAACTCTTGGTAGCCCATTACATTGACTTTAACATTTTCCTTAATTAATTCAGGCACGAATGTATCAAAAAAATCAACAGGCAATTGCATTAAGAAATTGACTTCATCTGTTGGTCTCTTCCAATTTTCCGTTGAAAATGCATAAAGTGTTAAAACTTTAACGCCTAAATGACTAGCATGCTTCGTTATTTTTTTAACCGTATCCATGCCTTCTTTATGTCCAGCAATTCTCGGCAGTCTTCGATTCTGTGCCCACCGGCCATTTCCGTCCATAATAATGGCAATGTGCTGCGGAATTTGGCCTTCTTTATCAAAGGCGTACTGGCTTGCTTCTTCTACATATTTATTTTTTTGCGGAAAAAAACGTAACATCTTTTTCCCTCCATTCCAAAAAATCTATCTTAATTATTATAACAATAACTAATGCAAATGCCTATGCATAGTCCCTGAATTTTCCTGATAATTAAGAAATTCCTTGTAACTTTATCATTTATGGTCCTTTTTTAAAAGAAAAAAACTTAGACTTGGCAGGTAAATCAACATGATGTATCTGCCTAGCCCTAAAATTTTAAATAAACAACGGGACAGGAGCAGCTTCTTCGGAAATAAACTGAACGTCCTTGAGAGACAAAAAGCATCTTTCAGAACTTTCTTCTTATTTCTTGAAGCTTAACACGCCTGTCCCGACCTCAAGTTTTTATTCTATTGTCTTTTTCTTTTTATTCATTGACTGGAACAATGGCACCGTTCCATTTTTTCGTAATCCAATCTTGGACTTCTTTGCTACGCAACACTTTGACTAATTTTTTTACATTTTCGTTGTTTTCGTCTTCTTTACGAACCGCAATAATATTGGCATAAGGTGAACTTTCTTTTTCTAAGGCAATCGCATCTTTTTTCGGATTTAATCCTTGATCCACGGCAAAGTTTGAGTTAATTAAAACCGCAGCCCCTTCTTCATTGTCATAAAGAGTGGTCATGATTGCTGGATCACTTTCATGATTGAATTTCAACTTTTTAGTATTTTTATCAATATCATCGAAAGTAGCAGTTGTCCGGTCTACCCCTTCTTTCAGCGTGATTAAACCAGCATCTTCTAAAATCGTTAAAACACGTGGCCAATCTGAAACGGAAGAGCTAACGTAAATCGTTGAACCATCAGGAATTTCTTGTAACGATTTGTATTTTTTCGAGTAAAGCCCAACTGGTTCTAAATGAATCGCACCTGCATTCACAAAGTCATAATCATTTTCTTTAACCGCTTCATTAAAGAACGGCACATGTTGGAAATAGTTGGCATCGATATCGCCACTTTCCAACGCCTTGTTAGGTAGCACGTAATCTGTATAAGTCGTCACTTCTAATTTTACGCCTTCTTTTTCTAATAAAGGTTTTACATGTTCTAAAATCTCTGCATGTGGAACTGGTGAAGCTCCAACTTTCAAGACCGAGTCATCACTCTTTTTATTGCCGCAAGCCCCTAAAACTAAGACAGCTACTGCTACAGTAATTACTGACCATAATGTACGTTTTTTCATCTTATTCCCTCCATTTATCGTTTATCTATTTTTTTAGCGACTGTATCCCCAAGCCATTGAATCGCAAAGACAATAATTAAGATACAAATCGTTGCTACTAAGGTAACTGTATTTTGACCACGTTGGAAGCCATCTTGATACGCCAAACTTCCTAAACCACCCGCTCCAATAGCAGCTGCCATTGCAGTGTAGCCCACTAAAGAAATGGTTGTAACGGTTAAGCCAGAAACAAGCGCTGGCAGACTTTCTGGTAATAGAACTTTCCAAATAATTTGGAAACGGTTGGCCCCCATTGCTTTGGCTGCTTCAATCACGCCTTTATCGACTTCACGAAAAGCGATTTCGACCATGCGAGCATAAAAAGGTGCTGCGGAAATAATCAATGCTGGTAAGGAGCCTTTGACACCAGACATACTCCCTAAAATAATTTTTGTAAAAGGAATTAACAGAACGATTAAGATAATAAACGGAATCGAACGGAAAATATTTACAAAAATGGCCACTAGCCAATACAGTAATCGGCTCAAAATCCCTTTTCTGCCTGACGTTTCAAAAAGTAGTAGTCCTAAAATCAGCCCTAAAATGGCGACCACTATGATTGAAATCCCTGTCATATAAAGTGTTTCAATCGTTTTTTCTTGTAGTTTACTTATATCAATTTGGGAAAAATCAAAGAAACTTGCTAAGCCACGATTATTCATTTCCAATCACCTCTGTTTCTACACGAAGTTTACGTAATCCTTCAATGGCTGCTAGAATATTTTGCTCTTCGCCTAATAATTGAATATAAAGAGAACCCACTGCACCCTGCTTTGTTTGCTGAATTTTCCCTTGAATAATACTGACTTCTACTTGATATTCTTGGACAATATGCGAGATAATTGGCAATTTCGCTTGTTCGCCGTGGAAAAGTAGGCGAACAATTTTTCCATTCGGATATTGTTCCAACATTTCTTCAACAACCAGTTCCGTTTCTTCAATGTTTTTATCCGCTTCTTGTTGGATAAAGCGTTTCGCAATTTCTGTTTGAGGCTTTTTGAAAATATCGATTACTTTACCTTCTTCAACAATTTCACCATATTCCATCACGGCTACGCGATTACAGATTTTACGAATCACGTGCATTTCGTGGGTAATTAATACAACCGTTAAATTTAATTCTTGGTTGATTTTTAGTAGTAATTCTAGCACCTCATCAGTTGTCTGCGGATCCAAAGCACTCGTTGCTTCATCACAAAGCAAAATGTCAGGATTGTTAGCTAAGGCACGGGCAATCCCCACTCGTTGCTTTTGCCCACCAGAGAGTTGACTTGGGTAGGCGGTTTCCCGTCCTTCTAAACCAACCAACTTGATTAACTCTTCTGCGCGGCTTTTCCGATTTTGTTTTGGAACGCCAGCAATTTCCAATGGGAGCATGATATTTTCTAGGACCGTCCGTGACCATAATAAATTAAAATGTTGAAAGATCATCCCAATTTTTTTACGGAAGTTTCGTAGTTCTTTATTTGGCAACAATGCAATATCTTGTCCTTGAATTTCTACTTCACCTTCTGTAGGTGTTTCAAGTCCATTCAATAGGCGAACCAACGTACTTTTTCCTGCACCTGAATAGCCAATAATGCCATAAATATCACCTGATTCAACCGTTAAATCAATATCTTTTAAAGCCGTGACTTTACCCGCTTTACCGGAAAACTCTTTTTTTACATGACGTAATTCAATTAATGCCATTTTGTTCTCCTCTTCTTTCTGTTCTACTTTCTTATTTTGAAGGTTTCGCACTTTTTATGAAACGAATTTGCTTAATAAAAACAAAAAAACTTCCATCCTTTTGCTATTACAGCAAAAAGGACGAAAGTTTGTCATTTCGTGATACCACCTTAATTCGCTATTATTTCTCAATAATAACCTCATACGGTACTTGATTCTTCGCATACCGTTGGCTGTAACGGGCGCCCCGTAGTAAGTTCACTGCTTCGCTCACTTACTCTGCTCAAAGACCATCTTCCATCTTAAATCTGTTACCCATTCTCAGCAAACAGGGCTCTCTTCAAACGTCCTTAACATGTACTCTTCTTTTCAAAGCTTTCTTTTGATTAGATTGAGAAAATTATAGCAATAAACATTGGCCTTGTCAACGCAAGACTAAAGATTTTCAAATTCTGTTGGTTCAACATCTGCTAAAACAGCAATCCAGGCATTTTCTTCATCTAATGCACTTGGCTCTTGATCAGCCGCTTCATTAATCGCAACTACCTTACCAGATAATGGACTACTGAATTCACTGACTGCTTTTTCTGCTTCTAATTCAATTAAAGAATCACCTTTAGCTAATGTTTGTCCGACTTTTGGAAATGTTGCAAAAGTAATCTTTCCTAAATCCTCTTGGGCTTCGGCAGTTAAACCAATTTTATAACCTGCTTCTGTTGGTAAGATCCATAATTGATCAATTTGTTTCATTTCACTCATTTTCCAAGCACTCCTTCGTAATCTGCTTCTTTAAAACCATTCGTTAGAAATGTATTGTCTTTTAAGAGAATTGGACGCTTAATCAACATGCCATCCGCAGCTAAACGCTGACTTGCTTCTTCAATAGAAAAACTGTCAACAAGATCTTTTAAGCCTTGTTCTCTATATAAAACCCCACTTGTGTTAAAAAAACGACGAACAGGCAAGCCGGTCTCTTTCATCCATTTTGCTAATTGTTCACTACTAGGCGGTGTTGCTTTAATATCAATTGCTTGGTATTTAACGCCTTGTTGGTCTAACCACGCTTTCGCTTTTTTACAAGTTGAGCATTTAGGATATTCATAAAGTGTGTACATTTCTACCCCTTCTTTCTTCTTTCTTTAACGACCACTTCTGGTACGAACCGTTTCTTGTTGGTAACGCATGGACATAATTAAGCCCACCCCAATCATGTTACCTAAAATGGAAGAACCACCTTGACTAATAAACGGTAATGGAATCCCAGTTAATGGTAGTAAACCAATATTCGCTCCAATGTTTTCAAAAACATGGAACAAAATCATCATGATAATTCCTGTGGCAATGTAGGCATAGAATTCATTATTTGTATCAAAACAAACGCGAATCATGCGGTAGATTAAAATAAAATACAACAAAATAATGAAACAGCCACCAATAAAGCCAAAGTTTTCACCAACAACTGTAAAAATCATATCTGACTCACGAACAGGGACATACACATCACTCACGTTAAAGCCTTTTCCGAAAAGGCCTCCAGAACCAATTGCTGTTAATGCTAGCGCTGGTTGGAATGAGCGATCTGGATCTGTATGGAAAGGATTTAGCCATAAATCAATCCGATCAAATTTATAGGCTTCGACCCCTAACTTAGACAATAAATCTCTACCTGTTTCTGTTGTAATCAAGTAAATAGTTCCAGCCCCCACTAGAGCAGCTAAAATAAAAACTGGCACAATAATTTTCCAAGTAATGCCAGACATTAAGAAAACTCCCCCAAAAATGGCTAAGAAAACTAACATCGTCCCGAAGTCTTTTTGTAAAAGGACTAAAACAATTACCGGAATCGCCACTAATAGCATTTTAGCGATTAGCCAAAAGTCGCTTTTGAGTGTTCGGTCCACATATTTAACATTATGCATGGTCACTATATAGGCCAACATCAAAATAAACGCAATCTTCATCAATTCCGATGGTTGGAATGTGGTGCCACCAAAGCGAATCCAGTTTTTAGAACCTGTTTGCTCTGCTAGCACGGGATCATAGAATTTCAGTAGTAATCCCATTAATACTAATCCAAGTGCATAAAAAACGGGCGTTAACCGCCAGAGTAATTTTGAGCTAAAATGCATAATAATGACAATACTTAATCCTCCGACTAAATACCACAGTCCTTGTTTCATTAACAAGCTACCAATTTTAGGTTTGCTTGGATCATTGTAAAGCGCTACGTAAAGCGATAGCATACCAATTAGTGATAAAAGAAAAACTGGTAATATCACGCCGTAATCAATTCGACTATCTAAATTTGTTTTCTCTTTTCTATTCATTCGTCATCCCTTTTCCTTTGTTCATACGTTTTTTATTATATCTTTCTCACAGAAGAAAAGAAAGGAATTCTACTATATTTGAGAAAAACTTTAGAGAATTGGTCCTTCACTAGCAATTTTTTCTTTTTCTTCAATCCTATTTGGCTTTTATTTAAAATTTTTTACATCAGTGATAATGAGAAAGTTTACTATAAACATTCAGTAACAAAAAACAGTCGCAACTAAAACACGTTGCGACTGTTTTTATTCGCTTTTTCTTTGTTTCGTTTGTTGTAGCTCTTTATTAATTCGGACAATTTCGTTGCCAAAATTTTGCCAGTCACTGGCTCGCGGGGGCGCTAGCCAAATTAAACATTTTACTGAAAATAACGTTTTTGGTAAATAATCCGAAACTACTAAATCAGTATCTGGTCGAATCGCTGAATGAAAGTGAATGCTGAAAGATTCGAATATTTTGATTTGTTCTTTGATAAACTGAGTATATTTTTCTCCTTGCGTAAAATTCACATAAAGATTGATCGTGCTTTTTTCATTCCTTTGGTCATAAAGACGGGATAACACTAATAGCAAATCAAAAAATAAAGAAAGCTTACTAAACTCAAACGCCGAGCAATCCAACGCAAATAAAAACTGACGACAGCTATTAAAAACAATTGGGTAGCGTTCCTGAAAAAATTCTAAATCCATAATTCGTAAGGTGATATCGATGAACGGCGTAATAAAACGATGTTGATAAATAATCGGAACAATTTCTTGATAAAATTCTTCGTCCGAAATTGTAAACGGCATATAAGAAAAGAATAATGTTTTCGTAGCCGTAATTGCCTCATTGTGAGAACTCAGCAAATGTTCCGAAATGAGTTCACTTTGATAGACCGATAAATTGCCGATAATTCCTTGAATTTCTGCGTTTTTCTCTGCATGAGTCGCCTTCATCACTTCGTTGATCCAACTTTGAATTTCTTGATAAATCGAACTTTCTTCATCAAAAGCGAATGGATTTTCTTCTTGGGATAAAAAATAATTAGCTTTTCTTTGCGTTCGTTCTAACGCCACCAATACATAATGTTTAAATAAATGAAAATTAGTGATATTTTCATAAGAGCCTTTCAATTGAGCCAATAATTGGTTCACTGCGCGAAGATCTGTTTGATTATATAATTCTTCAGAATCTTTGTAAATTCGGTAATAGAGCATAGTAAAATATTGTCTAATCGCCATTTCATTGCCGCTAAGTTGTAAATTTTTGGATAACTTAATACCGTATTGACCTAATTCTTTCCGGATATGGTCAACAATTTTGTATACAACCGTTCGACTCATCCCGTGCTTTTCACCGTATTTTTTGATTGAGGTAAACTGATGAAAGAAAATCGTTTTTAATAGATTAAATTCTAACGAGTCTTTTAAATAATATTCTTCAATAATACTTGAAGAAATACGAAGGCTTTGAGATAACAAAATTTCATTATTTTTTTCACTGATTTCCATCTCATTAATCAGACCAAAGCGTTGCAAATCTGCATTGATTTCTGTTATGTTCCGTTCTAGCAAATAAGGAGAAATAGCTAATTGCTTACATAAACGATCTTTTCGTTCAGAAAATGAATATTGTTGCTCTAACTTTCTAATAATCGCTAATTTTAAATTTTCCCGATCATCTAATAACAAGAATTCCATTTAAACTCTCCTTGTTCCATACAAAAGTGAGCCTGACAGGAAGCTTAAAGTGGTGCCAAATTGAGAGGACCCACTTGCCGCTCCTCCAGTAATTTCCACTGGGGCTATCGTATCTATTTTTTTCAACAACTCATCATTTAACAGCACCTTTTTATTTACTCGTTCCTGTTCAATTTTATTTTTCTTTTTCTCCTGTTTTGTTTGTTGCTCCTTGTCCTGTCTCGAGGCAATAATTGGTCTTTCTGGGCCAATCATTGCTTGACTATAAGGAAGCTCTGCAAGCATATTCCCCTCTGCAGCAAAATTAGTAGGGTTGACATACACCTTCGCAATAGAAAGGTATGACTCGTAACGGAAGGTTACAAAATAAAGGCCTACTTTTTGAGTATTTACATTATTTTCTATAATTACATTTTCTAAATTTAAAGGGCGACCCTCTTTATCTTTTAGAAAAACGACATTGTCTAAGGGTGACCATGCTTGATTAACTCCTAAAAACGTGTCTTTTAATTTAAGTTCCGTTTGATTTTCTTTGACCGTAATGGTTGCTGTTTCAATTTTGCCATCCACTTCATAAGTCACGGTGTATTTGCCTGGTGTTGTCGCTTCGTTTGCATAGCTATTCACTGAAGCAATCAACATTCCTGAAGAAAGAAATAAGGCTGTGCCGATACTACCATAATAAATAGTTCGCTGGTTCATCTCGTTTATTATTCCTCCAAACTATTTCATAAAAATAACTATCTTAACAGAAAAACCTGCTAATAGGTGTTCTTAAAATAAAAGTCACTTGTAAAACTTCCTATTTTCCAAGGAAACAGCTACCCTCATTCATGCACTTATTCATCTTTTAAGCGTGGAACAAAAGTTACTTTAAACTTTTGCCCCACGCTCATTTAATTATTTTCGTTTCTTCTTGATGACTATACCACTAATAATCACAATAAGTAACACAACAAGTCCTAGCACACGATATAGACCATTAGTTTGTTCTCCCGTTTTTGGATAACGTCCTTGCTTGTCAGGTTTCACAATATGTGTGACATACTGACTACGTTTTATCGTGGTTTGATTCGTTGAGGAACTAGTCTGGTTGTTCTCATTTTTATCTGGTAGTGGTGTAGGATTACGATCAATCACATGAACAGTTGCTACTGTCGTCAATTGACGAGGTGTTTCGTTTGAAAACATTGAGAAAAGTCGTGACTGCACAGCTGGTTTGGTTTCATTAACTGGCTCAGTGGTATAGGAAATCTGGTACTCTCCTGTTTTCTTTGTATCAACTTCCCCTTTTACTTGAACCTTATCAAAGGATATAGCATGACCGTCACGATCTGTCGCTGAAACGAAATTATCTTCTGGTTTCCACGAATCACCAACATAAATCGTTGTATCTTTAACCTCTAACTTAGATTGGTCGGGTTTGACGGTCACATGGGCTGTTTCTTCTTTACCTTCGTAACTGTATACGATTGGATAAACGCCTGCTTTGCTAGTATCAACTTGACCTGAAACAGTGATTTTTTCGAATGGGACATCTTGACCTGTTTTATCTGTTGCTGAAACGAAGTTATCTTCTGCTTCCCATTTATCACCCACATAAATTGTTGTATCTTTGACCTCTAACTGACTGTCATCACGGACATGAACGATTGCTTTCGCTTCTTTTGTGCCATTTTTATAGACAATTTCATAATCGCCTATTTTATCAACATTCACTGTTCCCTGAACGTCAATTTTTTCAAAAGGAACGTCTTGACCTGTTTTATCTGTTGCTGAAACGAAATTATCTTCAGGTTTCCATTTATCGCCGACATAAATCGTTGTATCTTTGACCTCTAACTTAGATTGGTCGGGTTTGACGGTCACATGGGCTGTTTCTTCTTTACCTTCGTAACTGTATACGATTGGATAAACGCCTGCTTTGGTGTTATCAACTTGACCTGAAACAGTGATTTTTTCGAAGGGAACGTCTTGACCTGTTTTATCTGTCGCTGAAACAAAGTTCTCTTCTGGTTTCCATGAATCGCCGACATAAATCGTTGTATCTTTGACTTGTAAGCGACTGTCATCACGAACATGAACGATTGCTTTCGCTTCTTTTGTGCCATTTTTATAGACAATTTCATAATCGCCTATTTTATCGACATTCACTGTTCCCTGAACGTCAATTTTTTCAAACAGGACATCTTGACCTGTTTTGTCTGTTGCTGAAACGAAATTATCTTCAGGTTTCCATTTATCGCCGACATAAATCGTTGTATCTTTGACCTCTAACTTAGACTGGTCGGCTTTGACGGTCACATTAGCTGTTTCTTCTTTACCTTCGTAACTGTATACGATTGGATAAACGCCTGCTTTGCTAGTATCAACTTGACCTGAAACAGTGATTTTTTCGAATGGGACATCTTGACCTGTTTTATCTGTCGCTGAAACAAAGTTCTCTTCTGGTTTCCATGAATCACCGACATAAATCGTTGTATCTTTGACTTGTAAACGACTGTGATCAATTGTTTTAGTTAATGGAATTTTTAGTTGATTGTCTCCTTTGACCAGCTTAATGGCTTTTCCTGTCAAATACTCTTCATCCACGGAATATTCCTGCGGTACATTCGTTACTCGCAAAGTATAATCACCTGTCATGATGGCATCAAAGGAGTATTGACCTTTTTCATCTGTTGTAAATTCGGTTGTTGTATGCGTGACATTATCAATTAGTTCAAAAGAAACCTTCGCAATTGCTTGGTTTTCATCCTCTATGTTATGCGTATAGAATGTGGCAGTTGCTAAATAAACAATACCTTCCGCATCACCTTCTGAGAATTTCAATGTGATTGGCGCAGTGATGACTTTTTTCTTGCTAGCAGACATCTGGTTCAATGTTTCAGAGTCGATTGTTGTTTCTGTATAGATTTGGCCAGCGTTTGCAGAGACAGTATTGTATTCAATCGTAATGTTTTCTGTCAATGTATAGTCTTTAAAAATAATTTTCGCACCGTTTGTAGTCTTCTCTAATGAATAAGCATCTTCTGGCACGCCTTTCACGGTAATAGAATTCAAATCGATTTGAGCATTGGTTGTGCCTTTTGGTGTTAATTCAATCGTTGGATTTTTCACACGATGTGTTTTATTATCAATATTTTTTGTTGTTACTGTTGTTTTTGTTACATTTTTTAATGTTGGATTCGCCGCTTGTGTTGCACTCAAAATGTCTAACGCTTCATTTTGAACAGAAACCGAAGCAGACCCTTCATTATTATTCGATTGTGGTTCTTTAGCTGTCCCTGTTATATAAAGAGTTGGCACGTCGATCCAGCCATTGGCGTTTTTATACTCAATAATGTAACGTTTGTTGGTTTTTCCAAAATCAAACGTGTAACTATTGGTATTTTCGTCAAAAGTAATCGTTGGGTATCCAGGACTGTCTGGTGACATTGGTTTATCAAAATAATAGCCACGATCCCAGTATTGTGGATAAATTGAATCTACCTGATCGTTTGAAACATCATAAATGTCAAAAAGAACATCGGCGCCAGCTGGAATTTTTGTACGGACGCTTAGTGAGTCAAAAGAATCATTTCGTGCATTGACAAGGAATTGATTTTTACTACTTTGAAGTGTTCGTTCAGAACCACGCTTACTATTAGTAGTTACTGTCGTATCAACTGGAGTTAAACCTTCAGCACTCATTGTTATCGGTATCGTATCGACTGGGATACTTTTATCTTTTGGCAAACTATCGGGCACATAATTAAAACCAATTGGAATTTGGATTTCGTTGGTTATTGGCGTAGTGAACTTAATAACTGAACCATCTGACGTTGGCGTTACTGTATAATCCGTTCCTAACTTGTAATAAAAATAAATTTCTTTTGTAGCTCGTAATGAAAGATAATTAGGATGCTTTACTTTAATTTCTAAATTTTGAATCGGTGTCTCTTTGCTTCCCATAACTGAGACAGTTGTTCTTGATGAATAGGCACCATTTTGATCATAATTACCCCAAGCAGTTTCAGCATTCAAAGGATTAACAACACTAATTGGTTCAATATATTGATCGGATACTAATTGAATGGCTTTATTGGGACCAATTACAGGTGTACTTAATGATAGATTAATGTCCTTCTTGTCAAAATCCATTGTTAAATCAGAAATATTTATTCTTAAATAGCTATCTTTTGTGGCCGTTAAGATGAGCTTGCCACCTTCAGTTTTAATATCAAAATAGTCTTCCAATTTTACATTTTCATATAAAGGACCATACGCCGTAAATTTAGGATTCTTAATTTCTTGACCATTTGTACTCTCTAATACGATTTGTTGACCCACTTTTGTTTCTGTTAATGTGCCATAAATTGTTACATAATATTTCCCTTTGCTTTGAAAACTGATATAGGACATACTACGCATTTCACGATCAGCAATTACTTTACTTGTTTGACTCGTCTTAGCAGTAAAATCGGTTGTTTGTTTAGTTCCTGTCGTACTTTTCAAAGAAATTGACCCAATTTTTGTTGTTGGATACTGCTGCGAATATAAGTAGTTATAGTCCGAAGCACTCTCTAAATAAATTGTCCGATTAATCGATAAGGAATAGGCTTTTTGTTGATTCATGTTTGGAACAGTTACAGCAATCCGCCCTAGTGAATTATCGCTTAATGTATAATCTTTGCCAGGTGTTAACAGGGTTTGCGTTTCTGGTAAAATTTGACCATTAATGTCGACATCGTAACTGAAAACTTGAGGTTCCAAGTTATCTTGTTTTCCAAAGACAGCGCCTGGCGTCTCTGTTGTTAATAATTCTAATGTTTGATTGCCAGTTAATGTCCGGTCTAAATTATAAAAAATTTCGCCATCTAACCCCGTCGTTCTGGTTCGTTCGTTATATTGAATTGGTTCCACTTGTTCATATAAATCAAACGAGTAGGTTTTTTTATTTTTTCCTGGAGTTTCAATTTTGATTAATGGTTCCGCCTCTGTTGTTAGATAACTTTTTAATTCTACTTTAAAGGAAGTATCTGAAACTCGTTGATTAAACGTAATACTTAATGTTTTGGTTGCCGCATCGACTGCCCAAGTTGCGCCAATGCCCGTCACATCTCCGCTAACAGTTGAATAACCTAAATGTTCTGGTAATTGAACTGTATAAACTGATCCAGGTGCATAACCTGTGTTTCCAACAGCAAATTGGAACGTAGCGGTTACCGGTGTTGTATTTAATTCGCGGTGAACCTCTGTTTGGCTGTATTCTGTTCCACCAATCGGCGCAAGACTCATACTGTCAAGTAGTTCATCTGTAATTGGCGCTTGAACATCTGGTAGGGCTTTTTCATTAAGTGAGGTATCCTTGTCCTCCGTTGTTTGTTGTTCAGATGGTGTAGCAGCATCACTGGAAGCTGTTGTGCTCGCCTCTGTGGTTTGCGATTCAGTTGTTGCAGTTGGTTGATTCATTTCTGAAGTATTCGTTGTTGCTAAAGGTAAAGATGGTGTTGAGTTCGATAACTCTGCCTCTTTTTTTGCTGTATCAGTGGTCTCTGTTTGTGCTTCTGTCGTTGTTACAGCATAGGCATTTACGGCAAACCCGAAATTTTGTGCGAGAAGTATACTCAACATCACAAAAGAAAAAGTTTTTTTCTTCATACTAATCCCCTTTCAATAAAATTCATATAACCTAATAATAGCTTGTTAAAAATGAAACAATTGATTAATTTTTTTTGAATCTTCGAAAAAAAAAAACATCTTTTCATAAAAAAATACTTGGAAAATCAGCCACAATCACTGTTTTTCCAAGTATTTTTTTATGAATATTTGTAAATTATCGTTTCTTTTGACGAAAAACGACCACGAAATAAACTGCAATAAACAATAACACTAAGAGCGAGTTACTATTTTTAATGAAAGTTAAAAATTGACTTGTTTGCATTGAAATGCCTTTGCCGCCAGTCAATTCTAATAAAAATTGTGTCGTACCACCTTTGCCTACTACAGTGACTAACATAAGCGCCATCAAAATAAATTGATGGAATAAACTCCCTTTTGTTTGTGTTGTATATTTGATAAGGATGCGGCTATCTTTAGGCAAATCTGTCTCTTGATAATATCGCCTAGCTAAAAAGCTGTTCAATGTGCTTTTGAAAAAACTCAAGAGAAACAGGCCTAAAATAGTCCACGAGGTAAGAAGTAATATTCCCAAACTTCCCGCCAGACCAACCATTGGTATGTTGTTTGACCATTGTTTCGTTTTACTAGCTACAATCATTGCAAAAATCATCCCTAAAACATAAGGTAAATAGAGATAGATGCCCATATGAGCTCTGCCATAAACCCCTGCAACATAAATGGAGCCAAATAAAAATAAATAGTTCCCGACAATCCCGTTAATCAAGGTCGCAAGATTCATTTCTAATGATACTTTATACGCACCGCGTTTGCCATAATGACTAACGAAAAGGACAGCCACCACAAAGAAACAGCAGGCGCCAACAATCGCATAATCAAATTCCACCGCATTCGTTAATAAGCGACCACTTCTTAATAAAAGTAATAACACAAAAAAGATAACAAACAGAATTAATTCTTTTCGTGAAACTTCTGCTGATTCTTCTTCTAGCTCGTTTAATGAAACAGGATAGCTCTTGATTGCTACTAAAGCAACCAGAAAATAGAGCGCGTACACCAATAACGCCAGTCCAATCTCAGTCGCTTTAAAAAATAAAGCGCCAAATAAAACAGCGGTCAATAAGACTGTCGTTAAAAGATTGCTATGACTGATTTTTTGACCTTCTTCTTTTAAGAAAAAGCGAATTGATTGATTACTTGGTGGCAACAATGCCCCACTAAGTCCTAACAACATTCCTGAAATACTATAAAGCGGGAAAGAATAAGCGCCGGCAATCCCAATTAAGGAGCCTGCCAAGCCTAGCAATAGAGAAATCTTTAGTAGACCTAGACTAGTTAAAGACAAATTAATTCCTCGAACCAGAAAAATGCCTGTCATACGCAATGTATAAAATAAGACAAATGGTAAAATTGTTAAAAGGTTGTGTCCATCACTCAATTGAATGTAAAGTAAATAAGGCACAACAATAATCGTATTACTCAGTAAACTTAATGCTGTATTACCAAGACTTTCAATTTTTTTATTCATTTTGACCTCTTCTTTTATCTTTCATTTTCTATTATTTTTAGGGTAGCATTGTTTACTTTTTTTGTCCATAAAATAACAGATGCAGCAATTTCCTAATGTTTATTTTCCACTGTTACGTATAATAGTTAATGACGACAGCTTGGACTTTCTCTGTTCCGTCATTTATATACGTGTGTACTTGATTAGCATCAAAATACATAACGGCGTCTTTTGGAAGAAGGTATCTCTGACCGCCCACTTCAAGAGCTAATGCTCCTTGAATAACCATGACATATTCTGTCGAACGTTTTGAATGCCCAACAGCTTGATACTTTTTCCCTGGATCTAATTCAAACTGAAAGAGTTCAAAGTTTCTTTCCTGGTTGTCTGAGTAGTAATTAAAGACTCGATAGGAGTGATCTTCAGAATGTTGTGTTACCGTCTCAGTTTTTTTTACCACGGGATTTTCTTTAACATAGTCATCTTCTAATAAATACGTATACGGAACATTGAGTCCATTACTTATTTTCCAAATTGTATTTATGGTAGGATTGGTGGTTCCTTTTTCAATCTGCGAAAGCATCCCTTTACTCACTCCGGTTATCCCAGCTAGTTCATCTAACGTAAGTTTTTTTTCTTGTCTAATTTTTTTTAAATTATTGCCAATAATTGTATTAATCTCCAAAATAGTTGCTCCTTCTGTTTCTTTTTATCATCCAAAAGTTTAATATATTGAACAAAAGTATTCTTTATTGTATTATACAATATATATCTTAGTTGTTCAAAAGGAGTGGTTAATAATGAAAACGCTCATTCGCTCGTTGTGTCTCATTATCGAAGGTCTAGATTTTCATACACACGTGTTTAAATTTTATACAGAAAGAAGGAAAAAAAGAGAATGAACCACCAATTAGATGCACGCACTGGCATACGTGAAGCCTTGCCAACGGTTTTTGGCTATATTGGTATTGGCATTGCTTTTGGTATCGTAGGACAAGCAGCAGGTTTTTCCCCTCTTATTGTTAGTGCGATGTCGTTTTTTATTTTTGCAGGATCTGCTCAGTTTGTAACAGTTAGTATGTTGACTGGCGGCAGCCCTATCTTATCTATTGTGTTAGCGACTTTCTTAGTAAATGCGCGTATGATTCTTATGGGAATGACCATTGCGCCTTACTTTAAAGCCGAATCTCTCGGTAAAAATCTCTGGTTGGGAACCTTACTGACGGATGAAAGTTTTGCACTAGGAATGAATAAATTAAACCATACCAAAGGACGTTTAAGTTTTGAGTGGTTTAATGCTGCCAATTTGATTTCCTATGCGACTTGGGTTTTTTCGACGATCATCGGTGCCTATCTAGGGCGCTTTATTGCAAACCCTCAAGCATTAGGTCTTGAGTTTGCGGTCGTGGCTATGTTCATTGGTTTACTTTATCTGCAGATAATTAGTGATCGTTCCATGAAAATCGCTTTACAACTCATCATGGTCCTGATTACTTTTGGGTTGATGTCTATTGGTCTAATTTTTATTCCCAGTAATTTAATTGTCTTAGTTGTCACGTTAATCGGTTGTGGAATAGGAGTGATGATAAAAAATGCCTTCTTCTGAGTATCTCTTTTTAACAATTTTAGGCTGTACCGTTGCAACCTGGCTTTCAAGAATACTGCCATTTTTACTTTTAAAAAAAATCAGTCTGCCACAGAAATTATTAGAATATCTAAGTTTTGTTCCCATTGTGATTATGTCCGCCTTATGGTTTAGTAGCTTATTTGAACAAAGAATAGGACATTTACCAAGCCTCAATCTTCCTTATTTATTCGCTTTATTTCCTACCATTTTAGCCGCAATACTTACTAAAAACTTATTGCTTATTGTACTGGTAGGCATTGCTTCATTTGCACTAATCCAATATTTTATCTAAAAAAACAGACAGGCACTACCAGATGGTAGTGCCTGTCTGTTTTTTTAGATGCCAGCTGCAGGGATCGAACCTGTGACCTACGCGTTACGAGTGCGTTGCTCTACCAACTGAGCTAAGCTGGCCTGAAACAAATCTATTATAGGACTTTCTACTTTATTTGTAAAGTCTGTTTGTTATTTATTTATGCAAAATCTCTTTAAAATAAGCCAAATAGCGACTTTACAAACTTTTTTCTGAAAATGTGGTATAATAGAGATATCAAGAAAGGATGGTTTTTTGTATGTCAAATTTTAATGGTATGGTTACTCCTGTTGTTCCATCGGATGCTGGTAAGGATTTCGCCGTTGACACCCATGTTACTTTTCTTGTTCACGGACAGCCACAAACAGGCGTTGTTACGAAACAATTAAAAAATGCCGCTGTCGTCGAAATTGACGAAACGCAAAAAAACAATCACTTAATGGTGCACAGCAATGGTGTGATTGTTATTAATTACAAACAATTGAAAAAGATTTAATTCTTCAAGCGTGGGAAATTTCCCCCGCTCTTTTTTATGTACAGAATTGGAATACTTTCCAATTCGTCGGAAACTATAATGCTGTAATAAACGCAAAAAAACCAAAAATAATTCCGGGCACATTAGCAAAAATAATGGACTTATCTCGTGTTTCTCCATCGTCTCCATATAACCCATGAATCGTCCAAAAAATACAATTAATCATTGCCACTAATGGTTGCGTCGGATTGCCTTTTTCCCCATGTAAATTTCCATAAATTTGTGGAATATATGAAACATACATCAAAACTGACATCACACTAGCAATCACAGCGATAGCGTGTAAGACTTTTTTATTTTTTTTCATAGCTCCTCCTTTGTTTTTTTATTTTTTATTATACACCTAGAAAAGTTCTTTAAGCAAAAGAAAACCGTTAGTAACCATAATCGGTTACCTAACGGTTTTTTGTTATTATTTTGTTCCGAATAAACGGTCACCAGCATCCCCTAAACCAGGAACGATATAGCCGTCTTCGTTTAAGCGCTCATCTAAAGCTGCTGTATAAATATCTACATCTGGGTGCGCTTCTTGTAAAGCTTTCACACCTTCTGGAACGGCCACTAGACATACAAATTTAATGTTGCTAGCACCACGTTCTTTTAATGAATCGATGGCCATAATTGCGGAACCACCTGTTGCTAGCATTGGGTCAACAACAAATAATTGACGACTTGCAATGTCTTCAGGTAATTTCACGAAGTATTCATGTGGTTGCAATGTTTCTTCATCACGGTAAAGTCCAACGTGTCCAACTTTCGCTGCTGGAATTAATTCTAAAATCCCATCAACCATGCCAATGCCGGCACGTAAAATAGGAATGATTGCTACTTTTTTCCCTGAAAGTGTTTTTTGTGTTGATTTACCCATCGGTGTTTCGATGACAACATCCTCTAAAGGCATATCCCGTGATACTTCATAAGCCATTAACATAGCAATTTCGTTGACAACTTCGCGGAAAACCTTTGTCCCACAGTTCTTTTCGCGAATCATTGTTAGTTTGTGTTGAATTAGCGGATGATCAATTACTTGAAATTTTCCCATATCTATTCTCCTTCATTATTTTATTCTTTCTTATTGTAAAACAAAAGAGCCTAGGACACAAGTTGAATTCCTTAAATCCTAAGCTCCGACTCTTATTTGTACAGAGAATCGCGCTTCAGCTATCCCTGATGTTAGTTATATAATGGATATTTTTTAGTTAGCGCTGCTACAGCTGCTTTGACTTCATCATGAACTGCTGTATTTTCTGGATCTTTTAAAACTTGAACGATTAATTTAGCAACTTCTACCGCATCTTCTTCTTTAAAACCACGTGAAGTAATCGCAGGCGTTCCAATACGGATACCACTTGTTTTAAATGGACTTAATTGTTCAAACGGAATTGAATTTTTATTGACAGTAATATTTACACTATCTAAAATAGCTTCTGCTTCTTTTCCATTTAAACCAAAACCTGTCACTTCAATCAGTAATAAGTGGTTGTCTGTTGCCCCACTAATTAAACGAGCTTCTGGCGCTTGATTGAAAACTTTCGTCATCGCTTGCGCATTTGCAATCACTTGCTGACTATATTCAGCAAAACTTGGATCCAATGCTTCTTTAAAAGCTGCGGCTTTTCCGGCAATCACATGTTCCAACGGGCCACCTTGAATGCCTGGGAAAATACTACTATTTACTTTTTTCGCCAATTCTTCGCTATTTGTCAAAATTAAACCGCCACGAGGACCACGCAATGTTTTATGGGTCGTACTTGTTACGATATCAGCATACGGAACTGGATTTGGGTGCAACCCTGAAGCTACCAAGCCTGCAATATGCGCCATATCAACCATTAACTTGGCATCTACTTCATCAGCGATTTCACGGAAACGTTTGAAATCAATCGTTCGTGAATACGCACTTGCGCCAGCAACAATTAATTTTGGACGATGTTCTCTTGCTAAAATTCGCACGACATCATAATCGATTACTTCTGTTGAAGGATCCACTCCATAACTGACAAAATTATAGGTTTTGCCACTAAAGTTAACGGGCGAACCATGTGTTAAGTGACCACCAGCTGATAAATCCATCCCCAAAATGGTATCACCTGGTTCAACCAATGAAAGGTATGCCGCTGTATTGGCTTGAGAACCTGAATGGGCTTGTACATTCGCGAATTTTGCACCAAATAATTCTTTGGCACGATCAATAGCTAAATTTTCTACGATATCGATAAATTCACAACCACCATAGTACCGTTTGCCAGGGTAACCTTCTGCGTATTTATTCGTTAAAATACTTCCTTGGGCAGCCATAACTGCTTTTGACACGACATTCTCAGATGCGATTAGTTCCAAGTTATTTTCTTGGCGCTCTTCTTCTCTTGCAATTGCATTCCATAAATCTGGGTCATACGTTTTGTAATCCATTCAAACAACACTCCATTTTGTTTTCTTTTGTCTGATTGTATCATACTTCTGTGTCAGCTTCGTTACAAATACCTCTTATTTTTCAAAAAATTTTTGATTGGCTGATTTTTTCAAGCGATTCATGTAAGCAGTGCCTAAACCAGTTTCTGCAAATCCTTGCGCAAAAATCGTGGTAGCTCCTTGCTCATCTAACGCTCTTAACCCTGCAAATAGTTCTTTTGTGGCATTTTCAACCGTTTCTGCACCATAAGAATAAACAAATACATTTTCTGTATCTAGTTGTGCTGCCTGTTTATCACTTAAAAATAAGCCGATTTTTTCCTGTTGTTCTGTTGCTTGCTGAATCGCCGCTTGCCATTCTGCTGTTTGACCGCTTATAATCCAAACTTCCGCATCAGGAGAATAGTGTTTGTATTTCATCCCTGGCGCTTTGGGTGCTGCATTTTCGCTAATTAAATGTGTATCGATTTTCACTTGGGGAATAATGCTTTCCAACTGCTCTTTGGTAATTGCTCCTGGTCGTAAAATAACTGGCACACCATCTTCCGCCGTTAAATCTAAGACCGTTGACTCCACCCCAATCTGCGTTGGGCCATCATCTAATATGGCAGCAATTTTCCCCTGCAAATCATGATAAACATGCTCTGCAGATGTTGGACTAGGCTTGCCAGAAGTGTTCGCACTTGGTCCGACCAATGGAACATTGGCTTGTTCAATCAAAGCTAAGGTCGCTTGGTTATCTGGCATACGAAAAGCGACTGTCTCTAAACCACCTGTTACTGTTTTAGAAAATGTATCGCTAGGCACATTAAAAATTAAAGTTAATGGTCCCGGCCAAAAGGCAGACACCAATTTTGTAGCGACTTCTGGTAAGGTCGCCACGTATTTTTTGACCATCTCAACGTTGTTCACATGAACAATCAATGGATTATCACTGGGGCGGCCTTTTACTTGGTAAACTTTTTTTACTGCCGCTTCATTTAAGGCATCGGCACCTAAGCCATAAACAGTTTCTGTTGGAAAAGCCACTAGCTCGCCTGCTTGAATGGCTGCTGCTGCTTGGGCTATTTCTTGTTTGGTTAATTTTTTTGTTTCCATTGCAAATCGCTCCTTCTAGAAAAGTGGCGACGAAGAACCTTAGTTACTCGGCTATCGCGAGGCGATCGTTGCCAGATAAATCTTTTTCAATTTTAATTGTTTTTTGTGGATAGGCGGCGCTCAATAATTCTTGGAGGGCCGCGCCTTGTTGAAACCCTATTTCAAAATAAATTTTACCGTCTGCTTTAAGCATCGTTTGACTTTCATGAATTAATTGTTGGTATAAAGCCAAACCGTTATTTTCAGCGAATAAAGCGGTTTTAGGTTCATACGTTCGGACACTTGCATCCATTAAATGCCATTCTTGTTCACTAATATAGGGCGGATTAGAAATAAGCAGATCAATTTTTTCAGAAGCAACTGGCTGTAAGCCATTCCCATGATAAAATTCGATGCCAGCACCTAATGCTTGCGCGTTTTGTTTAGCGACAGTCAACGCTTCCTCCGAAAGATCAATGGCAATAACTCGCCAGTTGGGCCGTGCCAGTTTCAAGCTAATCGCAATGGCACCTGTCCCTGTTCCGACATCCACGACCGTCAAAGGAGTATCTGGATTGGCTTTTAAGCAACGCTCGACTAATTCTTCTGTTTCTGGCCTAGGAATCAAAGTATGTTCATTAACAATAAAGGAATGTCCATAAAATTCAGCTTGTCCTAGTAAATATTGTGCTGGGTAATCTGTCAATAATTGGGCTAAATCCGTTTTTAATTGTTTCTCTTCTTCTTGGGGCATTTCTTCTTGCATATGCAGGAGCCACTGCGTTTTATCCCAACCTTTACGTTCTAAAAAAACATAGTGAATAGCATAGCCTTCTTTGCCTTGCGCCTCTAAAAAAGAAGAAGCCCAGTTAAGGACTTCAAAGTAACGTTTAGCCATTTTGCATCTCTTCTAATTTCGATGTTTGATCATATAAGACTAATGCATCAATGATTTCATCTAATTTGCCAGCAAGAATCTGGTCTAGTTTTTGGATGGTTAAACCGATACGATGATCCGTTACTCGATTTTGTGGGAAGTTATACGTTCTGATTCGTTCTGAACGATCTCCGGTCCCCACCGCCGATTTACGGTTAGCATCATATTCACTTTGTGCTTCTTGTTGAATTTGGTCATACACACGAGCACGCAAAACTTTCATTGCTTTTTCACGGTTTTTTAGCTGTGAACGTTCATCTTGCATTGCGACCACGATTCCTGTTGGTAAATGGGTTAAACGAACAGCCGAAGCGGTTTTATTGACGTGCTGTCCACCAGCGCCACTTGCATGATAAATATCGACACGGATATCTTTATCAGCTAATTCGATTTCGACTTCTTCCGCTTCCGGCATAACTACAACGGTTGCTGTCGATGTATGAATCCGTCCTTGTGATTCTGTTGAAGGAACTCGTTGCACGCGGTGAGCGCCACTTTCATATTTTAATTTTGAAAAGACGTTATCTCCTGAAATCATCATAATTACTTCTTTATATCCACCGATTCCAGTGACGTTCGCTTCTAAAACTTCCGCTTTCCACCCTTGTGCTTCTGCATATTTTTGGTACATATTAAATAAGTCGCCAGCAAAAAGTGCGGCTTCATCGCCACCGGCTGCACCACGGATTTCCATGATGATATTTTTATCATCATTTGGGTCTTTTGGTAATAATAAAATTTTAATGCGGTCTTCTAACACTTCTTTTTCTTTTTTCAAATCAGAAAGTTCTTCTTTCGCCATTTCGGCCATTTCCGCATCTAAGTTTTCACTTAAAAGTTCTTCGGCATCGCTAATCCCTTCAACAACTTGTTTATATCGGCGATAAACCTCAACCGTCTCACGTGTATTAGCTTCTTCTTTCGATAATTCCATGAAACGTTTTGTATCGCTAATGACTGCTGGGTCACTTAATAATTCGCCCAATTCCTCATAGCGATCTTCAATAGATTGTAATTGATCGTACATAGTGTCTCTCCTTACTGTTCTTCATTCACTGTTTTTGGATGAAAATAATGTTTGCGACAAACAGGATAGTAGGCTTCATTCCCACCAATTTGGACTTGATCCCCTTCATAAACGGGTTTGCCATCAATATAGTGCAAGTTCATAGTTGCTTTTTTATGACAGAACCAGCAAATCGTTTTTAATTCTTCTAATTTGTCTGCATATAAAAGTAAATACTTTGAGCCTTCAAATAATTCATTTCTAAAATCATTCTTTAGCCCAAATGCCATTACTGGAATATCTAATTCGTCAACAATTCGTGCAAATTCAATGACATGATGCTTGTTTAAAAATTGACATTCATCGACTAATACGCAAAAAGGTTTGTAAGACAAATCATTAATCAAGTCAAAGACATTGGTTTCTTCAAAAATTGGAATAGCATCTCTGCGTAATCCGATGCGACTGGATACTTTCCCGACACCATCACGTGTATCTAGTCCACTGGTCATCAAAACAACTGGTTTGTCTTGTTCTTCGTAATTGTGTGCTACTTTTAAGATTTCAATGGTTTTACCACTATTCATTGCGCCATACTTGAAAAATAATTGAGCCATGTTCACTACACCTTTCCGTTAGTTCCTTACGTATTTTACTATATTTTCAGCAAAAAAGCAGTATTTTTAGCTAAAATGGTCGTGCATTTTTCTGAAAAAAACAGAATCTACGCCAAAGTCATTTTAGCAGGGCTATTTATACTCCAACTAATGATCCTGCTAGTATGCAATAAAAAAGCCCGAAATTGTAGTTATTTGACTACAATTTCAGACTTTTTAAACTAGTTATTTTTGAGCAGAGGCAAATTCTGCTGATTGCGTACCTGCTTGACGACCATAAATGATAATATCGGCGATGGCATTGCCTCCGATACGGTTTTGACCATGTAAGCCACCTGTTAATTCACCAGCAGCATATAGACCTTTAATTGGTGTGCCATCTTCACGTAAAACTTCTGTTTTCGTGTTGATTTTCACGCCACCCATTGTGTGGTGAATCCCTGGTGCAATTTTAATTGCGTAGTAAGGCGCTGTGCTTAGGTCAGCTTCCATGCCAGTTGTCCGGCCAAATTGTTTGTCATCTTTGGCATTAACATCTTGGTTCCAAGTATCAATCGTTGCTTTCAATGTATCGGCAGGCATGCCAATTTTTTCAGCTAATTCTTCAATCGTTTCACCTTTTTCCACGAAACCTTTTTGATCATAGAAATCAATGGCTTTTGCACGGTCGCGAACGCCTTGGTCAAAGACTAAATAAGCTGATTTTTCTGGTAAGGCATTGATTGCTGCAGAAACTTTGTCACGTGTATCTAACTCATTAACAAAACGTTCTCCTTTTTGAGAAGCCAAGATTGCGCCTTCTCCACGAACTGCTTCACCAATTAAGAAAGCATCGCTTTGTTGAACAGTTGGGTGAATTTGAATTTCTTTCATATCCACTAACGCACCGCCAACTTTTTGAATCATTTGGATACCGTCACCTGTTGTTCCTTCTTGGTTCGTTGTAACATAGTTTTTCAATTCTGGTTTGTATTGTGTAATTAATTTTTCGTTGGCACCGAAACCACCTGTTGTGACAACGACTGCTTTTGCTTTAACTGTTTTTTCTTTATCATCTTTCATTTTCACTTTTACGCCATCGATTTGACCGTTTTCTTCAACTAAGTCTGTCACGTCAGCATCAACAAACAATGGAATTTTTTCTTCGCGAACGTTACGTACTAAACCGTCAACTAGATAGCCCCCAATTGCTGATCCGTCAGCAGGACGGTGTGTACGTTTTTCGCTCATTCCACCTGTAATCGTTAAATTGCTCAATGTAATTCCTTTTGTATCTAACCAATCAATTGCTTCAGCTGAATGATCAACAAAATAACGTAGTAATTCTTGATCGTTGGTTCCTTTACCGCCTTTTAGTGTTTCTTCAAAGAATTTATCGTTGCTATCTTTAATGCCTTCTTTTTCTTGGAATTTTGTTTGTGAAGCATTCATTCCTGAAGACGATTTAATTGTATTCCCACCTGCAACAGGCATTTTTTCTAAAATAACTGGATTCATGCCAGCTTCTTTGGCTTGTAATGCAGCGGTCATCCCCGCACCACCTGAACCAACAATAACAACATCATAACTGTCTTTTAGTTCACTTGGATCTGTATAACCATTAGCAGAGGCACCAGATGTTGCTTCTGTTTTTTCAGAAGATGCTTTTGTTTTACCAGCGGCTTTTTCTTGATCGCTTGTACAACCTGTTGCTGCACCTAATAATAACCCTAGGGAGAGAACTCCCATTAACACTTTTTTCATTGTTTTCCCACCTTATAAACTATTGATTTCTACCAACACAATTTCTTATTTTTCATTTGAATAAAAATAACAGTTTGTTACACAAAGTGAACACATTCACATATCAACCGAAATAAAAAAGCTACCACTACTTTTTAAAGTTGTATCGTTAGACAAACTGACCAATTAGCAATAAGTTGTTTGGGGAACAACCTATTTTTCTATTCTTTCATAAAATATCATGTTCTCGCTTGTTTGTGGATGTTTTCCAATTATTTCTAACGAATTTCTTATTTTTATTTGTCATTTCAAGGATTTTCTGGCAGAATTATTCGTTTGAGGCGAAAAGTTTTGGTATACTTAGTTTAATTAGAATTGGGAGGTTATCTAGTGAACCATACACGTTTGCTGTGGCTGGCACAGCGAAAAAGCGATCGATTTATTCGCAAAAATTTTTCATCTATTCAAATCATCGTCGCTTATTACATATTAATGACGGTTATTTCTTATTTATTGTTTTGCCTCCCTATTTTCAGAGAACCTGACTCGCATGTTCCTTTTATTGATTTATTTTTCTTAGCAATCAGTACAGTCAGTGTTACTGGACTCACCACAGTCGATATTAATTCGGTTTTTAATGATCGTGGGATCGTCTTATTGGAGGTTCTTTTCCAAGTTGGTGGCTTAGGGATTATGATGATTTCAACGGTCTTTTTTATTTTATCAAAACGGCGAATCACATTAAAGCAACGTCAGTTAATTATGACTGACATGAATCAGCCGCGACTGAGCGGAATTGTTCGACTGATCCGCACCACTTTTTTGATTTTAATTTGGTTCCAAGTAATCTTCGGCTCGCTCTTTTCGCTTTATTTTTATATAAGTGGTTATTATACGAACTGGCGAGATGCGATATTTTATGGATTTTATCAAGCTATTTCTGCAGTGACTAATTCAGGCTTTGATATTTCAGGTGATTCAATTATTCCTTTTGCTCATGATTATCTCTTTTTACTGGCAATTATGTTCTTAATTTTTATCGGCGGGATTGGATTTCCCGTTTTACTGGAAATTCATGAGTGGTTACATTTTAAGAAAAAGAACTTTCGCAAGAAGAAACGAGGCTTGCCTTTCCGCTTCTCATTGTTTAGTAAAATTGCTTTGCTAGCGTTTATTGTTCTGTTTATTGGCGGGACTATTTTGATTTACTTATTAGAAAAAGATCACCTATTTTTGACAATGAATGAAAGTGGCCGTTGGGTAAGTTCGATGTTTTATTCGATGACTACACGAAACGCTGGCCTCCAAATTAATGATTTAGGAGACTTCCAAATTACAACGTTGATTATTTTCTCTGTGTTAATGTTTATTGGTTGTAGTCCTAGCTCTGTTGGTGGTGGTGTCCGAACAACGACTGTTGCGATTATTGGCTTGTATTTGTTAGCCTTTTTAAAAAGTGAAGATGATATTAGCGTCTTTAGCCGTAAAATAGATGACGATGATGTCAAAAAATCGATTGTCGTCTTCATGTTATCTTTGATTATGTGCTTTTTCGCTGTCGTCTTTTTGTCAGCCACTGAAAATCTTCCCTTGATTTCAATCATTGTGGAAGTCGCTTCTGCCTTTGGGACAACCGGTCTTTCTTTGGGCATTACAGACGATTTAACAACAGTAGGTAAATTAATGATTGCCTTATTAATGTTTATTGGACGTATTGGTATGCTTTATACCTTAATGATTTTTGTACCAAAAGAAACACGTGACTTAGGCTACGAATACCCTTCAGAAAAAATTATTATTGGATAAAAAAACAAAGCCTCTCAAGTAAGAGGCTTTGTTTTTTTATTTTTTCATGTGTGTGACTAGTTTGTTATAACTTTCAGAGCGTTCAATTGCATCTTCTTTAGTTTTATCAAGTAAATGTTCGACTACTTCTTGATTCTGTTTAATTGTATGCAACGCAGAGTAACGTGTTTGTTTTTCAAGGAAATCACGCATTTTGTCAAAATCTGTTTTCTTGTAGTCAATGACCATCGGATCTTTGCCTTTCTTAACTAACTCTGGATTGTAGCGATAAAGTGGCCAATAGCCAGATTCAACGGCTTCTTTGGCTTGATCTAACGTCCGAACCATTCCACCTTTGACCCCGTGATTAATACATGGGGTATAACCAATGATAATTGATGGGCCTGGGTACCGCTCCGCTTCGTCAATTGCTTTAATCGTTTGCATTGAGTTTGCGCCTAAAGCCACTTGTGCAACATAGACATTCCCATAAGTGATTGCCATCATCCCTAAATCTTTTTTAGAGGTATGTTTCCCACCCGCTGAGAATTTGGCAATGGCTGAAGCTGGTGTAGCTTTAGATGTTTGTCCGCCTGTATTGGCATACACTTCGTTATCCATAACAAAAATATTAACATCTTCCCCACTAGCAAGAACATGATCAATGCCGCTAAACCCGATATCATAGGCCCAACCATCGCCGCCGACAATCCATTGACTCGTTTTCACTAGTAAATCTTTTTGTTCGTAAATTTTTGTTAGAAGTGGATCTTCATCGGCTTCTTCACTTAATGCTGCCGCTAGTTTGGTGGCTCGCTGTTGTGTTCCTTCCCCTTCAGCCATGTGTTCCAACCAATCATTCAACAAGGCTTGAAGTGAATCTGATCCGACGTTTTTAGCAAGACTTTCTTCAACCAGACTAGCTAAATGTTGACGTTTCGTTCGATTGGCAATATACATACCATAACCATATTCCGCATTATCTTCAAACAGCGAATTACTCCAAGCTGGTCCTTGGCCACATTCGTTCGTTGTATAAGGCGTCACCGGTGACGAACCACCCCAAATTGATGAACAGCCTGTTGCGTTAGCAATCATCATTCGATCACCAAATAATTGCGTCAACAACTTAATATAAGGTGTTTCGCCACAGCCTTCACAAGCACCTGAAAATTCCATCAATGGCTGGTTAAATTGGGAACCTTTAACAGAAAGTTTTTTGACTGGGTTGGCTTTTTGTTTAAGAGTCATCGCAAAGGCCCAATTCATCGCTTGCTCTTTCTGAGTTTCATAAGGTTTCATTAAAATCGCCTTGTCTTTCACGGGACATGCCTGAACACAAAGACCACAACCTGTACAGTCTTCTAAAGAAACTTGGATACGATACATCAACCCATCTGTGCCACGCATTTCGCGCATGGCAAAACCTGCAGGTGCTTCTTTCAGTTCTTCTTCATCCGCTAAAAACGGTCGAATAGCCGCATGTGGACAAACAAAGGCACATTCATTACACATCGTACACTTATCCATTTGCCACTCAGGCACTTCTAACGCAATGCCACGTTTTTCATAAGCCGCAGTGCCCATAGGAATGGCACCGCCCTTCATTCCGTTTTCAATCAAATCTGAAACGGTCAGCTGATCCCCTTCTTGACGATTGATTGGTTCTAAAATATTTGTCACAAAAGCTGGAGCTTCCGACTCTTGATTTTCTGATTCTAAAACAATGGTTGCCCAATCTTCTGGAACTACGATTTCTTGCAGCGATTCAAAGGTAGCATCAATCGCTTGGTAATTTTTTTCAACAATTTCCATTGATTTTTTTCCATAAGTCTTTTTCACTTCTTCTTTAAGTAACGGTAAATATTGCTCTTTCGTTAAAATATCTGTTACTTCAAAAAAGGCAGTAGACATCACTGTATTGATCCGACGGCCTAAGCCTACTTTGCGAGCTAACTCAACCGCATTGATAATATAAAATTTGATTTGGTGCTCCCCAATATATTTTTTTAACTTAGCCGGTAATAAACGGTGAACCTTTTCTTGATCCCAAATAGTATTCAGTAAAAACGTTCCGCCATCTTTTAAACCTTTTAACAGGTCATATTTATGCAAATAGGAAGCATTATGACAAGCGATGAAATCTGCTTGTTCAATTAAATACGTGGAAGTAATTGGCTCTTTACCAAAACGCAGATGCGAAACGGTTAAACCGCCTGATTTTTTAGAATCATAACTAAAGTAAGCTTGTGCATAAAGGTCGGTATGATCTCCGATAATTTTAATCGCTTGCTTGTTTGCTCCCACAGTTCCGTCAGAACCAAAGCCCCAAAATTTTGCTTGGAAGGTAGTATCTGGCGTTAAATCTAAAGTAGGTTCTTCTGGCAATGATTGATAAGTTACATCATCAACGATCCCTACCGTAAAACGTTGTTTTAATTCTTTAAATGGCAATAACAAATGATCATAGATCGCTTTAATTTGATTAGGCGCTACGTCTTTAGAGCCTAACCCATAACGTCCACCAATCACAATTGGTCGATTTTCATGTTGATAGAGAGCGCTTTGAACATCTAGCAATAACGGTTCTCCTTCGGCTCCTGATTCTTTTGTTCGATCTAAAACCCCAACCTTTTCTACTGTAGCTGGTAATTTTTCAAGAAGGTTTTCGGTAGGAAATGGACGATATAAATGAATATTGATAAAACCAACTTTGCGTCCTTGTTGATTGAGATAGTCAACTGTTTGTTTGATTACTGGCGAAGCCGACCCCATTGAAATAATGACTTCTGTTGCATCTTCAACCCCGTAATAATCGGTTAAATCATACGTTGTTCCACGAAGATTGTTAATTTTTTTCATGTATTTTTGAACAATTTTTGGCATTTCTTCGTAATTTTTATTGACTGTTTCTCTTTGCTGAAAATGAATGTCAGGATTTTGAGCGGTCCCTGAAACAGTGGGATGATTAGGATTCATGCCTCCCATTCTAAAACGAGTTACAGCTTCCTGATTCACCATTTCTTTCAGGTAATCATAATCAATCACTTCGATTTTTTGTAGTTCATGGCTCGTTCTAAAACCATCAAAAAAGTTTACAAAAGGTAAACTACCTTCTAAGCTAGCTAAATGAGCAACTGCCGACAAATCCATTACTTCTTGGACACTCGATTCTGCTAACATACAAAAACCTGTTTGGCGGGTAGCCATCACATCGCCATGGTCACCAAAAATACTCAACGCACTTGTCGTTACTGCCCGAGCCGCCACGTGGAACACAGAAGGCAGCAATTCTCCTGCGATTTTATACATATTGGGAATCATCAACAGTAAACCTTGTGAAGCAGTATAAGTAGTGGTTAACGCACCTGTTTTTAACGAACCATGAACTACTCCTGCTGCCCCAGCTTCTGATTGCATTTCAATAACTTGAACTTTTTGACCATAAATATTTTTTAAACCACTTTCCGCCCATTCATCTACCAACTCTGCCATTGTTGAACTTGGTGTGATAGGATAAATAGCGGCAACTTCTGTAAACGCATATGAAATATAAGCCGCTGCGGTGTTTCCATCCATTGTTTTTTTCATTTTTTCACCTTTTATCTTTCCTAAACATTGCTTGTGACTGTTGTTTTTTGTGTTTTGACATACTGATCAATTGCATTAGCTGCGATTTTCCCAGCGCCCATCGCTAAAATAACGGTGGCAGCACCTGTGACTATATCGCCCCCAGCAAAAACGCCAGGTATTGAGGTTGCTCCTGTTTTAGGATCGGCCTGAATGTACCCCCATTGGTTTAGTTCTATTTCTGGATATGTTGATAACAAGACTCGATTTGCTCCTTGACCAATTGCCTCGATTACTGCATCAGCGGGAATAGTAAACGTGCTGTCTGGAACCGGTTCTGGCCGTCGTCTTCCAGACGCATCTGGTTCACCTAAAACCATTTTGACACATTCAACACCGCCTAGATTTCCTTGTTGGTCATCTAAATAAGCAATCGGATTTGTCAACCAATAATAGTTAATTCCTTCTTCAAGGGAATGGTGGTATTCTTCAATTCTTGCTGGTAATTCTTCTAACGAACGACGATACACAATATTCACATTTTCAGCGCCTAATCGTTTGGCTGAACGAGCGGCATCCATTGCAACATTCCCGCCGCCAATCACAACGACATTTTTAGCACGTTTAATCGGTGTATCATATTCTGGAAACTCATAGCTATGCATTAAATTGATTCGTGTTAAAAATTCACTAGAAGAATAAACCCCATTTAAACTAGTTCCTGGGATTCCCATAAAATTTGGTGCCCCTGCACCAACCGATAGATAACAGGCATCAAACTCTGACATTATTTCTTCCATCGTAATCGTTTTACCTACTACCACATTGGTTTCTATTGTTACACCTAAGGCTTCAATACTCGCAATTTCTTGTTTAACAATTTTTTTCGGTAATCGAAATTCAGGTATGCCATAGGTTAATACGCCACCAGCTTCATGAAGCGCTTCAAAAATAATTACTTCGTAGCCGAGCTTTGCCAAATCCCCCGCAACTGTTAACCCAGAAGGACCAGAACCGACCACTGCGATTTTCCCTTTTGTTGGTTCCGCTGTTTTTTTTAGAAACATGTGATTTTCTAATGCCCAATCGGCAACTAAACGTTCTAATTTGCCAATTGCCACTGGTTCAAAGTTTTTGGCTTTCCCTAATTTACAAACTTGTTCACATTGTTTCTCTTGCGGACAAACGCGTCCACAAATAGCAGGTAAATTCGTATATTTACTTAAAATATTGGCTGCTTGTTCCATGTTTCCTTCACGAATAGCTAAAATAAATCCAGGAATATCAATCATCACGGGGCATTTAGCAATACAAGGTGCATTTTTACATTGTAAACAGCGAATCGCTTCTTCTTGCCCTTCTGCTAATGTATAGCCTAAGCAAACCTCTTCAAAATTATTCTTTCTGATAGTAGGTGCTTGTTCCGCAATCGGTGTTTTTATACGACTTTTTCTAGCCATTTTTCTCCACCTGCTCTTTCAAACGATCTGTAAAGCAAACTGCTTCTTATTCCTGATATTGCTTCATTCGATTAATGAATTCATCCCAATTTACTTCATTGCCTTTAAACTCAGGTCCATCAACACAGGCAAATTTCATGGTGCCATCAACAGTGACCCGACAACCGCCACACATGCCTGTTCCGTCAATCATAATAGGATTCAAGGAAACATAAATTGGTAATTGATGTTTTTCAGCTGTCAAGGTACAAAATTTCATCATGATGCTGGGCCCAATCGCCCAACTGCACGCTACAGATTCACGTGCAATAACTTCTTCCATCGCTTCTGTTACTAAGCCCTTTTTACCTAATGAACCATCATCCGTTGTAATGATTAGCTCATCTGAATAACGACGGCATTCTTCTTGTAACAGAACTAACTCAGCTGTTCGTGCTCCCAAAATCGTAATCACTCGGTTGCCTGCTTCTTTTAAAGCCTTGATAATTGGATAAATAGCCGCGATACCAACCCCGCCACCGACAACCATCACCGTTCCATATTGCTTCACTTCTGTGGGCATACCTAAAGGTCCAGTGATATCCAACAAAGAGTCTGAAGTTTTAAGTTGGGAAAGTGCAGCTGTTGTCTTACCGATTACTTGGAAAATAATTCGAATACTGCCTGCTTTTGGATTTGTCTCCGCAATCGTTAAAGGGATCCGCTCTCCTTTTTCGTCAATTCTTAAAATAACAAACTGTCCAGCCTGGGCATGTGTCGCTATTCTTGGCGCTTCCAGCCAAAAATCAAATGTATTACTAGATAATTGAGTCGATTGAAGAATATTAAACATTGAAATACCTACCTTCATCGTTCCTTTTCATTCTGACTCCTACTTTCTTAAACCCTTAGGCAACGCTATCAGATAAAGTTGTGGCGACACTTTTAACAAATGTTTTTAGCATTTCGATGTCTTCTTCTTCTGCATTGTTTTCAATTTCAACTGTTTCAGCTACTTTTTTAGCACCAGCTTTTTCAAAAGCTCCTACAAAATCATGCGCTGATTTACAGAAAAATTCACCATATTCACGATCACCGGAACCAACAACGCCAAATGGCTTACCTGCTAAATCCTTTTCAGTTAATTCATCAAAGAAATCTTCAAATTCAAAAGGCAGTTCCCCATCACCATAAGTATACGTTGCGATAATACAAGCATCTGCATCATCAAAGAAGTCTACATCAACTTCTGAACATTCTTCACGTTCTACTTCAACTCCAGCTTCTTGAAACTGTTCTTCCAAAATCTCGGAAATTTCTTCTGTGTTTCCAGTCATACTTGCATAAACAATTTTTACTAATGCCATCTTCATTCATTTCCTTTCTTTTTCCTAAATATTTCAATGCATTCAAATGCAATTGTAACCCCTTACATCAATTCTTAAAAAAATAACTTTTACAAATGATTTTATTCACAAACTAATCTAACTAAGTATGTACTCTTCCCCTTTCGAGATAGAGTATTTTTTACTACGTCTTTACTATACCACATTCCAAACCTTTTTAACAATATTTTTAAGGTAAAAAAAATATTATTTAGGTTCTTTTTTATAAAACGTTTTTCCTTCTTCCAATCATAAAAATTGCTTCTAAAACCGCTCCCCCTAATGCACGAGCTTTGTCGGAGATCGTCAAGTAATCGACTTTCTCAACTGGTCGAGGATCTACATCTGCACACTTCAACCCTTGATAACATGTTACCTTTTCTGAAATCAATCCTCTCAAAGTCCCTGTCAGAGGCGAATAAACTGGAACCTGATCGATTAAAAATAATGCTTCCCCTTTCAACACGAGATCCCCTATGTTTTTAAGGTGGGTAATTTGTCCTGAAGCAGGGGCATGGACAACTCGTTCCGCACTTTTTCCGCCAATTTCACCTGGAATACCTGTATTAGGTAAAGCTGTTCCTTCAAAGTATAAACGTCCCAACCTATGTCCACGCATTGTCTCAATCACAACATCGACATCTTGCGGTGCTGAAAAGCCTGGTCCTAAAGCAATCGTAATCGGTGCCATTCCTCGATGCGTACCTAAATTTTTCTTAGCCAAAATCGCATCGATAACAATCAGTGGTTTCAATTGTTGAATAGCACTTGCTGTTTGATCGACAAAAACAGGCAGCTTATTTTGCTGCCAACATTTCGCGCAATCCTTTAATGAAGTAATTCGAACAGCAACCAAATCTTCCACACTTTGTTCTTTCTGGAAAATAGCATCACAAACTGAAACAGTCCGCCGAATGGCCAGAGGACATTCTGTTTCTAATACTAGTATTTTAAAGCCAACGTGCCATAATTTTTGGATAACACCTGTCGCTAGATCGCCCCCTCCGCGAACAATCACTAATTTTTCTTGGATGTTTTGACTGATTTCTCCCATAAAATAAGTCCTTTCTCTAATTCCATATTGCAAGCAATAATCTTGTCTAATTTTTCAAAACAGCTTTTGGGTAATTGAAGACAGACATTCATCGCTTGAACGAACTCTCTTCGCGTATGGGTTTGATTTAAACATAAAATTCGTTGGCCTTGGCTCTCTTTAAACAATCCTTTTGGATGATCAATCAGTTGAGCTAACAATGTTTCTGTGATTGGTTCTTGTAGTTGCGCATCGGTTAATTCCAAAAAAAGCGGCAACCGATGAATGGTCGTTTCATCTATCTTTTGACCAATCACAGAAATCGGAAGCACACCAATTGTGGTGGTTGTTTCTTTTAATATCACGGGTTCATAAGAGGACCAGCCTTTCAAAGGTCGTTGTTTGGACCCATCCGCTTCTAAAAAAACTTTCGTGAAGTGCTGAAACAATGTTTGAAACGAGGTCATTGCAGGCATCGTTAGTTTTGTTTGGTTGTTGATAGCGGTTCCTGCTAAAGTGATTCCGCAGATATTCGGCGTTATTTTTTCAAAATGGTTTGTATAAAAATAATCATACAATTGACGTTGGGGAAACCCAATTTTTGTGGTTGTACTAACCAGAACAGCTTCTTTTCGATATGTTTTTGCTAGCGCCCACATTAAGCTTGTTTTCCCACCACTACCAACAATTGACACAATCTCCTTTCCTTGTAAATCAAAACACTTTTTTAAGGACTCCACAGTTGGTACCTCCTTTCCCCAAGGTCATTTTTCACAGAAAAAATAGAGGCTACGCGTACTTTTGCTTCTTCTAAAAAACATACACTGTGAGTTATTTCCGCTTCATTAATGAGTAAACCGATCCCACAGCCATCCGTCAATGATGGTGGCAAAGTAAAGACGCGAACAGCCACCTTTCTTGCCAACAGTACTTGTTCTGCCAGAACAGCATAATGTGTATTCGGAAAGGTTAGCAAATACTCCATCTTTTCACCTTCTTTTTTTGTTAAAGCGTAATTACTTTAGCCGCTTGATTCATTGTTTCAACAATTTCGTACATATTAGTAATAGAGCCGATAGCTAAGGTGTCTGTTAAATGATAAAAATCTAAACAGGCCCCACACGTTTGAATCGTGGTTCCCTTCTCCGCTAATTGTTGCAAATCAGCTAAGGTATTCGCTGCTTGATTCGTTAAAAACGCCCCTCGATTAAAGAATAATAGCTGTGTAGGAACAGTTTCTGCTTCTGATAATGATTGAAGATAACTTTTCATTAATAGTCGTCCTAGCTGCTCGTCTCCAGTACCTAATTGATCGGAGCCAATCGTAATTACTAAATCTGTTGCTGACTGACTTGTTTGTTGAGTCGCTTCTTCAGGTACCGTAATTTTGACAGAGAAAACCGTGGCTTCTATCTGCTTCGCAGTCAAAGTGGCCTGTTTTTTAGTAGCTAATTTTTTTAAATTTTCAATGGCTACTTCGTTATCGACTAATACCTCGATAGTGCCTCCAGCTAAACCTAACTCCGCCAAAGCTTTTTTTGTTTCAATCACAGGTATTGGGCAAGGTTTCCCCAATGCATCTACTAATTTCATATTTGGCCCTTCTCTCTATAAAAGTACTACTGCTTGTTGTTCTTTTGGCAGAACCTCGCCAATAATTTTGGCAACAGGGTCCTCTTTTTGAATAGCTGCTAAACAGGCTGCCGCTTCGTCAGCAGCGACACTAATTAACAGTCCGCCAGAAGTTTGTGGATCAAACAAAAGTTCTTGCATTTCCATAGAAATTTTTGAATAATCGATTGTCGTTCCGATTGTTTGGCGGTTTCTTTGCCCAGCTGCAGTGACTAAACATTCTGCGGCGTAGGCCAACGCTCCTGTAATGGTTGGTAATGCTTCTGTATCAATCAGTAATGTTACCTGATTATCAGCCATTTCTTTTGCATGAATTAATAGACCAAACCCAGTCACGTCAGTACAAGCATGTACTGCGTAGGATCGAGCATTCGCAGCGGCATATTTATTTAAACGTTCCATCGAATCTTGTGCGATTTTTTGTTCCGTCTGCTTCGCCAATTGCCCCCGAACAGCCGCTTGAATAATTCCTACACCTAATGCTTTAGTTAAAATCAAGACATCCCCCACCTGTGGCGTATTATTATGCCACAAATTTTCTGGATGAACTTCTCCGGTTACCGCTAGACCATACTTGGGTTCATGGTCATAAATCGAATGGCCTCCCGCCAGTAAAGCACCCGCTTCCTTTAATTTTAAGCTGCCACCCAAGAGCATTTGTTCCAACCATTCTTTTGACATCTTTTGTGGAAAACAAACAAGATTTAGCGCATAAAGGACTGTTCCGCCCATGGCATAGACATCACTTAAAGCATTAGCGACCGCAATTTTTCCAAATGATAACGGATCATTGACCATTGGTGAAAAAAAATCTACCGTTGAAATCAAAGCTTTTTCAGACGTTATTTGGTAAACAGCGGCGTCGTCGGCATGTTCAAATCCGACGAGTAGCCGCTCATTTGCCGGTGTTTCGGGTAAGTGTTGCAACAATTGGTTCAGTACACGGGATTCAATTTTTGCCCCACAGCCACCTGATGTACATTGTGATAAAAAATCCATGCTGTCCGCTCCTTCTCAAATTAGTAGTTCTTGTAAAGCGTGAATTGTCCAAGTAATTTCTTCAGGCGTTGTCTGCCAACCAAAGCTAAAACGTAAGGTGCCAGTTGCTAAAGTCCCAGCTGTTTGATGGGCTAATGGTGCACAATGCAAACCTGCGCGCGTCATAATGCCATATTGTTCTGCTAGTTGCTGTGCCACTATTGTTTCTTCCTGATTCCACAGTGTGATAGAAACAACAGGGACAGTTTGTGCCACGTCCTTGGTTCCTAAAATTGTGACAGGTAACCCTGATAAACCATTTAAAAAATTCTGCATTAAGGTTCGTTCATGCTTTTGAATCGCTGCTAAACCAATTTTATTCAACTCTTTAATAGAACTATTTAAGCTTAGAATACCTAAACTGTTTAACGTACCAGCTTCAAATTTATCTGGTAAAAAAGAGGGTTGATCAAAGGAATTAGAATGGCTACCAGTGCCGCCCGCCATCAGTGGTTTGACCGCTTCAGCCCCTCGCTCACTAAAAGCTAACCCACCAATACCTGCTAATCCATATAAGCTTTTATGTCCAGTAAAGGCTAACACATCAATGGCCATCTGGGTCATTTTTATTGGTAAAAATCCCGCCGTTTGAGCCGCATCCAAAACAGTTAGCAAGCCTTTCTGTTGAGCCCATTGAAAACATTCTTCAATGGGTAAAATGGTGCCTAAGACATTGGATGCGTGTGTCATCACCAAGGCTTTTGTATTCGTTCGCCAGGCTCGCTGAATATTTTCTACATCTAACAGGCCAGTTTTTTGACAAGCAACATACGTCACTGAAATGCCTCGTTCTTTCTCAAGCAAGTGAAGAGGTCTAGCTACTGCATGATGTTCTAACATAGTCGTAATCACATGGTCGCCAGGTTGTAAAATCCCCGCTAATGCAAGATTTAAGGAAGTTGTTGCGTTATTCGTAAACGTAATCTGAGCCGCACTGGGTGCCTGAAAAAAGTCTGCTAACAATTGACGTGTCTCTAAAAGAGGAAGCCCCTCTCTAAGCAAAGGGGCATTTCTTCCGTAATTCATGAACTGATTTTCTGCTAAATAGGCAGTCAAAGCCTCAATGGTTGCTGGAAATTTTTTATAGGAAGTCGCTGCATAATTTAAATAAACCAAGTCCTTCATACGTTTTTCCTCTCTAACTATTGGTTTCTTGAATTAATTTTCTGTACTCTTCTGGCGTGTCGATATCTTTTAAACGGCCAGGAGTCGCTATTCTCAACATCTGAACTGCTTCTGGAAAGCGTTCATAAATCATGCGTCCGCCTGTTTCACCAGTCAATGTTAATAGTTCTTGTCGAAATTGATTACCGAATAATACTGGACTACTAGGACAACCATCTTTTTGTAATGGCACTACAATTTTATTTCTCTGACATTTATCTAACACGGGTTGTAGCATTTTAGGTGTTAACAGTGGTTGATCACTAGGTAAGTATAAATAGCCAGCTCCCCGAGCTTGCTCGGTTCCTAAACGAATACTGCTACTTTGTCCTTCTTGCCATTGATGATTGAGAATCAACTGAATGTTCTTAGGTAAAGGAAACGCTGGCTGATTCTCAGGCGAAACAACTAAAATCCGTTCTAATACGTCTAATTGATTCACTAAGGTTAACGTGTGCTCTAAAAATGTTTTTCCTTGATATTTTAAGAACAATTTATTTTGGCCCATCCGTTGTGAATTGCCCGATGCTAGAATAATGACACTAACGAGTGACATGAGTTGTCTCCTTTTATCTTTTTTTCTTTTGATAAGGGGTATTTTCTAAAGGCAGACTTGGTCGGAGCTGACCATCCAAGGCAAAATATGCGCCTGCTAAAGCTGGTGCGGTAGGGATCGTTGCTAACTCACCTACGCCTTTAATTCCATAGGCTAAACCTTCGTGAAGATTGTCAGCATGAACCAAAATTGTTTCGATTGGTGGTACTTGAGTGGCATTCACTAATCCTAGCGTTGCATATTTTGCTTTAACATAGCCTTCTTCTAAGGCAAATTTTTCAGTTAAAGCATACCCCATGCCCATTGCAATCCCACCTTCAATTTGACCTTCAGCAGCTCGTGGATTCACCACTTGCCCCATATCATACGCAGCCACAAATTTAGCTACTTTTCCTTTGTCATCTAGAATAGCTACTTCAGCAGCATAACCATAGCCAGCATGACTAACTGGACTTTTTTTATCATTAATTAACGGATCCGTTTTCGCTGAATATTCCCCATAAAATTCTTCACCTTCCAAATCACTTAAAGCACGTCCCATATCAAGTTCATACCGTAATTGCATTGCCGCTCTTCTAGTTGCTTCTCCTGTGAAGAGTGACTGCCTCGAAGCCGTTGTCGTTCCTGAATTCGGTGTTCTTCTCGTATCAGGGGCTTCCGCAACAATCATTTCTGGTGGTAAATTTAATGTTTCACAGGCAATTTGCGTCGTAACGGTTGCCATCCCTTGACCGATACAAGCAGCACTTGTGCGGACATGTATTTTTCCTTCTTCAACAGAAATAATACAACGCCCTGTATCAGGTAGCCCCACACCCACGCCACTATTTTTAAAGAAACTAGAAATTCCAGCAACTTCCGCTTGTTCATAGACGTCTTTAACCGCTAACAAGGCTTCTTTTAACGCCGCATTTTTCGAGACCAATTGTCCATTCGGTAAAGTATCTCCTGGGGCGACGGCATTTTTAAAGCGTATTTCCCATGGTGATAGTCCGACTTTTTCTGCTAACAAGTTTAAATTACTTTCAATTGCAAAAGCCGTTTGGCAAACACCAAATCCGCGAAATGCACCTGCTGGCGGATTATTAGTATATACAGCAAACCCTTCCACATCAATCGTTTGATACTTGTAGGGACCTGCCGCATGTGTACAAGCCCGTTGCAATACCGGTCCTCCTAAAGAAGCATAGGCCCCAGTATCCGCATAAATCACTGCTTTCATTGCAGTTAAATTGCCTTCTTCATCACAGCCGGTCGTAAAGTCCATTTCCATGCCATGGCGTTTGGGATGAACCATCAAACTTTCTTCACGGCTTAGCAGTACTTTTACTGGTTTCTTCAATAACCAAGCTGCTAAGGATGCATGATGCTGAACACTCATGTCTTCTTTTCCACCAAAACCACCACCAACAAGTTTTGATTGAACATGAATTTTTTCCTTGTCTAGTCCTAACATCCGAGCCACTTCCCGTTGTTCATCATAGATACTTTGACCCGCACTAAAGAGTAAAATGCCCTCACCTTCAGGCTGTGCAATCGCACACTCGGGTTCCATAAAGGCATGTTCGTTAATTGGTACGGAATAATGTTCTGTCACTACAAACGCAGAATTTGCTAACACTTCCTCTGCATTGCCACGTACCAAGTGTTCATGAGACAAGATATTGCCCTTTTCATGAATAACTGGTGCACCTTCTGCTAAAGCAGCTTCACAAGAAGTAAGCGGTATCATTTCTTCATAATCAACTTCCACTAAATTTTTTATCTCTGGTAAGGTTTCTTTTCTTTTTGAAACAACGAGTGCCACTGCATCCCCAACATACCGTGTTATTTCTCCTTCTGGAATCATTACATCCCAATCGGAAATAAATTCTAAATGACCAATTTTATTATTTCCTGGAACGTCTTTAGCTGTGAACACAGCCACACAGTCAGGATGCGCCAATGCTTGGGTACTATCGATTGATAGAACTTTTGCGCGAGGATAGGCACTCCGCAAAGCAGATGCATGAAGCATTCCTTCTATGTCAATGTCATCTACATAAATCCCTGTCCCTAAGGTTTTCTCCACTGCATCGACCCGTTGGAAGTCTTCCCCTAATTTACCATTTGAATGTTCTTCTGGAATGCTCGTTTCTTCACAAAACATTTTAGCAGCTAACTGAATGGCTTCTATTATTTTCACATATCCAGTACAACGACAAATGTTTCCTCGTATAGCTTTCTGAATGTCTTCTTTTGTGGGTTCGGGTTTCTTGTTCAATAATCCTTGTGCCGAAATAACCATCCCAGGGATGCAATACCCGCACTGAACTGCACCCGTTTTTGCGAACGCATAGGCGTAGACATCTTTTTGCCGTTGGCTTAAACCTTCGATTGTCGTGACTTCTTTACCAGCTAATTTTTCTAGAGTAAACAAACATGCTTTGGAAGCCTTTCCATTTACTAACACCGTACATGCACCGCAAGAGCCTTGGTTACAGCCATCTTTTGTTCCAGTTAGGCCCAGATCCTCCCGCAAAAAGTCCATTAATTTTTTGTTTGTTTCACAGGTTTCACTTTGACCATTTACAATAATTGAATACATTTCTTGCACCTCGATTTCTGATATAGTTTAGTGTTCAATCACCTAGATTATACCACAAATCTTCGTTCTAAAAATTATTTTTTAGCAAAAAAACTTTTTTATTTAACTTGAAGATCCTCATTATTGATAGCGCTGTTGAATTAATTCTCCCGCGATGCTAATCGCTAACTCTTCTGGTGTTTCGGCTGCAATATCTAAGCCAATTGGCATGAAAATTCTTTCAATTTCATTCATTGTATAACCGACCTCTTTTAACCGTCGAACTTGTGAAGCAATTTTGTGTTTGCTCCCCATCACACCAATATATTTGGCTGGTGTTTCCAATAACTGTTTGGCAACGATGAAATCAAAATTGTGTCCTCTGGTAATTACTATACCATAATCGTCCGCCGTTATTTCAATAAACGCAGCTAAATTTTCTAAAGGAATAACCCGTAGTTTCTCAGCTTGTGGAAAAGCTTGTGCCGTCAAAAATTCTGGACGATCGTCCACTACAACGCAATAAAACGATAAATAGTTTAAAATAGGTACCAATGCTCGTGCGACATGTCCACTTCCAAAAATATATACTTTCCCTACTTGGAGGATCGCTTCTGTTAAAAAAGTGATTTCCTCTTTTTGCTCACAATGGATACCTTTAGGTAGCAAACTTAATTCCCCCTCCCAAGAAGTGGAACCAATCAATTCGCCTGTTTCACTATAAAAGGATACTTTTCCTAAATTGTTTTGATCTAGTTCAGTCATTAACCAACCTTGTTGGTTATTTTGAAAATGCGTTTCTATGGATTCACACAACTCTTTTAAAAATGGCGTTTCCCATGAAAGATAATGGAAAAAAATCGTGACATTTCCGCCACAGACCATGCCTAAATCAGCAATATTATTCGGTGCTAAAATAAATTGACGTTGTGCATTTTCTTTCTCAATAAGTAGCTTTTTTGCCACTTGTTCAGCCTGAAATTCAACCGCCCCACCACCAACAGTTCCGGCTATTCTACCTTCGGCGGAAACCAGCATTCTAGCCCCTTGACTTCGTGGTGTAGATCCTGAACTTGTACCAATCGTTAATAACATCGTGTCTTGCTTTTCCAATATTGCCTGTTTCAAACGCTGAAATACTTCTCTCATTTCAGTTCCTCCGATACTACATCCTGTTCTTTAAATATTTCTTCAAAACATGCCTCTACCTGTTGATACACTTTTTTCTCAAATAAAAGATATTGATCAATCAACTCTTTTCCTTGATCCGTAACAATTGACCCGCCACCATTACAACCACCAACACTTTTGATAATTAATGGAAAAGATAGCTCTTCTTCAGCTACCCGCACAATCCGCCATGCCTTATTATAAGACATTTTCATCTCTTTTGCCGCTAAGTTTAGTGAACCAGTTTGCTGAATTTTTTGTAAAACTTCGACAACGCCAGGACCAAAAAAGTTCCGATCTGTTTTTAATTTTAAGTTCAAGGAATACGTAAACATCTTCTCCTCCTTTATTCGTTCATTTTTTTATAGATAACGTAAGGGAAAAAGGATACGAAAGCTTACTCACTTTCGTATCAAAAAAAGCAATCTTCACTCAAGTGCTACGCGCTTTTTTGGTTTTAAAATGACATTTAAAAGGACTGCTACCAAAGTGGTTAAGATAACTTCCGAATTACCGAAAATCGTTGTTACCCAAGTTGGAAAACCAGCTAAGCTTCCAGTAGACAATGTGACACCAATTCCAAATGCTAGAGCTGTTCCGACAACCCCAGTATTTCGAGGAGTCATTTCCTGCGAAGCAATCATCCGAATACCTGTCATAGAAATAGAAGCAAAAACTGAAATCGTTGCGCCACCAATTACCGCGTAAGGAATCGTAGTTAATAATGCAGCTACTTTCGGAACAAAACCAGCAATTAATAATATAACTGAAGCGAAAACCAGAACATATTTATTAATCACTTTTGTTACCGTAACCAGACCAACATTTTGTCCAAAAGTTGCCACTGGGATTGATCCAAATAAACTGCCAATAAAGTTAGTGAAACCACTCCCCATAATTCCGCCAGATAATTCTTCATCCGTTGCATCCCGATCCATTGCCCCAACCGTTGTTGCTGTAAATTGACCGATGGCTTGAACAGCATCAACAATAAACATCACCACAAGCGTAAAGATTGGTACCAATTGAAAATCCAGTCCAAAGTGAAACGGGGTAATTACCTGAACGATTTTAGCATTTTGAACTGGCTCAAAACTAACCATCCCTAAAGCTAAAGAAATCAAATAGCCAATAACCATTCCGTTTAAAATTGCTGATAACTTCAAAAATCCTTTTGCAAAATAATTGAAGTAAAAGACAATCGCAAAGGTTAATAATGCAACTAACCAATTCCGGGCTGAACCAAAATCAGCACTACCAGCTCCTCCTGCCATATACTTAATCGCAACTGGAAACAGGGATAGTCCAATACTTAAAATAACCGTTCCCGTTACTAAAGGCGGAAACAACACACGGATTTTTTTAATGAACAAACCAACAATAATAACAAGAATACTGCCAACTAATTGGGAACCAAAAATTGCTGCAATCCCAAAATCAGCTCCGATGGCCATCAAAATCGGTACATACGCAAAACTTGCCCCCATCATAACTGGTAACCGTGAACCCACTTTTCCAAAAATAGGGAAAAGTTGAATTAACGTTGCAACTGCTGAAAAAATCAATGATGTTTGAATCAAAATAGTCGTATCACTAGGACTTAATTGGCAAACTTTGGCAATCATGATTCCCGGTGTGACAATCCCTACTACTGCTGCGACAACGTGTTGCAATCCCATCGGAATTGCTTCAGAAATTGATAGTTTCGCATCATATTCAAATAATGCTTGCTCTTTTTTTTCATTCATAGGATCGTTTCCTTCTTCTTTTTATTCTAAAAGGATTGTTCCCCTTAATCAGTAAAGAATGCAATCCTTTTTCCCTCAGAAACATCTTAAAAATTATCCTTTGACAGCAACTGCTTCAATTTCAAATAAACCATCTTTTGGCAACTTGGCTACTTCTACACAAGAACGTGCAGGCAAAACTTCTGAAAAGTAATTCCCATAGATTTCGTTAATTTTGCTAAAATCAGACATATGTTGTAAAAACACCGTTGTTTTCACAACATTATCATAGGTCATCTCGACCTCTTTTAAAATCGAACCTAAATTGATAAAGGCTTGTTTTGCTTGTTCTTCCACTGTAGCCTTCATTTCGCCCGATTGCGGATCTAATCCTAGTTGTCCAGAAATGTACAACGTATTTCCCGCTAAGACAGAATGTGAATAAGGCCCTACAGCAGCTGGTGCCTGTGCAGAATTAATCATTTTGTTTGTCATCGTTTTCCTCCATTCTATGATTCTTTATTTTCAATTAAAGTCCCTGTTTTTCCAGATAATCCTTCTTTGGCTTTTTCTAATAACGTAATCAATGTTTTTCGACCTGGCTTAGATTCAGCAAATTTAATCGCTGCTTCAACTTTTGGTAACATTGAACCTGGAGCAAACTGACCTTCTTGCGCATATTGTTTCATTTTTTCTGTTGAAATATTCCCTAGGGCTTCTTGATTTTCTTTACCAAAATTAATACAAACTTTTTCAACTGCTGTTAAAATCACGAGCAGATCAGCATCTACTTGTTCAGCTAGTCGTTCACTACAAAAATCTTTGTCGATGACTGCATTTACACCTTTCAGTCGGTTCCCTTCTTGAATGACTGGGATGCCACCACCGCCGCCAGCAATGACTGTTTGGCCAGCATCAACCAATGTTTGAATCGTGAGAAGTTCGACAATATTTTTTGGTTTAGGAGAAGCGACGACTTGGCGATAACCACGGCCAGCATCTTCCATCACTTGTATATTTTTTTCTTTGACTAATTGTTCTGCTTCTTCTTTTGTCATGAAGCGGCCAATTGGTTTCGTTGGTTTTTTGAACGCCGGATCATTTTCATCCACGACCACTTGAGTGACTATGGTGGTGACTGCTTTACTTATATTTCGCTGACGCAACTCTTCTTGTAGCGCATTCTCTAAATCATAGCCAATGTAACTTTGACTCATGGCTACGCACATGGATAACGGAACAACTGGATATTGTGGATTATTAAAGGAAAATTCTTCCATAGCTAATTGAATCATCCCCACTTGAGGACCATTGCCATGAGATAAAATAACTTCATATCCTGCTTCAATCAAATCTGCAATCGCTTTGGAGGTCTGTTTTACGGCAGTCATCTGCTCCGTCAAATTATTTCCTAAAGCATTGCCACCTAAAGCTACTACGACGCGTTTGCCCATTGCTTCACCTCATTTTCTGTTTTATAAAAAGGACGATGCTTTTTCTTTTTCACAACGAGTTTTCGTATTAACTGTCTGTTGTCGTTGCATGAAGTCAACGCACATGACTAAGCGTTCTTGACTCGAGACAATCACACATTCATGAATAGACTTGGGAAGGTCTTATTTGTTCATGTTGAAGAGGCAACTTCTAATGATTCATTGTGTAAAGAAAAAGCATCTGTCTTCATGCCAAATTTATTATTTTACTTCTCTTGGTGTCGCTTTATCCGCTAAGTCTGTTAAAGTTTTTTGCGGATTTTTTACTTTACTTAAGAAAATCATAGCCGCAATAACATACGGTTTGTAGCTAGCTTCTTTGTAAAGTTCGACCCGATAACGATCGAAAACAGAAGCTTCCACTTCGCCTTCTTCACAACTTACACCAGTAATATCAGCTGGTAGACAATGCATATACAAAGCTTTGCCGTCTTTTGTTGTTTTCATCAATTCTTCTGTACATTCCCAATCTTTGTGCTTTTTATTTTGAGAAAGTAATTCTTGTTCTAATTGATCAATTCCTGCTTGGTCACCATTGCCATATAATTCAGTTCGCTTTTCCATTGCCGCAAAAGGTGCCCAGCTTTTCGGATAAACAACATCCGCATCTTTGAATGCTTCTGCCATACTATTCGTTTTAGTAAAGTTTCCACCAAATTCTGCCGCATTTTTCTTCGCAACTTCTTCTACTTCTGGCATAATTTCATAACCTTCTGGATGTGCTAAGACGACATCCATTCCTAAACGGGTCATTAGACCAACAATTCCTTGAGGAACAGATAATGGTTTTCCATAAGATGGTGAATACGCCCAAGTCATGGCAACTTTTTTCCCTTTCAGGTTTTCAATACCACCAAATTCATGAATTAAATGCAACGCATCCGCCATTGCTTGCGTCGGATGGTCAATATCACATTGTAAATTCACTAACGTTGGGCGTTGTTCTAATACCCCATCTTTATATCCTTCTTGGACAGATTCTGATACTTCGTGCATGTAAGCATTGCCTTTACCAATGTACATGTCATCACGAATACCAATGATATCAGCCATAAAAGAAATCATGTTTGCTGTCTCACGAACAGTTTCTCCGTGAGAAATTTGACTTTTTCCTTCGTCTAAATCTTGAACTTCTAAGCCCAAAAGATTACACGCTGAAGCGAAACTAAAACGTGTTCTTGTAGAGTTGTCTCGGAATAAAGAAATCCCCAAGCCACTATCAAAGATTTTAGTTGAAATATTATTTTCTCTTAAATAGCGTAATGTATCGGCAACTGTGAAAACAGCTTCTAATTCATCTCTTGTTTTTTCCCAAGTTAGGAAAAAGTCATTTTCGTACATTTTTTCAAATTCTAATTTATCTAATTTCTCAATATATTCTTTAAACGTTTCCATTCCATCTGCTCCTTTTTTCTTGTCTAATAATCCTTTACTTAACCACAATAGACCGTTGGTAATGCCGCATAAACGGCTGCACAACGAACCAAATCATCTTTCCAAGTTTTTTCATTTGGTGCATGTGCTTGTGCTTCGGCCCCTGGCCCGAAACCAATACAAGGAATGCCATTACGTCCCATAATTGAAACGCCATTTGTTGAGAAGGTCCACTTATCTAACAATGGGCGTTCTTCACGCATTTCCACTGTTTCTACAGAGCCTTTCCGTGTTTCTCCATAGAGATTTTTATGCGTTTCCATCAAGGCTTTTGTTACATCATGATTTTCTGGAATGACCCACGTTGGGAAATAACATTCAATTTCATAAGTTAAATCCGTATAAGAAGGACGATCATAGTTGTACATTGAAACCGTCACATCATCTCCATATTTTTTAACAGCTGGTAAATTGCGAATTTCTTCTAAACAACTTTCCCAAGTTTCTCCAGCAGTCATTCGACGGTCTAGTGAAACGGTACAGCCATCCGCAACAGCACACCGACTTGGTGAAGAATGGAAAATTTGCGAAACAGTCACCGTACCACGACCTAAGAAACGGGCTTCTTGCCACTCTGGATTGTACTTAGGATCTAACATACGAACTAAACCACGAATCGCTGTGCTTTCTGTATCTCCATTGTTGTTTAAGGCACGAACATCTTGTAAGATATCCGCCATTTTGTAAATGGCATTATCTCCACGTTCTGGTGCTGAGCCATGACACGAAACGCCTTTGACATCAACTTTAATTTCCATTCGGCCTCGTTGACCACGATAAATCCCACCATCTGTTGGCTCTGTTGAAACAACAAATTCTGGACGGATACCGTCTTCTTTGATAATGTACTGCCAGCATAAGCCGTCACAGTCTTCTTCTTGGACAGTAACTGTTACTAAAGAAGTGTATTTTTCTGATAATAGACCTAAATCTTTCATGATTTTAGCGCCATAAATAGCCGAAACAATCCCGCCCTCTTGGTCAGACGTACCGCGACCACCGATCTCAGTTTCTGTTTCATAGCCATCGTAAGGATCAAATTTCCAGTTACTCATTTCACCAATTCCGACAGTATCCATGTGCCCATCAAAAGCAATTAATTTTTCACCAGACCCCATATAACCAAGTAAATTTCCTTGAGGATCAATGTCAATTTTATCGAAACCTAATTTTTCCATTTCGGCTTTTGCTCGCGCAATTTTGTTGCCTTCTTCTGCACTTTCTCCTGGAATTTTGACAAGGTCTCTTAAAAATTTGACCATATCTTCTCTGTAACCTTCTGCTGCTGCATTTACTGCATTAAAATCCATTCCTTTTACCTCCATAAAATTTTTTTATAATTGTCTGGATCAGTGTCCCCTTCGGTAGAAAACATTAAAGCGTTTGACGTCTCATCCAGTTGCAATGCCTCACGTAATTCTTGATAGTCGGGATCTTGCATCACTGTAGCTACTAAGCCCATTGCTACTGCCCCAGATTCGCCTGATACAACTTGCGGATCCCCTTTTAATGGCGCGCCCAACATACGCATTCCTTTTTCAGAAACCCAATCTGGTGCTGAAACAAAGAAGGATGTATGATTTTTTAGAATATCAAAAGAAATCGTATTAGGTTCTCCACATGCTAAGCCAGCCATAATTGTCTGTAAATCACCATCGACAAAGCGAATTTCTCCGTCTTTTTTAATTGCTGATTGATATAAACAGTCAGCCGCCTGTGCCTCAACTACGACCATAATCGGTGGGTTTTCTGGAAAAGCATTAGCAAAATAACCAATCACCGCCCCAGCTAAACTGCCGACACCAGCTTGAACAAAAACATGACTAGGTCGTTCAGAGCCAAATTTTCTTAATTGTTGAGAGGCTTCTAACGCCATCGTTCCGTATCCTTGCATAATCCAAGTCGGAATTTTTTCATATCCGTCCCAAGCGGTGTCTTGAACCATGACACCGTTTTCAGTTTCTTCGGCCATTTTATTAGCCATTCGTACACATTCATCGTAATTAACTTCTTCAATTGTGACGGTTGCGCCTTCTTTTTCAATATTTTCTTTTCTCGTCTGTGTTGAACCCTTCGGCATGAGTACAACTGATTTTTGGCCTAATTTATTCGCAGCCCAAGCGACTCCTCGTCCATGGTTACCATCAGTTGCTGTAAAAAACGTAGCTTGTCCAAAAGCTGATCGTAATTGATCAGAAGTTAATTCATCATATGTTAGTTCCGAAACATCTTTCTTTAATTTTTCGGCAATATAGTTAGCCATGGCAAACGAACCACCTAAGACTTTAAAAGCATTTAAACCAAAGCGATAAGATTCATCTTTAACAAAGAAATCATTTAACCCCAGATAAGCGGCCATATGATTCAATTCTGCTAATGGTGTTTCTGAATACTGTGGAAAACTTTTGTGAAAAGCCAAAGCTTTCTCAATTTTTTCTTTAGACATCAGAGGTAAGTACTTATCCTCCGTCTTCGGCATTTCATTTGCTGTCCATTTAATTTTTTCCAAAAATACTTCTCCTCCTTCTATTTTTAAGTTGCTTTACGAAAAACAAATTTTCCTTGATTTGCCAAGATGACTTGCCCAGCTTCAGCAACTTTTTGACCTCTTAAATAAACCATTCGAGCCTGTCCTTGTGTTTCAAATCCTTCATACGGCGTATAGTCGACATTTTGTAACTGCGTTTTCGCAGCAATCACGCCGGTTGTTCTAGGATCCCAAACAACTAAATCGGCATCACTGCCTTCTTGCACCACACCTTTTTGTGGATACATCGAGAATTGTTTAGCAATATTTTCAGAAAGCAGAGCAACCATTTTTTCCAAGGTGATTCGGCCCTTCGCCACACCTTCCGTGTAAATTAATTCTGGTCTCGTTTCAACACCTGGCATCCCATTTGGAATTTTACTAAAATCATCTTCGCCAACTGTTTTTTGTCCGTGAAAATTAAAACTACAGTGATCTGTCGATATTGTATTGATTGCCCCCTCTTTAATCCCTTGCCACAAAGCCTGTTGATCCTCTCGTTTGCGTAGTGGCGGTGAGCAGACATATTTTGCTGCTTCAAAATTAGGCGCATCATACAAGTGATCATCTAGTAAAAGATATTGAGGGCAAGTTTCTACATAGACTGATTGTCCTCTTTGACGAGCCCGTTCCACCGCTTCTAACGATCGTTTTGTGCTTAAATGCACAATATTAACCGGCAAATCAGCCATTTCCGCTATCATCAAATATCTTGCTACCGCTTCTGCTTCAACAGCCGCCGGTCTTGATAACGGATGATAGTGCGGGGTTAGCTTTCCTTGAGAAACATACGATTGGATTAATTCATCTACTAAATCACCATTTTCACAATGAACGCCTAACATTCCATTAACTTTTTTTATTTCCTTCATCGCTTCAAAAATTTCCGCATCTGTGGTTCGCAAATTATCATAAGCCATATACATTTTGAAGGAAGTAATACCTGCAGCAATCATTTCCTGAATTTCAGCAGCTATCGTTGGTTTCCATTCAATCATGGACATATGGTAAGTATAATCACATGAACTCTTGCCTTCAGCCAATTGATTCCAAGTAGCTAAACAGTCTTTCAATGAGCCGCCTTTATTAGGTGTAGCCATATCAATAACCGTAGTCGTACCTTTGGCCACCGCCGCTTGGCTTCCAGTAGTAAAGTTATCCGCCGTACTTAACGAACCTTTGCCATTATTTAATTCCAGATGCGTGTGCGCATCAATAAAGCCTGGTAATACATAACACCCCGTAACATCCTCAATCTGAGAATTTTCTACTGGTAAATTTGCCCCCATCTCTACAATTTGCTCGCCGTCAATTCGAATATCCAATTGACGACGATTATATGCAGATACGACGGTTCCACCTTTGAGCAGAATAGACATTTATTTATCCCCCAGTCGTAAATTTCCTTTTATGCTTGCATACAATAAGCATATTCTTCAATCATAGTTACCATTAATGCGATTAAATCTTCTGGTACATCTAATCCTTGATCTGTTAATTGAATCGTTGACACCGTTCCCCATAGACGCAGTAAACAAATTTTATCCACAGGATTTTGAACATAGAAACCTGAATTAGTGCTGTTATAAAAATCAGATTCACTGTTAAATAAGGTAAATTTGTCTTTGTAAGGGGCACTTGCATAAGGGCAAAATGTTTCACAGTTACCACATTCGTTACACATCCGATCAACATGGACAATTTGTGGTTTTCCTTCGACATACACAACAATATTTGCTCGGTTTGGACAGACATCCATACAAGATTCACAAATTGTGGAGCATTCTAAGCAACGACTAGCTTGACTACAAGACATCTCGTCTGTCACAAGGATGCCTCGTTTGTTTCTAACAAATGCAACATCACTATTTAAATTATCTTTTTCATAGTGATGATTGTGGACAAGACAAATATTATTGGCCGCTTTGGTTGCATCAGCGATTGCTTCAACAATTGTAGCTGGTCCTAAATTAGCATCACCAATGACATAGACGCCTGGTATATTTGTTTCCAATGTTTCTTGATTTGAAACGACTTTCCCATAGTTGTCTGTGTGAATGCCTAATGCTTGGTAAAATTCTGTATCTACTTTTTCACCAACAGCGGCAATCACTGTATCAGCAGGAATATCAATCATTTCTCCTGTACCAATTGGTCGACGGCGTCCAGAGGCATCTCGTTCACCTAGGACCATTTTTTCACAAGTTAATTGTTGATTTTCATGTTTAATTGGCGAAAGTAATTCTAAAAAGTCAACGCCATCTTCTAAGGCTAAATAAAGTTCTTCTTCATCTGCTGGCATATTGCGTTTATTCCGACGATAAACCACTGAGACTTTTTTAACACCAGGTAATGTTGTGGCTGCACGAGCACAGTCCATAGCTGTATTTCCGCCACCAACGACGACAATCTGTTCTCCGTAAGGATTAATCGTTGGATTTTCTCGATTTGCTTTTAAAAATTCTAACGAGTTCAATGCTCGACCAGATTCTAAACGAAGGACCCCATGTTTCCATGCACCAATGGCATAAATAACATTCGTATAGCCTTGGTTTTTCAATTCTGCCAATGATGGCGCCTCTTGTCCTGTACGGAATTCAGCTCCCATAAATTCCGCTAACTGAACGTCTTTTTGAACAGATTCCATAGAAATTCGAAATTCTGGTACAATCTGGCTACAAACGCCCCCAATTGTCTCGGATTTTTCAAACACAGTAACAGGCATGCCTTCACGTGCTAATAAATACCCAGCAGAAATCCCAGCAGGGCCTCCACCCACAACAGCTGTTTTAGGTGCATTTTCTTTTGGCTGTGGCTTTTCTAGTGTCGTCAATAATTCATCATAAGCATGTTCAGCTGCTTCTAACTTCACTTCCCGAATATGAATAGATTCTTCATAAAATTGACGTGTACATTTAGTCATACAAGGATGTGCACAAATGGTTCCAGTAATAAAAGGCAACGGATTTTTATCGACAATTACTTGCAAGGCCTTTAAATAATTACCTTCACTTACATAACGAAGGTAAGCAGGAATATCCTGATTGATTGGACAACCACCGTCACTTCGACAAGGAGCAATATAACAATCTGTTAACGGAACTGTTTTTCTTAGTTTGGTACTTTCTGGTAATTTAATTGATTTTTGGTAACGCGCTTGTGTTTTAGCTTTCTCAACAACTTGAGCTAATTTATCCAAGTTGACATGAACCATCTGAGGATATTCTGCTGCGCTTAATACATTAGCAACTTGATTCATTCGTTGATAGCCACCAGGTTTCAACAGCGTCGTTGCCATAGTGATTGGCCAAATCCCAGCATCAAATATTTCTTTACTATTGAAAATATCTGCACCGCCAGAATAAGAAATTTGTAGTTTCCCATCAAATGCTTCTGATAATTTTTGTGCCAATGAAATACTAAGAGGAAATAGCGAACGTCCTGACATGTACATTTCATCACCAGGTAATTCATTTGCTGCAATCGTTACCGGGAAAGTGTTCGTAATTTTAACTCCGAAGCTTAGATTTTTACTATTGGCTAATAATTGTAGACGTTGTAACATCGGTACTGCTTCTTCAAATTGTAAATCTTCTTTAAAATGGTGATCGTCAAAAACCATATAATCAAACCCTAGCTCATCCATCGTTTGACGCGCATATTCATAACCTAATATGGTTGGATTACATTTAATAAAGGAATGGAGCCCTTTTTCACTTAATAAATAGGCCGCAATTCGTTCAATTTCGTCTGATGGACAACCGTGTAAAGTCGACAGCGTAATAGAATGACAGACTTTAGGACTAATTGCTTCGATATATAAGTCATCTACTTTTTTAAAATAAGATAGATATTTTTTGGCAGCTGCTTGGCATTCCGCCCAAATCGGCGTTCCTTCTGCGTTCTGCATTTCGTTAATATAACGATCAATTTTTGGCGATTGAATCCCTGCCAAATCATAGCCAACACTCATATTAAAAATGAAACCATTCGGGTCACCTAGCTCGAACTCTTTACTAAGTAACTTCAAAACAAACCATGCTTTGACGTATTCATCATAAGCTTGGGGAACACGCAGTTCTGTGGACCACTCAACGTTGTAACATTCATCCGCTGCTGCGATACATGGTTTACTCACTGGTAAATCTTCTCCATCCAGTATCTGGACTGTCTTAACTTCAAAAAAACGAGAACCTGTTAAATAGGCCGCAATAATATTTTGTGCTAATTGTGTATGGGGACCTGCTGCTGGACCACAAGGGGTTTCCATTTTTTCTCCAAATAACGAAATCGTTTTTGTAGGATCCGCATGATAAAATTTACGAATGCCAAAAATTGTGCCATCTTGTTGATACTCACTAAAAATCCAATTTAATAAAGCCTCAATTGAGATGGGATGCATAATATCACTCATTAACGTCACTCCTTTTATTTATAATGAAAGCTATTGATTTACTCGTTTCCAGAAAGATTGTGCTTGCGTTTGCGCATCATGCCAAACTTTCTCTTCATCAATTCCTTGAACTTCACGATTACGCATCCGAATTTCTCCATTAATCACCGTGTCAGTGACCATCCCACCATTCATGCCGAATAAAATGTGCATGTTATAATTCTCTTTTGTCATTGGTGTCGGGCCATGATAATCAACAATAATGACGTCTGCTGCTGCATTAGGTTCTAAAACGCCTAGCTTTGTTTTAAAATAGCGATTAGCCATTTGCGGATTATTATCAAACAGCATTGTGGGAATTTCTGCCCAAGCCGCATTTGGATCAGCTAAATGATGTTTGTGGATAACATTTCCTACCTTATAGGATTCCGTCACATCATTCGTATAACCATCTGTGCCAAGACCCATCAAAATACCATACTCATTAAACATGCGCATCGCAGGTGGGCAACCGACCGCATTCCCCATATTCGACTCTGGATTCGTGACCACCATTGTGTCTGTATCTCTTAGTAATTCCATCTCATGAGGTCCAATATGGATGCAATGGCCTGCCATTGTCTGTTTTCCTAAAATTCCTAAATCAAATAATCGGTTCACAATCGGCTTCCCATATTTTTTCAAAGAATCATGAACATCGGCTAAATCCTCTGCAATATGAATATGATAACCAATCCCATCTGGCGTATTGGCTGCACATAATTCTAAAGAAGCATCTGATAAAGTAAAGGCTGCATGCATACCCATCATCGCTTTTTGCATATCATCATTTCTTAAGGAACTGGCTTTAATAAAGGCGGCATTTTCTTGAACTGCTTCCCGCATTTTCTGCTCACCATCGCGATCAGAAACTTCATAACAAAGGCAGGTTCGAATCCCTAACTCGTCCGCTGCATTAGATAATTGGGTTAAACTCCCTGTAATTTCTCCGTAACTAGCATGATGATCAAAGACAGTTGTAACGCCGTTGCGAATACTATCTAAATAAGCAACCTTACCACTTTGATAAGTGTCTTCTAATGTCAAGGCACGATCAATTCGCCACCATTGATCTACCAAAATATCCATGAAATTTTTAGGATGATAATTCGTTAAACTTAACCCACGTGCAAAGGTACTATAAATATGATTGTGCATGTTAATAAAGCCTGGCATAATCACTCCACCTTTAGCATCAATAAATGTCGCTTCTGGATAAGCTTGTTTTAATTCTTCTGTCGTTCCGACTTGTTTCACAACTTGACCATCAATCGCCACACACCCATTTTCAAAAAAATGATTCTGCGCATCCCGAGTGATTAAACGCCCATTTCCAATTAATAACATGTATTCTCCTCCTATTTTCCAACCTATTCCCCAGATGTAGCAAACGCTTACAAATCAATCGCTCAATCATTCACGAATATAGCTTGTCTAGCTTTTCTAATCTATATTCCCTACGAAAAGTATTTGAAGCGCTTGCACTTTTTTACTAACGAACTCATTAACTTGATTAAAGTATATCATTTTACCTTAAAAAAAACAATGCCGCCTAAAAAATATTTTTTAGAATTTTGACAGCCGTTATCTTGTATTATTATTTTTATCATGCTATCATTATTTTTCAGAACAGGTAGTACGCGACATTAAAGGATTTAGCCCTGCCTATTCCATTTAAAAATATTATGTTAAATTTGACACAATCTTATAAAAACTGTTTGTGCCAGGCACATTAGAAAGGAGCTTATTTATGTTATCCGACGAAAAACTTACTTTTTTAACACAAATTGCTAAAGGTTTAGCTGGTCAATTTGGGGAAAACTGCGAAGTCGTTATCCACCAAATCAATGAAGACAATATTAACAATTCTATTGTTTCCATCGAAAATGGTCATGTCTCTTCTCGTCATCTGGGCGATGGACCTTCTCAAGTAGTCTTAGAAGCCTTAAAAAAAGACCCTAGTGAGTTGAATGATCATATTAACTATCTGACCCGCACCCATGATGGTCGTATTTTAAAATCTAGTACAATGTATTTTAAAGATGAGAATGGTCAACTCGATGGTATTTTTGCTATTAACTACGACATCACTACATTGATTGCTGCAGAGTCGAACTTAAAATCTTTGATTTCCACTGCAGAACCTGAAGAAGATAAAGACCCTGATTACATTCCTCAGGATGTTAATGAGTTGTTAGACGATTTAATTCATGAATCAGTCAAATTAGTTGGCAAGCCGGTCCCATTAATGACGAAGGACGATAAAATCAAGTGTATTCAATTTTTAAACAATAAAGGCGCCTTCTTAGTCACTAAATCTGGGGACAAAGTTTCTAACTTCTTCAATATTTCTAAATATACGCTATACAGTTATATTGATGCGAAATAAAAATGGAAATCGATGGACGATTTGTTGTTAAGACAAGTCGTCTATTCTCTTTTTTCCTTCACTATTCTACTTTTTCTAAAAGACTTTTTAAATAATAGTAAGAAAAAGTAAAAGGAATTAATTTTTTATTTTAGTTATGGTATGATAGATTGAGTTTAATTTAAAATAACGAAAAATTAAAGATATAGAAATTGGGGGACAACAAATGGGGATTCGAAGTCATTTAGCAATTGCTGCAGGAAAAACTTCGCAATGGGTTTTACAAACATTTTTTAAAGGCGGCAGTAGCTACCCAGGGAAATTAGCCCTAAAAATCGATCCTAAAATTTTAGATACATTGGCAAAAGACTATGAAATTGTCGTAGTCACTGGAACGAACGGCAAAACATTGACAACTGCTTTAACTGTTAACATTTTACGCCAAGAATTTGATGAGGTATTAACAAATCCAACTGGTGCTAACATGGAGCAAGGAATTGTCTCTACTTTTTTAAATGCCAAGGCGAAAAAAGGACAAAAGAAATTTGCGGTTTTAGAAATTGATGAAGCAAGTTTAAGCCGTGTCACTAAATATATTCAACCAAAATTATTTGTTTTTACGAATATTTTCCGCGACCAAATGGATCGCTATGGTGAAATTTATACGACGTATCGCTTAATTATGGAAGGCGCCGCCGCTGCTCCTGAAGCAACTATCTTGTGCAATGGTGATTCGCCAATTTTTAATTCAAAAGAAACTGTAAATCCTCGCAAATACTATGGATTTAATCATTTACCACCGAAAGAGCAATTGGCTCATTACAATACAGATGGGGTTTTATGTCCAAAATGTAATCATATTCTTCATTATAAAATGATTACGTATGCTAATTTAGGTGATTACTATTGCCCAAATTGTGGCTTCAAACGCCCTGAATTGGATGTGCAGTTAACGGAAATGGTCCGGATGGATAACACATCTGCTGATTTTGTGATTGATGGCGAAGAATACGGCATTGCTGTTGGTGGGATGTACAATGTTTATAATGCGCTAGCAGCCACAGCGGTAGCAGAATATTATCAGGTGGCACCAGATAAAATCCGAGCAGGTTTAGCTTATGATGAAAAAGTTTTTGGGCGTCAAGAAACCATTAAAGTTGGCGATAAAGAATGTACGTTAGTTTTAGTAAAAAATCCCGTTGGTTTAAATCAGGTCATTGATATGATGGGCTTAGCCCCTTACTCTTTCTCGCTGGTTTCATTATTAAATGCCAATTATGCAGATGGAATTGATGTCAGTTGGATTTGGGATGGTAATCATGAAGCCTTTGCTGATATGGACATTCCAAAAGTAATTGCTGGCGGTGATCGCCATGAAGATATGGCCTTGCGTTTAAAAGTTGCGGGTATTCCTGAAGAAAAATTACTAGAAATTGCTGATTTAGAGCAAGTAATTTCAGAAATTAAAACGTTGCCGACAGATCATGTCTATATTTTGGCAACCTATACTGCTGTTTTGCAATTAAGAAAATCATTAACAGCCCAAGGGTATATTCAAGGGGGAATGAATGGTGTCTAAAGAATTAGTCGTTTGTCATTTATATGGCAACTTATTAAATACTTACGGAGATAACGGAAATTTATTGATGCTTAAATATTTAACCGAAAAAATGGGCGTTACCTTCCGATCAGAAATTATCAGTATCTACGAACCGTTTGATCCCGAAAAATATGATTTAGTCTTTGTTGGTGGCGGTCAAGACTTCGAGCAACTGATCATCTCAGAAGACATTCAGAATAAAAAAGAAGCTTTGACTTCTTATATTGAAAATGACGGCGTCTTGTTAGCTATCTGTGGTGGTTATCAACTTCTAGGACATTACTATGTCGGCGCACAAGGCGAAAAAATTAAAGGAATCGGTGCATTAGATCATTACACTTTGAGCCAAGACAACAATCGTTTCATTGGTGATATCGAAATTTATAATGAAGAATTCGATGAAACGTATTATGGTTTTGAGAATCATAATGGCATGACTTTTTTAGGCGAAGGTGAACGACCTTTAGGAACAGTCAAACAAGGCAAAGGCAATAACGGTCAAGATAATGGCGAAGGCGTTGTCTATAAAAATGTGTTTGGCTCCTACTTCCACGGTCCAATCTTAGCACGCAACAAAAATCTAGGGATTCGGTTAATTCGGACCGCTTTAGAGAAAAAATATGGTGAACCGATCGCTATTCCTGAAACGCTTTATAAATAAAAGAAGAATCTAGTTCCTACATATAGGACTAGATTCTTTTTCATTTCTCCGACAACTATTTACATCTTTACAAAATATAGTAAGATAAAGAGGTGCATTTAAAATCGAGAATTTCTCGGACTGGTTCGGAAACTTCCCAGAATAAAAAACTAAGTATCTCTCAATACTAACTCAAGTCATAGCTTTTTTAACAAGAGTTATCATTTGTAGTTAACGAAAAAGGAGGATTGGAAAAAATGCAAAAAGTAATTATTGATTGTGATCCCGGAATTGATGACACGCTTGCTCTCTTGTATGCACTTGCTTCACCAGAGCTAGATGTCCAAGCGATTACCGTTGTTTGTGGAAATGTCCCTGTGGAGATTGGCGTGGAAAATGTTTTTAAATGTTTGGAAAAAGTTAATCGCTTAGATATTCCTGTCTACCAAGGGGCTGCTAGCCCTTTAAAACGGCCATTTGTTAGTGCACAAGATACACATGGCATGGATGGTTTAGGTGAAACATATTTCCCCAGAACTAGCAAAATCCAAGCACAAGCGCTTTCCGCTGCTGACTATTTAGCACAAACCTTTCAACAAGCTACCGATTGCTCAATCATTGCCCTTGGTCCTTTAACAAATATTGCTTTGGCTTTAAAAAAAGAACCTCTTCTGGGGCGAAATCTTCAACGTTTTGTCTCAATGGGTGGTACCTTTAAAAGCCACGGCAATTGCTCTCCTGTTGCAGAATTTAATTATTGGTGTGATCCTGATGCAGCAGCTTGGGTTTTTGAGAAATTAGGTGCAAAAATCGAAATGGTCGGCTTAGATGTCACACGAGAAATTGTTTTTACACCAACAATTCTCAATTATTGTCAACGACTCAACCCCAAAATGGGGAATTACCTCGCTGAGATTACTCAATTTTATTTTGATTTTCATTGGAAATATGAACGTATTTTAGGGTGTGTTATCAACGATCCCTTAGCGGTTGCTTATTTTATTGATCCTGCGCTCTGCCAAGGCTTTTCCAGTTACGGACAAATTGTTCCTGACGGCATTGCTATGGGGCAATCAATGATCGATCAGTATCATTTCCAGCAGCAACCAGCTAATTGTCATGTCTTGACTACGGTTGATAGTCAACAGTTTTTCGTGAAGTTTCTATCCATTCTTTTAAATGTACAAATAGATGAGATCGAAAGAGATTTCAAAAATTTAAGGATGGGACAACCATGAAAAAAATAACACCACGAATCATTACAATTATCGCTTTTAGTGTTGCTTTAAATTACCTTGGCAGTACCATTGCGTTACTCCTTCGTTTACCAATTTATCTTGATAGTGCGGGAACTATTTTTACAGGTGCGTTATTAGGCCCACTCTTTGGCGCACTGACAGGTATTTTAACAAGTCTACTAACTGGATTGACAACGGATATCTTTTCTCTGTATTATTCACCTGTCCAACTCTGCACAGGAATTTTAGCAGGTTTGCTCCTTCATCAGCAGTTAAAAGTAACCAAATTACCATTTAAAACGTTGTGGTTAACGATACCAGGAACAGTGATTTCTTCCTTAATCACAGTTTGTTTATTTGGTGGAATTACTTCTGCTGGCTCCAGCATAATTGTCCAATTTTTATATGGTTTAGGCTTAAATCAGTTAGCAAGCGTCCTGTTGGTTCAATTGATAACAGATTACGGGGATCGTCTGCTATCAGTCATCATCGTCACAGCTGTTATCGCTGCCTTACCTAAACGTTCCTTTATAACAAAATAAACTGTTTTAATGCCAAAAAATGAGGAAATCATCTGTTGATGATCTCCTCATTTTTTTAGCGACTGCCAGGTTCTGAAGCTATAATCGTTAAATCACCTTCAAAACGCCAGCTCGGAATATCTGTTGGAAAGATAAAGCTATCGCCTTTTTTCAAATCAAAAGTAGCCACATCTGCTTTTGTAGCATCTTCTGTAATCAATCGACCCACACCTTCAATAACTGTTGCTAATGTATAAGGTGCTTGTTTTTTGACTTTTAGAATCCCACTGACACGCCACTCATAGACATTAAAGAAATCTGTTTTTACATAAGTAACAATGCTTGATTGTCCTTGATTTTCTTGTTGAATAGAGAGGTCAGGATCCTTCGCCGGAACGGTTGTCACATCAATGGATTGTTGAATATGCAATTCCCGGGTCTTTCCTTGATCATCTGTTCGATCATAATCATAAACCCGATACGTAGTATCACTGCTTTGTTGCGTTTCTAAAATTAAAATACCCGAGCCGATGGCATGAATAGTGCCGCTTGGTACATAATAAAAATCGCCTTTTTTCACTGGTACTTTTCTTAAAAGATCGTCCCAACGACCTTCTTCAATCATTTCTGCAAGTTCTTCTTTTGTTTTCGCGTGATGTCCATAAATGATTTCAGCGCCAGGTTCTGCATCAATAATGTACCAACATTCAGTTTTGCCTAGCTCGCCTTCATGTTTTTGGCCATATGCATCATCAGGATGAACTTGCACGGATAAATCATCTTCAGCATCTAAAATTTTCGTTAATAATGGAAAGACAGCGCCACCTGCATGGCCGAATAACTCTTGATGGTCTGCCCACAATTCATCTAATTTTTTTCCTTTAAATTCGCCATTTAAAACAGTACTAACGCCATGTGGATGTGCACTGATGGCCCAATCTTCACCAATTTTATCGCTCGGTAAATCGAAACCAAATAGCGTGTGTAGACGATTGCCGCCCCAAATTTTTTCTTGAAAAACAGGTTGTAAAAATAATGGTTCTTGCATTGACTGTGACCTCCCAAATTGAATTCGCTCTCATTATATCACTAAAAACTAGTCATTTCATCTGAAACTGATGATTTCTCTTTTAAATAGGTTGCCAACAACTGATCTCTTTCTTCGATATAAGTGTTCCGGTGGTCCTCTGGATGGACTCGATTAGATAAAAAGATAAACGCTGATTGTTGTTGCACATCAATTAGCAAAAAAGTGCCTGTATAGCCTGTATGGAATAATAATGGCCGTTGCGTAGCTACATCATATTTAAAATCCCAGCCTAGAGAACGTGGTTTATCTGCAGCTGGCACTTGGTTAACTAGTAACAAATCAATTGTCTCTTTTTTCAAGAATTGGTGATTGTGATAACTGCCTCGATTTAAATACATTCGAACAAATTTTGTTAAATCATAGACATTGCTAAACAAGCCAGCATTCCCTGCATGTTCCCGTAAAACAAATGCCTTAGGATCATGGGTTGTACCTCGAATCAACCCTCTTTGTTCATGTAATTCTGTTGGCACACAGTTTAAAGGATTCTTTGGTAGAAACGTACTTTCGTTCATCCCTAAAGGAAGCAATACTCGCTCAGATAAAATTTCTATCATTGATTGTTGGAACATTTCTTCTAACATAAAGCCTAATAAAATAGTCCCTGCATCTGTATAGACGACTTTTTCACCCATTGCTTTGCCTGCGTGAAAGGAATGATTGTAGGCGTCTTTTAATTCTTGGGCATTCAGCTGATCACGATTAGGAATATAGCCTTGTAAATCTGCCGTATGTGTCAACAAATGCCGGATTGTAATATTAGAATCTTGAAAAGAGGGATAATAAGTTTGTAATGATTGATCTAGAATAATTTTTCCTTCTTCCACTAATTGCAAAATAACGGTGGTGGTGCCGACTACTTTGGTTAAAGAAGCCACATCAAACAGCATGGCCGAGGTTAATTGTTCTTTGGTGGGTTTTACTTGTGCGAGTCCCCAACAATTGCTCTCCTCTTTTTCACCTTCAATGAAACAAAAACTAGCCCCCGAAAAAACACCTTTTTTCATCATTTTTTGAATTTTCCACTTTGTTTTTTCGTACATTTTTTCACCTTCTATTTTTAATATTAAAGGAAAAGTCTAGAATAAGTCCCGAACAAAAGTAGCGTTAAACTTTTATTCCGACTTTATTCCAGACTTGCTAAAACAAGCTTATTTTGTCTGTCTAAGCGTTTATTTTAAGACAAACCACCATTCCAAGCCAATTGGATCAAACACAGTGACAATCGCTTTTTTCTGGTCAATAAAGAACTCTTGATTTTTTGCCGTTAATTGTTGCTCCATTGCTAAAATATGTTCTTGATCAGAGAGCTTAATGGTAAAGAAATCTAAACCTAAGTGTGGATCAGGTAATTGATCCACTTCACTTGTTTCAGGTTTTTGGAATCCAATAGTTGCTTTGCCATCTTCTAAAACAAATTGATCTTTTTCATTGCGTTTTAAACCCAGAACTTCCTCATAGTATGCTTTTATTTCTTTTTGATTGTTTGTTTTTAATTGCACATGCGCTAAATATGACCCAGCGGCTAACCCTTGATGTGGCTCTAAGTCCTCACTGATAAGATCTTTAAGCACAATTGGTTGCTTTTCAGAAGTCGAATTTGCTGTTGCTTCATCGTGGAAAATCTCAAATTGATTGCCTTCAAGATCAGTAATGAACATGCTTTGACGTGTGCCAATTTGGAAACTTTCATCAATTGGGTAGTCTTGCTCAAGCACTCGTTGAGCAATTTGTAAAAATTCTTTTTCCGTAGGAACTTTAATTGAAAAATAAGCCATTTGCTTTTCTTCATTATGAAAATCTTCGGCTTTTCTAGTTTCTTCTAAAATTAATAATTGCGTTCCTGCTTCACGTGTACCCCAGATAGACAGGTTATTTTCTTCTGACTTTAAAACAAAACCCATTACTTTTTTATAAAAGTCGACCATTTCGCCAACTTTTTTCGCACGAATGGCAATTGTTTTTAATGTCGCAGCTTTTTCTAATTGAAATTCAGTCATTTTTTCTGTTACCTCCATTTTCTTCTCTCCCATTTTATACATCTCTTGCTATTTCATCAAGTAATATCCTGTTTTTCTCAAAAGAAAATAGAAATTTTTCAATTTCGCTAACTTTTTGTCAAAAAAATAAGGCTTTAGGAACCAGTCTTTACGACTATGGTTCCTGAAGCCTCATCATGAATTACTATTTTTTTGCTACGCCTTTTAGGCTACTTCTTCTGAAAACTGACTGTTATATAAGTCAGCATAAAAACCGTTTTTCGCCATTAATTCATCGTGGGTTCCTGTTTCTACAATTGAACCTTCTGCCATAACGATAATCGTATCGGCATCACGGATAGTCGACAAGCGATGAGCGACTACAAAGCTGGTCCGATTTTCCAATAAACGATTCATTGCTGCTTGAATCAGTATTTCTGTTCGAGTGTCCACACTTGAGGTGGCTTCATCCAAAATTAAAACGTCTGGATTTGCTAAGAATGCTCGAGCAATTGTAATTAATTGTCGTTGACCTTGAGAAATATTGCTGGCTTCTTCATTTAGAATCGTTTGATAGCCTTCTGGTAATTTTCTGACAAAATCATCCACATGGGCTGCTTTCGCCGCACGGATCACTTCTTCTTCGCTCGCTTGCTCATTACCATAATGAATATTGTCATAGATACTTCCAGTGAACAACCAAGTATCTTGAAGAACCATTGAAAAGTGTGCTCGCAACTCTTCGCGAGATAAATCGCGCGTATCTACGCCATCATATTTGATGCTGCCGCTACTAATATCATAGAAGCGTTCCAATAAGTTAATTAGGGTTGTTTTCCCAGCACCTGTTGGGCCCACGATTGCGACCATTTCCCCAGGTTTAACATTTAAATTGAAATCTTTCATTAATAATTTCTCTGGTGAATAGCCAAAAGCAACATGTTCAAAAGAAACACGATAAGGACTATCTGTTTCCACTGGTATGCCAGAAGGTTCATCCACCATTTCTTCTTCATCTAATACTTCAAAGACACGTTCTGCCGAAGCCACCGTAGCTTGGATTGTATTCATTAAATTAGCGATTTGAGTAATCGGTTGTGAAAATTGATTGGTATATTGAAGAAATGCTTGGACATCCCCTAAATCCATCATACCATTCGCTACTTTTACGCCACCAAGGACTGCAACAAACACGTAGCCTAGATTTTTGATAAAGTTCATTAAAGGCATAATGATCGCTGAAATAAATTGTGCTTTTCGACCAGCATGGTATAATTTTTCATTTTCTTTTTCAAATACTTCTTGATCACTTTCTTCGTGGTTGAAACTTTTTACTACTACGTGACCACCGTAGGTTTCTTCGACTTGGTTATTCAATAATCCTAAGCTTTTTTGTTGAGCCGCAAAATGTTTTTGCGAGCGAGGCGCCACAACCATCACAACAATTAAACTTAATGGCACTGTTGCTAAGGCAATTAGTGTTAACTGCCAGCTAATGGTCAGCATCATCCAAAGTACACCCACAAATGTCACGATACTGGTAATTAATTGGGTTAAGTTTTGTTGTAAAGTACTCGCAATATTATCCATGTCGTTAATTGCCCGTGACATAATGTCCCCATTACTATGAGTATCATAATAGGAAATTGGAACTTTGTTCATTTTCGCTTCTAATTCTTGACGTAATTCATAAACTGTTCGCTGTGAAACACGTGTCATAATTACTTGCTGCAAGAAATTAAAGACAGCAGAAATAAGGTACATGGCAATAACAATTAATAAAATTTGACCAATTTTGTCAAAATCAATTGGAAAAGATGTTATTTTTAAGCCTTGTTTCATTTCAGCAGCGCCTTTCATGACGCCTTTAAAAATTTCAGTTGTTGCCTGTCCTAATACTTTTGGTGTTTGAATTTGGAAAACGACGGCTGCAATTGCTAATACTAAGACAGCAATAATTGACAGCATTCGTTTAGACATGTATCGAAATAAACGTTTCACTGTTTTCCAGAAATTTTTTGGTTTTGGCCCTTTTGCGCCAATGTTGCGTCCTGGTCCACCGCCCATTGGTCCGCCTTTTGGTCGACTACTCATGCAAGGTCCTCCTCTCTCAATTGAGAATGTACAATTTCTTGATACGTTTGGTTATTCGCTAATAACTCTTCATGCGTTCCTTTACCAACTAATTTCCCTTCGTCTAATACTAAAATTGTCGATGCTTCCATAACCGTACTTACACGTTGGGCTACTAAAACGACAATTGCATCCGTCATCTGCTCTTTTAAGGCTTTTCTTAAATTAGCATCTGTTTTGAAATCCAATGCAGAAAAGGAATCATCAAAAACATAGACATCTGCTGGTTTTACTAAAGCACGAGCAATAGCCAACCGCTGGCGTTGTCCGCCAGAGAAATTACCGCCGCCTTGTTCGACATGACTATCCAAACCTTCTGCCAATTCTGAAACAAACGCCTTCGCCTGCGCAATTTCTAAGGCTTGCCAAATTTCTTCATCGGTCGCATTTGGGGCGCCGTATTGCATATTTTCACGAATCGTTCCTGTAAATAAAACAGCCTTTTGCGGTACAAAGCCAATCATTTCTCGTAAATTATGCTGTGACGTATCTTTAATGTTTTTACCATTTAGCAAAATCTTGCCAGATTCAACATCATAAAAGCGTGGTAAAAGATTAACCAGCGTTGTTTTCCCAGAACCAGTCCCACCAATAATCGCGACCGTCTCCCCAGATTTTGCTGAAAAATCTATATCTTCCAGTGCTAAGTTTTCAGCATGCTGGTAACGATAATTAACATGTTCAAACGCCAATGTTGCTTTGTCGCCTTTTAGAGAGAGTAGTTCTGGATTGGGTACATCTTTGATTTCTGAATCAGTATTTAGCACCTCATTAATCCGATCAGCAGAAGCTTGCGCCCGCGGTACCATGACAAAAATCATGGATAGCATCATGAAACTCATCAGAATTTGCATGGCATAAGTCATAAAGGCGATTAAGTTCCCTACTTCTAGTTGCATTTCCGCAATATAATGACCGCCAAACCAGGTGATTGCAATATTGGTACCACTCATAATGAGTGTCATTAAAGGAATCATCAAAGCGACAATCGTATTCACTTTAATCGCCGTTTGTGTATAATCCTTATTGGCTTCATCAAAACGTTGTTCTTCATAGTTTGCTTTGCCAAAGGCCCGAATCACACGAACTCCTGTCAGTCCTTCACGAAAAACTAAATTTAAACGGTCGGTTTTCTTTTGCATGCTTTTAAATAACGGAACCGCTAAAAACATGATACCTCCCACTAAAACAGCCATAATTGGTAAAACATATAGAAAAATTTTCGTTAATTGTGGGTCCTTGTTATACGCCATAAAACTTGCACCAATTAACGTTAAAGGTGCGTTAATCATTAAACGTAAAAACATTTGCATAACCATTTGAATCTGATTGACATCATTGGTTGTTCGTGTAATTAGCGAAGCTGTCCCAAATTTGTCAAATTCATTATTAGAAAAATTTTCAACTTTTCGATAAATATCAGTCCGTAATTTTTTACCTAAACTTTGTGATTCTTTGGTGGCAAAAAAGGTATTTCCAATAGAAGCGACAATGCTAATCAAAGAAAAGCCTAACATGACAACTCCTGTACTCCAAATATAGTTAATATCTCCTTTAGCGACACCGTCATTAATGATATTAGATGTTAATGTGGGCAGATATAAATCTGCGATAATTTGCACGATCATAAATAAAACCGCTGCAAAGACCGACCATAATGACATCCGTTTGACTAGTTTAATCAACTAACTTCTCCTCCTTTTTGCTACTTATAAGCGCCATTTTTCAACCAATTTAATTTCATTTTTAATTGTTTGACTGCTTCAGTTGAATCATAGGCAGTATTTTCTCTTTGTTGACGATACCCATCAACAATTGTTGAGAAAACGGCATGCATCGCCGTCTGCATGAACCATGTGAATTCTTTTGGCGTTTCAATGGTTAATTTCGAACGATCAATTATTTGATAAAGATGTTCTGCATAGGCAGCATGGCCTTTTCTTCCTCTATGCTTATGACAGTGCTGTTTCCTATTTTTTTCCTCTTCCCCAGTCGCTAAATTATCCGTCACCCGACGTGAAGCACGATAGTCCATGTTGACAAATAAATTCCGATAGAAAGAAGCATTCTCTCCAGTTAGCACTTCGACAATCATTTTGGAGAAATAGACATCCATGGCTTCGATTAAATCGCCATCTTCCGCAATAATTTGTTTCTCTAAATCTCGTTCACTATTTTTTCTTAATGTCGCAAAGTAATAAAAATACAAATCTTCTTTGTTCTCAAAATATTGATAAAAGCTACCGCGAGGAATTTCCGCTAATTTAACAATATTTGCAATTGACGCTTCTTGTAAAGAATGGCGCGAAAATTCAATTTGCGCAGCATCTAATAAGCGTTGTTGCTTTTCTTCTGGCAAATGAAAAAACGTATTCGTAGGCATATTTGTGTTCCTCCCTTTTATGACACATTGTCATATGACACCATGTCATTATAGCACTCTCTATTCAGAATGCAAGTTTTTTACAAAAAAAATCAAGCACCTAGCAAGACAAAATTGATGTTAGATTCTGTCTCACCAGTTGCTTGATTAATAATAGTGTTTGATGCATTCTTGTAACAAGCCAGCGACCTCTTTTATAGGTCCATTGGCATCTATTCGTTGATAATTAGGATATTGTTCCAATTGGTTTTTGATAAGAATTTCTTGATCATAAAGGTTTAAACGTTCTTCAATAATTTTAGGATCAGATTCTCGTTGTTTTAAACGTTGATAAATATTTTCTTTTGAAACGTCAAAAAAAACTGGAATGACGGACTCGCCGAAACGCTCAAAGACCGCTTGAAAGCCTGGAAAAGTTAACGCATTATAGGCTGGATGCTCTTTCGTTGTTTCAACGATGGCAGCTACACCGACACCGTAATAGTTTCCATGGTAAAAATCATACTCCACTAACTGATTGGTTTCAATCAAGGTTTGAAAACTTGCTTTTGTTTCAAAATAGTAATCCACACCATCCACTTCATCCAATCGTTTTTTCCTCGTAGTATGCGAGATAACTTTATAGTTTTTCGGAAAAACCTTACTTGTAATTGCGGTCTTGCCAGAACCACTAGGACCCATAATAACAAAAAATGGATGTTGTAATTGCTTAATCATTAGAAACGCTCCTCTCAGTTGTTTCTATTATAACGTATTGTGCACTATTTTGAAAAATTGACAAAAAAGAGCTTGGGCCAAAAATCACTTTGGATTTTTGGCCCAAGCTTAAAAATTAATAAACGGCGGGAACAGAAGCAACAACCTACTACGCTTATCTTGTTTTGTTTAATTACAATAACTAGTCTAAGTTTTGTCCATTAGTTTCAATAACTTGTTTGTACCAATTAAACGATTTTTTTTCATAACGGTTTTTAGTACCATTTCCTTCATCGTCTAAATCAACGTAAATAAACCCATACCGTTTACTCATTTCACCTGTGGAAGCACTGACTAAATCGATACAGCCCCACGGCGTATAGCCCATTAAATCGACGCCGTCTGCAACTGCTTCTGCCATTGCTTCAATATGACGACGTAAATAATCAATCCGATAGTCGTCTGCCACATAGAAATTTTCGTCTACTTTATCAATTGCACCTAAGCCGTTTTCCACAATAAATAAAGGTTTTTGATAACGATTATATAATTCATTTAGGGCAATTCGTAATCCTTCGGGATCAATTTGCCAACCCCATTCACTTGCTTCTAAGAAGGGATTTTTAACGCCGCCTAAAAGATTCCCATTTGCTGTATCGTTGGTAGTGCCAGTAACATCGACAGCAGTCGACATATAATAACTAAAGCCAATGTAATCCACTGGGTATTCTTTTAATAATTCTAAATCTCCTTCTTCAATAACTAAGTCTTTCACAGCATATTTTTGATACATGCGTTCTGCGTATGCTGGATATTCACCACGAACTTGAACATCTGTACAATAATAATTAAACTCTTGGTTTTCAATCATTGTAGCAACTTGATTGACTGGATTCGAATCAATGCCATACGTTGTTGCATAAATAATCATACATCCAATTTGTAATTCTGGATTTAATTCATGGCCAATTTTTACAGCTTTACTACTTGCAACAAATTGATTATGCCATGCTTGGAAAATGTTTTGATAATCATTGGCTCCATTGCTTTTCACCAATCCTTGACTAAGTGCTGGGAAATGGAACGCTGAATTAATTTCATTGAATGTCATCCAATAGTTAACTTTTTGGTGGTAACGTGTTAAAACAGTTTTCGCAAAACGTTCATAAAAGTCAACTAATTGGCGATTTTTCCACCCGCCGTATTCTTTCGCTAAATGCAGTGGCATTTCATAATGAGAAATCGTAATTACTGGTTCAATGTTATAGTTTAAGCATTCATCGATAACCGCATCATAAAATTTCAAGCCGGCTTCATTCGGTTGTGTTTCATCTCCTTTTGGAAAAATACGCGACCACGCAATTGAAAAGCGATAACATTTGAAGCCCATTTTAGCAAACAACGCAATGTCCTCTTTAAAGCGATCATAGTGATCAATTCCTGTATGATTAGGGTAGCGATATTTCGTTTCGTCAATCGTCCAATCAAACGCTTCATCTCCTAAAATAGCGAAACGTTGTTTTCCTCCCGGCATCGCATCTGCCACAGATAACCCTTTACCATCGGCTAAGTAAGCCCCTTCTAATTGATTGGCTGCGGTCGCACCGCCCCATAAAAATCCTTTTGGAAATTTTGTCGTTGTTGTCATACTTGTTCCTCCTCCAATTGTCTTTTATTTAATAATGGCTAAAAAGTCTTCACCATGTAACACGTCTGTTTGGTTCATATCCAAAACATCTAAATAATCATTCGTATTCGTTACCACAATCGGTGTAACTACTGGATAACCAGCTTCTTTAATGGCAGCAATATCAAAAGTAACCAGCAAATCTCCTTTTTTAACAGAATCACCTTGTTTCACTGATAATTCAAAGCCTTTACCATCTAATTCGACCGTATCCATGCCAATATGCATTAATAATTCAACGCCCTCTGTTGTCGTCAAGCCAACAGCATGTCCTGTCGGAAATAATGTGGTGATTTCACCATCTGCGGGTGCATACAGTTTGCCTTCAGTCGGCTCAATTGCAACACCTTTTCCTAAAGCACCTGAAGCAAAAACAGGGTCTTGTACTTTTTCTAGCGGTAAAATTTCACCTTGAAGTGGACTTGCTAAAATAATTTTGTCTTCTTGATTCGTTTTTACAGGTGCCACCATCTTATCAGTTTCTGTTTTTTCAGTTGCTGTTTCTGGATTAGGTTGATCTTCAAAACGTAAGACAAACGTTAAGACAAACGCAATGATAAAGGCAATTCCGGCACCAATTGCACCAGTAATCATCGGTGCAGTATCTTTTGTCTCTGCAGGAATAAAGCCAGGCAAGCTCAACATACTAACCAAGCCAAACGTAAAATTTTTCACGTGATTCATAGCCACAAATGCACCACCGATACCGCCACCAATACAAGCTGCAATAAATGGTTTTTTCAATGGTAAAGTCACGCCATATACAGTTGGTTCAGTAATTCCAAAAATAGTCGTAATACTTGAAGACAAAGCCAAACCTTTTAGTTTCACATTTTTTGTTAGGAAAAAGACAGCTAAAGCAGCCCCGCCTTGTGCAATAACGGCTGGTAATAACATTGGTACCATCGTATCGCCACCTTGTGTTAAGTTTAACATCATAATTGGTACAAAGCCCCAATGCATACCAAACATTACCAAGACTTGCCACAACGAACCCATTAATAACCCTGCGATAATTGGACTAAAAGCGTAAATTGCGTTGTATCCTTGTCCCAACCAATCGCCGATGACCGTCCCGATAGGACCAATAGCTAAGAAGGTAACAGGTGCCATAATAAGGAACACAGCTAACGGAACGCAGATAATTTGTAGAAAACTCGGAATTACTTTTTTGAAGAAACGTTCTACATAACTTTGTGCAAAAACAGCCAAAATAATTGGTAAAACCGAAGAAGTATAGCCACTTGGCCCAATAATCACTGGAAGACCAGCAAAGCTAATTGTTTTGCCTGCTAAAGCAGTAATGCTGGGATGAACTAAGGCCATCGCCAAAGCAACCGCTAAAAAGGGATTAGTATTGAATTTTTTAGCAGCCGTAAACGCTAACATAATTGGTAAGAAAGTAAATAAACCATCTGCAATCGAAAAGAGAACAAGATATACGCCTGAAGTGTCAGCTAACCAGCCCATAGTTACAGCCAATGTTAAGAAGCCTTTTAGAACCCCAGCGCCGGCCATTGCACCTAAAAACGGTGTAAAAATAGAAGAAATAATATCAATTAAACGGTTAAAGATATTTCCGCCACTTTCTTTTTCTCTATTATCAGAATCATTACCTAGTCCACTGTTGGCCATCAAATCCTTATAGACATCACTAACGTGACTGCCAATAACCACTTGATATTGTCCTGCACTTTGAACTACCTGAATAACATCTGGGTCAGCATTCAATGCAGCTGTATCTGCTTTATTTTCATCTTTTAATTTAAAACGTAAGCGTGTAGCACAGTGAACAACACTATTAACGTTGCCTTCGCCCCCAACAGCTTTTAACACACGTGCTGCAATTTCTTGATTTTTACTCATCTCTAGATCCTCATTTCCATTAATTTTTAATATCAAAAAAACCTACATTGAAAAAGAGCCAGATCCTTCTCTTCACAGCTGCGCAGTCTGCGAAAATCGTTATCGGTTTTTTCAATCTAGGTTTTGCCTGCATTATCAGTAACAATCCGCGATTATTGGTTGTTATGCTTTTTTATCATTGACCACTCTTTGGATATGAATGGTTAAATAAATCATTTCCGCTTGATCAATTGGTCGATCATAGCTTTTTAATAAATACTCATTAATACGTTGGACCGCTTGAAACGCCTTAGGATACTTTCCTTGGACCAATGCAAAAAGAAATTCGTCCTCCTCATCATGCGCTTCTTGTTTTAAATAACGTTGCGCAAAATATTGAAGATGTGTAACAATTCGTTGATAGTTCAATGAATCTTCATCAAACACCTGTCCAAAGTAGCGACTAATAATCGTTAAAATATCACGAACCATCTTGGTTGCTTCCATGGTAACTTCCATATTGCCATTTCCTTGTTCAGCATTCACAATATGAAAAGCAATGAAGCCCGCTTCATTTTCTGAAAATTGAACTCCTAGCTTTTCAGCAATAATCGCTAATGCTTGCTTTGCGATTTCAAATTCTTTAGGATAAAATTTGCGTGTTTCGAATACAAGAGGATTCGGAATATCAATTCCTTCTTTGGCTCGAAGTAACGCATAGTGAATATGATCCGTTAAAGTTAAATAAATATTTGATGAAAGCTCAATCGCTAGCGTTGTTTCTGCTAAATCAACGATTTGTTTGACGACTTCTACTTCTTTGGTGGGGACGTCTTCAAACAGCTGCTGGAATTGCCCTGCCATAGCGGAGTCCTTTAACACGAATTCCTTTTCAACATAATCTGGATTGATCGTGTCTCCAATCTTCTTTTGAAAGGCTAAGCCGCGTCCCATATAAACAATTTCTTCGCCTTGCTCATTTCTTGAAAGCACGACATTATTATTTAAAACTTTTTCAATCCTCATGATGAATGCAACCTCACTTTTTTATAAAAAAAGCCCAGAATCCCTCCACTGATTGTGTTAATGGAAGACTCTGGTTTTGCCTGCAAAGCAGTAACAATCCTTATTTACAAAGTAATAATAGCATGCTTTTTTTTAATATGCAAGCCTTTCCAAAAAAATATTTTTATTTATTTTTTACACTTTTGATCCATTTAAAAAAAAGTTTACTAAAAGTAAAAAAAAGACTTGCTTTCTCTTACTTTTTATTAGTAAAATAGAGATGTTGAATTTTTAAACTATTTATTTTAAGGAGATTACACAATGTCAAAATTATTAGTTGTTAAAGCACATCCATTAACAAAAGAAGAATCACGCTCAGTTCGTGCGTTAGAAACATTTTTAGCTTCATACCGTGAAACAAATCCATCAGACGAAATCGAAATTTTAGATGTTTATGCCCCAGAAACAAACATGCCGGAAATCGATGAAGAATTATTATCTGCTTGGGGTGCACTTCGCGCTGGCGCAGCATTTGAAACATTAAGCGAAAACCAACAACAAAAAGTGGCTCGTTTTAATGAATTAACTGATCAATTTTTATCTGCAGACAAAGTAGTAATTGCTAATCCAATGTGGAACTTAAACGTACCGACACGCTTAAAAGCTTGGGTAGATACAATCAACGTTGCTGGAAAAACATTCCAATATACTGCAGAAGGACCAAAACCTCTAACAAGTGGTAAAAAAGCCTTACACATCCAATCAAATGGCGGCTTCTACGAAGGAAAAGATTTTGCTTCTCAATACATTAAAGCGATTCTAAACTTTATTGGCGTTGAGCAAGTTGACGGATTATTCATCGAAGGAATCGATCATTTCCCTGATCGCGCGGAAGAACTTTTAAATACTGCCATGACCAAAGCAACTGAATACGGTAAAACATTCTAAATTTTCCGAGTGATTTACATCAAAAAGAGACAAGCAGTTCGTTCACTGCTTGTCTCTTTTGTTACGTAGATTCTTGTTGATCTGGCTTATCTTCATCATACAAACCGGAAACAATTTGGTACCACTCAAAAATGTGTGTAATTATCACCTTAGCTGCGGCATAAACAGGAATTCCTAAAATCACCCCAACAATCCCAAATAGTTTACCAGACGTTAATAAAACAACCAAAATGGTGACTGGATGAATGGATAACTGACTGCCTAGGACAAGTGGTGAAATAAACCGACCTTCGACCGTTTGCTCAATGGCAAAAACAATCAAGACTTTAATTAACAAAGCTGGCCCACTGACAATTCCTAAAAAGACTGCTGGAATCATGGCTAAAAATGACCCTAAATAAGGGATTAAATTTAAAAAGCCTGCTGCAATACCTAAAGTGACTGCATAATCTAAGCCAATGACAGAAAAACCAATCATAAACATAATTGCCACTGCGAAAGCGACAGTTAATTGTCCTCTAATATAAGAAGAGACTTGATGATTCACTTCTGCAAGAACTTTTAAGGTTGGTTTACGCATCTTCACTGGTAAAAACTTCATTAAATATGGCGCTAAGTTTTTGCCATCTTTCAGTAAATAAAATAGAATAAAGGGCATCGTAATGATGGCGACAAAGATCGTAGCCACCGCCCCAAAGAAATTACCAATTCCTTGTACTGTGAACGTTGAGACGTTTTTAATGATGGTACCTAACGAGCTGACAACTTTATCGCCTGCCGCTTCAAGTTGTTCTCTAAATTGCGCGAAAAGTGGATCACTTAATATTTCCTGCGATTTTTGATCAATTGTATCAATATATTGAGGAAAATGATTCACAAAGCTGACAGATTGCTCACGAATTTTAGGAACGATTACAATACCACCCCAAATGAGTAGTGCCACAATTAAAATAAATAGGCCGATAATACTCCAGACACGTGAGATTTGTTTTTTCTCTAAATAATCGACAATTGGATTTAATAAATAATATAAAATCCCCGCCATAATTACTGGTAAGCCGACAACGCCGAAAAACTGCCAGACGGGCTTAAATAAATAAGAAACTTTCGTAAAAGTTAGAATAATTAACAGCACCAATAAGACAATCAGTAAGGCTGTTACTACTTGATTATTTAAAAACCAACGCCAAAACCAAGACAGGCGTTTATCAGTCGTTTGTTTTTTATCCATTGATTCACGCTCCATTTACTAAATAATCAATGGTTGTTCCAATAGTTATCTTTGGTAACTGATGGGGCGTTAAATAAACACCATTTCGGATAACATCATCCTCATCGGTTGGTGCATCAGCAAAGATTAAAGTGCTGTGAGCGATACTCTGCAAGTTACTATTGGCAAAAGAACCCACTTTTGTGATTGTATAGTTTGTATCGCCAATTTTCAGATGATCTCCTTCTGCCAAGGTAACTTGGTCTTTTTCTGGGAATGATTGAATAACTGCATGTTGCTTCAAGGTATCGGTAGCAGTTTCTCCAAAAAGAATAATCATTTTTTCTGAATCATCGATTGCATGTTTGCCTATTTCTGTTACGGTTGCTTGCATCTTCCATCCCACTCCTTCATTATCTTACTTCTATTATTATAGCATAGAATAAAATAGATATTCAGGAAAAATAAAAGGCGGTGAACAATCGTCAATTGACTTTTGTTCACCGCTTTAAAATAAGTTTTTATTTAAAGAAGTTCATAATATGAGTCCAAATTTTTTCATCAAAGACATCCATTGGATTCCCATTTCCAATCAAACCATAACCAATCATTGTTCCCACAACAAATAAGATAATGACTAACGAAATGACCACTAGAATTTTCAATAATGTTACTAAAATATAACGAAATGAACTCATACGTTTGACTCCTTTAGATTACTGTCGTTGCTTGTTTTTCTTCAATTTTTTCATCATTGACACGTTCAACGTTCGCGCCTAATTTTTGAAGTTTTTTATGGAACTCATAATAGCCACGATCTAAATATTTCAAATTAGAGACACGTGTAATGCCATTTGCACGTAACCCTACTAAAATCAATGCGGCAGCTGCCCGTAAATCAGTGGCTTCCACTGCTGCTCCTTGTAACTCGTTGCCGCCATTAATAACGGCAATGTTGCCGTCAATTTTTAAGTCAGCGTTCATTCGACGCATTTCCTCTAAGTGTTGGTAACGATTTTCAAAGACTGTTTCTGTCACGATGCTTGTTCCCTCAGCAAACATTTGGATCGCTGTCATTTGCGCTTGCATGTCTGTTGGGAAACCAGGATGCGGCATTGTCTTAACATCTGTTGGTTTTAGATGTTTTGGTCCAATTACACGGATGCCGTTTTCTTCTTCTTCAATGATTGCACCCATTTCAGTTAATTTAGAAATTAGCGGACGATTATGTTCAGAAATTGCTTCTTCAATTAAAACATTGCCCTCAGTCATTGCTGCAGCTACCATGAACGTACCTGCTTCAATTCGATCTTGAACGATTGAATGCTCTACGGCATGTAATTTATCGACGCCTTCGATACGCATCGTTTCTGTTCCAGCACCGATAACATTGGCACCCATTTTGTTTAAAATGTTTGCTAAGTCAACGATTTCAGGTTCACGAGCAACGTTTTCAATGATGGTTGTTCCTTTCGCACGAACAGCAGCCATCATAATGTTTTGCGTAGCGCCGACACTTGGGAAGTCTAAGTAAATAGTGTTACCGATTAGTTCATCCGCAATTGCTTCAATATAACCATTTTTTTGGATGATTTTTGCACCTAATGCTTGGAAGCCTTTTAAGTGTAAATCAATTGGTCGTTTTCCAATGGCACAGCCACCTGGCATTGCCACTTTGGCATGGCCATTACGAGCCAATAAAGGTCCCATTACAACGATAGAAGCACGCATTTTACTAACGTACTCATAGTTTGCTTCGATCCCTAAAGGTTGTGTTGCGTCTATTGTTACTTCATTCGCGTCTTCATCAAAATCAATGGCTACATTCAAATGCTTAATTACTTGATTCATTGTAAATACATCAGATAAAATTGGTACATTTTTTAAAGTAGTAACGCCTTCTTCAGCTAAAAGAGTAGCTGCTAAAATTGGTAAAACAGCGTTTTTGGCGCCTTCAATTTTTACAGTTCCTTCTAATTTTGTATTACCACCATGAACAATAATTTGTTCCATTTTGTTCCCCCCAAAAAAATGAGAATAGGTATTCCTATTCAAAATCTTTACTATTATACCATTATTCAACTAAAAATTGTACCTTTTTTTATTTTTCAATTTTTAAGGAAAATACACAATGAAAAGATTTCGACAAAGCGCAATCAATTCTAAAGCAAACGAGCTAACTGTGTATCCGATAGCGATGGCGAAAAATACCATCAACATTCTGATTTGCGGTGTAAACTGGGTTTTGAAAAATTGCTCAATACGCAATGATTGCAACGCCCAAAAACTTATGTAAATGAACATAAGATGACTAACGATTCGAACAATAGCATCTACTCCATAGTATTGCATAAGGAGCCTCCTTTTTTCTAACGTAGGAACATTTTATCACAAAATAATAAAAACCGATAATTAATCCACTTGAAATGCCAAAATTTGACACTATTTATTAAAAAATACGAAGAAATAGAGTTTAAGGCACCTGACTCAATAGCAAGCGCCTTAAACTCTACAAAAGTGACTGAATCCTTCAGCCTTTTTTACCCATGTTTCGATACGTTGATCCGGTTGATTGCACGATGCAAAGCAACAGTCGCACGACGTAGTTGATCGCGGTCATCTTTTGCTTTGGCTTCTTCAATTAAACGTTCTGCTCGTTGTTTTGCTCGTTCAGCACGAGGTACATCGATATCTCGTTCACGTTCGGCACTATCGGCAATAATAGAAACGACATTATCACGGACTTCCATGATACCACCATTTACAGCTACCCAGTCAACATGTGTATCTGAATCGGTCCGTTTGATGCGGACTTCATCAATCGCTAGCGGAACGATGATTGGCGCATGTTTTGGTAAAATACCAATTTCACCATCTGTTGTTTTCGCCACAACGATTTTTGCATGGTGGTCATAAACTAGACCATTAGGCGTTACTACATTCACAGTAAGACTATCCATTGTGTTTGCCGCCTTTCTAGTAGTTTAATTGTTTCGCTTTTTCGATGGCATCTTCAATTTTACCGACACTACGGAAGGCTTCTTCTGGCAGATTATCATGTTTACCTTCAAGAATTTCTTTAAAGCCACGAACTGTTTCCGCAACTGGTACATAAGAACCAGGTTGACCTGTAAATTGTTCAGCAACGTTAAAGTTTTGAGATAAGAAGAATTGAACACGGCGTGCGCGACCAACAAGTACTTTTTCGTCATCTGATAATTCGTCCATCCCTAAAATAGCGATGATATCTTGTAATTCACGGTAACGTTGTAAAATATGTTGCACTTCGGTAGCCACTTCGTAGTGTTCTTCTCCAACAATTTCAGGAGCCAAGGCACTAGAAGATGAAGCTAACGGATCTACCGCTGGATAAATCCCTTGTTCGGTTAATTTACGTTCCAAGTTAGTTGTTGCATCCAAATGGGCAAACGCTGTTGCTGGCGCTGGATCGGTATAGTCATCGGCTGGAACATAGATTGCTTGAATAGAGGTAATTGATCCTTTTTTCGTTGAAGTAATCCGTTCTTGTAATTGTCCCATTTCAGTCGCTAAGGTTGGTTGGTAACCAACGGCTGACGGCATCCGACCTAAAAGGGCAGAAACTTCTGAACCGGCTTGGGTGAAACGGAAAATGTTATCAATAAATAATAGCACGTCTTGTCCTTCCACATCACGGAAATATTCAGCAATCGTTAACCCAGTTAAGGCCACACGCATCCGTGCACCTGGTGGTTCGTTCATTTGACCAAAAACCATGGCTGTTTTTTCAATAACGCCTGAATCTTTCATTTCATAGTACAGGTCGTTCCCTTCACGTGTCCGTTCACCAACACCAGTAAAGACGGAAATCCCTCCATGTTCTTGGGCAATATTATGAATTAATTCTTGAATTAAGACGGTTTTACCAACACCGGCACCACCGAAAAGTCCGACTTTACCACCTTTTAGATAAGGTGCTAATAAGTCAATAACTTTAATCCCTGTTTCTAAAATTTCATTACTGGTACTTAATTCATCAAATGCTGGCGCTTTTTTATGAATCCCACTACGTTCAGCATCTGCAGGGAATGGCGCTTCTAAGTCAATTGTGTCTCCTAAAACGTTAAACACACGACCTAATGTATCTTTACCAACAGGAACTGAAATTGATTTTCCTGTATCGATAACTTCCATTCCACGTTGTAAACCATCTGTCGATTCCATAGCGATAGAACGAATCACTCCATCACCTAGTTCTAAAGCGACTTCAAGTACTACTTTTTGTTTTGCTTCGCCATTTTTATAAACGACTAAAGCGTTGTTAATATCGGGTAAGGATTGATCTAATGAAAATTCCACGTCAACAACGGGACCGATTACTTGAACAATCTTTCCTGAACTCATAATTTCTTTCCTCCAGTCTTCATAAAGTCACACGCTTTGAACGTTTTTATAAACGTTCAAACGTAAGACTAGATTATTCTAGTGCAGCTGCACCAGCAACAATTTCTGTAATTTCTTGGGTAATCGCCCCTTGACGAGCACGGTTATAAGAAATTGTTAAATCGCTAATAATATTTTGCGCATTGTCAGTGGCTGTTTTCATGGCGGTCATCCCAGCAGCATGTTCTGCTGTTTTCGCATCAATGATCGCCCCATAAATTAAGCTTTCTGCATATTGTGGTAATAATTGATCCAAGATTGCTTCAGGTGAAGGCTCTAAAAGATATTCTTGTTCGTAAGAGGTCGCCTCTGATGGATCTAAATCAGTAATTGGCAACATTTTTTCCACACGAAACTGACTCGTTAGTGAGTTAACGTGGTGATTATAACAAACATACAATTCATCAAACACTTCGTTTTGGTACATAGTCGTTGCCGTTGTCACAATCTTACGGACTTCTTCAAACGTTGGTTGATCCGTTAAGCCTCTTAGCTCATAGGAAACATCGATTCCGCGTGCTTTAAAGAAATCCGCCCCTGTACCACCAATGGCGATTAAGGCATATTCTTTATTAGAATCATGGTCTTCTTGAATCATACTCATGGTTTGTTTTAAGATTGAGCTATTGTAGCCACCAACTAACCCTTTGTCAGAAGTGATAACGATATAGCCTGTTTTTTTGACAGGTCGTTGTGCTAACATCACATGATAGTTCCCTTCACTAAGAGAAGATTGTTCTGTTTCACGTAATTCACTTAACTGAGCAGCTACTAAATGCGTAACGACACTACGAATTTTTGAAGAATATTCTTGAAAGCTTTTAGAGGCGCCTTCTGACTTGGTCAATTTGGCTGCAGAAACCATTTGCATCGCTTTGGTAATTTGGCTTGTCTTTTTTGTTGATGCAATGCGTTGTTTGATTTCGTTTAATGAAGCACCCAATGTCGCTCACCTCTCTTATGCGTTATCGATTTTTTCTAAAGCTTCTTTGGCTGAATCTCCGCTATTGTTTGCCGCTGCAAACATTTCAGAAAACTCTGTAATCGCTGCATCTAATGCATCAGTATCTGGTAAGTCTTTCGTAGTACGAATGGTTTCCAATAAGTCTGCATGTTTGCCATCAAAATAATCGAATAAATCTTGTTCAAAGTGTAAAATTTTATCCACGCTCACGCTATCTAAAAAGCCGTGTGTTAACGCATATAAAATTAAGACTTGTTTTTCTACAGGCAGTGGCGCATGTAGTTTTTGTTTTAAAATTTCTACCGTACGACGACCACGGTTTAATTTAGCTTGTGTTGCCGCATCTAAATCAGAGCCAAATTGTGTAAAGGCTTCTAACTCACGGTAACTAGCTAAGTCTAAACGAAGCGTTCCGGCAACTTTTTTCATTGCTTTGATTTGCGCTGATCCTCCGACCCGAGAAACAGATAACCCAGCATCAACGGCTGGACGAGTGCCTGCATAGAACAAGTCGCTTTCTAAGAAAATTTGTCCATCAGTGATTGAAATAACGTTTGTTGGAATATAAGCAGAAATATCGCCTGCTTGTGTTTCAACGAATGGTAAGGCTGTCATTGAACCGCCACCTAATTCATCACTTAATTTAGCTGCACGTTCTAATAAACGTGAGTGTAAATAGAAGACATCCCCTGGATAAGCTTCACGACCTGGTGGACGGCGTAATAGTAAAGAAAGTTCACGATAAGCCACGGCTTGTTTTGATAAGTCATCAAAAATAATTAAGACATGTTTGCCGTTATACATGAATTCTTCACCCATTGCAGTTCCTGCATAAGGTGCAATGTAAAGTAATGGTGCTGGTTGTGAAGCCCCTGCAGTCACAACGATTGTATAATCTAAGGCACCAAATTTACGAAGTGTTTCTACTTGGTTACGAACAGTAGATTCTTTTTGACCAATCGCTACATAAATACAAATTACATCTTGTCCTTTTTGGTTAATAATTGTATCAATTGCAATCGATGTTTTCCCTGTTTTACGGTCTCCAATAACTAATTCCCGTTGTCCACGACCAATTGGTACTAGGGCATCAATGGCTTTTAAGCCAGTTTGCATTGGTTCAGCAACAGATTGACGTTGCATAACACCGGGAGCTGTTGCTTCCACAGGACGTGTTTTGTCTGTTTTAATTTCGCCTAAACCATCTAATGGTTGACCTAATGGATTAACAACACGGCCAATCAAAGCTTCCCCAACGGGTACTTCCATGATTTTGCCTGTGCGTTGTACTTTATCTCCTTCACGAATGGTTTCAAAATCGCCAAGGATAATAATCCCTACATCATTTGTTTCTAAGTTTTGTGCCATTCCGTATGAACCGTTTGAAAATTCAACAAGTTCTCCACTCATGGCATTTTCTAAACCGTGGGCGCGGGCAATTCCGTCACCGACGTAAGTGACTGTTCCAACTTCTTCAACAGCAAGCTGTTGTTGATAGTTTTCGATTTGTTCTTTAATCAAGGCACTGATTTCTTCTGCTTTGATAGCCATTCAATTCACCTCTTTGTAGTCCTAAAGATTATTTTAATAACTTCTGCTGCATATGTTCTAATTGTTTGCGGATGCTGCCATCGATTACTTGATGGTTTGCTTCAATAACCACTCCGCCAACAATTGACGGGTCAATTAAATTGACTAAATGCGCTTGTTCATACCCTAATAATTGGGCAGCTTTTTCTTCCATTGCTTGATGTTGTTCTTTTGATAAAGGAATGGCTGTTGTCACTGAACCCAAAATTAGTCCTTGGTGCTCATCATAACGTCGTTCATATTCATCAATCATCAAGAGCAGATCATACATGCGACGATATTCGTAAACCACTCGCAAAAAGTTTTGCATCATTTCACTAAAACCTGTTACTAGTTTTTCCATGATGCTGTCTTTTTCATAAGGTTCTAAGCGATCATCACTTAAAATATCGCCAATACCAGGTACTTGGTGATAGACTTCGCGAAGCGTCAATAATTCTTGATAAATTGCTTCAGCTTGGTTCTTTTCAACTGCCAACTCAAACAAAGCCTTGCCGTAGCGTTTACCAACTGTATATTTATCTAGTTTCATTTGCTTTACCTAAACTTTCAATATAAGAATCAATCAATGCTTCATGTGCATCTGGTGTTAATTCTTTATTTAAAATTTTGGCTGCAATTTGAAGAGAAAGATCTGCCACTTCATTTTTTACTGAAGACAATGCTTCTTCACGTTCTTGAGAAATATCTGTCCGAGCTTTTTCGCGTAAGCGAGTAACTTCCGCAGTTGTTTCTTTTAATGTTTTTTGGCGAGTCTGTTCTCCACTTTCTTTCGCGTTTTTAATAATTTCAGCTGCTTCTGATCTGGAAGAAAGTAATTGTTGTTGACGTTCTTTTTCCATTTTCGCTGCTGCTACGCGAGATTGTTCTGCAGAGTCTAAATCGTTGGCAATTTTTTCTTCACGTTGTGTCAAAATATCTACGATTGCTCCCCATGCATATTTCTTTAATAAGAGCATCAAGATTAAAAATGCACCACTGACAACAATCATCGTGCCTAGTGTGGTACTAGGAGCCGTTTCACCGACTACCAATGTAGTAAGTAGCATGAAGTCTCAACTTCCTTTCCTGCAAAAATCGATTTAGCTTCTTCAACTGCTTTATCACCAGCTATTGAAAAGGCTAAAGATAGAAGAAAGCAGTGACGGTCCCGATAATAATCAGCGTCCTGCCTCCATTTTATTGCTTATCTGAATAAAAGTAATAAAGAAACAACGACACCTAAAATTGGCACAGCTTCGATTAAAGCGACCCCGATAAACATTGTTGTTCTTAATTGACCAGACATTTCTGGTTGACGAGTCATTGACTCGATTGTTTTTGAAATAACTTGTCCGTTACCGATAGCGGCTCCGATAGCTGAACCGAAAATTGCAATTGCTGCTGCGATAAAATTTAATCCTTCCATTGTGTAAAATCCTCCTAAAAGATAATTTTTGTCCTTCGTATTTCTTGATTATTCTTCTGTTTCAATTTTGTGTGACATATAAACCATTGAAAGTGTCACAAAGATAAACGCTTGGATACATCCAATAAAGATTGAGAATGCTACCCAAATCATTTCTAGCGGAATTGCTAGTGGGATAACCCATAATCCGACGCTTGCTACGGTTCCAGCAATTAAGCCCAATAGAACTTCGCCGGCAAAAATGTTTCCGTACAAACGCAAGCCTAATGTTAATAGATTCGTGAATTCTTCCATTAATTTTACCGGTAGTAAGAAACCAACGGGTCTTAAATAACTATTAACTAGATAGCCTTTAAAACCAAAGCGTTTCATACCAAAGAAGTGTGTTAAGACAATCATCATCATCGCTAACGTTAAGGTTACGATTGGATCGGCGGTTGGACTTTTCCAAACGCTGAGATCGTCGCCCACAACGATTTTTGTAACGAGACCCAAGATGTTTGAAACAAGTACAAACATGAACAGGGTAAACGCCATTAAATGAAAATTGCTCACTTCTTTACGAGGTAAATTGTCTGTAATGATTCCACGAATAAAATCTACTAACCATTCGATGACCGTTTGTTTGCCTTTAGGTCGTAGCTTCATATTTCTCGTACAAGCATAGACAAAGGCGAAAACAATGATACACGTCAACAGCACCATCAAAACAATGGTTCCATCAAACCAAATTGGTCCGATATTGAAGAGTAATTTCTTCTCTTCCAAATCAATTCACCTCTTTTCCAACAATCTTTCAGAAGTTTCATCCTACTCCTGAGTGATAATCCCTGGCAAAGCTATCGTACCACCACTTGTTGATAATTTACAAATAGTTTACTTTTAAAATTTCATGTGTTGAAAATTGGTTGGAAAACCTTTTCCATAAACCAATCTAATGCAGGGTGGTACTGCTTTCCGAAGCGATTAAAAAATGAATCATTTACATTCATTTACTCAACACTTACCAGATTTTACACCTAATCCGAAGAAAGGCAAGCAAATATGCGAAAAAGAATAAATTTACATTTTTAACGTCGGTTATTTTTTAATGTTCGGCTGATTTGTCGGTCAACTTCCTTACGTTTCAAGTCTTCACGCTTGTCGTACTGCTTTTTCCCTTTAGCTAAACCAATCAAAACTTTGGCATAGCCGTCTTTAATATAGACCTTCAAAGGTACTAATGTGATACCTGTATTTTTGGTTTCGCCGATTAACTTATTAATTTGTTTTTTGTGTAATAATAATTTTCTGGTACGTAATGGGTCATGATTAAAAATATTGCCTTGTTCATATGGACTAATATGAACATTATACAAAAAGGCTTCTCCGTTTCGAATTCGTGCAAAACCATCTTTTAAATTGATACGACCATTACGAATAGATTTGATTTCTGTTCCTTGTAAAACAAGCCCAGCTTCAACCGTATCGATAATTGAATAATCATGTCTAGCTTTGCGGTTTTGTGCGATTAATTTTCCTTCCCCTTTTGGCATAAGCGACCTCCTCTACTTCTTCTTTTTCCCTTTTTTATTTTTTTGTTTCATTGCTTCTTTATAAAAAGGTTGTTTTTTGCCTTTGCCTTTTTTCTTATTTTTCTTTTTCTTACCATCAAATGATTCATCTTTTTTATTTCTTCGTTGATTATTTGAACGAGTTGAAGAATTGGCTTTACCTTTTTTACGTCCTTTTGGTCCTTCGACTGGTGCGACTTCCTCAGCTGAAATCAATTCAAAATCAACTTCTCTTGTTTCTGGATCAGCTTTTTCAACACGGATTTGAACTTTCTGACCAATTTTCAAAGTCATTCCCGTCCGTTCACCAACTAACGCCATATGATTTTCAATAAAGTGGAAATAATCTTGTTTTAAGTTGTTCACGTGAATTAAGCCTTCTATTGTATTAGGCAGTTCCACAAAGATACCAAATTTTGTGACTGAGCTGATAATCCCGTCATACGTTTCTCCCACTTTATCTACCATAAATTCGGCTTTCTTCATGGCGTCCACTTCACGCTCTGCATCAACTGCGCGACGTTCCATACTTGAACTATGGTTGGCAATTTCTGGTAATGCTTCGTTCCATTTTTCTTGATTTTTTTCAGATTGATCTTGGCTATAGCTACGAATCAAACGATGCACAATTAAATCTGGATAACGACGTATTGGTGAAGTGAAATGCGTATAATATTCAGCAGCCAACCCATAGTGTCCGTAGTTGTCTTCTGAGTATTTCGCTTGTTGCATACTTCTTAGCAACATCGTATTGATAACCACTTCTTCCGGCTTATTTTCAACTTGCTCTAAAACTTTTTGTAAATCTTTCGGTGAAATGTTTTCTTTTGTTCCTTTAACAAGAATGCCAAGTACTGCAGCAAAATCAAAGAAACGTTGCATTTTTTCTTCTTTTGGTTGTTCATGAATCCGATAAATAAATGGCAGTTTTAAGTCATGATAATGACGTGCCACAGTTTCATTCGCTGCCAACATAAAGGATTCAATTAATCGTTCACCCACGCCACGCGTGCGTAAAAGAATATCTTGGGGATGACCATTTTCATCAACTAGGACTTTGGCTTCACGATCTTCAAAAGAAATCGCACCACGGCGCATACGCATCTCTTCTAATATATGGTGCAGCTCGCCCATCTCTTTAAACATGGGAACTAGCTCTTTGTAGCGTTCTAACGTTTCAGGTTTTTGCTCTTCTAAAATTTCATTGACTGCTGTATAGGTCATTCGCTCCGTTGTTTGGATTACACTTTGGAAAATTTCATGCGAAATAACTTCTCCTTCTGGTGTAATTTCCATCTCACAACTCATGGTTAAACGTGGAACATGTGGGTTTAGCGAACAAATCCCATTTGATAATCGCTGCGGAATCATTGGCACAACTCGGTCAGTCAAATAGACACTTGTGCCACGTTCATACGCTTCCATATCCAATTGGCTTCCTTCAGTTACATAATAAGAAACATCTGCAATATGCACCCCTAAAAAGAAATTGCCATTTGCTAACTTTTGTACCGTTACCGCATCATCTAAATCTTTTGCATCTTCTCCATCAATCGTCACAATCAACTGATCACGTAAATCCCGACGACCGACTAAATCGCTTTCTGCAATAGTTTCTGGTACTTGGTCCGCTTCAGCTAAAACTTCGTCAGGAAATGCTGTGGGAATTCCATGAGCCACCACGATTGATAAAATATCCATTCCTGGATCATTTTTATGACCAATCACTTGTTTGACTAGTCCTTCCATACTCGTTGGATATTCTTGATCTGGATAATAGGTAATTTCAGCAATGACAATGCTACCATCTACTGGCTTAATCCCTTCAGGTGCAATTGATACAGTATACTGATTCAATTTCTTATCTTTGGGAATCATGTAGCCATACAGTCCCATTTCTGCCATTTCTTCTTCACTATATGCCACAAATTCTCCGACAACTTGGCTCACTGCTCGCTCTTTAATTTCTTTGACTTTACCTTCTGCGCCGCGATCTGAAAAAGGATCCGCATGTTGGATCACATCGATTAAAACCGTGTCCCCATCCATTGCAAAGTTCGTTGCCTCTTTCGGAATATAAACATCTGGTTCTTCAGGATCGATGGTCACGAAACCAAAGCCTCGTTCATTTGCACGAAACGTTCCTTCTATTAATAAGTCTTTCATTGGTAACAGGACTTTGCCTTTTTTGTTGAAACTAACTGACTTTTCTCGTTCCATTTGTGCAATGGTTTGCACTAAAATTTTAAAATCTGAACTTTTTTCTAAATTCAAGCCTTGTGCAATTTCTTCCATTGAAAAGCTTTTCTTTTTTTGGTTTTCCATGAAATGTAAAATTTGCTCTTTAATTGTTTGTTTTGTCATTATTTCTCCTCATTCCAAGGTAGTGTTGCTAAAAATTGCACCACATCTTGCTCTAATTGTTTGTGTTCTCCACTCACCGTAATGACATGTCCGCTGTTTGGGTACCATTGTAAGGTCACACGTGCTTGTGTTAGCGCTTGGGCCGTTTGATAGACGCCCATTGGCTCAATCATTTCATCTTTGCCAGCTTGCGCTAAGAAAAGAGGTGCGTGGATTTTGTTTAGTTTGTCAGCCGTCTGACTAGCAATCGTTTCAATCGCTCCTAATTGTTGTTTGACTCGTTGCTCAATCGATTGCAACCGGCTTTGTTGTTCCTCTGCAGGAACTTCTGCGATTTTCATCACGTTTTCTGCGTATAATACAAAATTTTCTGGGACTTTATTTTCGACAGGGTAGATCGGTGAACAGAAAAATCCACCACCAATTAATCCTGTTAATTGTTCCGTTAATGCATGCATACTGAAAATCCCGCCCATTGATAAACCAAAAATGGCAATTTCTTGGTAACCTCTTTCTCTCAAAAAAGCGACTGCTTCTTGTGTATCTTGCCACCATTGTTCCGTTGTTTGATCTAAAATATCTTCAGGAACTAGCGTGCCATGTCCTGAAAAATTAGGCGAATAGACAGTATAATTTTCTTTTTCTAAACGTCTGCTTAACATCCGTACATCATTACTGCTGCCAGAATAAGCGTGTAATAAAAGGACCGCCCGTTTTCCTTTTTCTGAAAATAACGGCTTCGGTAAATTGATTTTTTTTGCCACTTCGCTCACCTCAGCTTCATTCTATCATATTCTCAAAAGAAAACCTTCCGAAATGATAAGTTTCAAAGACTTTTTCAGAAAGAAAAAGAACAGAAAAATAAGTGTCCGCACTCATCTCTCTGTTCTAAACTTGTCATTTTAAAAGATTACGTACTTATTTTGAAGATAAGAACGCCAAAACAAATAATAAAATCATCCAAATTGCGCCAAGAACTGCTGTTGAGCGTTGCATAACAGCTTCAAAACCGCGCGCTTTTTGCTTCCCAAATAATTTATCTGCACCGCCAGTGAAGGCACTTGCTGCACTGTTTTGTTTGCTTGGTTGCATCATAACAGTAATGACGATTAAAACAGATAAAATGATGACCAACGTTAAGATTAGATTATACATGCGTTAATTCTCCTTTTTATACAAATATGCGAAATTCATCTACTTTAATGTAGCATATTTTATCTGTAAACACCAGTGAAATTTAATGTCTTTCCTTATTTGTCTCTAATAGCAACAGCCGCAAGTAGGAATCAGATTTCTACTTGCGGCTGTTGCTAGTTTCTTCTTTATTTTCTCAATACGTCTCCGTATTCAGGTTTAGTATCAAATTCTTTTTTGGCAAATGGACATAGCGGAATAATTTTTTTATGCTCTTTTCTCGCTTTTTCAACACCGGCTAAAACAAGTTTTTCAGCTAATTTTTGTCCACGATAAGTTGGATCAACAAACGTATGATCAATAATCATCATGCTTTCGCCAGCATCTGACCAAGTCATTTCACCAATTTCTTGGTTTTCATCGTTATATAGAGCAAAACGATTGTTTTCTTCTTTAATTTGCATACTCGTTCCCTGCTTTCCGAATATATTTTAGAGCGCCACTTGGACATGAATCAACTACAATCATGTCATTTTCAACACTTCCGTTATCTGGAATAATCCATGGTTTCCGACCAACTTCAAAGACTTCTGGATTTCCACGAACACAATTACCAATATGTTCACAAATATCTTTATTATAAAAGATATCAATTCCTTCCCCCGTATATTTACGGTAGCCTTCTTTTAATAGTTGTTCTTCCGTGACTGGTTGCCCATCTATTTGGTTTCCTTTCATTGCACAATCTCTCCCCTGTAACTTATTAATATTAAAAACGTACCTTTATTTTACCACTAAGCTGGACATTCAGGCAATTAATTGTTCCACCTTACTGGCCAATTCGACGAGCTCGCAAAGCAGATAAGATTGACACAGTGTCCACGACTTCTTGTAGCATAGCCCCGATTAGCGCCGGAATGATCCCGGTACTAGCAATTAGCATTAGTAAAACGCAGATAAAAATTCCGATTAATACAGATTGTTTGGCAATTTTCATGGTATCTTGGGCAATTTCGACCGCTTGGCTGACTTTACTTAAGTCATCTTTTAAAATAACAACATCAGCAGTTTCACTAGCCGCAGTAGCTCCATGAGCGCCCATAGCAATACCTACGTCTGCAGCAGCAAGCGAAGGTGCATCATTTACACCATCTCCTACCATGATGACTGGATGATTTTCTTTAGGCAATTCTTTTAGAATAGTTAATTTATCTTGTGGTAAACATTCCCCATGTACTTCGGTAATTCCTACTTCTGCAGCAATCGTTTCTGCGACGGATTCTTGATCCCCCGTCAGCATTAAAATTCGTTGAAGATGTAATTGGTGTAATTTTTCCATAGTCTCTTTTGCTTCTGGTCGTACTGTGTCTGTAAAAGTAATTCGGCCTAAATATGTGCCATTACGTGAAATATGAATAGTCGTTTTATCAATTTTTTCAGTTGCTTGAGACTCTTGTGTCACAAAATTCTTTTTTCCTACCCGTATCTCAGCACCATCCACAAATGCCTTCACGCCAGCACCAGAAACTTCCGCTAGATCTGTAATATTTTTTAATGGGACATCTTGCTTTCTGGCATAAGCAACAATTGATCTAGCTAAAATATGACTTGATTCTTGTTCCACGCTTGCTGCCAATCCCACTAATTCAGCAGCAGTTATTTCAGCATTGATTGGTTGGACTTGATCAACAGAAAGTTGTCCTTGCGTAATCGTGCCTGTTTTATCAAACGCAATCGTTTTTGCAGAAGCTAATTTTTCGACCATCGTTCCCGATTTAATAACGACCCCATGACGACTTGAACGACCCATCCCTGCCACTAAAGCAATTGGGGCAGATAGAATTAAAGGACACGGCGAAGCAACCACTAAGACTTCCGCAAAGCGTGTCGGACTTTTCGAAACAAACCAAGCAACACCTGCAATTAGGTAGGCAACTAGTGTAAAAGGTACCGCATAGCGGTCTGCTAAACGTACAAAATGAGCTGGTCGTGCCGCAGATTCTTTCACTAAGTTCACAATTGTTTGATATTGACTGTCGGCTACAGTTTTTTCAGCAACCATTTTCAAAGAGCCATCACCATTCACGGAACCCGACATTAATTCATCCCCAGGATTTTTTTCAATTGGTTTTGATTCTCCTGTTAATGAAGATTCATCGACTGTTGATGTCCCGGTTTTTACCAAGCCATCAACTGGAACTAGTTCCCCTGGTTTTACTACTAATTCATCGCCAACATTGATTTCCTCAACAGAAACATCTTCTAAATTTTCGCCATTCAAGCGATGAGCTTTTTGTGGCGAGTTATCCAATAATGACTTCAGCTCTTGGTTAGCTTTTCCAGCGGCATAGTCTTCTAATGAATCACCACCAGTCAACATAATTAAAATCATCAAACTGGCCCAGTATTCTCCCACACCTAAGGTTGCAACGATAGCGGTAATCGCTAAAATATCGACACCATATTTTCCTTCACGTAAGGTTTGAATCATTTCCCAGAACATCATTAACGCCATTACAGAACCTGTTATTAAAATAATGCCATACGCCCAATTCGGCTGATGTAAAATAAATTCAAATAATAATGCCAAAACTCCTGTTATAATTGTAATCCCCAATTTTGTTACATGCTTCATCTCTTTTTCTCTCCCATCATTCACTTTACATTATTGAGCGTACCTTTTCTGTTTTGAAAAAGAAAGTGAAAACGCCTAAATGAAAACGACTTTCATTATCATAGGATAGTTGCTGTAGCAACGTTTACTTTCTGAAAAGTAGTTATGTAAAAAAACACAGACCATCGTTCATTCGCCGATGGTCTGTATTTTTATTTCCAAAAATCATCAAAAATTGTAATGGGTAAATGCCGTTTGTGTTGTCCTTTTTTATACCAGTTTTCAATTGTTTGTTGATCTGTTTCCGAGACTTTTTTGCCTTCCAAATAGTCATCAATGGCATCATACGTGACACCTAAGGCAACTTCATCTGCAACTAACGGTTTGTCATCTTCTAGATCAGCTGTTGGTATTTTTAGATACAAGGCTTCTGGTGCCCCAAGTTCTTTCAGCAAAGCTTTTCCTTGGCGCTTATTTAAACGAAATAACGGTAAAATATCCGCTCCGCCATCGCCATATTTGGTGAAGAAAGCTGTCACATTTTCGGCTGCGTGGTCTGTGCCAATTACTGCGCCAGCATTTTCGCCAGCTACTGCATATTGTGTAATCATACGTTGACGTGCTTTCATGTTCCCTTTATTAAAATCGCTAATTTGAACGCCAGCGTTTTCTAGCGAACCAACCATTGCATCCACTGCTGGTTTAATATCCACTCGTAAAGAAACATCTGGCTGGATAAAGGCTAGCGCGGCTTGTGCATCAGCTTCATCTGCTTGCTCACCATAGGGAAGGCGAATCGCAATAAATTGATACGACATATCTCCTGTTTCTTCGCGCATTTCAGTCATCGCTAATTGTGCTAAGCGCCCAGCTAATGTTGAATCTTGTCCGCCACTAATTCCCAAGACAAAGGTTTTTAAAAAAGGATGTTTAGTTAAATAAGCTTTCAGAAAATCAATACTTTTACGAACTTCTTCTTTTGAATCAATTGTCGGTAAAACACCTAACTCTTGAATGATTTTTTCTTGAAGTGTTGTCATTTCTAGGCCTCCTTATTCACCGTTTCCGTTAAATGTTTAACGTCTTTACGCACTTTTTCCAATAAATTCATTTTGTGGTTCCAACAATCTGTTGAAAGGTCCACTGGATATTTCTGCGGATTCAAGTCCCGCTTGTATTCTTCCCAAAGTGAATCTAAATTTTCTTTTGCATATTGTTTAATTTCATCTAAAGTTGGTAATTCATACACACGTTTTCCTTCAACGAAAATATCTTGGAGTACTGGCCGTGCTTCAAAATCACGGACATACTTATTAATAAAGGTATGAACGGGATGGAACATATAAATTTCTTCTTCTTGGCGAGGATCTTCGTTCCAAAGTGTCACATAGTCCCCTTCTGACTTTTTATCAGATTTACGTGTAATGCGCCAGACTTGTTTTTTTCCTGGTGTTGTCACTTTTTCAGCATTGCTAGATAGTTTAATGGTATCTTTCATTTGACCATCTTCACCTTCAATTGAAACTAATTTAAACACCGCTCCTAAAGCCGGTTGATCATAGGCGGTAATCAGCTTGGTACCCACGCCCCATACATCAATTTTTGATTTTTGCATTTTTAGATTCAAAATCGTATTTTCATCTAAATCGTTCGATGCATAAATTTTTGCTTCAGTAAAGCCTGCTTCGTCCAGTTGTTCACGAACTCGTTTAGAAATATAAGCCATATCGCCACTATCAATCCGCACGCCTAGGAAATTAATTTTATCACCCATTTCTCGAGCTACTCGAATTGCGCTTGGCACTCCCGCTTTCAAAGTATCATACGTATCAACAAGGAAAACGCAATCCCGATGTGTTTTGGCATACGCCATGAATGCCTCATAATCATTTCCATACGACTGAACCAATGAATGGGCATGAGTCCCACTAACCGGAATACCAAAAATTTTACCAGCACGAACATTACTTGTCGCGTCCGCCCCACCAATATAGGCGGCTCTTGTGCCCCAAATGGCAGCATCTAATTCTTGTGCCCGGCGTGTTCCAAATTCCAATAAAGGATCATCGCCTATCACGGATTTAATTCGAGCCGCTTTTGTCGCAATTAATGTTTGGAAATTCACCATATTTAGCAAGGCAGTTTCTACCAATTGACATTGTGCCAAAGGACCTTCAATTTGAATTAACGGTTCGTTATTAAAAACCAAATCCCCTTCTAAAGCAGAGCGTACAGTACATTTAAATTCAAAATTTGCTAAATACGTCAAGAAATCTTCTGGATATTCTTCAACTTCTCGGAGATATGCAATATCAGATTCTGTGAACGTTAAATTTTCGAGATAATTGACTAAACGTTCTAAACCTGCAAAAATTGCGTAGCCATGATTAAAGGGCATCTCTCTAAAGTAACATTCAAAAACAGCATGTAAATCTGCTCTCCCTAATTCCCAGTATGTTTGCATCATATTGATTTGATACATATCTGTATGCAATGTCAAACTATCATCTGCATATGTATAGTCCATCGTTTTCTACCTCTATTCTTTGTATTAAAAACTTGTTTATATTATAACAAAAAAATTTTTTTTAGCCTAAAATCTGCTTAGACCTCTTTTTCTTTAAAAATGAAAAATTTACTGAAGAAATAATTTAAAATTACTACTACAACTTGTGTAATCATTTTCGCCCAAAACGATGAAAAATGAATGCCATCAATTAGGAGAATCATTAAACCCATATCAGCCACAAAAGATAAAATTCGGTACCAATAAAATAAGCCCATTTCTTTAAAAAAACCAGCTATGCTTTCATGCTTACTTGCGAATACCCAATATTTATTCGTGAAAAAGGCAAATAGAACAGATAAAAACCAACTAATTGTGTTACTTATCTTGTAATCCAGCCCTAACACATTTTGACAAACAAAAAACACAACTAAGTTGACGACAGTCGTTGCACCACCAAAAAATAAATAAGCCAGTACTTCTCGGTATTTACGAAATAATTCTTTCAATTTTCACGCATCCTTTCAACTAATCATTTTATCAAACTTCGGCAAGAAAACCTATCTATTTTGTGTAAAGACACAATTCTCTTGCTAATTTTACTATTTATTAAGTATTTATGAAAAACATAGTAAGAGAAGAGGAGAAGTTCATCCATGGATGAACTTCTCCTCTTCTCTTCGTCTAATAATATATGACTCCATCAACCAATAAGTTAAATCAGCATTAGTCCTTTAGCTTAGGAAGTGCTATCGTTTGTCCTTCGGTTAATACAGAATACATTAAGTCATTTGTCTGCTTGAGGGCGGTTAAGGAATAGCCCGTTTTTTTTGCAATTTTTGCGAGTGTCTCTCCTCTTTTTACTTCATAATACTCAGTAGACTCTGTTTTTGAGTCATTCGCTTTACCATTTGATTGCTCTGCTGTTTTCAAAGCATTAGTCACCGATTTACTGATTATTAGTGATTGAAGTAACGCTTGTTCTTTCGGTTCTAGAGAAGTCGCCGCTGTATGCTGAGGAATCGTGATCTTTTGGCCAATATAAAACATTTCTTGAGTCTTTGAATTTTGCTTTAAAATGGCTGTTGCTGACACACCAAACGTCTGGCTAATGGTGGCGAGAGAATCTCCTTTGCTTACTTCATAGATGACTGCTTCTTTTTTTAGCTGTTCTTTGACTGCTTCCTTATCAAACGAAGGTTTCTTTTCTTCTGCCAAATTAGTCACTACTGGTTTCTTCTTTTCTTGATCGTATTCAGTTAATTGATAGGTTTCAATCAACGCGTTTAATTTTTTATCGTAATATGTATCCGTTGCATAACGACCTGTTAAAAATTTTGTTGCCTGCTGATAATCCGTCGTGTTTGCTTTCAAAACGCCGTGATAAAACGTTGGATTACCAGCCAGCCCATTGATGATTAATTTACTATAGTCTGTTAATGACTCTTTATAGGAAGGATACTGACGAAAATCGGCATGAATGGTGGTCATCTTCCCTTTACCATCATCTTCTTGTGTGGGAAAGCTGACACTTTGACCTTGATAAGCGCCTTTAATGCCAAACAAATTATAATTAGGCGGCGCTGCTAACGCACTATTGCCCGAGCCACTTTCTAAAATAGCTTGAGCTATCATGACAGAAGCGTATAGATCATGTTGCTGACCAATAACTCGTGCTTCTTCACCGATTTTTCTAATAAACTCAGAAGTAGAAGCATTCTCTTGGACAACAAAATTTGCCTCGGCTTGTTGTTGAATTCCTGCTTGCTTTTCCTTTTCTTGACTATTGTCTACCTCTGAATGTACCAACGGCTCTTTGGTCTTTTCAGTTAATGTAGAATTTTGTGGTTCCTGATTATGAGGTAACTTCTCAGTGAGCGCTTTACGCTCTTCAGATACTGGTTGCTCATTTTGTAACGATTCGGTTGGTTTAGTACTAGCAATTGTCTTTTCTTGTGGCGGTAAACTATTTTCAGATTCTGAAGGTTCCACATTATTTTTCTGATGGTCACTGGTGTCATTTTGTGTTGAACTTTCTTGTTGTTCAGACGAACTTATTATTGTTTCGTTCAGCGTTGAAGAAGTAAGGGTTCCTTGATCTTGATTGGCTTGGTCCGCTCTTTTTTCTTCCAGCGATAGCTGTCGACTTTCGTCCCTCGTTTCGGTCTCTTCTTGAGCGATTAATGGTTCCGAATTGTAGTAACTGGCTCCCGCATAAATCCCTAAAATTCCAATACATACCAACTTCAAATATCTTGCCTTTCTTTTTTTCATCGCATTTCTCCTTCATTTACCTCTTTATTTCTGCTAATAATTGCTCTATCTGTTGGTACGTTCCTGTTGATTCATTCTTGATTGTCAGCATTTGTTCACAATAAGCTTGGTACTCTCTTGCCACTTGCTTCATGCGTGTTAAAGTTGCTAAACGTTGTTCCATTTCTTCATGAACTGTTGCAACTTGTTGTTTGGCTTGACTAATTGTTTCTTTTGCTTGACGTTTGGCTTCTAATAACACTTCGCCAATTTCTTTTTGAGAAAGCGTAACGGCTGTGTCTAAATTCTCTTCACTGGTCTGTCTCTGTTGCATCTTTTCTTCAGACAATTGTTTCTGTAAAGAAGTGATAGTTGTTTCTTTATCACTTAATGTTTCTTTAACATGTTTAAGTTGAACATCTTTTTCGACTACTTGTTTTTGTAATGCTTCCACTTCATTGGTTTGCATTAATAATTGCTCCGTTAGCTTTTTAATGGATTGCTGATATAGTTGATTTTCTTCTTCTAGTTTTTCAACAAAAGAAAATGATTCTTCTGACAGTTCAGTCGGCACTTGTTGCTGGACCTGCTTAACTTTTGCAGCTTGCTCTTTTGCATAAACAACCTCGTCATCAAAGCTTGCTTCCTCTGTTACCTTTGGTTGTGCTTTCATCGATTGTTCATTTTCAAAATCCGGCATCTTCTCATACTCCTCATCTTCATTGTTTTTAGTCAAAAATTGCCACATCTTTTTCTCCCCCTTCGTACCTTTTACACCGTTAACATATAGCCTTTTGAACGAATTGTTTTGATATATTGTGGTTTGTTCACATCTTGTTCAATTTTTTTGCGCAAATGGAAAATCACATTAGCGACACGATATTTTCGTTCATTCGCAGTATCTTTCCAGACATTTTTGTAGAGTTCTTCATATGTAATTGTTTGTCCTGCGTGTTTGTATAAATACTCTATTGTGAAAAATTCCAATTTTGTTAAAAGAATTTCTTCTCCACTTCCCAAGCAAACACTCAAATTTGGCGCAATTAAATACAATCTCTCAGAAAGATTCTTAGTAACTGTTTGTTCCTCGTTTGCAATAGCTAATTTAGGATAAAAACGTCTTTTTACACGTTGCAATAAGTTACTCATGCTTAACATGCATTCTTGACGATCATAAGAATGATCAAAAACGCCATCTGCACCTAATTGTAAATAAATAATTCGATTGACTTTACTAATTACTTCTGTCCGAGAAAATAACCAAATCGGTAAATCTGACTGCTTGCGAATCGTCATTAATAACTCACAACAAGTATTTACTTGCTGGTGGTCAGTAACTTCAATCACTAATCCATCAATATGGTGCAAATGAAGAAGTATCTTTGTTCCTTGGATGATCTGACATTCTACTTGATTACTAACAAACCAATTTTGGCAGTATTCTTTTGTTTCAATTGTCAAAGGAACGACACCAATTGTATATTTTTCCATTTTTCCACCTCAATCTTCCTAATATTCCCCTTCAAAATATAATAATTTTTATTTATATTCTATTAATAAATAAAAATTACCAACTACTAGTTTTCAAAAAATGATTGTTATTACTAAATTTTATCGAATAAAAACAAGGCTGTCTAGCTAAAACGAAGCCTTTAAATTATCATCTTTTTTGTTAAATGAGTAAATATTTGAGAAAATACTATAAGCAAAGATATTATTTAGATTATTTATTCTTTATGTAAAAAAAAGCTTACGATTTTTCAATCGTAAGCTTTTAGAATACTTTTTTTATTTTTACATCATACCGCCCATGCCCATTGATGGATCCATCATAGGAGCTGGTGCAGCTGGTTCTGGTTTGTCTGCAACAACTGCTTCAGTTGTTAATAATAAAGCTGACACAGAAGCTGCATTTTGTAATGCAGAACGAGTTACTTTTGTTGGGTCAACAATACCGGCTTCAACCATGTTTACCCATTCACCGTTAGCTGCATTGAATCCGATACCTAAGTCAACATTTTTTAGTTTGTCAACAATCACTGATCCTTCATAACCAGCATTTTCAGCGATTTGACGGATTGGTTCTTCTAATGCACGAACGACAATCTTGATCCCTGTTGCCACATCGCCTTCAGCTTCTAGCGCAGCGACTTTACCAATTACATTGACAAGTGCAGTACCACCACCAGAAACCATGCCTTCTTCTACAGCGGCACGTGTTGCGTTTAACGCATCTTCAATTCGTAATTTTAATTCTTTTAATTCTGTTTCAGTTGCAGCACCGACTTTAACGACAGCAACCCCGCCAGCTAATTTAGCTAAACGTTCTTGTAATTTTTCACGATCAAAATCAGACGTTGTTTCGCCGATTTGGTTTTTAATTAAATGAACGCGGGCATCAATGGCTTCTTTTGAACCAGCACCTTCGACAATTGTTGTGTTATCTTTGTCGACAACTACTTTGCTAGCATTTCCTAAGTTTTCAATAGTTGTGTCTTTTAACTCTAACCCTAAGTCGTCAGTGATTACTGTACCACCTGTTAAAATAGCAATATCTTCAAGCATCGCTTTGCGGCGGTCACCAAATCCTGGCGCTTTTACTGCGACAACATTAAATGTACCACGGATTTTGTTCAATACTAATGTTGGTAGAGCTTCCCCATCAACATCATCCGCAATGATCAATAGTGGACGGCTTTGTTGTAGAATTTGTTCTAATAAAGGCAAGATATCTTGAATATTTGAGATTTTTTTGTCGGTAATTAAGATATATGGATTTTCTAAAACAGCTTCCATTTTATCGTTGTCAGTAACCATGTATTGAGATAAATAACCGCGGTCGAATTGCATTCCTTCAACCACATCTAATTCTGTTTCAATCCCTTTTGATTCTTCAATGGTAATTACGCCGTCGTTACCAACTTTTTCCATTGCATCAGCAATTAATTGGCCGACTTTTTCAGAACCTGATGAAACAGCAGCGACTTGTGCAATCGCTTCTTTTGAATCAACTACAGATGAAATATTGTGTAATTCTTCTACTGCTGTTTTTGTTGCTAATTCAATCCCACGGCGAATACCTAATGGGTTAGCTCCAGCAGTTACGTTTTTTAAGCCTTCACGAACAATGGCTTGTGTCAAAACAGTCGCTGTTGTTGTTCCGTCACCAGCAATATCATTCGTTTTAGAAGCAACTTCTGAAACTAATTTTGCGCCCATGTTTTCAAAATGATCTTCCAATTCAATTTCCTTAGCAATTGTTACTCCATCGTTAGTAATCAATGGTGAACCAAATGATTTTTCTAAAACAACGTTACGACCTTTAGGGCCTAATGTCACTTTCACTGTATCTGCTAATACATCTACTCCGCGTAGCATTGCTGCACGTGCATCTTCTGCAAATTTAATCTCTTTTGCCATGATTTCTTCACCTCATAATTTTTTTCTTCTATTATATTATTCTGTAAAAGTTGTTTATTATTCAACAGTGGCAATAATGTCTTTGGCTGATACAATTAAGTATTCTACGCCTTCGTATTTCACTTCTGTTCCTGAATATTTTTCAAACATTACTGTGTCACCAATTTTTACTTCCATCGGAACTTTTGTGCCATTTTCAAGCACACGACCTTCACCTACTGCGATAACTTCACCTGTTTGTGGTTTTTCTTTTGCAACGGATGCAAGAACAATTCCTCCAACAGTTTTTTCTTCTTCTTTCGCGACTCTAATTACGACGCGATCGCCTAATGGTTTTAACACAATAAATCCCTCCAAATAAAAAGTTTTCGCTTATTTTAGCACTCGATACATAAGAGTGCTAACTCACACTATTTATAATACTCATTTCACTCTAAAAATGCAAGTCTTTTCTCTCTTTTTCTTGTCAATTATAAGATACGCATTTTTTATTGAGTATTCTTTTTTCATGGAATGTTTTTCCAATCCTTTAATTCATGGTAAAATAAATTGACTACGATTGGAGGCGAATAAAATGAAACAACGTTTACTTACAGCACTAATAGCAACCTTCGTTTATTTTGTGATAGCGAATTTAGGAAATCTTGTTTTCAGTGTCACAGAAGGAATTGTTTCGACACTTTGGGAATCTCTTTTCTTTTTCTTATTCGTTTTTCTTTTATTAGGATATCGCAATAATCGTAAAAAATAATTATAGAAAGGATTAACCATGACCTTAAGAAAATCAAGTTTATTTATTTTAGTCACATACATTATCGCTTTTTTCGGGCCGTTACTTTTTTCGGGTATTTCTCCCAATGCAGCGATTAATGTGACAACTGCTCTCTACATTATTGGTGCCCTTGTAATGATTGGCATCTTTTTAAAAACAACAGAACCTTCTCCTTTAGAGGAAACAGCAACCTTGAAATCACCTATTTTTATTTTTTTACTAGGTGTTAGTGGGATTTTCATTGCCATGCTGATTCAAGGGGTTACTTTTGCCATTGAAGTAGCCATCACAGGAGAACAAGCTACTTCTCAAAATACACAAGCTATTGTAGCGGTGATTTTGGCAAATCCTTTATTTATTTTGGCAACTACTATCGGTGGTCCGATTATGGAAGAATTCGTCTTTCGTTATGCATTTATCCATTTAATCCAGCCTTTTACAAATTTCTGGATTGCGGCTACTGTTAGTTCGGCGATTTTTTCACTCGCACATGCCGATGGTCACTTTTTTGTTTATTTCTTTATGGGATTTTTCTTTGCTCTTTTGTACAAGCAAACTGGAAAAATTTGGACCTCAATTATTGCCCATTGCGGCATGAATTCCTTGGTAATACTGATTCAATTAACCTTAGCACAGACAACGATCAACTAAAAAAGAGCATTATTTAAAGTTAGATTTTTTGGGACTAACTTTAGATAATGTTCCAAATTAATAACTCTCATTCAACAAATAATGTTGTATAATCAAAAAGGAGAACTTAACAATGAAATTTTTTAGTAAAATAAATTTTAAAATAATACTCCTATTAGGCTTTATAATACTTTTAATTGGAACGATTTTATCAGTAAATTTTATACCAGTTAGCACTAGTAATATGACGTATGAAGAAAAGAAGATTCTATTGAATGAGTTTGCGATTAATCTAAAATTAGGAAGACAGTTACAATTTATTTCTCTTCTTTTTTTCATAGTTGGAATTTATTTAAAAATAAAAAGAAAGTAATTGAAAGCAAAAAATAAAAGATTCAGAGGAAAAAATCCTTTGAATCTTTTATTTTTCTCTCATTCATTATCTCGAGATTTCTTTCACAATCTCTATTTTGAAAGGTCTTATATATCCAGCCCGCTGCATTGCATACGCATAATTATTTCCAAAACCTACTCCAAAATTGCCATCATAACCGTTTTGTTCCCACTTGAAATCAAAAATATCTGTAACCTTTGTTTGTGTCCAATAATTTCCATTGGCTTGTTTTCTATAAGAAACTGTATAGCTCACGCCCCTTAACGCTGTAAGCAAATGACCAGAATTAAAAGTATAACTTCCAGTAAACGAACCTGAAGTTCTTCCACCTCTGAAAGCTTCGGCTTTCAATCGCGAATAATAAGCAGTCACTAATTCTTCACCATCTACTATATTTGCCCACGTATCATTTCTATTGTAATAAGTAGGAGGCCGCCAACTAGGATTCCATGTAACATTATACAAAGAAGCAATAGCGTGATTCATGTAATTTGCAGTTTGCCAATGTCCTCTACGTTGCACTAACAATATACCAGCTTTGTATGCACTAAGTGCCGTAGCATACGCGGGATTAGCAGGTGTTATTGTTCTTGTAGTAATTCTATTTTCAGGCAAAACCTGAAGTTCATTGTTTTGGACTTCTGAAGATACTTCTTTCATGTAGTTATCCAAAAGAGCACTTTGCTCTTCATCATACTTGGAAAGTTCAGTTAAAGACTCATTTAAAGATTTATTAAAACTTTCCTCTGATTCTAACTCATTAAATATTCTAATAACACCATCTAAGTAATCTTTATTCGATTCTTCTCTTGCGATAGCAGCACTAATCAAATCTTGATTTTCTGTTGATATGGCGTAATTATTCTCAGCAGCAGAAACTGGCACAACATCACACATTAAAACAACAACCCCTAAAAAAAACGCTTACAATTATTTTCCTCAAAAAATCACTCCTTATTCTTATATATATCTAACGTAACATATTTATAAAAAAAAGACAATACATATTAAGTTTATCATTTATAAAAAAAAAACAAGAACTACTTTCGTTATTTTTTTTTAATAATTTAAAAAATTAAAAATAACTTTTTTATTCATTAACACAAGTTAATCAACCTTTTATCATAGTAAAAACGAAAAGAAAGATGAATTTTACGTAAATAACAGAAAAAGCCAATCTTATTCATAAATAAGATTAGCTTTATTATTTTATTCCTTTTTTGTAAAAACAATAATATTATTTCACTCATTCAAATACGACCTTAAATCTCTTTTTTAGTCTTCTTCTTCCAATAATTCATTGTCATGATGTAAGAAATAAATTAATGTTTGTAATTCGTTGGTTAAGTCAACATTTTGAATTAATACTTCAGGTGGCGCTACTAAACGCGCAGCCGTAAAGTTTAGAATTCCTTTAACCCCTGCTTCGGCAAGTTTGTTCACAACTTCTTGCGCTTTGCGAGCTGGAATAGTTAAAATAGCTACTTCGATTTGTTGAACACGGATTTGTTCCATCATATCTTCCATTGGATAAACCGGAATACCGTCAACAATGCGTCCCACAATATCTTCATTCACATCAAATGCGCAACTTACACGAATACTGTTGCTTTGATGGAATTTGTACTTTAATAAAGCACTTCCTAAATTACCAACCCCGATTAATGCGACATTGGTTAACTCATCTTCATTCAATGTTTTTGCAAAAAAGTTCATTAAGTTTTCAACATCATAGCCGTACCCACGTTTACCTAATTCACCAAAATATGAAAAGTCACGACGAATAGTCGCACTGTCTACTTGTACCGCTTCACTTAATTCAGTTGATGAGACTTTATTTTTTCCTGTATCATGTAACATTCTTAAGTAGCGATAATATAAAGGAAGGCGTCGCGCCGTTGCTTTTGGAATAACTTGATCTTTCACAATTGGACCTCCAATACTTTCACTTAAATCTTATCCATTAACATAATAGCAGTTTTTCACAATAAAAAGCAATTCTATGGCTCAAAAATAGCATTTTTCTTCAAAAGTTTGTGATAAAAGGTATAAACCTTCACAAAGCATTTTTTGATACGTGCTATTTTAGCAGATTTTATGCTACACTAAGGGCAATGAATTTAGAAATGAGGACTACTGATGATTTTATTACAAGCAAATCAAGTTGCCCGGCATTTTGGCTCGGAAACATTGTTTGAAAACATACATTTAGAAATTGCAACAAAAAGTCGGATTGCCTTAGTTGGTCGTAATGGTGCTGGAAAATCGACTTTTTTAAAAATCATTGCAGGCATTGATGCTCCCGATAGCGGAACCATTGCCAAAAATAAAACTGCTACGTTAGGTTATTTAGCTCAAAATACCGGCTTAGAATCAGATAAAACCGTTTGGGAAGAAATGACAAAAGCCTTTGCTGACATCCTAGAAATGGAACAGCGTATGCGAGAATTAGAAACCAAAATTAGTGAAATGGAGCCAACCACTTCCGTTTATGAAGGAATTTTAAAAGAGTACGATCAATTGCAACATACGTTTTCTGAAAAAAATGGCTACGGCTATGAAAATGAAATTCGCTCAGTCCTTCACGGCTTTGGCTTTGATGAATCCTTTTACACGAAAGATATTCAAACCTTATCTGGTGGTCAAAAAACCCGGCTTGCATTAGCGAGAATGCTTTTACAAAAACCAGACATTTTAATTCTGGACGAGCCTACAAACCACTTAGATATCGAGACGCTTTCTTGGCTGGAATCTTATTTGCCAAGCTATGCCGGCGCCCTATTGATTGTTTCCCACGATCGTTATTTTTTAGATAAGGTAGTTAATGAAGTTTATGAACTGAGCCGCAAAAAAATGACTCACTACAAAGGAAACTATTCCAAATACTTAGAGTTAAAAGCAGAACAATTAGCCAGTGAATGGAAAGCGTATGAAAAGCAACAAGAAGAAATCAATAAGTTAGAAGATTTCGTTGCCAAAAATCTGGTTCGTGCATCTACAACGAAACGTGCACAAAGTCGCCGAAAAGTATTAGAAAAAATGGATCGTTTAGACCGACCTCAAGGAGATGAAAAATCGGCGCATTTTCTTTTCGATAGTGAAAAAGTCTCGGGAAATGTTGTTTTACAAGTCGAAGATGCCGCCATTGGTTACGACCCAGAACATATTTTATCCGAACCTATTCACTTGGATATTCGTCGCAAAGAAGCCATTGCCTTAGTCGGACCGAACGGAATTGGTAAATCCACTCTCTTGAAATCAATTATTGACCGCATTCCTTTCATTAAAGGAAGTAAAACTTTTGGTACCAATGTTTCTGTAGGTTACTATGACCAAGAGCAAGCCAATTTACATGGCAATAAAACGGTCTTAGCGGAATTATGGGATGAACACCCAACCACACCTGAAAAAGAGATTCGAAGTATTTTAGGCGGCTTTCTCTTCAGTGGAGACGATGTTGAAAAAACGATTCCTTTATTAAGCGGTGGCGAAAAAGCCCGTGTGGCATTAGCAAAATTAGCGATGGATCGTGACAATTTCTTGATTCTCGATGAGCCAACCAACCACTTGGATATCGATAATAAAGAAGTTTTAGAAAATGCGCTGATTGATTATGAAGGAACCATCCTCTTCGTTTCTCATGACCGTTACTTTATCAATCGAATTGCAACAAAAGTTGTTGAGCTTTCTGAAAAGGGCAGCAAACTTTATTTAGGCGACTATGACTATTATTTAGAAAAGAAACAAGAGGAAGAAGAAATCGCTGCCCTCTTAGCTAATGAAGAAGCGGCGAAAAAACCCGAACCAGTTACAGCCAAAAATACCTTTTATCAAAACAAGGAGCAACAAAAATTACTCCGTACTTTGCAAAGAAAAATAACACAAGTCGAAGAAAATCTTGCTCAGTTAGATACGACAATTGCACAATTAGAAGCACAAATGAGTCAACCAGACATTCTAGAAAATCATGTTGAATTGCTGGCTTTAAACCAACAATTAGATTACGCTCGTCAGCAACAAGATGAACTACTTGAGCAATGGGAAAATTTCAGTTTAGAATTAGAAGAAATGGAAAATAACAATTAACGGAGGGATTCACTATGGCTTCCAAAAAAATCAGTTTAACGAAGCCCAAATATCAACAAATCGCCGTTGATGTTGCGGAAAAAATTGCAGAAGGCAAATTACATGTTGGAGATAAAATCCATGCCCGTTCCACCCTAGCTAACCAATACCAAGTGTCGCCAGAAACAGCCCGCAAAGCCATTATCGTTTTAGTTGATTTAGAAATCGTTAAAGCCAAACACGGCAGCGGCTTCTATGTGGCATCAAAAGAAAAAGCGCAGGACTTTGTGACACAATATCAAGACGTTCAAACGATTGCTGAAATTAAAGAAGAATTGCTAGATAGCGTAGCGAAACAAAAAGAAGAACTTACTCATTTTTCTAGCATTCTAGATACTCTTGTTGAACAAACAAAGCGTTTTGATTCTTTCAATCCAATGAATCCTTATTCATTAGTTTTAACAGAAGAAGCTGCTTATCTTGAGGCGACGATTAGCGAAATGAATTTTTGGCAAAACACTTCGGCAACGATTATCGCCATCAAACACAAAGAAGAGCTTCTGGTCTCACCTGGTCCATATGCAAAGATTTCGTTGAACGACACACTTTATTTTGTTGGACATGACGAATCAACCTTACAACGAGTGCAGAATTTTTTCTATCCTTAAAAAGCTCATTTGAGCTTTTTTTCTTTTGACAAATTCCTTTCAAATTGCTAAAATAAAGTAACGAAGTCGTTACATTTAGAAACGAGGTAGTTACATTGATTAAAAACAAACTTAAGGTTCTTAGAGCCCAAAAAAACTGGACACAAGCTGATTTAGCAGAAAAAGTTGGGATTTCACGCCAAGCAGTTATTTCTATTGAAAAGTATAAATACACACCCTCTTTAGAATTAGCCTTTGATATTGCAGCAGCTTTTAAAAAACCCGTCACAGAAGTATTTTATCAACAAATGGAGGAAACTAAATGAATATTGAAACACTGAAACCACTTTTAGGAATTAGTTCGATGTGTATCTTAGCGATTTTTATGTATTTAACTGAACGATTCAAAAAACAGAAAAAAGTTGAATATAAAAATGATGAACGCTGGCAAGTTATCCGTTTAAAAGCAAATCAAATGATTTTACGTTATTTCTATATTCTAGGAATTGTTATCTGTATATCTCTAGCAACTGTGCTTGTGTTGAACTTAAAAACGGAAATTTCTTTAACCACTGTTGTTCAAGTTCTTTTTTATGGTTACTTATTTCAAAATCCCATTGAGTACTATTCATTAAAATACTTTGATCAAGAAATTTAAAACAAAGTGACTATTTACCTTGCGGTAAATAGTCACTTTTTTTATTTATTATTTCTATTTTTCATAAAAAACCACTATAAAACCTATTTAAAATACTGTTTTTCTTCATTTTCAGAAAGATTTTCATCTAATTTGACAAAGTGACAACTTTATAGTAGTCTGATGTAGTCACTTTTTTTATTGAGGAGGAACAATGATTTGCCAAAAGTAAAAGTAAATCACCTTACCAAAATCTTTGGTAAGAAAACCAAACCGGCACTTGAAATGATTCGTGCCAACAAAAGCAAAACAGAAATTTTAGAAAAAACGGGTGCCACAGTCGGTGTTTATGATGTAAATTTCGAAGTTGAAGAAGGCGAAATTTTCGTTATTATGGGGTTATCAGGAAGTGGGAAATCAACATTAATTCGTTTATTAAATCGTTTGATTGAACCAACTTCAGGAAATATTTATATTGATGGACAAGATATTTCTTCTTTAGATAAAGAAGGATTACGTGAAGTACGTCGAAATAAAATGAGCATGGTTTTCCAAAACTTTGGTCTTTTCCCCCATCGAACTATCTTAGAAAATACGGAATATGGTTTAGAAATTCGTGGTGTTCCTAAAGAAGAACGCCAAGCAAAAGCTGAAAAAGCCTTAGAAAATTCTAGCTTAATTGCTTTTAAAGACCAATTACCAAGTCAATTATCTGGTGGGATGCAACAACGTGTCGGCCTTGCTCGTGCCTTGGCTAACGATCCAGAAATTTTATTAATGGACGAAGCGTTCTCTGCTCTTGATCCGTTAATTCGTCGTGAAATGCAAGACGAACTATTAGATTTACAAGAAAATGTCAAAAAAACCATTATCTTTATCACACATGATTTGAATGAAGCTTTACGAATCGGCGACCGGATTGCTTTGATGAAAGATGGTCAAATTATGCAAATTGGGACTGGAGAAGAAATTTTAACCAACCCAGCCAACGAATATGTGCGAACCTTCGTGGAAGATGTGGATCGTTCAAAAGTCTTAACTGCCCAAAATATTATGGTACCTGCTTTAACTACTAACATTGAAATTGATGGCCCAACTGTTGCTTTAAAACGGATGCGTCAAGAAGAAGTGAGTATGTTACTTGCCGTGGATAAAAAACGCCAACTAAAAGGCGTTGTACGCGCAGAAAAAGCTTTAGAAGCGCGTAAAAACGGGACTTCTCTTGTAGAATGTGTGGATCCAGAAATTCAAACAATCGACAAAGATATGTTAGTGAATGATATTTTTCCACTGATTTATGATGCACAAACGCCTCTTGCCGTGACTGATAACGGCAAACTATTAGGCGTGGTCATCCGTGGTAGCGTACTTGAAGCACTTGCAGAAACAGAGGTGAACGAACATGAATAAGTATCAATTACCTGTCGCGTCTTGGGTTGAAAGTTTTACTGATTGGTTAACTTCAACATTTGCTGGATTATTCAGCTTTTTACAAACAATTGGTCAAAGTGTAATGGACAACATTACTGCCTTACTAACAGCCGTACCACCACTTGTGCTGATCGTGCTATTAACGATTGCTGCTTTCTTTATTTCTAATAAAAAAATTGGCTTAAGTTTATTCACGTTTATCGGCTTAATGTTTATCTATAATCAAAACTTATGGAACGATTTAATGAGTACCGTTACGTTAGTTTTACTTTCTAGTGTTATTTCCATTATCATTGGTGTGCCACTAGGGATTTTAATGGCGAAAAGCGAAAAAGCCAAAAGTATCATTACACCGATTTTGGACTTCATGCAAACAATGCCTGGTTTCGTTTACTTGATTCCAGCCGTTGCATTCTTCGGAATTGGTATGGTTCCTGGGGTCTTCGCCTCTGTTATCTTCGCTTTACCACCAACCGTACGCTTTACGAACTTAGGAATTCGACAAGTGCCAAATGAACTTGTTGAAGCAGCTGATTCTTACGGTAGTACTGGCTGGCAAAAATTATTCAAATTAGAATTACCTTTAGCCAAAAACACGATTATGGCTGGTGTTAACCAAACAACCATGCTAGCTCTATCAATGGTAGTTATTGCTTCAATGATTGGTGCGCCTGGATTAGGACGTGGCGTCCTTTCTGCTTTACAACGTGCGCAAGTCGGGAACGGTTTCGTAAATGGTGTGGCTTTAGTTATTTTAGCGATTATCATTGACCGTTTTACTCAACATTTAAATAATAAAAAAGCAGCCCCTAAAGCAGCTGGTGCCACCTCTAAAAAGAAAAAATACGGGATTATTGCAGCGGTTGTTGTAATTGTCGCTGGCTTAGTTGGTGCTTCAATTTTTACAACAACAAATGATAAGCAAATTTCCCTTTCTTATGTGGAATGGGATACCGAAGTAGCCTCCACACATGTTGTTGCCGAAGTCTTAAAAGATATGGGGTATGATGTTAAAACGACTCCTTTAGATAACGCAATTATGTGGGAATCTGTAGCTAAAGGTGAAACAGATGCCATGGTTGGTGCGTGGCTACCAGGAACACACGCAGAGCAATATAAACAATATAAAGATAAATTAGACGACCTTGGTGAAAACCTTAAAGGCGCGAAGCTAGGAATTGTCGTTCCTTCTTATATGGATGTTGATTCTATCGAAGATTTATCTGATCAAGCTGGGAAAAAGATTACTGGAATTGAACCTGGGGCTGGTGTTGTTGCAGCAGCAGAGAAAACTAAAGAAGCTTATCCTAATTTGAAAGATTGGTCTGTTGAAACTTCTTCATCAGGTGCCATGACTGTCGCCTTAGGACAAGCAATTAAAAACAACGAAGACATCGTTATTACTGGCTGGTCTCCTCACTGGATGTTTGCAAAATATGATTTAAAATATTTAGCTGATCCAAAAGGCACTATGGGCGGCGAAGAAGCGATTCACACAATGGCTCGCCAAGGCCTAAAAGAAGATCAACCAGAAGCTTACAAAGTGTTAGATAATTTCCATTGGACAACTAAGGATATGGAATCTGTCATGTTAGAAATTAACGAAGGCAAAGACCCACAAGAAGCTGCACGCGATTGGGTTGATTCACATAAAGACCAAGTAGCAGAATGGAAAAAATAATTCTTAACAAATGACTTCCCCATCTATTAAAAGAGGACGTTGAACAAATTGTTCAACGCCCTCTTTTTTCGCAAAAAAAAAACCACTCAGTTGGGTAGACTGAGTGGAAAGGAGTTATTTTTACTTGAGGAGTAAAAATGAAAAGTGTTTATGTTGGGTGTTTTGTTGGTATGCTTATATATTAACGAGAACCTGTGAATAATTTGTGACGAAAACCTTGGAAATTTGCTACGAATTACTTAAAAAAGTTTAAATGTGTCTCACCCTAGTTAATCAATACAGCGATTATTTCTTTTTAGCATTTTGGATGGCTTTAAATAATGTTGAAAATTGTCCTTTGAAAGACATCACATCATCAAAGATATCAACACCATCGTTTAACATTTTGACGGTAACCCAGCCAAGCGCTTCCGTAATTGCTACTGCAACTGAAGCATTGACCATGCCACCAGTCACAGTTCCGACAACAGGAATCACTTTTAGAATATTCCCGACTGCACTCTTACCTAAACTAACCACTACTAATTCTTTGGTTAAGCTTTTCCCTAAGCTTTCAGACCAAGACTGACCAAAAATTTTATGCAGCCGTGACATCATAGTTAATTGAACAGGTACCAGTAAAAAAGCATCCGAAAATGGAATTGGCGAAAACCCAATAATTGCTGCTGACAATGCAGCAAAATGAATCGTTTGATGACTTTTCTTTTTCACGTCAGGTGAAACACCAGCCAAAAATTCATCAAATACTTTGTCGAGTTGTGTTTGACTGTTCGTCACTAATTGTTCTGCTTTACCTTTAGAAGTTGCGAAAGCATTCATTATGGCAGTAGACGTTTTTTGTGGAAATTTTTTCAAGACATCTTGAAAAAAAGAACGAAATTCTGGGTCTTCGATTTCTTCATTCAATTGCTTAGTTTCTTGTTCTGCTAATTCTTGTTTTTCAATCTCTTCAAAAAGTTCTTGTTTCTTTTTGTTTTTATGTTTTTTTCTTCTCATCTCATTAACTCCCTTATCTATCAATATGTAGAAACAAAGTATAGCATAGCCCCTGATTGATTCTCTTTTAGATGATTTGAAAAGCCAGAACTTATCTGTTTTTTAAACAAATAGAAATGTTCTAGCTTTTCTCAAAAAATCAGCTATTTTGTTTGTTCTTCACCGCAATACACCGTCAAGTGTTTAGGCAAAATCTTCAGCGTAATTGGCAAAGCAGCTCCTTCATCACCATCCACATTAGTGGTTAATTCTTCTTGGTTTTCTAAGGAGATTGTTCCTTCTTTAAAGGTTAGGTAAACTAAATTATCAGTGGACTGGTCGACGCCTTTTAACAAATCTGGGACTGCTTTTACTGCATCCCACAATGATTGATCTTTTAAATAAACTAAATGAAGTTTGCCATCATCCACTTGGGCCTCTGGTAATAATGTTTCAAACCCACCGATTGAATTCGTTAAGCCAACTAAAACGGTACTACTTTCAATGGTTTGTTCTTTTTGATCCAATCTTAAATGAAAAGGATACGTTTGAGCATTTGCTAAATGTTTGGCACCTGAAATAAAATAAGCGAGTTTTCCTAACTTCGTTTTTTGTTCAACGTCCACGTCGTTAATTGACTCTGGAATCGTCCCAATCGCAACGACATTCATAAAGTAGTCGTCATTGATTTTCCCCACATCTAAAGCACTGGTTTTTTCTAAATCTAATTGTTGAATCGCTTCTTCAGGATCCATCGGTAAATTCAAGGCTCGCGCTAAATCGTTCACCGTTCCTAAAGGAAAAAAGCCAAATTTTGGGCGGTAAGCTTGTTCTGCCAACCCGCTAATTCCTTCATTAACGGTTCCATCTCCCCCCATTACGAAAACACTGTCAAAGTGACTTTCCGCAGCTTCACGGGCAAATTGTTCTGCATCGCCGCCTTTTTCTGTTTGTTTCACTACAACTTCATCAAATAACTGCTTTAATTTTTCTTCTGCTAACGTTTCAAATTCTTTGGCTTTTTCACCACCAGAACTGGGGTTAACAATTAAAACTGCTTTTTTCACTGGCACCACTCCTCAATGATATCTAAATCGTTTGATTCCTTACAATTATTATAAAAGATATTTTTGATTCTGGCGAAAAATATGCTGACACTTGCTTAACAAACAAGCATTCCTGCTCCTCACTACTTTTCAAAACGTTCTTTAAAGCAATAGGCAAAATAATAGAACAATTTCCAAAAATCTTGCCAAACTTTTGGATCCATCCCCGTCAATTCATGAATTCGTTTCAAGCGATAATTCAATGTATTTCGATGGATATGTAATACTTGTGAGGTTTCATTGATGTTTAAGTTATGATTGGCGAAAAAAATAACGGTTTCATAGTATTCATCATAAATCGTCTGGATGGTTTCAAAAAAATCCAATTCAATATGAAAAGGAAAATTAAAAATTCCTTGAATGAAAAAATCTTCTGCTTGGTAAAACTTAGCCTTTTCTAATTGGAGAAACGATAGAAGTAAATACGTGTTTTGTGCCTCTTGGACCATTTGTTGAATCGTGGCTTTTTCCGAACTTATCACAAGGTATTCTGTTACTGGCTTTGTTATCTGAGGTAGTTCAGAAGTAATCACCAGATAACAATTTTCCCATTCAAATATTTCATGGCCAGGATAATAACTGGATAATAAGCGCTTGTCCTTGGTCAGTACACAATGATTCTGGTCATCTAATTGAAGGTTATATAGTTCCAACGCTTCAAGTTTTAAGGCTTCTGAGTAAGCAGAATCAACATGCATTAAGTGCTGGATAAACTGATTTTTTTGTTTTTTCTTTTTTTCGCGTTCTTGTTGTGTATTTAATTCTTCTGTCAGTAAAAGAACAATCGAGCGCACAAGCTTGGTAAATTTGCGCACCTCGTCTGGTTCTCCCGAAATGCCTACGACACCTAAAATGTGATCATTCAAAATAATCGGTTCATTGGTGCCTTTTTTCTCTAAAGAAGTATCTTTATAAATTTCAATATTTTTTCGTTCATTGATGGCTCTTTCTGCACCACGATGGCGCTCCCCAATTCGAGCAGAATCTCCACTCGCAATAATTTTTCCTCGTTCATCCATAATGTTGATGTTATAAGGAATATCTGCCATCAACTTTTCAACAATTTTATTTGCTTGGATTTTGTCTAATTTTAACATTGCTATCGCCAACTTTCTAAAAAGCGAGTAGCGTTTGGGACATAAGCCGCAATGACTTATGTCCCAAACGCTTAATTCTTCAGATCAACGACTGAACATTTTTATTTCAGCTTTCATTACTGATGATACCATGGTTAGTTCTTAGTCACAAGGCACCAGCTGTAATGTACGAGCAATATTTTCAACGGTTCTTTCTAAGTTAACTGGTCCATTTTTCAATGCTGCTTCCAACGGTTCGGCTTTGGCCAAAATTCCAAAAATAGCCGTCATCCCTTCTTCATAGAGGACATCCACATCTTTGCCGATATAGCCAGCACAAGCGAAAACCGGTTTTTGATACTTCTTGGCCAAACGTGAGACGCCATAAGGGGCTTTGCCGAATTTTGTTTGGAAATCCATACCGCCTTCACCAGTAAAGACAAAATCAGCGGCTTTTATTTTTTCTTCTAATTGATTCACTTCTACGACAATATCAATCCCTGGGCGTAACTGAGCTTTCGTGAATGCTAGTAACCCTGCACCCAAACCACCAGCAGCTCCTGCGCCTGGCATCATCTCAACATCAATGCCGACCTCTTTTTTGATAATCGCTGCATAATGGGCTAAGTTTTTATCTAATTGAGCCACCATTTCTTCTGTCGCACCTTTTTGCGGGCCAAAGACATGAGACGCCCCTGTTGGCCCTGTTAGTGGGTTATTCACATCACTTGCTACTAAAACTTCGGTAGCAAAAATACGTTGATCAAACTGTGTTAAATCGATCTGCGCCAGTTTATCTAATGCACCACCGCCACGTGTCAATTCTTGTCCTTCCTTGTCTAACAAACGCGCACCAAGTGCCTGAATCATACCTGCACCCCCATCATTTGTCACGCTACCGCCAATGCCGATAATGATTTTTTTTGCCCCATGATTGAGCGCATGTTGAATCATTTCTCCTGTACCATAAGTAGAAGTGATCAAGGGATTACGTTCTGCTGCTTTGACCAATTCAATTCCGTTGGCTTTCGCCATTTCAATGACCACCGTTTCTTGGTCACCTAATAAGCCGTAATAGGTTTCAACGATTTGATCAGGAAGCGGTCCTGCCACACGCACTGGTACTCTTGTACCTCCTGTTGCATCCACTAAGGAATCCACCGTTCCTTCCCCGCCGTCTGCCATCGGGACATGTTGAATGTCTGCATCTTTAAATACAGCTAAAATCCCTTTTTCCATTGCCAGACAGGCTTCTTTTGCACTCATACTTTCTTTAAATGAGTCTGGAGCCAAAACAAATTTTTTCGTCATCTTTTCGCGCCTACTTTCCAACTAGTTTAAAATAAAGCCATATAAAATGGTTGCAACAATCGTCATTACCCCACCGACACACATTTCATAAGGAATCACTCGAATTCTTTCTTTAATCGTCATATTCATACTTTGTGCCGTAATATGGAAATAATTGCCTTGAGGAACACTATCAATCACAGTTGCCCCAGTATGCACCATGACTGCTGCTGAAAGTGAAGATGTGCCCATATCTAAAATCGCTGGTCCAAAAGAACCTGTCGCTAAAATAACCGCTGTGGATGTTGAACCAACTGCTAAGCCCATTAAAATACCAGAAATCGGTGCCAAGAAGGTTCCAGAAATTCCCATAACAGAAATTAAGTGGACAATTTGTGTTGATAAATCAGAAACAGAAATTAATCCAGCAATTGCACCTGCACCAATTAAAATTAAAACGGTATCGGTTACTCTCTTCAAGCCAGAAGACGCATAAAAGGCCAGTTGTTTTGTTTGCCCAATCGCAATTGTCCCAACAACTGAGGCGAACGGTAAAATATACAGAGCATCAATATTCAAACTTTTGATGAAAGAAATATTTAAAACGGCGCCAATCGGATTAAGTAATAATAAGACAATCGCTAACACTGGTGCGATTAACGCCTTTTTCAAAGGTAATAATTCTTTTGTTTGTTCCTCTACAAGATCCGTTTCTTTGACCATTGATCCTTTGCTTCTCATGATATTTGCAAGAACAACAGCTGTAATTAAGCCAAATACGGCTGGAATAAAACCAGCAATCATAACGTCACTTAAAGGTAAATCAAAGCCGTTCGCCGCTGCAATAGTATTTGGATTAGGCGAAATAATATTGCCCGCTTTGCCGCCACCTGATAAGGCAATCAATAATGATAACTTACTGATACCCGTACTTTTCCCAACAGATAGAGCAATCGGGGCAACAATCAACACTGCAACAGGAATGAATACGCCCACTGCTGTAATTACCATTGTGGATAATGCCAAAGATAAAATAGCTTTTTTCTCGCCAAGCTTTTGTACAATGGCGTTGGCAATTGATTCTGCCGCACCAGATTCCATCATCACACCCGCCAACATGCCGGCTGCTAAGACACGGATTGCGGTTCCCATAATACTTTGTGTTCCGTTTAATAGAACAGCGACTGTATCTGACAGGGAAGCGCCTCCAATAAGACAACCAACAATTGCACCAAAAAACAAGGAATACACAGGATTAAATTTTTTCAAAATTAATACTATCGCTACAACTAATCCTAAAATTGCAGCAACCCAAGATATTGTAATATCTGGCATTCAAAATCAGCTCCTTAAATTGTTTACGCTTTCATTTTATCAAAGTCCTTTCTTTTTAAAATTGTAAATTTAACAGGATTTATTGTTCAAATGCACAAAAAAACCGTTCTTAAAGAACAGTTTTTTGAAATATTTTTCTATCTTTCTCAATAATGACCACCAATCCAACGAACAAAAGAACACTCACAATTAACAATACTGCCGTTTTATTATATCCATGAAATAGTGCTTCGCCTCCACATGCGTAAAGTATTGAGGAAGGAATTACACCAATGAATATAGCGGCTATTAAATTTTTTAATGGCAACTGCATAGTATCCGCAGCAAAATTAATCACAGAAGAAGGAATAATTGGAATCATGTAGCCTACCATAATCCCAATTTTTGGATGCTTCATCCGTCGAATGGACTGGACCCAATGATTGGTCTCCGTTTTTTTATCTAAAAATTTTATATGATGCATCAAAAAGATTGCAACCAAATTTCCCATACTATTCCCTAAAACGTTAATGAGTGTGCCGCTGAAGGGACCAAAACTCAATCCTGCAATCACACCAATTACTGAGGTCGGAATCCCTGGTACTGCACACATGATCGCGGTCAAAAAAACTAACAACAGCGCTGCTGAAAAACCATGTGAACGAATTCGCTCTAATAATTGTGTCTTACTGGCTTTAGGATTCAAAAATAATTGAATATCTGTTTGATATTCTAGATACAAACGGTAACCTACCAGTAGGATTAAAATAAGCCCGCTACTGATTAGTAGTATTCGGATTGTTTTCCTTTTCATTTTCTTTGCTCCTTTTATGCTTTATACAAAGTGTAGCACAGGATTCTTTGTGCCTCAATTAGAAGCTTGTATGAATAAAAGCCGCCCCTAAAAGTTAGACTAAAAATCTAACTTTTAGGGGCGGCTCGAAAGTTACGAAGGTACTTTTTTTATTTCCGATACATCTTAAACTCCAAGAACAGATCGTTATAAATTCCTAAGTATTCTTGACCTAAATCTTGGTAAACTTCTAAATGTTTGATGGTTTCATCATCTGGATAAAATTGTTTATCTTCGGCAACTTCTTTTGGTAATAGTTTTTTAGCTTCTTTATTTGGTGTGGAATAACCAATATATTCTGCATTTTGTGCTGCATTTTCTGGTCGTAACATAAAGTTCATAAATGCATAGGCGCCGTCTTTATTTTTGGCTGTCTTAGGCATCACAATGTTATCAAACCAGAGATTAGAGCCTTCACTGGGAATCACATAATGTAGATGTTCATTGTTTTCTAGCATTTCAGCAGCTTCACCAGAGAAAGTTACAGCAACTGCACTTTCTTCATTAGCCATGTACATTTTGATTTCATCGGCAACAATTGCTTTGACATTGTTCGTTAATCGGTTTAACTTATCGGTAGCCTGACGTAATTGTTGGTCGTTTTTACTGTTTAACGAATAGCCTAAACTGTTCAAAGATAATCCTAACACTTCGCGAGCGCCATCAATCAGCATGACATTATTTTTTAATTCCGGGCGCCATAAATCATCCCAATGTTGGATCTGACGGCCGTCAATAAATTTATCATTATAAATAATCCCCAACGTGCCCCAGAAGTATGGAACGGAAAACTTATTTTTTGGATCAAAGGATTGATCTAAAAAGCGTGCATCAATGTTTTCTAAGCCTTTTAATTTGCTGTGATCAAGTGGTAAAAGCATCTTCGCTTTCATCATTTTTTGAATCATATATTCAGAAGGAATGGCAATATCATAGGCTGTGCCACCTTGCTGAATTTTTGTATACATAGCTTCATTAGAATCAAAGGTTTCGTAATTGACTTTATAGCCTGTTTCTTTTTCAAATTTCTTAATCAAGGCTGGATCTATATAGTCCCCCCAATTGTAAATGGTCAAGGTATCTGCTCCTGCCATGCCACTTGCTTTCTCCAATTGGCGGACGCCAAAAAACAAGATGACAATAATAGCGATAATTCCAATAAAAAGTGACTGTAATTTTTTCATTTTAACTTGGCCACCTCACTTTGTTCCCGACGCATTTTCTTTAAACGTTTTGGCGTATTGTCTTTACTGATAAAGTAATAACCGACAACTAGAATCATTGAGAATAGGAATACTAACGCACTTAAGGCATTGATTTCTAAACTAATTCCCTGACGTGCTCGTGAATAAATTTCAACAGATAATGTTGAAAAACCATTGCCTGTCACAAAGAATGTTACGGCAAAATCGTCCAACGAATAAGTAAAGGCCATAAAGTAGCCAGCAATAATTCCTGGCGCTAAAAAAGGCAAAATAATATTTTTAATCACTTGAACATTATTGGCCCCTAAATCCCGTGCCGCATCTACCATAGAATCGTTCATCTCTTGTAGTTTTGGTAAAACCATTAAAACAACAATTGGAATACTAAAGGCAATATGCGACAATAACACACTTGTAAAACCTAAACTGATAAACCCTACTGCCGTGAAGAAAATTAAGAAACTGGCTCCAATAATAACATCTGGTGAAACGAGTAAAATGTTATTAAAGCTAAGCAACGTGTTCCGGTTTTTACGACGTTTTGTATAATAAATCCCCATCGCGCCAAATGTTCCAATGATGGTTGCTATTAAAGCCGATAAGAAAGCTAGCAAAAACGTATTCAGAACAATGGTTAACAAGCGTGTGTCTTCGAAAACGTTCCGATAATTATCTAACGTAAAACCAGTAAACTGATTCATCGTTTGCGTGTCGTTAAACGAATAAAAAATCAAATAAAAGATTGGTGCGTACAGTAGCGCAAAGACAACGAATAAATACACATAAGACCATTTAAACTTTTTCTTTTGCATTATTTGCCACGCCCTTTCTTCTTCTCACCCGTCAGCAACATCACAATAAACATGGCAACAATTAAAATCACACCAATTGTTGAACCCATGCCCCAGTTTTGCGTTACTAAGAAGTGTTCCTCAATCGCCGTTCCCAACGTAATCACCCGATTGCCGCCAATTAAACGCGTTAACATAAAGAGCGAGAGCGAAGGAATAAAGACAGCTTGAACGCCACTTTTCACACCGTTTAGGGAGAGAGGAAAAATGACACGGCGGAATGTTTCCGCACTGCTAGCTCCTAAGTCCCGACTAGCACTAATCAATGAAGGATTCATCTCTTCTAAGGCATTAAAAATCGGCATAATCATAAATGGAATTTCAATATACGTTGCGACAAATAAAAAACTGAAATCTGTAAACAGAATTTGGTGCGTACCCAAACCCATAAAACTCATAAACTGATTGATACTCCCATGAATACTGAAAATCCCAATAAAGGCATAAGCTTTTAATAATAAATTCACCCACGTTGGTAAAATAACAAGCATTAACCACAACTGTTTATGCTTGAGCTTTGTCAAAAAATAAGCCATAGGATAACTTACCAATAACGTAAAAATGGTAATCAGAAAAGCATACCAAACCGAATTAATGGTCATACTTAAATACGTTCCTGATGTAAAATACGTTTGGTAATTCGCCAAAGTAAACTGGCCATTCATATCGAAAAATGATTGATAAATAATCATTAGCACTGGCGCAATGACGAATAAAAGTAACCACATTACATAGGGAATCGAATAAATTCGACGCATTGTTTTCATTTTATTTTCCCCTTTCGTTTACTCGTCGTAACTTTCTAAACGGGCATCAAAGTCTTCTTCTGATTCATTGAAGCGCATCACATGAATATCTTCTGGCTCAAAAGAGAGCCCTACTTGAGCGCCTTCTTTGGCTTTTCGAGTGGAATGCACCATCCATTCGTTTCCTTGTTCATCAAAACAAATAATTTCATAATGAACGCCGCGGAATAACTGTGTATCCACCGTTACGGTTAGCTTGCCTTTTTCAAGCGTGGTAATCGTTAAGTCTTCTGGACGTAAAACGACTTCTACAGGTTCATTTTTCCGCATGCCACCATCGACACATTCAAACTTTTTGCCCACAAATGAAACTAAATTATCTTCCAGCATCACACCGTCCACAATATTACTTTCCCCCACAAAGTCAGCAACAAAGTGATTAATCGGTTCATCATAAATATCGACTGGTGTGCCACTTTGCACGATATGACCTTTATTCATGACAAAAATTTCATCGCTCATCGCTAATGCTTCTTCTTGATCATGGGTCACAAAAATAAAAGTAATTCCTAAACGTTGTTGTAAATCACGTAGTTCATATTGCATCGCTGTGCGTAATTTCAAATCTAAAGCGGATAACGGCTCATCTAAAAGCAATACTTTTGGCTCATTGACAATCGCTCGTGCAATTGCGACCCGCTGACGTTGGCCCCCAGACATTTCACTAATTTCACGTGTTTCGTAGCCGGGTAATTGAACCAAACGTAATGCCTCTTTCACTTTTTTTTCAATTTCTGCTTTGGATAGTTTTTTGATTTTTAAACCAAACGCAACATTATCAAAAACATTCATGTGAGGAAACAAAGCATAATCCTGAAACACGGTATTGACTTGGCGTTTATTGGCAGGTACATCATTTATTCTTTTACCATCAAAATAAACATCACCAGAAGTCACGTCATTGAATCCCGCAATAATACGCAAAATCGTTGTTTTACCACATCCTGAAGGTCCTAATAAGGTATAAAATTTTCCTTCTTCAATTTCAAAGCTGACATTTTTTAATACTGGTTCATCGTCAAATTGTTTGACAACATTTTCAAATGAAATCACATGGTTTCTCACTGGATAAACTCCTCCATTTCGTCCTTTATAAATACGATTCTGTCGCCACAATTAACGCACGACTTTTTCCTCGACCATTGTTGCTAATTTGGTGAGGTTCTGTTGCTTGGTAATACATGGTTTGACCTTTTTTAGCAATATACGTGGCTTCCCCTAATGTCAAACAAATGGAGCCATCAATCACATAAATAAATGTTTCCGATAGAGAAGGTTCAAACGTTTTATATTCGCCATTTTTATCAAAAGTAATAATGACAGGTTCCATTTCTTTTTCATTTGAGGCTGGAATTAACCATTTTAGTTCATAGCCATGTTCTTCATCATAATAGAGGGTACTTTCTTCTTCATTGTAGACAATTTTCTGTTCAAGCGGTTGCTGACTAAAAAACTGCTCTGGCGTCACGCCTAGTACTTCTAAAATTGAGAAAAATGTTTCCATTGATGGTGAGCTTAAATCCCGCTCCAATTGGGAAATATAGCCTTTGGATAAATCCGTTCTTTCGCCTAATTCTTCTTGTGTTAAATTTTTCTGAATGCGTAAATTTCTCAACTTCTCACCAATTTCCATGGCACACCTCGTTTCTATTTTCAACTAATCTTTTCAACAAAAGTTTTGTAATACTAAACTTACAGTTTAGTTTTACCTTTTTTAGTATACGAACTTTTTGAAAAATTTCAACCATTTTTCTTTATTTTTCTAGTCTAATTGTCACACAATCTTTCTTTTCTGTATAACTTACTGTTTATAAGAAGAAAAATGATACGAAAAAATCAGAATATGATAAAATAAGACGAGTTGCTTTTTTACATAATTGGAAGGAGCGTTTTTATATGAATTCATTTCAAGCATTTACGTTAAGAGAACAAGATACATCTGTTATTGGTCAACTAGAAACCATTACTTTAGACGACTTATCAGAAGGCACTGTAGTAATCAAAGCAGCCTACTCCTCAGTTAATTTTAAAGACTCTTTAGCTTCAAAAAAAGACGGCGGTGTGATTCGCAATTATCCAATGATTCCAGGAATTGATGTCAGTGGCACTGTTGTCACATCGGAAGATCCTCGTTTCAAAGAAGGCGATAAAGTGATCGTAACAGGCTATCAATTAGGGGTTAGTCATACTGGTGGTTATTCTGAATATGTGCGTGTTCCTGGCGATTGGGTAGTTCCACTTCCTGAAAAGATGAGTCTCAAAGAAGCAATGATTTTCGGAACTGCTGGCTTTACGGCCGGATTATCTGTCACAGCTTTAGAAGACGATGGCTTACGCGACGACAAAGAAGCCCCCATCATTGTAACTGGTGCGACAGGCGGTGTTGCGACATTGTCTATTGCGATGTTGCATCAATTAGGCTACACTTCAATCACTGCATTAACTAGAAAGCCAGATTCTTTTGAGCTTTTAAAAGAGTTAGGTGTTAGTGAATGCTTATTAGTAGAAGATTTCTTAGCAACTCCTGTTAAAGCATTGATGAAACAGCGTTTTGCTTTTGCAATTGATACCACTGGTGGGGAAATTACTTCTGCTGTTTTACCACAACTTCGTTATGATGGCCGTTCAGCCATTTGTGGCCGCGCTGCTGGAATTACATTAGAGACAACCGTTTTACCCTTTATTTTACGGGGCGTTCACTTATTGGGCATTGATTCGGTTAATGTTGGTATGGACAAACGAAAAATAGTTTGGCAACGTCTTGCCACTGATTTAGACATCACTGAAAAAGCTGTGTATCAAGAGATTACTTTAGAAGAACTTCCCCCTGTTTTTGAAGCATTACAAGCAGGCCAACATATTGGACGGACCATTGTCCGAATTTCTTAAGGAGGCGTTTTGATTATGGATGTTTTAGTTACTGCTGGCGGAACGTCAGAACCGATTGATAATGTTCGTTCGATTACCAATCATTCTTCTGGCGGACTAGGAAAAGCAATTGCTGAAAGTTTTTTAGCTGCTGGACACACCGTAACCTACGTAACAACCAAACATGCATTACGTCCAACCCAACAATTGGACTTATCAATTAAAGAAATAGAAACAACGGTTGAATTAGCCACTACGTTAGAACAACTCTTTGCTGAAAAGCAATTTGATGCGATTGTTCACGCAATGGCAGTCAGTGATTTTACGACGGAAACCGCGCAAACGGAAGAACAATTTATTGATTCTTTTGCTCAACAATTAAGCGAACAAACATTGCCAAAGACCAAAGAAGCCTTGGTAACTATCGTTCAAAACACATTGAATCAGATTGCTGATATTCCTCAAACAGCAACAAAAATTTCATCTGATACGGACCGATTATTAATTTTTCTAAAGAAAAATCCTAAAGTCATCCAAATGATTCGTGACAAGCAACCCCAAACTGTTTTAGTGGGCTTTAAATTACTTGTCGACGTTTCACAAGAAGAACTTGTCCAGGTTGCACAAGCCGCTTTGGTTAAAAATCGGTGTGACTTTGTCTTAGCCAATGACTTGATGAACGTTCATGAAACAGAACACGAAGGATTATTAATTAACGAAACGGGCATTGTCCAAGAAGCTTGTTCAAAACAAGGGATTGGTTCAATGATCGTTAAAAATGTTGAAAAGAAATGGAGAGAACAACAATGAAAACTATTTTATTAGGCGTCTCTGGCAGCATTTCTGCATATAAAGCAGCAGATATTACAAGTCAACTAGCTAAGCTTGGCTACAATGTGGAAATTTTAATGACTAAAAGCAGCACAGCGTTCATCACTCCGCTGACGTTACAATCACTTTCTAAGAATCCAGTGCATACGGATGTCATGATGGAAATTGATCCCAGTAAAATTAATCACATTGAGTTAGCTAAAAAAGCGGATTTATTTTTAGTAGCACCTGCTTCGGCCAATACAATTGGGAAATTAGCCCATGGGATTGCCGACGACTTATTATCAACAGTTGCTTTGGCGCTTTATCCTGAAACACCCAAAATTATTGCGCCCGCGATGAATACGTATATGTACCAAAACCCCATTGTCCAACGAAATATTGGCATTTTAAAAGAAGTCGGCTATCAAGAAATAATCCCACGTGAAGCTCTATTAGCTTGTGGCGATTATGGTCGTGGCGCACTTGCCACTGTTGAAGATATCCTTCAAACAGTGATGAAAATTTTAGCATCTGATAACAAGGAGTAATTTATGAATAACACGAAAAAATTTACGTTAACAGCAATGTTCTTAGCTATCTTACTTTTACTGGCTTTAACCCCGCTAGGATTTATCACATTAGGTCCTTTAAATTCGACCACGATGCATATTCCTGTAATTATTGGTTCCATTGTTTTAGGGCCAAAAATCGGTAGTATGTTGGGCGGCACGTTTGGGATCATTAGCTTAATTAAAAATACGACAGCACCAACACCTTTGTCGTTTGTTTTTTCTCCATTTATTCCCGTGATCGGTACCGATCACGGTAGTTGGAAGGCTCTTTTAATTGTGCTAATTCCGCGGATTTTAATTGGGGTCGTTCCTTATTTCGCTTACAAATGGATAAATAAATTAACGAAGGAAAAAGCGCAACCTGTCTCCTTATTTGTGGCTGGTGTTTTAGGCTCAGCAACGAATACCATTTTAGTCATGAACATGATTTATTTTCTTTTTAATTCAGCTTATGCTGAAATTATTGGTAAAGCTGGAACTGCTGTTTACTTAGCCATTATTGCGACGATTTTCAGTTCTGGTGTGCCAGAAGCTCTTGTTGCTGGTGTAGCTGCTTCAGCAATTGCTAGCGTTTTGCTTCGCTTAATGAAACGGAATGCAACGCAAAAACTATAGAAAAAAACACATGGACTAAAAATCAAGTTTGATTTTTAGTCCATGTGTTTTTTATTTATTTTTTTTGTTTTCGTAATTTATAGGCATATTCACTGGCTTTAAATAATAATTTATTAACCGGTAAATCAAATTCCCCAATAAATTCATTAATCGTTGGGTTGAAGTTCGCTTTAAACTTAATTAAGCCATCATTTAAACTACCTTCTAAGCCGCCCATATTACAGCTTTCGCAGCCACGGTTAAAACATTCTTGAATGGCATCTCGCCAAGTCACATATGTTGGCATGTAGCGTTTATAACGATCATCTAAGCCAGCATAAAGGATTTCACTTGTTGGACCAAATGTCACAGCCAAAGCGCCAGCAACCGTGACGATTTCACCAGCTTCTGCGATATTTTCTTCTAATTCTTTTAATTCCCGAGTCAAGGAAGCATCTAATTCTTCTAAATTATGGCGCTTTTTCACTTGATTTTCTTTCAAATTACTCAAGTCTTTTTGATTTTTGTCATAGCGTTGTCGCGTGCTATCTAAGCGTTCCTTTAAATTGACTTGCGCCAGCATAATAAAGGAGTCTTCTGGGTAAATGTTCAACAGCTTCTTAAAGTAATCACTATTCCGTAAAGAAATATGTTGGCGTTCCATGGTTGATTGAATGACTTTTTCAAATTCATCAACAAAGTCAACATGCCCTTGCTGCACAACGACCCCTTTTTTTTCAGCTGTTTTAATCATTTTCTTGGTGCTTTTTGACAATTGTTCTTCACTAAAATCTTCACGATAAATATTCGCTTGGAAGCGGGGCTGGATGGTGGCCCCCATATCCATTGTCAGTCCTTGATATTTGGCCCCTGCTTCTTTCAAGGTCTCAATAATAGCTGTCGCTTCAGCATGCGGTTGATGTTCTTCTCCCAAATGAAAATCTTGATAGTGAACCGCTGGATCCATTTTTATAAATAAAGCTCGTTTTTTCTTGCCAAATTTTTTCAATTCAGCCATAAAGTAGCTTACCAAACGTTCATTTGTATAGTCCATTACTGGACCTCTTGGTGTATATAACATCGTAAAACCGGCTGGTAATGGTTTGATTAAAACTAAACTTGATGCGACTAATGTATCCTTTTCATAAACCCCAACAATTTCAGAACCCCAGTTATCCTTGACTTTTGCCCATGAAGATGACTGTAGTAAATTACATAATGGGTGATTTTTAACAAATGTATCGTGTACTTCTGCCGGAATACCGATTTTAAATGTGTACATGTTCAAACTCCTCTGCTGTGACTTTCCAATAGTCCGTTTATCTTACACTATCATAGTGTATTCCAACAGACTAGTAAAGTTTTACATGAAAATTTTTAGAAAAAATGTAGATCTTATTCTTTATGTAAAAAAGACGAGGTAGAAACAGTTCATTCTATCACTTAGCTCACTAATAGCAACGACACTTTTCTTCACTGCCATTCAAAGGATGAATCATTTCTATCCACATCTTTTCAATTAAATACGTGTTTCAAATTTTAATGACTTGTTGATAAAATACATGATTGGTGCTGAAATCGTCATAATAATCGCTTCACTTAATGCTAACCAACCATAAGTTGTCCAAAATGCTTGACCGCCACTTGGTACTAGCATAAAGGCAATAAAAAACATACTTACAGTAAAAAATAGACTATTTAGACACATTCTAACAGGAATACTTGGTACCTTTTTTTGTAAAAAAGCTGTTAAGCTCAACGCAAATAATGTTTGCGCTCCACCAAACAGAGCATCCATTACACCGAAACCAAAAAATAAGTTAAAAAAGATAACGCCGCCTAAAACACCCCACATCAATTTGCGATTGAAAACGACTAGGTGATTCAAACTTTCTGAAATTCTAAATTGAATCATACCAGAAGAAACTGGCCGAACCAATAAAGAGAGGACAATATATAAGCCCATAATGATACCATTGGCTAAGACTGTTCTTAGCTTTCGATTGACTTGAAACGAATTTTGCATACTTTTTCCTTCTTTCTCCGAGTTTTTTTACAAGGGATGGTTGATGAACCTTGGTTACAATTGCAACAGTTCACATTCTAATATGGAAAGTCAAAATAGTCAATGAAAGCCCTGTTTTACTTTGCACTTATTTGCAGTTTTCACCTCTCATGCATTGTTTCGTGCCTTTTTCTAGTCATTTTTTACTTTTTTAAGCAATCTTTATTCGCAGAAGTTCCTCCCTCTGGTATAATGGACAATAGCGATTCAAAGGAGGAGCTCAATGAACATTCACTACTATCTTATTATCAACGAGCAGGCAAGTAGCGGCAATGGCCGAAAAGTCGCTAGAAAAGTGATTCAACAACTCAAGCAACAAGAACTTAAATATACGGCTCTTTACACTGATTACGCTGGACATGAAAAAGAATTGACGAAGGAACTTGCAGAAACAACTTTACTTCCTTGGTCTGAAGACTTAGACGTTTCAACTTTTCCAATCCTAGTCGTGCTAGGCGGCGATGGCACACTACATAATGTCATTAATTCATTACTTCCATATGATTCAGCTATTCCTTTAAGCTATATTCCATGCGGCTCTGGAAATGATTTTGCACGAGGGGTGGGATTATCAAGAAATATTGATAAAGCATTGCATCAAATCCTGCGCACCAGACGACCAAAAGAAATTCAAACGATTCATTATGTAGAAGCCAACCAAGAAGAAATCGGCTTAGCCACCAATAATGTTGGCTTAGGGTTAGATGCGGCAATCGTGGAAAAAACCAACGAATCGTCATCAAAAAAAGCCTTAAATAAATTTAAGCTTGGCTCGCTTTCCTATATTTCTTCAATCATTCATGTCTTTTTTAAACAAAAAGGCTTTCCAATTTTAGTTGAAATGAATGGTAAACAATACACATTTAATCGTGCTTTCCTATGTACGGTCACAAATCATCCTTATTTTGGCGGGGGCGTATCAATTATGCCGACGGCCAATCCTCGCAAAGCAGTCGTGGACTTAGTTGTCGTGGAACGAATCAATATTTTTAAAATTTTGTGGCTTATTTTCCTATTGCTTCGCCAAAAACAAGGGAAATCTAAACATTTTCATCATTTTCAATCAAGTAAAATTCGAATTGTTTCGACGATTCCACAAACCATTCACGCAGATGGCGAGATTTTAGGCAAACGAAGTATTGATATGGTTTATACCACACAAAAACGTTTGTTTTGGTTTTAACTGAGTCCCTTAAGGTTGAAAAAGAGTGCCATAAGTCAAAACGACTTATGGCACTCTTTCCTTTTCTCACATAAATTGATAAGGCGTCGTATCCTTCATTCCAATCATTGGATCAACAGCATTTGTTTGAATAATTTCGACTGTTAGTCGTGGTTCTTTTGGTAATGATTCTTCGACAACTTTTGTCGCTTTATTTGCTGTTTCTGGGGTTGACTCTTCCCCTTCATCAGCAAATAGTGAAACTTCTTGTACTGTTGTGTCAACTAATTGCTCGTCTGTTTCTTTGATCTGATCGGCTTTCGTTGATTGCTGTTCAGTTTCATAAGAGACAGCTTTTGTTTCCTTTTCAGTAAATGGATGGTCTGCCGTTAAACCTTCTTCATAGGCTTCTAACTGAGTTCTAGTCGTTAAGGTCATTTGTTCTGCGTTCACGATTCGTTCTTTTAGCATCGTCATGCGACTAGCCGATTCGTTTTTGACACATGTTTCAAAAGCAGAAACCTCACCTAGTAGAATTAATAATTCTTTACTACGTGTCACTGCTGTATACAGCAAATTTCGTTGCAGCATTCGGCTATACTGATGAACCATTGGCAGTAACACCATGCGGAATTCACTACCTTGCGCTTTATGAATCGAACAACAATACGATAGCGTAATTTTATTCCATTCATTTCTTTTATACGTTACTTCATTATTATCAAACTGTAAAACCAACTCGTCCACTTTGTCCTCTGAGTCTTTGGCTAAAGTAATTCCGACGATTTCTCCCATATCTCCATTGAACACATTTAATTCTGGCGTATTGACTAGTTGCAAGACTTTGTCCCCAATCCGATAGACGGTGTCATTCCATTTGACTTCTTTTTTCTTACCATCATTTGGATTGAAGATTTCTTGCATCATCTTATTCAAGGCATCAATGCCAGCTGCGCCACGATACATTGGCGCTAAAACTTGGATATCTTGTGGCGTAAACCCTTTTGCTTTTGCCTTTGTGACGATTTGTCGAATGTATTCTTCGATATGACCAATATCACTTGCAAAGAACGAGCGATCCTTTTGATTTTTTTGAAAATCAGCAGGCAACTTTCCTTCTTTAATTTCATGGGCAAGAGGAATAATACTTGAACCATCTCCTTGACGATAAATTTCGTTTAGCTCACATTTGGGAATTTCATTAATTTGCAATAAGTCATGTAAGACTTGACCTGGACCGACAGACGGTAGCTGATCCTTATCACCAACAAAAATCACTTGCATGTTTGTCGGAATAGCTTTTAATAACGTATTGGCTAACCAAGTATCCACCATTGACATTTCATCTACAATTAGCAAACCACCTTCTAATTCTTTGGCGGTTAAACTCGGATTTTTTTCACGACCTGTCAAGCCTAACAAACGATGGATGGTACTTGCAGGTAAACCTGTCGTTTCGTTCATACGTTTCGCTGCTCGCCCAGTTGGCGCCGCTAGCAAGATTGGAAACATCTCCTGCGTATAGTCTTTGAGATCTAATGAAAGACCATTTAGTTCCGCAAACAACGAGACAATCCCATTAATAACAGTAGTTTTCCCTGTTCCGGGCCCTCCAGTTAAAATAAATAACGGCGATTTAATCGCTTCTTCAATCGCTGCTTGTTGCGAGTCGCCATACTGAATATTTAAACGTTTCTCAATCATTCGGATATTTTTTTGGACTTCTTCTTCCTCATAATGAATTTCTTTTTTACGAGAAAGTAAACGCTGAATCGAAGTACCAATGCCCCATTCAGAAAAATAGAGACTGTTCTCAAAAAGTTTAGTCTCTTCTTGTTGGATTTTTCCATGTTCGACTAACGTAATGATTTCATTGGCCACTTGATCAGGTGAGATTTCCACTGGGCGACTTGCTTCCAAGGTCCGAATCGCTTCTTCTAATAAAACATCTGCTTGAACATACGTATTGCCTGAGCGAATAGAGTGTTCAAACACTTCATGTAAAATCGCCGCTCGAATTCGAACAGCAGAATCCGCCTGAATGCCGATTTGTTCAGCAATATTGTCCGCTCGTTTAAATCCGACTCCCTCAATATCTTCAACTAACTGATAAGGATTTTCTTGAATCACAGAAAGGGTTTCTTCTTGATAGGTTTGATAAATTGAAAAAGCTAACTGACTACCGAAGCCGTATCGATTTAGTCCCACAATCACTTGCTCCATCCCATGATTCAAGCGAATTGTTTCGACGATTACTTGACGTTTTTTTTCATTTAAAACAGTAACTTCTTCCAAAACACTAGGATCATCAATAATTCGGTCAATCGCACTTTCCCCTAATACTTCAACAATTTTTTCAGCGGTTCGTTTACCAATGCCAGGAAATTTGTCACTTGATAAATAGTTAACCACCCCACTAGCCGAAGTCGGTCTTTCTTGCTGATAACTATCCACCTGAAACTGTCTGCCATAACGAGGATGGTCCACAAAATGACCAAAGAAACGATAGGGTTCCTCTTCTTGAACTTGGCCAAAACTTCCAGTTACTACAATTTCTTTTTCTAAATAATCTGTATTTGTATCGGTCACATTTACAAGAACGACTTTATAAAAATTACTGGGATTTTCAAAAAAGATTGCTTGTACAGTCCCAACAATAAAGGCTTTTTCTTCGTCCTCACCAAAAAGTGTTACCACTACAAGCCCTCCTTTCTGTTGTGCGCTTATTGTGCTTTTTCTTTAGCTAAAAAAGACGTATCATTCCATAACGTTAAGTCGTACGGCATGTTCCTTGATGCCTCTTTGGTTTCAAGGATTGAAAGGCTATTGTTTAACAGCCCGCCCATTGTCCGTAATTCTGATAATGGTTTACCAGCCATCGCTTGGATTGCCGCCGTCAGCGCTGCTCCGTGTCCGACAAATAGAACTGGACCTTCGTGCTGCTTCGCCGCTTCAGCAACTGTTTCTGAAATCCGTTGAATCGCTTGCTCGATTGGTTCACCATCAAAAATTGTTGGATCATACAAATCTAAACGATGCCGTAAATGATCTAATTCTTCTCCATAAAAATTACGCATTTCTTCAATATATTGTCCTTCTAAACGACCTAAACCTAATTCTTTTAAGCTATCTGTATAAACAATTTCAACTGGACGATTCAATTCTTGTTGAATTCCCCGCGCAGTATTTTTAGCACGTAACAGCGGACTAGAATAAATTTTTTCAAACGGAATATCTTGTAAATATTGGCCTAATTGTTTAATTTCGTCATAACTAGTTGATAATAACGGCGAATCTCCTGTCATTCCTTGAAATCGTTTCTGTTGATTCCATTCAGTTTTTCCATGTCGTGTAAAATATAATTTCATGTAACTTCTCCAAACTTCTTTATCTCTTCATATGTCTTTCTAGTTTATCACTTCCCTGCGAAAATATCCATGGAAGTTTCTAGTAATCCAAGCAAAATAAGCCTAGAACAAAAATCTAAATTGTTTTTTGTTCTAGGCTTGGAAATTGGCCAACAGTAAAAATAAAACCACTTTCTTCTGACATTTTTGAAAAAAGCGCTACTGTCTTAACTTTTTTTAATCCAATTTATCATTTTCATAATGATGCGTCAGTTCTAAGTTCGGAAAATTTTGCTGACGTAAGGCTTCATAAACAATTAGTGCGGCAGTGTTAGAAAGATTCAGTGAGCGCACATGTTCATCATTCATAGGAATTCGGATACACTTTTCTTCGTTTTCTCGCATAAACGTTTCTGGTAAGCCCGTTGTTTCTTTTCCAAAAAGGAAATAATGGTCCTCGCCATCATTATAATTGACCTCGCTGTATGTTTGGTGAGCAAATTTGGTTACTAAATGCAAGTGTTTGCCTGCCACATGGGCTAAAAAGGCAGCCAAATCTTTATGATACGTAATATTTACATCATTCCAATAATCTAATCCAGCACGTTTTAAGTGTTTATCATCTGTTGAAAATCCTAAAGGTTCAATTAAATGCAACGGTGCATTCGTCGCTGCACATGTCCGTGCAATATTTCCAGTATTTGCTGGAATTTGTGGTTCAAATAAAACAATATGGTTCGTCAACTATCTTCAGCTCCTCAAATATCAATCGTGTTCATTTTAGCATAAATTCAAAATAAATAGCGCCCACAATACTTATTTTCAAAAAAAACCGCATGACGCGATGATGTCAGGCGGCAGCTATTCTAACCAATAAAAAAAACGTACCGTCTCGGTGTCTAGCACGGCGAGTCGTTACGTTAGTGAAGGTCTCTTCACTAACTTTTATCAGAACAGGACCCTGATAAAAACCAATGAAAAAACAACTTGTAAGTAATATAACACCAATGTCACTTTATTGCAAGACTTTTTTAGGATTTTCTTCACAAAAAAGTCTATCTTTTACGACCTACTAACAAGCGGACGTCAATCGTGATTTTTTCCAATGGTCGCTGTTGTAGCTCGGCTTTAACTTCTTGAGAAACTTGCCACTCTAATGGCGACATTTCTAATAAATCCAACCGTCTTTCCTCGGGAATGTCAAAGCAATAAGTTATTCGTTCATCTACTTCCACTGCTAATTCCTCGGCAAAACGTTGGACTACTTTTTGATTGGAATAACTTTGTTTCTTTTCGTCATTGGGATAAAAAGCCGCTCGTAATTCCTTTAAATAATTCTCTTCAGGAATAATTTTAATCACAGTCCCGTCAGCTTTTAGTACTCGCCGAAATTCTTGATAATGTGAAGGAGAAAAAATATTTAAAATCGTATCAAGCCCTTCATTCGCAAATGGCAAATTCGTTAAATCCGCCACACACCAAAACGCATCAATCGGCTGATTACTTGCTAAATAGATTCCTTCCTTTGATAAATCAAACCCGATTTTCAGTCCAGATAAGCCTGCTTGACTTAACTCAGCAAGAAAACTCCCTTCACCACAACCAACATCGACTACTGTTTTATTTTGAGGAAGATAGTGCATAATTTTGTTTAAAACAGGCGCGTACATGCCACTTTGAATCATTTTTCCTCGAGAAGTAAACATTTTTTTATTATATTCTGTCTGAACGCCATGATTTAGAAAGTATAGCGTGCCTTTCTTGGATAAATCAAATTGATGCCTCTGTTGACAAATCAGACCAACCCCTTCTAAATGCATTGGTTCATGACAAGTTGGACAGCGAAAAACGGCTGCTTCTTTTTTTAATAATTGTTGTGCTCGTTCAATTTTCTTTAACATTTAAAACTCCTTACGTTCATCAAATGAACATTTTCTCTTATAAAAAGTTGCACTCTTTTTTTCAGGGCTATGGTAGTAAGCAGAATTATGGTACAATGCCTGTGAAGAAAAAGCAAGGAGCGATAAGAAATGATTAAAGAATTCTGTGCCGAAAATTTCACTAAGATTCCCCAAGCCATTCAAAAAGGTGCGAATCGCATCGAATTATGCGATAACTTAGCCGTGGGTGGAACGACGCCAAGTACTGGTGTTATTGAAGAAGTCTTAGCATACGCTGGCGAACATTCTGTACCAGTGATGACAATCATTCGTCCTCGTGGCGGCAATTTTGTCTATAATGATATTGAATTAAAAATTATGCATACCGATTTAATCGAAGCAAAGAAATTAGGAACCGACGGCATTGTTATTGGCTGTTTAACTGAGGACGGTTGGTTAGATGAAGAAGCTTTGGACTTATTCATTGAAACGGCTGAAGGCTTGCAAATCACTTTCCATATGGCTTTTGATGCCTTGTCGAAAGAAAATCAATTTAAGGCGATCGACTGGTTAGCTGAGCGTGGTGTGACGCGTATTTTAACTCATGGCGGGCCAGCTGGTACCCCTATCGAAGACAACTTTGATCATTTAAAAGAATTAATTGCCTACGCAGATCAACGGATTCTTATTTTACCAGGTGGCGGTATTTCCACAGAAAACGTTCAAACTGTGATGGACACTTTAAAAGTCACAGAAGTCCATGGCACAAAAATTGTTTAATTTCTTGTATCTAAAAAAGTGAGGTAGCCGTCGTATTAACGGCTATCTCACTTTTTTGATTTCAAGCAAACCAACGAATCCTTTTACCTTAGTCTCATGATAAATAAGTGCAATTTTTTAAACAAAATAACGCATAAACATGCTGGCAATATTGAAATAAATTAATACACTGGTTAAATCACTTAAGGTAGTAATAAACGGGCCACTGGCAACTGCGGGATCAAACCCTAATTTATCCATTAACATTGGGATTAAACTCCCTGCTAAATTCGCCACAGTAATTGCACAGAGCATTGCCATCCCAATCACAAATCCAAGCGGAAGATTATGTTGCCACACGCCAACCACAATCATAATGGTTAAACCTGTCACAGCCCCCGTCACTAGTCCCGTGAGCACTTCACTTAAGATTAAGCGACCAAAATTACTATCCTTTTCATCTTTCATAGCCAAACGGCGTACCGCGACCGCCAATGATTGTGTTCCGGCATTGCCGGCTGTTCCGGTAATTAAAGAAATAAAAACGGCTAAAATACTCGCTTCGCTAACTAACGACTCATAATTACTGATTAACGAGGCCGTAGACATCCCTAAAAACAGCAGCGTAATTAACCAAGGTAATCGTTTAGAAGCGGCTTTTAAGGGGTTCTCACTAACTTCCTCAACGTCGACCCCGGCTAAACCAGAGTAGTCGCTAGCGGCTTCATCATCGATAACATCAATAATATCATCAACTGTTACAATCCCCAACAAATGATCATCATAATCTGTAACTGGCACAGCTAAGAAGTCATAGTCCCGAATTGTTTGCGCGACATCTTCTTGGTCATCGCCAACATGAACTGAAATAACCCGTTCATTCAAAATATCAGCAATCAAGGTATCATCATCATTAACAATTAAATCCCGCAACGAAATAACGCCGACTAAATGATTTTCTTGGTCGACTACGTAAACGTAATAGATTGTTTCCGCCATGTCCGCTTGATTCTTTAAGACGTACATCGCAGAACGCACTGTTTGATTCGCCACAATCGAAACAAATTCGGTGGTCATAATCGCCCCAGCAGTTTCATCTTCGTAATGAAGTAACTCTTTAATTTCGCCTGCTTCTTCACTACTTAACAAACTAAGATATTTCGCCTTTTGACTTTTATCTAACATATTTAGTAAATCCACCGCATTATCGGTATACATCTCAGCTAACATATCGGCTGCATAACTTGGACGCATTTCAGCTAAATAATCTTTCATATTCTCATTATCTTCTTCGATAACATCAAACATATCCGCTAGTTCTTTCGGAGATAGGTAATTGTATAAATGTTGTCGGTCTTTTTCATCTAACGATTGGTAAAATTGTCCTTGTTCATAAATGTGTAACGCTAAAAATAGCTCACGAAATTCGTTCATTTGTTGATTTTTTAGCGTTTCTAAAAGAAGGGCAAATTGCTCTTCCATTTCTTGGCCTTCATTCATCTTACACTTTCCCCTCCTGCCTCTTTATTATTATAACGTATCATCTACACTTTTCATATCCTCCGCTAGTGGGGAAATCAGATGAACCGTTTCTTTGGTAAAAGGATGAGTAAAAATTAGTTCCATGCAATGCAACGCTTGCCGCTCAATTCCTTGATCCATCTTTCCATGATACATCTCATCCCCTAACAATGAACAGCCAATTGCTTCAAAATGTACCCGAATTTGGTGTGTTCGTCCTGTATGGAGCTGAATGCGCACAGCTGCTGCTTTGGCTCCTCTTTTTGCGAGCCAATATTCTGTACTAGCAAATTGACCTGTTTCGATAACTTGGCGTTTTAATAAAGAGGACAAGTCGCGCCCAATTGGCTTTTCAATCAATTGATGCTCGCTTAACTGCTCAATCGCTCCACCAACAAGGGCATAATAAATTTTTGTCACCTTTTTTTCTCGTAATTCTTGGTCAATTAAAGCATGAGCAAAGCCGTGTTTCGCAAATAACATCAGCCCAGAAGTATCTCGATCTAAACGAGTCACGACATGAATAACTTGATTCACGTAATTTTGACGCTTGTAATAGCCCTTAACACGATTCGCCATCGTTCCTGAAGGATGATACTGAGCAGGTATCGAGGCAATGCCAGCAGGCTTATTAACTACTAAAAAATGATCATCTTCAAACACAATTTCAATCGGTTCATCATCTGTTAATAATGTCTCATGTTCCGCTTCATCTGGAATCGTCATTTTAACGACATCGCCAGTTTGTAAAGGATAGATGGCATTTTGAACGGTCCCATTCACTTGAATTTTACCACCCTGAAATTTCACCTTTGCTAATAACCCTTTTGAAACACCTTGTTCATTTAAAAAATATTTCACTTGTTGTGTTGTTTCTTTGTCATATGTCCATTGAAATTCCATCGTTTAATTAATCCTCACCAATAAAGGCATCTTTCACTCGATGCCAAAAATGCATGTGCCGATAAGAGGCAAAATGAATCCGTTCGTCTGCAATTCGATAGCAGACAGAAGCGATATTTTCTTGATAAATATCTAATTGGTCCACCGTGACAAAATAATCATCACTTTCCTGTAATTTAATCTCCAGCCACTCCGTATGTGCGATTACAATCGGTGACCCCAATGTTCGAAAGACACGATTGTTTAAGGAGGCGATTTCGGTTAACTGAAACGCATTAATGCTAGGATGCAAAACAGCTCCACCAATACTTTTATTATACGCAGTAGAGCCGGTTGGGGTCGAAATCGACAACCCATCACCACGAAATCGTTCAAACAGTTCGTCTTTAATAAACACATCGCCCACCATCGTCCGGTTTCCTCGTTTAATTGTCGATTCATTTAATGCTAAAAAATGTTTATCCGGTTTCCCATCTCTAAACCGAATCCGCACATCTAATAATGGATAACTCGTACTTTTTTCACGATGAATACACAAACTTTCAACTAGTTCTTTTAATTCATAATCACGCCAATCTGTATAGAAACCCAAGTGTCCGGTATGTACACCTAAGAAACTTACTTCGTTTAACAGATGATTAAATCGATGAAAAGCGGAAAGAAGCGTACCATCTCCGCCGACTGAAATCACAAGTTCAGGTTGACGATTGTCTATTTGAATTTGGTTTTGCTCTAATAGTGTTGTCAGTTGTTTTGTGACTTGTTTCGATTTTTCTTCCGAGTTATGAACAATCGCCACTTTCATAAGCAGACTCCTTTACTGATTTTCTGGTGTTTCGTTTTTAATTTGCTTATAGTATTCGTTTTCTAGCAATCCACGGCCATGAGAGAAGTAATGTTGTGCTTCTTGAATTTCTTCACGAATAGATGACATTTCTTCATCTAATAAATAGGCTGCCTCTGCCGCTCGCTGAAGGCGTTCTTTCATTTCTTCAGGAAAGACACCTTGATATTTATAATTCAAAGAATGTTCAATCGTTGCCCAAAAATTCATGGAAAGTGTCCGAATTTGGATTTCGGCCAAAATAATCTTTTCCCCGGTGACTAATTGCACAGGATATTCCACCACCACATGGTACGAACGATAGCCACTTTCTTTTTTATTTTCAATGTAGTCCCGTTCTTCCACAATTTTTAAGTCTTTACGATTTCTTAAAAGTGCGACTACCTGGTAAATGTCTTCCACAAATTGGCACATAATCCGCAAACCAGCAATGTCTTGCATTTCTTCTTCAATCCGATTTAAAGGAATATGCCGAATAGCCGTCTTTGTCAAAATACTATCTACTGGTTTCACACGTCCTGTAACGAATTCAATTGGTATGTGTTTATCTTGCTCCCGAAATTGTTTACGAATACCTCGTAGTTTTACTTTTAATTCGCTGACCGCCTGTTCATATGGCGCTAAAAACAGCTCCCACTCTCGTTCCATGGTAGATCCCTCAATTTCCTTGAATTTCATTCACTGATTATTTTACCACAGTCCTCCCTAAAATAGGGTGTTATTCGCTATTTGATTTCCAAACGCCTTTCATTAGAAAAATTTTTCACAGAGAAGACCACTTTTCTTGACGGAAACCTATATAATATGTGAAAATTGGAGTGATTTAAGAAAGAGAGAGAACCCCATGAGTGAGCACTTAGAAATTGAATTTAAAACATTAGTTAGTCCGCAAGATTTCAAACGATTAATCGACCATTTTGCTATTCAAAAAACGGACTTTTTTACGCAAACAAATCATTATTTTGATACGGACGATTTTCAATTAAAAGCACAACGAATGGGCTTAAGAATTCGCGTATTAGCAGATCGTGGTGAGTTAACCTTAAAAGTTCCTGCGCCAGAAGGATTATTAGAAATCAATGACCCTTTATCGCTTGAGACGGCGAACCACTTTATCAAAAGGAATCACCTCCCTACTGAGGGGGCTGTGGCGAAGAAATTACAAGAATTAGGTATTGAAATCGCCTCGATCCATTTAATTGGTTCATTAAAAACAGCACGTGCAGAAAAACAAATTCCTCAAGGACTACTTGCGTTAGACGAAAGTTGGTATAACCAACAGCACGATTTTGAATTAGAGTTAGAAGTTACTGAAGCTGAAAGCGGCAAGCAAGCGTTTCAAACATTAATGGCTGATTTGAACATTCCCATTACGCTTGCACCTAACAAGATTCAACGCATGATGCGGACCACTGCCCCTTAGTATTCGAAGCACTGACGTTCTGGCACCTGTATTTGAAAAAGCATGGCATTGGAGGAAGTATGAATGGTTGAAATTTATTTGTTCGTCAATCCTTTAGGCGGCGTCTGTTTAGAAATTGAAAAAGAAATTATACAATTGTCTGTTAACGACAAGAAAAAAATACAATTGCGCTTTATTCCTTTATTAAACATGAAAACGATCAATGAATTTTTGAGTCGTCAACATATTCCGATTAATGACATTAAACGACGGAATCGAATTTTTGAAGATTTATACTCAGCCGCTCTTGACTATAAAGCAGCACAGTTACAAGGCCGAAAAAAAGGCCGACAATTGTTGATTGGCTTACAAAAAGCAGTAGCTGAAGACGGTCTAGCTTACTCTCCTGAGTTATCAGAAGAACTACTTCTAGCGGCCGGCGGGGATATTGATATGTATCGTAAAGACCGACAATCAGATTTTGTCAAAGAATCTTTCCAAACCGACCAAAAAGTTGCTCGAGAAATGGGGATTAAACAACATCCTACCGCAGTCGTTTACAACTATACTTGCGAGAACGATTTCGGCATTTTAGTCGAAAATTTTGAAAACATGGATGAAATTAAACAACTTTGTCGTGTCCATCCACATAACGAACTGTTGCTGGACCAAGGTGACGCAACCTTTGAATTTAAACGCCGCTCCAATTATCATTTTCCAAATGGACATTTACATTTATTATAAAAAAGAAGGACCAGTTTACTGGCCCTTCTTTTACTATTTTCACCATGTTCTATAATAATAGATAAAGTCTAATACTGCTACATTTGATGATTTATTCTTATAAAAGACAGCTATGGAATGGGGCCATGTATATATTATGTACTTTTAAATATTAACACCGAAATTTGTATCGACCACCAATATTTATTTCAGTTCATCGACTAACCTCTTGGAACGCTATCAGACAATACTCGCCGATACTAACTCAAAAAATCGAGGAAATTTTATTCGGTTTAACACTAGCTAATTTATTTCTTCCCATTTATTTTTAGTCTGCTTATATAATATGGTTAGTTCTTTTTTATCCTTATCTAAATTTTTATTTATTAATTCCTGAATCTCATAAGAAAATTTATTTCTTTGATTTACATTGTCAAAGATGAATTCTTTATCAAAAGATAACTCTAACCCATTTAATGCTCCTGTTGTCCAGTAAATTTTTATATTCGAATCATCACCGCTATAATACATATTAAACTTTTCGTTTTCAGAGATATACGAACTCATTAATTCCAATTCTTCTGGAATTGTAAACAGATTATAATTATCAATTTTAACCACATGATATTGAATGTTATCTTCTATTAAATTATAAGTTTGACCATTTTGATTCCATTCTTTGACACCGCTATAAAAATTATTCAGACGAAGTTGTAAAATAGTAAAATATCCACCTATACATAGTACTATAATTAATAATATTAAAAATAATTTTTTGTACTTCTGTCCCTCTCTAATATCTTTCGAAAGTTTCTCCACCATCGTATTGTCCTCCTTCAATAATCGATCCAAGGTCATTTCATAAAGAATACTTAGTTCAATTAAACAATCAATATTAGGATATGATTTATTATTCTCCCAATTAGAAATTGTTTGTCTAGTAACGTATAATTTCTCAGCAACCTCTGATTGTGTCAATCCTAATTCATTTCTTCTCATTTTTAATGAATTCCCTATGTTCAAAAAAAAACCTCCTTTTATTACTCTAAAGATAATAGAAGCTTGATATAAAAGAAAGCAAAGAATCTTTGCTTTCTTTTATATAACAGCAACAATCTATTTAATTATATAACTAAACCTGGTTTTACACAGATATATTTACTATTCTGTATAAAACCAGGTTTATATTTTATGTTTACTAAGAAGTTACGACTTATAATTTTTCAACCAAAGCTTCTAATTCCGTTAAACGTTCTTCAAAAACTTTCATTGCATCTTCGATATACGCGGCTTGTGTCATATCCACGCCCGCTTTTTTCATCACTTCAATTGGGAAGTCACTACTTCCTGCTTTCAAGTAGTTAAGGTAGTTCTCTAAAGCTCCCTCTTCTCCAGCTAAAATATGTTTAGACAATGCCGAAGCAGCTGAGAAGCCAGTTGCATATTGATAAACATAGTAATTGTAATAAAAATGTGGAATTCTCGCCCATTCGTAACTGATTTCTTCGTCTCTAACTACTTCTGGTCCATAATATTTAGCATTGAGCTCGCCATAATACTCACTCAAATATTCACTTGTTAATGGCGTGCCTTTAGCATCTTCCGTGTGAATAAAATGTTCAAATTCCGCAAATTGCGTTTGACGGAAAATGGTTCCCTTAAAGCCGTCTAAATAGTGATTTAAGACATACGCACGTACTTTAGGATCTGTTTCTGTTTGTAATAAATATTCTGTTAAAATATTTTCATTTGTGGTTGAAGCAATCTCAGCTAAGAAAATTGAATAGTCGCCATAAACATACGGCTGATTATTTCTTGTATAGTAACTATGAACACTATGGCCCATCTCATGGACTAATGTAAATAGTTGATCCAAACTATCATGCCAATTCATTAAAATGTATGGGGCTGTGTCATAAGCTCCTGAAGAATATGCGCCACTTCGTTTTCCTTGATTTTCAATCACATCAATCCAGCGACTTGAAAAAGCTTCTTTAACAATAGATAAATAGTCTTCACCTAGTGGTTTTAAAGCCTCAATTGCTTTTTCTTTTGCTTCTTCATAGCTGTAACGAATTGGTGCTTCACCTAGCAAAGGCGCATACAAGTCGTACATGTGTAATTCTTCTACGTTTAATAATTTTTTTCTTAATTTTACATAACGATGTAGCAAAGGTAAATGTTTATTTACTACAGCTACTAATGTTTCGTGAACACTTTCAGGGATATGATTACTTGCTAAAGAGGCTGCTCGAGCAGAATCATAATTTCTAATTTTTGCTTTATAATTATGTGTTTTAACATGTGCACCTAAAGTTGAGGCTAATGTATTTCTAAATTGTTTGTATACTTTGTACAACCCTTTAAATGCTGCTTCACGAACAGATGGATCGACACTTTCCATTAACTGACCATAAACGCCATGAGAAAGTTGAATCGTTTCGCCTTCAGCATTTTGCACAGTTGGAAATTCTAAGTCTGCATTATTTAAAATTGAAAATGTATTACTTGAGGCACCAAAAATTTCACTAGCCCCCGCCAGTAAAGCTTCTTGTTCCATCGATAAAACATGGGGACGTTCATCTAAAATATTTTGAATATAGTGACGATAAACAGCTAATTTGGGCTGCTCTTCAAAATATCCCCAGATTTGTTCATCACTTAATGTTAAAACCTCTGGGTCAAACCAAGAAACAGCTTCACTAACTTGTGCATATAAAGAACTAGCTCTGGCATATAAAGCTTGGTAAGCTGTATTTGTAGTGTCTTGATCATTTTTTAAATGAGAATAGACATATAATGTTTCCACTTTTCGATAGACATCTAAAACGTATTCTAACGCAGCTAGAAAAGCTTCTGCACCATTCCCTAAGGTTCCTTTAAATGATTCTGCTTGATTTAGCTCTTCTGTCAACTGATTATACGCAACATCAAAAGCAGCATCATCTTTAAAAATTTTGGTTAAATCCCAAGTTAATGGAGTTGGAACTTCATCACGTGTTGGTAATTGTTTAATTTCGCTCATAGTTTACTCTCCTTCAAGAAACGTTTTACTCATTATACTATCATAATTTAACACGTGTGACTAAAAAAATGTTGTTTTTTCACTTTTTTTAGCCAATGAATGAGCTTTTCAGGATCTTCTCTTAGGAAAATACTAGTTATTAGGTACTTATTGTTTACTTTAATTAACACATAACATTCTTGTAACCATCTCAATAAGTTATTTCCCACAATTTTAAAAAGCTTTTTTAAGCCAATATTCGGCAGTGGCTGCCAAACAAAGTTCCCTTCTTCCAAAAAAATAGCTTCCAAGATACGCCATAGTTCCTGTTTGGTCACTAAACGCTCTTCTTCGGTTTTTAGTGCTTCCCAAACAAGCATTTTTAAATGAATATCTTCTTCAGAAGAAGGTATTAGCTTCAATCCAGGATAGTAAAACCAAGGAGGTAACTGGAGAAGGTGACAACCTTTCGTGTATAAAAAGCTTTGTATTCTAAGCAACTGAGCATTTCTGTAACCAAGTTGTTGCGTCAATTTTTGATAATAATCATGCATCAATTGGCCAGTGTGCCGTCTATCTGGCAGTAAATTTAAATTAGCGGTCGGTAGTCGGAAGATTTCTAGTAATTTTTTTTCGTAAAAATCCCATGATTGTTTTCTTCTATAAAATTGTTGACATTGACTCTCTTCAATATGACAAAGTAACTCTATTCGTTCTTGTTTCTTATTGGCCGACCATAAATAAAATCCCAAGGACTCCGAAAAGTAAAGAAATTGTTTCGTTAATTGCGTGAGCTTGTCTTTAGGCACTAATCGTTCACCTAAAATCCAAACAACTTGATAGCCATGAGTTTGATAAGTCTCCGTCCGTTCCACCAAACGTTTAATTGGCAATGGACTACATTGAATTTCAATGGCTATCTTCCCAATGAGTAAATCTGGGCGTTGCTTCAAGGTGGGTAAGTATGCCTCAACTTGAAAGGACAGCTTTTCGCGTAAACACTTTTCCGCAAAAAGCTGCTTCAAGCGGAGGTGTTCTTCTGTTTCAGTTTCAGCTTCTGCTTCGTACCAACAACTATTCTTTTTACGATGAGCAAAATGGGGTATTTTAATGGGGCCTGCCTTCAAAATGACCGATTGATGACACATTGGACACACAAAAGCTTGTTCGCTTCGTATCTGTGTTAATTCATCAATCGAGCAATCGATTAAAGAAAATAATTCTTGGTTGTCTGCCGTTAAAGCTGTTAACATGATTTTCACCTCTCATAAATAAACTACGCAAAGTTTCTTAATTTTCATCAAAAAAAAAGCAAAAACTCGAAAGTTTTTGCTTTTTTGCTTAATCATTAAAGTAATAACGTGTTAATTCCAATGCACTGCGTTCCATAATACAAGTGCCATATTCGACTAAAGTATCCTGAGTGACAGTTGTTTTATGAGCAAATTCTAAAATCTGTGCAATTTCATTGTCAACATTTGTTTTTTCTAATTCATCGGTTAAGAACAAAACTTGTAAGTAATAACGATCGTTGTACGTGTATAAGTTAGTCAAAACAGATTGCATGAAGACTTCTTTGGATAATTGGATCATCGCTTCAAAATTATCTAATTCAAAGATTACATTTCTGTTTGTTTCATCTGTGGCTTCCATCTCATCAAGTTCATCGGCGGCTGCTTTGTCTGCTTCAATTTGTTTGCGAATTAATTCGCTAACATCTGCATTGACTTCGCTCAGACCTTCTAAGGAAGACAAGTCGTCCATAGCGACATTTTTACTAATAAACAGTTCTAAACCATCATTTTTAGGCAAGACTTGGAAAGTGACTGCTTCACTACCTTGGAATTCATCTTCGACATCAACTTCTTCTAAAATACTATAAAAGAAATTTTCAACATCTTTGTGGTTTCCTAGTAAGTCAAGAAAAGTAATCCCTCTATCCGCCAGGTCTTCGTTGCCAATTAACACACGAATCGTATTTTCATTAATATGTTCCATTTCCATAGCGCTACACCTCTCTTTGCTTCAATCAGGAAACTTCTTACGTTCATTGTAGCGAAAACTACACAAAAGTAAAGTGGAAAGTCTATAAATCCTCGAAAACTAGCGAACGTTTTATAAACTTTGAACTTTTTTAACGATTGGTTTTTCGCTCCTTCTACCTCTTCATCTTAACGCAGTCTCTCCAAAAAAGATACTATTTTTCCTTGACCACGTTCTGCCAAATCAAATGAATACAAGTTCTAAATATGTATTAAAAAGCCAGAGATAAAAATCTCTGGCCCTAAATTCATATGAATCGTTCTTTATTACAATTAACAAATAAAGAACAAAATTTTATATTTTTTATAAACCTGCCATTAATTGTGCTTGGCGCAATTCCAGTTGTCGAACATCTCTTGGTAAGAATCGGCGAATTTCATCTTCGTTAAAACCGACTTGTAATCTTTTCTCATCAATCATAATTGGCCGACGCAACAATCCAGGGTTTTCTTGAACCAACTCTAATAAATCTTGAAGTGGAAGCTCGTCCAAATCCATATTTAATTTTTGGAAAACTTTAGAGCGAGTAGAGATAATCTCTTCTGTTCCATCTTCTGTCATGATTAAAATTGCTTTTAATTCCTCAATATTTAAAGGTTCAGAAAAAATATTTCTTTCTTTAAAAGGAATTTCGTGCTCTTGCAACCAGGCTCTAGCCTTACGACATGACGTGCAACTCGGGGAAGTATAAAGTGTCAACATTGTGCATCACTCCTTTTCGCGAATCATCGCGTTTCTGAAACAGGGAACTGTACTGTTCCTCTATTTAAAACCAGTATACCTAATTTCTAATAAAAATACTAGGGGTTTTTAAACATTTTTTATTAACTTTGTTTATTTTTCCTTCATTACATCCGTGTAAAATTAGGGTTAATTTTTATAAAATTTTATGGATATTCGTTATGATTCTGTAAAAAAGTAATACAGTTTTCTATTTTCATGGTTGCTGTTATAATTTACTTCTCTTGGTGACTTTTCAAGAAGTTCCCATGTATTTTTTTCTAATAAAATGTATAATAGAACTATTCACTATCTTAAGTCTAAAGTCAGGTGGTTATTTAATGAAAACAATTTTTTCTGGTATTCAGCCCAGTGGTACTCCGACAATCGGAAATTACATTGGTGCAATGAAACAATTTATCGAATTACAAAATGAATACAATTGTTATTTTTGTATTGTGGATGAACATGCCATTACCGTTCCCCAAGAACCGCAAAAGCTACGCCAGCAAATTCGTAGTTTAGCAGCTCTTTACCTAGCGGTTGGTTTAGACCCACAAAAAGCAACAATTTTCATACAGTCTGAAGTGAGTGCCCATGCAGAAGCTGGTTGGATCATTCAGTGCAATACTTCTATTGGTGAGTTAGAGCGAATGACACAATTTAAAGATAAATCGCAAAAAAATGGTCGTGCTGGCGTAAGCGCTGGTCTTTTAACATACCCTCCATTAATGGTTGGTGATATCGTGTTGTACAACGCTGACTTAGTGCCAGTCGGAGATGATCAAAAACAACACTTAGAATTAACACGTGATTTTGTGGAACGCTTCAACAAACGTTACGCCCAAAAAAATCAAGAAATTTTAACGATGCCTGAAGTAAAAATCGCTGAGCAAGGTAGTCGAATTATGAGCTTACAAGAACCAACGAAAAAGATGAGTAAGTCCGATACAAATGTGAAGGGCTTTATTTCAATGCTTGATGAGCCAGCAGTGATTCGCAAAAAAATCCGCTCTGCTGTAACTGATTCAACTGGTGTAATTGAATATAATAAAGAAGAAAAGCCTGGTATTACTAACTTACTAAATATTTATTCTGCTGCGACAGGTCAAACTGTTGAGGAACTTGTTCAAGCATACGAAGGCAAAGGCTATGGAGACTTCAAAGCAGATTTAGCAGAAGCAGTAGTTGCCTTATTAGAACCTATTCAAGTGCGCTACCAAGAACTTCTAGCTTCAGAAGAATTAGATATGATTTTAGATGAGGGTGCAGAAAACGCTCGCCAGGTAGCCAACAAAACACTTCAACGAATGAAAAATGCTGTTGGTTTGGGAAGAAAAGTTCGGCGCTAACTAAACATAATAAAAACCCGCGAAGTTTTATTCGCGGGTTTTTTATGATCTAAATTGAGCATCGTACAAGCGACGATAGTGACCTCTTTGCGCGTACAAAGTTTCATGTGTTCCATCTTCTAAAATTCCTTGGTCACTCACTACGATTATTCGATCAGCATGTTTAATCGTTGCCAGTCTGTGGGCAATAATTAATGTTGTTCGCCCGTCAGCTAACGAGTTTAATGACTCTTGAATCACTTGCTCTGTTTCTGTATCTAATGCAGAAGTCGCTTCATCTAGAATTAAAATCGGCGGGTTCTTCAAGAACATTCGCGCAATTGCCACTCGCTGCTTTTGACCGCCCGATAATTTCACGCCACGTTCGCCAATAATTGTGTCCAAGCCATCTGGCATTAGCTGAATTACATGTTCTAAATGTGCTAATTTCACCGCTTGTTGAATGTCCATTTCTGTAGCGTTTAAATTCCCATAAGCAATGTTTTCTCGTAATGTTCCAGGGAATAAAAACACATCTTGTTGAACGATTCCAATCTGCTTACGTAATGAAGCCAAGGTCATTTGCTGGACATTTCTACCATCGATCGTAATTTCACCACTACTGACTTCATAAAAACGAGGCAACAGATTACACAAGGTCGTTTTTCCTGAACCACTTTGTCCAACGAAAGCAACGGTTTCGCCAGGTTGAATTTTTAAATTGATATGGTCTAAAACTTTTGTGCCATCTTCATAAGCAAATGAAACATCTTTATAGGTAATCGTTCCTTCTAAATGCGAAACAGCAACAGCTCCTGGCAAATCTTTGATGGACGGTTGTTTGTCCATTTCTTCCGTAAAACGTTTAAAACCAGCAAATCCTTTGGGATAACTTTCAATCATATTGTTGACTTTTTCAATCGGCCGAATAAAAATATTGGCTAATAAAATAAATCCTACAAACTGGCCTTCTGTAATTTCTCCTTTAATTGTATAATACGCACCAAAAATTAATGAAAATAAATTTATCAGACGAATTAATAAGTAATTATAGGCGGAACTGACACCCATCACCTTATAAAAATATAATTTCGATTTTCGATACATTTGATTTAAATAATTAAACTGTTTTCGTTCAAATGGTTCATTTGCAAAAGATTGCGTGACACGTATCCCACTTACTGACGCTTCAATCCCAGCATTAAATTCACCTAAATTATCGTAAATATCCGTATTCGCTTTTGTCATTTTTTTATTAAAATAGCCTAGCGCAATCGTGATAAATGGCAATAAAATAAACGTAGCGATGGCTAATTTCACGTGAATGGTTAACATTAATAGAAAAGAACCTGCTAACGTCATAATCGTAATAAAGACGTCTTCTGGACCATGATGCGCCACTTCCGAAATTTCAAAAAGATCAGTGGTCAAACGGCTCATTAATTTCCCTGTTTTTTGATTATCATAATACTCAAACGGTTGTGTTTGAAGATGTTGATATAATTCTTCACGCATATCTGTTTCAATATTCACGCCTAACATATGACCAAAATAAACCACAATAAATTGTAAAAACGTATTGATTATATAAAATGCAAATAAGCCCGCACTAGCTAATGCAATGAGGCGAAAATCTCCTTTTGGCATAATCTTATCAATTACTTGGTTGACTGCTACTGGAAAAGCCAACTCTAACAGCCCCGCAAAAACGGCACACCCAAAATCCAAAATAAATAATCGACGATAAGGCCGATAATACCCAAAAAAACGCTTTAACATAACTCCCTAACTCTCCCCCTTCATTCTCATTCATTATACGGAAAAAGACTGTCTCTTGCAAAATTCTAACTTCTATCAGAACACGTGTTATTTAAGTAACTTTGACTCAAAATCATTTTCACAAACTTTTCATTATCAGAATATTTTTTCATTTATCGTTTCCATTTTTTCGGTAAAAATAACTATAATTGTCTTTTCCCGCAAGGCTTTGATTTCTGTACAAAACCTTGAAATACAGTGAAAAATACTCTATTTATTTGTGAAAATATCGGCTACAATATAACATATGAAAAGTTTTGTAAAAAAGTTAAGAGGTGCACTTGTTAAATGAGAACCATTGTTTTTGATGTTGATGACACGCTGTACGATCAGCAACAACCCTTTCGAAATGCGATGACTAAAATTTTCCCAAACGTTGCGACAGAGGATATGCATGAATTGTATCTTCGTTTTAGACACCACAGCGATGAAACGTTTCCGAAAGTTTTAGCCAATGAATGGTCCCTAGATTTCATGCGGTTTTTCCGGATGAATGAAACATTAAAGGATCTAAACTATCCAGGAATTTCACAAGAAGAAGGAAAAATTTTCCAACAAGTTTATGAAGAAGAATTGGATAATATTACGATGCATCCAGAAGTTACTAAGCTTCTTGATACTTTACAAGAGAAAGAAATTCCGATGGGGATTATTACAAATGGTCCAACAGACCATCAATTTAAAAAAGTTAAACAATTGAATCTTGAAAAATGGGTTCCAAGCCAAAATATCATTATTTCTCAAAGTACGGGTTTTCAAAAACCTGAAAAGGAAATTTTTGATTTAGCCTGTAATCAATTTTGTATGGAACCTGAACATACTTTATATGTTGGTGATAGTTATGACAATGATATTGTAGGCGCACGTAATGGTGGCTGGCATTCTCTTTGGTTTAACCACCGCTCTCGTGAACTACCAAGTTGCCAACCTGCATCACACCTTGCAGAAGTCACTTGTTTCACTGAACTTTGTCCGACTGTGGAGAAATTATTTAATCTTTAAAAAAAGCCGCTCTTTGAGCCGACCCCCAAAAGTTAGACCTAGAAATCTAACTTTTGGAGGTTTTTTTGTATGGCAAAATACAGTTTTGAATTTAAACTTAAACTTGTTCATGACTACTTATCTGGTCAAGGAGGTCTAAGGTTTCTCGCAAAGAAGTATGGGTTTAAAGATAGTTCTCAAATAAGCAAATGGATAAATGCCTATAAAGAACTTGGTGAAGAAGGCCTACTTCGCAGTCGAAAAAATAAGAATTACTCTGTTCAATTTAAGCTAGATGCGATAGAGTTATATTTAACAACAGAGTTGTCCTATCAAGAAGTAGCTAATCTTCTAAAAATTCGCAATCCATCATTGATTGCGAATTGGCTTAGAACGTATCAGAAGTTTGGTATAGAGGGACTCTCTAAACAGAAAGGACGTCCACCTACCATGTCTAAAAAGAAACGAAATGAACCCCAACCACTACCAAGTGAACGATCTCAAGTAGAGAAACTAGAAAAAGAAAATAGAATGTTAAAAATTGAGAATGCCTATTTAAAAGAATTGAGGAGACTGCGTTTAGAGGACGAACAAAAAATGAACGAATCGCACGAATCATTCACAGTCTCCGAAGACACTTTCGATTAAAAGATATTTTGGAAACCCTAAGGTTTCCAAAATCTACTTACATGTACTGGCAAAAACGCCTCGACAGAACAGCTTCAACACAAATCATTGAAGAAGAAATTCAAGCGATTCGTAAAAAACATCAACATTATGGCTATAGAAGGATAACCCAAGAATTGAAACGACGTGGATTTCAAGTGAATAAAAAGAAAGTCCAGCGATTAATACAAAAGTTAAAGTTACAAGTCAAAGCTTTTACTAAGAAATCCAGAAAATATAATTCCTATAAAGGAATCGTTGGTAAAATCGCTAAAAATTTGATTCGTCGCCGATTTAAAACCTCTGTTCCTCATCAAAAAATTACAACTGATACAACTGAATTTAAGTACTTTGAAGCAGATAACGCAGGCATCTTTCGTCAGAAAAAACTATACTTAGATCCATTTATGGATATGTATAATAGTGAAATTCTAAGCTATAGCCTTTCTACTCAACCAAATGGTAAAACAGTTATGGAAGGTCTGAAAGAAGCAATTTCTCAAACAAATGATTGTCCCTATCGGCGCACCTTTCACTCTGATCAAGGCTGGGCTTATCAAATGAATGTCTATATACAAACATTAAAGGACAACAATATCTTTCAAAGTATGTCTCGAAAAGGAACCTGTTTAGATAATTCTCCTATGGAGAATTTCTTCAGTATCCTAAAACAAGAAGTGTATTATGGAAAAATCTATCAAAGTCAAAATGAATTGATAGAAGCAATTGAGAACTACATTTATTATTACAATCATCACCGAATCAAGGAAAAACTTAACTGGAAAAGCCCAGTAGAATTTCGACAATTCAATCAAAAAACTGCATAAAAATAGAGTGGAAAAATCCACTCTATAAAAAGTCTAACTTTTTGGGGTCGCTAAACTTCAAATTGAAGAACGGCTTTTTTTTATTTATTTTTTTGTTTTTTCAGACGTAAAATGATGAACAGGCAGATTATCAGTAAAAGGATCAATAAACCGATTAAGAGATAAATAAGTTTAGATTCCGTTTTTTTGACGGTTACATCTTTCTCATTAAATGTTTCTGCTTCCTCTTTTGAGATCGTAAATTCTTTCGTAAATTGCCATTTTTTTCCTGAGCCTTCCACAGTCATTGCCAATACATACGTCCCAGCTTCCATTTCATTTTCTTCATAAGGAATAGGGAAATTAAAAATTGAATTGGGCGCCATTTGCATATCTTCTTGTTCTTTCTCTAAAATAACGTTATTTGTTTTCTTATTTTTAACATTTGCCGTTACTTTCATTGATTGAAGATAGGCTGCTTCATGGTTTAACAGTGTTGCAGAAATAACACGGCGCGCATTTCTTTGCGTCGGTTCAACTTTCTCTAAAGACAATTCTGGTTGTACAACTGTTTCATTTTCTCGAAGTAAAACAGCTACTGTATAGGCATAGCGATTTTCAATTGCTAGGCCGTTTGTATTTGCTTTTTGCTTGTCTTTCGTTTCATCGACTTTTTCACTAAACGTGATCCCGCCCGCTAGTTGCCCTGAAAACTCTTCTTTAGGCATCTTCACTCGCAATTCAACTACTTTTTCACTTTTAGCAGGCAATTCAACACTCTCACCGCCGTCTTTCAGTTGAATGATTTCTGATAAATCTGCTGGTGCAGATTTATCTAATGCTGTCAACGACTCACCATATTCAATCACTCCGTTGCTGTTTGTTGTGGCCGACTTCACACTAACATCAATCACTAAATTTTCATCTGTACTATTGGCCGCTCGAACTTTCAAAATTTGTTCTTGGTCTGGTTTCATCATTAAATCAAAATATGTTTTTGTTTTATCTATTTGGTTTTCTGGAATTTCTGTTTCAACACTAAATCGTAATTCTGCTGCTGAGGTTTCAATCCCAAAAGCAAAGAAATAAAAACTTAGGATCATCAGAATAAAATATCTATTTTTCATTTCGCTCTACACTCCATTTCTATGTAAAGGAGAAAGGCTGAGTTCCCCTCTTCCTTTCTCCAAAAAGGTTCTTTTTATACTGGCGTATTAGCTAATGTCCAAGTAATTGTTGTTTTGTAGGCATCGTTTAATTTAACTGATTTACCTGGCACTTTTAATTGAACATCTTTCATTACTTGACGGCCGTCAACTTCAGCAATTGAACTAGCATTGCCGTATAAGTATGACCATTTCCCAGCACCTTGATCTGTTGCGGCTACCATCACGTTATGACTTTCACCAACTGTACCAAAAGTTACGCTCGCTAAACTTGTTGGTGCAGCGCTTTGTCCTGCTGTCACAGCTGAAGCATTTTGAAAGACAATTTCAGTTCCTTCAAGCGTCTGACCTTTTGTAGCAGAAGTAAATGCAGAATTTTGTTTTGCAGATAAAGTCCAGCCTTCTAAAGTTCCACGATTATCTGTAATTTGAGCAAATAATGGACCCGTTTTTTCAACATTATTTTTATCTTTTAAAACTTGTGCTGATGCAAAATAGATTTCATCTTTTGTGCTGATGATATTTTCACCAAAGTTTAAACTTGAAGCATAGTCCAAGGTTAAGGGGCCTGTAGAACCTTCATCAACTGGTTTGTCAGGATTTACTGGGTCGATAGGTGTCACAGGATCTTTGCCGTCTTTGTCTTCTGGATCCACTACAGGATTTTTGCTGTTAGGATCTTTTTCATCTGGTGCTTTAAATTTTACAATAGCATCTGTGTCGCGATTAGCCACTTCCTCTGCTTGAACTGGTAGTGTGCCTACCGCGATGGTTGCTAAAATTAAGCTGCTTGCGATGGTCATTTTTTTCATGTTAGTGCTCCTTCTCTTCTATTGTTATAGTTTCAATAATTATACGCTTGGTAAATCAGCGATTGTCCATGTTAAAACAGTTTTGTATTGAACAGCATCTTTTGGTGTTGCTCCTGGTACAGTTAATGTGATCGCTGTATTTTTATCTACGCTTTCACCGTCAACTTCCACTTTTTCAATCCCACCGAACGCACTAAGCCAAGTTCCAGAACCTTGACCTTCAGCGGCAGACATCACATTTGATGAATCGCCAGCTACTAAAGTTACTTCATGCGCAGTTGGTGTGACTGCTTTGGAATTAGACACTGCTTTGTTTTGACTTAATTTAATTTCTGAACCGTCTAAAACTTTATTTAATGTTTCTTTTGTCGCTGTTAATTGTGTTTCTTGTTTAACTGTTAAGGCCCAACCGGCATTCGTTCCGCGTTTGTCGGAAATTTGTACATAATTTGGTTTAGGATTAGTCAAATCAGGACCAGAACCGTCTGCCAAGAAAAAGTATTGTGGATTTGCATAATATTTTTCATCTTTATTTGAAATTTTATTTTTGCCAAAGTCTAAACTAGAAGCATAATCGATACTTAGTGGACCAGTTGTTCCTTCATTTGGCTTATTGCCTGTGTCTGGTGTCGTTGGGTCAAAGGGTTCAACAGGTTTTTCGGTATCTGGATTCACTGGATCGACTGGTTTGTTGATAGAGGTATCCGGCGTAAATTCTACGATGGCATTTGATTCATAGTTTTTTTCTTCTGCATTCACTTCTGGTGCAATAGCCACGCCTAAAGTGATAGCGGGGATTGTTGATAAGATAATTTTTTTCATTTTATTGTTCCTTCTTTCTTTTTTTTAAAATAAAACTAGCCATAAAGATGACTATTATTCCGAGATAATTAAACATTTGTTGCTGTTTAGTACCAGTTCGAGGTAAGAAGCCTGAGCCTTTTTGATCAACCGTTTTACTTGTTGAATGCTTCAATGATTCTCCACTCACTGCTGGTATTGCTTCCGACTGCTTGGGGAAACGCTGTGGTATCTTACCATCTGGTTTTTCTTTGTTGGCTGGTGGTTCATACTCGCCATAAAAAGAAACTTCTGCATTTGTCGGATAGGCATTTGTTTCAGCAAATACATCAACTGATGAAATCAATCCTAATAGCAATACACCGCTAACTATTTTTTTGATAAGACTCACCCCCTATTTTGCACTGCCATCAGGTACGTCCATCAAGTGCCAAGTTAGTTTTGCTTCGTATTCTTCTGCTTTGGCCATCCCTCCAGGAACAGATAATAACAACTCTTGGTCATTTTCTTTCCATTGATCAGAAATATTTGTTTCTTGATGTCCATTGACTTGGTTGTGAACAAGAATCGATTGGCCTTCTGGAATGTCCTGTAAGCGATGGTTGGTTCTAAATTTTAAAATATTCGGCAACGTAGCACCTGATTCAGATTTGAAATCAGAAGTAACGGTTAGTGCAAGCGACCAATTATTCCCTGTTTGACGAGTATCCCGTATCACTAATGGTTGATCCATGGAAACAATTGGATATTGGGTCGTGCTACTAGCGATTTGCAGCTCATTCCCAAAGGAAATCGCTGTGGGTACCGTTTTGAACCTGACAGAGCCAACCACAGTGACTGTTAGCGCTAATTCGTCAATCTTGTAGCCTTTATCATAGACTTCCACGACCAACTGCTGTTTTCCATAAGTTAGTTCTGGTAATAACAAGGCTTTTTCCTTAAATGTTTTAGAATTAGTGGTTGTTTCATCTGCTAATTTCTGGATTTCTTGACCCTCTTTTTTGACAATAAATTGTAATCTATTCCCAGCATCGACATCTTGCCAATAAAAAGGCAGGGCTGTTTTTTGAAAGTCATCAATATCGATTGTTTTTTCCATCGACTTTTCTATACGCTCTTTTGACCAAGATAGTTTCGTTTCACTTAAGAAAACTTCTTTGACAGGTTGGACGACTGTTCCAGAAAAGTTCCCTAAGTATGCTTTATCTGTTGATTCCCAGATATAAGAAACGCCTTCATGAGCTTTGGGTAAATTCCATTCAAACAGTCCTTTTGTGGCATCGTAACTTCCATAAGGGCTAATCGTCAGCGGTGGAAATAGTTGACCATCACGAGATACCACCTTATTTTTTAATTGCAGTGGTTTCCCAGCAATATAATCGACAGAAGATAAGATAATCATTTGATTAGATACATCTAGCCCTGTAATGGCCGTTAAGCCTTTTAACGGACTGATATCTGAAATTTGATTTTCTCCCACATCTAAAACTGTTAGATTGAGTGTTTTCTCTAACGGTGCCAAGGAAGAAATTTGATTGTTTCTTGCATACAGTACACGCAGATTAGGAACAGTGCTTAAAGCTTCCAGACTAGCAATCGTTTGATTCATAATACTCAACTCTTCTAGACGTTGTTTATTCGCCAAGGGCGCAATTGTTTTTAATTGATTATTTTCCACATAAAGACGGAGTAGGTTATTTGCTTCCGTAAGCCCATCTAAAGTAGCAATCTGATTATTGGCAGCCCAAATGGTTTCTAAATTACGAAGAGAACGAAGCGGGTCGAAGGAAGTCACTCGATTATTCGGCGTGATTTTTGACGGATGATCTGTCGTATTTTGGATACTTAAATTTTTTAAAGCAGGCATTCCTTCAAGTCCATTTAATGTAGTTAATTGATTGTTCTCAACATACAAGCCTTCTAAACTAATTAATCCTGCTTGACCTAACGGACTAAGATCAGCTATTTTATTGTTTCTCATATATAAAAAACGTAATAGCTTAAATTCACCTTTAGCAAAAGGACTCAAATCTGTTACATTGAGCGAATCTTGAAAAGATAATTCTTCTAAGTTTCTTAGGTATTGAACTCCTTCCACATTAGAAACAACGACATTTTCTAAAATAACTTTATTCAGTTTATCCAATTCTGCTTGGGTGACAGTATTAGAGGTCCGAGATTTGCTTAACTGTTTTCTGATATTTTCCGCAAAGGCTGGATCAGGAAATAGTGTACTGATAGGCGTCGCTTTATCTAAGACAGCACCTGCGTATAATTGGGGCATCATCAGTTGTGCTTCCGTTATCGCTAGTGCTTCATTTGGCGGCTCTTCACTTGTTTCAACAGTCGTTAACTCTTCTGATTGGGGAATCTCCGAACTACTGGTTGCTGAATTTTGCTCTTCTGCCGATGAAGTTTCTGGAATCTTTTCTTCTGAAACAGATGAAACATTTTCTTCACTGGAGGATGCGATTGTTTCGGTCGTTTCGGCGAAAGTTGTTACAGGAAGTAGCAAACTATTACCCAAAAGTAAGGCACTAACTGCGGAGATGCACATTTTTTTCATAAACTTCACCTCCTGATATTTTCTTAATTATAGTGAATATCAACTGAAAATGGGTTCAATTACGACAAACTGTCCAAATTAATTTGTATAGACAAGACAAAGAGCGCCAAATAGGGTTTTATACCCCTATTTGGCGCTCTTTGTCGCTAAACACAACCAGAATGTATTATGACAAATTCTCAATTATGCCTAGTTTTCTTTTATTTCTTTTAAACTATCCTCTATTTTTTCCAATTGCCCAGCAAAAAATTCTTGTTTGGCTTTTGGTAAAAACAATGTGATAGATAAAAGGATTTGTTCTTTAAAGATTGACCAATCTGCGAATATTTCTTCATTGGTTAAAATCATTTCTATTTTTTCTGCTATTTTTTTCCAGAGGATCATTCGCCAGTTATTTTCACCCACTTCATATTCTTTAAACATGCTTAATACATGAAGAATATGGGGAACATTTTGGCTGACAATCGCCGCAAATAAAAAATCAATAATTACTTGCTCGATAATTTCTAGTGAGCGAATATCAATAATTTCCCGCTCATTGACAGATTGTAGTACACGAAAAAGTAACGAAGTTGGAAACGGCTGCAAGCCAACGTTTTTTTGTAATGCTAAAAATTTCAAATTAAAAATAGTATACACATCGGCATTAATTAATCGTTCCAGAATCTGATTTTCTAATGCAATAATTTCCTCTTTTGTCACAACCGTTTGAGGGTTAAAAAGATATTCCAACGCCAACATCGAATACATTACTTCTTGCTTTCCTAAAGCAAAAGACGATTTCTCATAATACGCCCGATAATCTGCAACGATTCGACTACTTTCTTGAAAATTTTTACTAAAGATTGCTTGATTAAACTGCTCCTTAGCTAAAACTGTTTTGGACATTGGCGTTAATTTTTCTGTCATTTCCATCGGTGAAATAGACAAGATTTCGACAATAATGGCTAAATCCGAAATACGCAATTCACTATTTCCTTGGACAAAGCGTTGATAACTTCGACTAGAAACACCATTTTCATCAAAGACACGCAGAGGAATATTTTTCCCTTTACGAATCCGTTCAATTTCTTCACCTAGCGGCCGATATTCCATATATTCTTTTTGTTTCAAACGAATTACTCCATTTCTCTTTAAATAAGGTAGCAACTAAGTTGAACGGCTATTCTCCAATGCTTAAAATTGTGCGAATATCTTCTTCCGTCATTTTCGCTAATTGCTCTTCATTTCCTTGAATCACTTTTTGGAACAGCTCGCGTTTCTCTTGCTGTAAGGAATTCATTTTTTCTTCAACCGTTCCTTCTGCAATCATCCGCCACACTTCAACAACTTTTTTTTGTCCCATGCGGTGCGCCCGACCAGCCGCTTGTTCTTCGACTGCGGGATTCCACCATAAATCGTATAAAATAACTGTATCTGCACCAGTTAAATTTAGTCCGGTTCCCCCTGCTTTCAATGAAATTAAGAAGACATCTTTTTCTCCTTCATTGAAGGCATTCGCCATCGTTAACCGATCTTGAGGCTTCGTACTTCCTCGTAAATAAAACGTCTCTAAGCCTAATTCATTCAATTCTTTTTCTAAGATAGAAAGCATACTTGTGAACTGAGAAAATAATAGGACACGACGATTGTTTTCTTTGGCAGCCACTAAAAAGTCTTTGACTTGTTCCACTTTGCCAGAACCTCCCGTGTAATCCTCAATAAACAAACGCGGATCGCAACAGATTTGTCGTAAACGGGTCAAGCCTGCTAAAATACTCATGCGATTTTTCTTGAAGGTCGCCTGATCCATTTGACTAACATCTGCTTGCATTTGTTTTAGATAGGCCAAATAAACCGTTTTTTGTTCTTCTGTTAAGACACTGTACATATTATTTTCAATTTTTTCTGGTAAGTCTGCAAGCACCGTTTTCTTGTCTCGTCGTAAAATGAATGGTTGAATCATTTTGGCAATTTCTTCCGGCTTAATTTCTCGAAAGGCTTTTTTGCTTGGGAACAATCCCGGTAAGATCATTTGGAAAATTGACCACAGTTCATCTAAATTATTTTCAATTGGTGTGCCACTTAATGCAAAACGTTGCGGTACTTTTAAACTTTTTAAGGCTTGCGCCGTTTTAGTCCCACTATTTTTAACCATTTGAGCCTCATCTAGAATCAAATAGCCGACACTCATTTCCTGATAAAGCTGAACATCTTGTCGCATACTTGCATAAGAAGTAATCAGAATATCTTCGGTGCTATTTTGTAAAAGCGCTGCTCGTTCTTGGCGATTGCCAGAAACCACTTGAACATTTAAGGTTGGCGCAAAACGTTTGACTTCGGCTAACCAGTTATAGGTTAAACTTGCAGGAGCGACAATCAAAGCTGTCCCTTTCAAGCGCTCTTCTTCTTTTTCCGAAAGTAAATAGGTAATGGTTTGCAGTGTCTTCCCTAAACCCATTTCATCAGCTAAAATACCGCCAAATTGATAATGGCTAAGCATTTTCAGCCATTTATACCCTGTTTCTTGGTAATGGCGTAACGTTGCTTGTAAGGTTTTGGGGACTTGCGCTTCAAAGTTTTCTGGATGCGTTAAATCCGTGACCATTTTTTTAAAGGAATCTGAAAAATGTGCCCGCTCGTTGTCTTCTAATAAACTTTCGATCATGAGGCCTTGGTTTTTGGGCACATGAATGACATTGTCTTCTTGATGCATATTTTTTCGCAGCTTCGTTAAAATTGCACTTGTATGGAAAAATTCCTCTGAATCAAAAGCAAGAATTTCACCACTTTTTAACGTATAAAAAGCATCATTACGTAGCAGACTAGTCAATACTGCATCAATTTCGGTTTCATCAATGCCAGTGACATCAAACCGAATATCTAACCAAGAATCCCCTTCCGCAACTTCAATCGTTGGCTGATGATGCTGGGCATCTAAATACAATTCCCGTAATTTCCGTCCCATCCGAACTTCTCCTAATTGACGGAAAGCTGGAACTTCGGCTTTAAAGAAATAATACAAGGACTCTCCAGCAGGTAAGACCTTTTCAAAGCCTGTGGTTGTTTGCTGATAGGCAAACTGTTGAAATTGCTGCTTAATTGCTGTTTCTTTTGCTTTATCTCGAACGATTTCTTGATTGACTTCAGGTAATTGAGCATATTTCGGGTTTGTCGAGAAAATGACTTCTCCATAGTGATAGTCAATCCGAGCGTTAATCCGACCTTTAATTTTCTTAAAAATAAAGACTGCTTTTAAAGGATGATGGACGACTAATTCTTCAACTGATTCTTCAACAGACACTCGACCAATTTTTTCCAATAATGGTAACACTTCACTAAATAAATCAGAAACTGTTTCTTTTTCATAAATAATTGACGGCTCTTCCAAGCGTTTCATTAATTGAAGTAACGTGGTGTAGATGGCTTCCTGCTCTTCTGTTAGTAAATAAACCGTTTGATCCGCAATCGCCCAGTGATAGTGGGCTAGAAACGTTGTAATAGGATTCTGAATAGTTAATTTGAAGCTTTGTTCCTCGGTTTTTTGGACTGTAAACGTAAGTGGCAAACTGGTTTCTTTGAACGTTAGATAGCGATACTTATGAGTTTGATTGGTCAATATAAACTGACCCGTTCGATTCATTTTTTCAACTAACGATTGACTGCGATCAATTGGTAATAATAGATAACGTTTGTCGATTTTCCCTTTAACTTGAATACCGTTTGCACCTAATAATTGGCTGGTATGATAAATTGCCGCAAGTTCTGTTAAAATTTCTTGAATCTCCATTGAAAAAGAATCATGTAGCAAAGTAAATTGGTGTTGTTTATTCACCATAAAGGTCATTTCTTTTTCATATGCTTGTAAAAAATCACCAATATTTTTCACAATATATGTTTTAGGTTTGGTGCCTTCCAAACCAATTTTTAAAGAAAGACCAATCGTTGATAATTCTGGATAGTAACTATTCGTTTCGATCACATCTAAATGAAATTCTAAACGTAAAGGCTGCAAGGGAACTTCGGCAGAAGCTTTGCTTAATTTGGCAAAGCCTTTGGTAAACATTTCAGCTGTTGATCGATTTGTTTTCTCAAAACTGACTGTTTGATTTGCTTGAATAATTCTTGACACGCCTCGTTGTTTCAGTGCCAGTTCAACTGCCACTGTATGCTTGCAATAGCCATGTTCCATCCAATATTGACATTCACAAACATCTTGTTCTTTGGCGGTACCATCCAATTCAACAAGATAAAGTTCTTCCCCTAAAACCTCAGACAACCAGATCCTTTTTTCTGGATTTTGAACGATAGATAAGACCCGGCCTTCTTGCATATATTCGCGCCCTTGTTCAACGATTCGCTCTGGAATACTCCATTTCATCGACTCACCTCCTCTTCTACTAAGCTAGCTGATAGTGAACGGTACTTTGACCATTCCCATTGCTTTTTATTTGTAATTGTTGTGGAATTCGTGCTTTTAATTCGCCAATATGACTAATAATCCCAATCATGCGGCCTTCATTTTCAATCGTTTCTAACGCCTCCATTGCCATTTCCAATGCTTCTTCATCTAAGGAACCAAAGCCTTCATCAATAAACAACGCATCAATTAAGACTCCGCCTGCTTGTTCTTGAATCACTTCTGCTAAAGAAAGTGCCAAAGCTAACGCTGCTGTAAAACTTTCCCCGCCTGATAACGTGTGAGCGCTGCGCACCGTCCCTGAATTGTCATCATAAATATTGATTTCTAGCCCCGTTTGATTCCGATAACTACCTGCTTCGTGATTCAATTCAAATTGATAACGACTATTGGTCAGGCGGTCTAAACGCTGATTAGCGACTGTCAGCACTCTTTCTAAATACGTTTGTAACATATACCGTTCAAAACTAATTTTTTTAGGATTATTGCCATTCACCGTATCTGCCAACTGTTGTAGTGCAGCAACTTCCTCAAACTTGTCTTCAATTGTTGTTCTTTGCGCATTAATTTCTTGAACCAACTGTTGGTTGTTCAGCATTTTTTCATGCAGTTGATAGTATTTTTTTTCTTGTTCTTCAATTTGTTGTGTTATTTGTTCAATTTCTGTGGTGATTAAAGATAATTCTGGGAACGTATCACTAGATAATTTTTTTTCAATTTCAGCGAGTTGGATAGTCAGTTGGGTTTGCTCTTGTTCAAATAAAGCAATTTGTTCTTGCTGACTTTCTAGTGTCGGTACCTCTTTCAACCACTCCGTCAATTGGTCCTCTGTCACGCCTTGTTCCGTTAAAACTGCCTTTAACTGACTCTCAAGTTGTGCGACTGTTTGTTGAAGTGTTTGTTGTTCTTTCTCCAAATGCGTCAACGTACTTTCAAGGATCATTTCTTCTTTCTTCAAGGTTTCTCCTTGTGTCGTCACGTTTTCTTTTTGACGTTCAAATGCAGAGAGTTCTTCTTGAAGCAAAGCTTGTTGTTTGGTCATTTCTTCGTATGTGACGGTTGCATCCAATAATTGGCTAGCAATCATTTGCTGCTGGATAGTGATTCTTTCCAGACTTTGTTGCATTGTTTCTACTTGTTGTCGGAGCACTTCAAAGCGTTGAGAATTTTCAGCTACTTGTTCTTCTAGTTCCGCCAGACGGTCCTTTTCGACTGAAATTTCCGTTAGTTTTTGTGCTATTTGTTGTTTTTCTTTAGCTAATTGCGACTCAACTTCCGCAATTTCTGCAGGTGTTACTTGTGAAAAAGTTAGTCCTGTTAACGGCAACTGCAAGTCAGCAAACTGCGCTGCTAATTGTTCTTGTTCCTCAGTATACGCAGCTTCCTGTTCTTGTAATTGGCTTTCTTTCTGTTGCTTTTCCGCCCCTAATGCAGAGAGCGTTTCAGTAAATCGTTGAACCGTTTTTTCAACTTCCGTTAATTCCCGTTCCGCTTGATCAATCTCTTCTAAGGAAACTTCTTGATGAGTTTGTTGTTTTGGATGTTCTAAAGAGCCACAAACTGGGCAAGGTTCCCCCTCTTCAAGTAACAAGCTTAATCGTTGGATTTGTAAAGAGGCCCATTGACTTTTCTTTGTCTGCAACTTCGCTTCTTCGGCGCTTTTTTGTTGCTGTTCAACTGCAAACCGTTGTGTCAACTCGTGCAATTCCCCTTGGTTTTGACTAATTTTTTGCCAAGCTTTTTGATTTTTTTGCCAACGTTCTACAAAATTTTGCCAATGATCTGCTACACTAGAACATTCAAAATTTGCTTTTTCAAGTGTTCCTTCTTGTTCAATAAATTGTTTGGCTGTCGCCACTTTATCCGCTAATGTTGTTTTTTCCTGTTGGCAAGATTCATACTCTTTTTGAATGGCTTGATAATTGGCTTGTTCTGCTATTTGTTGTTGGGCTAACTGTTCATATTCTTGGTATTGTGGTAATTGACGTTGAATCGTTTGAAGACGTTCTTGTTTTTCAGCAATCAATGGTTGTTGTTCTTCCAACTCACTCATGATTGCTTGCCAATCTGTCAATGCTTGTTGCGTTTCCATAAGAGCTTGTTGTTTGGACTTTGTTTCTTGCTCTTTTTGTTGTTTTTCGCTTCGTTTTTCAAAGACTTTTTCAGCTAAAGATTGCTGTTTTTGGCTCCATTTTAATTGCTGAATCTGTTCCTTTAACCGCTCAATGACGGTTTCCTGTTCAGCTTGTTTTGCTTTCTTTTCCAGTAATTCTTCTTTTTGCTGTTGCAAGTTTTGTCGTTCTTCAATAGCATAACGAACTTGCTCTTTTGCTTGTTTGGCTTGTTTTAAGGTTGCAATTTGTTCTCTTTCAACTAATAGTTGTTGCTGAGCCTCTTGTTGTTGGCTTTCTAATAATTGAAGTTTTTCAAAAAGTGTCATTGTCGGTTCAGGTTCTTCTGACCAATGCAACTGTTCTGTTTTCAGTTCAATTTTTTGCTGGGTTTCTTGAATTTCTTGATTGACAATTTTTAAGCGTTCTTTTAAATTTTCGCTGAACAACTGATACAATTCTGTTCCGAATAAATTACGCAAAACCTTTTCTTTTTCATCACTTTTAGCAATTAAAAAAGTCCGAAACTCTCCTTGTGGTAACAATACAATTTGAGCAAATTGATTGGCATTCAAATGTAATAATTCTTGAATGAGTTCGTCCACTTCACGTCTTTTAGAATAGGCTCGTAGTTCTTTCCCTTGAGCATCTTTGACAATTAAAGAAATTTTGGCACTTTGTTTACGGACTCCTGTGCCACGTTTTTTAAAAAGTTCTTGTTCGGGAAGGCGGTTCAGTTCATAGAGATACTCGTTATGTTTAAAAAGCAAAGTAACTTCAGTGGCTTCTGAGGGGTCAGCAAATGTGGAACGCATTTCTTTGCCTAAACGTAATTTCCCAGAACTTTCACCAAACAAAGCATAGCTCATTCCATCAAAAATCGTTGTTTTCCCAGACCCTGTTTTTCCACTAATTAGAAAAAGTGAAGAATCTTCAAACTTCGTAAAATCAATGGTTTCATTAATATACGGTCCGAAGTTTTTCAATGTTAAAGATAATGGTTTCATCCTATTACTTCCCTCTTTCTAATTGATTAAGTGTACTCAGTTCTTCTTGGACCCATTGTGCTTGTTGTTCTGTCAGGGCCTCTCCTGTCACATCGTTAAAAAAGTCATGCAGATGTTCTTCTGGTGAACGTTGTTCTATTTGTACCACTTTTTTCTGATTTCCGTTGCTTGTTTCTCGACCATTCAAACGTTCCAACCCAATAATTTTGGGGTAAATTTTTCGCAATTGATTCATCATGTTGGGAATGATCGCTCGGTCGGTTAATTGGACATGTAAATAATTTTCCCGATTCACTTCTTGATAAAAAGCGGGATCCGTTAACTGCTGAAACGAGCCCGTCAATTGTTGAATGTCTCGCAATGGTTTCAAAGCACGGAATTGAAAATGAACTTCAGCTTCTGTTTCAACAAGCCAAACACCCTTTTCTTGTGTCATTTCTGATAAAGAAAATTTTACAGGCGAGCCACTGTATCGAGCATTAGGTGCCTGCAACGCATTTTTTCCATGTAAGTGGCCCAACGCGACATAATCAAAAGGCTCTAACAAAGCCGTCGGTACAACATCCAAACCACCCACTGTTAATTTTGTTTCAGAATCAGTTTTTTCACTGCCAGCGACAAAAAAATGACTAACTAACACTTGTTTTTTGTTGGGGAGAAAAGATTCTTGCATTTTCGCGACAACTTTTTCCATCGCCGCCTGAATCGTTCGAATCGTTTCATCTTCAAAATATAAGCGAGCCGCAATCGGTTCAAAATAAGGCAACAAATAAAATTGCGTATTGTCGATTTCAATTGGTTGAAAGGCTTGTTCTAAACGCGTATTCAAATGAAATTGCGTTTGGTTAAACCAAGGGCCTCCTGTTTCTAAACGAGTACTGCTATCATGGTTTCCCGAAATAGCTAACACGGGGAAATGCTCTTTGAGATTCATTTGAATCATCATTTCATTAAAAATCTCGACTGCTTCAACTGCTGGAACAGAGCGATCATACAAATCTCCAGCGATCACAACAGCATCCACTTGCTCTTCTTTCGCAATTGCTAAGATTTGTTTAAAGGCTTCCCTTTGTTCTGCCAACAAATCAAAACCATGTAATTTTTTGCCAATATGCCAATCTGCTGTATGTAAAAATTTCATTTTTTCACCGCCTAAAAAAGTCCTTCTTATTATTATAACAAATTTCTGGTATTTTTTAAGAAAATCGGACAGAAGAATTAGATTTTTAACAAACTTTTTTCTTAACGCAAGAAAAAAGACAGGGAGCATCATCTTTTGATGAGACTACCTGCCAGTAACATTCCTATTCTGTAGCGGTTTGTTTTATTCTTTTTCTGTTGATTCATATTTAAAAGTTGGATCAATTTCTTTATCTAACTGATCAAATGCTTCTTGCATCCGACGTTCTACTTCAGCTAAACCGTCTTTATCCATTTTTTTAATATCGCTAATATCGATTGGCTCCCCAAAACGAACCGTTACTTTTTTACGTTTAAACAACTCTTTTAAAGTTAACGGACCTTGATAAACAGATGGCACGATAGGTACTCGCCCCATTTTAGCAATCAAGGCTACCCCACCTTTTAATTCTGAGGAATGACGCGTGCCACTGGGGAACATAATCAAACTTAAATCAGAATTTTTTAAAATTTTGACAGGTGTTTTAATCGCGCTGGGACCGGGCTTCTCACGATCCACTGGAAACGCATTCGCATGTTTTAAAATGAAACGTAAAACAGGATTTTTAAACAACTCTTTTTTTGCCATAAAACTAAACTTCTTAGGACTGCCAGCAACAGCTAAATACAGCGGTTCCCACCATGTTCGATGCGGCGCAACTAAGACATAGTTTTGGTCTTTTGGTAATTTTTCTTTATTTTCATAATGTGCATTTCCATTAATCACAAATAAAATGACGCGAACCACGCCACGCATAAATGTAAAAAACATAATTTTCTTCCTTTCTTCTCTCCGCTTTCTAGTATGCCGAAAGCTCTACCTTTTGACAAGCTTTTTTTACGTCTATCAATCAGAGAAATAACATGTTCCTACTAATCTAGGGAACAGATTTTGTCATACGGGTTTAAAAGTAGTATAATACATGAACAATCAGATGAAAAGTTGGAGGTTCTTAATCTATGTTATTATCCGGCGAACGGATTGATCAATTATATGCGGATGATATTCAAATTATTCAAAGCAAAGAAGTCTTTTCTTTTTCCATTGATGCAGTCTTATTGGCTAATTTTCCGCAACTACCAAAAAAAGGCAAGATTGTCGATTTGTGTGCTGGCAATGGCGCGGTCGGCCTCTTCGTTAGTCGGAAAACAGCTGCAAAGATCGACCAAATCGAATTACAACCTCGTTTGGCAGATATGGGTCAACGAAGTATTCTATTAAATAAATTGGAAAAACAAGTAACGATGTATGAACGTGATTTAAAACAAGCGACAGAAGTCATCAAAAAAGATTCTGTGGATTTAGTACTATGTAATCCCCCATACTTTAAAGAACGACCAACTAGCCAAAAAAATCCAAACCCGCACTTAGCGATTGCCCGTCATGAAATTCACACGTCTCTTCAAGAAGTGGTCACTGTGTCGGCGGATTTATTAAAAACAAATGGTCGCCTCGCAATGGTTCATCGTCCTGATCGTTTCCTGGATATTTTACATGCCATGGAAAACGCCAATATTGCGCCGAAAAAAGCTCGGTTTGTTTATCCGAAGCCAGGCAAAGAAGCCAATGTTTTACTAATTGAAGGCATTAAACAAGGCAAAAAAGACGGTTTTCGTGTGTTACCACCTCTTTTTACATACAATGAAAAGAACGAATACGAAGCTGAAATGAAGGCTATGCTGTATGGAGAATAAGAAATCCCATTATTTTTATGTTTTACTTTGCCAAGATGGTTCCTTTTACGGTGGCTATACAACTGAGCCAGAACGTCGATTAACCGAACATAATAGCGGAACTGGTGCAAAATATACACGGTTAGCCAAACGACGGCCAGTCAAAATGATTCATACAGAGAAATTTGAAACACGTAGCGAGGCCACCAAAGCCGAAGCCGCCTTTAAAAAATTAACGCGCAAACAAAAAGAACAGTATTTAAAAACCTTTCATTAAATGACAACAAGCAAAAAGAAACAGCCATCATTTCATTGATGAAATGACGGCTGTTTCTTTCTCTTTTTAAACTAAGTTCTCGACAAAATGAATAACCATTTCGGCTGATTTTTTCCCAGCTTCATCGATGAATTCGTCAAAGCTTTGAGTTGCTTCGCCATCTGCTGTATCACTCATTGCCCGTACAACTAAGAATGGAATATTGAACTGTGAAGCGGCTTGGCCAATTGCTGCGCCTTCCATTTCGCAAGCTAAGGCTTCAGGAAACTCTTTCTTAATTTTGGCGATTTTCTCAGCGCTATCCACAAAAGTATCTCCAGTAACAATCAATCCTTTACGAATAGCTAAACCAGTTTTTTCAGCAGCTTTCGCAATTTCCATCCGCAAGTATTCACTTGTTTCAAAATACAAAGGCACACCACCAGGCAATTGTCCATAGGCATAACCAAAACCAGTGACATCAACATCAAAGTAAGCTAATTTGTCTGCAATGACTAAATCGCCGACTTTTAGTCCTTCACCGATACCACCAGCAGAACCTGTATTAATCACCATATTTACGCCATATTGATGAATCAATAAAGTCGTGGTCACAGCTGAGGCCACTTTACCAATTCCTGAACGAACCACAATCACCTCATGTCTTCCTAACGAACCAGAAACAAATAAAGCGCCTGCTCGTTCCCATGACATCGTGTCTGTCAATTTTTCTTTTAGAATTTTGACCTCTTGATCCATTGCTCCAATAATTCCAATTTTCATAGTGATTCCTCTTTTCTATAAATTCAAAACGATATACGCCACAACGGCTAATAAAATCGCTACAATAATAATTGCCTTGTTTAACCAAGTACTCCGTTCTCGACGCTTCGAGTATTCTCCTACTCGTGACTTGTTGATCGGTTTTTGTTTTTTCTTTTCTTTACGATAAAACGTCGAAATTTCTTTTTCTTTTCGCTTATACGCTTTTTCCGCCAGCTTCTGCTCTTCTTGCTGACGACGTTCCGCTTCTTTTTCTTCTGCTTCTCTGCGTTTGCGAAGCTCTGTCCGAGTGACTAACGGACCTTTGCTCATTGCGTGTCCTCCTTAAACTGTCTCTGCAGTAAATACAATTCCCAGTATTGTATAGCAAAAAGTGTTTTGGCATCACAAATCGTGCCTTTTGCCACCTCTGCTTTGGCTTCAGCTATTGTTAGCTCGTAAAGTTCCAAGATTTCATCTTCATCTTGAGGACGCGGATTTTCGACTTTCTGCAAATCCGTTGCCAAATAGAGAGCCAATTTTTCATTAGCAAATCCTGGTGACAGATACATTGAATTTATGTAGGTGAGCTGACCTGCACGATACCCAGTTTCTTCTTCCAATTCCCGCATAGCCGTCGTTTTCAGTTGATTTTCTTCTCCAGGATCAATTTTTCCCGCCGGAATTTCTAAAATTACTTGTTCCAAGGGTTTTCTAAATTGTTTAACTAAGACGATTTTTCCTTCTGCGGTTAACGGAATCATAGCTACTGCGCCTGAATGAAAAACCAATTCGCGTTTAGCAGTGCCGCCTGTCGGTAAAGCCACGTCATCCAAAAAAACATCAATAATCTTTCCTTTAAAAATTTCTCGACGTTGAAGTGTTTTTTCTTCGAAGTCCTCATAATTTAACATATCTTTCACCAACCTTTCTTGTTTATCATACCCTAAAATGATAAAAATCGCACCCCTTCTTCTCTAGTTAAACCCTTTTCAAAGAAAAAAATTTATTGCTTTAGAAAAAAATTACATTTTCGAAAAAAAATAGACATAAAAAATTCACAACTTCCTTGTATTATTTAAGCATACCAACAAACAACCCTAACAAAACACTTTTTCATTTTTAACTCCTTTCCCGTCCTACCCCCAATTAGGACGGGTCTTTTTTTGCGTTTTATACTTTTTTTCTTAGGATTTCACTAAATCATAAAATACATCTTCCGCTGTATGTCTTTTCTCTCACAGAGTATGCTAAAATAACTATTGTAACGAGAGCTGACTCTTTCGAGGATTAGATAGATAGGAGGAACTATATAAATGAACAAATTAAATACAAAATTACTGATTGGCTATATTCTTTTAGGAGCCTTAATCATTGCTGTCGCTAGAGAATATGGCTTCTTCGCTTTTGTGATTCTGGTAGGCTTTTTAGTATTCGTTCTCTATCGAAAAAAGAAAAATGCCGCCGACAAGAGCGATCAAATGCCTTACTTAACAAAAGATAAAGAAGCCCATTATCGTGAGTTGGGGTTATCTCCACAAGAAATTGATTTTTTCAGAAGTACAATGAGCACAGCCAAAAAACAAATCATACAATTACAAGAAAACATGAATCGTTCAACTAAATTACGGGCGATTGACTTACGTAATGATACAACGAAGGTTTCTAAAGCTCTGTTTAAAGAGTTAGTGAAAGAACCTAAAAAGTTACACTTAGCCAATCACTTTCTCTATACACATTTACCAAATATCGTTGACTTAACAAGTAAGCATTTAGAAATCGAACAACATGAAGTAAAAAACAAACAAACGTATGAAAAATTAGAAGAAAGCGCACAAATCATTGACCAATTGTCAAAATTAGTTAAAAATGATTATGAGGAAATCGTTTCCGATGACTTAGACGATTTAGATGTCGAAATGTCGATCGCTAAAAGCAGCTTGTCGCAAAAAGCTGCAACTGAGGAATCACCTCAAGTAAACGAAGACCAGCAATAATCATTAGGGAGGAAAAAAAATGACTGAGCAACAACCCAAAGAAACAACATCTGTAACCAATACATTGGACGATTTATTAAGTAATCCATTTTCATCAATGGATGAACTAACACCAACGCAACAAAATGAACTATCTGAGTTAAAAGAACAGCAAGCAGCTCCTCGTTTAATTGATAAATTACCACAAGAACGTCAAGCCCAAGCAAAAGAGTTAGCTTCAAAAATTGATGTCCAAGATTCACAAGCAGTAATTACCTATGGTTCAAATGCCCAAATCAAACTCGGCGAATTTTCGCAAGCGATGTTAAACCACGTTCAAGCACAAGACATTGGTCCTGTTGGTGATTCACTGACCGATCTAATGTTTCGTTTAAATGAAGCCAATCCCAATGAATTACGTGCTGGCGAAGGCAACTTTATTCAAAAAATGTTAGGTAAAGTCAAACAATCCGTTTACGAAATTACCGCCAAATATCAAAAAATTGGTGCGCAAATTGACAAAATTGCTGTCAAATTAACCCATGAAAAAGATGGTCTTTTAAAAGATAATGCCATGTTAGATCAATTGTATCAAAAAAATAAAGATTATTTTGATGCCTTAAACATCTATATTGCCGCTGGGGAATTAAAAGCAGAAGAACTACGGACGCAAATTATTCCTGAAGCCATGAAAAAAGCGGAAGAATCTGGAGATCAAATGGATGTCCAAATTGTTAATGATTATAACCAATTCCTAGACCGTTTAGAAAAAAGAACCCATGATTTACGCTTGGCTCGTCAAATTACGATTCAACAAGCCCCACAAATTCGTTTAATCCAAAATACTAACCAAGCTTTGGCTGAGAAAATTCAATCATCGGTGAATACGGCGATTCCGTTATGGAAAAACCAAGTAGTCATCGCCTTGACCTTACTCCGTCAAAAAGATGCTGTGACTGCTCAACGTCAAGTCTCTGAAACCACCAATGACTTACTGAAGAAAAATTCAGAAATGCTAAAAATTTCTGCAATTGAAACAGCAAAAGAAAACGAACGTGGCCTAGTCGATATTGAAACATTACAAAAAACACAAAATGATTTAATTGAAACTATCCAAGAAACATTACGTATTCAACAAGAAGGAAAAGAAAAACGCCAAGCTGCCGAGATCGAACTTGGCCATATGGAAGAAGATTTGAAAAATAAATTATTAGAATTAACACAATAAATAACGTCTAGAACAAACTTCTGATAGTACAAGCCTGGGACAAAAATCCAAAGTGATTTTTGTCCCAGGCTTGCTTTTCTTTTTACGCTTGAATATTGTATTTCAGCCACTTAATGATACAATAAAAGAAAACCATGTTTCTTTTTGAAAGGAGGAGCAATTGTGCCACAATTTGCTTCTAAAGCCGAAGAAAAAAATTATTATGAACGCCAAGCTAGCTTAGCAGAGTTTTTAACTTGGTATCATCAACAAGAATTACCTGAATATGAAAAACCCTCTTTAACCGTTGATATGGTTCTTCTTTGTTACAACAAGGAAGCTGATCAATTAAAAGTCTTACTGATTCAACGTAAAGGTCACCCCTTTAGAAACTCATGGGCGCTTCCTGGCGGTTTTGTTAATCGTAACGAATCTACTGAAGATAGTGTTTTAAGAGAAACAAAAGAGGAAACTGGTGTGGTGATTTCTCAAGAAAATATTGAACAATTACACAGCTTTAGTCGCCCAGATCGAGATCCTCGTGGCTGGGTCGTGACAGTCAGCTATTTAGCCTTTATTGGTGAAGAACCTTTAATTGCTGGCGACGATGCCAAAGAAGTCCACTGGTTCAATCTTGAACGGCATGGTCAACACATCACGTTATCTCATGAAGATGTGGAAATTACTTTAGACTTGAAAACAGCGGCCTCTCTTGGTAAAGATACATTAGCCTTCGACCATAGTGAAATTATAATTAAGGCGTTTAATCGTGTTGTTGATAAAATGGAACATGAACCGCAAGTGCTTCAAGTCTTAGGAAAAGATTTCACCATTACGGAAGCCCGTAAAGTTTTTGCGAAGTTCCTCGGCGTTGATTATCGTAGCATTGACCATTCAAATTTTAAAAAAGCCATGACACAATATTTTGAAGAGTTAGGTGAACGTCCCGTTGGCATTGGCCGCCCTTCAAAAATTTACCAATTGAAAACAACAACAGGTTTCTAAGAGGAGGGAATATTTTTTGACTGTTTACTTAAGAAAAGCAGAACCTTCTGATTTGCCTGACATCCTTGCTATCATTGAAGATGGACGCCGCACCTTACAAAAAAGTGGCATTCCCCAATGGCAAAACGGCGATGGCCCGAATCAAGAAATTTTAGCAAAAGATATCGACCAGCAAACTTGCTATATTTTAATGGTTGAGGATGCCTTGGCAGGCGTTGGTGTTTTATGTTCGGAGATTGATCCTGCTTATGAAGCGATTTTTAATGGTTCTTGGCAACCTCATTCTCAAACTACGTATACGGCAATTCATCGTGTTGCTCTAAAAAGTTCCTTTCAAGGTCAAGGACTGGCTTTGGTGCTTTTGCGCTCACTGGTTACAGCCGCTCGTTTGCAAGGTGCTACTGATATTCGAATCGATACACATCCACAAAATTTCGCCATGCAGCACCTGATTATAAAAGCTGGCTTTGTTTATCAAGGTGACGTGATTTTAGATGTTAACGATGGCGAACGTTATGCTTATCAGATGATATTGAAATAAAAAAGTTAGGGATAACTGCCAGATTGACAGCTATCCCTAACTTTTTACATCTTATGAACACTATGAGCGCTTTGAATGCCCTCACAGGCTTCTTTACAAGCTTGATTAATTAATAAATAAGAGGATTCTTTTTGGCGGATTCCTAATTGATATTTCAATTCATCTGTCACTTGGCAAGATTCACTTAATGCCTCTAACCAGAAAAATACTCCTTCTTTATACGTATCTAATCCTTCTAGCAAGATTTTCGTTGCTTCTTTATCATAATACGGCTCTAAATTTTTACGAAACATCATTTCTTCTGTAAAAAAACGATTCACATTATTTCGGCAAAACATATAAGTGTCACGGCCTCTCCGATGTGCAGCCTGATTACAACCGTATTCTTGAACTTCTTTAGAGATGGCTTTGAAAATTTCGTTGTATACTTCAATTCTTTGCATAATTGACAAAATGGTATCTGTATAACTAAACATAACTCCTTGCTCCCTTCCCCTTCTAAGTAACAAAAATTTGCTTGTTACTTTCATTATAAAGGGAATGTTGGGTTTATATCAAATGATACGCTGTTCCCTTGCTAAAATCCTTCGTTTTTTCCTTAGAAGAATAATAAGTAAGCGGATTACTTAATCTGTTATGTTCGGATTTTCTACACTTGGAAAATAAATTATTTTATAAAGCCATTTTCCGTTTTAACTGATGGCAACGGGCCGGTCTGTGTATTGCCAGGAACACCAATATACGTATTGCCGTTGATGGAAGTCATTTCGTTTTCCTCAGCTGCTTCATCTTGAACGGTATAATCACTTTGATATAAAAATTCACCGTTCGTATGGAAGACATAGCCGTCTTGATCTCGTTCATCTGGCTTTTCTAAATTTAAAGACACACGTAATTGATGACGGACATTTTCAATACTATCTGGATATAGTTCAACCATACTGCGCCCTTCATTACTAAAAGTGCGCCAGTCAAAAGAAAGCTGTTGTTTATCATAATTGGTCCAAGTCAAACCTTCTTTGACTAAATGAGTCAATTCATTGGAATCCACATCAGTTTGAATGTTTCCATTTAACGAATCAATAATGTCCATTATTTTCATGATTGATTGACCAGATTTCAACTTGTCTTCAACTGCTTGAATAATTTCTTGTTGTCGGAATCCACGCATAATATCGTTATCGCTATGTCTTTCACGGGCATAAGATAAAGCTTTCGTACCATCTAAATGCTGTTTCCCTGCATCAAAATGAATGGATCCTGGCCCGTCTTTGGTGACACCATCAAACGCCTGCTTGACATTGACATCTATGCCGCCAACTGCATCAATTAACTTAATAAAAGATAAAAAGTTAAACACAACGTAATGATTGATTGGAATATTCAATAATTTCTCAACTGTGTTAACAGAAGCTGTTGGTCCATCGTAGGTATAGGCGGCTTCAATTCGCTGCATCCCTTGGTAATTTTTCGCATCAATTTGCACAAAACTATCCCGTGGCAAACTTAAATAGGTTATTTTCTTCGTCTTGTTATTCACGGTAATCACCATCATAGCATCAGTCCTAGTTGTGCCTAATTTCCGTTCAATTGTATTGTCTAGCCCCATAATCAAAAACGATTGACTATCTTTATTTTGCGCTTCATTATAATCATTTTTTATGGGAACATAGCCTTTATCAATTGTTTTCTTTAAATAGCTACCCGCTACAGCAAAGTATGCTGAGCCGACTGTGACAAAAACCAAAATGATGACTAAACTAATTAAGCTGATTTTTCGCTTCCTACTCATTGGCTGTACTTCCTCTCTCTTAAAAAGTCTCCACCATCATTACTACTCCTCTAAGCAGACAAGAGACAAGTCTATCTTACCAGTCCCCTTCAAAACTAAACATAGCAGAATTTATATAGAGGTATAACCTAGAGGAAACAAAAAAGAGGGGCTTGTTTGTTTAAAAGCCTCTCTTTTTTGTTATTTATTTTTGTGTTCTTTTTTGAACAATTCCACCATTTTTTGCTGTGGTTTTGGAAAAACATAGTCCGAAAATTGTTGTGCTGCCACCCATCGCTGCGACTCTAGTGTGGCTAATTCGCCTGTATTTCGGCCATAAAAGACTAAGATATGCCATTTCAAATGACTGAAAATATGAACGACTTCGCCTAAGGCACGTTTTTGCCAGACAACTGTTTCATAGTCCGTAAAAAAGTTGACAGGTTCTTCAGCGACCAAAGGCTCTGTTACAGGCTCTAACTCTAAAGTTAATTGTTTTTCCGTTTCTGCTGGTTGCGCCAGTTTTTGCAATTGTTGAAATTGTTTTTTGCTAATTTCTTCAATCGGGAACAGCCACATATTGGCTAACAAACCTGTTTCAGGTCGTTGTTCTAATAAAAATTCTTGCTTGTTATTTTCAATAATAGTGCCGACATAATACACATCTTTCGGCTTAACTTTTTTTGATTTGACTGGATAAGCGGTCATTTTATCTGCCTGATAGGCCGCACAATATTGCTGAAGCGGACAGCTTTCACACTTAGGTGAAGTTGGGGTGCAGACGGCTGAGCCTAGATCCATTAAAGCTTGATTAAAATCCCCTGGACGCTCACGATCGATGATTTTAAGCATCGCCGCTTCAAATACTTTACGACTACTCGCTTTTGCAATATCTGCATCAATTTCAAATAAACGGCTCACTACCCGCATGACGTTACCGTCAATTGCTGGTTCGGGGAGATTAAAGGCAATACTGCCAATCGCACCAGCCGTATAGGGGCCGATTCCTTTTAAACTCCGAATATCTTCGATTGTGTCAGGCATTTTCCCACCAAATTCTGAAACAATCTGTTGCGCTGCCACTTTTAAATTACGCGCTCGTGAATAGTAACCTAACCCTTCCCAAGCTTTCAACAACTTATCATCTGGCGCTTCCGCTAAATCTTGAATCGTCGGAAACCATTCCATAAATCGATAAAAATAATCAATGACTGTATCTACGCGAGTTTGTTGTAGCATAATTTCAGAAATCCAAATACGATATGCATCTGTATTCGCTCGCCAAGGTAAATTGCGTTTTTCTCGTTCATACCAAGCTAAAAAATCTTCCTGGAATGAACTAACTTTTTCGGGACTCCACGCCTCCCAAGGCTCTTTATTCGTCATGTTCTACTTCCTTTTCGCTAATAAATTGCTGAATCAAATCATAGTCAAACCCTTTTTGGAATAAGCTTTGTTTGACTTTTTGGACTTTTTTAGAAAAATCAAATCGCTGATTGGCACGCCATAAACGTTCGCCTTCCTTGTTTAACGCTTGTTGTTCTTGTTCTTCGTCCTTTTCAAAAGCTAAAGATTCCAAAGCTAGATCAATGATTTCATTTGTAAAGCCCTTTTGCATCAGATGCAGACGCGTTTTCTGAAGTGCATCTTTAAAACTTTTAGTTCGATAGCGTTTCATGGCTTTTTCTGCAGTTGCTGTGGCAACATTAAGCTGTTCATCTAACGTATAAAAGGTCAAACCATGCTGAATATCTTCTTCACTAATGCCTTTTTGCTTTAATTGTTGTGCCACATTTCGTGGTCCTTTATCACTGGTTCGCATAGCTGTCCGTACGTAACTTTCACTAAAAATTGCATCATCTAACAACCGTAGCTCTTCTAAACGTTGAACGATTTTTACTCGATCTTCAGGTTCAATTTCTTTCTCTTTTAAATAAGTAAAAATCTCTTTCTTTGAACGTAATTGATAGCTTAAGTAATTCATCGCCATTTGTAACCCGACATCATAAGAACTGGCTTTTTTTATTTCTTCTATTAAAGTATCTGATAACTCTTGACCTTTTAGCAGACGCTGCCGTACTAAAATATCTTCCGAGACACGCAGTTTTTCGCCTGAAGATAGCCAAAGTAGATAAAATTCACCTTTATCTTTACTAATTCGTGTGATTGTTGTCATCTTATTCTCCTGCCCCTCTAAATCAGAACATATATTCTACTATACCATAGAATCCTTGGAAGCCAAATAAATAAAAATGTGCTAAAATGGGAGGAAGTGAAAAATGTGAGATGACTAAAGGATGAAAGAATATGACCCAACAACTAGTAAAAAAAGGCCAACAAATTTCTTTAAAAATTAAACGATTAGGAATTAATGGCGAAGGTATCGGCTATTATAAAAAATTAATTATTTTCGTTCCTGGGGCGCTACCGAAAGAAGAAGTGACTGCCACGATCACAAATGTTACACCCAAATTTGCTGAAGGAACCCTTCAATCTGTCAAAAAAGCTGCTAAAGATCGCGTGGTCCCTCCTTGTCCTGTCTATGAAACATGTGGCGGCTGCCAACTACAACATTTAGCCTACAAAGCACAATTAGACTTTAAAAAAGATTTATTAAAGCAGGCACTTAACAAATTTAAACCAGCCAATTATCAAAACTATGAACTACGAAAAACAATTGGGATGGAGAATCCTTGGAATTATCGAAATAAAGCCCAATTCCAATTACGCCAAATCGATGGCCAAGTAGAAGCTGGTCTCTATCAAGCTGATTCACATCAATTAGTACCGATTGATAACTGTTTGGTCCAACAGCCTGCGACAACCAAGGTGATGAATACATTAGTTGATTTATTGAATGACTTTCAATTACCAATTTATGATGAACGTAAAAATAGTGGTATCTTTCGAACATTAATGGTTCGAGTGGGCATCCAAACTGGCGAAGTCCAAGTAGTGTTCATTACACAATCGCAGAAATTTCCACAAAAAGAAAAAATGGTTCGCGCAATTAATGAACAATTACCAGAAGTTGTTTCTATTATGCAAAATGTCCAAAATAAAAAAACCTCTCTAGTAATGGGTGATGATACCCTTCACTTATGGGGCAAAGAAAGCATTGAAGAACACATTAACGACGTTGTCTTTGATTTATCGCCGCGAGCATTTTTCCAATTGAATCCAGAACAAACGGAAGTTTTATATAATGAAGGAATCAAGGCCTTAGATTTACAACCAAATGAAACTGTTGTTGATGCTTATTGTGGCGTCGGGACCATTGGCTTAAGTTTAGCGAAACAAGCGCATCAAGTTCGTGGTATGGATACCATTCCCGCCGCAATTGACGATGCTAGATTCAATGCAAAACGACTTGGTGTTACGAACACACATTATGCTGTTGGAACAGCTGAAGACTTATTACCTAAATGGTTCAAAGAAGGCTTTAAACCTGATGCCATTGTAGTTGATCCCCCACGGACTGGTTTGGATCGTAAATTATTAACGGCCCTTTTGAAACAACCACCTAAGAAAATGGTGTATATTTCTTGTAATGTATCCACGTTAGCACGTGATTTAGTTCAATTAGCCAAAGTATATCAAGTAGACTATTTACAATCTGTTGATATGTTTCCACAAACCGCTCGTTGTGAAGTTGTCGTAAAATTAACGAGAAAATAAAAAAAGGAGCGTGGGACAAAAATCACTTTGGATTTTTGCTCCACGCTCAAAAACTGATAAACGGTGGGAACAGAACCAACTCCTTCGGAAATAAGCCGAAATTATCCAAAAATTAAAAAGCAATTTTCGGAAATTTCTTCTTATTTCTCGGAGCTAAACGGTTCTGTCCCGACCTCCTTTAACTAATTAAACAATTATTTACTTAATTAGCTATTTTTTCGTCCGAAGAAGAATGAAACCACAGCAACTAAAATTACTGCCCCAATAATTGATGGCACAATTGCCATACCTGCTACGTGAGGACCCCAGCTACCTAAGATTTTTTCTCCGATAAATGAACCAACTAAACCGGCAACGATATTCGCAATCCAACCCATTGATTGACCTTTGCTTGTAAGTGCGCCAGCGATAGCACCGATAACAGCACCAACGATTAAAACCCATAAAGTATGCATAAAATAATTCCTCCTAAATGCTTTATCTAGCGAATAATTCGCTATGTTACTATTATGGACTACTTTTATTAGATAACAAAATAGTTTGCTTGTTTCCATGAAAAAAAAGCAATAATTTCTGATAATTTCATTAAAAAAACTCAGAACAGGAGACCGAAGTGCACTGTTCTGAGCTTTTATTTAAGAAATTGTTGGTCGTTTTACTCGTTCATGTGCGACATCCGCTGCTTGAATCTCTTTATTATTAAAAGGTGTTAAGCGGAATGCCAATTGGAATTCTTCAAACGTAGTTCGGTATTTTTCTAATTGCCACTGGCCACAAGAGTAGCTACCTAGGGCGTTTTGTTTGTAATCGATATTTAAAACAACATACTCACTTTCTTGTAATTCATTGGTATGCTTAGCAACATCTAGCGCTTGTTCTTCAAAATAAGAAACACTAAAATTATATGAATCAGCCGCTGTTGCTACTACCCCTTGGCCGCGATCATCCGTGAATGCGGACCATTTAGTCGCCATGTGGTTACCATTGGCTTGTGGAACAACATAATTAGTGAACATTTCCGCCACTGTAGCATCATAAACGCCAAGTAAACCAGCTTCTTGTGAATCTACATAGTTTTCTCTCGGCCCTTTACCGAAATATTTTACTTCTGATAGAGACTTGTCTAAATGGAGAGTCACACCCAAACGTGGTAACATATCTGGCGCATTTTCAATTTTACCAGCAGGACTACCTTTTAAATCGAAGAAAATTTCGCCATTTGGTGCAATTAAATACTGATAGGTACATTGATAATGCCAAGCACTGTTAGTCGTTCCGTTAATTGTTTTTACGATGACTTGGATAAAATCATCAACTTTTTTCCACTCAAAAGAACGGACAATTTCATGCTCTAAATGTAAGAAATATTTCTTCTTCATTTCATCAATAATTTCCATATCATTACTGATCGGTGCCCGCCAAAATGTAAATTTCGGCCCTTTATGCAATAATTTTTTACCATCTCGTGTCACATTCGTTAAGGCACCCTTCACTTTATCAAAATTAATTGAAAAGTTTGGTCCTTCAATGTATAAATGAGGGCCAATTTCCTTTGCCATCATCGTGCCAACTGGTGTGATCTCGATCCCTGGCGTTGCAATTGGCAACTCAAACTGTGCGGTAGCTAATTCATGACCAGCAGATGCATAGGCGGTCGTTTCTTTCAATTGATATGAAAGAGTTAAATAATAGGCGGCTCCTGCCTTTTTAGGAAAATCTAAATGATAAGGTAAGTGCAGTCTTCCTTCTGCTCTAGCAGCAATTGCTGGCACTGCTACTGTCCCTGATTGAATCACTGTTTGATCTTCAGTAATTGTATAAACCAGATTAAAGATAGCCAAGTTTTCAAAGTCAAACCGACTCAATAATGAGAATTCACCTGACAGAACGTCAATAGCGCTAGTTGTAATGGGTTCAATGACTTTTTTGTATTCATACAAGCTAGGAGATGGCGTACGGTCAGGCATCAACATCCCGTCAATACAAAAATCTTTGTTACTTGGATCATCGCCGAAATCGCCGCCATAACGATAATAAACTTCACCGTTATCTGTTACCGATTCAATGCCATGGTCAAACCATTCCCAAATAAAGCCACCTTGTAATTTATCATGAGCATAAAATAGCTCTTGGTATTCTTTTAAATTCCCAGGGCCATTCCCCATCGCATGACAATATTCACATAAAATATGCGGTTTTTTTGAATTTTCAATAATCGTATTCATCAGTAATTCTCTAGTTGGGTGTTCCAACCAAGTATACATTGTAGAATAGACATCCGTGACCTCTGCCTCAAAATCACCTTCATAATGGACCAAACGTGTTGGATCCATTTCTTTTGCAATACGGGCCATTTCAATAAAGTTATGACCAAACGCAGATTCATTTCCTAACGACCAAAAGAGAATTGATGGATGATTTTTATCCCGTTGAATCATCCGTACCATTCGAGAAACATAAGCCGTTTCCCATTCTGGATCGTTACTAATCCAATCATATTCTCCGGTTAATTCAAAGCCGTGACATTCCAAATCAGTTTCATCAATCACATACATTCCATATTCATCGCATAAATCATAGAAATAAGCAGATGCTGGATAATGACTGGTTCGAATGGCATTAATATTAAATTGTTTCATTAAACGAATATCTTTTTCAATTTCTTCACGACTAACCACTCGACCATTTTTCGGATTATAATCATGACGATTCATTCCTTTTAGTTTAATGGCCACACCATTGACTAAGAAAGTCTCACCAGATACATGAATATTTCTGAAACCAACTTTTTGCGGAATAACTTCGACGACTTCCCCTTCAAAAAAAACAGTGATAAATAGTTGATACAAGTATGGTTTCTCCGCTGACCAAGCAGTGACAGACGGCAAACTTGCTGAAAATTCAACCGTACCTTGATTTCCCGCGACAGTCTCTTTAAGAACCGTTTTTCCCTGCTGATCCATCAACTCCAATTGAACTTGTTGTCCTTTGTCTTGCCAAAATTTACCCGTAATTGCCAAGTGGCCATTTTGATACGAATCATCTAAATCGGAAATAATAAAGAAATCTTCCAGCCCATTTTCTGGTACACCGAGTAATTCAACATCACGAAAAATACCACTTAACCACCACATATCTTGATCCTCTAAATACGTACCATCTGACCATTGATAGACTCGCACCGTTAAATCATTTGTTTCACCAATTTTAGCGTAAGGCGTAATGTCAAATTCTGCTTCATTTCGTGCACCTTTACTGTAGCCAACTTCATGGCCGTTCACCCAAACATGATAAGCTGAATCTACGCCACAAAAACGTAAAATGATTTTTTTATCGTGAAATGTTTCATCTATAGCAAATGTCCGTTTGTAAATACCTGTTGGGTTTTCCGTTGGTACATACGGCGGATTAATGGGAAAATTGTACCATAAATCAGAGTAATGCATTTTGCCATATCCTTGGACTTGCCAATTTCCAGGAACAGTGATTTGATCCATTTGGCTTGTATCAAAGTCCGTCGCAAAAAAGTTTTCTGGGCTGTATTCTGGCGCTTCTAAAAAAAGAAAATGCCAGCGTCCATTTAAATTTTTGTATGCTTGTGTATATTTATTTTCATTTAGTAAGGCTGTTTCTTTCGAAGGAAAGCTCGAAAAATGTGCTCGTCCAGGCAACCGATTAATACTATCTACTTTATAATTTTCCCAAGTCTTCATAATCCATTTCTCCTTTACCAACTTCATTTTTTTCTTTTGTTTCATATCGTTTCCAACAAATCCAAGCAAAGCCCATAAAGACAATTAACCCAATGATGTTATACGCCAACATGCCCAGTGGACTAGCGGTTCCTTTCGGTAACGTGCCATTGATTTCTTCCATGATTAATTTTGGATCCGGCACAGTTGACATAAAAAATACAAAGATAAAAATGGCTAATAAGAAAATTCCCGCAATTAAGCCAAAGGTTCGATTACCAAAGCGGAAACTTCTCGGCATTGTTTCTTTTTTCCAACGAAGCCCAATATAGGCGATTAACAAGAACAAGACAGGTACTAATGACGTAGAAGCTGTCATATTAATTAACGTTTCTAAAAAGCTATCCATATTTCCAATTCCTAATGCTGGAATGGCAACTAAAATCGTCACAATAATTCCTTGAACTAACAAAGCATTGGTTGGATTTCCCTCTTCGTTCGTTTTCACTAGCCACTTACCGAAGACCCCATCAGGAATTTCTGAGAAAAATACTTTAACTGGTGCTGCCGTCCACAGAGCCAAAGAACCAAGACTTCCGACAAATAAGATAATTCCTACTAAGCGCACCATCATTGCTGCGGGAATATGGAAATACGTACCTAAAATTTTAAAGATATCAAAAATACCATTTGAAAAATTTCCTTTTAAGACGTCCGTTGGCACTACCAAACCTACAGCAACGGCACCAAGAATATACATGATGCCGACCGCAATCGTCGCACCAATCATCGTGCGGACAAACGTTTTATTGCCGCCTTTAACATCCTTAATATATACACCGATACTTTCACCACCACCAACAGCTTGTAAAATCCACGCCATCGTCATGAAAAAAGTCCAATTAAAAGTTGGCATAATTGACGTCGTGGTAAACTCTTGTGCTGGCTCATTGCCAAAACCAAACACGACGACAAAGGCTAAAACCACAAAAGCTACGCCCATAAATAAACGAGCACCACCCGCTAAGCTAGTCACTTTCGAAATCCACGAAACCCCTTTAATACAAACCCATGTCATTAACCAAAATAACAGGATAGAAATCACTGCAATTATTTTAGTACTATGGTTTCCTTGAAAAACGTTTTGACCTAAAAAAGCGTATGAACCATAAATCAATGTATTCGGTAGCAATGAACAGAAGAAAAACAAGTTGACAAAGAAATACGACCAAGCGCCTAAAAATGCCCATTTAGGTCCTAGCACAGATTCCAACCAACTGTGAACACCTGATTCATTTTCAGAATTAGCAGAAGCAAATTCTGCAATCATTAGAATAAATGGTAAAAAGTAAAAAATAGAGCCGAATAAATAGCCTGGAATAGTTGCTAGGCCAATCTGAATACTGTTGTTAACAATGCTGGGAAAGGCAAAAACCGCTGAAAAAGTCATGAGCATCAATGCGACAGAACCTAATCGTTCCCGTGAATGTGTTGCCATTTTACTACATCCTCTCTTTATCAAATTAATTAGTACTCACACATTGTAAAACGCTTACAGTTTTTTAAAAATAAAAAATGTTGCCTATTTCTTGTAAAGATGTTGACTTTTAGAAAGCCTTTACATACTCTTATAAAGAGGTGATAGCATGCAAAATGTTTTTACAAATAATGTCAGCATCCTGATTAATGATCAACCTATTAGCCAAGAATTTCATCTTTATGAAGCTGGCTATGAAAAATGCCGTCCGACAAAACCAACTGAGTTTGCCCCCATTAATTATTGGGTTTTGCATTATTGTAGCGATGGTGAAGGCTATCTTTCAACACCCTTTATGGAAAAACAACACATTACCGCTGGCGATTTGTTTATGATTCCAGCCAATTGTCGCAATATTTATTATCCTAATCGGCAAAATCCTTGGACCTATCATTGGGTTGGTTTTGTTGGAGATCTTTCGTCTCAGTATTTAGAAAAAATAGGCCTGACTACCGAAAATTGTATTTTAAAAGGAACTGTTGATAAGAAATTAGAAAGTTTATTTAAAAATATTTACCAAGAAGCGAAGAAACATAATCATTTTGGCAGTTTAAGTGAAAGCTTTCAATTGTTGAATTATCTAGAGCATCATTCCGTTACACAGCACGAAAATCAAAGCCAACAATTATTTAACCAAATTAAAATGGCTATTCACGAAAATTTTTCAAACAATCTTTCAATTAGTCAATTAGCTTCTGAGTATAACATTGATCGTAGCTATTTATTTAAGCTGTTTCAGCGTTATGAACAAACAAATCCTAGTATTTATGTACAAAACTTAAAATTGCAAAAAGCCTGTTCTCTGTTAAGAAAAAGTTCCTTAACCATCACGGAAATCAGTTTTGAAGCAGGTTTTTCTTCACCTTCTTATTTTTCAAAATTTTTCTTCCAGAAAAAAGAGATGACACCTCGACAATATCGTCAACAGTTTTTGACTTAAAATAAATTGTTGCTTATCTGTAGTTAAAGAAAAAAACAATTTATTTAATAATTAATTAGGGTTTTATTATAGGTGGGAGTGTGATATATAGATTAATCAAAACCAATAAATAATTTACAAGTTTTAGCAAATAAACAATATTGGAGAGAAAGTGGTAGATGATTGTATTGTTGTTAATTTGTCAAAGTAGACAATTAAATTTTATAGATATTTTACTAGCGGTAGTTGTTTTAGCAAAAGACAACTACCGTTTGCTATAAAAAAAGAACCCTTGTAACACAAGGGTTCTCGAACATTCAAAAGTTGAATGAATTATTTTACTGTTACTGAAGCGCCAACTTCTTCTAAAGCAGCTTTTAAAGCTTCTGCTTCTTCTTTAGAAACAGCTTCTTTAACTGGTGCAGGAGCGCCATCAACTACAGCTTTAGCTTCTTTCAAGCCTAAGCCAGTTGCTTCACGAACTGCTTTGATAACTTTAACTTTTTGATCGCCAGCTGCTGTTAATTCAACAGTGAATTCAGTTTGTTCTTCTGCTGCTCCACCTGCTGCTGGTCCAGCTACTGCTACAGGAGCTGCTGCTGATACGTCAAATTTTTCTTCGATAGCTTTAACTAATTCGCTTAGTTCTAAGATAGTTGCTGTTTCTAACTCAGCAACGATGTTTTCAATGTTTAATGCCATTTTGAATTTCCTCCATTTAAATTAAAATTGTTTGTTTTTTATTTGTTTGAATTAGACTGCAATTAAGCAACTTCTTCGTTTTTCTCTGCCACTGCTTTGACAGCGTAAGCCACGTTGCGGACTGGCGCTTGTAATACAGATAATAGCATAGATAGTAAACCTTCGCGGTTTGGTAGTTTTGCCAACGCAGTAATTTGTTCCACTGAAGAAACTTTTCCTTCGATGACGCCACCTTTGATTTCTAATGCTTTTGCATCTTTAGCAAATTCGTCGATGATTTTAGCTGGTGCTACTACATCGTCGTTGCTGAATGCGACAGCAGTTGGGCCTGTAAAGACTTCGTCTAAGCCGTCTAAACCAACTTTTTTAGCTGCACGAGAAAGGATTGAGTTTTTGATGACTTTCATTTCTACGCCTGCATCACGTAATTGTTTACGTAAGTTAGTGACTTCTTCAACTGTTAAACCACGGTAGTCCACGATTACAACTGATGCTGCTGATTCAAATTTCTCAGCGGCTGCTTGAACTAGGGTTTCTTTTTTAGCGATTGCTGCTTCACTCATTTATTTCACCTCCTGATTTTGATGGTGGAGTTGGACTTGGTTTACGATATGTAAAGTAGAAGAATCAAATGAAACTTCGCTCACTTCGTTCGCCAAGTATTGTTTTACATCGGCTTTTTTTCAAAAAGTCGTGTAAAACAACAAAACTCCATGCCACCGTAGACATAGAGGGACCGAATTGTATATAACTCAACAATTGTCCTCGGTAGGAAATTAAGACTTGCGTCACCTACTGTCTTCGGTACAGTTAATTATTAACCTCACTCACTTTACCATAGGGTAAGTGAGTGAGTCAAGAATTTTTTAATTATTTTCTTTCAAATTAGAAAGAAGCTTGGTCAACGTGGATTCCAGGTCCAAATGTTGTTGTTACTGAAATGTTTTTGATGTATTGACCTTTAGCAGTTGATGGTTTAGCTTTCAATAATACGTCGTTAATTGTGTTGAAGTTTTCAACCAATTTTTCGTTATCAAATGAAACTTTACCGATTGGTACGTGGATGTTACCAGCTTTGTCAACGCGGTAAGTTACTTTACCAGCTTTAACTTCTTCAACAGCTTTTGTAACGTCCATTGTTACAGTACCAGTTTTAGGGTTTGGCATTAAACCTTTTGGTCCTAAGACACGGCCTAATTTACCAACTGTAGCCATCATGTCAGGAGTCGCAACAACTACGTCAAAGTCGAACCATCCACCTTGGATTTTTGCAACCATGTCGTCGTCGCCTACGAAATCTGCACCAGCAGCTTCAGCTTCTTTAGCTTTTTCGCCTTTAGCGAATACTAAAACAGTTTGTGTTTTACCAGTTCCGTTTGGAAGCACAACTGCTCCACGGATTTGTTGGTCTGCTTTTTTAGGGTCAACGTTCAATTTGTAAGCAACTTCAACTGTTGCGTCAAATTTCGCGATGTTTGTATCTTTTGCTAAAGCTACTGCTTCTTCAACTGAGTAAGCTTTTGTAGCATCAACTTTTTTCAATGCTTCTTGCATTTTTTTGCTCTTTTTAGCCATTTTGTTTCCTCCTTGATTGTGGTTATAACGGTTGTACCTCCCACGTCTTTCATATCTTTAAATATGAAACGAACTGAGAAGCTACTTCTTTGAGTAAGTGTGGAATAAAAATTATTCTACGATGATACCCATGCTTCGTGCAGTTCCTGCAACCATGCGCATTGCTGCTTCAACGTCAGCGGCGTTTAGGTCTGCCATTTTAAGTTCAGCGATTTCTTTCACTTGATCGCTTGAAACTGTTGCAACTTTAGTTTTGTTTGGTTCACCTGAACCTTTTTCGATTTTTGCAGCTTTTTTCAATAAGACTGCAGCAGGTGGTGTTTTAGTAATGAATGTAAATGAACGATCTTCATATACAGAGATTACTACTGGAATAATTAAGCCTGCTTGGTCAGCTGTACGAGCATTGAATTCTTTAGTGAATCCCATGATGTTGATACCTGCTTGACCTAACGCTGGACCTACTGGTGGAGCTGGTGTTGCTTTCCCCGCAGGAATTTGTAATTTAACGATTTTTTCTACTTTTTTAGCCACGAAAATACCTCCTTAAGTTCTCGTGCGTGGTTAATGGGGTTGAGATTTCCCCTCCCACTCAACGTACATTTAAAACATACCCTATTACTATACAGGATTCCCTTTACTTTTTCAAGATGTTTTTATGATTTCAAGACAATTTTTTTATCCGTTATTTTCTTCATGAAATGCGCATCATGCTCAATCACTAGCATTGCAGGCTTCACAGATAAGATTAGCGCTTCTAATTGTTGATGATTAAACACATCCAAGTAATTAAGGGGTTCATCCCAAATATAAAGCTCTGCTGATTGAGACAATGATTTGGCTACTTCGACTTTTTTCCGTTGCCCCATACTCATTTGTTCAATTCGATTAGTGAAAACGGCACGCTCCATCCCAAGTTTTCGTAAGTTATTTAAAAATTGGGTGTAATCTAACTGATTTTTCTCTGCAAATTCGGATAAAGTTCCTTGATTGTCTTCATAATCTTGGCGCACATAAGAAATGGTTAATTGGTGAGCCAAAGTGGCTTCGCCTTCTGAATCCCCAGAAAAATTATCCAATAAATACTGAATTAAGCTCGATTTTCCTGAGCCATTTTTCCCTGTTATTCCAACAATTTCTCCCGCGTTTATTGAAAAAGAAAGTGGCGCAAATAGCCAATTTTTCTCGTAGCCTAGACGAAGCTCTTCCACCGTCAATAATGTTTTGTGATGCGTTGGCTGATAATCCATTGACAAAGGATCAATATACTCAAGATCTTTTAATAGTTTTTCTTTTTCTGCTAATTGTGTTTCGGCGCGTTGTTGAATGTGTTTCGAGCGCTTCATTACGCGCGCTGCCCGGGCACCAATGGCTCCTGTATCAAAAATCGCCCCGCTCCCTTTTTCCTTAGCGTTGCCGTACTTATCACCTTCACGGTTCATCGACCATTCCGCTTTTTTACGAGCGGTTTCTTTCAAGCGATTGACTTCTTTTTTGATTTTTTCATTTTCTGCTAGTTCAAAAGCATCTCTTAATTTTTTTTGCTCTTCATAAATAGAAAAATTCCCTTGATACAGCGTCAATTGACTTTTTTCAATCGCCAAAATATGATCAACCACTTCATCAACAAATGCCCGATCGTGGCTGACTAAAATAAACCCGTGTTTCTTTTTCTTCAAATATTCAGCCACTTGTTGTCTGCCAGCTAGATCTAAATGATTTGTTGGCTCGTCAATTAAAGGAAAGGCATTTTCTTCAATAAAAAGAAGACCTAATAAAACTTTCGTCTTTTCGCCGCCTGATAAAGAAGAAAAGGGCCGCCATAAAACTTCAGGATCAACGTTTAAAAGCGTTAATTCTCGTTCTAATTCCCACTGTTCAAAAGAAGTCACCTCTTGTAAGACATAATAAGTGAGCTGTTGTTCTTCTGCAACTGTTTGTGGAAAATAGACGAAATCGACTTGATGAAGAATCTCTCCTTGGTAATCCAACTGCTTTTGTAACAATCTTAATAAGGTTGTTTTCCCACGGCCATTGCGGCCAATCAATCCTAATTTCCAATTGGTATCCATCGTGATATTTGCCTGATCAAAAAGCAATACTTCTTGATTATCATAGGCAAAAGATAGTTGTTTTAGTTCAATTTTCGACATAAATATACCTCCATAAAGCAAAATTGATGCAGCTTTACGGAAATCAGCGGCATCAATCCAAGGTATACAAAAAGACCCGTGGCTGAATTCTTTAAGCTAATTTCCGAAAATCCGCACACTCCACCCGTTATAATCAGGCAAAGTTATACAGTTTCTCTAAAAAATTAACTTAAATTTTCAACGTACGAATCCCTCTTTTCGTCTTTTATTATCTAGAATTTAGCATCTCTTCACTGATTTGTCAACGAAGGCCCCTTGCTTTCATTCTGATAAAAATTTAAATTATTCGCTAAAACACAAGCGATTGCCTAGTTCCCCGCCATTTTTTGTGTTAGACTTCCAATGAAAACATATTCTAATGAAGAAGGTGCTGAAATGGAAGAGTTACGCTTTAATAGTGTTTTTGATATTATCGGACCCGTTATGATTGGTCCAAGCAGTTCTCATACAGCTGGAGCGGCAAGAATTGGAAAAGTGGTTCGCAGTATTTTTGGACAGCAACCTGATAGCGTTGACATTTATTTATATGAGTCTTTTGCTAAAACTTATCGTGGTCACGGAACAGATATCGCCTTAGTTGGCGGCCTTTTAGGTATGGAACCAGATGATGAGCAACTAGCCAATTCTTTGGAAATTGCTTATGAACAAGGAATGGAAGTTTGTTTTATTCCTAAAAGTGAAAAAGCAGACCACCCTAATTCCGTTAAAATTGTGGTTTCTTCTGGCGACCGAAAACTATCTGTGACAGGAATTTCAATTGGTGGTGGAAACATTCAAATTTCTGAATTAAATGGCTTCAAATTGTCTTTAAGTATGGGCACGCCAACATTTATCGTTGTTCATCAAGATGTTCCTGGCATGATTGCTAAGGTGACCAACATCCTTTCAGCTAGCGATATCAATATTAGTACAATGACCGTTACCCGAGAATCTAAAGGGGAAAAAGCGATTATGATTATTGAAGTTGATCAAGCCGAAGTCGGTGACATTGTCATGCAATTAGCTGAAATCCCTCATATATATAGCGTTAACTATTTTGACTAAATGAACGTAAAGGAGTAATACGATGTTTTATTCAATTAAAGATTTGGTAGCTCAAGCGAAAGATTACCCTTCTGTGAGCGAATTAATGATTGCAACAGAAATGGCTCATGGCGGGTATTCTCGTGAACGAATTATTGAAACAATGGAAAAAAATCTAGCCGTTATGAAACAATCCGTCGCTGAAGGAATCGCTGGTGTTACCTCAGTAACAGGGCTAACTGGTGGCGATGCAACCCGCTTAAATGATTACATACATTCAGGCAACTTTTTAAGCGGTGAGACCATTTTACAAGCCGTGCGAAATGCGATTGCTGTTAATGAAGTTAATGCAAAAATGGGCTTGATTTGTGCTACACCAACCGCAGGCAGTGCCGGAGTAGTTTCTGGCGTCTTGTTGGCAGTTATTGACCGCTTAAAGTTAACGCATCAGCAACAATTGGATTTTCTATTTACCGCTGGGGCTTTTGGCTTAGTGATTGCCAATAATGCCTCAATCAGTGGTGCCGAAGGTGGTTGTCAAGCTGAAGTCGGTTCTGCTAGTGCAATGGCAAGTGCCGCTTTAGTTGCGGCTTCTGGCGGTACGCCTGATCAATCTGCTCAAGCTGTAGCCATTACGATAAAAAATATGATGGGCCTCATTTGTGATCCTGTTGCGGGACTTGTTGAAGTTCCTTGCGTGAAGCGAAATGCATTAGGTTCTTCTCAAGCCTTCATCTCAGCTGATATGGCTTTAGCGGGGATTCGAAGTGTCATTCCACCAGACGAAGTCATCCACGCAATGTACCAAGTGGGTCGCCAAATGCCACAAATTTTCAAGGAAACAGCTGAAGGCGGTCTTGCGGTGACACCAACTGCACAACGTTTAAGCAAAGAAATTCTAGAGAAACAAAAATAGAAATAACTATAGCAAGAAGCTTACAGAAAAAAACGTCCATTCGTTTTTTCCGTAAGCTTCTTCTTTAATAACTTGTTCCGCCTAAACCAACCACAGCGACAATTCCATTCATGACATCTTTCATCGTTTCACCCACAAATGAAACAGTTCTACCATCAACGCGTTTAATCATTGGTAACATTTCAATACGATCTGCTTGTGCTGTCGTCACACATTGCAATTTTACAGTTGCTGGTGTTTGCAAGGCATATCGGGGTAATTCAGACAACGCAAAGGAAGTTAACACCTGACTTGTAGTCGCTACGATAGCTTCCCGAACTTGTTGCATGGGTCTATTTTTGATTGCATAACGTCCCAGAGATTCTTTGGTGGAAACAAAGGGAACTTCGGGCATCATTTTTTCTTGAAAAAGTTGTTCCTCTAAGCCTGATTCACCGATAATTAAACCAACAGGGACACCTAATTCGCTAGCGTAAGCTGCATTAATTGTCGTTTCATTCATCGCTAAGTCGTTTATTTTTAAATCATAAGCAACACTAGCGCTATACCCATGATCCATATTCCCTTTTTGTTTACCAATACCGGCATGATAACCTAAGAAAAAGACTACATCATAGCTACTATCCAAGCCACTCATCATATAATCCATGCGAGGAAAGCCGCTCACTAAGGAAATTCGTTCATCCATTTCTGCCAAGCGCGCATAAGCTAAATTCAATCCACGGCTATGCGAATCGGCAATAGTAATTTCTGTAATTTGTTCATTTTTGGCACTCTGTTGAATCCCTTCAATCAACCAAGCCACATGTTGGTGATATAATTCTCGGAATAAAACGGTGTCTTCTTTTTCCATATCAAATGTCGCAATACCTGCTAATCCTTCAATATCGCATGACACATAAATTTTCATTTGTTTCACTCCTTTGACAATGGCTGAACCAGTGCTTGAATTTTGTCAGCATCTAAATTTTTGATCAATTGAATGACTAATTCTTTCGCCGCTTGGTAATCTTGAAAGTCCACATAGCAATGGGGTGTGTGAGCGTAACGGACAGGAATTCCTACAACAATCGTCGGGGCTCCTTGAACTTGTGTAATCGCCATGCCATTGGTTCCACCACCACTTCGAACAGAAACTTGAACAGGAATTTTGTGTATTTTAGCAATCTCTAGTGCATACTCTTGAAATTCTGGATTCGTAATCATAGAAACATCAAAATAGCGTAACATCGGTCCTTTTCCCATTGCTGATTGAATCATCTCTGGCGTTTCTGCCGTATCATCAGCCGGGCAGCCTTCGAAAACAATAGCTAAATCAGGATTGACTTGTTTTGCGGCAATAAGTGCTCCTCTTTCGCCAACTTCTTCTTGTGCAGTTACTGTCGCAACTAACTTGAATGGAAGTGTCTCTTCTTTCAACTCCTCCATGACATCCACTAAGCAAGCACAGCCAATGCGACAATCAAAAGCTTTTCCTAAAAAAAGATCTGTCTGTTCGTTGTAACAGCACGCCACATCTGGGATGACCGGTGCACCAAGATCGATTTTGTACGTTTCAATTACTTCTTCTTTTGAGGTAGCACCAATGTCGATCGTCAAATCAGCAATGGTTAACGGCCGCTGACGTTCCTCTGGTGTCATAAAATGAGGGGGTCGACTAGTAACTACGCCTGGCAGATAGGTACCTTCCCGGTTACGAATCCGAACTTTTTGTGCAGAAATCGTATTTGGGACCCAACCACCTAACGGAAGAAAACGCAACAAGCCGTTTTCTTTAATTGCTTGAATCATAAAACCCACTTCGTCACTATGAGCATCAAAAAGCACTACTGGACCTTCACTTAGATTATTTTTCTTCTCAAGATATAAATTTTTAATGGAATCTAGCCGTTGAATAGTAAAATCCGCAGTTGCGTGTTGAAGGATTCTAACGACTTCTGTTTCAAAGCCTGAAACACCATTAGCATTTGAAAGTTCCTGAATTAATTGAACAGCTTGACTTTTTTTCATTTTTTCCCAACCTTTACTTGTCGCTGATAGAGACTGATTTGTAATAGCCTGAACCTAATGGACCATAGACTAAATTTTGGACAGAATCGTCCACTAAGCGTGCTTCTGTTAATTGATAAAGAGGAACTAGGGGTGCTTCTTCCGCAACCAATTGATCCGCTTTTTGTAATGTTTTCCAACGTTCTTCATATTTGTTTGCATAAGTTACGTTTGCTTCTTGAAGCAACTGATCAAAGGTCTTATTAGACCATTTACCAAAATTATTGGAATTTTTTGATTGCAGTAAGTTTAAGAAATCGATTGGATCAGCATATACTGGCGTCCAGCCACCAACCACAATGTCGAAATCTCCGCTGCGACTTTTTTCTAAACGATTATTAAAAGGAACTGGTGAAACATTGACTGTTAAATTTTCTAAATTATCTGCTAAAGCTCCTTGAACATACTCACTGATTTTTTTAGCATTTTCTGTATCCGAACTTAAAATGGTTAGCTCCGCTTTTTCAATTCCTAATTCTTTTTTAGCCATTTGCCATAACTCTTTCGCTTTTTCTGGTTCACTAGGATTTAAATCTCCTAATTCCTCTGCAAAATCTTTTTGCGTTTCTTGATTAGTGAAACCTGTTGGCACGAAGCCAAGTGCTTTTTTTGAGCCATCATTTAAAACATTTTTAGCTAAACGTTCAGAATTTAATGATAATGCTATTGCTCGACGTGCATTCTTATTTGCCAAAAGATCTTTTTGCGTATTTAATTGGATATAATACGTTCCAGGAATTTCACGAATTTTCAAAGCTGCATTGTCTTGTTCTTGTGCAACAATTTCTCCAGAAATTTTTACAACATCTAATTCTTTCCCTTCGAAAAGATTTTTCCCAGTATTGACTTCTTTAACTACTTGGACATCCACCTTATCCAATGAAACATTCGCTTGATCCCAATAATTTTTATTCTTCACATAGGACCAAGTATTATTCGTGCCATCCCAACCTTCTAATGTGAAGGCGCCATTGTAAAGTGTTGACTCAGCTGATGTACCATAGTTTTTGCCCGTTTTTTCGACAAATGCTTCATTTAAAGGATAAAAAGCTGGTACCGCCAATAATTGTTGAAAATAACTCATAGGATAGCTTAGCTCTACTTCCAAGGTATGGTCATCAATGGCTGTTACTCCTAACTCTTCTTTAGATTTGCCACCGTCAACAATAGCACGATAATTTTTTAGCCCTTCAAAGTAATACGCTTGCGGGGAAGCTGTTTTTGGGTCCACTGTGCGCTTCCAAGAGTATTCAAAATCATTGGCTGTGATTGGCTCGCCGTTACTCCATTTTGCATCTTTTCGAATCGTAAAAGTATAGCTTAAACCATCATTGGAGGGCTGTACTTTTTCAGTTGCCAATGCTGGTTTCGCTTCTCCTTTTTCGTCAAAGGAGAAAAGTCCCTCCCCTACTTGGCTCATTACATCTGCTGCTGTATTATCCATTGCAAACGACACGTCTGCCGTTGATAATTCCGAATCAATCCCGACCCGTAATACCTGTTGTTCTTGCTTTTTGGTTTCTTTCCCAACACTTCCACAGCCCGAGAGAAGTAAAACCATGATTGCTGCCAAAGACAGCCTTTGCTTTGTTGCCCTTTTCATAAAAACACCTCATTTTTTTTATTTTTTGATACCTTTTTCCCACAAAATTATTTATAATCTGATAAAGGAGGTTTGCTCATGAACTTAGATTACTTAAAAGAAACGTACCATTTAACGAAAACAGAAAGTCAGATTTTGTATTATTTGGATCAACAAAGTACGAACGCGGCCGATTTGAGTATTCGAGAAGTTGCCAAACACTGCTTTTCTTCGCCTAGTTCCATCATTCGTTTAGCCAAAAAATTAAATTTATCAGGTTATAATGAACTTATTTACAAATTAAAAGAAGCCCATTTTTCTCAGCCAATCCCTTTTGAAACAGCGCCTTCATTTGAAACAACCAACGAGTTTTGTCAACTGCTTGCCAAACACAAGAGTCATTTATTTGTTATTTTAGGTCATGACTTTTCACGACATTTGGCGGCTTACATTAGTGAAGTTTTCAATTTTCATGGCATCCCCAGCATCACAACAGCCCATACTCATTCGATAAATAGTCAAAATAATCAGAATTTTCTTTTTATCATCCTTTCACATTCTGGTGAAGAAAAATACTTAAAAGAAACAGCTCTGCTTGCGAAAGAGAAAAAACATCCTATCATTTCTTTTGTTGGCGCCAAAAATTCAACTCTTGGTCGACTGGCAGATCTCGTTTTTTCACCTGACTCTTACAGCCCGTTTTCAACAAGTGTCGCTCAGCCACAAATGTTTTTTGGCCAAACATTAATCACCTTTGAAGCCTTGATTTGTGCTTATTTAAATCATGAGGACTCCATTCCAATATCTCCTAAAAATAAATAATTTTATTTATTATAGCTGAAAAAAGCTATTTCGCTAGCCAAAGTATAGAAAAAGGCACATGTTCCATTTTTTATGGAACATGTGCCTTTTTGCTATTTTTTACTCGGCCATAGAAATTCAATTAGCAATTGATCTACTTCAGGATTTTCATGTAATTGGCTATGTTGTGCATTTTCTCCTTTAATAATCTGGCTAGTGACTTGAGTTCCTTGCTGTCTTAGCAAGGCGTTGACTGCTAAGGCACTAGATAACGGCACCGTTCCATCACTTAAATCTGTTGCACTTAATTGACCACCAATTAATAAAATGGGCAGTTTTTCTGGAACAACATTAATCATCTCTTGATAATCCAAATAGCGGCTACTTTTTTCTGTGGGGCCGTTTTCTAGTTCCGTTTCGATGGTTTGCTGTTGACTCGTATCAATAAAATCATTGAAAGGTGCTCCAATGCTGACGAATTTTTCAATTTTAGGTAACGATGTGTCTTGCCCATAGGTTCCTAAATAACGTAAACCACTAACACCACCCATAGAGTGCCCGACAATATTGGCTTTGTTCACTTGATAATTTTTTTGTAAATAGAGTAATGTGTTTTTTATCCATTCTGTTTGATTCCATTCATTGTTTTTATTATCTTCAAATAGAACTTGAACACTGGGATTCGTCGCTTTGCCACTTAAAGCTCCTCGCTCTTTAACCACGGTCCCATCAGGTTTAACGAGTAGCACTAATTCTTGAGTTGTGGCACCTTGTTTCTCCAAGCGATGCAGTAACGAGCCAAATGAATTTTTAGTTCCTGCGTAACCATGAAAAAAAAGCGTTGGTGTTGTTGTGCGGTTTAACTCAACAGTTGCTTCTTTTGTGGCGGCTTGGTTGTCATCCTTCGTAGTTGCCCCAATTTGGCAAGCACTTAATAATAGAACAAGACCCATTAGCAAAGAAAAATAACGATATTTTTGGGCATGTTTCATTTTTTTCATTCCTTTCTGCGATGAAATAAAAAAGGGCTTGGAAAAGAAGTCAGTTGACTGCTTTTCCAGACCCTACAATCTGTATCAATCAGCTGAACAATAGTTTGTCAGCTTGTTTATTAATCAATGTTATCGACTTGTTCAAAGTCTAATTCTGTACTTGTTTCACGACCAAACATATCGATGTTTACTTTTAATTTTTGTTTTTCTTCATCGATTTCTGTCACAACACCTTCAAGACCAGAAAAGGCACCTTCGATAATTTTCACTGTATCGCCTAGCGCTACTTCTAAGTCTGATTGACGGGTGCTCATGCCAATTGAACGTAAAATGTGGTTAATTTCTTCTTGTAATAAAGGAGCGGGTTTACTACCAGCACCATGTGAGCCTACAAAACCAGTTACGCCTGGCGTGTTACGAACAATATACCAAGAATCATCGGTCATAATCATTTCCACTAACACATAACCAGGGAAAGTTTTATGAACGATTTCTTTTTCTTTACCATTTTTGACTTCTTTTTCTGTTTCTTCTGGTACAACGACACGAAAAATATAATCGCCCATCCCCATGCTTTGTGCACGTGATTCAATGTTTGCTTTTACTTTATTTTCATAGCCTGAATAGGTGTGCAATACGTACCAATTTCTTTCAAAAGTTTCCATTACTGATTCGGCTCCTTTAAATGTTTTAGTTTATTTTTTTCGAGCAAATAAAAAAAGCTCAGTTTCCCGAAGCTTTTTCTCGAATACTATTATAGCACCCCTCGTCGGGAAATACTAGAATTAATTATTTTAAAATCCAGCCAAATGCCGTTTGGATAACAGTATCCATGATAAAGAACAATGCTGCAAATAAAATAGATGTTTCAATTACAACTAATGTATCTTTACGCAATTGTTTTTTTGTTGGCCAAGTTACTTGCTTCATCTCATCAGCAACGCTGCGGAAAAATTTCATGTTGATACCCTCCTCTAAATCTATTTCGTTTCTTTATGTAACGTGTATTGATTACAATATTTACAGAATTTATTGATTTCTAAGCGTTCGCCACGTTTACCTTCACTAACGGATTTAGAATAGTTGCGAGAGCCACAAACGGAACAAGCAAGAGCTGCTTTCTTTGTTGCCATGTTCTTCGACCTCCTCTATTCACAAATTTACTTCTTAACAGTACCATTATTCGAAAAAGTTGTCAAAGTTTAATTTACTTTTTAAAGAAGCACTGTGCCGATTCTTACGTAATTTTTTACCATTATCGCGAATACGTGCTTGATTTCTTTTACAAAATATCTGATTTTTCTTTATTTTCTATTTATTTTAACAAAATTGCTTTTATTCTGAGGTCTCAGCTATTGTTTTCTGCTAAGTTATGATATGATAAATTTATTAAAAATGAACCCTTAGGAGGCCTGTTTATGTTATTAAAATCTGTAGTTATTAAAAAAGATAATTTAACAACCGTCAATGAATCTTGTACTCTAGAAGAAGCTCTTTCTATTTTAGAAGACTCAGGTTACCGTTGTGTCCCAATTTTAGACGAATCTGGAAAAATTTTCCGAGGAAATATTTATAAAATGCATATTTACCGCCATAAAGCAAACGGTGGCGATATGAGTTTACCTGTTACCTATTTGTTAAAAAATGCCACAAAATTTATTTATGTCAACACTTCATTTTTCAAGGTATTTTTTACTATTAAAGAACTACCTTACATTGCTGTTTTAGATGAAAATAATTATTTTTACGGCATTTTAACACACAGCACCTTATTAAATATTTTAGCGCAATCTTGGAATGTAAAACAAGGGAGCTACGTTTTAACAATTGCTTCAGTTGGCCAACAAGGCGACTTAGCAGCCATTTCAAAAATCATTGCCAAATATAGCAGCATCGCCAGCTGTATTACATTGGATGTCGATAGTGAAGAATTTGTTCGTCGCACACTTATTACTTTACCAGCCGGCACAACTGCCGAAACGTGTACAGCCATTGTAGAACATTTAGAGCGGAAAAACTTTAAAGTTGTAGAATTGGAAAATTTAGAAGACGAGTAAAATTTACGACCTTTAGCTTAGGATTTAAAGCTAGGGAGGTAAGCCAATTTGACTTACCTCCCTAGCTTATTTTTTTAGACTTCTTCACCAATAATTCGAACTTCCGTTTGCAATTCAACATCAAATTTTTCTTTAATCACTTCTTGGATATGTGCAATTAATTCCACATAATCCGTGGCGGTTGCATGATCGATGTTAACAATAAATCCCGCATGCTTTTCGGAAATTTGAGCACCGCCCCATTTTAAGCCTTGTAAGCCAGCGTCTTGAATTAATTTCCCTGTAAAATGACCAACAGGGCGTTTAAAGACACTGCCACAAGAGGGATACTCTAGCGGTTGCTTCAGTTCACGAAGTTCCGTTAATTCATCCATTTGGGCTTTAATTTCTGCATGGTTTCCTTTTTCTAAAGCAAACGTTGCTTGCAAGACAATACAATGTAATTCTTGAATTTCACTATGACGATAACGGAAATTCAGGTCTTCTTTCGTCATTGTTTGGATAGTTCCATCTGCCAACAGCACTTCTGCAGACTGGAAAACATCTTTAATTTCCCCGCCGTATGCTCCAGCATTCATATAAACAGCACCACCGACACTTCCCGGAATGCCACAAGCAAATTCAAAACCAGTTAAATCAGCTGCTAAGGCTTCGTAGGTTGTATCAATCAGCTTGGCACCAGCATCCACAATCATGGTGGTACCGGCTACTTTGATTTCTTTCATTTCTGTTAGCATAATCACGACATCGCGAATACCGCCATCACGAACAATCAAGTTGCTAGCATTGCCTAATACTAACCATGAAAGTCCTTGTTCTCGGCAATACGCCACAATCTCTTCAACTTCTTTTTTTGTTTTGGGTAAGGCCAACACATCAGCTGAGCCGCCTGTTTTGGTAAAGGTTACGTTTTTTAATGGTTCATCTACTAATAAAGTAATTTCGTTTAATGTTTCTAACATAGCTTTAGTGTTCACGAAAGTTAGTCCTTTCTTTTCAAAATATCTGTCTTATTCTAGCATGATAGAAAGAAAGTTGCTAGTCCTCTTTAAAGAACATGCCGTTGTTGTTGGCGTAGCATTTCTTCACATAACGCATGACTTTCATAGACTTTTTCTTGCTTTAACTCTTGCTCTTGCGGTTTTTGAATGGCCTGAATGAAAGCAGTAACCATTTGGTAAAAACCTCTTTTTTCCAATGTTGGCGTCCAATCCCCCATCTCTTTTACTTGGTATTCTTCTTCTGTTTGGATGGTCAAATGCGTTAAATTTTCCAAGCGATAAGTACCTGTGGGGCTGGTGACTTCAAAAGTTTCTGTATTGGCCCCAGAGTGTAAATCCATAGAACAAACAATTGTTGTCTGTTCGGTTTCTAATTGTAAAATTGCTCGTTTTAAATGACCGTTTTCTTCCACTAATTTTGACTGCACCACGTGGAGCGGTCCTTCCGCTAAATAAACGGCGGTATCAACGACATGTAAAAATAAATCATACATCATAAAACTTGTTTCTCTCGTTGTATTGATGCGGTTCTTTTTAATAAAAATTGTTTGTTTTTCAGGAATATTTTTCAATACTTCCGTATAAGGGGCAAAACGACGATTGAAGCCAACCATCAGGCGCAGATTTTTGGCTGCTGCCAATGCTTGTAATTCTTTGACTTCAGCAAGCTCTTCACTTAAAGGTTTGTCCACAAAGACGTGAATACCAGCCTGTAATAATTGGCGAACGACTGCACCATGCACTTTTGTGGCTACATGGACAAAACAAGCATCAATCTTTGCTTCAATCAATTCTTCTATGGTCCCAACGGTTTCTGTAAAGCCATACTGATCAGCGATTTTTTGTCGTGTTTCTGGGTTTCTAGTTGCTAATACAAACTCTGCCAAGTGGCGGCATTCACTATAAGTTGGCAAATACGCTTTTTGTGCAATATTTCCTAAACCAATGACTCCAATTTTCATTCGTTTGTCCTCATTTCTGCTCTTTTTACTATTTTATCATAGACTACTTCTTTCCAAAAATCAGTCATTTTCTCTTTTTCTTTTCAAGTATTTAAAACTTCTTTAAAAAGTATTAGAATAGAAGAAAGCACCAAGCGACCTTTTCTTTGGTTCTGGTTTGCACTGAAACGAGCAAAAGCGTTTCTTATTTGAAAGGAGTTTCAACAATGAAATGTATTTCTTGGAATGTCAACGGCTTACGAGCGGTTGTTAAAAAGAATTTTATGGATGTTTTTAATGAATTGGATGCAGATTTTTTCTGTTTACAAGAAACAAAATTACAAGCTGGACAAATTGATTTAGAACTTCCTGGCTATCATCAGTATTGGAATTACGCCGAAAAAAAAGGCTATTCTGGCACAGCAATTTTCGCTAAAGAAGAAGCGTTAAGTGTTCGCTATGGCTTAGGTATCGAGGCTCACGATCAAGAAGGCCGCGTGATCACTTTAGAATATCCAGAATTTTTCATGGTCACTTGCTACACACCAAACTCACAAGCTGAACTAAAGCGTTTAGCTTATCGAATGACATGGGAAGATGCTTTTCGTGCCTATTTAAACGAATTAAATCAAGAAAAACCCGTCATTCTTTGCGGTGATTTAAACGTAGCTCATCAAAAGATTGATTTAAAAAATTGGAAAACCAATCAAAAAAATGCGGGGTTCACGCCTGAAGAACGGCAAAAATTTACTGAGTTATTAGACAGTGGTTTCACTGATACATTCCGTTATTTTTATCCAGAAGCTGAGGGCATCTACTCATGGTGGAGTTATCGCTTTAATGCACGAAAAAATAACGCAGGTTGGCGGATTGACTATTTCGTTGTGTCAGAATCCTTGAATGAACGTTTAGTCAGTGCTAAAATCCATACAGATATTCTTGGTAGTGATCATTGTCCAGTGGAAGTTGTACTTGATTTTTAAGTGTTACTCAACGCGTTGAAAGGAGTTTTTTTAATGAACTTTTACGCTTTTGACTTTGAAACAGCTAGTTATGATAAACATAGTGCCTGTTCCATTGCAATTGTTAAAGTAGAAAATAGTCGGATTGTGGATGAATTTTACACGTTAATCAAACCAGAAACACCTTTTTTCTGGCGGAATACGCAAATTCACGGCATTCATGAATCAGATGTTGTCAATGCGCCCAAATTCCCTGAAGTATGGCAACAAATTCAGCATTGTTTTCAACCAAATCGGTTAGTGGTCGCTCACAATGCAAGTTTCGATTGTAGTGTTTTGGCTGGCTGTTTAGATTACTATGGCTTAGAACAACCTAATTACCTTTCTTTATGTACAGTCAAAACGAGTCGCAAACTGTTTCCTGAATTTCCTAATCATAAATTAAATACCGTTTGTGAAAACCTCAATATCACTTTAAATAATCATCATGATGCTTTAGAAGATAGCCGAGCTTGTGCCGAAATTCTTTTACAGCAAGAACAACGATTTGGGGTTGAACCTTTAAAAAAATTAGTATTGGTGAAATAATCCAGTTCTTGTTTCCAGCGAAGGCGTTATCTCTTTCAGTGGCTAGTTGGCAGGAGATAACGTCTTTTCTTTTACATAACTTTTCCTCTAGACCAAAAATTTTTCAGAAAGGACGCGATGATGTATTCGATTCTTTACTTATTCACAGACTCTCTCAAAAATGCGTGGCGCTCAAAAAACCAATTTAGTACGTTGATTCTTATCTTTATTATTAGTTTTCTGACTTTTTCTGCTCTATTATTGACTTTGTTGTTTTCTCGATGGCTTTCACAAATGATTCTTCTTGATAATTATGCAGTGATTCCTCCCTTGACAATTTTCAGAGGTTTGGCTGGAATCAGCGCTGGAACACTCTTTTTCTTCCTGATTAGTTATATTTGCCGAACTTTCTTCCTAACTTTTTTAGAGCAAAAAAACGACTTACTGATCTTAGCTCTTTTAGGTACGACAAAATTACAAATTTTAATTAGCTATGCCTTACAACCCATCTATTATTTGATTTTTATTTTGCCTTTAGCTGCTTTTCTAGCCAATAAGCTCATTCAACAGTTTATCCATGATTTTTTCAGCGAGGTACCTGGTTTAATGCATATCGATAGCTACATGCAAGGTATCTTTTTACCACTAACAGGAAGCCTATTGTTCATTTGCTGTTGTGTCTTTTTAATTCTTTTTAGGAAACTCAATCGCCTAATCAAAAGAGATACTTGACTAACTATGCGAAAAAAGTGAGAAATACGTCATCTCGACGTATTTCTCACTTTTTTGAATGACTTAGGTTCTTTAGGCTAATTACTTTTTCCGCCTCTTTTAAGCCAAGGCTTCAATAATTTCGGTCATTGTTTTTGAACCAAAAATCATTTGTTCTCCATCAATCAGCATTGCTGGAACGCTCATAATTTTCTTTTCTTTTTTCAACTCTGGAAATAGACTAATGTCCACCATTTCTGCTTCCACATGAGGATTAATTGATGCAATATGTTGGCAAGCGGCCACGACATCGGGACAGAAATGACATGTTAGTGAAACAAAGATTTCTATTTTTCTTTTTGGCAATGCAAGTATGTTCTTTTGCAGACTTGCTTCTAACGGCTGCCCCTCGCTGCCGACATTATAAACCGCCAAAACCAACGAGTTTACTTCATGGCCACTAGGAATACCACTAAATTTAATTCCTGTATAGTTTCCTGCCGTATCTAAGAGCACAACGCTAGGCATTTTTTCAATCCCATACAGCAATTCTTTGGCTGGCTCAGTATCTTTCAAAATCGTTTCTAAAGTAATCTTCTGATCCAGACTTGCAAATTCTGTTAAGAATGACTGAAGTTCCAATGATTTTTCATCACTTGCATCCAAAAACTGAAGCAATGTCACTTTTTTGGTTAGTTTAGCGAAAATACCGCTTAATTGTTGGCGCATACTTTCTGGGAACCACTGATGCTTACCAGTAACTTTCGCTGGCTGTTTTTCTTTTGGTTGCTGACTGCTTGTTTCAGGGGCAGATTGATTAGCTAATCGTTCAGTCATTCGCTTCGTTACAATCGATTGGCCCGCCTGTGTTTTTTGTTCTGTCACGTAACGTTGCGCATGAGTGGCGGCAATTGCACCGTCTGCAACCGCCGTCACAATTTGACGTAATTCTTTTATTCGTAAATCTCCTGCTGCATAAACTCCGGGAATATTGGTTTCCATATTTTCAGTTGTTGGCACATACCCACGGTCTAAGGCAATTTTTCCTTCAAAAATTTCTGTACTTGGTTTATTTCCAGCAAAAACAAACAGACCAAATGTACTGTCTTTTGGCGCTTCATAAACCGTTTCTTCTCCCGTCTGGTTATTGACAAACACAGCTTTTCGGACAAAATCATCTCCCGTAATTTCTTTCACTTCTGTGTTATAAACAATCTTAATTTTCGGGTGATTTTTAGCCGCCTCCGCAGTTAATTTTGCACATGTAAAATCAGGTTCTCGGATAATCATCGTTACTGATTTACCGTAACGTGTCAAATAAACGGCCTCTTCCGCTGCTGCATAACCGCCACCAATCACAAAAATATCTAGGCCTTGGAAAAACTCCCCATCACAAGTAGAACAATAGGCCACGCCGCGTCCTGTAAATTCACTTTCACCAGGGAAACCAATTTTACGAGCAGAGGCCCCTGTCGCAATCAATACTGCATATGCTTGGTAGGTTTGACTCGCCGATTGAACAGTTTTTATCGTTTGACTAAAATCAACATCAATAATCTCGTCTTTTGTAAAAGCTACACCGAAGTCTTGTGCTTGAATGCGCATTTCTTCCATTAGTTCTGGACCTGTTGTGTGACGAATCGCTGGATAGTTCACAATTTCAGAAGTCGTCGTTACTTGTCCACCAATTTTGTCTTTTTCAATAATTAAGGTATCCATCATTGCGCGACCTGCATAGATACCTGCAGATAAAGCAGCTGAGCCGCCACCAATAATAATCAAATCGTAGATTTCTTCTGTCACTTGCTTCTCCTCTTTCTTCTGTGTTTCAGAAAAAGAGCTGAACAAAACATTTTCTCTGTTTTATCCAACTCTTTGACCTCTATTTACAAAGCGAATTTAAATTTTACCAACTAAATCTAAGCTTGGCGCAATTGTTTCTTCTCCTGGTTGCCAATTGGCTGGACAAACTTTATCACCATGTTCTGCTACAAATTGAGAAGCTTCTAATTTACGAACAAGTTCTTCAGCATTACGACCAATACCCATGTCGTTGATTTCATAAGATTTGATCTCACCTTCTGGACTCACAATAAATGAAGCACGGTAAGCCATTCCAGAAGCTTCATCTAAAACGCCAAAGAAACGAGCAAGTTGACCGTTGGGATCGGCTAACATTGGATATTTAATTTTTCCAATCGTTTCTGTAGCGTCAGCCCATGCTTTATGCACATAATGACTATCTTCTGAAACAGAGTAAACCTCACAATTTAATTCCTGTAAATGCGCATAATGCTCTTGCATATCCCCTAATTCCGTAGGACACACGAAAGAAAAATCAGCTGGATAAAAGAAGAAAATACTCCATTTTCCTAAAATATCTTCTGTTGATACTCGTGTAAATTCACCATCGTGATAGGCATCACATTCAAAGTCAAAAAGTTTTTGATTAATTAAATTCATTGTCGTTCCTCCTCTGTTTTTTTACTCTTTAAGGATAACAGTTTATAATTATTCCGTCAATAGAATAATTATAAACAAATGAGGTTCTATTAGCGTATAATATTGTCCTATTGAGAATTTTATGATTATCATTCTCAATTAGAAATAGCGAGATAACTTTTTAAATAACATAAAAAAGAAAGCGAATCATTAAAAGAACTTGCTTTTTAATGATTCGCTTTCTTTTTGTGAAGACATTCTTTAACTATCTAAAATAATCGTTTCTTTCTCTTTGGTAATTAAAATAACTCCATCACCAAGAGGAACTAAAGTAGAAGTTAAATCAGGGTGAGCCATGACTACATCTAAAAATTGGTTTAATTTACGATGAATCGCTCGATTTTTTTTCGGTACTTCCTCAGCAGGGTCTAAAATTGTCCCAGCTTGAAATACATCATCCACCATCAAAACGCCGCCAACTGGTAGCAACCGTAAACATTCAGGTAAAAATTCAATGTATTTTGATTTGGCACTATCCATAAAAATAAAGTCATAAGGTCCTTCCAACGTTGGTAGAATCTCAGCTGCTTGTCCTTCTAAAAGAGTGACCTTTTCTTCTAAGTCTAGGCGTTGGTAGGTTTTCTTCGCTTTTTTTATCATTACGTCAAAACGATCAATCGTGGTCACGTGACCATCTTCACCGACAAATTGGGCCATCAAGCTTGAAGAAAAACCAATTGCTGCCCCGATTTCTAAAATATTTTTGGGCTTTAGTTGTCCTAGCAAAAATTGTAGAAAAACTACTGTTTCGTGCGGAATAATCGGCACCCCTGCTTCATTGGCTTCCGCCTCCACTGCACCTAATTCTCCGGGAAGTTTCTTTTGTTTTGTACGCATATACTCAACCAATTCTGGTTTAACGACTGGTCGATGCATCATTTCGTTTCTCATCACTTTCGCTCCTTTTCGTCCCTTTATTATACGAAGTCCTTGTTCCTCTGTAAAGGATTGAAATAGGATTCTTAGTATTTGTTTGAAAATAACATGCACATTCTTAACTTCCTAGCTAAGTGCGGATTACTTCTTGTAAGCACATTTTTTCTTTGTTTCTGCTATTTTTTATTAAGTTTTATTCAGAAAACGTCAAAAAGTAGCCCTCAAGAACATACCTATTGATTTTTTCTCGTTATTTCTTATAAAAATATTTCTACATATGTTAATATTTTCCCTTAAATCACTATTAATTCTTGCTATTTCAAGCCCCAAAACAAGCCTATAACCTTGCTAAAATAAGAAACGTCAATTTTTACTACTTTGTCTGTAAAAATTTGATATCACAAAAGAAAGGAAATCTTGTATACTCTTTACAGATAGTGATTTATAGTGAAGCACATAACCAAATTCCCGGACTTGACTTGGTTCAAGTACATATGCAGGCGAGCTATTTGATAGTTCCCTGATAAAAATCGTTTCGACGATTTTGCACATAGCACTACCTTTCTAAAAGCTAAAAATTATTTTTAGCTAGAAACAAAGTATAAATTTCTAATTATCTTTTTATATTTTCTTAAATGCTCGTAAAGCCTTATTCTATGTGCTTTCGAGTATTTTTACTGTAGGAAGATACTTCACGTTTCTTTGCATATTTCCTCATGTCTTAGCTGTCAGAAGTGGTAAATAAGTAGTAAATTCATTTGTACTACTAAGCAACAAGACGCTCCTGTTGCTTCTCTTTATTCAAGCGTTTCATTTCTGCCATTGCAGAATCGAATGTTGCATGTGCGTAATAGTTCAGCGTCATGGCTATATTAGCATGTCCCATAATGTACTGTAATGCCTTTGGATTCATTCCTGCATTTGCATAGTTGGTACAGAATGTATGTCGCAAACTATGTGGAGTGATGTGTGGCAATTTATCCTCGTTATACTTATTGTATTTCTTAACAAGACCTTTCATCATGCCGTTGTAATCACTTGCCACTTTTGGATAGTTCTTTCTATTAAGAAAGAGGAAATCACTATATCCATCAATCTCAACACGCTTATCATTCTTTCGATTCGCTAACACTCGCTTAAATGCTTGATAGGCTTCTTCAACCATAGGAACTTGACGTTCGCCACTTTTGGTCTTTGGTGTTTCAATGTAGTACCCAATTTCAGTATCTCTCAATAGCTGATGGTCTATATTGACAAGACGATTCTCAAAATCTAAATCTGGAAGTGTCAAACCACCAAACTCTGAAATACGAAGACCTGTTTTTAAGAGTATCAGAATTTCATCATAATTTTTGCTGTAGGTTTTATCAGCTTTTGCAAAGGCTAACAGTTTTTCTTCCTGTTCTTCTGTTAGTACGGTCTTAGGGACAGTATCATCATCAAGAACTGCTTTCAGTTGAAAGTCAAATGGATTCTTCCGAACACAATCATCTTGTATAGCAATATAGAATGAAGCCTTTAAAGAACGTTTGTAGTTATTGATGGTTTGATAAGCATAACCATTTTCACTCATTCTAATAGCCCATTCTTTAGCGTCTGATGGCTTAATACTGTCAATACTTCTTACACCTAACTTGTCTTTCTTCAAAATATCCATAAGATATTTGCGTCCAGTTTCAGTGTTTTTTCTAACCTTTGGTCTTTGAGCGTTCTGTTTTGCGTAAAGCTGGCAGAGTGTCATTTTCTTTCCTACAACATCAATACCATCATGAATGTCTTTCTGTAACTCTGCGATTTTCTCTCTAAGTGAGATACAATCACGCTTTCCTGCTGGTACTCGGTCTGTAGCCACAAGTTTCCACGAGTAAACAAATTGCGGTTCTCCAAATGAATCTATATATTTGTATAAGTATCTTCCGTCTTTTCGTTGGCTCTCTCCAGTCTTTAAGATTCGACCTTTATTGTCACGTCTTTTTTCTGACATGGCATTTGCTCCTTTCCTTTATGGAAAGAGCCTTGATACGACTTAATACTATTTTATCATATACAAGACCCTTTGGCGACGCTAGATTGCGTCCAATGTATCTATAATTTTTTCAAATTGTTTTCGTTTAATCTGAATACGATTGCCATTCATAATCAGCCAATTTGCATTTTTATTTTCCTCTGCCAAGCGTCGTAGCTTGTTTTCGCCAATACGAAAATATTTTGACGCTTCTTCAATGGTTAGGGTATAACGTTCCCAAATAGGAATGTCAGTCTGCTTCATAAAATCCTCCTTTCCAAATCACTTATTTGGATTTCATAAAAGTTGTTTTACCAGCAATCGAACAGCTTTAGCAAAGCTCACGGGAGTTCCACCCCTGCATGGTTCTCATGTAGCCATACTCATTGCCTGCGACGGTTTTATCACGCTCGGACTATTGACTGTATGGGAGTATCATTATCACGATAAGAATGTCGTTGCAGGCAATCCTGCTAAAGATTGCTTCTCGGATCACTAACATGAATCGCTCGCTATCTTTATAAGATAGGTCATGGCGGTTAGTTCCGTTGGCTCTTTTCTTATCGAAACGTATTCGATTACTTTTATTCAGTTTTCAAAGAACAATGGCTCGTTAGCCTATCAAAACACATTGAAAGCTCAATATGCTTTGGTGGAATAACAAACCTCCCTGTTCGGGAAGCGTGGAATGGTTTAGCACGCTTCCACGAAAGGAGAGAGGATATTACTTAATTTCAAATGACAAAATCTTTGTAATCAGTCTGGTTTCCATTCTTCCACGTAAGACTTCATCAACGACCATACTTTGATTGCCATATTCATCTTTCATAAGTCGTAGGGAACGCTTCGTTATGTACCCTCTGTAATGATGTAGAATCTGGTTAATCGCTTCGGTATCGCCATCTGTTGCCTTTACAATGAGAGGAAAGGGAATCATAGGATATTGTGTTTTCATTCTTCAAATTCCTCCATAAACTTTTTAATTAAGGCTAGTCCACTGGTTCTATGCCGATAGACAGTAGAACGGTTCAATTTCAACAGGTCTGCAATTTCTGAATCGCTCATGTCCATAAAGTAAAACAGCAGTAGAATTTCACGTTTCTTGTCTGGCAACTCACGTAATGCTTCACTCAACAAATCATTTTCAACGCCTACTGATAACCCATTGAGTGTAAAAATCTGAAAGTCAGTTGAATAGTTATCTGTTGTCGCAAACTGGCTAACAAGATAATCGCCAACATCCGAAAAGGACACCTCACGCTTTGCAATCCTTGAAAGATAAAGCATATAATTCTTTCGCTCGTCTTCCATAGCACGTTTACAGATATAGTCAAACTGATTTTCTATTGTGGTCTGAAAAGAAGATGGTTTCATGTTTCTCACCCCCTTTCTGTCTAGGAAAGGAAGTGAGCCTTGCTCGTTTATCTCCTTTCACTCTTAGTCCCAATGTGAAAGGGGGATTTGTTGCATTACTGATAAATAAACTTTGTAAAAAAGTTCTGAATAGCCAAAAAAGCATATAAACAGATTTATTTCTCTGTTTACATGCTTCTGTTATTCTATCTATATGATTTATAAAACCACATTGGTGGACGTACTTATCTATTGCAGATAGACGACTTTTTTTGACAAGAACCCAATGTAAGGAAATTTATTGTATATGATGTACTTCATGGCGACGTTGACCTCCAACAAACCGCCATTTGGAAGTAATATACAATATTTTAACAGCGTAAATAGCACTACCATATAACGGTTTTTTTTATTGGCGTTTAGTAGTGCTTTTTATTAAATATAAACCTATAAACCATATAACACGTTTTTCTATACCTGTTTTTAATTCAGTAGGAACAATAAAATGTATAGAGGTGGTCTACTATGCGTAAAAAAGAAGATAAATATGATTTTAGAGCCTTTGGTTTAGCCATTAAAGAAGCTCGATTGAAACGAGGTTTAACTCGTGAACAAGTGGGAGCATTGATTGAAATTGACCCACGGTACTTAACTAATATTGAAAATAAAGGGCAACACCCCAGCATACAAGTTCTTTATGACCTTGTATCGTTACTTCATGTTTCCGTTGATGAATTTTTCTTACCTGCTAATAACTTGGTAAAAAGCACCCGACGATTACAGATAGAGAAATACATGGATAGCTTTACAGACAAAGAACTATCCTTAATGGAATCTTTAGCCAGCGGTATCAACGAAGCAAGAAACATCGAAGACTAATTAAAAGAATCCATACATAACGGAAAGAGCCGATAAAATGAGATTGTATTAATCTCATTTTATCGGCTCTGCGTCTTTGCGTCTGGCTCTGTAATCACAGTTACTTTGAACTGCTTTATTTCAATTAAATTTTCTTGTCTGCATTTCGGACAATAGAGGGGGAATTTTTTTAATTCAGTATCTTCCCTTATCTTTAATCGTGTTTTTCTTGGAATTGTGCTGTTTTATCCTTTACCTTGTCTACAAACCCCTTAAAAACGTTTTTAAAGGCTTTTAAGCCGTCTGTACGTTCCTTAAGGAATTCCTTAGTGCTTTCATAGATTAAACTCACATCACGCTTTAAATCGCTTATTTTAGACTTTAAAGACTTGTTTTCTTCAAGCAACTCATTATAATCATTTACATTTTCATTAAATCGCTCTACAAGACCACTATATTTTTCTTTAACTTGCCCATGTTCTTTACTTAATTTTTTATATTCTCTCGCCATATCAGTACTCATGAGATTTCTAACATGCTGTTTTAACCTATCGTTATCTCTCGCAGCAGTCACTAAGTTTTTATAATCACGCTCCGATATAACAACATTTTTGGTTGGTTTCTTTTCTGTTTTCATTATTTCTTTTCCCAAACCAAACATGGACTTTTCACCCGTTGGCACTTCAACACTTTTCATGTGTCGTTTCGCTGGTACTTCTAAATCTGATTTAACTTTATCGCTATAAGCAGTCCATTCATCTTTTTTAACTGCTAAATTTTTTTCTAGAAAATCAATCTCTTTTTCCAAAGTTTGTTTTTTAAATTTAGCTGTCTCAATATGTTTACGGTCAGAGCCACGTTCACCACGCTTCAACTCAAAACCCTGTTTTTTCATATGCTCGGGGAATTTATCTTGTAGCCATAACAGTTCTTGACGATTAAACACATTTTTTCCTTGCAGTTTTCCATCACGCATAGGCACAACACCTAAATGCATGTGAGGGGTTTGCTCATCATTATGAACTGTTGCATAAGCAATATTTTGCTTGCCATATCGTTCGGAAAATAATTTATAACTTTCCTCAAAAAATCGTTTTTGTTCTCCTGGATCCAGTTGCTCAAAAAAATCTCGGTCAGATGTTACTAGCAACTCATTTACAAGAACAGCATCTTTCCTCGTTTTTCTTGTACCTGTTTTTTGTGATTCAATAATTTCTTTGACACGTTCGTTGTAATCAATATTTTTATCATTTTTCAAATCATAATTTTCACGTGTTCGCTCATGGTCAATATCATCATTCGTTCTACTTTTTCGCTCTCTTTGATTATGAAATTGCATGCCTTTTAGTCCAGCTGATTTCACTTTTTGCATTCTACAAACTGCATAACTCATATGTAAATCGCTCCTTTTTAGGTGGCACAAATGTGAGGCATTTTCGCTCTTTCCGGCAACCACTTCCAAGTAAAGTATAACACACTATACTTTATATTCATAAAGTGTGTGCTCTGCGAGGCTGTCGGCAGTGCCGACCAAAACCATAAAACCTTTAAGACCTTTCTTTTTTTTACGAGAAAAAAGAAACAAAAAAACCTGCCCTCTGCCACCTCAGCAAAGGGGGGTTTTGCTCTCGTGCTCGTTTAAAAATCAGCAAGGGACAGGTAGTATTTTTTGAGAAGATCACTCAAAAAATCTCCACCTTTAAACCCTTGCCAATTTTTATTTTGTCCGTTTTGTCTAGCTTACCGAAAGCCAGACTCAGCAAGAATAAAATTTTTATTGTCTTTCGGTTTTCTAGTGTAACGGACAAAACCACTCAAAATAAAAAAGATACAAGAGAGGTCTCTCGTATCTTTTATTCAGCAATCGCGCCCTTTAATGGAACAAAAAGATTTGAATTCCTGTTATAAAAAAAGGATCAATTTTGAACTCTCTCCCAAAGTTGATCCCTTAACGATTTAGAAATCCCTTTGAGAATGTTTATATACATTCAAGGTAACCAGCCAACTAATGACAATGATTCCTGAAAAAAGTAATAACAAATTACTATACAGATAAGTTGACTGATCAACTTCCATAGGTAACAACCTTTGATCAAGTAAGGGTATGGATAATAAACCACCTACAATTGCAATACCTGTTCCCTCTGATAAAAAGCTGGTAAAGTTAAGCAAACTCATTCCAGCACCAGCTTCCTGCTGTTTCAAGCTACTTGAAACAATTGTTGATATAACTGTTTTGGTGAACGAAAGCCCACCTAAAACAAATACGATTATAATTGTCATGAACCATGATGTTGTTTCTAAAAGAAAGGAAGCAGTTAAAAAGCTAACAGAAAGAAATGTAACTCCGATGTTTAACACGTATAAAGGACCTCTTCTATCAACAAGTATCCCACCAATGTAGCCGAAAATAATGACACTCATTGTTCCAGGGAAAATAATTACACTTCCGATTTCGGCAGTACTTAGCTGGTGAACATCTTTCATCATATAAGGAACCATAGAGACAAACCCTGCTACTGTTCCAAATATAATTCCCCCACAAAGAACTCCAATCATAAAAGGTATATTTTTCCCTAATCCGGGATCAACAAAAGGATCTGTTACTTTCCTGATATGTTTTACAAATATCAGGAATGACAGCACGCTAACGATAAGAAAAGAAATGCTATATGATGTTGTAAACAACATAAAAAATACAATGCCTACAGACATTAGTATAATTCCTTTGATATCAAAATGACCTTTTATCCTTACTTCTTTCTTTAATAATTTCATAAGAAACGGAACAGTGATAATTGTTATCATAGGAATGAGTAGAAGATAGGACCAATGAATATAATGGGCTATCATTCCACCAATCGCTGGACCGACTCCTTCTCCCATGGCTACTATCGATCCAATAAGACCAAATGCTTTACCCCTATTTTCCTTTGGAATATAGCGCGCAACTACAACCATTACGAGTGCTGGAAATGCAGCTGCACCAGCCCCTTGAATAAAACGAGCCATAATAAGTAAGGAAAAGAAAGAATGGCCAACAAACCCAATTACCGACCCGAAACAATTTATTATAATTCCAAATAGGAGTAACCTTTTGATGCCTAATTGATCAGATAGCTTTCCATATACAGCTGTTCCAATGGAAAAGGTTAACATAAAGGCTGTGTTCACCCAGTTTGTACTCGCAGGTGGTTTATTAAAATCATTTGCAATATCAGGTAATGAGACGTTCAAAACCATTTCATTTAATACGCTAAAAAAAGATAAAATGCAAAGCCAAATTAAAATTTGGTTGTGTCGTAAATTCGATTGTGAATAGGATGTATTCACATTTCACCCCTCCAATAATGAGGGCAGACGTAGTTTATAGGGTTAATGATACGCTTCCCTCTTTTAATTGAACCCTGTTACATTCATTTCACTTCATAATTAATTCCTCCTTTACACTTTAATTCAAATCTTTATTAAAAAATATTTCATCTTATTTAACAAGAAACCATATTTATATAACAACATAAAATACACTAAGTTATTTTATTGAACATATATCGTACTTTATCTATCCGACTATTTGGACGACGGGGCTGGCAAACAGGTTCACCGGTAGTAACATGGTACCCTTTTAACTCTGTTAAACAAACACTACGTCCATTTGTAAAGAAAGTTAAATCACTACGATATTCTTGAATACACCGAGCAGGGATTTCTCCACTAAGAATGACCTCATTATTTTTCAATTGAGTGTCTACGATGTTCGCACAATATTTAGGAGCATCGTTGTATGCTCGTGAAAGATATTCCTGTGGCGCATAAATTTTAAAACTAAGATATGGCTCTAACAATTCTGTTCCAGCTTTTTTTAAGACTTGTTCCAATACAATAGGAGCAAGCATCCGAAAATCTGCTGGGGTACTAACAGGGCTATAGTATAAGCCATACTTAAAACAGATTTTACAATCCGTCACATTCCAACCATATAATCCTTGTTCGCAACCATAGCGTATCCCTTCCATAACTGCATTTTGAAATGATTGATTTAAGTATCCAAGAGAAACCGAGCTCTCATACTGCATTCCACTTCCCAACGGAAGCGGTGATACAGATAAACCAATGGAAGCCCAGAAAGGATTTGGCGGCACTTCGATGTGAATGGTATATTCTGCATTTTTTAACGGTCTCTCCATATAAATGACTGTAGGCTCTTTTAGTTCTATCTCCACATGATACTTTTCTTGCAACAGTGCACTAATCACTTCCATTTGTACTTTCCCTAAGAAAGAAAGTATAATTTCATGTGTCGTAGAATCCACATAATATTGTAGAAGCGGGTCACTGTCGGAGATTTCTAAAAGTGCATCAAGTAACATTTCCCTTTGTTGAGGTTTGCTCGGTTCAACAGTTGTTTGCAGCAGAGGGAGCGGATTTTCAATTCTCTCTCTCTGTGGCAATAGCTTTGTATCTCCAAGAACACTATTTAGCTTCAAAAACTCATTTTGCAAAATAACAATTTCCCCGGAATAAGCCTTATCAATTTTACATAATTCACCATTTATTGAAGTATACATTTCTGTAATTTTTATTTTTTCCTTTTCCGATATTCTAACCGAATCCCGCAAATGCAGGATTCCGCCATAAAGGCGTACATATGCAAGACGTTGTCTTTCTTCCGAATATTCAATTTTGAAGACATTTCCGCAAAGTTCAGACTTCTTTCTGTATGTTGATGAATAAAATTTATTCGTTATCACTTCTATAAGCTGCTCAATCCCTATGTTGCTTTTTGCGCTTCCATGATAAACAGGGTACAAGGAGCAATTCTGAAATCTTCTGATTTCCTCTTGTTCGAGTTCTAATGCTTCTAATGATTTACCGGACATATATTTCTCTAAAAGGTCATCATTTCCTTCTATTACCACATCCCATTGCTCAGGTTCCGTACAGCTCATCACACACATATTAGGGTGCAGCTCTACTTTCTGTTTGATTATAATTTCCATAGAAAGTTTCTCTTTAATATCCTGATAAACCGTTGATAAATCAATTCCATTTTGGTCAATCTTATTGATAAAAAAGATTGTGGGAATCCCCATTTTCCTAAGTGCATGAAATAATATACGAGTTTGTGCTTGTACGCCATCTTTTGCAGAAATCAGTAGAATTGCCCCATCTAAAACTGATAATGAACGATATACTTCTGCTAAGAAATCCATATGTCCTGGCGTGTCTATGATGTTCACCTTCGTATTTTCCCACTGAAAAGAGGTTATTCCTGTCTGAATTGTAATTCCTCTCTGACGTTCTAAAAGCGTATTATCCGTCCTCGTTGTACCTTTGTCCACGCTTCCTAATTCTGTAATCGCTCCACTGTTATATAATAAGCTTTCTGTTAAGGTAGTTTTTCCTGCATCAACATGAGCTAAAACTCCAATATTAATAATTTTCATGTGATTTTCCTCCATTCAAAAACCCAAAAGGGCATAAAAATCCCAGTGATAAATACTTTTATCACTGGGATTTTTATGCATAACCATAGGTATACAAAGCATACAGATATTCTCTGGATACTTTAGAATCACATGATAAAGGTATTCTTAAACTGGGTACAAAAAACTAAGCCCTCCTAAAAAAGGACATCTAATTATTTGTTCCTGCTATCAAATTGACAGTTTATTTAAGAATACCTTGCCGCATATTTATTAACTCCTTTTAAATAGTCACTTAAATAATAGCACGTAAGAGCATATTTGTAAAGGAATCTCCAATTTTTTATCAAAAAGAGTACATGATTACAAAGTATCTGTAATCATGTACCAATATTTGTTATTTTACAATCTTCCAATTACTCCCGTTCTTTTCAAGTACCAAATCAAATTGAGATACCTGCGTTGCTTTGGTCTGCTGGTCGATATACTCCACTGTCAGCGATACCGTGACTTGATTATCCTTACGATTGTGAATAGGATTTACCAGTTCTTGAAAGATGTACTCTTTTCCGATTGGTTTTAATATCCCGTCATTCACATAGTAGGAAAGTTCACTGGCTGTCGCTGTAGGATAGAGCTTGAAGAACGTCGTTAAAAACTCATTGATTTCATTGGTTGTAATGGAATCAACCGTCCCCTCACTTTCAATGGCTTTTGGTTTATAACTTGATTTCTTAGGTATGTTGGTAATGGTCGGATTCTTAACCAGTACCATATTTCCAGAACCATCTACATAGACACTCACTATATAAGCAGAGTGGACGGTCTTTGTATTTTCTCCCTCTGTAATGAGCTGGTCTACACTGTAGGTTACATTAAACTCATTGTCGCCAGTTGGCTCTACCGTCCATATCTGAAATCCTCTTACAGAAGACGATACAGGAATATCTTTGCGTACTGTATCAACATTGAGAGCTTGAAGTTCATCTGTCAGATAGCCTTTTAGACTTTCCATTCGATTATCAATGGACTTATCGGATTGCTCCCATGAATAGTAGACTTTCGCAAAGTTCTCTACAAAATTTTCTACATGATGAGTATCAACGTATTCCTTTTCTATGATAGTTGTTTCGTGAATAGTATGAGTATCTATAGCTGTAAAGTGCTTGAATATCGCAAAGCTGAAACTAAGCCCTAAAAGTACCCACAAGGCAATCACAACCTTTTTATGAGGATTGACCTTATAGACACGAGGTTTCTTTTCCTTTGGTATCTGTTTTTCTTTATTCTGATTTTTTCTAAATTTCATCATTAAATCTTCCTTTCTCATTGTTTGATTCGTCCTGCTCCCACTAAATGCTGTTGCCAGTAGGGGCTTGTTAAGTCGGCATAACCGATTGGGTCGCCTGCATGAAACATACGGTTATTGCCAAGGTATATCCCAACATGAGTAATATAAGAGCCAGCGTTATAGGTAGAATGAAAGAAAACCAAATCGCCAGCTTGTGCTTCCGATAGTGGGATATGCTGGGTCACATCATATTGCTGTTGTGCGGTTCGTGGTAAGTTAATTCCAGCTTTTCCATACGTCCATTGTGTCAGTCCGCTACAATCAAAAGAAGTAGTCGGGGAAGCTCCACCGTAAACGTATCGCCAGCCCTCATATTTCAGTGCTTCGTCCATGATGGCTTGTACCGTATCATCATCAAACTCTGTTGTGACAAGATACTGCGTTACCAGTTGCACATAAAACATATTGCCATAGTTGTATCGCCAGCCCCCATTGATAGGTATGGCTATGGGATTGGGGTAAGACACTTTTTCGCCACCTGAATACTCTTTTGAGAAACTTTGAGCCAGTTCAAAGGTATATTTATTTCCACGATTAGCCACATACCCTAAGAAACCACCACCATAATTGTAGGACTGGATAACCGATTCTAAATCTACACTGAGCCTTTCGCTACTGGCTAATAATTCACTGAAATACTTCACACCTTGCTTAATGGATTCTTCTGTACTCAATGAATTAGGTGGAAGACCGAGGGATTCCGAGGACTGCATAACATCTTCCGCAGTACCGCCCGATTCCACCTGTATAATCGCAAGAAGTATGTTGACATATTCTTCAACGCCATATTCTTTGGCATATTTTTCTACCATAGGCTTATGAGCCAGCACTTCTGCGGAAACATTCACACCTCCATAATGAATATTGGAAATTCCGCTGTCCTGTTCATCTGAAAATAAAATGGCAACAAACAGAAGCAGTGAGAAGACCATCAAGAATAATCCAGAACCACCAATCACTAAAGTTTTCAACTTCATGGTTTCTTACCGACTTTCTTAATGGTGGCGGTTTTGATTGGTGGTCTACTTCTTGTATTTTGTAGTGGTACTCTTTGAACAGTAGACGGACGTTCTTTTGTGATTGGACGTTGTGAAGTTCTATCTGCTGTAGTGGTTGAAGTTGCTGGCTTTTGAACGGTTTTTTCTTGAACGGTATTGCCTTGGCGTTCCACTTTTGGACTTGAAAAATCGGACTTAACTGCTGGACGCTCTTGTTTGGCTTGTTGAGATTCCTTATATGAAGTCTGAATATTAGACTGTTTTGAGGTCTGTTCATCATGATATTGTTCTTGTCTTGTAGTCGGTCTTTCATGAACAGAAGAAGCAGGCTGTTTTTTCTGTTTGACCTGTTCCATTTCAGAGCGACGCTTCGCAATGGTTTTTCGCCTTTGTTCCTGCTGTTCCTTGCGTCCACTGGCTCTGTCCGCTTTGGTTTGAGAAATACTACTGGTTAAATCACGGACATTCTCTTTTACTTTGGATTTTCCTTGATATACTGCATATCTTGCATTGGTCGGCAAATCTTTAACCTGTTCTTTCAAACCACTAGCAGTGTCTACCATTCTGTCTTTGGTATCAGCTACTGTACCGATGGTTTGACCGATACGTTTTCCAAGTGTTGATTTTTCCTTTCCGTCTGGTCGGGAGTGATCTGCTTGTGTCCTTGCAGAACTCCCCGAACCCGACTGTCCTTTTTTACCTGTAACAATGGCAGACCCAGCCCCTAGAGTAGTCATGGAACGTCCAAGTTTCCGCTGTAGACGGTGCATGTGAGCGTGCATAAGCATACGAGGTTTTCTCATCACACGACTTCCCACACTTTGAGAATCGTTACTCTGTAGAGAAAACATACTCATTAAATCGCCCAGCTTGAAGTAGATTCCTGCAAAGGTCACAATCTGTAGAAAAGCAATCAAAAAGAACGGATAACCAGCCGATAAGGTATAGAGCATGGTTGAAATACTAAATGCTGTCGTAATAATCAATGTGATTCCAGCTCGTGTCAAAATGGTATTAAAGAGCTTTGTTATGGCTCGTTTTGACATACCATCAAATGATGGAATCATGCTTAAAATAAAGCTCACAGGCAGAAACATAGCATAGATGATAAAAAGTACCTGCGAGAAAATCATGATTCCTGTTAATAGGAATACAAATATGGAAATCCCAATATTGAAGACAAATAGGAAGAAGACTGTACCTAAACGGTTAATGGTCTTTGTAATGGTTAGATTGGTATTGCTTCTGTCTTCAATTTCTTCCGCAACAATTTTTTCTCTGTCTTCGCCATTGTTGGAATCTGGGCTGGTGGAGAGCAGGCTTTCCACACGGTCAATACCGATACTTTCAATGTCTGAACTGTTGTATTGAAGCAGTAGCCACGGTTGCTGAACCTGTATGGAAAACAGGCTATCTCTGATTAAGTCCACGCTGTCCTTGCCTTGACTATCGGAATGGGGCATGACAATCTTCGTGCCAAGTGATAAACTGGCATTACTGATGTCTGATGAAAAGTCATTGATTTTTTTAATGTAGTCGGGAGCGTAGGCAATAAAGGAAGCCGATAGGATAAACACCAGCACAAAATTCATAATGGCATGAATTGCCTTTGTGGTTTCTCTCTTTATCAGTCCCGTATAGGCAACATAAACCCCAAGAACCAAAATCAAGAGTAAGAGGAATCCAACATAGAAACCCTCTGTTGAAAATCCGTTTGCACTCACACCAGCTAAGGTCTGCATATTCTTACCAATGGAATCTGCTGTAGCGGAAATGAAGTCTAAGGAATAGGCTTCCTGTACTAAGTAACCTGTCGCATTGGAAACATACAAACTGATTGTCCAAATAAAATTGGTAATGGCATATAGTCCATACATGACCTGTTTTCCAATCCCGTCCGACCAGTTCCACGGAAGCCAGCCCCAGCTATTATCCACATAAAAATCCAGTTGATAGTTTTCAAGTGGGTATCGGCTGTATTCATTTGCCACATTGACCGTATCATCTACCAAGCCCGCAGCTTGAACCACCGTTCCCAGCATGGCTAAAAGAAAAATGGCAATCACAAGTGTGAAAGCCACTGTCATTGCCACTTTACCTAGACGTTTCAGCGTCCAGTTTGATTTTATTCTGTTTACTATTGATGGTTTCACATTTACACCTCTTTTCGCACAGGTGGTCTGGTATCAAAGGCATGGAGCAGTTCTTCAAATACAGGGTGGAACTGTATCACACCGACACGACCATATAAATCACTGATAAGGCATTGCCCGTTTTCCAAATCACGCAATCGCTTCTGATTGTTTTCGTCCTCTGGGTCTACACCAAAAAAGGCTAAGGTCTTTTTAATCTCGTTAAGGTCAGTGGAACGAAATGCAAATTTTAAGCCGAGGTTATTTTTCAGTTTTTCATCTAAGAGGTCGTCTGTATTTTGGGTCACGAAATATACCCCAGCGTTCATAGCACGACCAGCCCGAACCAGCTTCATAGATAGTGTTTTTCCTTGTGCTACCTGTAAAAAGCTCCATGCTTCGTCTAAATCTACAATCTTGAAAATGCTTCGGTCTGTATGGATAAAGTCTAAAGCAAAGGTACTAATGACAATCAGCATAGCAACGGATAAAAGCTCCATAGTGGTATATTCCTCAAAGGAAGTTTCCTTGTCGGGAAGTACCAAGTCCGCAACCTGTATAATGTTCAGTTGTTTTTCTAAGCTGATAGACTGCTCCACATAACCATTACTGAATAATAAATGTGCAAAGTCATAGTCTGTAAAACTTTCGATATGGTCGGCTATACTGGTACTTAGTGGCGTATTCTCAACCCGTAATTCCTCAATCACTTTCATCAACCCTCGTACTTCACTATTGGTTACTGCACGAATGGCTTTTCTAAGGATTGGGAAGCGTTCCCCATCACGAGAGGAAATCCCCGTAAGGAATGTCAGAATATCAATAGCCAGTGATTCAGAATCTTTGGGATTTTTCATAATCACATAAGGGTCAAGTAAGCCTTTGTTTTTCTCATCAGAAGTCAGAGTGACGATATTGATTTCATGGGAAATCTCTGGCAAGGTTTCTTTCCATCTGCCACGTTCTGCTTTTGGGTCTACAATCACTGCTTGTGCCCCATAAAGCACCGCATAATAGACGATAAGGTTATTCGCAAAGGATTTACCACCACCCAGCGAACCAACAAAAGCCGACGCTAACGCATTGGTTACTGAACCCTTAACCCCTTGACTGGCAAGAGCAGGTTTCAGATAGACATTGCGTCCAGTATCTAAGCTGTAGCCAACATAAATCCCCTCATTTTCCCCCAGCATTTGAGTAGCACCAAAACCTAAACCAGCGAGGAAATCAGAGGTCACGTATTGAATATAATCATTCATATAACGCTTGCTGGCAGGTAAAAATTCTTCATGTAAGCCGAGCATATCCCCAAATGGTCGTACCAGTTTTACGCTTAAATCGTCATAAAAATCTTTCACTTCATTACAACGACGTTTGAGTTCGTCAAGATCATTTGCTGATACCCTTACCACATAAGACAGCTTGTACATAGATTCCTTGCTTTGGTCTAAATTGGTTTCCAGCTCATTCACACTTTCCAGAGCTTCCGCCACATTGGAGCTGGTTTCATTATCACTTTGCCAAGCGTGGTTATCCAAGTCTTTCAGTTCTTTCTTTTTATTGCGGACAGTAGATAGGGCTTTACGATTCGCTACAATTTCCACATTCATTGACGTATCAATCGGGAATGTAAATTGCTGTTGCTGGTAGTAGAAGATTTCAGAGGACGGGAAGTCCAGTTCTCCGACAATGCTGTTAATGGTAAAGTAAGCTACATAGACGGTTTCATCTTCCTGCTGGATTTTCAAATATCGCTGTTTTTCTTCCACCAAACAGCGAGTAGGCTTAATCAAGTCATAGTATTTAATCAGCGTTTCATTATCCAGCTTTTTCTTTGATAGATGGTACTCATACTCTTCATAGGCAGTGCCTGTCTGTCCGTAAAGGTGTTCAATCAGATAGCCGAAGTCGTCCTTATCTAACCTGCGGATTTTGAAACGACGAGAGATTTTATTTTCTAAGAGCTTTTCCATCTTCTGAAAACGCAGGATTTCATCATTACTCATACTAACAAAATCGCCCATCAGCTTATGGTTCACATCATAGACAAAATCAGACAAAGCATTTTTTGCTTCAACGGTAAGACTTTTCATAGAAAACTCCTGATCGTTGAGAAGCAACTTAAAGCCGATAAAGAAACGGTAGTTCACTTGATTTTCGCCAATCATGGATATTAAAGCGTCTGTCTGTTGGTCGATTTTGTCATAGGCAACCGCTTTGAGCTTGCCAGTGACTTCATTTTTGGAACGCTCTTGTGCAGAACGTATGCTGGATTCTGTACTGATTTGTAAAGCATGAATTTTGCCATCACGATTTTGTGCGATAAGCTGTCTGAAAGAATCATGCACTTGTATTTTCTGTTCTGGACTTAGAAATGAGTAATTGTAAGGAACAAGCTCATAGTAAGCATAACATTCCCCGTCTTTATTCCAGACGAGATTGTTTTCAATGTATTTAATTGGATATGCCATAAAATTCACTCCTAACTGCTGTAATGGCTTCTTGTGGCTGGTTTCTGCCAAGCGTTACTTTTTTTCCTGCATAGGTCAGCTTTGGTCGCAGTGCATAAGCAATGACAGACTTCAAAAATCCATAAGGCTTTTTACCATCAAAAGTTTTTGTAGACATAAACCATGTGAAAGCCACAGGAATCCCAAAGTATTTGAGAAATGCTCCCTCTATCATGGAAAGAGGGGGCAAGTTGCCAAGTATCATCACTGCAAAGAGTGACACGACAAACCATGTCATTTGCGTAAAGGTTATGGGAAACGGAAGTCTAAAATCATTGATAGAATACAGTACCTTTTCCACAGACCAGATACTGGTATAGCTTCGTATTTTCTTCATGTAATCAATCCTTTCATAAAAAATAGGGGTAGCTGATTGAGCCACCCCGTAAAATAGAAAATCTGCCAGTAGTAATGTACCGACAGATTTAATAGACGATTTCAAAAATCCCATGATTGGTTGAGATAAACGTTCCTGAAAGGTCTAAATCCCGACCATAGGCTTGATAATCAATATAGTTTTGAAGACTAGCTGGTACTTCGCCTAAAGCACCCGTTTCTTCAATGTAGTAGCGTGCCACGTCATACATATCATCACAATCGGAATGAATGATAATATCCTCTTGATGTTCGCTTAGTTCTTCAATGCTTGAAAAATGAGTGAGCAGAGCAGATAGCTCCGATTGTAATTCTTCGGGTAATTCCGATACCATTTCCCATAGTCGATTGAGTTCGCCAATGGAAGTGTATTCGTCAACCGTAAAGGGTAACTCGTAGTCATGAATGGCGTATTCCTCATATTCATCATTCAAGCCGATTTTCTCTTTGACTTCCTCAAAGTCAATGGGAAAGGTAAACCACGCACCGACCAATTCGCCCTCATTGTATTTGCCTAAATTCGCAATATAGACTTGCATATCGTCCATATATTCACGTCCTTTCTTTGTAGAGATTCAAAAATCCCTACCGCACTTCGTTTGGTGTACCATTCCTTTGCGGAACATAAGAAAACCACTTATATTCCACAAAAGAACGGTTTTATTTAAGCACCAATAATGCGATTGAATAGCTCTAGTAAAATGTCTTTTACTCCAGCAGCGTTGAAGACTAAGCCAACCGCAATAATCGCAATAATTAAAAAGCCAATCAGTTTGCTAAACTCACGCTTGAAGCCAAGATACAAGCCAATCACAACGATTGCTAAAAGCACCAGTGATTGAGCGTTTGATAGAAACCAGTTATATATGGATAGGTAAGTTCCTGATATTATAAATATCTCAAACTTTTCCCCCCATTCACACGGAGCGTGCGACTTTCACCGCACTCCGCGTTCCATCGTGTTTATATTGAAAAGTATTTATGTAGTAGACCTATATCAAGTTTAATTCTTGATTGCCAGCTAATACTCTATATTTATTTAGTCTTATGAGCTGGACTTTATTTAGCTTCAATAGAGCTATATATTTTTGTATTGTTTCTTCTGTTTTAGCGTGTATTAGACGGTGTACCGCCTCTTTTACCAAAATAAGATTTTTATAATCGTCATTTCCACCAGCTCCAGTTGGTACAATATGATGACAATGTATTTCATTAGCTTGTTGAAATTCTTCCAGAGTTATAGCACATTTTCCATGTTGAGCAGAAAATAGCGAAATTCGATTGTCTGCGTATTCTATTGTGCGATTTTCCAAAGATAATTTCATTAACTGGTACATCAGTAATTTATCAACACTTAGATTGGTGTGGATAAATTTTCTTCCCTCTAGAGTGTAGCAATTCGCTAAATACACCTTTGCCATTGGTTTTCTGTGTTGGATATATCCAACAGGGAAAATAGGTTCGCCCTCGCCAGCAACATACCGAAGCATTTTAGATTTACCATATCTTGTTGCCTCCTTTGTCGTAAGTTGTCTGCCTGTTTTTCTCAATCTGCCCCTTTTGTTTGTACCTAATCTGTTAGTGAAGATAGCCATTACAGCTCTATTCAGTTTCATACAATCCAGATTTACATTCGTTGCAATCTGATAATAATTTTGCATACCTAATACCATTGAATTATAAAGTCTTGTTTCTTCTAATTCCGTTTTCCCTTTTGAGGGAGAAGCAATTTTCTTTGCCTGTGATACCAGCTTGTCTTTTTGGTTTTTGAATTGTTTATCACTTATATGTGATTTAACAACTAACTTCTTTCTTCTCGGTATCATTTTAATCTTGAAACCAAGAAAGTCGGAGTATCTTTTTCTAACATTTACAATTCTTGTTTTTTCTTGTGATACTTCCAATTTTAATCGTTGTTCAATCCATTGAGTGATTGCTATTTTGGCTTTTTCAGCACTTTCCTTGTAGCGGCAGAAAACTCTAAAATCATCTGCATAACGAACCATATACATTTCCTTTAACTTTGTTTTCTTCATTTCTTTGTAAGCGTTGCTTTTACATGGGCTACCGCTTTTATTGATATGAACCACATAGTTTTTTGTAACAGGATTTTCCTGCCATTGGCTTTCTACCCAATGGTCTAACTCATTAAGAACAATGTTTGCTAGTAGTGGGGATATTATTCCCCCTTGCGGAGTTCCTTTCTCTGGATATGTTATTGTACCGTTAGTCATTTTGATTGGAGCTTTTAATATCCTTTTTAAAATGAATATCAAGTGCTTGTCCCGTATTCCCATAGCCCATATCTGTTTTATCAGCTTGGAATGGTTCACGTTGTCAAAGAAACCCTTAATATCAAATTCAATCACATAATGTAGCTGGCTGATTTGTAGGCGGTTATAGGTTGCTTTTATTGCATTTTCAACTGACCTATTAGGTCTAAAACCATAGCTGTTTTCACTAAATTTAGCTTCGCAGATTGGTTCTAATACTTGTTTTATACATTGTTGTATAAGCCTGTCCCACATACAAGGAATACCTAGAGGTCTGGTTTTACCATTTGGTTTTGGTATTTCTTTTCGCCTCACTGGCTTAGGTCGATACCCATGTGGACTGCCTGCAACAATGTATCTTACTTTTTTGACAACTGTTTCTGCTGGCAATTTGCCAATATCTTTAATTATTGTACCGTCTGTTCCTGCTGTTTTACTGCCTGCATTTGCTTTGATATTTCGATATGCCAGTAATATATTTTCTCTCGATAGGATAATATCCATAAGATGAGTGAAAATATCTCCATTCTTACTTTTGGCATATAAATCATCAAAGGTGTTTTGCATTTCGTAATATTCAGCGTGTCTTAAATCTTCTACACACAATGTTTCATTTTTATTTTTAGGCATAAGGCTTCACTCCTTTACTTGAAATTGAGTGAGCTTTTTTATCTTACTCGTAATCCTTATTGAAACAACATAATACTTTTCTAATATATACACGACTTGAGGGCATTCCTCCATTCTCATTACAAGAATTTCTTAGGTTCGCCCTCTGCTTTTCAGCATTAGTTCAACTGCTTATTGTTCTTCGTCAGTTTATTCTCTTGATGAGAACCCAATACCTTTCCTCGTTCCGATAATCTTATCTATACATATATATCCTTAGGTCACTAGCTATAAGCCTGCTGGCTTGATACCGCCTGTAACGTTATATGGCATTTCATAACCTATATTCTTACTTTGCCACACCAGCTACGATTTCTCGTACCTTTGCATTTCTACAAAGTTCAAATTTAGACCCGTACATTCGCTGTTTCGTCAGTTCCTTATAGAACATTCTAACCATAGATATTTTATAGACCCCCGACCTGTTGGATACGCTACCCACCTCTGGATAGTTTTCGATAGAAGATATATGTTCATCAACTATTACGGTATCTTTCAGCCGTCTTTACCGAGCTTCAAACATTCTGAGTTTCCTCATACAATGCTTGTCGGAGGCTCAGGGCAGGCGTTTCAGAGCGTTACTTCATCATTCCACCTGTCAGATTATCAGTTCTCCTAATAACCAAACTTTTTCGTTCTTTTATTAGTGCCTTAGCTTTTCACTAAGGAACGAGTCGCACAAAGGTTTTGTCCAAAATTCATAAAAATGTTCTCCTCTCTATATTCAATGAATTTGTATTTGAGTTATTTTTTTGTTGTTATCACGTCCTGTTCTTTTACTGACTGTTGCTTCAAAATCTGCTTGTGTCGGTCTGTCAGTTTCGCATGGTCGAGAATGTCTTTTACAACCTGCGTCTGGTTGATTTCATCAAGTTTAATCGCAACCTTTAAGGTCGGGGCAACTTGATGAGATAGCCAGTTCAGCGTCCTTTGGAAGGAGTAAGGCTCTGGTTTTGTGGTTAGTTTTAATCGTTCACGATTGTTCCCAATAAACCAAGCCCATTCTTCATTCAGTTTCCAATCAGAACGAGGTTTGGAATCGTCTTTATCTACAAAACGGATATACCGATTGATAATTTTAAAGGCGGTATGCTCTGGATTGTCATAGACGAGTAAATCACGGACTGCATAATAGGCACGCTCATTTTTCAATCGAATCTCAAAACGGTTTTTTACTTCTGCGTCTTCAATGGGAATATCATTTTTCTTGTACTGCTCGTAGTCCTTTTCATAGATACAGAAATAAACTTCACTTTGTAATGAACCGATATAGAGGGTGTTTCCCATACATTCCTTTTCCTCTTTGCGTACCAGTTCGCCACTGCGATAGCTTTTAAAACTGCGGAAGACGGAGATACATTCTTCCTGTTGGCACTTTTCAGTGAGTACAGGGATATTTAAAATCCCTGTCTTATCGTTAATGGCAAGGTCAAGGCGTTTCATCACACCGCCAGCCACCAAAACGTCCATAAAGAACTCATACCAGCTTCTTTGTTGTGCCAGAAGATAGCTTTCAAATTGTCTGCACCCACGACCTTTCAATTCCACCAGAACTCCTTTGTCCAGTTCATGGGAGCAAAGGACGAATATGTCGCCTAAAGCATAATGCTCTGAATAAGAATAGAAACCATAGTCCTCATGAAGAAAATAGGACAGTTTCAGTTGTAAGATGTTTTCGACCACCTGCTGTACGTCTGTTGTCGGAAAGCGAATTCTTACATAATCAAACAGCATTTCAAGGGGAGCGTCGGGATTGAAGCGTTCCAGAGCTTCCCAAAGGGACTGCTGTAAATCCTCTGATGGCTTGACTTTTCCTGTTTCAATATCGCTTAGATACTGCCTTGTAATACCAGTCGCAACAGCTAAACGGTTTTGAGATAGTCCATAAGCCAAGCGTTTTTCTTTTAAATGCTGTAACCAAGTTTGTTCATTCAGTAAAAATCCCTCCAATCAAAAAGGCGTATGTCAACTTTTAAAGCCCATTTGACATACGCTGAAATTTTGTAAATCCCTTGTAACCAAAGGATTTTCTAATGTTTTTTTGACTGTTTCCTGTCGATTTGTACCCCCCTGTTAGATACGGGGGGGTAAGTGCTGGCGTGGCTATTGCCACACCAGCCAGCAAGATCAGTCCACACCTGCGACTTCCGCTTCGCACGTCGCCTGCGTGGACTGTCTGCTGTTGGATAACTTTTTAATTTCCTCCAAGAAATCATATCCTTTTGGTACAAGGGGAGTATAAAACTCTGATATGACACTTGTTCCTACATCAACATAGCCACGACCTTTGATTCGCTTTAAGAAGAAATCCTTTTGTACGTCACTGCCAAACATCATGCCATAGCCCATTTCAGACATACGACCTAAAGCCACTCTGAAATTAAACTGATCACGGATTCCGTCGCCTAAATATTTTGCGTCTGGACGTTGACAAGCCAGTATTAGAAAGAAGCCAGCTTGACGACCTAACATGACAATCTGTTTCAGCTTATTCATAACTGCGGTGTTTTCTTTTGTTCCCAGCATTTCCATGAAAGCGACGTATTCATCAAAGATTAAGAAGTGTGCCGGGAGACCTAAGTAAGCATAATTTTTGCCAGTCTTATAGTTCTTCATCTGCTTCATTTCCTCACTACGTTTCATCATTTCTTCATAGAATGTTTCAATGCAAGAAAGCAAGTCTTCTTTTCTATAGTAGACATTTGCCATCACAGAACCTAAGTCCGCAAGATCAGCATTTTTCGGGTCAAGAATATACAGTTTTGAATCTGTATGAAGCAAGGCTTCAATCAGTGTCAGTATAAAGTAAGTTTTACCGCCACCTGTACCACCAGCAATCAACATATGAGGGAGCTTATCATATTCCCACCATACGTTTTTCATTAAGCGAAGTTTACCATCTTTAGCTTCTACTTCATCAATAGAAATACGACTGGCTATGGTGTCATAGAGCAAAGTATATTCCACATAGGAATCCTTTAACTCTTTATCCGTCAGCTCACAGTACAAGCCACTCTCTAATTTCTTTTCCAAGTGTAAGAGTTGGTCTTGATATTTTCCCAGCGTGATTTCCACCCGTATCTGTATCAAGCCATTTTTAAGTCGATAATACATTTTAGGGAAGTAGGTTATCTTTTCCTTTGTACGACCAGCACTATCTTTAAAGAAACCCTCTGTTTTGACCTGTTCAGATTCATACCACTTGTTTTCAAGTATCATCTTTGCCAGTTTTTGACGGTGGTAAAGTTGTTTAACCGTATCATAGCGAACCCGTTTGAATACAAACGCTACCAGCAAGCAGATAAGAATTGCGACACTGAAACTGATAATTAAATAGGGAATGTCAATCTTATCTGCTTGTGATAGGTTAAAATCCTGCCAGTTGATCTGCTGGATTGTCTTCACATGAAACAGTCCGACAACCAGCAGGAAAACAGGCAGGAGTGACGCTATCGTAAAATGAAAGACTAAATCTTTACCAGATGGGCGAATCCTTTTACCACGCTGTTTCATGCGAAAAAGTCTCCTTTCTACCTAGCGACTATTTGTCTTGTGTCGGTTCTTTCTTTGCTTGTGGTTGAGCTTTGAATGAACTAGAATCCTTTGTCAGCACAATATCGTCTGCCTTGATATACCAGTCAACATCTGCTCCTTGATAGGTGGCAGTAGCAACGGTGTCCGCAATGGGATTGATAAGTTCCACCCGTGCGTTATAATCAAACTCTTTCAAAGGCACGCTGGCAGGAATACTTACTTGAATCATGCGTCCTTGTCCTTTGGATTTTAAGTCATAGGTACGTTCCTTGATTTCATCTGAAACCGACCCGTCTTCATTTTGGATTCTCACTTCACGACGTAGAGCAGAGAATTTCAATTCTCCAAAAGTCGTGTCTTTATCTAATACAATGCCATTTGCTAATCTCATCATTTTTCCTCTCTTTCTTTATTCTTTTATCATGTCGTCAGCATGTAAAAGGTAATTTGTAAAACCACGAGTGCCGATTTTGTAGCCCTCTGCGGTAATACGTGGATTGACTAACTTCACACGTTCCTCAAAGCCGAAATGTTTTTCGCCAGCTTCAGCAGGAAGCACCACCACAATATCATCTGCTCTTTGAACATCAGAATAGAGATTATAGCTTCTTGATAAGACAGTTAGCCGTCCGTTGATTCTTCGCTGAACGACTTTATCCTCGCCAGCAAATTCTAAATTGCCGAATGTTTTTTCCATGTTGGGAATCACAAATTTAAGTTCCATATTTTTACCTATCCTTTCTTTTTTATTGGCTGAATGAATGTTTGATGGTCTTAAAGAGTGGGGAACGACCTTTTGATTCTTGATTTTTTGTTTTCATAAGTTCACTTCCTTTCAAAATCGGGTAAAAAAATAGACACCTCATTTTTTGAAGTGTCTACCTATTAAATATTCAAATTTTATTGGAAGTATCTTTATATCTTCACTTTTCAAGGATAAATCGTCGTATCAAAGCTCATTCATAAGTAGTAAATTAGTAGTAAATTGAGTGGTTTTGACCTTGATAAAGTGTGATAAGTCCAGTTTTTATGCGGATAACTAGATTTTTATGCTATTTTTATGCTTAAAAAAGACAACCGTTTGAATGAGCCGACCCCCAAAAGTTAGACCTAGAAATCTAACTTTTGGAGGTTTTTTTGTATGGCAAAATACAGTTTTGAATTTAAACTTAAACTTGTTCATGACTACTTATCTGGTCAAGGAGGTCTAAGGTTTCTCGCAAAGAAGTATGGGTTTAAAGATAGTTCTCAAATAAGCAAATGGATAAATGCCTATAAAGAACTTGGTGAAGAAGGCCTACTTCGCAGTCGAAAAAATAAGAATTACTCTGTTCAATTTAAGCTAGATGCGATAGAGTTATATTTAACAACAGAGTTGTCCTATCAAGAAGTAGCTAATCTTCTAAAAATTCGCAATCCATCATTGATTGCGAATTGGCTTAGAACGTATCAGAAGTTTGGTATAGAGAGACTCTCTAAACAGAAAGGACGTCCACCTACCATGTCTAAAAAGAAACGAAATGAACCCCAACCACTACCAAGTGAACGATCTCAAGTAGAGAAACTAGAAAAAGAAAATAGAATGTTAAAAATTGAGAATGCCTATTTAAAAGAATTGAGGAGACTGCGTTTAGAGGACGAACAAAAAATGAACGAATCGCACGAATCATTCACAGTCTCCGAAGACACTTTCGATTAAAAGATATTTTGGAAACCCTAAGGTTTCCAAAATCTACTTACATGTACTGGCAAAAACGCCTCGACAGAACAGCTTCAACACAAATCATTGAAGAAGAAATTCAAGCGATTCGTAAAAAACATCAACATTATGGCTATAGAAGGATAACCCAAGAATTGAAACGACGTGGATTTCAAGTGAATAAAAAGAAAGTCCAGCGATTAATACAAAAGTTAAAGTTACAAGTCAAAGCTTTTACTAAGAAATCCAGAAAATATAATTCCTATAAAGGAATCGTTGGTAAAATCGCTAAAAATTTGATTCGTCGCCGATTTAAAACCTCTGTTCCTCATCAAAAAATTACAACTGATACAACTGAATTTAAGTACTTTGAAGCAGATAACGCAGGCATCTTTCGTCAGAAAAAACTATACTTAGATCCATTTATGGATATGTATAATAGTGAAATTCTAAGCTATAGCCTTTCTACTCAACCAAATGGTAAAACAGTTATGGAAGGTCTGAAAGAAGCAATTTCTCAAACAAATGATTGTCCCTATCGGCGCACCTTTCACTCTGATCAAGGCTGGGCTTATCAAATGAATGTCTATATACAAACATTAAAGGACAACAATATCTTTCAAAGTATGTCTCGAAAAGGAACCTGTTTAGATAATTCTCCTATGGAGAATTTCTTCAGTATCCTAAAACAAGAAGTGTATTATGGAAAAATCTATCAAAGTCAAAATGAATTGATAGAAGCAATTGAGAACTACATTTATTATTACAATCATCACCGAATCAAGGAAAAACTTAACTGGAAAAGCCCAGTAGAATTTCGACAATTCAATCAAAAAACTGCATAAAAATAGAGTGGAAAAATCCACTCTACAAAAAGTCTAACTTTTTGGGGTCGCTACAGAAACGGCTGTCTTTTTTTTTAATAAATTAACCCAAGCAAATCTTCTTTTTCGATATTGCCAAAGTATTTTTTAACGTCAATTTGATCAATGGCTTCTTCTAAAGAAGCTTTATCATATTTCACGCCGGTTAAAATATCTTCAACATCTTTAATTTCACCAAGCCCAAAGAAGTCCCCAAAGATTTTAATTTCTTGAATGGCACCATCCGCCACATTCATTTTCATTTCAATTGAACCAATTGGAAAACGATGGCGACGTTCTAAGTTAAATGCAGGTGATTTACCATAATTCCAATCCCAATTGCGATAGTATTGCTCTGAAATTTTGTTAATAGCCGCCCAGTCTTGATCAGTTAATTCATACGTTTTAACTTGGTCGATCGAATCTACGCCGAAAATTTTCAAAAGAATTTCTTGGCGGAATTCTTCCGTTGTCATCTCTTGTTTATCTTCAGATAAAAATGGTTTAATGTTTGTTACCCGTGAACGAACAGACTTGATACCTTTAGATTCGATTTTATCTTTCCGTACTTTCAATGTATTTACAACTTCATCAATATCACTATCAAACATTAAGGTTCCATGTGCAAACATGCGGCCGTTGGTAGCGTACATCGCATTTCCTGAAAACTTCATATCATTAATCACTAGGTCATTGCGCCCTTTTAATTCGGCACCTTCAACGCCTAAGTCGTGCAATGCTTGGATAATTGGTTGGGTAACTTTCGCAAAATCACGGAAAGAGTTGCCGTCATCTGGCATAATAAAACTAAAATTCAAATTACCATGATCATGATAAACGGCGCCGCCGCCACTTAAGCGACGAACAACATGAATGCCGTGCTCATCTACATATTCTTTGTTAATTTCTTCAATTGTATTTTGGTTACGGCCAATAATGATTGACGGCTCGTTAATGTAAAATAAAAGAATGGGCTCATCTAAAGGCATTTCTGTTAACAAATATGTTTCAATTGCTAAGTTCACTCGTGGGTCATTATTTTCATTCGGTACAAAAATCACAATCGGTTCTCTCCCTTGGTATAGTTACTTTTTTAAATCTCAACTGTTAAATCTGGTTGGGCTAATGTCACTGGAATTTCCGTTCCAGCATAGTTTTGCGCTTCTTCACGTAGTTGTTCCAATGACCCATGTTGTGGTAAATGGGTCAACATCAATTGTTTGACTTGTGCTGCTTTGGCAATTTCACCCGCTTCTCTTGACGTAAAATGTGCATGATGTCGTTCATTACCTTCAAATAAGTACGTATCCGCTAAGAATAAATCAGCGTCTTTTGCAAAGTCTTCAAAACTTGCTAAGTAACCAGAGTCTCCTGTAAAGACAAAGACTTTGCCAGTCGCTTTTTCAACAATCCGCATCGCGTAACAAGTGACAGGATGAATCGTTTCCATGAAAGTAATTAAAAATGGTCCTACTGCCAACTCTTCTGCTTCAAAATACTCTTTCCCTTCGGAAACGTTAGGAAGCGTTAGTTCTTTGAAATGCATTTGATCTTGTGTATGGCCATATATTGGCAAAATAGGCGTCGGTTCCAGCGTTGGATAAAGCTGACGATAATATTGTAAAACACCTAAATCTGCGATATGGTCATGATGGTAATGCGACAGAATGACAGCATCTAATTTCAATGGATCTAGATAGTTTTCTAAACGCACTAATGTCGTACTGCCTGCATCAATAAGCAAATGAAAGCCTTCAGATTCTAACAAATAGGAACTCGTTCCTTCTCCTTTGTATGGATAAGCACCTAAACAGCCTAAGACAGTCAATTTCATGTGTGGACAACCTCCTTCAATACGATACTTCCATGTTACCATAAAATAACGGAAAAACGAGGTTAAAACGCTTAAATTTTCACAAAAAGACCAAAGAAAAAACCTGAACCCTTTGTCGAGATGACGAAGGATTCAAGCTTCTATTTTATTCTTCGGCTAAACCTTTTTCTTCTAAGGCAGTTTGATAAAAACTAGCTAACGCTACATAGTTATAAGGAATCACCCATAATAGACCGATACCAATAGCTAAAAAGCCCACAATATACCAACCAATAAAAGAAAATTGTAAACATAAATATTGCCAAAAACGATTTTTCATTAAATATAACGCCTGTTTCAATGCCATCATAATTGGCAGTTCTGGATTATCAAAACGTAGCCACACAGCAAATTGAAAAACGCCACTCACAAATAAGCCAATTAAAAAGATCAAGATAGAGGCAACGCCAAACGCTAGGAAAAAGGAAAAATCATTTAAGAAAAAGGCTTGGATTTCCTCTGGTGTAACTGTATTAAACATCAATTTGAAATACAAGGTTGTCCCTGCCCCAAATAAAATTGGTAACAAAAATAACAAACCAATTACACGTTCAAGTACTTTTTGAAGTAGGTTGACCACAAATAGCGGACCATAATATTTTCCTTGAAAAACACTCATTAAAATATTGACCCGCACCTTTTCACCACGCAACACCTTCAAGGCTGCGTAATATAGCGCATAACTTAACGCGAATAAAACAAAAATTTGCAGTAATACTGCGGCAAAACTACTTTGAAAAACTTGATTTTCACCAGAAAATAAATTTTGCACAATCGATGTTAAGAAGCTCTGTAAAACCACTCCTAAGAAAGTTAACCAAGCCATGATCCCCCATTGCCCATCAAGGGCTCTGCGAGCATTGGCACGATGTTGCGAATTTGTTACTAAACTTTTCATTCATTCCATCCTTTCTGAAACTAATAACTAGTCAATTTAGCGACTGTTTCTTTATCTAGACGTTTCACCACTTCTGTGACTAATTTGACTGTGTTGAAATAATCATCTTCATGAATAACTGAGGTATGTGAATGCAGATATCTAACAGGCACCGTGATGGCTAATGATGGAATCCCGTTGCGCGTTAAATGCATGCGGCCAGCATCCGTACCTCCCCCTGTAATCACTGTATATTGGAAGGGAATGTTATTTTCTTCCGCCACTTGAATAACAAAATCACGTAATTTTTTATGCGGAATCATTGATGCATCATAAATCAAAATTTGTGGCCCTTCACCTAAAACAGAGTCGGCTTCTTTAGGTGTCATTCCTGGTGTGTCACCAGCTGTTCCTGTGTCTAAAGCAAACGCTATGTCTGGATTCACAAGATGCGTACTTGTTTGCGCACCGCGTAGCCCGACTTCTTCTTGCACATCACTGCCTGCAAATAAAATATTGGGGTGCCCTTCTGTCGCTAAATTTTCTAAAACTTTTAATGAAACGGCCGTACCAATTCGGTTATCCCACGCTTTTGCCAATAAAAATTTTGTATCATTCATGCGACGATAGTCAATATATGGTGTCACCATATCCCCTGGATGAATCCCCCATTCTGCAACTTGTTGATCGCTACTTGCACCAATATCAATAAACATATCTGCAATCTCATAGGGTTTTTTACGAACTTCCACTGTTAACACATGCGGTGGTTTAGACCCAATGACACCATGGTAAACCTTACCAGTCGTGGTTTTAATCTGAACTTGTTGGGCCAACATCACTTGCCCCCACCAACCGCCAACGGTTTGAAATTTTAAAAAGCCTTTTTCTGTGATTTGGGTAACCATGAAACCGACTTCATCCATATGCCCAGAAATGTAGACTTTTGGTCCTTCTTTATCACCAACATTTTTTGCAATAATACTGCCAAGGCCATCATATAAAAATTTATCCGCATACGGTGCTGCATACTTTTTAAATAACGAACGTACTTCGTCTTCATTCCCAGCAATCCCTTTAGCACTTGTTAAATCAATTAACATTTTTTCTTCTTTTGCATCCATAAAAATAACTCCCCTCAAAAACCAATTTTATCCATTATACCACGAACTAAAAAAATACTTACAAAAAATAAATTGAGCAACGTTCTCCACTAAAAATAAACGAAAAAACAGCCTGCACGCTCGTTATTCAACGGCAGGTACAGGCTATTTTCATTGTTACGAAGCGCTTCTAGTCCGCTTCAGATAATTGGTACTTGATCCATCTTGCCTTCTTAAAATTGAGGTAAGACCAATGGATTTTGTTGTTGCCAATCTGTCTGATAAAAACGATCATCAATTTGATACGCTAACTTTTTAGGCGCAGGTTGTTTCATAAATTCATCTACTTGACGATCAACAGCGAGCCAACCACGCCAACCTAAATGAATCGTGTCCGCCATAAAGTAACGTTCATTACTACATGTTGAGAAGTCAGCAATGTTAGTAAAGCCTTGCTCTTGAAGTTGATATTTCAGCTTGCGTGCTACTTGTTGCAACATATCTTGTGACAAGCCCGTATAGTCCGACCAACGTTTGTTAACAGGTGGGATTACAAATAAAACATCGACATTTTTTTCTGCTAACTGTTCTAACGCAGCTTGGAAATCACCATATTCTGGAGAAAAACGATAATCCCATTTCTTTTGTGAATGAGCTAATTTCGGTAAAACTGGTTTAATCCGTTGGCGATAAAAACCGTTACTAATTTCAAATTTATTATTATTAATGGCTTTTGCCGCAATTTTTCCAGCTAGCTGATCTAATTCATTAAAATTATAAGTAGCAGGTAATTGTTTCATATCTTTTTCAACAATTGGTTCTCTGCTAACCATGCCAATTTGGCTAAACAATTCATCTTCACGATTCAAGAAACGGAGATTCATTATAAAATAATCTCGTTGAGAGCGTTGGGGAAGTTGCCCTGCCTGCAGATTTGCCAAGGTTTCCATTAAGACTTTGTCTTTTTGAACAACAGGAAATTTAGTCAAACGTTGTGCTAGATATTGGTCACCGCTGGTTAATTCGGTTAAATTAGCTAACCATTGATAGGTTTGTAATTGTGAATAGTGTGCACCAAAACTATCATTAGGTACACCCTTTTTGACAAACCATTGCGGAGATAAAATAAAGACCGCTTTCTTATTGGCAATCGCATCGCCCATCGAATGAATGACCATTGCTTGGGTTAATGACTGTGTGCCCGCTTCTCCTAGTAAAAACGGTCGGTAGTTCCGTTGATACTTTTCAGAGAGCACACTAGGGTGGAAAGCACTAAATCGACTTAATTCAGAAGAGCCAAAAAAAGGAACATATTTACCAGAAGCCACTGCTTTGTTTTTAATCACATTGCCTTTTAAAACGTTCGGTGCCATTGACGTTGATGCTTCCTTCAACGTTTTTTCGGAAGTTAAATTGATTCTGAACGGTGCAAAAAAGAACACTGCAACCAAGACCGCTGAACAAAGCACTGGACCTAAGATTCTGATTAGTCGTTTTTTTCTAGACATTATTGTAAAGCTTCCACTTGTTGAATGATTTGTTTTGGTGTTCCCCATACTTCACGGTCAAAGTCTGATACAGGAACTTGGATTCCTAATTGTCCTTCAATTTCTACTAATAATTGAACCGTTGCTAAAGAGTCCAATAATCCTTCTTCAAATAATTGAATGTCTTGATTGTTCACAACTTCGTCTGTTCCTGTAATATCTTCTAAAATGTTTAATACTGTTTCTTGAATGTTCATTGTAAATTGCCCCTTTATATTTTTATTTTTGTTTATTTAAACCATAGTTTGTCTAAAAATCCTGAGAAAATCAGGAAGCTGACACAAACCGCTTGGAAAGTTAAAAAGACTGCAAATGCATGTGTAAATTTGTTTGATGGTATCTTGTCTTTATGTTTTTTCTTAAAACGTAGCCAAGCATCTGTCACACAAATTAGTGTTGCATGGTAGAGCCCATAAGCGATGTAGAACCACGTTAATCCATGCCAAATGCCCATGATTAAGAACAACGCAAAGTAACCAATATTAGAAGTCACGATCCGACTTTTAAAGACTTTCTTTTTCATTAAGAAAAACATTAAGCGCATGTAAATGTAATCACGGAACCAAAAAGATAAGGTCATGTGCCAACGATTCCAGAATTCTTTAATATTCCAACTTAGGAACGGTTTGTTAAAGTTCATTGGTGTATCATAGCCCATTAAATAACTTGTGCCAACGGCCAGTAAACTATAGCCTGCGAAATCAAAGAATAGATACAAACTGTAATTATACATATAGCCGACTGTCCACCAGGATAAACCACCTTGTGCCAAGGCCATTTTTTCCACATGTGGTAAAAAGACACCACCAAGATAATGACTGATAATAAACTTATATAAAAATCCTAGAAATAAATAAAAAATTCCTTTTTCTAAAAAGTCTAAATATTTCTCCGCACTCGGCGGGTTTTTCAAATCTTTTTCAAAGCGCCGATAACGATCGATGGGTCCTGAAGAAATAGTCGGGAAAAACAAGAGAAACTGAATGTAACGAAACGGATGATATTCTTTCATTACGCCATCCCGTAAATCCATGACCACTTGGACCGCTTTAAAGGTTAAATAAGAAATCCCTAAAAAGCCAAGTAAGGTTGTTTTGCCTGTCATGAAGGGAGAAACTTTCACCCAAACAAGCGGTAATATAGCTAAAAAGACAGCCAGATAAAAGACCCAACCTGCATTTTTATTTTTTCGATAAGCCGCATAGCCCCACGTTAGTAACGTTTGATAAATAACATATACAATCAGAGCGACTCCTTGTTGCCAAAATTCGCCACCAAAACTGATATATAGAAAGACCAGTGTCACGAGCGTTTGATACCAAGGCCAACGTGTCCCTTTAATGGCTAAAGTTAAAATCATCGGCAACAAGGCCGCAATTAGCAGAACAAAGTAATACGGTGCATTATAGGGAATCATATGAGGAAAATTCATCATGTGGCATTCACCTCATTCATCAACCCTTTCCGATCAATTTTGCCATTACTTGTCAAAGGTAATTGTTCAACATATACAAATTTTTGCGGAATCATATAGTCCATTGTCAACGTGGCTAATTCTTGTTTAATTGCCTTAGTTAATTGAAAATCACTTGAAAATTCATGTGCTTGCGGAACGACATAGGCAATTAATTGTTGGACTTTATTTCCTTGATATTTCGGCACAACGACTGCTTGTTTCACGTAGGAAACATTCGTTAAGTGATGATCCACTTCTTCTAACTCAATGCGGTAGCCATGCAATTTAATTTGAAAATCTAAGCGTCCCTCATACTGCAATAGGTTATCGACTAACTTTCCAGCATCGCCTGTGCGATAAGCTGGTACGCCATCTAATTGGAAAAAAGCTTCAGCTGTTTTCGCAGGATTATTTAGATAGCCTTTGGAAACACTTGGTCCAGCAATGACGATTTCACCAATTTCACCTGCAGGTAATTTTGACATGCCTTCCATAATATAAATTTGCGTATCTTCTTTCACATACCCGATTGGTAAACGTTGGACACTTTTTAAAACTTCTTGAGTGATTTCAATGGCACTAATCGCTACAGTCGCTTCTGTCGGCCCATACGTATTATAAATATGCGCAGTTGGGAAACGAGCGGCTAATTTCTCAGCCGTTGGTTTTGGTAATTCTTCTCCACAGAATAAAAACGTGCGCAGTGCTGGTAGATGTTCACCATCGAAGCTTGGTTCCATTAGACACAATTCAATAAAAGACGGTGTTGAAACCCAGACGTCGATTGTTAATTGTGGCAAACGCGTAAATAATTGTTTAAAATCGTTAATGATTTCATTGGGTAACGGAGTTAATGAGCCACCTAACGCCAATGCGGGATAAATAGACATCACTGATAAATCAAACGAATAAGGTGCCTGTGCTAAAAAGCGGGCCCCTTCTTCTAAACCAAAATCTTGCAACAACCAATTCGTAAAGCTAACTAAATTATCATGGCTGATTTGCACACCCTTTGGTACGCCAGTTGTCCCTGAAGTGAAAATGATATAGTAATTACTTGCTCCTGTGACAGGTATTAACGCAGGCGCATGCCGGGGTGCATGCATCATCATTTCCGTTAATTCTTCCGCCGTAATTACTGGCACTTCGGTGGCTAATTCAGGCCATTCATGCACAGCAATCACTGCGGTTGGTTTGGCTACGTTTAGAATTAGTTCAATGCGTTCTTTTGGTGTATGTGCATCAATGGGGATATAGCTAAAACCAGCTTTCGATGCGCCTAAAAAACTCACAATCATTTCAAAATCTAATTCTCCGTATACGACAATCGCTGACTTGTCCGTTTTCAGCTCAGCTAAATAAGCGGCTAGATTGTCTGACTTTTCTTTTAACTCTCCATACGTAGAGACTTTTTCTTCGGTTAAATAAACAGGACGTTGGGGTTCTTTACGTGCCCATTCATCAATCGTTTGAATCATATTAATTACTTTTTCCATGTATAGCCGCCTCCTTAAAACTCGTTATAAATGAAGGTTCCTCCATTGATATTCTTGTAATGATAAAGATAAATTAATGCAATGACAATGAAAGAATAAAATAACGTTTTACCGATGAATTTAAGACTTTCGTTATTGAGAATTTTCTGAAAAGTTGTTTTCATTATCATTCACCTCCTAAGGTTAATCGCTATCCATTATTTTATGCTATATTTCAGCAAAGTCCATTGAAATTTCTTACAATTTAATAAAAAAACTAACAATTTCGTCACTTCTTAAATTTTCATGATTTTCATAAACGGAACTCTCATAATTTTTTCGCATAAAGAAACTGTAAAAACCGCTTCACAACGGCTTTTACAGTTTTTTAAAAATGGATGTGTCGAATCATCCGCACATAAATGGCAGATGTTAAAATATAAAAAATTAGATAAACAATTATTAAGATTCCACAAGAAAGATATACTAACAAATATCCTGGACTCTTAATAAATTGGCTTAGCAAATAAATGGCAAAGGTAGTATGCAAAATCCCAATGACCATCGGCGGAAAGAAAATCAAACTATTCTGTCGATAAATTTGCTTAGTTATCGCTTTACTAGAAACACCCATCCGTTTTAAAGTCACGTAATCTTGACGCTCACTTACAGCTGAAAAGAGTTGTCGTAACATCAAAATACTGCCCGTAATAAACAACGCTAAAATTGCCACAAACATGGAGACATATAAAGTCAAGCCGTTAATTTTTCGTTCATAGCGTAAAGAGGCGTAGCGATCATTCATATTTAGCCGCCAAGTTTCTGTGACATCATCTTGCGTATTCTTTACCTCTTCGTTAGGCATTTGTTTGGCAAAACCACTCAACTGCTGGTTATTTTTTTCATACTTATACAAAATTGGCGCTTGCCATTCTGTGGCAATCTGTTTATTTACGGCTTCATAAAGTTTTTCACGGCTTTTCGTGTCAACATTTACGGCGTTAATCTGATACTGAATGGAATTTTTTGTCACTTTCTGATAAAGGGCATCGGAAACGACAATCGTTGGTAAGGAATATTGCAATAAAAAATTACCTAGATAGTTAGGCAGCACTTGTTGCAGTTGTGCCTTCTCTCCTTCAACAAATTGCAGTTTCGATTCATAACGAGACATACCACTTAAAATATTGGTAAAGCTATCCATATAGATAACACTTTGGTCATTTTTTAAATGTAAATCGTTTAAATAAGGATTAATTTTTTGATAGTTGCGGTAATTTGAGAAGGATAAAACATTAACTGCTTCAATCGTTTCTTGTTCCTCTTGCGCTTGACCAATTCGCAAACTTCGTTCAATTCCAGTAATTTTATAAGAAAGTGTCACTTCATTTTTTATTTTGGTGTCCTTAGCTTCATCGAGAACTTTCTTCAATTTAGGATAGCTTTCCTGTGAAACTAAAAAGTCCACGGGGCCATCACTGTTGACCGTGTGCATACTAATCGTATACACAAAAACCATCACGCCGATCCCACTCAAGGCTGTCGCAATTAACAAGGTCAAACCAGTGAGTGTTTTGCTACTTTTAAATAAGTAGCGTTTGGCATTGCCTAAAGTAATCATGCGTAAATCTTGGTAATACCATTTTTTTCTATGATTAAATAAGCGAATGATAAAATACATGGTATAACGGAAAAATAAATAAGTTCCCACCACACATAGACCCAAAATGATAAAAGGCGTCAATGTAATAATCATCGGAATCGAGATATCCAATGAATCATTTAATTGTTTATACACAATACCTGTCGCTAAATTACGAAAATCAAACGCGATAAAATAACCGGCCAGTAAACAAATAGGACCTAAAATACCTAGAAACTGCCGCCGTTTCGTTAAACGACTATAATTAATTTGACCAATTTTTTCTTGGTGCATAAGCTGCGACAATGGATAACGATAAATCATCCAAATACTTCTTAAGCAGACAATCAAAATCATAAATGCAAAAGCTACACCGGTTTCAATAACGGAACGCCAAGAAATATAGAAGAAACTGGGCACTTCTAAAAACATAACTTTGGCTAAAATCATTGAAAACAACTTGGTGAAAATCACTCCTAAAATAATCCCATTAATTAGTGAAACAAAGCCTAAAACTAAATTTTCCACTAAAAAAATTAGTGAAACTTGGCTCTTTCTCAAGCCAATTAATCGATACAAGCCAATTTCTTGGCTACGTTTTCCTATAAAAAAACGATTTGCTGCCAACATAAAGCCCAAAATAATAATGGTGACTAAGGTACTACCGAGTCCTAAAGATCGCTTAATTTCGATATCACGGCCTGCACCTGCGACAAGAGGCTGGTTGTAAGCAATCGCACGGAAACAATAATAAACGACCGCTGCAAAAGTCATACTAATGTAATAAACCAGATAATTAGGTACATGAGCTTTTAAATTTTTTAATGATAGTTTAAAAATCATTTGCGCGCCCGCCTCCACCAATCGTTGCTTGCATATCTATCACACGATTAAAAAATTGCTTACGTGATCCTTGACGAACAACTTCTGAGAAAATCGCACCGTCTTTAATGAATAAGATGCGATTGCAAAAACTAGCCGTGTACGGGTCATGTGTCACCATCAAAATTGTGGCATCATCATGTAGATTAATTTCAGCTAAATATTTCAACAATTCTGTTGCTGATTTTGAATCCAACGAGCCAGTTGGTTCATCTGCAAAAATAATTTTAGGGTTCGTAATCAAAGCACGAGCAGCTGCTACCCGTTGTTTTTGTCCCACAGATATCTCTGGTGGAAAAGCAGATAAAAGCTCCTGAATCCCCAAAATCGAAGTCACATGTAACAAACGTTTATCCATTTCTTCTAATGAAACTTTTTCTACAGCTAAAGGCAACAGAATATTGTCCTTCACATTTAACGTATCAATTAGGTTAAACGATTGAAAAATAAACCCCATTTCGTTTCTCCGAAAATCACTTAATTGATTATCTCGCATTTTTAAAATATCTTGTCCGGCGATGCGCACGATTCCTGCGGTTGGCAAAATAATCGAGGATAAGACATTCAACAGTGTCGATTTCCCAGCACCGCTGGGACCCATAATCCCCACAAATTCGCCTTCATCAACGGTAAACGAAATATTATCTAATACTTCTGTTTTATTATTTAAACGACCATATGTCTTGCTGACATGGTTTACTTCTACAATTTTTTTCATTTTTCTCGCTCCAACGTTTTGTTATTACTCTTATTTTACCAAGAAAAAATCTGAATGAACATCGTTTTATCTTACAATATCGTTCGGTAGTCAAAGAATAATTGGCATTTCGTGAATAAATCCGCAAACAATTATTATTTAATAATTGTTATTTTTTAGTGTTGTTTTTAGCAATTTGGCAAAAAAATCTTTGCTGTTTTTTAATTTGGACAAAGAATTTTTTTCACGCAAAAAAATTTGCTCAATCCTTTTCTTCATTTGTTTTCATATTTTTTCAAAACAGTGCAAGCACAATATATAGTGTTTGTCTAGTGATATTTTACTAAAAATACGCAATATATCGATTGAATTTAGCCGACCTTTGTATTAGGATAGTTACTAACGAGATATAAGGAGCTGGATAAAATGATGAAGATTACTGATGAAAAAGCCGAGGATGTTAATCTCTCAACAATTAAAGTCGTCAAACGGGATGGTCGTTTAGTGACTTTCGATGATCAAAAAATATACGACGCTTTGATCAAAGCTGAACAAAAAATACATGACCAAGTCACTCCTTTGACACATCAAAAAGTCCAATCGATTGTTGCCGATGTCAATCGAGAAATTGCCGAACGTTTTACCAATAACGTAAAAATTTATGAAATTCAAAATATTGTGGAACATACTCTGCTATCCAACAATGAATATGCCTTAGCCGAAGAATACATTCATTACAGAACCCAACGTGATTTTGAGCGTAGTAAAGCGACTGATATTAATGTATCTATCGGCAAATTAATTAATAAAGATCAGACTGTCGTGAACGAAAATGCCAACAAAGACAGTGACGTTTTTAATACGCAACGTGATCTAACCGCTGGGATTGTTGGAAAATCAATTGGTTTAAAGATGTTGCCTTCACACGTGGCTAATGCCCATCAAAAAGGCGACATTCATTACCACGATTTAGATTATCATCCATATACGCCCATGACAAACTGCTGTTTAATTGATTTTAAAGGCATGCTAAACAATGGCTTTAAAATTGGGAACGCTGATGTCGAATCACCAAAATCAATTCAAACGGCCACTGCACAAATTTCTCAAATTATTGCCAATGTAGCTTCCAGTCAATATGGTGGTTGCTCTGCCGATCGGATTGATGAATTATTAGCGCCTTTTGCGGAACGTAATTATGATAAACATTTAGCAGATGCGCAAGAATGGATTGAAGGAGAAGAACGCCAAAAAGCATTCGCTCGGAAGAAAACGAAAAAAGATATTTTTGATGCCATGCAAAGTCTTGAGTATGAAATTAATACCTTATTTACTTCCAATGGACAAACCCCTTTTACTTCTCTGGGATTTGGTTTAGGTACCAACTGGTTTGAGCGAGAAATTCAACGGGCGATTTTACAAATCCGAATTAATGGTTTAGGGATTGAAAAACGAACAGCTATTTTCCCAAAACTGATTTTCACAATTAAACGAGGCGTCAATGCGCAACCTACTGATCCAAACTACGATATTAAACAACTGGCACTGGAATGCGCAACGAAACGCATGTATCCTGATGTTTTAAACTATGATAAAATCGTTGAACTAACAGGTAGTTTTAAGGTACCAATGGGCTGTCGTTCCTTTTTACAAGGCTGGAAAGACGAACAAGGTGAAGAAGTAAATGTTGGCCGAATGAATTTAGGCGTTGTGACCTTGAACTTACCAAGAATCGCTTTAGAAGCGCAAGGAAGTCAAGAAAAGTTCTGGCAAATTTTAAATGAACGTTTAGCGATCGTTAAAGATGCTTTGGTTTATCGGGTTGAACGTGTTAAAGAAGCTAAACCAGCGAATGCACCGATTTTATACATGTATGGTGCATTTGGAAAACGTTTAGCTACACAGGATGCCGTAGATGAACTGTTTAAAAACAAACGTGCCACGGTTTCGCTTGGCTATATTGGCTTGTACGAAGTGGCTTCTGCCTTTTACGGCGGTGCTTGGGAGGACAATCAAGAGGCCAAAAACTTTACACTGGATATTTTAAAAGAACTGAAAAAAAATGCCGACAACTGGGGCAATGAATACGGCTATCATTTTAGTGTCTACTCTACACCGAGCGAAAGCTTGACTGACCGTTTTTGCCGTTTAGATACTGAAAAATTTGGCATCGTCGAAAATATTACAGATAAAGAATATTACACAAATAGTTTCCATTATGATGTACGCAAAAATCCAACGCCTTTTGAAAAACTTGATTTTGAAAAGGATTATCCAAAATACTGTTCTGGTGGTTTTATCCACTACTGTGAATACCCCATGTTACAGCAAAATCCCAAAGCACTTGAAGCTGTCTGGGATTACGCTTATGACAAAGTTGGCTATTTAGGAACCAATACGCCAATTGATCATTGTTATGCCTGTGGTTTTGAAGGGGACTTCCATCCAACTGAACGTGGCTTTGAATGTCCAGAATGTGGCAATCATGATCCTAAGACTTGTGATGTCGTTAAACGGACTTGTGGTTATTTAGGTAACCCGCAAGCTCGCCCAATGGTACACGGTCGTCACAAAGAAATTTCCTCTCGTGTGAAACATTTAAAAAATTAAACTCGATTATTCTATAGAAAGAAGTTTTGCTGATGCGTAATCCGAAACCACAAGAATGGAAAACCGAAGACTACAGCCAAAAAAAGATTGCCGATTACAAAGCGTTCAACTTTGTTGATGGCGAAGGTGTACGCAATAGTTTATATGTGAGCGGCTGTCTCTTTGCTTGTGAAGGTTGTTTTAACAAAGCTGTCCAAAATTTCAATTACGGTACGCCGTTTACAGAATCTTTAATGAATCAAATTATTGAAGATTTGTCCCATGACTATGTCCAAGGTTTGACTCTTTTGGGTGGTGAACCTTTTCTGAATACAGATGTTTGTCTTAGTGTGGTCAAACGTGTGCGGGAAACATTTGGCTCAGCCAAAGATATCTGGTCTTGGTCTGGGTATACCTTTGAAGAACTACTTTTAGAAACGCCTGATAAGCTTGAACTACTCCATTCAATTGACATTTTAGTTGATGGGCGCTTTGAACTGGCAAAACGTAATTTAAATTTACAATTTCGTGGCAGTAGTAATCAACGGATTATTGATGTACCCAAATCACTTGCTGCTGGCAAAGCTGTTATTTGGGAAAAATGTCATGACGCCGAAACGTCTTATGAACAAATCAAAAAATCAATTTAAAAAAGTTAGCCCTTTAGCCATCTCTTGAGGATGTGTCTAAAGGGCTAACTTTTTTCCCATAAAGGTAAAACAATGTTTTCATACGCTAGTGGATCTAAATTCGTTAAAGTAATGCCTAATAAACGGATTCCTTGTTCTAAACCTAAAATATCTTCCCAAATTAAATTCGCTTGATAGAAAAGTTCTTCTTTTTTAGAAATATATTCAGGTAATGTCACACGTTTCGTAATCGTCGTATAGTCAGTATAACGAACTTTCAGGACTACTGTTTTGCCATGTTTTTGCACTCGTTGCAATGCACGCTCAACACCTGCTGCTAATTGTCTCAATTGAGCCGTAACCTGCTCTTCCGTCGTTAAAGGGGTGCCGTAAGTATGTTCCTTGCCTACCGACTTACGATCTCTAGTCACTTGAACTGGCGCATCATGGATACCGCGGACTTTACGATACAATGAATAACCCATTTTACCGAATAACCGAATCAACGTCATCTCATCTTGCTTGTATAAATCTGCTCCAGTAAAAATCCCTAGTTCATGCATTTTAGGCACTGTTTTTTTGCCGATTCCGTGAAAATCTTCAATCGGTAATGCTTTCAAAAAATCTTCGGCCTCTTCTGGTAAGACAACCGTCAGGCCCTTTGGTTTCTGAAAATCTGATGCTAACTTGGCTAAAAACTTATTGTAACTAACACCTGCCGAGCAAGTTAACTGCAATTCATGCCAAATATCATATTGGATCATTTTCGCAATTTTAATAGCCGACTTACTGTTGACCTTATTTTCAGTTACATCTAAATACGCTTCGTCAATAGATACTGGTTCAATCACATCTGTATAGCGGCGAAAAATTTCACGGATTTCTTGAGAAATTTCACTATATTTCTGATAATTACCTGGCTTAAAAATGGTACTTGGACATAGTTCATACGCCTTTTGAGCACTCATAGCCGAGTGAATACCGTACTGTCGAGCAATATAATTCGCTGTAGTCACCACTCCTTTGCCCCCAGTATCACTTGGATGGCGCGCAATAACTAACGGATGTCCTACTAGCTCTGGATGATCTCGTTCTTCAACTGAAGCAAAAAACGCATCCATATCTATATGTATAATTTTTCTCGACGTATCTTTTTTTAAGGGAAAACGTAATTCGCTCATCATTTTGATTCGCCTCCTCCCTCCATTATATACGAACGTCCGTTCTTTTTCAAATTGAAACTTCTTTATTTCAACCAGAAAAAACTGAAAATCCGTGAAGTTATAAACACAGATTTCCAGCTTTTTAATTAAACAACCAATTGTTTTTGTTGATTATAGTAACCTTTATAGGCAAGATAAGTTGCAATTACTGAACCAATACTTGTTGCTGATAGCAACATAAAAGTCACCATAATCTGATATTTTATCGCATGGACCGGATCAACGCCCGCAAAAATCAAGCCTGACATCATCCCAGGTAAACTAACAATTCCGACAGTTTTGGCAGAATCAATCGTCGGCGCCATCCCGGTTTTCACACTTTGTTGGATGATTGGTAAAGAGGCGAGTTTGATAGTTGCACCTAATGCTAGCTTCTCCATTACCGCTTGCCGTTGGTTTTGAAAAAGAGTATCTAAATTGCGATAGCATAAACCAATTGCCACCATCGAATTGCTGGCAATCATCCCACTGATAGGAATGATTTGAGAAGGAATAAATTTAATAGAACCAGAAAAAATCAAAATACCAATGGTAATTCCTGTACTACAGCCAATTGCAATGAAAGAAATCAAAAAGCCCTTTTGTAATTGCTGGCTGCGTTTTTTTGCATTAAAGGCTGCGTTGGAAACAATCACCAAAACCATGATGAGCGTTAAAATCAGGTTATTGACTTGAAAAACATATTTTAATAAATAGCCGACTGCGACTAATTGAATGACTGCTCGAATCACACTAATAATAATATCTTTGGTAAAACCTAATTTTTCTTTAGTACTAATAATTAATGCGACCACTACTAGCATGGCTGAAAAAAATAAGGATAAATTATTAACTGCTAAATCCATCTGTCGGCGCCACCTTTCCTGCTACAATACGAATCACTTGCTGTGCTTGCTGAATTTCTTCGGTATCATGCGTGATACGAACCAGCGTGACTCCTTGCTCTTTGTTTAATTGGTTTAACAATTGATTGACAATTTGTTTGCTTTCTTCATCTAATCCCGTTGTAACTTCGTCTAATAATAAAACATCTGGTACAAAAATAATGTTTCGTAGCAAAGCAACCCGTTGTCGCTCACCACCAGAGAGTTCGGCTATTTTCTTTTCAAGATAAGCAGCGGGCAATTTCACTTGTTGGAGCAATGCCACGACTTTTTCCTGATTAAACGCTTCTTGTCTGACGGTAAATGGAAATAATAAATTATCATACACGGTTTCACCAAATAAAGTTGGCTGCTGAAAACAATAAGAAACCTTTTGGCGGTATGTTTCGATTGGCATTGTAGTAATTGGCGCTTCTTGATAAAAAATTTCGCCTTCTGTAGGACTTAATAATGAAGATAAAATTTTTAAAAATGTACTTTTCCCGCTACCTGAAGGACCAACAATTGTTGTATTGCTGCCTGTTTCAAATGACAAATCAATATCAGAAAGAATGCTACGACCATTTACTTGATAAGACACGCCTTCTGCTCGCAATAAATTACTCATGTTTCTCTCCTTTTTTAAATGGAATGATATTCTTTATATACTTCTTGTTTTTTTACATTTCTCAATTTGGCCACTTCTTTGATTGCCTCTTTTGAACTCCGTCCCTCTTCCTCCATTAAAACTTGTACATGTTCTTTGAGGGAAATAGCTGGCATTGCTGCTATTGTCTCTTTCTCACCAGTAAATCCGCTAACTAATAAACAACACTCGCCTTTTAGCGTATTTTCTGCTAAATATTCTGTTAGTTCTCCTAAGGTACCACGCAAATACTCTTCATGAAGTTTCGTTAATTCTCGACAAATCACAGCGGGACGTTCTTGACCATAGACTTCAGCAAACGTTGCGACCGTTTTAGCAATCCGATAGGGGGACTCATAAAAAATCTGTGTCGGCCGTTCTTCTTTTAATGCTGATAACACGTCTTTCTGTTCCTTTTTCTTTCTTGGTAAAAAACCATAAAACGTAAATGGCTGTGGTAAAAGGCCCGAGGCAATCAAGGCGGTCATTCCTGCCGTAGGTCCTGGCAAGGCAATCACTGCCAGTTCTTCTTCAAGACATGCTGTAACCAATTCATGACCAGGATCACTAATTGAAGGCATACCTGCATCGCTAACTTGGGCAATCGTTTCACCATTCAGCAATCGTGTAATCAGTTGAGGAATTCGCTCTTTGTAATTATGTTCGTGTAAACTAATTTGTGGCGTTGTAATCTCAAAATGATTTAGCAATTTTTGTGTGTTTCTTGTGTCCTCACTAGCAATCACCGTTGCTTCTTTCAATATGTTTAAACAACGAATACTCATATCTTCTAAATTGCCGATCGGTGTTGGGACAAGATACAATTTTCCTTTTGTTGTTTGCTTATCAAAACTTTTCTGTTTTTGCATAGCGCATCCCTCATTTTCCTTTTTCGTTCTATAAATAGATAAAGGTTTGATTTGACAATCGATTGACTGTCAAACCAAACCTTTCCTTTTTATTTGCAGTGTCCACTAGACTTAACGCGTACGTTCCCCATAAATAACATCAAGACAAAAGGCACATTCTTCATCATTTTCACGTCTTGAACCATATAAAATATTGCAGACATGGAAGCCCTCTTCATAAAGTTTTTCCAAATTCATACGTGATTTTGATAGCTCTTGTTTTTCAGTTTCAGTTGTATTTCCTGCTAACTTATTCAGTTCTTGGAGATGCTCCCGTAAGCGTTGGTTTTCGATTTCCAACGTGGTATTTTTTTCTACCAACTCATGGAGTGCTGCTTTAATTTCTCTTAATTGTGTCACGGAACTGTCTAAATCAGTTTCCAACGAATTTAATCCATCATAGAGCGAACGTTTATCCATTTTGATCACCTTTTTCAGCAGCAACTTTCGCAGTAGCTTCTTTGATTTCTTCGTAATCATAATCCGCTGCGATTTCACGACCATGCAGACGAACTTTGACAATCCGACTTAATAGATTCAACCCGACGACTTTACCTTTGCCATCTGGTGTTATTACTTCTTTTCCATAATCTGGTAATTCTTTTTTAGCGGCTTCATATTCGTCGTTTTCGTATTTCAAACAACACATTAAGCGGCCACATAATCCCGAAATTTTAACAGGATTTAAAGATAGCCCTTGATCTTTAGCCATTTTGATTGAAACTGGCATAAAATCTCCTAGAAATGTTGAGCAACATAGTTGTCTGCCACAAGGGCCAATGCCACCTAATATTTTCGCTTCATCTCGGACACCAATTTGACGTAACTCAATTCGCGTCCGGAAAATAGCCGCTAAGTCTTTGACTAATTCACGAAAATCAATTCGCCCATCTGCCGTAAAGTAAAAAATCATTTTGCTACGATCGAAGGTATATTCTACTCGCACTAATTTCATTTTTAAGTCATGAGCTCGAATTTTTTCATTGGCAATGCTTTTGGCAGCTTCTGCATCAGCCAAATTTTTTTGTTCTTTTTCTAAATCATTGGCTGTTGCTTTATTTAAAATGGGTTTTAGGTCCTCTGGTAAATCGTCTGAATCGACTGTTTTTTTAGGAATAGCAACAGTAGCTAATTGTTTTGACTGTTGAGATTCAACGAGTACTTTCTCATTATAAATATACTCAGATTTTCCAGGAGCAAAATAATAGATATGACCGGCTTCACGGAAGCGAACTCCTACTACTTCTACCATTTTATTCCTCCTAATCTAGTTCAAGTGAACGTCGCTTCAATCGGTTAAGGAACTTGCTGAAACAACTAAGTTCCTACTATATTATGAAACTGAATGCCACTTGGCACTTTTTTCCTTTATGATTTAGGGTGAATCATTTGGATAACTAATTGTTCACAAACATTTTGCCAACTAACATTGGCAGTCCATTTTTGGCGTGCTTTCAAAATTAGCGCCAACCGTTCCGCCTGCTCTTCCGTTACTTTTTTGGCTTGCTGTGTCGCAACACTTTCTTCCAATAATTGACGGTAATAAACCATGAGCAAGTCAAAGCTAAGCGCTTGTTGTTCTTTTTCCTTAAATACTTTGACCATTTTCTTCTGAACGTAGATAAATGCCTGTAAATCATTACTTTTTAGATAATTAAACCATTGCAAAATGATTTCCCTAGCTTCATTAAACCATTCATCTTGAGAGATTTCAACTGCTTTCTCAAAACTATTTGTCAGCTCAGCTAAAAGGATTGCAGTCTTTTCACCAATCCCCTGTTTGATTAAGCGATCAATTAATGTTTTTTTGACTAATGGTTGAAAATGTAAGGTTTGGCATCGTGATTGAATCGTTGGTAAAATTCGAGAAAGCGAAGTGGTTTCTAAAATAGCTAAAATTTGTCCTTCTGGTTCTTCTAAAAATTTTAAGAGACTATTGGCTGCGCCGGTACTCATTTTATCTGCTTCTTGAATTAAGAAAACTTTTTTAGCAGTCTCGACCCCACTTTTAGAAAACTCCGCTTTTAATTCACGGATTTGGTTCACTTTGATGGTTTGCCCATCTGGCGCAATTCTTAAAACATCTGGATGTTCATTTTCATTAATCCGCACACAATTATGGCATTCGTTACAAGGTTGTTGATTTACTAAATTCGTACAAAAGACATGTTTCGCCATCCATAAGCCAAATTCTTGTTTTCCAGTTCCTGTATCTCCTTCAAAAAGATAAGCATGGGCAAGACGACCATGCTCAAAACTTTTTTGGAGTTGCTTGTACAGCAAAGGTTGCATTTGCTGTAGCTGTTGTGCTTCATTCATCTTAATATTGATGGAATCCTTCAACTGGTAAGACGAAGCAAGTAGCGCCGCCTACTTCAACTTCCACAGGATAAGGAATTTGGCCATCCATTGTGATATCTAAAGTCACAGGTGTTGAAACATATTGTTTTCTTGATTGACATGTTTCTTTAATTAAAGCTAATGTTTCGTCGACACGTTCATCATCAATCCCAATAATAAATGTGCTGTTTCCCGCTTTTAAGAACCCACCTGTTGAGGATAATTTTGTAGCACGAATATTGGCATCAATAAATTCGTTGGCTAATCGGTTACTATCTTTGTCTTGTACAATGGCTAAAATAATCTTCATGGTCTACACCTTCCTATAATTAAAAGTTTTCTGGATAACGTTCAATAATCGCCTGATACGTTGCTTCTACGACAAGTTCTAAACTCATCCGTGCATCAATCTTTTTGATACGTTGTGGATTTTCTTCTGCTAATTTCAAATATTCATGACGAACACGTTGATGAAATTCTAATCCTTCTGAATCTAAGCGATCAATTTGCTGTGTTCGATTTTCTTGAATCCGCCGTAAGCCAGTATCTGAGTCAACGTCTAAATAAATTGTAAAATCTGGTGAGACACCTTCTGTCGCAAACGCATTAATTGAAGCAATTGGTGCAATCCCAATTCTACGCCCAGCGCCTTGGTAGGCTAATGAGCTGTCAACAAAACGATCACATAGGACTAAATGACCTGCTTCCAAAGCTGGCAAGATTTTTTCCACTAAATGTTGACGACGAGCAGCTGCGTAAAGTAAAGCTTCTGTTCGCTCATCCATTCTGTCATTTCTTGGATCTAAAATAACTGTTCGAATCTTTTCGGCAATCGGTATGCCGCCTGGTTCTCTTGTAGTGACAATTTTTCGTTTTGACTCTTTAGCTAATCTTTCAGAAACTTCCTTCAAAACACTGGTTTTACCAGCGCCATCTGGACCTTCAAATGTGATAAAAATACCCTGCACGTGCGAAAACTCCAATCAATTTTTACTTGTATCTATTATACTTCATCTTGCTCTATCAGTCTAATTGAAATCCTTATGTCCTATTTAAAGTGATGCATCCGCTGAAAAAAAGAAACTGAAAAAGAAGTACGGAAAAGCTTGAACTGCGACATTTTCTCACAGAAACGACCTACTTCGATTTCAACTTCTTTTTCCAACGATGTTTCTTTTAAATTTCTCGACGCCCTTCGACTGCTTTTAGCAAGGTTATTTCATCTGCATATTCAATATCGCTGCCGACAGACAAGCCGTGTGCCAAACGAGTAACGGTGATTCCAGCTGGTTTAATGAGCCGTGATAAATACATCGCCGTCGCTTCTCCTTCAGTGGTAGCGTTTGTTGCTATAATGACCTCTTTCACTTCATCATCGTGCAATCGTTTGATCAAAGAGGCAATATTAATATCTTCTGGTCCTGTTCCTTCCATCGGTGAAAGCACCCCGTGGAGTACGTGATACAAACCTTGATATTCACGCATTTTTTCCATTGCCATAACGTCTTTTGGTTCTTCCACTACTAAAATAATACTACGGTCACGATTTTTATCTTGGCAAATTTCACAAGGATCTTCTTCAGTAATATTTCCGCAAATACTACAGAAATGGAGATCTCTCTTGACACTAATTAGCGCTTTTGCAAAAGCATTAGCATCTTCTTCTTTCATATCAATTGTATAAAAAGCAAGCCGTGTCGCTGTTTTTTGACCAATTCCTGGTAATTTCATATAACTTTCAATCAATTTTGCAATCGGTTCTGGATAATTCATGAGGCTTCTACAGTCCTTTCTTAGCAAGGCGTTTCTGTTATTACTGAGCGAGTTATAACAGATTTTGCGTCACTGAATATCTTATCATGCCCTGTCAAAAAAGCAATATTTAACCGCTATTTAAAGAATCAAAAAAACTTCCACTTTGTTGTGACAAAATGGAAGTTTTTTTATTTTGCTCAAATTAAAAATCGCAATAGATAACGTACTAGTAATAATGGTAATACACCTTTCAAGAAAAAAAGAACTAATTCTCTTAGCTGAAATTCTGTACCTTGATACCGAATTCTACCTTTCAATTTGGTAATATTCAAATCATACAATCGTTCCTGAAATTTTTTTTCACCACAGATTGGACAAATAAATTTGTACAAGCTTTTTTGTGTATTCAACGTCTCTTTGCGGATATGAATACTCCACTTGATTTTTTCCTTTGTTTCCACAGTACTTAACTCATATTTTTCACCACAAGCCGTGCAACAAAACCTATGCGTTGTGCGTACCTCATTTGCTTCTTTACGCAGTTTCCGTAAGGTCAAAATCCCTTGATAAACAAAATTTCCAATGCCAACAATGAACAATAGTATACCAACACTTTTCATAAATTTATCCTCCTATTTTGATAAATTTATTTTACCACATGTTCATCTCTTCTTTTTGTATCCAGGTTTCATGTGTATAGGCCATTTCCCAAAAAGCGTATTCCATCTCACTGCTGATAACAAAAGCGGTGATCATAGCTGCTTGTTCTTGTGGTGAACTTTCTTCATATAATTGGTCTAACAGTTGGCGTTCCTCTTGGACGTGTTGGTACGCTTCCTCCCCAGCATAGGTTTCAATCCAACGTTGGTACAGTGGCTCTGGTGAGTGTTGTTTGACTAACTGTGCACCAATTTCTTGATAGAGCCAAGAACAAGGCAACATACTTGCTGCGGCCGTCTTAGGCGTTCCTTCAATAAGTTGGCGATACATATGAGAAACATAGTGATAAGCGGTTGGTGCAATCGGTGTCGCTGCAACTTCTTCTTCCGTAATTGCTAGTTCTTCAAAAAAAGTTTCACGAATAGCTAATTCGCCCAACGCGAGATTTTCCGCATTTGTTAAGAGTAATTTTTTCAATCGAGGTTGTTGCGTTTGTGCCGCAATCAAGCGATAAAGCTGACTAAAATGTTTTAAATAGTAATGATCTTGAATTAAATAGTAGCGAAAAATCGTTGGACTCAAGGTTCCTTCATGTAACTCTGTGATAAAAGGATGCTGAAAACTTCCTTGCCAAGAAGCTTGCGCTTGATCTTTGGCTTGTTCTGTAAATGTCATAGGTTTCTCCTTTACGTTAGAAAAATAAACAAATTGGTAAAAATGATGATCAAAATAGCAAGCCCCAGACTGACTTTTGCTGACACAAAATGCTCTTTTCGACTTCTGGTGGCTCCTTCTTCATAGCCATGGGCAGACATTGCTTCCGTATATTTATCTCGCCAAGAAACAGCAACGAGCAGTGTTTTAACATAAAGCATCGGCGACCAAAAATGAAACGTTTTGCCACGGAGTAGGCTTGCTTCTTTTAAATCATTAATTTCTCTTTTCACTTCCGGTAAGGCGTGAACCACCACTAAAATTCCATAAACAAAGTTTGGTGCTAGCCCCTTTTGTTCCAATAACAACAATAATTCTTCAAAATCAACGCCTACAGCAAAAGCTAGTCCTAAACCGGCAAAGGCATACGTTCGACTAAACAAAAGCCAGGCTTGTTGACTACTCGTACCATGCAAATAAATAGACCAAAACGTCCCGATTGCTGGTAAAAGTGGCAAGAAAAATAACCAAAGCAGTAAGCGGGATTTTCGCTGGCCTATTAAAAAAATGATACAACCCATAAAAACCGCCAAATTTGCCAAAATTGACTGAGAAAAAGATAATTCAAAGGTCAAAATAAGAATCAAAGAAGCATAAATTGCTGCATTTGTTTGCTTTATTTGCATGTGGTTCCCTCCTGCCAGATATTCAGTTGTTGCTGCAGCAATTCTATTCGGTAATTGCTCACGCCAGAGAGAGGTTCTAGCCGATGCGTGACGATTAGAAAATCTTGTTGCGCACTTTTTTCTTTGATCCATTCAACAAAATAATTGCATGCTCGCTCATCTAATCCAGCAAAAGGTTCATCTAAAAGTAAACAGTCCAAATCTAAGCTCAGCAAACTAATTAATTGCACCATCTTTTTTTGCCCTTCACTTAGTTGAAAAACACTGTGCTCTAGTTTTTCTTTTAAACCTAAAAAAGTTAAGGCTTCCTCTTGTTTTCTTCTTTTTTCTGCTGTCATGTTCTGACCAAACAAAAGCTCTTCTCGTAAAGTCAACGTGACAAACTGACGATTGGCTTGTTGCACCGCTAATGTCATGTGTTGATACAATTTTTTTGAAGCCCGCAAGCGGCGGCCTGCCAAGAACATTTTCCCTTGATATTTTTGTCTCTGAACGATGGCTTTTAATAAGGTGGATTTTCCCGCCCCATTTGGCCCCGTCAACGTGGTAATTCCTTTAAACAAAAGCGCTTCTTTTTCTTCAAGTAGCACTCGTTTTCCCTGAGACAAACGAAAATTTTTCAATTGGAGCATTGGTTGTTTTACCACAGAAGTTGTAAGCTGAAATGTCTGCGGTTTTGTTTTGATAAACGTCAACGGTTGTTTTTCAAACTGGCCGTTTTTCAACGTGACGACTTGGTCCACAACATCAGCGTAATCGTTGAAATCGTGGTCGCACACCAAAATCGTTTTGCCTGCTTGATGGAGTCTTGCTAAAATTTGAATAAATTGTTTTCGAGAGGTTGGATCAATACTTGCAAAAGGTTCATCTAATAAAAGAATATCTGGGTTCATTGCTAGCAGAACTGTCAACGCCGCTTTTTGTTTTTCACCACCAGATAACGTCGCTAATTCTCGTGTGAATAAGGTTTGAGTCTGAACAAGTTGAAGCGCTGTTTGGATTTTTCGGTTCATTTCTTCAGGCGAGATTCCTAAATTTTCTAAAGCAAAAATCAGTTCTCGTTCCAAGGTTTTCATTGTAAATTGTTGACTGGGGTTTTGAAACAGCATGCCAATTTTTTGCGCCTTTTCACGAGTTGATAATTGTCGACGTTCCATTCCTTCAATCAAAATTTCTCCTTGGTAATCAAGCGGAGCAAATCCGGCAATCAATCGTAAGAGCGTTGATTTTCCACTACCACTATCGCCAATTAATAAGGAAAACGTTCCTTGAGGAATTGCTAAATTTGTCTTTTCAAACAAGGGTTGTTCTCGTGAAAAGGACACAGCTTTTAATTGGATACTATTCATTTTGCCTTCACAGCTAACCCTTGCGCAGACTGATACATTCGTAAAATAACTTTCGTTAAGAAAATACCAAAGAAACAAATGGAAACGAACCGAACGCTAATTAAAGCAATGTTCATCCCCAGACCGTAATTGCCATAACCAAACTTAAAGTATTCATACACATAACTAAAAATAGTCGTCCCAATCGCACTATAAAATAACGTTAGTGTATCGTACCGTTTGTAGCGTGTCACAAAAAAGCCACTTTCACTACCTAGGCCTTGAATCACACCAGAAATTAATACACTAGGTCCGAAATACGAACCATAAAGCATTTCTGCCAAAGCGGCTAAAACTTCCGCCAAAACAGCACTTCCCGCTCGTGGAATCAGCATCGCTGCAATTGGTGCCACCATAGTCCACATTCCAAATAAAAGCTCATTGGCAAAGGGACTCAGTCCTAATGGTAACAGCGCAGCATTCAATAACGCATAGAGGAACCCTGCCCCCATAAAAACACCGCCAAACAAAAAGGCTAAAAAAGCGAGTAAGACGACTTGTTGCAATGACCATTTTTTCAATAAAAAAACTCCTTTCTCTTAACAAAAAGCAAAAGGAGTGACTTAAATAAACCCTGATAAAAGAAAACACACTCATCCTAGGACAGAATGAGTGCGTGAAAAATCAAAGTAAATCGGCATTTCCCTGCGACAGTACTAACTGCATCAGGTTCAATGGGTATCATCTCAGCCATAACAGCACCCCAAATGTTTTTTATTAAAATGTACTTTTACTATAGCATAGAATAATTATAAAAACTAGTCTTGGCACTTTTTTCTTTCATCAAAAGCTGAAGAAATCAAACAATTTTGTAAGATAACTGTTAGGCAAATAAATGGTTGGTTTTTATGAACTTTGTTATATTGTTCTTTATGAAAGAGAGGCGTTTATACTATGGGTAAAACATTAACTGGCTTTCATTTGAAAGTCATTGGGGTTATTTCAATGGTCTTTGACCATCTATTGCAATTTTTTAGTTTTTTAGGCGTGCCTGGTTGGTTCGGATGGATTGGACGAATTGCTGCACCTATTTTCTTATTTGAAAGTTCTGAAGGCTTCATTCACACAAGCAATCGGCGAAAATACATGTTCCGGTTATTGTTAGGCTTCTGGATTATGGGGATTCTGAACGGCATTTTAAATGCGTATTTTTCAACAGGTGGCTTAATTATCAATAATATTTTTGGGACGTTATTTTTAGGTACGGTCTACATGCAGTCTATGGACTATTTTAAACAAAAACAAATTGGTAAAGGGCTTCTTTGGTTTATTGTGCCTTTATTAATCAGTGCCCTACCTCTCGTTGTTTTTAGTTCTCCAGACATATTAAGCAACCCTGCTATCTTAATTGGTTTCCAAATTTTCAATCTGATTGTGCCATCACTAATGATGACAGAAGGTGGGTTTTTATTTGTTCTCTTGGCCGTAGCTTTTTATTTATTCCATGGCAAAAAGTGGTTACAAATTTCAGCAATTGGCGTTGTTGCGTTGATTTCAGCAGCCAGCTATAATTTCCAAGAACTATTCGGGGTGAACCACCAATGGATGATGATTTTAGCAGCGATTCCAATTGTTCTTTATAATGGTGAAAAAGGCCGTGGCATGCGGAATTTCTTTTATATTTTCTATCCAGCTCACATTGCTATTTTTGCAATTATTAGTTTCTTCATGCAACGTTAATTATTTTCTGCTTGACGATTGCCTAAAAACTGTTTACAATGCAACATGTAAACAAATCGTACAGATAACACGCAAGTTGCGTGTCGAGAGAGAGGCGGTTTCTATTCTTATAGAAACTGCTTCTATTTTTTTACGAAAAAATGAAAACTATAGAGGTGATTAAATGGAACAAAAAAACGTACGATTATTCCCTGCCGTTTTAGCGACAGGAATTATGTCTTTTGCTGGCGTATTAATTGAAACAGCAATGAATGTAACCTTTCCGACATTAACAAAGGAATTTGGTGTTTCCACTGGTACCGTGCAGTGGGTGACAACGATTTATTTATTAGTTATTTCTATCATGGTGCCCTTATCCAATTATTTATTAAAAACCTATTCGTTAAGACGCTTATTTATTGTTGCGAATCTTTTCTTTTTGATTGGTTTAGCGATTGATGTCTATTCGCCATCTTTCAGTATCTTGTTATTAGGCCGACTCTTCCAAGGGGCTAGCACTGGGATTGCTTTGCCACTGATGTTTCATATTATTTTGAACTTTACCCCGCTGGAAAAACGAGGAACGATGATGGGGGTAGGCACATTGACCACTTCAATTGCTCCAGCCATTGGTCCAACGTATGGTGGAATCTTAACATCTTCCCTGTCTTGGCACGCCATCTTTTTATTCTTAATTCCTATTTTACTACTTTCTTTGTTTATGGGCTTATCTGCTATTCCAGAAATACCTGTTAAAAAAACCACCACTCTTGATTTGGTTAGTTTAATTGGTATTGCCCTGTTATTTAGTGGTTTGTTGATGTTTTTAAGTAAAATTGGCACATTGTTTGGCTGGCTTTCACTTCTGGCAGCCGTTATTGGCTTTGTTATTTTTTATAAACGAGCAACGACCGCTGAACAGCCACTAGTACGTTTGACAATTTTAAAAAATCCCTCCTTCGTTTTATTTTTATGTGGCTTTTTAGTTTGTCAATTCTTATTGTTAGGTATTTCCTTTGTCTTACCAAACTTTGTTCAAATCGTCCTTGGAAAAAATGCGTTTGTAGCTGGGCTAGTCATGCTGCCAGGTGCTACAGTTGGGGCCATTTTGGCACCACTTTCTGGACGAGTGTTGGATCAATACGGCGCTAAAAAACCTATATTATTTGGCTTAAGTTTGGCGACAATCGGTTGGCTAGCTTTAACAATTTTACTAGAGATGCCTGTTTTATTAGGATTCGTCGCTGGACATGTTACCTATATGATTGGTCTAGGTTTTGCATACAGTAATATGATGACGACTGGTATGAGCTTGTTAGAGGAGAAAGATTTTGGCGACGGCAATACGTTATTTAATACACTTCAACAATTTTCTGGCGCTATTGCGACGGCCATTGTAGCGACGATTATTAATATCGCTCAAGACCACGCAGATAATTTTGCTCAGGGGACAACGATGGGCTCCCTCATTTCTCTGATTTTCTTGTTAACCTTATTAGTAATTGTTTTAATTGCTTGCTGGAATTATTTCCGCAAAAAAGCTTAAAAAAAAGCAGCTGGTCAGTTCCATAGTAACCAGCTGCTTTTTTTAGTTTTCTAAAGATAGTTGTTTTTTTGTTCTTCTTGCTTCCGAATATAAAGTACGAACAAGACAGCAATTAGTACGATAAAACCACCAAAAATCGGTGTATATGTTACTGATAAATGATCTGTGACCACCCCACCTGTCATTGAGCCAACGGTAATCCCAATATTAAAGGCTGCAATATTAAAAGCTGAGGCCAAAGTGATATCTTCTGGAACATACTTTTCCGCTAATTCTACAACATATAGTTGTAAACCAGGTACATTCATAAAGGCAAATAGACCCAACATCAAACTTGCTAATAAGCCTAGAAGACTGTTATCCATTAAAACAGTAATGAATAAAAAGACTAAGGACAGAATTAATAAGCTAAACATTTTTACTAACGAATCTAAAGGTTTTTTATTTGCCCAGTGACCACCTACTGTATTGCCAATTGCGACCATTACGCCATAAACAACTAAAATAATCACTACCGCGTTGGCTGAAAAGCCTAAATTTTCCAATAACGGTGACAAGTACGTATATGCAGCAAACGTTCCACCATAACCAAAAGCAGTAATTAGAAAAGAGAAAACGAGGGGTTTGTTCGTAAAAATCCGCGTGATTCCTTTTAAGTCAACCTTCCCTGGTATCGGTAAATTTTTGGGAACTAAAAAATAACTAGCAATCAGTCCCACCAAGCCAATACTGGCTATAAAAAGAAAGGACATATGCCAAGCTGTTTGTTGCCCAATAAACGTCCCTAAAGGTACACCAGTCACTGTTGCAACCGTTAAGCCCGTAAACATAATAGCAATGGCGCTGGCACGACGTGATGGCGGCACAACATCTGCGGCGATGACAGTCGAAACAGACATGAAAATGCCATGCGCCAATGCAGAAAGTATCCGCCCTACCAATAAAATAATAAACGTTGGCGCAAACGCAGCAATTAAATTCCCACTAATGAAAAGAAGCATAATCCCCAGCATTAATGAGCGACGATTCCATTTTCCTGTCAAAATTGTTAATAATGGCGCCCCAATCGTCACACCTAAAGCGTATAAAGAAACAGTCAAACCAGCTTGGGAAAGACTAATATGAAAACTTTTAACAATCATTGGTAATAAACCCACACTAATAAATTCTGTTGAACCGATTGCGAAAGCATTGATAGCTAATGCAAAGAGCGTTAAATTTGGTGAAATTTTCTTTTCCATTCTCTTCCTCCTAAAAAACATTTGAATTTCAACAAAAATTACTATATACTAAGATTGAAATTTTGATAAGTACCTACTTTTTTGTATCATAGGTACCTTTTAGTAACTTTTGTTTATTATCAATCTATTAAGGAGGAATGTTTTTTGGAAACTCGTACATATGCGATTGGTGTCGAAGCAACGATGGATGTTATTGGCGGCAAATGGAAACCAATTATTCTGTGTAATTTACGGCACGGCGCCATGCGCCCCAGCGATTTAAAACGCGGCATTACTGGCATTAGTCAAAAAATGCTGACACAACAATTACGGGAACTCGAAGAAGACAACATTATCGAGCGAAAAGTTTACAACCAAGTTCCACCAAAAGTCGAATATTATTTAAGCGATTATGGTCAAAGCCTCTCTGCTGTCTTAGATAACTTATGTAATTGGGGAGAATCCCACGTGGCTCATTTGCAAGAACAAGGCCAAGAAATTTATTTAAAATGTGAAGATTAGTGAATAAAACGTTTATAAACTATATCAAAAAAGAGCTTTAAGCTATTTAAGAGCCTGGGGAAAAATCTAAAATGATTTTTCCCCAGGCTCTTCTTATGCTTTAATAACTTGAATATCTTGCGTTAATTGGGCCCAATGATTAGTAGGTCCGTGACCATGTCCAACAGAAATTGCTTGGCTAATGGCCCCTTGTATAAACTGTTTGCCAATCACAATCGCCGCTTCTAACGGCGTACCTTTTGCTAATTCGGCTGCGATACACGCTGAAAAAGTATCTCCTGTTCCATGAGTATTTTTCGTTACAATTCGTGGTGCACTTAGCCAAAAGCTCGAACCGTCTTCCATTAACACATAATCAGCCGCTTGTTGATTTGTGCTATGTCCGCCTTTCATAATAATATTTTTTGTGCCCAATTGTTGTAATTTTTTTGCTGCGGTCTGCATTTCTTGCTCTGTCTTGATGGTCGTCTCTAGTAAAACTTCCGCTTCTGGTAAATTAGGTGTCACGACCGTTGCTAGTGGCAACAGTTGCTCTTTAATTGTTTGAACTGCCTCGGCTTCTAACAAATGATGTCCACCTTTAGCCACCATTACAGGATCGACAATCAACGGACCAAAATCAACTTTCTGTAAATTACGAACGACAGCTTCGACACGCTCACTATCTGCTAACATCCCCGTTTTCGCTGCCCCAATTTTAAAATCAGCCGCCAGTGATTGAAATTGTGCATCAATAAATGAACTAGGAATCGGTAAGCTATCTTGTACGCCATACGTATTTTGTGCCGTCAATGCAATGACAATATTTAAGCCAAATGCCTGCCGTGCTTGAAATGTTTTTAAATCTGCTTGCATGCCAGCTCCCCCACCAGAATCAGAACCAGCAATCGTGACTACTTGTGGTGTCAAATTATATTCGGTCATTTTCTCGCCTCCAACATTCGCTCCGTTACACGCATCAACCCTTGAACTTTCTCGGTTATCTGTTCAGCCAGCATAATTTCACTGACCAGTGAAACACCAGCCACTCCCGTTCCCATAAGTTGTTCTATATTTTCTTCTTTGATTCCACCAATCGCTACAACAGGAATCGTGACTGCTGCGGCAATTTCAGAAAGTGTCTGCAAAGAAGTTAACGGACTGTCCTTAGTCGTTGTGGGGAAAATTGCGCCCACGCCTAAATAATCGGCGCCCTCGTTTTCCGCTTCAACTCCTCGTGCCACCGTTTTGGCTGAAACACCTACGATTTTTGTGGACCCAACCAGTTTTCGCACAAGAGCAACCGGTAATTCATCATCCCCTATATGCACACCTGCTGCATCCACTGCCAAGCAAATATCGACACGATCATTAATAATCAACGGAATCTGATACGCATCTGTTACCGCTTTAACTTTCACTGCTAATTCGTAAAAGCGCCGTGTTGACACTTCCTTTTCGCGCAATTGGACCAATGTTACTCCACTGCGACAAGCAGTTTCAATTCGGTTTAAAAATTTAGTATCACTAAAATCATACCGGCCTGTCACCAAATAAACTTTCAATTGCTCTCTCATAGCACTCGTCCTTTCACCGCCTCAAACCAATCCTTCTCCTTCATTAAAAGAGATAACTGATTTAACGTATTTTGGCGAAAATCGGCCAGCCCTTGGCTCTTAGTCTTGGCTTTTTCTCCGCAAAGATTAAAATAGCTCACTGCGGCTACTGCCGCAGTCATTGGCGCGTTGCCTTCACCTAATAAAGCGGCAACTAATGCGCCGACTAAATCGCCCGTGCCAGTGAAACAATCCAACTCAGGAACGCCATTTTGTAAGACAATCACTTGCTCTTGGCTAACCAAAACATCTTGAATCCCTGTTGCTAAAAATACCGTCTGGGGAAACTTTTGTGTTTGTTGACGTAAAGCTTGAATCAGCTCCTCAATTGCTTCTTCACTTTGATCCAAAGGGCTGCCATCTACTCCTCGACCATGACTCACCAACTGGCAAAAAGTCCGCATTTCTGAAAGATTCCCTTTCACAACGGTTGGCTGATTGTGCACCAGCTTTTCCCCGACTTCACTCCGAATATCACTGGCGCCATAACCGACTAAATCGACTACGGTCGGTTTATTCACTTGCCGAGCATAATCACTAGCTGCTAACAAGCTTTGCTCTCGTTCTTGTGATAAATGGCCTAAATTCAAAACCAAAGCACTGGTTTGCTGGAACAACTGCGGAAATTCCCGGGGATCATCCGCCATAATGGGCTTAGCATCAATATAAAGTAATGCATTCGCCATAGACTCACACGTAATTTCATTCGTAATGCACTGAATTAATGGTGCCGTTGTCAGTGGAAAAATCGTTTCAAACTTAACGCTTGTTTTCATAAAAGTACCCTCCTAAAAATAATTCCTGTGTTTGTTTAAATACCCGAGTTTCTTTCAGTTTTACTAAGACAAGCCAAGCAATCACTGAACCAATCAGTGTGGCACCAATAAATCGTGGTGTATAAATGAACCAATAAAAATTCTGCTTACTGCCAGTAAACCAAACCATTACAGGATAGGACAATAACGAGCCAATGATGCCTGTCCCAAAAATTTCCCCTAGCATCGACCAGCCTAATTTTTGTCCCCATTGATAAAATAAACCAGCAAAAAACGCGCCAAAGACGGCACCTGTTAACGCTAATGGCGGAATACCTAAGAATGTCATACGGATTAAGCCGCAGACAAGTGCCATGAGCGTTCCGTAAAGAGGACCTAATAAAACTCCGGCAATAATGTTCATGACACTGGACATAGGGGCCATTCCCTCAATTCGCATTAACGGCGATAATACGACGTCCATCGCAATCATTAAAGCTAGTAACGTAACTCTGTGGATTCGATTTTTTTCCACGTAAAAAAACTCCTTTCTGCGAGAAGCAAAAGGAGGCGCGACTGAAAAAGACAGAAAAACCCAACCACAAATAAACGTAGTTGGGTGCAATAATCGGTCAAAATTTCAAGACATTTCCCTGCGCCAGTCCTAACTGTTTCAGGTTCCATGGGTATAATCTCAGCTAATAGCACCCCAAATGTTTCTCTTCAATTGGCTTTAGTATAGCATAGTTTTTTGGAAGCGACTACTAAAATTGCCAAAGAGTTTTCCCACAAAAACAGAAAAAACATCATGCCCAAAAAGTTCGATTTTTTGGGCATGACGTTTTTCATACTTTCGTTGGTCTTATTATTTAGAATCCTGGCATTCCTTTGGTGTATTTACCTAAAGTTGCTTCGGTTTCTTTTTCAATTTTTACTAACGCATCGTTGACGGCCATAATGACTAAATCTTGTAACATATCAACGTCTTCAGGATCAACCACGTCTTCTTTAATGGTCAAATCTTTCATTGTGCGATCACCAGTAAAGATCGCTGTCACAAGTTGATTGGTGGCTTCACCGATAAATTCTTTTTCATTTAGCGCTTCTTGCGCTTTGGCCATTTCTTTTTGCATTTTTTGTACTTGTTTCATCATGCCTTGCATGTTGCCCATTCCTCGCATCATAATTCCTCTACTCCTTCGTATTAATCATCTAGTACTTCGACAAGCTCTTCACCAAACATAGCGATTGCTTCATCTACTACTGGATTTTCTTGTGAATGTTCATTTGTTACAGGCGGTTCGTCCGCTAGACGAGCCATTTCATTTTCAGGTTCAGAATGATTCAAACTGCCCTGATTTTGGTTAATAAAACTTTGTCTTAGTTTTGGCCAGCTTTCTCTAGTAATGCAGACCATCTCTGGTGTATAGTCCATCAAACGGCTTAAATTATTATTGAAAGCTAACTGCATCTCTTCATCGTCTGTTGCACGAGCACAAACAATCTCATAGTCAAATGCCACCACGATGCCCTTAGGACTCGCTGCGACAGGTTCACTAGCTTTGAGCATCGCTCGTTGAGTCACAGATAATGTTTGCAGTAAGTCTTCCCAGACATTTTTCACATTCATTAAATGTGTTCTAGTCGCTTCGTTTAAGACTTGATATACCCGTTCTGTGGGTACACGGAACGAACTTTTTGTCGCTTGTGGTCGTGCTTGTTGACGTGGCGCATCTGCTTCTTTGGCAGCTACACCGTGTTTCTTTAATTCAGCCAGTTCTTTCTTCAGTTGCCCGATTTGATTTTGTAAATCTGCTAATTCTGGATTTCCCTCTGCACTACCATCTTGATTAGTTGTTTCTGGCGTGTTGTGTTTATTGGGTTGCACCGTTTTAGCTAATTTGACAGTGGCTACTTCCAGATAGATATTCGCATTGTTGGTAAAGCGGATCTCATTTTGTGTGTCACTTAAAATTTGGATTAGTTGGTAGATTTTTTCAGCAGGCGTTTGTGTAGCTAGTTCCTTAAATGCTTCTGTCAAAGTGCCTGCTTTTTCTGCTAATAACTTCGGTGCTTGCTGATACATCAGTAAATTTCGACAATATAATAACAAATCTTCTAAGAAACGGCGCGCTTCTTTGCCTTCGCCTAAAATACTTTCCAAACCTTCTAATGCTCGTTCAACATCACCGGCGACACAACACTGAATATAATGATCCATCATTTCATAGGTTAGGCTGCCTGTCACTTGCATTGCATCTTCCAGTGTTACTTTTTCATCACTAAAGGAAATCGTTTGATCCAAGATACTCAAGGCATCTCGCATCCCACCTTCCGCAGCACGCCCAATCACATAAAGGGCTTGTTCCTCATAATCGAGAGCCATTTCCTGCATGATATGGGCCATATGATCGACGATATCTTGCGTACTAATTCGCTTAAAATCAAAGCGTTGCGTCCGTGAGATAATCGTTAACGGAATCTTGTGTGGTTCAGTCGTTGCTAAGATAAAAATAACATTTTGTGGCGGTTCTTCCAAGGTTTTTAAAAGTGCATTGAACGCGCCTGTTGATAGCATATGAACTTCATCAATAATATAAACTTTGTACTCGGCTTGTGTCGGTGCATACTTTGCTTTATCACGAATATCACGGATTTCTTCCACGCCATTATTACTCGCCGCATCAATTTCAATGACATCATTTAAACGACCTTCCGTAATGGCTACACAGGTTTCACAAACATTACAAGGTTCACCATCTTGACTATGTTTACAGTTAATCGCTTTAGCGAAAATTTTTGCGGCACTGGTTTTACCTGTACCACGAGGGCCAGTAAATAAATAGGCATGAGATGTTTTCTTTTGCACTATCGCATTTTTCAGTGTCTGAGTAATTGCTTTTTGTCCTACTACGTCATCGAAACGTTGTGAACGCCAGACCCGATAAAGTGCTTGATAAGCCATTTTTTACCCTCCCTTATTTTTCATTCTTATCTATTATACGTGATTTTTAGTCATTCGGCATCTTTTTTCTTTTAATGAGTCACTGGCGCAACCATTGCTAAAAAAGCCGCTTTTCCTTCACTTGTTTCTGCAAACGCACTGGCTTCTTTTAATCGCTGTTGATACGCTGAAGCGACAGTTTCAAGTGCCTGCGTTTTCTGGTTGTTCCAAGTCGTTAAACCTTGGACTTCTGCTAACGTTAACGAAGGCTTTGCTTGAGGTCGACTAAAAATTAAGTCCATGACATATAAAAGTTCTTTTCGTCGGGCAACGATTTGTATCTCATCCGTTGGCAGTTTTAGCATTTGCCATTGCTCAAAAATATCATTTGCGGCTTGGGCAACTTCTGACGCATTCGGTCCCTCTAGGCGAAATGTCGCAACTGGCCAATTCACCATTCCTGCGTTGATTAAAGGATAGTTAGCTAACTCAACATATTCTGAAATGCTCGCTTCGGCTAATGGAAATTGTTGCAAACCCGTTTGATAATAGACATGCTCATTTTGTTCAAAGTCAGCATCAATCCCAGCAAAATAATGAGGAAAGACCTCAACAATTTTCAACAATTGCTGAAAAGTCTTAATTGAACGTTTCGCTGACTGATGTTTTTCAAACGCAATCACACCTTGTTGCTGATATTGTGCCTGTTTTACAAAGGAAAACCCCCAGCTTTCGCCATCTAAGTTCATTCGAATCACTCGATGGTTCGTAGTCGCAGGAAATTGCTGACTTCCCTGGTAGCCTTCTGTTGCCATGCACCATTCACAGCGGGGATAGCTTTGTGCAGAGAGCGTTGCTTTTGACGCCTCACTGTGGACCTTATTTGCTAAAAAATCTCCATAGACTGTTGAAAAAACAACAGGTTCTTCCTGTTCAATGACCGTACCGTTTTTTTGACAAAGTTGGTAAAAATACTCGGTAGCCTCTTGTGGCTCTTTGGCATAATGTTGTGCAAAAAAAGCATTAACCACAGAAGGTGGCGGTGTTAACAAATCCATCAATTGCACCATGAACTGTTCTTTTTGTTGCTCTGTTTTTACAAGTTGGTTGGCACTCGCAACTTGACACAATTGTTCCGCCAAATCAGCGGCGGGTGTTGCCACAGGCCGTATGTCTACTTCGCCTAATTCTTGTTCACCAATCATTGATAATAAACGGTTCTGAAGATATAAGCGATCCAATTCCATCCAACCACCTGCTTGAATAGCAAGTGTGGTAAAATCGGCAATCATTTGACTCGTGGTCATCGATTCATTCCTCCTATTACTTTTCTTGATATCCATGTGGATGAGCTTGATGCCATTGCCAAGCGGTGGCGATAATATCCTTGACCTCAGTTACTTCTGGTTGCCAGCCTAAAACTCGTTTGGCTTTTTCACTAGAAGCAATTAACGTACTAGGATCCCCTGCTCGGCGTGGGGCGATTGTTGCAGGAATTTCTTGGCCTGTCACTTCGCGAGCAGCATCTAACATTTCTTTAACAGAATAGCCGTTGTTGCTACCCAGGTTAAAGACGTCACTTTCGCTGCCATTTTTCAAGTATTCTAAAGCCAAAATATGTGCTGCAATCAAGTCTTCAATGTAAACATAATCTCGAATGCACGTGCCATCTGGTGTATCATAATCATCCCCAAAAATGCTTAGCTCTGCTCGTTGGCCCAATGCCACTTGTAAAATAATTGGCACAATATGCGTTTCTGGCGTGTGATCCTCACCAATTGAGGCATCTTTTTTTGCTCCCGCAACATTAAAATAACGCAAAGCAACATATTTCATTCCATAAGCGTTGTCGCACCATTTCATGATTTTTTCCATCATTAATTTACTTTCCCCATACGGATTTTTAGGATTCGTTGGGGTTTCTTCTGTAATAGGCATTGCTTTTGGTTCGCCATAAGTGGCCGCTGTGGAAGAAAAAACAATATGTTTCACTCCGAATTCTTGCATGACTTCCAAGGCAATTTGAGTGCCGTGAACATTGTTATTGAAATACATTAACGGTTTCTCCACGGATTCTCCTACTAAAGAATTGGCCGCAAAGTGCAACACACCTTCAATTGATTCTTTTTCAAAGACGCTACGTAAAAAAGCTTTATCACGAATATCGCCTTCATAGAAAGTCGCTTGTTCATGAACTGCTGAACGATGACCCGTTAATAAATTATCAACAACAATAACGGCATATCCTTTTGAAATTAATTGATCGACGGCATGTGAGCCAATGTAGCCTGCGCCACCTAATACTAAAATAGACATAAATACGCTCCTTTTACTCCCTAATTTCTTTTTCTATTGTACCATTAAATAAGGTCTACTTCTGAATTATTTCATTTTGTAAACAGGATTTAATTTGGCCATTTCTCCTTATTCATTTTTCCTATAAAAATACAGAAAAGACTTGGTAAATTTTAACAAATCTCTAAATTAGTCGTAGAGTTTATGAAAAATCATTGTAACTATTGGATTTTTTTGCTTTTTTCCGTCATAATAGAAACAAATACAATTTGAAAGAAGGAATGAACGATGAAAAAATTTGTATCAGGTATGTTAGTCGGTACTGCTATCACAGTTGCTGCTTTAGCCGGTGTGGCTACAACTATTAAAAAAACAGTCATTGATCCAATTGAAGAAAAAGAAGATATGATTGAAGAAAACCGTAAAAAAGCGATGCGTAAGCGTATTGCACGTTAAAAAATAGCTGTGACGTTGAGATAAAAAATCTAACGCCAAGAAATCAACAGAAGCGCTTCTGGCTCTGTTGATTCTCTTAAGCATAACAAGTGGTCATCCATCGCTTTGATGGATGACCACTTGTTATGCTTTCTTTTTTACCAAAGGAGCTGACTATTTTTCTTAACTATTAAAAATAGTGGCAGCAATCCGATCCATATCGCGCATATTCCAAGGATCCACACCAGGACGAGCTGCAGCGGCTGTTAACCAATGAATACCTTCTGTTGGAATACCACAACTAAAAAGGCCTGTCGCCACCTGTCCATCTTTTGTCATGACTTGATTCGTGGCAGGCACAATCAAGAGTGCACCTGTTTTGACTATTTGACCATCGGCTAATGCCAGTTGATGGAGCGTAGCTAGCTTATCGGCTAACAACTGCCTCGTTAAAGGATTCAAACTTTTTTCATTATTGACTTTGGGAATGCGCGCTTCAATTAAAAAGTGACTATTATACCGATTTTCCGGAAACAAATTAGCATAAGTAATAAATTGACCCGCTTTCATTTCGACACGCATTTCTGGCCCCAGAATCGTGACTAATCCCAGTTCAACTAACGCCTGTAGCTCTTCTGTTCTTTCAACAGAAGGTCCCACTGACAAAAAGGTATTCAACGGGGTAAACCAATGCCACAACCACTTTTGACTCTCGTCATTCGTTAATAATCCTTCATCCAAAACAAAGCGAATCTGATCTCTTAAATCTTTTAAACTGTCTAAAGCAGTGGTCAAAGGACCGCTAAGATTGCCTTTCTCTGCTTCTTGAATATCCCATTTTAAATACTCTAGTAAAAACGAACGAAAACTTTCATGAGTAGTTTTCTTTGTTTCAGGATGTTCTAACGCTTGCCAATCAAACCAATCTTGTTTTTCAAAGTGGGCTAGGCTTTCCGGCGCTCCCTTGGTTTGAATAAACAGCTGTTGAAAGGCCTCTTTAGAAAGATGCGGATATTTTTCTTCGATTAAGCAAGTGTAATACACATATTCCACTTCTTTTTTTAAATACCCAAAAAACTCTGCGCCTGTAACCTGTCCTTTTTTACGACATTCAGCTAAATACGTTTCGGTTAAAAAAACAGGCTGATAGGTTTCCCCGTAGCCTTTTTGATTAATCCCTCGAGGATGAGAAGGAAAACCGCGACCAGAACCAGCAATAATAATAGGCTCTCTTCCAGAAGGTTCATAACGTAAGCGGCCATTTTGACGAGAAAAAACACCCCCGCGGCCAATCGTCAAGGCAGATAAATAGTCAAAAAATGCCAAACCTAAGCCTTTTAACACAACGGGTTGTTTTGCAGGTATATTGGCAAGTGCCAATAAAGCATCCGCCGCATTTTTAGGAGAAGAATAAAACAAACGATGCTCCTTGGCGTAGTCCGCAAGCTCTTGTTCAACAGTCGTTAATTCATTTTCTTGGTGACCCAAAGCTAAAATTACTTTGTCTGCCGTAAACTCAATGGATTGAGTATACACATAATAGTTATCCTCTCCTGCCCGCACAGCAGTTACTGGCTCTTTAAAAAACGTCAGCGATGTTTGTTCGTTACACCTCGTGGCTAAATACGTATAAAACCATTTTTGGTACATGCCATAAAAAGCCCTCGAGCAGTGATCATTCGGTCCAAGGCGATGACATTCTTTCAACAACTCAAGATAATTATAGGGTTGTTGCTGTTGAATGTACTGCGCAGCTTCTGTTTGGGTCCATTCATAGAGAGTGGGGCCCTTGACAATTGGTCCTTCGCCACTAAAAGATTCATCTGTAAATAAAGTGACTTGACTAATCACGGTGTTCATTAATAAATAATTAGGTTGCTCTGCTCGCCAAATTTTCCCACCTGGACCGTATGGATCAAACAACGTGAGCTGAACATTTATTTCCGTTTTACGAGCCCATTCAATGACTCGTTCTGCAGCTGATAAGCCTCTGGGTCCAGCACCTACAATTGCAATTTTCATCCAATCACCTACTCTATTTTTCTAATAATTCTTTTAAGACAACCGCTTGATTATGCACTGTATCTTTCGCCCCATAGACCAGCGTGACTACTGGCTGATTTTTTACAATCGTCTGTAACTGCTTAAACGCTGTGGCAGTTGGCTCATGTTTCAATTCTTCTTGGTATTTTTGTTTAAACTCGGGATATTTATTTGCTTCATGATTAAACCATTTCCGTAGCTCTGTACTTGGGGCCACTTCTTTGAGCCATTCATCTAACTTTTCAGATTCCTTAGATTTTCCTCGTGGCCAAATACGGTCAACTAAAACACGGTAGCCATCTTGCTCTGTCGGTGCTTCATATGCTCGCTTGATTTGAATCATCTGCCTTCACCTCTTCTCTTTATTGTAGCTCAAAAAGTGAGGACTGACAAAAAGCAACATCTCTATTAAGCTTTCCTATACAAAAAGAGTTGGTCTCAATGAAGACCAACTCTTTTTGTTATTAACTATTTCTCTTTTTCACTTTCCCAGTCCAGCCATCATAGCCGCCTTTTAAAATATAAATATCAGTATAGCCATTTTTGCGTAATAAATTAGCTGCTCGGATACTTAAAGCTTTCTTCTGATCATAAAGATAAACAGGTTGATCCTTACGAAGAGAACCAATTGTTGTTTTTAACATGCTGTATGGCATGCTGCGCGCCCCTAAAATATGCCCAGCATCAAATGTATCTTTCTCACGAACATCAATCACTTGTGCTTTACGCATTGTTTCTTTAAATTCTTCTTCCGTCAGCATTTTTGCTGAACGTTTCACCATAATTTTCAAATATAATTCATTGAATACCATCGCTAGTACAATAACTAGCAAAATGCCATTGATTACCCATAAAATACTCATTCTAAAAAGCCCTCTCTATTTCTCTTTTGAAAATTGTAATGCTAGTGAAGCGGCACCAATGACGCCGGCCTCATTACCTAGCTCTGCTAATTTGATTTTTGTACTATTTCGAACTTGTGGGAAAGTAAATTCTTGGAAATATTTTTCGACACGACTACGTAAAAATTCTCCTGCTGCAGAAACACCTCCACCGATAACCACGCTATCTGGATTTAACGTGTTACCTAAGTTTCCTGTGGCTAAGCCTAAATAGAAACAAACACGATCCACAACCATTAAAGCAAAATGATCGCCTTTTTCGGCAAATTCAAAAACGTCTTTACTTGAAACATCCTGTCCATCATCAATCGCTTGTTTCAGTTCAGAGTCACCTGCAAACTCTTCTGATAAATGACGTGCAACACGAACGACACCAGTGGCACTAGAAACAGTTTCTAAACAGCCACGTTTCCCACAGGTACAGTCAAAGCCGTTAGGATCAACCGTCACATGCCCAACTTCACCAGCGCAGCCAGCAACACCGTGGAGCAATTCTCCCGCTGCAACAATGCCTCCGCCGACACCTGTTCCTAAAGTAATAAAAATCACGTCGGGATTGTTTTCCCCCGCGCCTTTCCAACGCTCACCTAAAGCGGCAACATTGGCATCATTATCTAAGGCAAACGGAATTCCTAAAGCAGATTCGATTTGTTCTTTGACAGGCTGTACAGTCGTCCAGTTTAAATTATAGGCACCTACAACAGTTCCTTTTTCAATGTCGACACTTCCTGGTGTTCCCATACCAATTCCCACAAAATCTTCTTTTTTCATATTATAAAGATCTATACGGTGACGAATACTTTCAATAATTGAAGGCACAATGTGCTTGCCATCTTCTAAAATATTCGTTTCAATACTCCATTTTTGTTGAACAACGCCATCGGTTGTTAAAATAGCAAATTTGATGGTCGTTCCACCTAAATCAATCCCAATAATCTTCTTATCCATTTAGTCGATTCCTTTCTGTTTCCCTCTAGATTCTTCTATTCGATGCTCTCTTTGCAAAATATGCCGGGCCTGTAAATACGTATCTCGGTCTACCAATTGACCTTCATACAATTTTTTTAATTCAATCATCATTAACTCAATATCATAAATCCGTGCACCGACATAAATATACATCCCAAACTGTTTAAAAAGTTGTTGTACATCATATAACGTTTCCATACGAAAACACTTCCTTATTATACAGGTAAACCGTATTTTTTAAAACCCAATAACAGACAAATTACGACAAGAAAAATAAAAATTAACGTGGCCATAATTCGCTCGTGCTTATTAAATGCTTCTTGACGATTTGGAACAGCAAAAGCCGTCGCGACTAATAGTCCACCGATTAGACCGCCAACATGACCCATCATATCTACAGAGCTACTAAACAAGTTAAATAACAAATTAATCACAATAAACATTGAATAGCGTTGCACCATATACATAATCGCTGGATTGTCTCTAAAATGGCGTCCTAAAATAACAAATGCGCCGAACAAACCAAAAAGCGCTGTACTAGCACCCGCTGAGACACTGTTGGGTGTCCCAAAGGCAAAACTGGCGATATTTCCAGCAATCCCACTCAATAAATAAATTCCCAAATAGCGCCAATGCCCATAAATTGCCTCAACCTGTGCGCCGATATAATAAAGAGTAACCATATTCAAAATAATATGCATAAACCCAATGTGAAGAAACATTGGCGTGATAAACCGCCAGTATTCATGATTTTGAGCTACCAGTGGACGAACCATTGCTCCCCAATTAACTAAGTTTAAAATATTTTCTGATCCTCCAGTTAATTCCAATCCAAGGAAAACAATGATTGAAATACCTAAAAGGGCATACGTAATGAACGGCTGATTTTTTAGCCGTTTCAATTTCATTTCTGTTTGATAATTCATTCCATTCCTCCTATTGTATAAATAATTGTTCGATTGGCTGATCAAACGCTTCTGGTTGCCATTGCTCATGGAGTTGTTCACTAAAAACTAAACTACATGAATGGCCCGAAAAATGTTCCAAATAACGATCATAAAAACCACCGCCGAAGCCTATTCGATAGCCAGCCCGATTGAAAACAATCCCTGGCACAATCAATAAATCAATCACTGTAGCTGTTATTTCTGCCGCTGTTAACGGAGGTTCTTCCACGCCAAATGCACTGGTGTCATAAACCGTCTCTGGAAAGACTTGATAAAAGTGCATTTTGCCTCCTTTAAATGTTCGCGGCACCGCCACTTGCTTGCTCTCTTGCATGGCCCGCTCGAAAATTGGCTGTGTTGATAATTCTAGCGGTAACGACCGAATCATTCCGATTGTTTGTGCTTGTTGCCATTGCTGACTAGCAAACAACTGTTCATAGAGACTTGATTCTTTATGTTGTTTAATTTCTGGATGTTGTTTTAGCCATTCTAGGGCAGTTAAGCCCACTTTTCTCAACTTGTTTTTCTCCATGTACACCTTCAACCCCTTTTCTGTTAAGTTTATAGAAAGTGTTCTTAAAAAACAAGCTGATTCCCCTTTTCTCTTTGAAAAATCCCGTTATTTTTCTAACGTTTTTGACGCTTCTTTAAAAAAGTCAACAACCAAATCCATTGTTTCTCCTTTCACTAAATGCCGCTCACCGATTTCCGTTATAAATTGCGTATTTCTCGCATACGTTTTCCCAGACACTAATTGTTCAAAATCAGCCATGTCTTCATAGGGAATTTTTTCATCTTCCGTTCCATGCCAAAACAGCATCGGTCGTTCTTGTAGTCTTTCTGGCGTTTGTGATAAATCGTATTGATGCACCCAACTTAGCAACAGTGGCAAGTCTTTAGGTACAAAAATAGCAAATTCTTTCGCCCGTTGAATCACTCGCTGAATATAGCGCGCCGGATAGGGTGTTCCCATTAAGCAAGCAGCAGCTTGAATCTCAGGATGTTGGGTCATAAGAGCGCTGGTAGTAATACCGCCCATGGATACACCACCCACGCCAATCCAATTTTCTTTAATCAACCCTAATTTATGAAAATGATGGATAATTACTGGAAATTCAATTAAATTATATTGAATGCTACTCCAAAATGTAATCGAAGGAATCGTGGAAATAGGTCCTGTTTTTCTTTCTCCATGGTTCATGGCATCTGGTAAAATGACCCGAAACCCCTCGTGTGCTAATTTTCTTGCTTGTGTTAAAGATAATTCTTTAGCTGATTGCCAACCATGATAGTAAACAATTAAAGGTAATGCTTCGTTTTTTTGCTCTTCTGTTGTCACTTCTAATGCTGGAATTTTTGCTATGTAGCGATGTCTAATACTGATTTTCATTCATGATTCCTCCATTATAAAATATCTTCTCTTATTTTACCGTTTTTTGATAAAACCTGCTCTTTATATGATTTATCAAAAAAATCACAAAATATGCGAATTCGCATTTTCCTATTTTATTACTTTCCGTTATAATCATTTTATTAAATACAAAGGGGTGTTTTTATGGTTAAAATTGAGGAAAAAGGTAAAGTAACATTTGGACAAGCTTTTAAAGATTATTTTCGTGGATATGTTGATTTTAAAGGTCGGACCACACGTGCTGGTTATTGGTGGATGACATTGGTATTAAGCATTTTAGCACTTATTTTTTATATTGCCATTGTCGGCAAAGCCGTGTCAGCAATTTTAGCAGCTGAATATTTTGAAACCTATGATTTTGGAAACTTATTACCGTTAATGCTTTTTGCACTTGTTTTATGGTTAGCTTTATTATTACCAACGTGGGCAATGTGTGTACGTCGTTATCGTGATGCTGGGATGACAGGTTGGGGCGTGCTTGTTTTATATCTACTTTCTATTGCCTGTAGCTATACACAAGTTTTCTCTGTTATGTCAACACTGAAATATGATGTTCAAACAGATACTGTGATAACCGGTGGCAGTCCCGTCTTCTTATTTTTCACTCTTGTGATTAGTCTGTTTTTCTTCTTACTAACAGTCTTACCGACAGATAAACTAACAACAACTAGCCAAAATAGCGTCTTACGCTTCTTCTTCCGTTACAAAGAAGTGAAGTAAGGAAAAGTTTTAAGCCTTTCTTTTAAAAGAAGGGCTTTTTTCTTATTTTAAAATCTTTATGATAAAATAAGAACTAGTCTAGCTAAAAAAATGGAAGGAGAAAATATGGCTACTTTTAAACGGATTCTGAATCTAGAAAATTATATTTTTACTTTTTTTATTTTATTTGTCTTTTACGGCGCAATTAACTCTCCCTATTCTCTGGTAAAAATTCTTTGGGAAAAGCCTAAGCACTTGCTTGTTTTACTTCCTCTATTAATTATTCTATTGTTGATTATTTATAAAAACAAAAAATTTCTTTACACTAAGATTCAAGCGCTCTGGCACTTAATAAAAACCCATGATCGTGTGGTTATTATTGGTAGTTTGGTCAGTTTATTTTTACTACAACTTTTACTCCTGACGCAGATTACTGTGCCGATTGGCTGGGATGTTTTTGACAACTTTCATAGTATTACCACTGAAAATAGGGATTATTCAAAAATCGTACTTTCTTTAAACCCCAATAACGAATTTTTCTTTTTCATGATGTATTACCTGAATAAATTTTTGCGTTTCATTGATGTGACAGGGAGCTGGAGCAATACTTGGTTTAGTTGGCAAGTGGTTAATTGCTTGTTTATTAATAGCAGTTTATTTCTCTTTTATCATGCCTCTAAACGTGTCTTTAATCCATTAACGGCCTTCGTTGCTTATAGTTTATTTTTTCTTTCTTTCGGATTGTCTCCATGGTTACTAACGCCTTATACAGATACGGCCGTCTTATTGTTCATCAACCTAGTTTTTTTTGCATATAGCCTTTTTGACCAAGTTTCCCATCCCTTCGTAAAATATTGTTTATTACTGTTTATTGGAATTGGCCTAGCTTGGTGTTTTTTAATGAAACCTTCGTCTATTATCTTTTTTATTGCATTTAGTTGTATCAAAGTGCTGCAACTTCTTTTAGTAAATCGGAACAAACAGTCTATCGTAAAATTAACCGTGGTTGCTCTCTTTTTACTGACTGGTTTCGCCAGCGCATATTATAGTTTTCAATTTTTTGTGGAAAAACAAACGATTACGGAAATCGATAAAGAACAAGCCAAACCTTGGACACTTTTTGTAATGATGGGTTTGACTGGAACTGGCGGTTACAATGATGCAGATACACAAGCAGTAAATCAGTTGCCTACACAAGAAGCCAAAAAAGCTTATACCATAAAAATGATTCAAGACCGTTTAAAAAATAAAGGATTCTTCGGTTATCTTCGTTTTCTGGCTCAAAAAAATCGTCATAATACTGCCAATGGTGATTTTGACTGGGGTTGGGATGGCGGTGATTTAATCCCAGAAACGCCTTCTAAAAATCGTTGGCAAGAACACTTGCGGTCACTGTATTATCCGCAAAATCAAAAAAGTAACTATCTACGAATTTATATGCATTTTTTCTATTTACTCACATTACTAGGTCTATTGTTCAGTATCCCTCTAAAAGATTCAAAAAATAACTACGCGATTTTAAAATTAGCTTTCATTGGAGCTATTCTGTATTTATTGCTCTTTGAAGGCGGCCGCTCTCGCTATTTAATCCAGTTTATGCCGTTTTGGTACTTGTTATCAGCGAGTGGTTGGCTGGGATTGAGAGAGATTCGAAGATACAAAAAAATAGTAAAATAGAAAAGAGGATTGAGTTAAAAATGAAAAAAAGTTTACTGGGGTTGATTGTTTTTTTATCCTTACTGACCCTTACTTCTTGCAGAAATAAAGTGACCACAAAAGAGCTAATGGCAAACGAGTGGGCCGTAAACTCCAACGTTGATGAAGTAGTAATGATTGTATCATTCAGCGAAGATACCGCTACTTTCAAAATCAATACAGATGAACACACATCAACTGCAAAAAATGATTTGGAAAAAGCAGGCGAAGAATTAGGTAAACAAATTGCAAATAAAATAGAATACAAAGTCAAATACCATCTAAAAAACAATCAAATTCGTTGGGAAAATGAAGGAAAAGAAGTAGCTTACAAGATAAAAAAAGAAAAGCAAAATCTACTTTTCACTCCTACTAAGACAAACAATTCTGATAACCAAACAAAACTAGTTTTGAAACCTTACACAAAGAAAAGTATTGATTCTTCCACTCAAAAAGATAAAACGGAAGAAACCAGCTCTAATTATCAAAACGTCTCATCTGAAACAAACCAATCTACCTCTTCATCTACTACTAAAGAACCGCTACCACAAGTTAGCTTAGCTGATTTTATAGGCGGTTGGGGTATTCCTCAAAGTGATAACTTATTTTTTATAAATGCTGACGGAACACTCACTAGCATAACTCAATCGAATGTTCCTCTTCAAAATGTAAGTTTTTCTGTGGATGAGAATGGTAATCAAATAATGACGTTTCTTTTGAATAATACGCCCCGAACAGTAACGAAAAATAATGATGGTACTTTAACTGTTAATGGACAAATATACACTTATCTAGGTAATATTACGTTGGAACAATTAATTGAAAGAAATAATCAAACTCAACAAGTTTTTGAACAATCTGAGCAGCAACCACCACAAAACTCTGATTCTAGTGAACAAATACAAAATTCTAAATCAGACCAACCTATATACGATACGGTACGAAGTGGTGAAGGTGGGCGACAGTTAGCCGAAAGAAATGGTTTAACCTTGGAAGAATTATTAGCATTAAATCCACGCATTGAAACTTCTGTTTTTTATCCTGGTCAGTCATTACGAATTAAATAGAAATTTAGGTATACTAATAGATAATAGTCTATGAAAGTAGAACTGGACCATCTACCATTTACTTTGGGATACCAGTTGATGGCAATAGGTTTGACGAAGTGGAACTAGACCTTGTACCTACTGGCTCAGCAAAAATTGCGACATTTGATATAGCAGTTGGGCATTGATTAACAGCATGCATATAATTTGATAATATGAAATATAAACAAAAATGTCTAAGGAGCCTAACATTCTTTCAAGAAAGAATGTTAGGCTCCTTTTATTCAGACAATTTCAGCCACTCTTTGCGATTGCAATAGGACATAGTTTTTACAAAGACAAAATGATAAAGCAAACCGTAAGCTAGCCCCAACATATTTAACAAAATTCTTAAGTAAAGACTTGTTTCTAGCCCAAATATCATAGAAGCTGCCATGATAGCACCAACACAATTAAAAATCGTTTTACTTTTATAAGATGTGCATAAGCCTAAACAAAGTCCTCCTAAAATACCAAGTAGGTTCGTTGGTATATAAAATAACAAGATAGCCGATACTAGAGAGCCAATAACGACCCCTATTATTCGTTCTTTGGCTCGTTCAGACAATTTAAACGTCTCATACCCAGAAAATAATGACGAACTAGCAAATGTTGCCCACATAAAGCGGTCAATCTGAAGGTGCGTTCCTATAAAAAGTAATAAGCTAATGCCTAAAGCGTAATAACCAAACCAAATATTTCTTTGATTAAAAAAACCATTTTCTGTAACCATCTGTATAAAAGTAATCTCTTGATCCAATTTTTTATGTTTCACATGATAAACAAAAGCTAAAAGTAGATAAGCAAACACTAATACAAAGAAAGTTTGTTCTAATTGCTGAAACGATTGATAGTGAACCGTGCCAACTAAATATAAGTAGGAGAACGTATACAAGCCTGGATTACCCATTTTAGGGTTTTTACCAGTTAAGAAAAACAATACCAGCAAGCAGATAAAATGAAGACCCCATTGTAAAAATGATACAGAAATCAGTGAAATTAGTGGACTAACACCTAGAATTGTTAACACGATTCCTAAACTAAGCAAGGCCTGTTTTTCCCTGTAGCCATATGAGACGAAACGGATACTCAACAGCAAACAAAATAATACAATTGAAAAAGGCGCTACAGCTTTTCCAAAGAAAAAAGTAATCGTCGACACCCATAAAATCGCAAACGAAACTAATAAAATATCCCTTATTAACAAGGCGCGCCAAAAATATCTCCGCTGTTTTTTAGTGTCCGCTTGATGAATTTTTTGTTTCAAAATAAATGGATCTAACTGCAATAATTGATAAAAAGTCACCTAAAATCATCTCCTAAAAATCGACTCTTCTCAATTCATTATTCCAACTTTTCCTTCTATAAAATCATAAGAAAAGTAGTTGTGACGAACATTTTACTACAACTTTTTTTCTGAATCAATACATGCTTTATTTCTTAATTCAATACCTCTCCCGATACGATTTGCTTACTTCATAAAAAATAAGCCTAGAAAAAATCAAAACGATTAATTCTAGACTCAAAATTAAATAACTGTTGAACAAAAGCTAGCGCTTTTTTACATAAACTTTTCCAACAGATCCATTTCTTTTTCTAATTCTTTTTCATCATACTTGTCATACTTACCAGCTTCGTGTGCAATTTTTTTAATCTCATGAATGGCTTTTTTTTCAACAATCCATTTCTTCATACTATGTTTTTTTGTATCCTCATCTAGCGAGCCCAACTCTTCTAAACTTGCATCCAATTTGTTCAAAACGTCGGCAATTTTTGCTAATGCTTGCGCTTCTTTTTCTTCATAGTTTGACATAATAGACACCTCTTCTTAAGTATTTTTCTACTTTAAGTGTACGTCTCTGTGGTTTTATTTGCAACTAATAACTCAACTGCTTCTCGGTACGGAGGATAAGGGATTCGAACCCTTGCACGATGTTACTCGCCTAACGGTTTTCGAGACCGTCCCCTTCAGCCAAACTTGGGTAATCCTCCCTCTACATTCCATCTACAAATGAACATGTAATGAATCTATAGATAAAAAGCCTAGACCCTTACACAACAAGGATTCTAGGCTCTATCTAACTAAATTATTTAGTTTCACGGTGTAAAGTAACTTTTCTTTCACGTGGGCAATATTTTTGTTTTTCTAAACGATCAGGATTGTTACGTTTATTTTTATTTGTTAAGTAGTTACGTTCTTTACAAGAAGTACACTCTAAAGTGATGTTTACGCGCATGTTTTCCCCTCCTACTAATAATTGATCTTTCCAAGAGATTTCTTAGACTTGAATATCATACCATTTTTTTTGTCATTTGACTACCCTTTTGGGCAAATTTGTAAAGTAGAACTACTTTACAAATTTTATTTTTTGTACATTTCCATATACGCTTCTAAAACTTCTTTGGCAATCGTTTGATTTGGTTTGGAAGATTCATCATTTAAGTGTGGTAAAACAACGCTAATTGCAATTTCAGGATTTTCGTACGGCGCATAAGCCACCAAGTTACTATTAACCGTTGTATGGTTTACTCCATTAGCATCTGTTGCTTGCGTTTCGGCGGTCCCTGTTTTAGCAGCAATCGAAAACTTGTCTGATTTTAAACCACGTGCAGTTGTAAAAGGACTAGTTCCATTTACCACATTATAGAAACCTTGTTGAAGAATTCCTATCTGGTCTTCAGAAATATTCACCTTATTCAAAACTTTTGGTTCAATTTCTTTTAAAATTTTTCCTAAAGCTCCATTTTCATCATTGCCATAGATTCCTTCTACCACATGGGGTTGTACGCGGATGCCATTATTTGCGACAGTGGAAACGTACTGTGCTAATTGTAACGCGCTATAGGTATCATATTGCCCAAAAGATAGGTCAAGAAGATTACCGCCTTGTGGCGCAGATGACGAATCCTTAAAGTCCTTGTTTTGAATTCCTGTTGTTTCTCCTGGTATATCAATTCCAGTTTTCGTTCCCATACCATATTCTGCAAAAGCTTTTCTTAATTCTTTAAAGACAGTGTCATCTCCTACTTCATAAGGGAAAATCATATTGGGATAATAATTCACACCCATCATTTTAAAGACTAATTTCATCATATAGGCATTCGAAGAATATTCTAACGCTTGCTCCGCAGTTAATTGCATGGTTGTTCCGCCAGAAGCATTCCACCAAGAAGCTTTTGGATTACTACCTGCTAGTAAAATAGCTTCATCTGTTAAAACATCATTGCCTTTAATGACGCCTGTTTCATAACCCGCTGTTAAAGTACCTGCTTTCACAACTGATCCAGGAACTTCAGAATTCAAAATAGGTGCTAAAGGATTAGGTGTGACTTCTCCAGTTGCTAAATCATGATGAAATCCTGACATCGCTAAAATAGCTCCTGTTTGAGGGTTCATAGCAACGACATACGCATTTTCTGAGTATGGTCCAATGGTTTTGACTATTTGTGAATAGTTTCGTTGTAAAATTTCATCAACTTTGTTTTGGAAATTTGAATCAATCGTTAATTTTAAGTTGGAGCCTTTTTCCCCTTTGGAAATTGGGGTTTGTGAAACAATCTTTCCATTATTGTCTAAAACGACTTCTGATTTTGCTTTTTTACCTTGTAGAACGTCTTCATATTGTTTTTCTAAATAGCTAGTTCCAACACGGTCATTTCGTGCATAGCCTTTTTTCAAATATTCATCGACTTCTTCGGCTGGCAATCCTTGTTTTTCAGTTGAAACGGTGCCCAACAGGCTACGTAATGCGCCACTTTGAGAATAATCACGCGTCCAATCAGTCCCTGTTGAAACACCAGATATTTCCGCTGTGTGTTCACCAATTGTCGCAATTTCACCTTCTGTTACCCCTTCATTCTTGATGAAGACCGTGTTCATTTGTGACGCTGCATTCATTCGTTTAAAAATCGTTACTGCTTGTAAGGTTCGGTCATCAAACGCAATTTCTTCAGGGGTGACTTTTTCAACTGCTTTGGCATATAATGTGCCTTCGTCCGTAATTTTGTTGCCTTTTTCATCTTCTTTATCTTGATCGGTTAAACGGGCTTGGGCTGCTTTTAAATTTTCAGGATTCGCTAACCAATAATCTTTTTTATCACGATCCGTTAAGTTTGGATCAACTGGAACGTTAATAAGTTCGTTGACTTTATTCGCAATAGGTAAAATATCTTTTCCTTCAATATTTTTTCCTCGTGTGTAAGTGATTGCTAAATTGGCTTTGTTAGAAACCAAGACTTTTCCTTGTGAATCATAAATTTGTCCTCGAGGGGATGGTGTCGTGATTTGTAGTGAAGAATTGGCAGTGATTTTTTTGTTAAACTCTTCTCCTTCTACAATCTGTAAATACCCTAAACGGACAATTAATGAAACAAATAAAGTGAATATCACAAAAAATAATAAGTTCAATCGAAAAGGAATATGTGGCTTTCTACCTCGTTGACTCTTTGCTGCGGCATCTGTTTTTTTTATTTTATCTATAAATGAGTTTTTCTTCATACCTCTAGTCCCTTCACTAAAAAGTTTCGCATTCTCATTGTAACAAAAAATAGTCAAAAAATCAGGATTATTCCTAGCTCTAAGGAAATATTTAATTATTTTGTTGTTGAAAAAAGTCAAAAGGACTTCTGAATTCAGAAGTCCTTTTGACTTTTTCTCTTTTTTTAACGGCTGTAATTGTGAACTTCAGCAGCCATGCTGTCAATGAAAATTGATAAATCTTCGACAGACGTTTCTTTGCTTCCATAACGACGGACGTTCACCGTTGCGTCTTCCATTTCTTTGTCCCCGACCACTAATTGATAAGGTACTTTTTGTGTTTGAGAGGCCCGAATTTTGTAGCCCATTTTTTCGTTACGATCATCGACTTCAACACGTAAGCCTTGTGCTTGTAAACGTTCTTTGATTTCATAAGCATACTCAGAATGCGCTTCTACAGAAACTGGGATAATAGTTGCTTGAATTGGTGCTAACCAAGTAGGGAAAGCGCCTTTGTAAACTTCTGTTAAGTAAGCCACAAATCGTTCCATTGTTGAGACAATACCACGGTGGATAACAACTGGGCGATGTGTATTTTCACCATCTTCGCCAACATAAGTTAAGTCAAAACGTTCTGGTAATAAGAAGTCTAATTGGATGGTTGATAATGTTTCTTCCATTCCTAAAGCTGTTTTTACTTGAACATCTAACTTCGGACCGTAAAAGGCAGCTTCGCCTTCTGCTTCAAAGTAATCTAATTCTAATTCATCCATGGCAGCTTTTAACATCGCTTGTGCTTTTTCCCACATCGCATCATCATCAAAATATTTGTCTGTATTATTTGGATCACGATAGCTTAAGCGGAAACGATAATCCGTAATGTTAAAGTCAGCATAGACTGCCACCATTAACTCCAAAGTACGTTTAAATTCGTCTTTAATTTGGTCAGGACGAACAAAAGTATGGCCATCGTTTAAAGTCATTTCACGAACACGTTGTAACCCTGATAATGCGCCAGATTTTTCATAGCGGTGCATCATCCCTAATTCAGCGATTCGAATTGGCAATTCGCGGTAACTATGAATGTCATTTTTATAAACCATCATATGGTGTGGACAGTTCATTGGACGTAATACCAGCATTTCGCCATCGCCCATATCCATTGGTGGGAACATATCTTCATGGTAATGATCCCAGTGACCAGATGTTTTGTATAATTCCACATCTGCCATAATTGGTGTATACACATGTTGGTAACCTAAGCTAATTTCTTTGTCCACAATATAACGTTCAATTGTACGACGAATGGTTGCGCCTTTTGGTAACCAGAAAGGTAACCCTGAACCAACTTCTTGTGAAACCATAAATAAATCTAATTCTTTTCCTAATTTACGGTGGTCACGTTCTTTGGCTTCCTCGCGCATTTTGATAAATTCTTTTAAATCTTTTTTATCGAAAAAGGCAGTGCCATAAATCCGTTGCATCATGTGATTGTCAGAGTTTCCGCGCCAATAAGCACCAGCTACTGAAAGTAATTTAAAGACTTGAATCCGTCCTGTTGAAGGGACGTGAACACCACGACATAAATCAACAAAATCGCCTTGATCATAGACAGTGATGATTTCATCTTCTGGCAAATCTGTAATTAATTCAACTTTGTAAGGATCATCAGCAAATAATTCTAACGCTTCTGCACGTGAGATTTCTTTACGAACGATTGGGTTATTTTCCTTCACAATTTTCATCATTTCGGCTTCAATTGCAGGTAAATCTTCCGCTGTCACAGGGGATTCTCCATTATCTGTATCATAATAGAACCCAGAATCAATCGCAGGACCTACGCCAAATTTAATGTTAGGGAAAAGACGGCGTAAGGCATTAGCCATTAAATGAGCTGATGAATGACGTAAAATTCCTAAAGCATCTTCATGATCAGGTGTCACGATTTCAAGCGAACCATCTTCTACGATAGGACGATCTAAATCGATTAAAACACCATTGAATTTACCAGCTAAAGCTTTTTTGGCTAAACTGTTGCTAATGCTTTTAGCAACATCAAATGTTGTAACCCCAGAATCAAACGGTTTAACAGCGCCATCTGGAAAAGTAATGTGAATAGACATAATAAAATTCTCTCCTTTTAATTTTTTTGATTTGAAGCGTTTCATTGTGTTCCTGTTTTTCACAATGAAACGAAACAGCCACCTGTTCCCCTTGTTAAAAAACAAAAAGTCCTAGTATTCTAACGAATACTAGGACGAAAATATCGTGGTTCCACCTAATTTTGAACACAAATAATCTGTGTTCCTCTAGCGTGTTAACGGTGCGACCGCCTTTGTTTCAACAAAGGTTTCGAAAGTGGTCATCCCTTGTGCCAATCTGGAAAATTTTCAGCCAAGATTTTCCTCTCTAATAGATCGCGGGCAAGTTCAGTTGTCTTTCTCATCAATCATTTATGCACTTATTTAACCACTTATTTTCAGAAAAAGCAAGTGATTCAACAGAAATTCTCTGAAAACTTATTTTTTCCATTCGCCGCCTTGTGCATAGCGATCTTTTTTCAATTCATTGACAATCACATGGATATTCTCTTTTGGTGCACCAGCGTTTTTTGACACAGCTTCTGTAATATCTTTGACCATATTAGTTAACTGTTCTTCTGTGCGGCCTTCAATTAATTCTACATGTACAAATGGCATCTTCGTTCCCCCAATTTAAATTGCTTGTTCTGTTTGTATCATAGAGCGGGTTATGACGCTTGTCAATAAAAAATTGGAGACGTCAGTCGTTACGGTTGACGTCTCCAATTTTTACTTTTCAGATACATCGCTGGACCAAAGTGCGGTCTTGCCTAATAGCTATTTTTATACTTCTTCTCCGTAATCTACAGGTTTATCAAATTCACCTGGTGCATCATCATAGATATGTCCATAAATAATTACCGGCATTCCGTCATAGGATACATCAAAGATTTTTGAAACTTCTGTTCCTGGCGTATTGATACAGCCATTACTACCAGCATCGGTTTTAAAGGCTTCTTTATCGCCATACTTATCCAATTTATGGTCGGAGTCATGAATCCCGATTTGTGTGACAACGCCACCTTGACTTAATAACGGCATCCAATATTTTACTGGCACACTGTATCGAGAACCATCAAGCATTTGACCTTCTAAATTCACATCGGTTGTCCGATATAAAATTGTATGGAATCCTGGTACTGTTGCGGTTCCTTTGTTATATCTGCCAGTAATGACATCTGTGGTGACTATTTTTTTGCCATCAATGAAACAATACATTTTTTGATCTTTTAAATCAATTTCAATGTAATTATTGGCAATTTTACTATTTTCTTTGGTATCGCCAACCAACGGAGCAGTGATTGCATTCGTTTGTTCTTGGCTATTCAGCGCGTTTACTAGTAGTTCTTGCGTTTTGGCCCCATCAATCGACCAGCCATAACTTCCATTGTTTTTAAAACGACGTGTCGTACCGTGAACATCTGTAAATAAAACTGGTTGATTAGCAGAACCATATGTTGTTTCTAATTGTGTCACCCAAGTAGTTAGTTTTTCTTTGTTGATTGTGCCATCATCATTCAGCACGTTTTGAATTTGTGTTTTATCAAAGGCTACTTTTTCACCATTAATATCAACTGTAATTGTTTTATTTAACTTGTTATTGAGCGTTGTCAATGTTGCCTTTAACGTTTGATCCTCTTTTGTAATTTCAGGGGCTTTATAAAAATCTTTGGCATTGTATTGATAGTTGCCTTTTCCCGCTTCAACATCCGCAATAATTTGCTGGTTTAAGCGCTGTGTGTCCACTACTGTGCCTTGTTCTTCGGGAACAATTTCAAAAGTGCCAATGCCTCGACGGATACTCGCATTTTTGCTTGGTTTCCCCTCTGGAAAACTTAAAGTCGCTAATTTGGCTTCTAGTTCTTTTTTGAATGCCTCGTTTAACGGTAGCTTCACCTTGCTACTGTGTAAATGGTCTTTTAAAAATTTTTGATCCAATTGGTATTTTTTAGGAAGTTGAATTTTTTCTTCTTTTGTCCCAGTTTGAACCACAACTTCTTCGGTTTGATTAACTTGCGCTAATTTTTCTTCTGCAGCATTTACATTTAACCAGCCTACAGAAACTCCATTTACTTTTGTGGTTGGTAAAAAGTGACTTTGAAAATAAACATAGCTGCCCCCAGCAACTAGAGCTAGTCCAACCAAAGAAGTAATAATTACTTTCTTTTTATTATTTTTTCCTGATTTTTGACGACGTGTATTACGCATTTGCACTTCTTCTTTTTTCATTTGTTCATCCTTTATATCAATAATTTTAGGTTTATTTCTTAGAGACTAGGCAACAAACAACTGCGGTGATCTACAATCAAAAAAGGTTCCCTTTCTCTCGCAGATTAATTTTTTCAATTATACACTATTTTTACGTTGTTTTCAGCTTATTTTCCTTGTAAATCCTTTAATCTTAAAGAATTTGTATACTCTGTGACTTTTTTTGCTTCTTGTAAATGATACGTAAACTGGGCCATTTTAGCAAAATCCTGAGCGACGACGTCAAAAAAGGCTTGTGTCTTTATTAAGCTGTTCCAACAAGCTTCTTTACTAGAAAAATCCAGCAATGATGCTAATTGATCCATCGTGTCAGGAGTGACATAATTTTTCAGATACTTAAATTGTTTCCCAACAGAAATTGGCTCCGGTTCCTGCCAAGCCGCTTGCCAAGAAAGCAAGCGCAACAGTTCCTGCTGACAATATTCATAGAGATGTGTGACAGCGTAAAATAGTTCATTCCGACAAAGCCCCTTAACTACATACGTACTAACCCACCAAAATTCATTGCAACAATCGTTAAATTGCTGCTGATCCGGAACTGTTACTGTATAATTTTTATCAGATGCTACAGGTAAAGGTGGTAAATTTTCATCTTTGTCTAACAAGATAATTGCTAAAGAATCGCCTTCATTCCAATTGTCTTTTTCTGCGAGAGGACACAATGTTAAATCGATACGTTGGCCATCTTCAAATAACATTAAAAATGTTTCCCGCGTCTTCGGTTCTGTGGGAAATAAGGTCATTTCCTTGGGACGTTGCATAATTAATGGTTGTCCAAATTTTGCTATCCACGTTGCTGTTTCAAAAAACTCAGCACATGGTTCTACAATATAAACAATGTCGAAATCTTGAAAACTATCTTTTGGCGCTTTCACATTCGTGCGAGACCCCACCATTCCCACAGCTCGAATGTGTTCTTCTTGTTTTGCTACATCCATAATAAGTTGAAACATTTCTTCTTCTGTACGCATGCATTCGCTCCCTCTCTTCAAAAGTTTCTATTAAAACATAGATTTTTTTATAAGTCTTTTGTTTTCTATCGCTTTTTCTATGGTACTTCGTATACACTAACATTACAAGGAGGGATGTTTCATGCATTGGTTAAAAATAACAAGTTTATCCATTGTCAGTTTTGGCTTTTGTATTCTTTTGATTTTAGGTCTACTTATTTTTACTGGCAAAAATACGCAACCCACCGATAAACCAGATGCTATTTTAATTTTAGGGGCCCGTGTTTTAGGGACGTCTAAAGAAACCGCACTGCCCAGCCGTGTTTTGCAAGCTCGGTTAGATGTGGCTATCCCCTATATTAAACAACACCCCGAGACACCCGTTATTGTTAGCGGAGGGCAAGGAGCAGATGAGCCGGCTACGGAAGCGGCGGTTATGAAACAATACTTGCTAAATAAAGGTGTTCCAGAAAAACAGATTCTCTTAGAAAATCGTGCCACACGCACCAAAGAAAATATTGTCAATTCACAAAAACTCCTTTCTTTTAAACGGCTAGTGATTGTTACTAGTGACTTTCACATGTATCGCTCGCAACTTTTAGCCAAGCGAGCAGGCATCTCAAATGTTTCAGGCATCACTGCGGCTTCTTCTTTTCCAAAAGATATCAAAAATTTTGGTCGAGAGCTGCTTTCTTTAGGCTATGCCTTACTCTTTGATTGGTAAAAGAGAGTCCTTCGCAAGACCATTTTGCGAAGGACGCTTTTATATTCTGTGGATTTGCTCACTTTTGTTCTCTTCTTCTTGTGTTTAAATTATAAAAATGATAACATATCTTTGTTAGCGCTTACAAATAATATTTATTTTATAGGAGGAGAAAGTTATGGGGCATCAATTGAGCACTCATTTTTTTAACAAGAAAACAGGGATTATTTCAACTTTTTTAAGTTTGATACTTTTAGTCGGTGGGTTACTGTTTGCACTACCTGCATTTGAAGTACAAGCAGCATCAACTGTTACACCTAAAACAGTCATGTATGTAGAAGTAAATAACCACGATTTTAACAATGTGGGAAAATATACTTTAGCTGGAACCAATCAACCTGCTTTTGATATGGGGATTATTTTTGCAGCCAATATTAATTATGACACGGTCAATAAAAAACCTTACTTATATCTAAATGAACGGGTCCAACAAACTTTAAACGAAGCTGAAACACAAATTCGTCCAGTTCAAGCACGCGGCACTAAAGTCCTATTGTCTATTTTAGGCAACCATGAAGGCGCTGGCTTTGCTAACTTCCCAACTTACGAAAGTGCGGATGCCTTTGCAGCTCAATTAGAACAAGTCGTTAATACGTATCATTTAGATGGTATTGATTTTGATGATGAGTATGCTGAATACGGAAAAAATGGAACGCCTCAACCAAATAATTCTTCGTTCATTTGGTTACTTCAAGCCTTAAGAAATCGCTTAGGCAATGATAAATTAATTACTTTTTATAATATTGGACCAGCGGCTGCGAACTCTTCTGCTAATCCTCAAATGAGTTCTTTAATTGATTATGCTTGGAACCCTTATTATAGTACCTGGAATCCGCCACAAATTGCGGGGATGCCTGCTTCTCGTTTAGGTGCTTCTGCCGTTGAAGTTGGTGTCAATCAAAATCTAGCTGCACAATATGCTAAACGTACAAAAGCGGAGCAATATGGTATTTATCTAATGTATAACCTCCCAGGAAAAGATTCATCTGCGTATATCTCGGCGGCGACACAAGAACTTTATGGTCGAAAAACGAACTATTCACCAACTGTTCCAACACCTTAATATTATCTCGTGTCTACAAGCGCCAACATGTAAAGAGTTAAAAGCCAGCTTACTACAAGCTGGCTTTTTGGTATCTTGAGCGAATAGTTTTACACAAAAAAAGACCCGCCCTTTGGGTAAGGACGGGAAAGGAGTTAAAAATGAAAAAGTGTTTTGTGTTGTTAAGGTTGTTTGTTGATATGCTTATATCTTACAAACTAAATGTGAAGATTTTGTGATCATTTCATTCTTATTTTGCTACTTTTATAGGAATTAAATAGATTGCCACGAGACTATCTTTAGTTGCCTCGTGCATCCGTTATTCTGACTGCTCCTTGTGGTGATACTCTGTAAAAACCGACAGTCCCTGTCCCTCCATTTGCAACCATCTGTTTCGATTGGGCTCTAAAAAAGAAGTCATTTCCATTCATACCCAAAAATCCAAGGTTCGTATCATTATTTTCTGCATCGGTCAGTGTCTTTCTAATATATATCTCTGCTTTTTCTTGTGTATCGATGATTTTTGCCTCTTCATTTTGGTCTTGATTTTCCTCTTCAGAAGAACGATAGTAATACTCTTCCGCAGGATAATTTCCACTATCTTGAGTAATTAACAATCGTGGTTTCGTCTTATCCGATTGGTCGCCGTTAGGATTTTCAACACCAATTTTATATAATAATAACGCAGCACCAGTAGGCCCCCACCTAATACTTAAGCTTGTAATTGGTCGCGACTCATCAGTAGGTGAATCCTTCGTAATCATTCCTCCAGTATTTGTGCTACCATCAGGATGAATGATCAAACTCTCTCCTTTACCATTTTTCCATGTTCCAACTAAAGTAGTAAAATCGCCAGCATTAATCGCTGTAGTATCTAAATCAGCTACAGTTAGCTGACTATTGTTTCCATCAGCTGTCGGCTCTTCATTTTTCACTGATTCGTTAGACTCGACACTGTGGCTCGCTTGTTCGTTTGTCTTATCAATTGTTTCACTGGTTTTTTCATTCGTCTCTTCAACTTTAGAGGATGCCTCCGTTGAAGCGGTTACTTTCTTTTCTTTTGGTTCCCGACAAGCAGTTAATGATAAAACCGCTAGCCCGACAAAAAACGCGAACATTCCCTTTTTCACGCCTATTCACCCCGTTCAATGATCTATCTTACTAGACTATTGTACTATTAATTCAACTGTTTAGACAAATATTTATGGAACAGACAAAAGTTGAACCTGTCATTGAATGCTTTGTGTCACATGGACCTATCAATCAACTTTCTTTTTTCTATGTATTATATGAAAAAAAGTGAGCCATCAGTCAAAATGACCGATGGCTCACTTTCTAAATCTTAAAACAAACGAACAAATGGATTATTCAGGTAAATCTACATTATGATGAACTTTTTGAACATCTTCTAAATCTTCTAAAACGTCTAACATTTTTTCAAAGTTCGCTAAATCGTCGCCTTCTAATGTTACTTCGTTTTGTGGAACCATTTCTAACTCAGTAACCGTGAATTCTTCAATGCCTTTTTCTTTTAACGCTTCTTGTGCATGGTGGAAATCTTCTGGTTCTGTGTAAACGATAATTTGACCGTCTTCTTCAACAACATCGCGAACATCAATGTCTTTTTCCATTAAGTATTCTAAAATTTCATCCGCATCGTCACCAGCAAAGCCAATGATACCTGTATTATCAAACATGTAGGAAACAGCACCGCTGACACCCATGTTTCCGCCGTTTTTACCAAATGCGGCCCGCACATCTGCTGCTGTTCGGTTCACGTTGTTTGTTAAAGCATCAACAATGACCATTGAACCATTTGGCCCAAATCCTTCATAGCGTAATTCAGAATATTGTTCATCTGCTGAACCTTTTGCTTTTTCAATAGCGCGATCAATAATATGTTTTGGTACATTGTATGTTTTGGCGCGTTCGATTACAAACCGTAATTTTTGGTTTGCATGAGGATCAGGGTCTCCTGACTTCGCTGCTACGTAAATTTCAATCCCGAATTTTGCATAAACACGGCTATTGTTTGCGTCTTTGGCAGCTTTTTTCTCTTTAATATTTGCCCATTTACGGCCCATATTCTCACTTCGCTTTCTCTGATTTGTTGTTAGTATCTTATCCCTTGTTTATTATACTGGGGAAACTGATTTTTGTTAAGTATTTTTTAGGTATCTGGCGAAAATCGTAAGGGAAACCGACCAAAATTTTGTTCTTTTAAAGAAGAATCTCCCATCTGGTATAGTTGATTGGCGCGAATATCTAACGAAAGCATTGCGCGGTTTTCTTTAGATACTTTGGAAATTACCGGCAATTGAATCTGTGCTTTGGTTTCTTTTAGATAAGCTTGTCCCTTTGGCGTAAATCCTAGCACATGGAGATAACTGTTTTGCCAAACAGTTTCAACTTCTTCTTTGGTCATATTTAACAATATATAAGTTGCTAATCGTTGCAATCTTGTCCAAGTATAACGCTTCGTTTTCATACGTTCCATTAATTCGTGAAAAGAACCTGCTGCTTGGATTTGATCTTTTAGTCGATATTCAAGTCCTTCCGTCATTTGGTAAATGGCTTGTAACTCTTCTAACGAGGATTGAACAATTTTATACTTTAGGAAGGGCCAGTAGTTTTCCCATGAAATCATTGCCTGTGTTTGTAAATGTTGTGCGGTTATAGAAGGCACCGTTGGCAGTACTTGCGTTATTTCTTGTTGAAAAACACTTTGCCTAATCGCCGTGGCGCTAGCAACTTTCCCAGAAATCGTTGCATCATGAAAGCCCGCTTGTTTTCTAGCAATTGGGTAGAGCGTCATCGGGGTTGGATACGTGGCATTTTCCTTTGCATAACTCATCCCCAAAATATGATTAGGCGAAGAAAAATCGAACCTGCTTTCAGGATATACTTGACGAAAAACAGCAGTCATTTTTTGTGGATAACTCAATTGTTTGTCTGTCAATGTGTGAAACGTTTGATCAATTAAGGATTGGTTTTCTTGGACAAACTGGCCGAAAGCCGCATAATCAATTGCGCTTGTACTATCTGTTCCAAAACATAAGCTCTCACATTGCAACGCCTGCAATAACTTTATACCGCCTTTGGCAAAGTAATCCGCAGACTGTACCGACCAAGCTGTCGGCAATTCAATGACTAAATCCACACCATTTTGCAAAGCTTCTTCTGCTCTGGCCCACTTATCTAGTAAGGCTGGTTCTCCTCTTTGTAAAAAATTTCCACTCATTATAGCAATCACTACTTCAGCTCCGCTTTGTTGGCGAGCTTGTTGGGCATGATAGCGATGTCCATTATGAAAGGGATTATATTCCACGATAATGCCACAGGCTTTCACTCTAGCCACCTCCGTTATAAAAAAATGGACTTATCAGCAAAGAGACAAACGTTTTTAAGCGCTGTCCCAAGCTCATAAGCCAAATCTTATTAATCTCTTTGACAAACAAAGAACCAGCGTTCACTTGTTTCAGTTGGTGCTTCATCTGTAAAGTCTGCATAAACTTTGACGTTCATGAAACCAGCACTTTCTAACATTCGTAAATAGTTATCTAACGAATAGGTTCGTTCTTGATGCAATTCATCATACCGAACAAAGTGCTCATCTGTTTCCTGTTCTTTCACAAAAAATGTTAAGAAATGTTCGATGCTGTGTTCTTTTTCACCAGCGTAACTATCCCATAGAAAAGCAAATTCTTCTGTTTGATAATGATAGCTATATTCTGGAAAAACTGAATCAATTTTGTAAGTAGAATGAACATCAAAAATGAACGTTCCTTCCTCTTCTAACGCTTGATAAACTTCATCGAACACTTGTTGTACTTCTTGGCGATTAGCCATATAGCACAGTGAATCAGAAAAACAAGTGATGGCTTGGTATTGTCCCACTTCAGATAAATCTAGCATATTTCCCTGAACAAATTGAACTGGCACTTCTTCTTCAAAGGCTCGTTCACTAGCAATCATCAACATTTCTTCTGATAAGTCTAAGGCCGTCACATCATAACCACTTTTCGCAAAATCAACTGCTAAAGCGCCTGTACCACAAGCCATTTCAAGAATTTGTTGGGTTCCTTGTGGGAGATGACGATTGGAAAAATCCAACCATTTTTGGTATAGGCTTTCGTCCATCACTTCGTCATAGACGAAAGCAAACGTTTCATAGGCCATTTTAGTCGACCCAAGCGCTTAGATCAACCATTGGGGCATCTGACCATAATTTTTCTAAGTTGTAAAAGGCACGTTCTGAAGATTGGAATACATGGACAATAACATCGCCTAAATCGATTAAAATCCATTTTCCGCCTTCTTTACCTTCCACACGTTTGACTTCTACTTGATTTTTGGCTTCTTGTTCGTTAATTTCATCAACAATCGCATTGATTTGACGTTCACTATTGGCTTGGCAAATTAAAAAATAATCTGCTAATAATGAAATCTCTCTTACGTCTAATGCGACAATTTCTTCTGCTCGTTTTGAATCTGCTGCTTTGACAGCAATTTCTAAAATTTTCTGGCTATCTATGATAGTTCCCTCCTAGTAATTCTTTCTTCTTTTATTTTTGATTAACGACCCATTGATTGTAGGTCTCTAACGTTTTTGGATAAATTTTATGTTCTTGTTCAATCAAATGTAACAAGGTATGTTTCGTTTCATAAGCAACCGCTGCATCTAAGTCAACAAGGGCAATTTCACGGGCTTCTTTCACACCTGGAAAATCACGTCCTGGTTCAATGTAATCTGCGACATAAATAATTTTATCTAGCAAGCTCATCTTAGCAGCCCCAGTTGTATGCACACGAATTGCCTGCAAGATTTCTTCGTCATCAATGGCTAATTCCCGTTGAACAATATCCGCCCCAACTAAGCCATGCCAAATTTCATTGCCATAGTTTAATAAAGCCAAATCAAAACCATCTAGGCGAATAATCAACTCGAATTCATCGTTTGGACGTTCTTTGGCGTAATCATGCGTCAAAGCAGCAATACTGGCTTTCGCTTCATCGGCACCATATTTCGCTGCCAAGGCCACAGCTGTTTCCTCGACTCCTAACACATGGCGAAAGCGACGTTCACTCATTTGCATTTGAACTTTTTGCATTAATAATTCACGTTGTGCAGCATCATAATTTGTTATCCAGCTCATCTTGATACAGTCCCTTCTCTTGAATATAGTTTATCACATTCTCTGGAAGAAGATAGCGTATTGAGCAACCACTTTTGACTTTTTGTCTAATCAAAGTGGAACTAATCGCCATCTGCGGAACATCGACCCAAATAATTGGATAGGTAGATTCCGTTGGATAATTAGGACGCCGAATGCCGACAAATTGAACTAAATGGAGTAAGTCATCAATCCGATGCCATTTGGGCAAGTATTCCACCATATCTCCACCAATTATAAAATAATAATCAGTATCTGGATTGGCTTCTTTTAAAGCTTTCATCGTATCATACGTGTAACTTTTGCCTTTGCGAATTAACTCAATTGGCTCAATATCTAAGCAGGGATTATCAGCCACTGCTAGTTCTAACATCGCTAACCGATGTTCACTGCTAATTGTTTTCTTTTCGTCTACATGTGGTGGTAAGTACGTAGGCATTAAGTAAACTTTGTCCAAACCTAGTTGATTTTGAACTTGATCGGCCATGACAAGATGTGCTAAATGAACGGGATTAAAATTACCACCTAACAAGCCGACTTGCTTTCTTGTTTGAAAACGTAACGGTTCCTCTTGCAAGAGAACGTCCGCTCCTTGACGCGCTTGTCTTTTTTCTCCCATTGTTCATCCCTCCAATATTAAATCTCTTTGACTGCTGCTGAAATTTTTTGATATTTTTCTTTACTTGATGGCTTGAATAAGACCAACACGCGACCAATAATTTGTACCACATCGCAATGAATGGCTGCTGTTAGTTCTTCTGCAACCTCTTCTGCTACTTCATCTGTATTTTGTAATAACGTGATTTTAATCAATTCACGTTTTTCCAACGCTTCATCAATTTGTGTAATCATTGCGTCATTCAAACCACCTTTGCCTACTTGAAAAATAGGTTGTAAATGGTGTGCCTGACTACGTAAATAACGTTTTTGTTTTCCTCTAAGTTTCAAATTGTTTGCCTTCTCTCTAAAATTTAAATTAATGCTTTTCTACGTAAAACATCGACACCTTTAGGCGCCCAACCAGCGACTACACCAGGTTCTGTGACAGTAATCCAACCTAGACCAGCAAACACAATATCCGTTTTTTCTTTCACGGAAAATTCAAAGCGCACTAATTCAGGAAACTCAGCGACTTCATCGGCACGTGGAGGCTGCAATAAGCCACCAACATGTTTTTCATAAAAAGCATCGGCGGTTGCTGTTTTTGTTCGGTGTAAATTTAAGTCATTGGAAACGTAGGCAATGAAGGAACTTTTAGCACCTTGGACATAATCAAAGCGAGCCAAGCCACCTAAAAACAAGGTTTGTTCAGCATTTAATTGGTAAACTTTCGGTTTGATTTCTTTTTGCGGTGCAATAATTTTCAAGTCTTTTTTACCTAGATAATGTGCCATTTGATGACGGTGAATAATTCCGGGCGTATCGATTAAGAAGTGGCCATCGTCTAATGGAATTTCAATTTTATCTAGCGTTGTTCCAGGAAATTGTGATGTCGTAATCACATCTTGAACACCCACTGTTTGTTGAATGATTTGATTGATTAATGTTGATTTTCCAACATTGGTCACACCTACGACATAAACGTCTCGGCCTTCACGATATTTTTCGATTGTATCTAATAACTCTTGCATTTCTTGTGGTTTCTTGCCACTTGTTAGTAAAACATCAACAGGGCGTAATCCTGCTTCATGGGCCCGTTCTCTCATCCATTGAACCATTTTAGGTTTTTTTAATGATTTAGGCAAAATATCCACTTTATTACCAACTAACAACACAGGATTATCTCCGATAAAACGATGTAGTCCTGGAATAAGAGAGCCATTAAAGTCAAAAATATCCACTACGTTCACAATCAGTGCATCTTCTGTTCCTAAACCATTCAATAAACGTAAAAAGTCATCATCTGTTAATTGGACATCTTGAATGTCATTATAATGTCTTAAGCGAAAACAACGTTGGCAATAAACTTCCCCTGTTTCCATTCCTTTTTCGAAAGCTGTTTTTGGTGTATAGCCTAATTCATGAGGATTTTCCGTTTGGATAATCGCACCACAGCCAATACAATGAATTGCCTCTGTCATTCTAATCCGCCTCTCCATGTCATTTCTGGATGTTTTTTTGATAAGTATTTCATAATTTTCCGTTCAAAGAACCGATTGATTCTAGTATTCCAGCCATCTGTATCGACAATCGGTTGAACTAAAACATTGCGTATACCCGCTGCGTTAGCTCCCCGAATATCTGTCATAATCTGATCGCCGACCATTAACATTTCAGATGGCTTCAAGCCTAATTTTTTTTCTGCTAATTTGAAGCCACGTGCGGTTGGTTTCAAGGCACGTGCTACATAATCTAAGTCAAACTTTTCAACAACGCGTTTAATCCGGCTGTCTTTGTTGTTTGAAACAACGAGGACAGTAATTCCTGCATTTTTCATTTCTAATAACCAAGTTTTTAATTCTTCTGTTCCATCGGGATTATTCCAAGCAATTAACGTATTATCTAAGTCAGTTAGTACTGCCTTAATCCCTAGTTTTTTTAATTGTGCGGGGGTAATTTTATAAATCGCATCAATCATCCATGTCGGTTTATATTTTGAAAACATCGTGACTCCTCTCACTGACACTATGTAGTTTCTTCGATTTTAAGAGACTGAAACATAACTAAACAATTATGCTTCAGTCTCTACCTATTGTATTATACTGCATTTTACTGAAAATTTCTATAAAGGACGGTCGTTCCTTGTAAAAGAACAAGTAAAATAAAAGAAAAAATAAAAAAAGCCACCCATCAACCCCTGAAAAGTTCGTTGATGAGTAGTAACTTCTAATATTTGCGAAAACGTTGGTATCTTTTTTCTAGTAACGTTTCCGTATCTAATTTAGCTAATTCAGTTAATTTTGAAATGAACGCTTTTTGTATCATGCGATTAATTTTTGCTTGTTCCAGAGGCTGACCGTTCATAACTTCTGGAATTACTTTATCTACAATAGCTAATTCCTTCAGCTCTGTCGCTGTGATTTTCATCAATTCTGCTGCTTCTTTCGCACGACTGCCATCTTTCCACAAAATAGAGGCGAAACCTTCTGGCGAAAGAACCGCATAAATCGTGTGTTCCAACATCCAAACTTCATCTGCGACTGCTAAAGCTAAAGCACCGCCACTGCCGCCCTCACCAATGATGACTGAGATGATTGGCACTTTCAAATCAGACATTTCTAACAAGTTTTGCGCAATGGCTTCCCCTTCTCCTCGCTCTTCGGCACCAATTCCACAATAGGCACCAGCAGTGTTCACAAAGGTAATGACTGGGCGGTTAAATTTTTCCGCTTGTTTCATTAAACGTAACGCTTTGCGATACCCTTCAGGATTAGGTGAACCAAAATTACGTTCAATATTTTCTGGTAGATTTCGACCCTTTTGGATACCTACCACTGTAACTGGTTTACCTTGCAAAGTAGCAACACCACCGACTACAGCTAAATCATCGGCAAAGTAACGATCCCCATGAAATTCTAAAAAGTCCTCAAAAATTGCTTCTATATATTCTAAAGTTGTCAAACGATCTTGGGCTCTTGCCAAGGTAACAACATCATTGGCTGTTTTCTTTTCCATGTTAGCGCCACCCTTCCAAAGAATGTAAACGTAACAAGTCGCTCAATCGTTGACGCAAAAGATTTCTTGGCACAATCTGATCTACAAAACCATGTTCTAAAAGAAACTCGGCCTTTTGAAAATCATCTGGCAACTCTTGACGAATCGTTTGTTCAATTACACGGCGGCCAGCAAAACCGATTAAACTCTGAGGCTCTGCCAAAATAATATCGCCATCCATCGCAAAACTTGCGGTAACACCGCCAGTCGTTGGATCAGTCAATACCGTAAGATACAGCAAGCCTGCTTTGTTATGCCGTTGCAAAGCGGCCGAAATTTTCGCCATTTGCATCAATGAAAAAATTCCTTCTTGCATACGGGCACCACCAGATGCAGTGAAAATCACTACTGGTAAATGCTTTTCTGTCGCCCGCTCAAACAAGCGTGTGATTTTTTCACCAACAATCGTTCCCATACTGCCCATGATAAAATTAGCGTCCATGATTCCAATTGCAACAGCTTGTCCTTCAATTGTTGCTTCTCCCGTTAAGACAGCTTCATCTAGCCCAGTTTTTTCTTGCATTTTTTCAATTTTTTCAAGATAACCAGGAAAATTTAGTGGATCTTTTGTCACTAATTCACTGTCCCAATTGTGGAAACTTTTTTCATCAACGGTTATCGCTAATCGTTCCCATGCACCAATCCGAAAACTATAGCCACAATGCGGACAGATTTTTTCTGCACCCATTTCTTTTGTATACAGTGTTCGCTTACAAGAAGGGCATTTTGCCCACATATTATCTGGAACAGAAGGCTTCTTTGATGCATCATTTGCATCAGCACGATTTGGATTAATGCGAATGTAATTTTTCTTTTTAAATAATGCCATTTGCTTACTCCTCGTATTTTAGCGGCAAGAGCTCAGCTCCTTTCAAAAGATCACTGATCTTTCCAAGCAAGAGAGCTCTTGCGGCGTTCTTTCTTTAATGATTGCTTTCTGGCTCCCAATTTGGTAGAAATGTTTCTTGTAAAAAGCTTGTGTCATAGTCACCTGTCAAAACATTATCATGTGTAATTAAATCCAATTGGAATTCGGCATTCGTAATAATACCTTCTGTTACAATTTCATTTAAAGCCCTTTGCATTTTCATCAAGGCATCAAAACGATTTTCACCATGTACGATGACTTTTGCAATCATTGAATCATAATAAGGTGGAATTGAATACCCTGAATACATAGCACTGTCTACACGCAAGCCCATTCCACCACTAGGCAACAAGAGATTTTGAATTTTACCTGGTGAAGGAGCAAAATTAAAGGCAGGATTTTCAGCGTTAATTCGGCACTCAATCGCATGCCCAGTCATGATAACATCCTCTTGGGTATAGCCTAAAGGTTCACCTGAAGCAATTTCTAATTGTGCTTTGACTAAATCAATCCCTGTTACCATTTCCGTAACTGGATGTTCGACTTGGATGCGGGTATTCATTTCCATGAAATAAAAGTCGCCAGCTGGATCCATCAAAAATTCAATGGTTCCGGCATTTTCATAATGCACAGCTTGTGCCGCTCGAACGGCCGTTTCGCCTAACATCTGACGCTTTTCTTCAGAAATAGCAATCGATGGTGATTCTTCTAACACTTTTTGATTATTTCTTTGTAGTGAGCAATCACGTTCCCCTAAGTGAATCACATGCCCATATTGATCACCTAGAATTTGCACTTCGATATGACGTGCTGGATAAATAATTTTTTCTAAATACATATCATCATTACCAAATGCGGCTTTGGCTTCTTGCTGCGCTGAAGTAAAGTGTTTCGGTAACTCTTCTTTTGAAAGAACTTTTCGGATTCCTTTTCCGCCACCACCAGCAGCTGCCTTTAACATCACTGGGTAACCAATTTCTTCAGCAATCGTCAACGCTTCTTCGACAGAATCAATGACGCCATCACTCCCAGGAATAACAGGTACCTTGGCTTTTTGCATCAGTTGACGTGCGTTTATTTTATTGCCCATTGCATCAATCGTTTCTGCTTTAGGACCGATAAAAGTAATGTTACATTCTTCGCACATTGAAGCAAATTGACTATTTTCAGATAAGAAACCAAACCCTGGATGAATCGCTTCAGCATTGGTAACAATCGCTGCACTTAAAACAGCTTGAACATTTAAATAAGAATCAGTTGCTTTCGCCGGTCCAATACAAATGGCTTCATCTGCTAACTGTGTGTGTAACGCTTCTTGATCCGCTTCAGAGTAAACAGCAACTGTTTGAACGCCTAATTCGCGACAGGCACGAATAATACGAACAGCGATTTCTCCGCGGTTTGCGATTAATACTTTCGAAAACATTTTTCACCTATCCAATCATAAAGGTTAATTCAGCCTCGGCAACTTTTTTTCCATTAACTTTTGCCACACCTTTACCCATTCCAGCAGAAGCGCGGACTTTTAAAAGTTCAACCTCTAAAATTAATGTGTCGCCTGGTGTTACCTTTTGTCTAAATTTTGCTTTATCTAATCCACCAAAGTATGCCGTTTTCCCTTTGAATTCAGGCATTGAAAGTAATGCCACGGCGCCTGCTTGAGCCAACGATTCAATAATTAAAACTCCTGGCAAAACAGGATTCCCAGGAAAATGACCTTGAAAAACTTGCTCATTAACCGTTACATTCTTTTTCGCTACAACGCGTTCCCCGGGAATGACTTCTTCAACACTATCTAATAATAAAAAGGGATAGCGATGTGGTAAAATTTCTTGAATTTCTGTAATTGTTAATTTCATGTTTTATTCTCCTTTAGCAACTCGGAATAGCGGCTGACCAAATTCAACCACATCTTCATTGTTGACTAATATTTCAGTAATCACACCGTCAACTGTCGCCGTAATTTCATTCATTAATTTCATCGCTTCAACGATACACACAACGTCACCCGTTTTAACAGTGTCTCCTACTTTGACAAAGTTCTCTTTATCTGGTGCTGGTTGTAAATAAACGATTCCTACAATGGGTGACGTAATTTCTTCTGTCTTTTCATTGGCTGTCGGTGTATTGGTTGGCGTTTCTTCAGCTACAGAAACTGTTTCAACAGGCACTGACACACCACTAGCGGCTACTGGTGTTTCTTGTGGTTGCGCCACTGGTTCTACGGCACTTCGTCCAGAAACTGTATTTTTATTCATATATAATTCAAACGAGCCTTCTCGTAAATCGAATTCGGTTAAAGTTGATTGATCAAATTGTGTTAATAATGCTTTTACTTCTTCTAACTGCATGTTAATCCTCCCAGCGTTTTAAGCAAATAACTGCATTGTGGCCACCAAAGCCTAGCGAGTTACTTAAAGCATAATCAAATTTATGCTCTTTGCTTGCGTTTAAAACAACGTTCACCGTAATTGCTTCATCTTGATTTTCCACATTAATGGTTGGCGGAATAAATTGATGTTGTAAAGCATTTAGGGTAGCAATTCCTTCAATTCCACCAGCGGCGCCTAAGAGATGTCCCGTCATACTCTTTGTACTACTTACATACGCCGTTTTTGCGGCATCACCTAAAGCCAATTCAATTGCTTTAGATTCTGCACTGTCATTGGCTTGTGTGCTTGTTCCATGGGCGTTAATATAGCCAATTTTTTCTGGAGAAATCCCAGCTTCTTCCATTGCTAGTACCATGGCTTTCGCTGCGCCGCTCCCATCTGGTGTTGGTGATGTCATATGATAGGCATCGCAATTAGCACCATAGCCAACCACTTCACCTAAAATAGTTGCGCCTCGTTCTAGAGCATGATCTAATGATTCTAAAATAAAGACACCCGCACCTTCTCCCATCACAAATCCACTACGTTCTTTATCAAAGGGAATTGAGGCTTTTTCTGGGTCAGTCGCCTTTGTTAAAGCGGTCAAGGAAGCAAATCCTGAAATACCGATTTCTGTAATAGGCGCTTCTGCTCCACCAGCAATAATGACATCGGAGTAGCCATGTTTGATATTGCGGAACGCTTCCCCAATTGAATGAGTTGCACTAGCACAAGCTGTCACTGTTGAAGTACAAATTCCTTTGGCACCAACACGTAAAGCAATATTTCCCGCCACCATGTTTCCAATCGCCATTGGAATAAATAACGGTGCCACACGTTCAGGTCCTTTGTCGTGCATCCGAATTACTTGATTTTGAATTGTTTCCAAACCACCAATTCCGGAACCCACCATAACGCCAAACCGATCCACATCTAGTTGACTGGTATCCAAGCCACTCATAGCCATTGCTTCTAAGGCCGCATAAATGCCAAATAACGAAAACTTATCCATGCGTTTGCCATCTTTTTTAACAAAATATTTTTCCATTGGAAAGTCTTTCACTTCAGCTGCTAAGGTGACACCTGTTTCACTAACATCAAATTTACTAATCGGTCCGATACCATTTTTCCCTGTTTTCAAACTTTCTAAAAAAGTCTCAGGTTCATTGCCAATCGGCGAGGTGACACCGTAACCGGTAATAACTACTCGATTCATCCTTTTGACTCCTTTCGTTTATCCGTGCATGACTAAGCCGCCATCAACATTCACGACTTGCCCAGTAATATAGGGACTTTTAGCTAAGAAAATCGCTGTAGCTGCGACATCTTCGACTTGCCCAAACGTTTGTAAGGGAATTTGCGCATTCATTTGTGTTTTAACTTTTTCCGATAAAACATCCGTCATTTCTGTTTGGATAAACCCTGGTGCAATCGCATTGCAGGTAATACCGCGCGGCGCAACTTCTCGTGCCACCGATTTAGTAAAACCAACGACACCCGCTTTACTCGCAGCGTAGTTTGCTTGACCAACATTTCCCATTAAACCAGAAACGCTAGCCATATTAATAATCCGACCACTTCGTTGTTTCATCATACGTTTAACCGCTTGTTGGGTCATGTTAAAAGTTCCTACCAAGTTAATATCTAAACAGGCATTAAAATCCTCTTTTGTCATTCGTAATAATAATTTATCATTCGTAATCCCAGCGTTATTCACCAGAATATCAATCGAGCCTAATTGGTCAACGGTTGCTTGAATCATCTCACCCGCTGCATCAAAATCGGAAATATCTCCAGAAAGGCCAATACATTTTACCCCAAAGGCTTCAATTTCTTGTCGTTGTTCTGGCGTAATCTCACTCCGACCGTTTAAAACAATATTGGCGCCCTCTTTCGCAAAAGCCAACGCAACTGCTTTGCCAATCCCACGAGTGCTTCCAGTAATAAATACGTTTTTTTCTGTTAATTCCATTTTTTACCTCCCAGTAAGTGCTGTTAACGTTTCTGTTAATGTTGCAACATCTTCCACACGGTGCATTTCAATCGTTTTGTCAATTTTTTTAACAAAACCAGTTAATGTTTTCCCTGGACCAACTTCAATCATCGTTCCTACGTTCATAGCCTTCATCGTTTCGATACTGTCTTCAAAACGTACCGCAGACATGACTTGCTTTTCCAATAACGCTTGAATTGCCTCTTGGGGCATAATTTCGGCAGTCGTATTACTAATGACAGGAATTTGCATCGTTTGAAAGTTCAATTTTGCTAAATCCTGAGCCAATTTTTTTGATGCTGGTTGTAACAGTGCCGTATGGAAAGGGCCACTCACATTTAACGGAATTATTCGCTTCACACCAGCTTCTTTGAGAAGTGTCATCGCTTGATCAACAGCAGCAACCTCACCACCAATCACGATTTGTTGTGGTGTATTATAATTTGCTGGAGCCACAATTCCGAAAGCACTGGCTTCTTGACAGGCTTTTTCAATTACTTCACGCTCAGCATTCATGACAGCAACCATTTTGCCAGTTCCTTGTGGTGCTGCTTCTGTCATGTACTGACCGCGCTTTTGGACCAAGGCCACTGCTTCTGAAAAGCGCAAAGCCCCGCTGGCAACCAAAGCACTGTATTCCCCTAAGCTTAAACCCGCTACGACATCAGGCGTTAGTCCTTTTTGTTGCAAAAGACGGTAAAATGCGACACTGACTGTTAAAATAGCAGGTTGCGTATATTCTGTTTCATTTAAACGTTCATTTTCAGTAAAACAAAGTTCTGCCATCTCATAACCTAAGATATGACTTGCTTCATCGAAAGTTTCCCGAACAATCGCTTCTTGGTGATATAATTCTTCACCCATCCCTTGATACTGGGCTCCTTGTCCACTAAATAAAATCGCTGTTTTCATACGACACCTCATTTTTTGTTAAAATTATTCACTTAGCCCCAACGCTGATTCATCTTATGTACAATCGCTTTGCATTCAGACATGAGTGAATCAATGATTTCTTGGGCTGTTTCTTCTTTTTTTATTAACCCGTCAATTTGTCCCGCCATGACGGAACCGTAATCCATATCCCCGTCAACGACAGCTTTGCGCAAAGCGCCTTGACCAATCTTTTCAAACATTTCTAAATCAGGTACTTCTTTTTGAAGTTCTTGCTTTTCTAATTGATTATATTGAGCAGTTAATTTATTTTTTAAAGTACGCACTGGATGGCCAAAATGTTGACAGGTAATTACTGCATCTAAATCACGTGCCTTTAAAACTTTCTGTTTATAATCTGGATGAACGTTGCATTCTTTGGCAATTAAAAAACGTGTGCCTAACTGGACTGCTTCAGCACCTAACATAAAGGCCGCAGCCATACCACGACCATCACCAATCCCACCTGCTGCAATCACAGGAATTGACACAGCGTCAACGATTTGCGGTAAGCCACTCATAGTGGTTAACTTGCCAATATGTCCACCAGCTTCCATTCCTTCAAAAATGACAGCATCGGCACCAATTTTTTCCATTCTTTTTGCTAAAGCAACTGAAGGAACTACTGGGATTACTTTAATGTTATGTTCTTTAAAACGAGCCATGTATTTGGCTGGATTGCCTGCACCTGTCGTTACGACAGGAACCTGTTCTTCACAAACCAAATCGACAATTTCATCGGCAAAAGGTGAAAGTAACATAATATTGACACCAAAGGGTTGCTCCGTTAATTCTTTAACTTTTTTAATTTCTTTTTTTACGACTTCTTTTGGGGCATTGCCGCCAGCAATAATCCCTAATCCACCAGCGTTTGACACAGCACTTGCTAATGAAGCATCGGCTACCCAAGCCATACCGCCTTGAAAAATGGGATAATTGATTCCAAGCAACTCACATAACTGTTGATTCATTGATTTTATACGTCCTTTAGTTCTAAGATAAGTACACTTTATTCAAGTAAAAAAGGATTTTTCCGGCTTATTTACTTGTTTTTTTAGGGACTGGGTCATTTAGCAATTAAATGTCCCAGCCCCCTATTTTCATGTATTAGTTTGCTTGTTGTTTTTCTACATATGTTACTAAATCTTGAACGGTTTGGATGCCATCTTCTGTTTCGATTTTCACATCAAATTCATCTTCGATTTCGTTAATGATTTGGAATAAATCTAAGCTATCCGCATCTAATTCTTCTTGAATGTTTGTAGTTAATTGTACCTCTTCAGCATCTTTTCCTAATTCTTCTACGATAATTGCTTGAATTTTTTCAAATACCATGTGTATATTCCTCCAAAATAGTCATTTTCTTCATTTATATGTGAACAGTTTTTTACAGCGTTAGGAGCAGTGAGCCCCATGTTAAGCCGCCGCCAAATCCTGTTAGCACCACGCGTTGTTGGGAACCTAAAATTAAGGTCCCATTTTCAACTGCTTCATCCAACAAAATAGGAATACTAGCAGCTGAGGTATTGCCATATTTATCCATATTCGTTAAAAACTTCTCGCGGGAAATCTTCGTCTTACGTGCAATTTTATCGATAATGCGCACATTTGCTTGATGTAGTAGAAGATAATCCACGGTTTCGTCCGTCACGAGTGATAAAATATTTTGTGAAACATCTTTAATCGCAAAATCAAAAATACTACGTCCTTCCATCTGTAGCGTCTTACTAGCCTGCTCATGCCCCTGATAAAAAGGACTTTCGTTGATCGTGTAGCCTGACGTTAAAGCCGCCCACCGTTGTCCATCTGCTTGTAATTTTTCATTTAGAAAATGCGGTGTCTCAGCCGCTTCAATCAAGACGCCGGCAGCCCCATCACCGAAAAGCACCGCTGTGGAGCGATCGGTCCAATCCAACATTTTGGAAAATGTTTCGCCACCAATTACTAGACCTGTTTGATAACGACCACTTAAGACTAGTTTTTCTGCCATGCTTAAGGCATAGACAAAACCAGAACACGCTGCACTGATGTCAAAAGCAAAAGCCTCAGTAGCGCCAATTGCGCCTTGCACTTGGCAAGCAACAGAAGGCATATTGAAATCTGGTGTCACTGTTGCAACTAAAATAAAGTCAATCTCACTTGCTTGCTTTCCAGATTTTTCCAATAACTGTTTTGCGACTTGATGACATAAATCAGACGTATTTTCTTGCGTAACGATGCGACGTTCACTAATGCCTGTTCGCGAATGTATCCATTCATCAGAGGTATCCATCATTTCACTCAGTTGGTGATTCGTGACACAATTCTCTGGAACATAACGGCTTGTACAACTAATTCGTGCATAATTCTTCATGGGGATCCTCACTTTTTATTTGTATTCTTGCAAGAAATCATGAAGATTTTTTAGTGCTCTTAACAGCGCTTGTTCTTCTTCTTGCTCCATGCCTTTCAAAATGTTTTTAACCATTTCACGATGAAAATGCTGATGGACTCTAAAAAGTAATTTTCCTTTTTTAGTTAAGCCAAGCTTTACTACACGTCGATCATCTTCACTACGCAAACGTTCAACATAGCCTTTTTTAACTAAGTTGTTAATCGCTACAGTAAGTGTTCCGACGGTAATTGACAGTTCCTTGGCTACTTCTGAAGACGTTTTTTTCTTGTACATACCAATTGCTTCGATTGTGTGCATCTCCGTAATGGATAAATCATTAAATTGTGATTTTTTCAATTCAGATTCTTCAATCGTTAAGATGTCATTAAAGACACTGACTAAGTAATCGTTGACTGTTTCTAAATTAGGTTCCATTCTGTGCACCATCCATATACTTTGATTATCAAAACATTTGATGTTCAAACTATATCGTAAATAAGCAAAGAATGCAAGAGAATTTTCTATATTTTTAATGAAATATTCTTCAAATATTTCAAAAAAGGCGCATTTTCAAGGGACGAGGCTTTTAAAAAAAGGATCAATTACTTTGATACCCAAACTATTTTCACAGAAAAAGGAAAGAAGTGCAACTAAAAAGCATCACTGGCACTCCCCTGATTGAGAAGTGCCAGTGATTTTTGTTATATAATTCTTAAACTCCCACTAAGCTATTGCTACAACTTGACTGGATAATACGAGAAGAGAGTGAACCAGAAGCTTTAGTGCTTCTACTCCACTCCCTTATTAAAATGTAAGACGATTAATTATTGAATTAAGTCGTAAATTTCCATTGCTACAATATCGATGTTATCGAATTGATAGCTTTGGTGCGTATCAGATTCTGTTAATTCAAATGTTTCTGTTGATTTATCAAAACTTACAATACATTTCTCTACGCCTTCACGTTCAAAGCGGCGTACTTGTACTTCATTATCTGCTGCTTCGATCATTGCTTCCAGTCTCTTAATAATCGCCACAAGTTGTGAATGTTTCATCAGTGGGCCTCCTTTTGCAAACTAGTTCTGTACCATTGTAACAAAACATTGCCTAACTTGCATGATTTTTCGTCATTTTTTTTGATTTTTTTGTTGTTCTTTAATTTTTATTCGTTGGTTGCTTGCCATCTGTCCACCAAAGCTTAATTAAGGCCTGTGTGCCATCATTTTCAAACCCTTTATCTGCAAGGCTTTCATATAATTCTGTCGCTTTTTGCGTCGCTGGCAATGGAAGGTCAAGTTTTTTTGCTTCATCTAACGCAATCTTTAAATCTTTGATAAAATGTTTAACAAAAAAGCCTGGCGTATAATCTTCTTTTAAAATACGTGGTCCATAATTACTTAATGACCAGTTTGCAGCACTGCCACCACCGACTGTTTCCAGAACTTTTTCTAAAGTTAATCCTGTCGCATTTGCGTAAACGAGCATTTCAGTCAAACCGGTCATTGTGCCTGCAATCATTAACTGATTCGCCATCTTAGTGTGTTGCCCTTTTCCAGCTGAGCCGTGTAGCATAAACGTTTTACCAAATGTTTTGAAAATTGGTAAGACGGTCTCATAACTTTCTTGATCGCCACCAACCATAATTGTTAAAGTACCATTTTTAGCACCTAAGTCACCACCAGAAACTGGCGCATCCAACGCATGAGCACCCACTTCTGCTGCTTTTTTGGCAATCTTTTCAGCCAAGGTCGGCGTACTTGTGGTTAAATCTACTACTATTTTACCTGTAAGATCTGCTTGAAAAATCCCTGTTTCATTAAAATACACGCCTTCAACATCTGAAGGAAAGCCAACCATTGTAAAAATGATATCACTCGCTTCCGCAATTGCTTTTGGCGTATCATACCAAACTGCTCCTTCAGCAACTAAATCATCTGTTTTACTTTTTGTTCGATTGTAAACATTGACAGATAAATTGTTTTTCATCATGTTACGAATAATTGATTTCCCCATGACACCCGTTCCAATAAAGCCGATTTTAGACATAGTAGCTTCCTCCGTTCTTAAAATAAAAAACTTTCCTCCTTCAGTATAAACGAAGGAGGAAAGTTTTGCAGTTTATTTTCTTAAAGATGTAAATTTTACTTTAATTTTTTTAATTGAGTCCGCATTTTCTTTTTCCATTTGAAGTTGATCAAAGTAAATCAATGTGTCTTGATAAAATTCAATCATTTTGTTGCCAAAGTTTGTAGAAGAAATTTCAAATAATTTTTCATCTAAAATAGTTTGGTCCATTTTAATATTTGCTTGTATATAGTCAATCAATGTTGAGGCAAAATCACTGTCTGTCTTAAAAGTTTTGCCTAAGCTTTCATGATCAAATAAATTATTTAAATAGGCGTTCCCTTCTGCAACACATTGAACGCCAGCAGCCATCGCTTCTGTATAAGTTAAGCCTTGTGTTTCTGACGTTGAGGCGCTGACAAAATAGTCAGCAGCTTTATAATAAATGGCGACTTCTTCATTTGGCACTTCACCCGTAAATTGAACGTATTCACTAACTTCTAGTTCTTCTGCTAATTCTTTTAAATCCTCTAGATAGGGACCATTTCCAACTATTACTAAACGAGTTTGTGGTAATTTTTCAATAATTTGTGGTAACCCTTGAATAATTGCTTGAATATTTTTTTCATAAGAAATTCGACTTAACGATAACAACATAATCTGTTGCTCTTCAATACCTAGTTGTTGACGCATTCCAGCGATCATTTCTTCAGTAATATCGGGACGTAAAAACTTATCAATTTCGATCCCTGTTGGAATAATTCTCATTGGTGCGGTCACTCCATAATCCCGTAATTTTTCAATTACACGTTCACTGGGACAAACAACACCTGTCGTATGATTTGTAAACACTCTTGAAAAGAATTTAACATGTGATGGACGGACAACTTTTCCTTTAGCAATATAATGTAAGTAATCTTCATACATTGTATGATACGTATGGATGACAGGGATTTTCATTTTTTTCCCAACCATTTTCCCTAAAATACCCGCACCAAATTCAGTATGTGTATGAATTAAATCTAATTCCAATTCTTTGGCAATTAAATAGGCGTACCACATGCCGCGAACCACTACTCGGCGATCTTTAAAAGATACGAATGGCACACTAGGCATTCGTATGACATCTTCTTCAAAATCCGTCGCGTTAGGATCGGTTGTCGTAAAAATATACACTTCATGGCCGTGCTTTTCTAATTCATCTTTTAAGGTCTTAATAGAAGTCGCTACCCCACTCACTTGCGGGAAATACGTATCAGTAAAAAAACCAATTTTCACTCTCATTACCTCCATTTCATCTAACAATAACTGCCTTCAATATTTGTTAAGATAAGACTGTTTCGTAGACTTCTTTTAACTCGTAACCAATTTGCTTGATACTTCTTTGCTCTGCTACTTGATAGCCTGCTTCTCTAGTGCTAGGTATTTTCCCTTCTAATAAGCCTTCAATATATTTTTTAAATTCTTCAATAGAATGACCCATATAACAATTTTCATTAGCTACTAGCCAGCCTTGATAAACTGGAATATCACGCACTAAAACTTGTTGCTGACTAGCTAATGCTTCTAAAACAACAATTCCTTCCGTTTCTTCACGAGAAGGGAAAAAGAAGAGATTCGCTGCCGCATAGGCCCCTTCGATGACATCTCCTTTAATATAACCTGGGAAAATAACATTTTCTGGATGATCTTCTTTAACTAATTGTCGGATATTTTTTGGGATAGAATACATTGGTGTATCACCAAACCAAATAAATTGATACTCTGGTAACTGTCGCGCAACTTCAATAAAATCAGTGATTCCTTTGCGTTCAAAAAATAATCCCACACAAATAATTACTTTTTTCTCTTCATCTATTTTAAAATATTCTCGGAATTTTTGTTCCTTTTCTTCTGAAGGATAAAAGCGTGATAAATCAATACCATTTGAGATAGCCGAAATAGGCACTTTAATGCCATATCCTTCTAGCAATGTTTTAGAATACGGTGTTGGTGTAATTAAATGATCCGCTTTGGAATACAAACTGATAAGATATTTTTTTACTAATGGTGCCAGTTGATTAGACCCAATAAAAGAATTACGAAAATCTTCTTCTGTCGAATGGGCATGATAAATAACTTTTTTTCCTAGTTTACGTGCTTTTCTGACCATACGATGGCTATTTACGCCATATGTATTAATATGCAATATATCATAGTCACTGCAATCAGCATCTAATGTATATTCTATTCCAACTTCAGAGAGCGCTCGTTTCTGGTGATCTAATGCTCGACCAATACCTGATTTGGCTAAGATTTTCTCACCTTCAAAATATAACAATATTTTCAAACCCGCTCCTCCTTTTCTGCTTTACTAACTATAATAAACACATTATACCATAGCTAAAATTTGATGTATTCATTCTTCGGTAGGATCCTTTTAATCTTATAAATGTTTTTAAAGTCCCTTCTTCAAGCTTATCAAAAAATAGTGAATAAAACAAAAAAAGCAAAAACCAAGTTGGTTTTTGCTTTTGCTCAACTCCGGCAGTAGGACTCGAACCTACGACATCATGATTAACAGTCATGCGCTACTACCAACTGAGCTATGCCGGAATAATCGCGTGGCGACGTCCTACTCTCACAAAGGGAAACCCTTCACTACAATCGGCGCTAAGAAGCTTAACTTCTGTGTTCGGCATGGGAACAGGTGTATCCTTCTCGCTATCGCCACCACACTGGGTGTTGTTTCTTATTGAGTTGAATCTTCATTCACTCAAAACTGGATTGAAGTTTGAATCAAAA
>NZ_CP172896.1:225000-590000 GCF_050532945.1 Enterococcus sp. DIV2467a | reverse complement strand
ATTCCGACGGAATTTCTCGTGTTCCGCCGTACTCAGGATCCTCCTAGGTGTTGTTAGCATTTCGTCTACGGGGCTTTCACCCTCTTTAGCGGAATTTTCCAAATCCTTCAACTATACTAACAGACTACCATATTGGAGTCCTACAACCCCAACAAGCAAGCTTGTTGGTTTGGGCTCTTCCCGTTTCGCTCGCCGCTACTCAGGGAATCGAATTTTCTTTCTCTTCCTGCAGGTACTAAGATGTTTCAGTTCTCTGCGTCTACCTCTAATCAGCTATGTATTCACTGAAAAGTAATATCCTATAAAAGATATTGGGTTCCCCCATTCGGAAATCTCTGGATCATAGCTTACTTACAGCTCCCCAAAGCATATCGGTGTTAGTCCCGTCCTTCATCGGCTCCTAGTGCCAAGGCATCCACCGTGCGCCCTTATTCACTTAACCTTATCAACCTTACGGTTGGGTCTTGATCACTTCTTCTAGCGATAGAAGGTTAATCAATAAATAAGCAATTGAACTTATTAAAAAACTCATTCAACGCGGTGTTCTCGGTTTGTTTTGATTCTTTTTACTTCAATATCCAGTTTTCAATGAACGAATCTGATAGCAAAAGCTATCAATGGAGCCTAGCGGGATCGAACCGCTGACCTCCTGCGTGCAAAGCAGGCGCTCTCCCAGCTGAGCTAAGGCCCCGAATTTATTTGATTGAGAGTAGACCTCTCAAAACTGAACAAAGTAAAGACGAAATGTGTATTTCCGTAATATTCCTTAGAAAGGAGGTGATCCAGCCGCACCTTCCGATACGGCTACCTTGTTACGACTTCACCCCAATCATCTATCCCACCTTAGGCGGCTGGCTCCAAAAAGGTTACCTCACCGACTTCGGGTGTTACAAACTCTCGTGGTGTGACGGGCGGTGTGTACAAGGCCCGGGAACGTATTCACCGCGGCGTGCTGATCCGCGATTACTAGCGATTCCGGCTTCATGCAGGCGAGTTGCAGCCTGCAATCCGAACTGAGAGAAGCTTTAAGAGATTTGCATGACCTCGCGGTCTAGCGACTCGTTGTACTTCCCATTGTAGCACGTGTGTAGCCCAGGTCATAAGGGGCATGATGATTTGACGTCATCCCCACCTTCCTCCGGTTTGTCACCGGCAGTCTCGCTAGAGTGCCCAACTAAATGATGGCAACTAACAATAAGGGTTGCGCTCGTTGCGGGACTTAACCCAACATCTCACGACACGAGCTGACGACAACCATGCACCACCTGTCACTTTGTCCCCGAAGGGAAAGCTCTATCTCTAGAGTGGTCAAAGGATGTCAAGACCTGGTAAGGTTCTTCGCGTTGCTTCGAATTAAACCACATGCTCCACCGCTTGTGCGGGCCCCCGTCAATTCCTTTGAGTTTCAACCTTGCGGTCGTACTCCCCAGGCGGAGTGCTTAATGCGTTTGCTGCAGCACTGAAGGGCGGAAACCCTCCAACACTTAGCACTCATCGTTTACGGCGTGGACTACCAGGGTATCTAATCCTGTTTGCTCCCCACGCTTTCGAGCCTCAGCGTCAGTTACAGACCAGAGAGCCGCCTTCGCCACTGGTGTTCCTCCATATATCTACGCATTTCACCGCTACACATGGAATTCCACTCTCCTCTTCTGCACTCAAGTCTCCCAGTTTCCAATGACCCTCCCCGGTTGAGCCGGGGGCTTTCACATCAGACTTAAGAAACCGCCTGCGCTCGCTTTACGCCCAATAAATCCGGACAACGCTTGCCACCTACGTATTACCGCGGCTGCTGGCACGTAGTTAGCCGTGGCTTTCTGGTTAGATACCGTCAGGGGACGTTCAGTTACTAACGTCCTTGTTCTTCTCTAACAACAGAGTTTTACGATCCGAAAACCTTCTTCACTCACGCGGCGTTGCTCGGTCAGACTTTCGTCCATTGCCGAAGATTCCCTACTGCTGCCTCCCGTAGGAGTCTGGGCCGTGTCTCAGTCCCAGTGTGGCCGATCACCCTCTCAGGTCGGCTATGCATCGTGGCCTTGGTGAGCCGTTACCTCACCAACTAGCTAATGCACCGCGGGTCCATCCATCAGCGACACCCGAAAGCGCCTTTCACTCTTATGCCATGCGGCATAAACTGTTATGCGGTATTAGCACCTGTTTCCAAGTGTTATCCCCCTCTGATGGGTAGGTTACCCACGTGTTACTCACCCGTCCGCCACTCCTCTTTCCAATTGAGTGCAAGCACTCGGGAGGAAAGAAGCGTTCGACTTGCATGTATTAGGCACGCCGCCAGCGTTCGTCCTGAGCCAGGATCAAACTCTCATAATAAAAGTTAGAACAATCTTACGATTGTTAAGCTCAATTTGTTTGCTAGCATATTGCTTGCTTGTTAAAAATGTTTGTTGTCTTGAATTGAATCAAGACGCCCTACACATTTGGTTCGTCTATTCTTTGTTCAGTTTTCAAAGGTCTACGTTACCTCGCAGCAACTTTTATATCATAACAAACTTTCGTTTGAATGTCAAGAACTTTTTGAAAAAAGTTCTTTTAAGTTGTTTTGCTCGGTTGTTGTTGTCTGTTGTGACAACTTCTATATCTTATCATCTCGTTTGTTATTTGTCAACAACTTTTTTGTTGTTTTTTCAAACTTTTTTCGAGAGATTTGAAATCAAGAATTGTTATTTAATTATTGATTTCTGAATCGCTCAGCTGTGTGACTCGCCTTGCGACATGTAATAATATATCAAGATTTTGATGTTTGGTCAACACTTTTTTTCAAAAAAATTAAAAGAAGTTTTCAATCTGTTTTCATTCTTTTCAATTATTTCGTTTTTAAACTTTTTAAATCCTAATTGTCTATCAAAACAGTTTAATTCCTTGCTAAAAATCGAACAATTTGAATCATATATTTGAAATAGTTCGATTAACTTTTTTTACGTCCAACATAAAAAAGAAAGAATCTGTTCGATTATCGACAGATTCTTTCTTTTTTGTTTAAAACATTGGGACACCTTCAATATGATATTTTGACCAAATCGTTTTTAATTCTGCAGGTGCTACCCATGTATAGTCTTTATCCATTTCATTTTTAAGTGCTTGTTCATCCATCTCGAAGACAAACAGCGGAACATTTTCTTTATTGATATGCGCGTTAGTTAATTCTACTAAGCTAATTGAAGTAACGTCCAATTGAACCTCTTCTTTGAACCATTGTAGCATACTAGCTAAACCCGTCATCTCATCAGAAACTTTTGCCATCGCAAACTCAATCGCTTCACCTATTGGATGCATCAAAAATTTTTTACTACCATCGTTTAAGTTCAGTATGATTGTTCCAGCGACTTTTTTGTTAGACACGACATCCACCTCAATTAATTTTTAGATTCACTAACAAAAGAAATTGTAACACACTTTCTGAAAAAATACAGAATTATTTTTCAAGCAACTTATCCATTGCTTCATCAATCCATTCTGGAAGTTCTTTGTCTAAGGTTGCAAAGCCAATTTTTTTATTCTTATCCGTAAAATATTTTTTACGTCGATGGTTCACTGAATGAACTTTGTCTTCAAGGGTCCGTAAAGATAAGCTAATCTTTTGAGAATATTCATCAACATCAATAACTTGAACGGTTACTTTTTGTCCAACGGTTAAGAGTCCATGGATATTTTTGGTAAAGCCAGCTTGTACTTCCGAAACATGAATCAGTCCTTGTGTTTCTTCGTCTAAAGAAACAAATGCGCCATATGGTTGAAGTCCGGTAATTGTGCCAGAAAGTACCATACCAATTTTGTACTTCATCAAATTTCCTCTTTTCATACGATAAATTTCTTTTTCCGTTTCTACTCATTTAAAATAATAGCATTTTTTCAACGTTTGTGCATTATTTCTTCCCTAGTTGTTAAAACTATTGTTTCATCTTTTAAGCAAAATCTACTATACTATAGGAAGTAAGACTTTATATAGAAGAAAAGGAGTTATCTTATGTTTAATTTTAATGAAACCATTGATCGTCGCCACACAAATTGTGTTAAATGGGACACCGTTGAAACGAGTTACCACGAAAAAGATTTACTACCTTTATGGGTTGCTGATATGGATTTCAAAGTACATCAGCCTATTCTTGATGCCTTGTCACAAGTTATTGAACAGGGCATTCTAGGATATGCGGTGGCACCTAATGAACTGTATCAAGCAATTCAAGATTGGCAACGGCAACACCATCAATTGATTGTTGAAAAAGAAGAAATTTTGTTTAATAGTGGCGTGGTACCCAGTTTGGCCACAGCCGTTCAAGCGTATACAGCACCTGCTGATTCTGTCATGATTTGTGATCCAGTCTACCCCCCTTTTGCAGATGTGGTAAAACAAAATGAGCGTAGACTTGTGCGCCATTCTTTACTAGAAGTTAACGGACATTATGAAGTTGATTTGGTTAAAATGGAACAACAGATAATCGAAGAAAAGGTGAAACTGTTACTTTTTTGTAATCCCCATAATCCTGGTGGACGTGTTTGGACAAAAGAAGAATTGCTAGCAATTGGCCGTTTATGCCAAAAACACCAAGTAACTGTGGTTAGCGATGAAATTCATCAGGATTTGATTTTCAAACCGCATACCTTCACTTCCTTCACTGTCGCTGATGAAGCATTTAAGGAATTCACTGTTACCTTAACAGCGGCAACCAAAACCTTTAATTTAGCGGGGATTAAAAATTCAATGCTGTTCATTCCTAATGAAAAACTACGGCAATCTTTCGTATCTTTACAAGACAAAAATCATCAAGGCGGCATCAATACTTTTGGCTACGTTGGAACGGCAGCTGCCTATCAAACAGGTGAAGAATGGCTAACGGCGTTACTGGATTATTTAAAAGAAAATATTGATTTTGCCCTTTCCTTTTTCCGTGAAGAGCTGCCTAGCGTTCGTGTAATGGAGCCTGAAGGAACCTATCTTTTATGGTTAGACTTTAGTTCTTATTCACTAACGGATCGAGAACTTCGCGATACCTTAATTCATAAGGGGAAAGTGGTTTTAAATCCAGGAATTAGTTTTGGTCCCCAAGGTTCTCAACACATGCGTTTAAACTTAGCTTGTTCAAAAGAAACTCTCGAAGAAGGCCTTTTACGTATCAAAAAAGCCTTTAATTAAAAACAGCTGTCCTAGTTTTTAGGACAGCTGTTTTTAATTCTTTCTTTTGCGTTTAGTTAAATAAACTCTGACGAACCAGATACCTGAAAATAGAAGTAAAATTTCTCCAATTATGATTGTATAAAATCCTGGTTCATGAACGATTCCTTGCTGATCTACATACGTAAAAAACGTTCCTATAAATGGGAGTATTACTGCAAACAAAGCCAAGGCCATTGGATATCTGTATTTTTCTAACAAATTTGCTTCCTCTCCTTCTATTCTTTAACTCAGTATCCTATAAAGACTTCATTAAAAGAAGAGATTTGGATGCTTTTAAAAAAAAGTTAGTCGTTTTAAGAAAAAAATAAAGAGTACCAACGAATTTGTCCCTCGTTGGTACTCTCTTTTTCAATTGGTTAAACTTATTCACCAATGATTTCAACTGTGTCCATCACGACGTCAAATGTTGGACGGTCTTGGGCATCCCGTTGGACTCCACCAATTTCATCCACTACATCCATACCATCAACAACATGACCAAAAACAGTATGACGGAAGTCTAACCAAGGTGTTCCGCCTTGTTTGTAAGCTTCAATAATTTCTTCTGGAAAACCAGCGTCTTCTAACTGACTCATCATTTGAGCTGGAACATTTTGATTAGTAACAACAAAGAATTGGCTGCCATTTGTGTTAGGACCAGCATTTGCCATTGACAATGCGCCGCGCAAATTGAAAACATCCCGAGAAAATTCATCCTCAAATGCTTCTCCATAAATACTTTCGCCGCCCATTCCTGTTCCGGTTGGGTCACCGCCTTGAATCATAAAATCAGGAATCACACGATGGAAAATAACGCCATCATAGTAGCCCTTTTTCGCTAATTCAACAAAATTTTTAACCGTTTTAGGCGCTTGTTCTGGGAATAATTGAACAGTGATGTCGCCTCGGTTTGTTTTAATGACCGCTTTTGGGCCTTTAGCATTTTCTAAATCTAATTGTGGAAATTGTGACATGAGAATGTCCTCCTAGATAATTATTTTATAGTTCCATCATATCGAAAAATGCTGAAAATTGCTATGATCTTTTTCCAATGATTAAAGAATACTTTGATTCGTTAGCCAAACTTGCTTTTTTCGAAAAGCCGTGCTATTTTGTGAAGTGTTCGCAAAACGATCAATAGTTGTCTCAACCCTAAATGAATTAGGAGGAATTTTCAAATGTCTGATGAAAAAGATATTTATGATTTAACGATTATCGGCGGCGGTCCTGTTGGATTATTTGCCGCTTTTTATGCGGGAATTCGTAAAGCAAAAACGAAAATCATTGATAGCCTGCCGCAATTAGGTGGTCAGCTAACAATGCTGTATCCCGAAAAATATATTTATGATATTCCTGGATCCCCTGCTATTAAAGCCGGTGAGTTAATTGCCAATTTGGAAAAACAGATGCAGCCATTTCAGCACGATGTTTGTTTGGAAGAAGAGGTCACACACCTTGCACAGGAAGCAGATGGTCTTCTGCGCTTAGACACAACTAAAGGCACACATTATTCTAAAACGGTTATCTTTGCGATTGGTAACGGCGCTTTCCAACCTCGACGTTTAGCTATCGAAAATGTTGAAGCCTTTGAAGGTCAGTCAATCCATTATTATGTGACTGACATGAAAAAATTCGCTGGCAAAAAAGTTGCGATTGCTGGTGGCGGCGATTCTGCAATTGACTGGGCTTTAATGCTAGAAAACGTTGCAGAAGAAGTATCTATTATCCATCGTCGCCCACAATTTCGCGGCCACGAACATAGCGTGGAACAACTGGAAAAATCTAGCGTTTCTATCAGAACTCCTTATATCATTAGTGATATTTTAAAGGAAAATGAAACGTTCACAGGCATCCAATTAACGGAGACAAAAGGTGACCAAACATTGGATCTCCCTCTGGATGATTTAATTATCAATTATGGCTTCACTTCTTCTTTAACACACCTCAAAGAATGGGGATTAGACGTTTCTAGAAATGCTATTAATGTTCATTCCGATATGTCAACTAACATTCCTGGTGTATACGCTGTAGGGGATATCTGTTCCTATGAGGGAAAAGTGAAATTAATCGCTACAGGCTTTGGTGAGGCACCTACTGCCGTAAATAATGCTTTACATTACTTACGGCCCGATGCTCGACGTCAACCAGTTCATAGTACAAGTTTATTTGAAAACGGCGTACCTAAATAAGGTTAGCACTGGACTTTAGCAGTTTTTAAGCCAAGGACAAAAATCTAAATCGGATTTTTGTCCTTGGCTTTCTGCTTTACTGAAAAGCCTTTCTTTTTCTCTTTTAAATTTATTTTTGATACAATAAAAAGTGCTAGGAGGAAGAAAGATGAACCAACCAATTATTTATTTAAATGAAGTATTCAATGAAGAACAACTGGAACAAGTGAAAGCTGTGGCGCCCAATTATCTAGTTAAAACATCTACCGATCATTTATCCTCTGCTGAAGAAGAGGCAATCGAAATTATGTTAGGCTGGCATAAAGAAATTGGTCCGCGTTTATTAGCCTCTGATACTAGTCACCTAAAATGGATTCAGCTCATTTCTGCTGGTGCTGATTATATGGATTTTGATAAATTAAGAGAAAAAGGCATTCTGTTGTCTAATGGTAGCGGAATCCATAGTGTTTCTATCTCAGAACATGTTTTAGGCGTTTTATTAGCACATACCCGCGGACTGCAAGAAAGTATCCAACAACAAATGCAACACACATGGAATCAAACAGCCCCTTCCTATCAACAACTTTCTGGGCAAAAAATGTTAATCGTAGGCACCGGGCAAATCGGACAACAATTAGCTAAATTTGCTAAAGGTTTAAATCTTCAAGTTTATGGCGTGAATACCTCTGGACATGTGACGGAAGGCTTCATTGAATGCTATTCACAGAAGAATATGAGTAAAATTATCCATGAAATGTCCATTGTTGTGAACATTCTTCCTTTGACTGAAACAACAAAACATTTATACAATCAGGCACTTTTTGAAAAAATGGCTCCTGAAACAATTTTCGTAAATGTTGGTCGAGGCGCCTCAGTAGCAACGAACGATTTGATAACTGCCTTAAACAATAAAACCATTGCTTTTGCTGCCTTAGATGTCTTTGAAGAAGAACCTCTTCCCGAAGATAGCCCTTTATGGGAGATGCAGAATGTTTTATTAACACCTCATATTTCTGGCATGACACCGAAGTTCAAATCAAAATTACTGGCGATTTTTATTCCAAACTTAAATCAATTTGTAACGGATCAGACCCTCGTCAAAAACCAAGTTTCCTTAAAAAAAGGCTATTAACTCAAAAAAGGCCTTCAACCATCTTTCAAGTAATTGCATGGTTGAAGGCTTTTTTTTGCTATTTTTTACCAGATAACCTTGAAGTTATCATTTGTCGACGCTTGAATGATTGGATGTTTTTTCAAATATTCTGCAATCAGTTCCGTCATGTCAATTTGAATTTCTCGAATAATTTTTTCAGGTTGGAACATTTGATAGTTTCCGCCACCGACTGCTCGGTATTGATTTGTCACGATTTCCAAAACATCTTCTGCTTGCACTGCTTTGCCATGATAATTAAGTTTCGTTACTCTTTCACCAAACGGTTGTCTTAAATCAAGCGTATACTCAATGCCTTCATACATATCATAATTATAGTATTGTGGTTTTGGATCGACATATTTCGGGTTAAAAATTGGTTGGCCTTTTTCTAACACAAAATAAGTAGCGCTTTGTTCTAACGCTTCACGGAGGTCTTGTCCAGTGACACGCAATACAGCCAAAGTATTTGGATAAATATAGTTGGTAATGATATCGCGCATCGTAATTTGGTTATTAAACCCTTTGCCTTCATTGTTAAAAAGTGCAGTCCCTGAAATATCCGTTCCGCTTGAAGCCATTTGGACGTTATTAATAAATTCTATATATGGATGTTCTTTGAGGCGTACGGCATTCGGATTTTGAATCGTCATATCCCCTTCCACATTTCCCACTGGTTGGTCAAGCCACTCTTCTACCTCGTCATGTAACGCTGTTGTCAAAGCTAAAATTTCTGCATCTGGTTGTTCGTTTCCAACAGGATGAATAGCTGCGTCACTTCCAATAACGCGATAGCCTTTAGCCATAGGTTCAATTTCTAAAGTAATTTCTCCAACAAAAGCTCCTCGAAAACCTGGTTGAATCACAGGTATTCCATTCAGTTTTGTAGCAATTTCTCGATGTTGGTGACCAGTGACTAAGGCATCAATCCCAGGAACTTTTTCCAATAAATCGTAGCCTTCATTTTCTCCTGTTAGTAATTCCGTGGGTTCCCCTGTTTCTAAATCTTTTTCAAAACCGCCATGGTAAGCGACAACAACTAGATCCGCTTCTTCCCGCAGTTTTGGCACGTATTCTGCCGCTGTTTCAACGACACTTTTAAACGTTAAATCTTTGACTGTTGCCGGCTGTTCCCAATGAGGAATATATTGAGTCGTCACGCCAAGGATGGCTACTTTAATCCCTTGTTTTTCTATGATGACATACGGCTGACCGAAATAAGGTTGTCCATCTTTACCAAGGATATTGGCAGCTAAAACTGGCTGTTGATAACTGGCAATCGTTTCCTTTAAATAATCTAATCCGTAATTAAATTCGTGGTTACCTAAAATGCTAACATCATAATCCATTTGATTAATGATCTTAGTGATGGCTTCCACTGAATGTGTTTCTGCTTTTCTTACGTAGTAACTAAGCGGCGAACCTTGAATAAAATCCCCATTTTCAATTTGAAAAACTGGTCCTTTGGCAGACGCCCGTAACTTTTTCAGCATGGTTGCTGCTTTTGCGGTTCCAAAAGGCAAATCCATCTTTTTTTCACTATAACTTGTTGGCATAATGTACCCATGCATATCACTTGTTGCTAAAATTTTTATTTGCATTTTGTTTCTCTCCTTCTTCCGCCCAAAAGAACAGGAAGGTTAGAACACGAGCCATAACGACTCAGATCCCAACCTCCCACGTCTGTTTATTTATTGATTATTGGTTCCATGCTTGTTCAAATTGTGATGTTGCATCTTTCAATAATTTTTTCGTGTCTTTATTTGATGAAGCAAAAATACTTTCCATAATTGTCCGCATTTCATTATAGGCTGAATCAGCATTTTCTTCTACTGGGATAGCGAATAAATCTTTTACTGCGTTTTCAAGTTGTGCAGGTACTTTGGTTGTCTTAGAATTTTTGTACTCATCACTGTGTAAAACAGATTCTAAAATTGGCATATAACCTGTTTGTTGTGCCCAGTACAATTGTGAATCAGGAGTAGCTAAGAATTTCATGAATTCAAATGCCGCTGTCCGTTGTTCTGGCGTAGCACTATCGAACATATAAATATCTGTTCCTTGTTGTAAGTTGATTTTTTCAGGACGTGGTGCAACACCGTATTCATAGCCACCAGCTTCAGCATCTTTTTGAACAAAACCAGCACCAGCAATACTACCGACAAACATTGCTACCTTTTTGTTTGCAAATGGGCCAGATAAATATTTATCTGAACCAGCTGTGCGGAAGTAACCTGCTTCGATACCATCACGGTAATAGTCCACGACTTCTTGTGAATCTTTGCTTGTTAAATCTAAGTCTTTATTAAAATCAACGCCTTTGTTTTTCATTCCAATTGCGTAATAGTTATTTAACGAGTCAAAACCAGCACCAACGACTTCTTTGTTGGATTTTTCGTAAATTGTTTTAGAAGCTTCTTTTAATTCCTCTAATGTTTTCGGTACTTCAACACCATATTCTTTCAACAAATCAGCATTATAGAATAACATTTCTGTCGATTTATTAAATGGAATGCCGTATTGTTTGCCGTCGATTTTGGCGCCGTCTAACAATACTTCACGAATTGGCTCTGCATCTTTCCAGCCGATTGTGTCATCATCCATATATGGTTTTAAGTCCACTAACATTTCATCTTGTGCAGCATTCCATAACCAGCCTGGGTACGCTTGCGTAATTGTTGGTAAATCTTTTGGTGAAGTTAAAGTCGAATTGATTTTGGCTTGTAAATCAGGGTAAGCAGATTGATTTTGTAATTCCACTTTAATTTTTGGATTTTCTTTCATGAAGTCTTTCGTTAATTTTGTTAACGCTTCTTCTTGAACCCCATTCATTGCATGCCAGAAAGTGATTGTCGTATCTTCCTTCACTTCTTTCACAATATCGTTTGATTCTTTGGCCCCATTACCGTTACCACAAGCCCCCAATGCGAAAATAGCTGCGGTTGCTAACACTGTTGTTGCTAGAGTTTTGAACTTCATTTTTTTCTCTCCCTTAAAAAAATTTATAAAACAATTTGCTCGCCACGTTCTGGCAATATTCTTTCACCATACGGGTTTTCCAGTTTTTCTGGTTTTAACGTATGGATTGGAACCAATACTTGAGGTTCAATCAATGCAATAATTTTATCCAGATCTTCTGGAATTGCATGTCCTGAACAAGCTAAGCGGACAAAAGTAATGTCTTTTTTAGCCAACAAATCTAAAAACACGCGATACTGTGGATCAAAGTCCCCTAACGGTTGGGCATCACTGTGAATGTATAAACTACCTTCTTGGAGGTTGTCAAACTGGTTCACAACTTGCCACAAATAGTCTGTTTTGTCCTTTAGTAACGTGTCATACGGGATTTCTAACGCTGGATTCAATTCTGGTATTTTACCAGATTCAGCATAATAATAACGAACTTCTATTCCAAATACTTCAAGTAACAACGCAGCCATATTTGCTTCTAAAACGACTGTACGTGGTGACTTTTCAATAATTTTAGCAAAACGTTCCACGTTTGCTGGATAACCATTAAAGGTAATTTGTCGATTCGGGTTTTCTAGTTCTAAACGAACCAAGTGCTGAACAAGATCTTCTTCACTGACAACCGCTATTTGGGCTGGATCTGGTTCACGTTCTGGGAAGCTAATGCTTACGCCTTCCATCATTAATAATTCAGTATGTTTGGCTTTTTCACAAAAAGCTAAAGTCTCTTCACGATTATGGCCATGTAAGCGCAAATCACCTGTGTATGTGATGAAATGGTCAGGCGTGCGAATCAGTAATGCCGAAGCACCGTACGCATCATGATCAACAGGCACGATTTCCACTGAAATTTCGCCAACTTTAATCACATCGTTTTTATTAAGACCAATCATTTCTCGGGTAAAATTCTTTTCTTCAAACGGTGATGGAATCAAAAAATCACCTTTTCGATTTAAACTATTTAGAATCATTTTCGTTTCTTTTAGGGTGTACAACGGAACAGCTGGGTCTAAATAATTAATCATGCGTGAATGATCTAAATGGGCATGAGATAAGAAAACAGCGGTGTGTTGATACTCTTTGTCTTCTGCACCATGATATTCATAACCTAAACGTGGATCATATAAGTCTTTTAATTCTGGCACTAAACGATTATTAATTAAGGTTTCAATGTGATCATCGGGCAAATCTAATTCTGGTCGAAATTCTGTACCAAAATCAAAGAAGATGTGGGCATCTTTATACGCCACTTCAATCACGGTTCCTCCAATTGTTAAAATGCCACTGTGAAAAGTCACAGTTGTTTTAGCCTTTGATTCCATTTTTTGCAACTCCTCTGATAATTTCTTTTCTGAAAATCAAGTAAATAATTAAAATTGGAATAACGGTTAATGTTGCAGCAGCCATTTGTAAATGTACGTCACTACCGCTCTCTGTCGCAAAGGCCGATAGTCCATTATTCAATAGACGGTATTTTTTCTCGTTCGTCACCAACAATGGCCACAAGAAAGAATTCCAACTAGAAATGAATGTTAAAATCCCTACTGTTACTAACGCTGGTTTTGACATTGGTACTAAAATACGCCAAATATATTCTAAATCACTAGCGCCATCAATCTTGGCAGCCTTGTAAAAAGTATCAGGAATACCTTTTAAATACCCGTTTAAATAGTAAATATAAAAAATACTAGTTAAAAATGGAATAATTAAGGCGCTGTAAGTATTTAACAAACCTAATTGCGCAATCGTTTGATAATTGGTAAAGATAATAGATTCATATGGAACCATTAACAACGAAATCATCAAAGCAATGACCACATTTTTAAAACGGAACTTCAAACTCGTTAACGCGAATGAAGCTAAAACGGCGGTGACTACCGTAGCAATCGTTGTAACGCCTGAAACAAAGACTGTGTTCAAGAAATACCGAAGAAAGGGTGCTTTTTGAAAGACCTCTGTGTAGTTTTGCCATTGTGGTTGTTTTGGAAACATGGTTGGCGGCATGCTGGTCGCTTCAGAGTAACTCATTAAACCGGCTAAAATCATATAGACAAATGGAAATAACGTAATAACGGCTAAAATGCCTAAGAAAACAAATGCGATAATCGTTAAAACTTTTTTCATTGGCTTATTGCCCCACTTTCTTTAAGAGTTTATTTTGTAAGAAAGTGACCACTAAAATAATCACAAATAAAATCACTGTGGCGGCCATCGCAATTCCGGGACGCCCTGCAATGTGGAATTTGTCATAAATATAGTACACTGCGGTTGTGGCACTATTGGCAATCCCCGCACGACCACCGAATAAAGCATAAACTTGTGTATAAACTTTAAAGGCGCCAATTAAATTGACCGTTAATAAAAAGGCAATGGTCGGGACTAATTGCGGAAACGTAATACGTCGGAAAATTTCGCCGTCTGAGGCACCAAACATTTTTGCAATTTTAAAATGTTCTTCATCAATATTTCTCAACCCAGCCAACAAAATAATAATATTAAATGCTAAACTCGTCCAAACCCCAAAAATAATCAATGTTGGCATACTCATTTGAACATTATCTAGCCAGTTGACAGAAGGAATGCCGAAAAAGCCTAAGACGTAATTGACAATTCCATAATCGCCATTAAAGAAGTAACGGAAGACAATCCCAATGGCAATCGTACTCGTTACATAAGGCATAAAGAAAATCGTTTCAAAGAAACTCTTATGTTTAACTTTTTCAAAGATAATCCAAGCAATTGCTAGGGAAATTATCAAGGCAATCGGTACCACAGCAAATGCATAGAGCGCTGTATTTTTTAACGCTTTATAGAAGATTGGATCATTCAATACACGTTGATAATTTTCTAAACCAGCGTAGCGTTGGTTAATTAAGGAACCTTTTTGGAAACTCATCCACAAAGAACGAAACAGTGGATAAACGCTAAACAGTAAAATGATTCCTAATGATGGCAGAAGGAAGAGCCATGCTTTTGGTTGATTTTCTGGATTGTATTTTTTCATTAGTAAACCCGGTCTCCCGCTTCGTTAAAGATAAATACTTTTTTATATGAAAAATCAAAAGATAAAGTGTCTCCTTCTTCAATCGCTTCTTCTACACTTACAATTGATTTCACTTGTTCGTTTCCTAATGTAAATCGTAAAATACGTTCTCGACCAATCAATTCCACTAAATCTGTCGTTGTGGTAAAGAGACCTGTTTCAGCTGGTACCACATCTTCTGGACGAGAAGCAAACGTATATTTCCCGTCAGTCATTGGCATTTTAAAGCGTGCTTGCTCAAAACGCTCAAGCGGAATTTCAAAACTTTCGTGGTACATTTTGCCGTCTTTCACTTCAACAGACAATAAATTAATAATTGGATTACCTATGAACTGAGCAACAAATAAGTTATTTGGTTCTAAGTAAAGGTTTTGAGGTTCATCATTTTGTTGAATAACCCCTTCGTTTAATAAAATAATTTTATCACTGATTGATAGCGCTTCCTCTTGGTCGTGCGTTACAAAGATTGTTGTAATCCCTACTTCTTTCACCAAGCGGCGGATTTCTTCACGAATTTTCAAACGCAAACGTGCATCCAAGTTACTTAAAGGCTCATCTAATAATAAAACATCTGGTTTTTGAACTAACGCCCGGGTAATCGCAACACGCTGTTGTTGACCACCAGAAAGTGTGCCTGGCTTTTTATGGCTTAACTCTTCAATATTCGTTAGTTTCATATATTCTTCGGCAATAGCTTGTGCCTCTGCCTTGGGAACTTTCTTACTTCCTACCGTCAAAGGAAACATTACGTTTTCTAGAACAGTCATATGTGGATATAAGGCATAGTTTTGAAAAACGAACCCGATGTTCCGATCTTTTGGTGCTGTTTTGACAACCGATTGCTGTCGAAACTGAATATCTCCATCACTTGGATGTAATAAACCTGCAATTAAGTTTAAAATTGTGGATTTCCCACACCCACTTGGTCCTAACAAACAAACCAAGTCCCCTTGCTCAATCGTAAAATTGACCGATTTTAACGCTTCAAACCCATTATCGAATACTTTTTTCAAGTCGATAACTTCTATCATGACCCAACCTCCAAAAAAACATTTAATAGCATACCTTTTGATTTTAACATTTATTTCTTGCAACCGCGAGAGCAAAGCTGTTTCATTAAGATAAAAATAGGTAAAGTTAATGTATTTTTTATGTAAAAAATGTTGTTTTTCTGAAAAGTCTATTCACACTTTTTTTAATGCACAACAAAAAAACAGAGAATTTTTCTCTGCTTTTTTGGTTATTTTTTAGAATCTTTTTCTGATTCCTTTACAATATAAATTGGTCGTTTTTTCGTTTCTAAGAAAATTTTACCGATATATTTGCCAATAATTCCTAAACATAATAGTTGCAAACCACCTACAAAAAGTACAATACAAACCATTGAAGGCCAGCCGCTTGTTGGATCACCATTAACTAATGTTCGAAAGATAATCACTAACATTGCTAGTGCAGAACCAATACACGAAAAGGCGCCAACGTATGAAGCAATATTCAATGGTGTTTCTGAAAAATTGACAATCCCGTCAATTGAATAACTTAATAGACTCCAGAAAGACCAAGAGGTTTCTCCAGCAATTCGTTCTCGATTTTTAAATTCAATATATTCTGTTTTAAAGCCGACCCAACTAAAAATCCCTTTTGAAAAACGATTATACTCAGATAACTCTAAAATCGCATCGACCATTTGTCGGGTCATGACACGAAAGTCACGGGCACCATCCACCATTTCCGTCTCAGCAATTCGATTAATGAGTTTATAGAACATCCGTGCAAAAAAGCTACGAATGGGCGGTTCGCCGTCTCTTGTTATGCGTCGTGTGCCAACACAATCTAAATCTGTACTGGTTTCAATCATCTCAATCATTTGAGGTAATAACTCAGGCGGGTCTTGTAAATCAACGTCCATGACTGTCACTAAGTCACCTGTTGCTTCTTTTAAACCAGCGTATAAGCCCGCTTCTTTCCCAAAATTTCGTGAAAAAGAAAGATAACGGACCTTCTCTGGATGTTCGCGATAAAGCTGTCTTAAAACAGCTAACGTCTTATCTTTTGAGCCATCATTCACAAATATATATTCTACTGAATGAGACAGTTGCTGGCTAATTTTTTCTACTTCTTCAAAAAACAGCGGAATCGCTGCTTCCTCATTATAACAAGGGACAACAATTGATAACATTTTATTTCCTCCACACTTCAGTTAATTATCATTATACCATATAATAGCCTTATTAAATAACGATATCCAACTAAAAATAACTTAAATAGAAAGAACCTGAGAAAAAATCCAAAACGATTTTTTCTCAGGCTGACTAGCGGTTAAACGAAAGCAACAGAAATAGTCCTACGCACTACTTCAGCCTCTTTTGTTTAGCACTAAAATTATTTTGTTAAATCTTCTTGGTTTGCTTCAAATTGATAACGCGGTTCATCATTCTTTTCATCATAATCAACAATCAAATCATACCCTTTAAAGAACCAATCATCTGTTTCTTCAATAAAATAGGTAATCCCATCTAGGTTCTCTTTAATCATTGGCTCATCTGGCGCTTCTACAGACATCGCAATGGAAAAACCATCATGAACAGGTGTTTTTCCGTAAATTTTCCCGAAAAAACGAATGCCTGTCTCAGGCTGAACCCCGGTTTCTTCTTTAAACCATTGTTGGGCTTTCGGTGTCACTTCTAATTTCATTCTTTGTTCCTCCTTCACATCTCTGTCGCCATTTATTGTAGCACAGCGCAGTGCTTTTAGAGAATAAAGTGCTTAGCCATTCATTTTTTCATCTAATAAATCGACATCTGCGGTATCACCGATAACTAATAAATTGTCGTTTTCTCGAACAATTTCAGAAGCATCTGGCGAAGCAATTACTTCTGTTTTCGAGCGGCGAATCGCTACCACAGTTAAACCAAATCGTTGACGGAAATTTAATTCTGCTAAGGTTTTATTGTAAAATTTAGGATTGGTGACCCGAACCTCAGCTAATGAAAATTCGCTAGATAATTCAATATAATCTAAAATATTGCGTGAAACAAGTTTGTGAGCAATTCGAATACCCATATCTCGCTCTGGGTGAACGACCATATCTGCCCCAATTTTATCTAAGACACGGGCATGATATTCATTGACTGCTTTGGCTAAGACATTGGGAACCCCCATCTCTTTAACCATTAGTGTCACTAAAATACTCGCTTGAATATCTTCACCAATTGCCACCACTACGTGATCAAAATTCCGAATTCCTAAAGAACGCAACGTCATTTCATCTTGGGCGTTAGCCACCACTGCATGCGTTGCAATATTCATATATTCATTGACACGGTCTTCACTGCTGTCAATGGCCAAAACTTCTTGACCAGCTTCCACCAAAGTTTGGCATATGCTGCCGCCAAAACGTCCTAAACCAATAATTGCAAAATTTTGTTTCATTTCTTCTGACCGCTCCTGTCTGTTCGTTAAAATTAGTATAACAAATCCATAAATAAATTCCTAGAAGGATTTCCTAGAATTTATTTATGGATTTATCTGATATTTATTTGGCTAAACCATGTTGAAAAGCATAAATCGCCGCTTGGGTCCGATCATCCACATCTAGTTTTGCTAAAATGTTTGAAACATGTGTTTTAACTGTTTTCAAAGTGATAAAGAGTTCATCAGCTATTTCCTGATTACTTTTACCTTGTGCAATCAACATTAAAATTTCGTGTTCCCGGTTTGTCAAATCTTCGTGCAACACCGGCTCTTGTTTTTTTGTTAACCGTTCCATCATCTTATGTGTCACTTCAGGTTCCAACACACGCTCTCCGCGATAAGTCGCCCGAATTGCATCAGCAATCTCATGTGCTGTTGATGTTTTTAATAGGTAGCCCGCTGCACCAGCTTCAATCGCCGGATACACTTTTTCATCATCAATAAAACTCGTCACAATAATAATCTTGGCTTCTGGCCAATCTTTCAAGATCGCTTTTGTTGAATCAATGCCGTCCATTTCTTCCATTACCAAATCCATCAAAATAACATCTGGACGTAGTTCCAATGCTTTTTCATAGCCAATCTTACCATTTTCTGCTTCGCCTACGACTTCTATATCCTCTTGAATAGATAAATATGATGAAACGCCTAAACGGACCATTTCATGGTCATCCACTAACATTACTTTGATCACTTGCAGTTTCCTCCTTTATGACAGGAACTTTAATTTCAACGCTGGTTCCCTGCCCTTTAAAACTAATAATTTTAACTGTACCGCCCATGCCGACAACACGTTCTCGAATATTATTTAAGCCATAACTACCGGCTTTATTACTTTGTTCCTTCATATCAAAGCCGACACCATCATCAACAATACGCAATAACACGTTTTTATCGACTTGGTGTAAGTATACCTCTAATTCCTTTGCTTTGGCATGTCTTAAGGTATTTGAAAGTAACTCCTGCACAATTCGGAAAAGATGATCCTCAATGCTGCTATTTAAATGAACATCTTCAACATCCCAAATCAATTCAATTTTAATTTTTGTTTGTAGTTCTTTCAGTAATTGTTCAATACCTTTACGCAAACTTTTTCCTTCTAGACTGATAGGACGCAAGTGCAATAGTAGCGCGCGCATTTCCGATTGGGAGGCATTAATGATTTCTGCCACCATGGCTAGTTGTTTACGATATGGTTCCGGGGTTTCTGTTCGTTGTGCTTGTTCATTTAATGCAGACAACATCATCATGGCTGCAAAAAGTTGTTGACTGACTGAATCATGCAACTCCCGCGCCAAACGATGCCGCTCGTTCTCTAAAATTTCTTCTTTTGTTTGCCCATCCATTAATTGCGGTCGACTGTTTAATAATTGCAATTCTTTAGACATCTCTAATAATTTATTTTTAATCGACCAAATATCTTGTTCGACTTCGGTTAGATAATGGTCTTGATTTTCACTGGTCGTTGGTTTGTTTAAGACTGGACTTTCATAATTACCGTTGGCCAATAACCGAAGTTTTTCTTCAATCCGTCCATATTGCCCTTTTTGAACCAATGAAATCAGTAAAAAGGTCAATAAGCCTATTAGTAAGGATATGAGAACAATGTGCACAATTAGTGGTAGATAAAAGACTTTTCTCTGAAGAAGCTCTAATAGCCACCGGTTTTGTTTAATCGAATGAAAATATGAAAACAATGTAATTAAGATAACAATAAAGGTGCTAAGGGACGCATATAATGAAATCATGCGTCTTGAAATCCGATCGGTCATACACGGATCACCTCAACATCTCCTACTAAAGTGTTCGTCATAATTTTCAAACGACGAAGATTGGTATCATAATCATTGCTGTAAATTTTTAATGATTCGTTTTTCAATTGATATTTTTCTTCTTCAAAACGTACCGTTCCGTAAAAAGTTGAATGTTCTAACAAAATAGCTACACCTAACGGCACTAGAATTCGCGTGCGGCCAAAACCTTTACGAATAATAATAATATTGTCTTCTTTCGGTAGTAGCGTATTACCTAAATCAATAATGGTGTCCCCAGAGATTAAATCAATATTGATATCGTCCCATTCATAGATATTGTTACCAATGCGTTCGTTGGCAAACCAGCGGCGTTTAAATCGTTTGCCATTTTTAGGTTCTTTTGCCGCCGTCTCCACCATAATCATTTGTTTTTTACGCCAAGGTGCTCGCTCAGCTATATCCACGCCTGAGATCTCAAAGCCTTTTAAGCCGATAAAGAGTACGCCAAAAATCAACATAAACCAAACAGCCGTGCTGTTCATTGCACCAATGACAATAAAAACAACGCCGAGGACGAATTGAAAGTTGTTAAAATGTGTTTTAGATGCTTTCCTGGAAACGTAGGCCACAAGTAAAACGCCAATTGTTAATAAAACAGCTAATCCAGGATTATGTACAATTTGCCATAACGCCAGAATAAAAAGTAATGCTTCTGCGACGATAAAAAAGCGCCAAGGGTTATTCATAGATTTGCCTCCTCCCTCTGTCATTTATTTTACTCGTTTATTTTATTTAATCATAGTGGTTTGCGCCTCAGGTTACCATAGGACTTTAGCCCTAAATGTCTTAGATTGCGAAAGGACAGGCCTTGGAAGCTGCCTGCCCTACTCAATTATTTAGTTTGCTTCAACTTTTGTAATTTTAACTGTCATGTCGCCACCAGGTGTTGCAATAATCACTTGGTCACCTAATTGTTTACCAATTAAGGCTTGCGCAATCGGTGAATCGTTAGAAATTTTACCAGAAAATGGATCGGCTTCGGCACTTCCTACGATTGTGTATTCCTCTTCTTCTCCATCAGGCAATTCTTGGAAAGTAACTGTTTTACCGATGGAAACTTCGTCTTGGTCCACGCCATCATTATCGATGATTTCTGCAAAACGAATCATATTTTCTAACGTTGTAATACGTCCTTCAACGAAAGCTTGTTCATCTTTAGCTGATTCATACTCTGAGTTCTCTGAAAGATCCCCAAAGCTACGAGCGATTTTAATACGCTCTACGATTTCTTTACGTTTAATTGTTTTTAATTCTTCTAGCTCTTGTTCTAATTTTTCTTTTCCTTCAAGAGTCATTGGATATACTTTTTCTACCATGTTAATTCTCCTTTTTCGCTTAACGATACGTAGTTCTTGGTTGGTTATTGAAAAAAATTCCGCTTTCAATCCACAAAAGAGTACCACGCTTTTTCTAAATTGTAAATATAATTATTGAATTTTTGTGATTTTGCTAAATTTTATTTATATAAATTTCTAGTTGCTACTCTTTCCCTCTGTTAAACAGATTACTTTTTGAGTATCTAAAAGCTTGGTGAATCATACAAAATTGATTCACCAAGCTCTTTTATGTTTTCATTTTATTCACTACTTGAATTATTGACATACTGATCTACTAATACTTGATGTTCTTCATATGTTTTTGAAAAGTATACTTTTCCTGTAGAAATATCTGCTACAAAGTATAAATAGTCACTTGGTGTCGGATTCAAGACTGCTTTAATTGACTCCTCACTTGGGCTATCTAATGGTCCTGGTCCATAACCAGTATTTTTATACAAGTTATAAGACGAGTCCACTTCCAAGTCAGCATACGTTACAGTTTCTTTGTGTTCTCCTAGAGCATACAAAATAGAAATATCTGATTGGATCGGCATATCGGCAGCCAAGCGGTTAAAGAATACTTGCGCAATTTGTTTGCGGTCTGCTTCTTTGACTCCTTCTTTTTCAACCAATGAAGCTAACGTTAAGACTTGCTGATTGGTTAAATTCTTTGCATGAATTGTCGGCGTATATTGTTCCATTACTGTGTTCATTTTAGCAATCATTTGTTCGACAAATTCAGGAAGTGTTGATTTTTTGTAGTAATCATAAGTTGCAGGGAACAAATAGCCTTCTAAGCGATAACGAACCCCTTCTGCAGTTGCAGCACTTTCAAGTAAATCAGGATACTTAGCTTTCATTTGATTGAAGAAGTCTTCGTTTTTCATTAATGCAATGAAATCTGCTTTCTTGAAATCTGTATTTTTTTCAATAGCTTCGCCAATTTTATCTATATCGTAGCCTTCAGGAATCGTTACTTTGCCATCTGCGATTTTAGTTGGTTCTGGCGTGCCTCCTTCTTTTAGCATTTCACCAATTTCATCGAGTGTCATGCTTGGAGACATTTGATAATAGCCCGCTTGAAAATCTGTTAAGTTTTTAAATTTTACGTAGTAGTTAAAAACCATTCCGCTTTTAATGACGTTGCTTTCTTCTAAAACCGCAGCAATTTGCTTATTAGAAGATCCTTCTGGGATATGCACTTGAACAAGCTTCTTATTGTTCTTGTCTAGTGGTTGTAGCCCAGCGTCTACATATTTATAAAAAGTAAACCCAAAGATTGCCATCATTAAAACCAATACAGAAACTACAATTAACACGATACGACCGACTAAACGATCTTCTTTTTTACGTGTTTGTTTTTTTGTATTTGTTGGCTTTTCGTCTGTTTCAATCGGGGTTGGCTCTTCGACTGTCTGTGTTGTCTTGTCTTTCCCACGTCTTCGAGCAGCTCTAGAACCTGCACGTGTTTGTGTTGTGCGGCTCGCTGTTTCTTGTGATTCATCATATGAAGGTTGGGGAGACCTATCATTTTTTTCAGAGGAATCAGGTTGATCGCCATCATTTCTACCTTTTAAAGACCCAGTTACTTGATCTCTAAGCGAAGATTTGGGATCTTGGTTATTTTGGTTATCATTAGCCAAAACTAACCCTCCTTACTATTCTATCGTTTATGACTGAAACTATTATACATGAAACCTCTTTAAAATTAAATGTTTTTAATAAAAAGACCGTCATTCCCCGATAAAAAATTCATCATTGACAACGTTTAAAGCCTATGATGGCGCTTTTCTATTGAAACGATAATAAATCTTAAAATCCTCCTAAATTTATCGAAAATCCATTTTCTATTAAGAATTTTGTAGCAAAATAGCACCTAAGTCTTTAGGCGATTGTACTAGGAATGTTGCTCCCGCCTCTTGTAATTCTGTTTCTTCACCAAATCCATACAAGACACCTATACTATCTAAGCCATTTTGTTGAGCACCAAGAATGTCATGATTACGATCACCAACCATGATAATCGCTTCTTTGGTTGGGTCTAATTGAGCTTCCGTTAATGCATACTGAATCACATCTGCTTTTTTAGAACGATGACCGTCCATGCTCGCTCCATAGATGCCTGTAAAATAACGATCTAAATCAAAATGAGTAATAATCTTTTTAGCAAATTCTTCTGGCTTGGAAGTCGCAATGTATAACTTTGCTCCCGCTTCCTTTAACCTTGTTAGTACCTCTGGGATCCCTGGATACACATGGTTTTCAAACATGCCTTTTCTCTGATAATACGCTCGATAATGACCCACGGCTTGTTGCGCTGCTTCAGCTGAAGGCGCCATGTGCAAAAACGACTCATATAAAGGCGGCCCTATGAAAGAACGTAACGTCTCCTCGCTAGGAGCTGGCCAGCCTAATTGTTCTGTTGCATATAAAATAGAACGCATAATGCCGCTACCAGAATCCGTAATTGTGCCATCTAAATCAAATAAAATCGTTTGATACATCTTCACTTCACTACTTTCTAGCATTTTTTGTCTAATTGATTCTTCAAAATAAGATACGCAAAAGAAGCACATTTTTCAGCGCTTCTCTGCCTTTTTATTTATTTTGCTGTAAACGTATCTGGTTTTTTATCTGATTGCTGCATTTCATAGGCAATGGCTTCAACGATTCGGCGGCTAGCTTGACCATCCCCATACGGATTTTGTGCATGCGCCATCGCGTGGTAAGCATCAGAATCAGTCAATAATGTTTTCGCCTCTTGATAGACTACTTGTTCGTCTGTACCAACCAATTTCAATGTTCCTGCCACTACGCCTTCTGGACGTTCCGTTGTATCTCGTAAAACTAAAACTGGCACCCCTAAGGAAGGAGCTTCTTCTTGCACACCGCCAGAATCAGTTAAAATTAAAGCACTTTTCGCTGCAAAATTTTGAAAATCTTTGACATCCAATGGTTCAATTAAATGCACACGAGCTAATTCACCTAAGTGTTCCGCTACTATTTCACGGACTTTGGGATTTTTGTGCATAGGGAAAATGACTTCAATTTCTGGATGTTCCATTACAAGTCGACGAACAGCTTTAAACACATTTGCCATTGGCAGGCCTAAATTTTCACGACGATGCATTGTGATTAGTACAATGCGTTGGTCTGTAGGGATTTTTTCCAATAAATCATTTTGATAGTGGGCATCAACGGTGTACGCCATCGCGTCAATCGCTGTATTGCCAGTCACATAAATATGTTCTTCTGGATGATTTTCTTTGATTAAATTGTCCTTACTTTGAGTGGTTGGGGCAAAATAAATATCCGTTAACACATCTACCAGTTGACGATTCATTTCTTCCGGAAACGGAGAATATTTTTGCCAGGTCCGTAATCCTGCTTCCACATGTCCCACCGGAATCTGTTGATAAAAAGCAGCCAATGCAGCCGCAAATGACGTGGTTGTATCGCCATGAACCAAGACAATATCCGGCTGTTCTGTCACAAGAACCTCAGTTAATAAATTCAAAACACGACTTGTAATATCTGTTAAGGTTTGCCCATCTTTCATGATATTTAAATCATGATTCGGTGTAATTTGAAAATCTTCTAACACTTGATCCAACATTTGGCGATGTTGCGCTGTTACGACTACTACAGAGTCAAATCCTTGACTTTGCTCTTCTAAAACTTTGATTAAGGGAGCCATTTTGATTGCTTCTGGCCGTGTTCCAAAAACCGTCATTACTTTAATTTTCTTCATCATTTTCCTCCTAATTCTATGTTAGTTTCGGGTATTTTTGTTGGCGAAATTCTTCTGCTCGTTGAATATAATGTAAGGCGTTCGTATGATTACTGGCTATTTCTGCTGCCGTTAACGGACGGATAACCTTCGCTGGTCGACCAAATGCTAAAACATTTGGCGGGATAATTTTGCCTTCTGTCACTAAAGAGCCCGCGCCAATCAGGCTGTTTTCTCCAATAATGGCGTTATTTAGAATCGTTGAACCCATGCCAATCAAAGCACCATCACCGATTTTACAACCGTGTAACATGCATTGATGGCCCACCGTTACATACTTGCCTACAATTGTCGGGGCATCTTCATCAACATGAATAATCGTGCCATCTTGAATATTACTACCTTCACCAATGGTAATTGTGTTACTGTCACCTCTTAAGACCGACTGAAACCAAATATTACTATCCTTCGCTAGTTGTACGTTTCCATAGACATCTGCACTAGCAGCAATAAAATACTCTTTTTTCAAACTCTGTCACCTCTTTTCATTAAGTATAGACAAGAATTCCTCACTTTCATAGTAAAAAAGACAAGAAAAACGACTGTCTTTTCAGACAGCCGTTTTTTTATTCCTCATAGTCGCCTTCTTCAGCAAATTGACTATTGTATAGTTTTTCATAGAAGCCACCTTGTTCCAGCAACTCATGATGCGTACCTTTTTCAATGATTTCTCCTTGTTTCATAACAAGAATTAAATCAGCTTCACGAATAGTTGATAGGCGGTGGGCAATAACGAAACTCGTTCGTCCTTCCATAACACGATCCATTGCTTTTTGAATTAAGGCTTCCAAGCGTGTATCGACTGAACTAGTCGCCTCATCTAAAATCAAAATTTTCGGATCAGAAATTACCGCTCGGGCAATGGTCAACAATTGTTTTTGACCAAGGGAAACGTTATCTCCCTCAGAATTGATTTCCATTTCATACCCGTCTGGCATTGTCCGAATGAAGTGATCCACATTGGCCGTTTTCGCTGCATCGACAACTTCATAATCCGTGGCATCTAACTTCCCAAAACGAATGTTATCTGCAATGGTACCTTTATACAACCAAGCATCTTGCAATACCATTCCAAATACAGATCGGACATCACTACGGTTCATTTTTTTCGTATCAATGCCATCAATTTTAATGGCGCCTTCTGTTACATCATAAAAACGCATCAGTAAGTTGATTAAGGTTGTTTTCCCAGCGCCAGTTGGTCCCACAATCGCAACCATTTGGCCCGCATCAACTTTAAAGTTCAAATTACGAATTAACGGTTTTTCTGGGTCATAACTAAAGCTGACATTTTCAAATTCAACAGAGCCTAAAATAGGTTCTGGCAAAGGAACATCTTGTTCGTTAAGTTCTTCTTCTGGCTCATCTAGGATTTCAAAAATCCGCATGGTCGAAGCTGAAGCGCTTTGTAAAGCTGCAGACAACTGCGTAATATTCCCCATTGGTTGGCTAATTTGCCAAATATATTGAATAAACGCTTGTAATTGCCCCACTACGATCACACCAGCAACCACATAGTAACTACCAAGGACAGCTACCCCGATATAGGTCCCATAAGCGGTCATCTGAACCAATGGCAACATTAATCCTGAGATAAAGGATGCTTTGAAACCAAAACCATTTAAACGATGATTAACTTGTTTAAAGCCTTCAAGGGTTTCTTTTTCCCGACCATATAGTTTTAAAACACTGAACCCAGTCATATTTTCTTGAACATAACCATTTAAGTCTCCTAAAGAATTTTGCATTCCTTGGAAATATTTCTGGGAGATTTTAACAATTGTTCTTGAAATAATCAGAGACAACGGAATCATAATTACTGAAAAAATCGCCATCAGCGGATTGATTAAGAACATCATCACTACCGCCATCACAATACCTAGGACTGCCGAAACAATATTAATAAAACTTTGTTGCATCGCATTGCTGACAGCATCCACATCGTTCGTCACCCGTGACAAAATATTTCCTTGTTGGTTCTTATCAAAATAAGAAACTGGCAAACGATTGATTTTTTCTTCAATATCGCGACGTAAATCGCGCATGGATTGTTGAACGACATTCGTCATTAAAAAGCCTGACAAAAATTGTGCCACACAATAACCTGTTCCCACAACTAAAATCCAAATTAAACATTGGATTACATAATCAAAATTAATGGATTCGCCAGCCGCAATATTACGGCTAATTTCTGTCGTTGGTAATCCAGTCAAATAAGGCAACGCTGCATTAAAGGCAACGGTTAATATTGTAAATAAAATAACTAAATAAAACGTCACTCGGTACGGTTTAATATAGCGACCGATTCGTTTCATAGAAGAAAAGGCGTGTTTCATGCTAATTCCTCCTCTGACAATTGAGAAGCCGCAATATCATAGTAAATTGGACAAGTCTCAAGTAATTCACGATGTGTGCCAATTCCGACCACGTCGCCTTCGTTTAAAACAACAATGCGGTCCGCATGCATAATTGTTCCAACACGTTGTGCCACAATTAAAACAGTGGATTCTGTTGTTTCTTTTTTCAGACGCGCTCGTAAATTTGCATCTGTTTGATAATCTAACGCAGAAAAACTATCATCAAATATATAAATTTCCGGATTGCGAATAATCGCCCGTGCGATAGCTAAACGTTGTTTTTGACCACCAGAAAAGTTCGTGCCACCTTCTGAAAGAGGTTCATCATAGCCTTGCGGTTTTTGTGAAACAAATTCTGTTGCTTGAGCAATGTCAATTGCTCGTTCCATTTCTTCTAACGTCGCATCTTCCTTACCGTAGCGAAGGTTATCAGCAATTGTACCAGTAAAAAGTAACGCTTTTTGTGGAATATAGCCAATCTTATTGCGTAATGCACTAAGTTTGTACTCTTTTACGTTCACTCCATCGATTAAAATTTCACCTTCTGATACATCATAAAACCGTGGAATCAATTGAATTAATGTTGATTTCCCACTACCTGTGCTCCCAATAAAGGCCACTGTTTCACCAGGTGACGCCTTAAAACTTACATTGCGGATGACTGGGCTTTCCGCATGTCCAGGATAGGCAAAGGTTACATTTTTAAACTCTAGATAGCCTTTAGTAGCTGTTTCTGTTACGCCTTCTTCTTCACGAATAGCTGGTTCCATGTCTAAGGCTTCTTGAATCCGCGAAGCCGAAACCGCAGCCCGAGGATACATCATAAAGACACTGGCAAATAACATAAACGAGAACAGCGCATGGAAAATATATTCAATAAAAGCTATTAAATTCCCAACTTCTAAATCCCCGTGGCTGATTTGAACAGTCCCGCTCCAAATGATTAAGACCATCACAATATTAAATAAGAAAAAGAAGCCTGGTTGGGCTGCTGCCATTAAACGAAACAGACTTTTTGAACTTTTAGTGTAAGTTTCATTGACTTTATTAAAACGAGATTCTTCAAATTTTTCATTAACAAATGCGCGTATTACCCGCAATCCAGAAAGATTTTCTCTTAAAATCCCATTGATTCCATCTAAGTTCTTTTGTTGCTTTTTAGATAACGGTTCTGACAAACGAGCAATTCCGACAACTGCTAGCAGCAGAAAAGGCAAGGCACCTAAAACGTACATTCCTAACGACGGACTCGTTCGCATCACCATGTAAAGACTGGCAATAAACATCACTGGCGTCATAAAGCCAAGACGTAAAATATTTCCCATGAAGAGCATAATTTGGTATGCATCATTGGTAGTTCGCGTAATTAAGGAAGAAACCCCAATACTTTCATATTCACTATGTGAGAAAGTTTGAATCTTTTCAAATAAATCATCACGAATATCACGAACAATATTTGTTGTAATTCTGGCACCAAAGTACCCCAGCAAAATATTCATTGCGACACCAATAATCGTAATTACAACCATCCAAATCCCTTGCTGATAAATATAGTCCATATCTTTAGGAATAATTCCTTTGTCAATCATTCGTGCTAAAATGGTCGGCAAGCCTAATTCAATTAAAATAAAACCAAACACACAAATAAAATCAGCGAAAAGTAATTTCTTATAACGCATTGTGTAACGCCACATTAACTTCAATTAATCATCTCCTTCTTATCTTACTTTAAATTTTCTAGTACTCCCACTGTATCAAAAAGAAATCGGTAATACAAGCTGTCTGGCTAGAAAAAACAGCCTTTCTCTTTCTATCCTTTCTCTTTTAGATTTTCTAAAAAATAGATAATTTTAATGATTTACTTATACGATTAAAATTGCTACTTCCTTTTGATTGTGCCATAATTGGGAAAAACTGAAAGGACCCTTTGAATGAAAAAATTATTCTTCATTTTTCTCGGTTCCTGTACGTTTGCTTTAGGCACGTTAGGAATCTTTTTGCCGCTTTTACCCACCACTGGTTTTTATTTATTAACGGCCTTTTTTTGGATGCGTAGTTCAGATAAACTTTATAACAAATTTTTAGCTTCTTCTTATTATCAAAAATATATCCAAGAAGCCTTCTTTGAGAAAAAAATTACTCGTAAAGGTAAATGGAAACTATTTATTTCCATGTTTCTTTTATTTGCCATTCCGTGTTTAATTGTCCGAAATACGTTGATGACTACGACTTTAGCGATTGTTTATTTAGCCCACGTGATCGGCTTAAGTTGGTATTGGCGTCCTAAAAAAAAGGCACTCGAACTTGATCAAGAATAAGGTGAAACAAGAAGTTTGTTTTTTTTAAAAGTCCAGTGAGTGTTTCTATACTTCCTTATCATTCTATGATAAAATAAGCTTAATTGTTGTTATTCACAACACACGGGACGGTTGAAAAAAGAACACATAAAATCAAATACCCAGAATGAAGCAAAGTCGAGGCTTCATTTCATCATTAACAGATGTTTTTGATGAGCATTCTTTTTTAGGTGATCAGCACCTCGTTTTGTTGTGTTTAATTTTCTGTCTTAAAATGAAAAAAACTATAAATTGCTACTATTTAGTAGCTGAAGGAGAAATGAATCGATGATTTACAAAGTATACTATCAAGAAACAAAAATCAGAAACCCAAAAAGAGAAGACACAAAATCTCTTTACATGGAAGCCGATAGCGATGTAATCGTGCGCCAATTAGTTGAAGAAAATACCCCATACAATATTGAATACGTTCAATTATTAGACGAAAAACATCTTGCTTACGAGCAAGAACATGCGGACTTCACTCTAACGGAGTTTTAACATGAAAGTAAACATAAAAAATAACGAAACTGGCGTTTTTGCAATCGGTGGTTTAGGCGAAATTGGAAAAAACACATATGGGGTACAATTCCAAGATGAAATTATCATTATTGATGCTGGGATCAAATTCCCAGAAGATGATTTACTTGGGATTGACTACGTGATTCCAGATTATAGCTACATCGTTCAAAATTTGCATAAAGTCAAAGCACTCGTTATTACCCACGGTCATGAAGACCATATTGGTGGCGTTCCTTATCTTTTACGTCAAGCGAATATCCCAATCTATGCGGGACCACTAGCCTTGGCTTTAATTACCAACAAACTAGATGAACATGGTTTATTGCGAGAAGCGGAATTACACGAAATTAATGAAGATACGGTGATTCGTTTTAGAAAAACAGCGATTAGTTTTTTCCGGACGACTCACAGTATTCCTGATGCCTTGGGCGTTGTGGTTAAAACGCCTTCTGGTAACATTGTCGCAACAGGTGACTTTAAGTTTGACTTTACACCCGTTGGTGAGCCAGCCAACTTACACAGAATGGCGAAATTAGGTGAAGAAGGCGTCCTTTGTCTTCTTTCAGACAGTACCAATGCTGAAATACCCACCTTTACAAAATCCGAAAAAACAATTGGGACCTCTATTTTAAAAATCTTTGAAAAAATTGATGGTCGGATTATCTTTGCCAGTTTTGCTTCAAACATTTTCCGTTTACAACAAGCTGCTGATGCAGCCGTGAAAACCGGTCGCAAAATTGCTGTTTTTGGTCGTAGCATGGAAAATGCCATTGTCAATGGCGAACGCTTAGGCTACATCAAAGTGCCAAAAGGAACGTTTGTCGATGCGGCGGAACTGAATCAATTGCCAGCAAATGAAACAATGATTTTATGTACTGGCTCTCAAGGAGAACCTATGGCCGCGCTTAGTCGGATTGCTAACGGTACACACCGCCAAATTAGTATTCAACCAGGCGATACGGTTGTTTTCTCAAGTTCACCAATTCCTGGGAATACGACAAGCGTTAACCGTTTAATCAACTTATTATCTGAAGCCGGTGCAGAAGTTATCCACGGAAAAATCAATAATATCCATACTTCTGGTCACGGTGGACAAGAAGAGCAAAAATTAATGCTTCGCTTGATGAAGCCTAAATATTTCATGCCTGTTCATGGTGAATTTAGAATGTTAAAAATCCATGCTTCGCTCGCTCAAGATACAGGGGTTCCTGAAGAAAATTGCTTTATCATGGGCAACGGCGATGTCTTAGCTTTAACGGCTGATAGCGCACGTCCTGCTGGTCACTTCAATGCTAATGACGTGTACGTTGATGGAAATGGTGTCGGCGATATCGGGAATGTTGTTTTACGGGATCGTCGTATCTTATCTGAAGAAGGTTTAGTTTTAGCGGTAGCAACGGTTGATATTAAAAATAAAGAAATTATGGCTGGTCCAGACATTCTTTCCCGTGGTTTTGTCTACATGCGTGAGTCTGGTGATATGATTCATGAAGGCCAACGTCTTTTATTCAATGCTCTACGTGAAGCAATGAAAGATAAAAACTGTACCGAAGCAAAATTAGGCGAAGCCATGACGACCGCTTTACAGCCTTTCTTGTTTGAACAAACAGAACGTCATCCAATGATTCTGCCAATGATTATGACTGCCACAGTTAGTGATCAATAAAGCTCTCATTTAATAGAGAAGAAAAATGCTTGTCCATTTTTCTTCTCTATTTTTTCTAACAAAAAAACACCTAACATGCGTTAGGTGTTTTTGGATTATTTTTTATTAGTTTTTTTCTACGTTAACTGCTTGAGGGCCACGGTCTGAATCTTCAACATCAAAAGTCACTGCTTGACCTTCTTCTAAAGTTTTGAAACCATCACCTTGGATAGCTGAGAAGTGTACGAATACGTCGCTTCCGTCTTCGCGTGAGATAAACCCAAAACCTTTTTCTGCGTTAAACCATTTTACTGTTCCTTGTTCCATTCTTTTGTTCCTCCTCGTGCATTTGCACATAAATAGTCGTAACTTTGCTCGCTTCCAATAGAATATTTAAAAAAATTTAAAAAGTCTACATAATTCCAAACAAGATTACCCTTTCATTTTACACGTGATAAAATATTTTTGCAAGAATTGTCCTCATTCTGAAGCAAAAAAATTCTCTTCTCTCAAACTAATGTATCCGCTATCACCAACAATAATATGATCCAACAATTGAATCCCCATCATTTCGCCACATTCTTCCATTCGTTTGGTAAATTGAATATCTTGTGGAGACGGTGTCGGATTGCCAGATGGATGATTATGAGCTAATAGTATGCGAGCAGAAGAATATTTAACCGCTTCCCGAAAAATTTCGCGTGGATGAGCAATACTTTGATTCAGTGATCCTTTGAAAATCGTTTTCTGTTGGATAATGTCATTCTTGGTATTCAAGTAAATACAAATTAAATGTTCTTGTTGCAGCCCCTTCATCTCTTGGAGTAATCGTTGAGCGACTTGTTGACTGGACGTAACTTTGCCAAATTTGATTTGACTACTTTGATAAATTCGACACCCTAATTCAATGGCCGCACGTAATTCAATGGCTTTCACTTGGCCAATGCCTTTAACAGCTATTAACTCGTTCAACGTGGCTTGCTGCAAATAAGAAAGTTGCTTAAACTGTTTTAACAGCGTTGCGGCAACAGTCATCACGTCTGCTTCTTTTGAGCCAGTTCGTAACAGAATCGCCAACAACTCTTGATTCGATAATGCTTTTTCTCCTATCGCTAAGAGCCGTTCTCGTGGTAAACAATCACTCGGCATCTCACGAATAAACAGATCCGATACTTGCATAAAAAAACCTCCTTTGCTAGTCATTAATAAACTACGCAAAGGAGTGTTGTTTTTATTATTTTAAATAATGTGGCGCTTGATGTAAACTCTCCAAGACATGTAATGTTTTCTCTTGGATAACTTCAGTTGGTTGCAATAAATCAGGTACCATGATCACTGGAATGCCCGCACTATGAGCCGCACTTACCCCATGAAATGAGTCTTCGAAAATCAAGGTTTTCGGGGCTTCTGTTCCTAAAAGTTGACGAGCTTTTTGAAAAATTTCTGGGTCTGGTTTTGCTCGTTTAACATCCTCTGCTGAAACAATTCCTACAAAACGATCCTGAATTCCAGCATGGCTTAATAACATTTCAATTGCTGGACGGACGTTACTTGAGGCAACTAATCGAGGAATTTTTTGATCATCTAAAAAGTCGAGGAATTCCACCACCCCTGGTTTTAAAGGTACGTTACCAGATCGAAACTCTTGCAGGGTATCATCATAAGAACGGCGGATAAATTCTTCCACTGTGTCATGACCATAGGATGCATAAATACGTCGGTAATTCTCTTGTACTTCTTCATCGGAAATCCCAACATAGTCTAAATAGACTTCTTTACTATATGGTAACCCCATTGCATCTGCTACTTTTTGAGTAGATGTATAGTAAATCAACTCCGTATCAAAAAGCAACCCATCCATATCAAAAATTACGCCATCAAATTTCTTCATCATTTCCTCCTATAGTTAAAAGTAATTCTCTTACTTGAGAAACAAAATATAATGAACCTGTTACTAATAATAAATCATCTGTCGACATTTTTTCTAAAATTTCGCCTAAGCCAAATTGCCATAAAGACACAATTTCTGTTAAATCGTCTTCATATTTTTCCATTTCTGTAAGTGCAATAGCTTTAGGGTAATCAAAGCTAGTTAAGTAAAGATGCGCATTCGGTACTTGCTTTAAGTCCTGAATCATCTCATCTACATCTTTAGTTGCTAAAGCTGAAAATAAAATATGAATCGTGTGTTGTGGAAACTCTTTGCGCAAGTTTTCAACTAAGCGTTTTACTGCATGATCATTGTGGGCACCATCTAAAACAATCAACGGTTCATCACTAAGACGTTCCATTCGAGCTGGCCATTGCGCTTTAGCTAACCCTTGAGTAATGTCTCGTTCTTTAAACGGCAAATGTTGTAGTTGGCAATACTTGTCAAATAATTGAATAGCTACCGCCGCGTTTTCTACTTGGTGACGCCCCAACAAGGGAACTTTAATTTTTGTCAGTTTGCCCATTTCTCCATAGAAATTAAATACTTCCCCCCATTGTGTATCAGGATGTAGATATTCCACTTGATACTCTTTGCCAAAACGAAAAATTGGACTCTGTTTTTCTTGTGCGACTTTTTCAATGACTGCTAGCGCATCAGCACAAATATTGCCTGTTACTACTGGGACTTTTTCTTTAATAATACCCGCTTTTTGATAGGCAATTTCAGCAATTGTTTCACCTAAAATTTCTGTGTGATCCTTCCCAATTGTCGTAATTCCCGTCAATAATGGCTTCACGACATTGGTGCTATCAAGTAATCCACCTAAGCCAACTTCAACAACGGCGATATCCACTTGTTCATTCACGAAATAGTCCAAGGCCATTCCTGTCAATGTTTCGAATTCTGTAATTCCAGCCACTTCAGTGATCTGGTCTAATTCTTTAATGATTGGTTGATACTTTTCCACATAGGTAATCAATTGTTCGTCTGAAATTGGTTGACCATTTATCGCAATTCTTTCATTAAATGATTCAATATAAGGAGAGGTAAAGGTTCCGACTTTCAAGCCCATTTCTTCTAATAGACAGCGTAAATATGTCACGGTTGAGCCTTTACCATTGGTTCCTGCGATATGAATCGTTGGCACTTTGTTTTCTGGATGATCAATTTTTTCTAATAACGCATTAATCCGATCCAAACCAGGTCTTGAACCAAAGGGTAACCGGCTATGAATCCATTCAATGGCTTCTTCTATTGTTAATTGCATCTTGTCCAACTCCTTGTCTTCTTCTACATTATAACTAAGTTAGGTGACTTTTTCACTAATAACCAATTGAAACTTTTTCTTGAAAACTTTTTGCATTTTTCATAATTTTGCGTTATTAGCGGATACATTAATGAACTTATGGTAAACTAACATTCTGGATGGTTCATTCCAGCCAGCCAATTAAAAACTATTTTTAGAGCGTTCAACACGCTTATTCATGATTTTTTTATAAAGGTGGACTTATTTTGATGAAAAACAAATCGAAGCTTTTATGGTTAGGAAGTTTTTTCTTGCCGTTTTTACTTCTGTTGCTTGTATGGATGACATTACAACTTGCGCCTTTTGGTGACAACAACTTATTAGTTAGTGATTTAGGCACACAATACATGCCTTTCTTGAGTTTTTTAAAACGCTCTTTTCACGAGGGAATAACTACATTCTACTCTTTTTCCAATGAGATTGGTGAGTCGATTGTTCCTTTGGCAGCCTATTACTTACTGAGCCCTTTTAATGTGTTGGCTTTCTTTTTTCCTTATGAACAATTACCTATAGCAATTTTATGGATTATTACCTTAAAACTTGCCTTGATGGGCACGACGATGTTTAGCTATTTAAAATACACCTATCAAAAAGTTGATGGCACCACGTTACTTTTTTCAACGTCCTATAGTTTCTGTGGCTTTGTCACCGTCTATAGCCAAAACTTTACGTGGTTGGATGCACTGATTCTATTCCCGCTTATCTTATTGGGACTCCAACGTTTATGGGATCAACGCAAATGGGGCTTATACAGTATAACCCTGTTTTTAGCGATTGTGACGAATTACTACATGGGTTATATGATTTGTCTCTTTGCTGTTTTGTACAGTATCTATTGGTTCTTTAAAAAGAATACCCAAGCCCATGCTATTCGGCAATTTTTTAAACAAAGTCCGTTATTCATCCTCGTTTCTTTTTTAACAGGAACCGCAACTAGCTTTTTATTATTACCTGCAGCAGAAGGGATGCTCTATACAAAAAAAGCAGACTTTGATGTCTCGACGTTCTTTTTAACGCCTAAGTTCAACACTTCGTTCTTCTCGCAATTAGGCTTAGGTTCTATTAATTATGAGTTGCGTTTAGACCATTTACCAACCGTTTTTGCTGGATTATTTGTGACACTCCTCTGTGTTGCCTATTTTCAAACGAAACAAATTGCGTTAAAAGAAAGAATAGCTTCAGCAATTCTTTTATTCATTCTTTTTTTAAGCTTTTGGTTAGAAGCCTTTAATACTGTCTGGCACATGTTTCAAAGCCCAGCTGGTTTCCCTTACCGAAATGTCTTTATTTTTAGCTTTTTATTGATTGTCTTTGCCTATGAAGTTTGGCTTAAAAAAGTGACCATTCCTTGGACCGCACCTATTATTTTTAGTCTGCTGTTAGTCATTGGCTACGGATCTTTGTATTATGGTCCACAAAAGAATCTCTTAATTTCGATCAATTATTTATGGCTAAGTTTACTTTTTATTTGGTTGATTTTCTTTTGCTTGCGTTTAGCGCACAAAAAGGCCTTAAGAAACTATGTAGTCGTGGCTTTATTCTTACTGGTCAGCACAGAATTAACAACGAATTTCTGGATTTCTTTTAAACATATGCCCTTTGGTAGCCAAGCAACATTTGCCCAAGATTACCGAAAACACAGCCAATTAATCGATGAAAAAATGGCCTCAGCACCAGAACTTTATCGCATGAAACAAGTCATTCCTTCCAAAGAAACAGGGTTCCGTGAAATCAATAACGGCTACAATAATCCTTTACTTTATGGCTATGCTGGCGTTTCTAGCTATACTTCGACTTTAACTGCCACTACCCAAGACACATTAAGTGCGCTAGGTTTATATCGAAAAAATGATCGCCGGATTGCCTATGTGGATAATTCACAACTAACCAATTTACTTTTAAATGTGAAATATGACTTTTTACCAATTGAAAAACCTACGAGTGAAAAATTGCTAAAAACAGTTGGTTCCACGAAAATCATGGAAAATGATGAAGCGATTGGTATGGGCTTTTTGGCGCCAACCGCATTAACCAAGTTAAAATTAGCAAAAAATAATCCTTTAGATGCCCAAGAAGAACTCCTGCAAACGCTCGTGCCGACGGATAAACCTTACTTTAAAACAGCTTCGTTGATAAATGAACCTCATCATACCAACGAAACAATTGAAGCAACCTTTAAAGTGAATAGCACTGGTGACTTGCATCTTTATATTCCGAATTTAAAATGGAAAAAAGTTACACAATTGAAGGTAAACCAACAAGTTATCTCGACGCCGATTTATATTGCAACCAATCAACTGTTCAATTTAGGGCATTTTGAAAAAGGAACTACCGTGACCCTGTCACTAACTGCTGAACAAGTGGTTGATTTAACCAATTGGCAACTTCAAACTTTAGACCAAACAGCCTTTAATCGTGCGGTTGACAAATTACGCCAACAAGCTCTTCACGTGAATGCAACTAAAAAAGGCCATTTAAATGGCGCATTGAATGTACCTGGAAATGACACTCAGTTACTGTATACGTCCATTCCTTATGACCAAGATTGGCAAGTCAAATCGTCGCTACAAAAAGAACCCTTAAAAACACAACGCATTCTAGGTGGCTTTTTAGCTGTTGAAGTCCCTGCTGGCAAACAGCAGTTAACCTTTGCCTATCATCCAAGAATGATTTATCTTGGCACTGCCGTCAGCGGAACGATTTTACTGGGAACGGCTGGTTATCTTGGCTTTAAAAAATACCGTCGAAAACGTCAGGAGGCCACTCATGACTAATCAGAAAAAATTTTTAAATGGACTCATTCGGTGGTTACCCCTAGTTGGACTGGTGCTTTTCTTCGGCTTAATTTTATGGGGATATTCCAGAGGAATTTTTCATTCTGTTGCTTCCTTGCAAGCTTTTATTAAACAGTTTGGTAACTATGCGGTTCTGTGTTTCATTCTTTTACAAATCGTCCAAGTGATTATCCCTATTCTACCTGGAGGAATCTCTTCTGTTGCAGGAATGTTGATGTTTGGCAATTTGCAAGGCCTTTTGTATAGCTATCTTGGGTTGATTATTGGTGAGTTTGTTGGCTTTTTACTAGTTCGTTACTATGGACGTAGCTTTGTAAAAATAATCCTTTCTCCCAATAAATACAAAAAATTTGAAGAGATTTTGGACAAAAATGAACACAATGTCAAAAAGCTCTTAATCTTTACTATGTTAGTCCCCTTCGCTCCAGATGATATTGTTTGTTTAGTGGCGGGAATTACAGATATTTCTTTAAAAGAATTCATGAAAATTGTTCTTTTATTGAAATTCTGGTCTGTGGCTACTTACAGCTATTTAATGTTGTATTTGTTTCAATTATTTGGCAAATTATAACAAAAAGACAACAAAACCTGTAGCGACCCCAAAAAGTTAGACTTTTTATAGAGTGGATTTTTCCACTCTATTTTTATGCAGTTTTTTGATTGAATTGTCGAAATTCTACTGGGCTTTTCCAGTTAAGTTTTTCCTTGATTCGGTGATGATTGTAATAATAAATGTAGTTCTCAATTGCTTCTATCAATTCATTCTGACTTTGATAGATTTTTCCATAATACACTTCTTGTTTTAGGATACTGAAGAAATTCTCCATAGGAGAATTATCTAAACAGGTTCCTTTTCGAGACATACTTTGAAAGATATTGTTGTCCTTTAATGTTTGTATATAGACATTCATTTGATAAGCCCAGCCTTGATCAGAGTGAAAGGTGCGCCGATAGGGACAATCATTTGTTTGAGAAATTGCTTCTTTCAGACCTTCCATAACTGTTTTACCATTTGGTTGAGTAGAAAGGCTATAGCTTAGAATTTCACTATTATACATATCCATAAATGGATCTAAGTATAGTTTTTTCTGACGAAAGATGCCTGCGTTATCTGCTTCAAAGTACTTAAATTCAGTTGTATCAGTTGTAATTTTTTGATGAGGAACAGAGGTTTTAAATCGGCGACGAATCAAATTTTTAGCGATTTTACCAACGATTCCTTTATAGGAATTATATTTTCTGGATTTCTTAGTAAAAGCTTTGACTTGTAACTTTAACTTTTGTATTAATCGCTGGACTTTCTTTTTATTCACTTGAAATCCACGTCGTTTCAATTCTTGGGTTATCCTTCTATAGCCATAATGTTGATGTTTTTTACGAATCGCTTGAATTTCTTCTTCAATGATTTGTGTTGAAGCTGTTCTGTCGAGGCGTTTTTGCCAGTACATGTAAGTAGATTTTGGAAACCTTAGGGTTTCCAAAATATCTTTTAATCGAAAGTGTCTTCGGAGACTGTGAATGATTCGTGCGATTCGTTCATTTTTTGTTCGTCCTCTAAACGCAGTCTCCTCAATTCTTTTAAATAGGCATTCTCAATTTTTAACATTCTATTTTCTTTTTCTAGTTTCTCTACTTGAGATCGTTCACTTGGTAGTGGTTGGGGTTCATTTCGTTTCTTTTTAGACATGGTAGGTGGACGTCCTTTCTGTTTAGAGAGTCCCTCTATACCAAACTTCTGATACGTTCTAAGCCAATTCGCAATCAATGATGGATTGTTCATTTTTAGAAGATTAGCTACTTCTTGATAGGACAACTCTGTTGTTAAATATAACTCTATCGCATCTAGCTTAAATTGAACAGAGTAATTCTTATTTTTTCGACTGCGAAGTAGGCCTTCTTCACCAAGTTCTTTATAGGCATTTATCCATTTGCTTATTTGAGAACTATCTTTAAACCCATACTTCTTTGCGAGAAACCTTAGACCTCCTTGACCAGATAAGTAGTCATGAACAAGTTTAAGTTTAAATTCAAAACTGTATTTTGCCATACAAAAAAACCTCCAAAAGTTAGATTTCTAGGTCTAACTTTTGGGGGTCGGCTCAACCAACGTTTGGTTTTGTTGTCTTTTCTTTTTTAGATTGAACGTAATTGGGCAATCCGTTCTTTGACAGCCTCTTGTTTTTCAAGGTAGTCTTTTTCTTTTGCACGTTCTGCTTCCACGACCTCATCTGGTGCATTTGACACAAAACGTTCATTTGAAAGTTTGCCTTGCACACGTTTGACTTCTTTTGTCCATTTGTCTAATTCTTTTTCTAAGCGAGCAATTTCTTCCTCGATATTAATCAACCCAGCTAATGGTAGGAATAGTTCTGCGCCTGTTAATACAGCGGACATGGCTAATTCTGGCGCTTCTATTTCACGACTGATGACTAATTCCTCTGGGTTACAGAAGCGTTCCAAGTAGCTAGTATTAGCTGTTAAAAATTCTTCTACTTCTGTATCGTTTGTTTTAATTAACAAAGTAATTGGTTTAGAAAGTGGTGTATTCACTTCTGCTCGAATATTCCGAACCGAACGAATAACTTCTTTCAGAACTTCCATTCCTCGAGCTGCTGCTTCATCGTTAAATTCTTCATGAACAACTGGGTACTCTGCCACAACCAATGACTCACCTTGATGCGGAATTTTTTCCCAAATTTCTTCTGTTACAAACGGCATAATTGGATGCAATAAGCGTAAGATTTGATCCAATGTGTACACCAAGATGCTCCGTGTTGTTTGTTTAGCTGCTTCATTTTCTCCGTAAAGGATTTCTTTACTCATTTCAATATACCAATCACAGAAATCATCCCAGATGAAGTTGTATAATTGGCGACCTGCTTCACCAAATTCAAAACGATCAAATAATTCTGTCACACGGGCGACTGTTTCGTTTAAGCGCGTTAAAATCCAACGATCAGCGACAGTCTTTTCACCACTAAAGTCAATATCTGCAGCAGTCATACCTTCTACATTCATGATAACGAAGCGACTTGCATTCCAGATCTTATTGATAAAGTTCCAAGAAGCATCCATTTTTTCATAACTAAAACGAACATCTTGACCTGGAGCTGAACCATTTGATAAGAACCAACGCAATGCATCTGCGCCATATTTTTCGATGACATCCATTGGATCAATCCCATTCCCCAATGATTTACTCATTTTGCGTCCTTGCTCATCACGAATTAAGCCGTGAATTAAGACATTTTGGAAGGGACGTTCACCTGTAAACTCTAAGCTTTGGAAAATCATACGACTTACCCAGAAGAAGATGATGTCATAGCCAGTAACTAATGTGCTTGTGGGGAAGTAACGTTGATAATCTTCGCTTGCTTCATCTGGCCAACCCATTGTTGAAAATGGCCATAAAGCAGAACTAAACCATGTATCTAAGACGTCACTATCTTGAACCCAGTTTTCACTGTCGGCTGGCGCTTCCATCCCAACATACATCTCGCCCGTTTCTTTGTGATACCAAGCAGGAATTTGATGGCCCCACCATAATTGTCGCGAAATAACCCAGTCATGTACATTTTCCATCCAACGTAAAAATGTTTGATTGAAGCGTGGTGGATAAAATTCAACAGCGTCTTCTGTTTCTTGATTTTCAATTGCTTTTTCAGCTAATGGTCCCATTTTTACAAACCATTGGGTCGATAAACGAGGTTCCACGACAACGCCTGTTCGTTCTGAATGGCCCACGCTGTGATTCATTGTTTCGATCTTAATTAAGCGACCTAATTCTTTCAAGTCAGAGACAATCGCTTTACGTGCAGCAAAACGATCCATTCCTTCGTATTTTCCAGCCAGTTCATTCATCGTGCCGTCTTCGTTCATAACATTTACTCGAGGTAAGTCATGACGATTACCGACTTCAAAGTCATTTGGATCATGGGCAGGTGTGATTTTTACAACCCCTGTTCCAAATTCCATATCTACATAGTCATCTGCAATAATTGGAATTTCTTTATCTACTAATGGCAAGACAACTGTCTTACCAATAAGTTCCTGATACCGTTCATCTTCTGGATGGACCGCAATCGCCGTATCTCCCAACATTGTTTCAGGACGCGTTGTCGCAATTTCAACAACGCCAGAACCATCTGATAATGGGTAGCTCATGTGGTAAAAAGCTCCTTCAATATCTTTATGGATTACTTCAATATCAGACAATGCTGTTTTCGCTTTTGGATCCCAGTTAATGATATATTCACCACGGTAAATCAAATCTTTCTCGTAAAGAGAGACAAACACTTTACGAACGGCCTCAGATAGCCCTTCATCTAAAGTAAAACGTTCACGGCTGTAATCTAAAGAAAGGCCCATTTTTGCCCACTGTTCACGAATGTGAGAAGCATATTCTTCTTTCCATTCCCACACTTGATCAACAAATTTTTCACGACCTAAGTCGTAACGTGAAATTCCTTGTTGTGCTAGTTTCTCTTCTACTTTTGCTTGCGTGGCAATTCCGGCATGGTCCATTCCTGGTAGCCATAACGTATCAAAGCCTTGCATTCTTTTTTGGCGGATAATCATATCTTGTAATGTTGTATCCCAAGCATGCCCTAAGTGTAGTTTTCCTGTTACATTGGGTGGTGGAATAACAATTGAATAGGGCTTCGCTTTTTTGTCGCCACTTGGTTTAAATAAATCTTGATCTAGCCATTTTTGATAACGGCCAGCTTCGATTTCTGTCGGTTGATATTTCGTTGGTAAGTTTTTTTCTTCTGACATTTTTTCCCCTTCTTTCTTAAAATACGCGATTTGGAGCGGTAATTATTTTACAAATGAGTTTTTTTGGCTAAACACTAAAATACGCCCTAAAATACTTTCGTATTTTAGGGCGTAGATTCATCTTATTTACGCGGTACCACCTAAATTGCATTTGAATTGAATTCATTCAAATGCCACTCATTCGTGAGATAACGTTCACGAAACGAATCGTTCTACTAACGTACTGTGTTCAAACCATTGACTCACAAGCTACCTTCTCACTGGTTGTGTAAAAGTCTTGCACCTGAACGACTTTTTCTCTAAAACGACACCAATGATACTCCTCTTGTTCGCTGTCTTTGCTTCATTCTACAATGAAGCGCAAGCAAAGTCAATTTGTAATCTAGAGGGATTACACTTTTTTTGCAGCTTCTAACGCTTGTTGATAATCGGGTTCCGACGAAACTTCTGAGACGATTTCTTCATAAACTAACGTTCCTTCTGGGTCAATCACAAAAATAGCACGTGCTAAACGGCCCATTTCTGGAATATACAAACCATAAGCTGCACCAAATGAGTCTTCAGTATCATGAAGCATTTCCATTTCGACACCCTCAGCGGCACACCAATTTGCTTGTTCTTCAACTGTGTTATTGGAAATCGTGATAATCTGAACACCGTCTAATTTCGCCGCTTCTTGATTGAAACGTTTCGTTTGCAGTGAACAAACACGTGTGTCGATATCAGGAACCACACTAATTAAAACCGTTTTACCTTTATAATCTGCCAAGTTGATTTCTTGGTTGTTTAAATTTTTCAAAGAAAAGACGGGGGCTTTTGTGCCAACTTCGGGCTGTTCACCTGTCAATTCTAATACGTGCCCTTTTCTTGTAACATTCATTCTGAAATCCTCCTTTTCCACTTTCAATAATAAGTATAGTAGAGGATTTTTATGAAGACAATTTTATTGCTTTGGGCTATTTGCTAGTGAAAAAGTTTCATTAAAATAAATCAGTGTTTGCAGTTCCGTTGTTAAATCAATATACTGCACACTAACGTTGGCTGGCACACTGACACGGTCTGGCGCAAAATTTAAAATCGCAGTCACACCCGCTTGAACAATTTTGTCGATGGCTTTTTGGGCATGGTGACTTGGTACTGTAGAAATGGCTACCGTGACCCCTTCTTGTCGAACGAATGCTTCTAACTCAGACATATCATGAACTAATAATCCATTAATCGTGGTGCCAACTAAAGCCGAATCATTATCAAAAGCACAGACAATATTCAAATTCTCGTTGCGTCTAAAATTATTTTTTAATAATGCCTTGCCTAAATTGCCACAACCAATCAGAGCAATTCTTTTTTCTTCTTGCGTATTTAAAATATTACTAAATACCTCAATTAAATACGGCACATCGTAACCATAACCGCTTCGGCCCAGTTCACCAACGTGGGAAAAATCACGCCGAATCGTTGCAGAAGGAATCTGGATCATTTCACTAAACTCTCGTGATTTAATGCGTTTAACACCAGAATCCCCTAACATTTTTAAATAACGTAAATAAACCGGCAAACGTTTTGCCGTTGCTTTAGGCATTTTTTTCTCCATCCTCTGTCCTCCTTGTTACCTACTTCACATATTCAGTTTATCACGGTTCCCCTCTCCGAGCAACTTGTTTGTGAAATAAGTACAAAATAAATACAGTGACGTCTAAGCGACCGTCACTGTATTTATTTCTTATAGGAAATCTGCAAATTCGTCTTCTTGTTTATCTTTCGCTGTTTCTGCTGAAATCTCTGTAATTTTGAGTCCTTCTAAGGCCCGAGCCATTAAACCTTCTAAGTCTAAGCGCGCTTCATAATCTTGCGCTTTATCCAAGCGAGGTCGTGTTTTCGGTTGCGGTGGCGCAAAAATTGTACAACAATCTTCGAAGGGTTGGATGGCTAATTCAAACGTGTCAATTTTTTCGGCAATTTCGATAATTTCTGTCTTATCCATTGAAACAACGGGTCGAATTATCGGTGTTGAAGTAACCTCATTAATTGCTACCATACTTTGAAGTGTTTGCGAAGCCACTTGTCCTAACGATTCACCATTAATAATGACTAAACCTTTCCGCATTTCACGAATTGCATCTGTTAAGCGTAACATTAAACGTCGTGTAATGGTCATTAAGTAGCCTTGGGGAACAACTCGTTTTATTTCTTCTTGAATTTCTGTAAAGGGCACTTCAATAAATTGAATAGTTCCTACATAAGGGACTAATTTTTCAGCTAAATCTTTAGCCTTTTGTAACGCTTGTTCACTTGTATAAGGTGGACTAGCAAAATGGACAGCTTCCACTTCCACGCCACGTTTCATAGCTAAATAACCAGCAACTGGTGAATCAATGCCTCCTGACAACATCAACATACCACGACCACTGGTGCCCACTGGCAATCCACCCGCACCGCGAATCGTTTCATAAGATAAATACGCCGCATCTTTACGAATTTCAATTCTTAAGTTGATATCAGGCTTTTTCATTTGTACTTGAATTTCCGGAATGGCTTCAATAACAGCCCCACCTAATTCTTGATTCAAGCCATTTGAATCAAGTTCAAATGAATGGTCCGAGCGTTTAGCAGTAATTTTAAACGTCTTACCTGGCGTATAAACTTCCCGAACAACCTCTTGAACCATTGCACGAATCGCTGGCATTTCTTTTTCAATACGAATACTTGGCGAAAAATTTTGAATTCCAAACACTTTACTTAGTTTCGGAATCACTTCTTCACTATCTTCCCCATTTAATAAAATATGCATTCTGTCTCGATCTGCATGGATTTTCAATGCTGGAAAATCAGCTAACGCACGTTTCACATTTTGTGCTAACTGCATGATAAACGTTTTACGATTTTTTCCTTTAGTTGATAATTCGCCATAGCGAACCATAATTTCTGTATACTTCACTCAATTAATTCCTCTCTGTTCCTGTATCTTCACAGGTCAATGTCTTTGCAAATTATACATCAAATAAGGGGCGTTTTTCTAGTGCTTAGTCGAAAAAAATAGTTGATTCATAAGTTCATTGTCTTATGAATCAACTATTTGATAACTTTCTCTCTTGCTTATTGCGCATTCAGGATCCACATGAATCCGACAAAAACAAAGAACAAGCCATACATAATTGGCGAAACTTCTTTCCCACGTTTTGCCGCAATCATTGTAATTGGATAGAAGATAAAGCCTAAGGCAATCCCATCTGAAATGCTGTATGTCAATGGCATTCCTAACAAGATTAAGAAGGAAGGAATCGCAATTTCCATCTCGTTCCATTTAATTTTGCTTAAGGATTGTGCCATCAAAACACCAACAATAATCAACGCTGGTGCTGTAACTTGCGAAGTGACAACTGCTAACAAAGGAGAAAATAGCAAACTGAAAATAAATAAAATCCCGGTTGTAATAGCTGTGATTCCTGAACGACCACCCACAGCAATCCCCGCAGATGATTCGACATATGCGCCAACTGGCGATGTCCCTAATAGAGAACCAGCTAACATCGCTGTTGAATCAGCGGCTAAAGCTTTCCCCACACGCGGCATTTTATTGTCCTTCATAAAACCTGCTTGATTGGCTAAGCCCACCAACGTACCAGCCGTATCAAAGAATGTTACTAATAGGAACGTTAAAACCACGACCCACATTTGAATCGTATTGATATCTTTCACATGTCCTAACGCCACTAAAAATGTTGGTTCTAAACTTGGCGCGCTTGAAATAATCTTATCAGGCATTGGAATAACGCCTGTCGCTAAACCAACAATCGTTGAAATCGCCATCCCAATAAAAATACCACCCGGTACTCGACGAACTAACAAAATTGCAGTTACGACTAAGCCGACAATGGTAACCCACGTTGAACCAACATTCAAAGGTCCTAAGCCAACGAGTGTCGCATCATTAGCCACAATTAAGCCACCTTGGCTTAAACCAAGAAAAGCAATAAACAACCCGATCCCACCTGAAATGGCAAATTTCAAGTCTGCAGGAATTGCATCAATAATTAGCTCGCGTAATTTAAAAATTGTAATTAAAATAAATATCAATGAAGCCACAAAAACGCCTGCTAATGTCGTTTGCCAAGGAATCCCCATACCAACAGAGACTGAATAAGCAAAGAATGCATTAATTCCTAAAGCTGGTGCTGTCGCAATCGGATATTTCGCCAACACACCCATTAAAATACAACCTAAGGCACTCGCTAAAGCGGTGGCAGTAAAAACAGCGCCTTCGTCCATGCCAGAAGCACCAAGTACGGTTGGATTAACGAACAAAATATACGCCATTGAGATAAACGTGGTGAAACCAGCTAACATTTCTCGTTTCATATTCGTATTCAATTGTTCAAGTTCAAAATATGAACTTATTTTTTCTTTCATGTTCCGTCCTCCTAAAATCTAAACATTTTACAATGTTCGTAAAATATTCAATTTATTAATGAAACAACGTGTTTAATCATATAATAAACCAACAAATAAGTAAATATCAAATTCTAAATTCTGTAAAAAACGAACAATCACGATTAAAAAAAGTATTCCTTTCTAGGAATACTTTTTAAATTAAATCGTTTGTGTGGTCGGGCGAACAACCATTTCACTGATTGACATACGATCTGGCGTGTCTATGGCAAAGACCACTGCTTGCGCAATGTCTTCCGCCTTTAAGCCCCAACTTAACTGTTCTAGATGTAACGTTTCAGCTACTACTCGATTAGAAATTGTTTGATAAAGTTCTGTTTGTACAGCACCTGGTGAAATAATCGTTGATTTAATGTTATTCTCTCTTTGTTCTTGTCGCAATCCTTCCATAATTGCTCGAACAGCAAACTTTGTTCCACAGTAGACAGCCGAATCTGGATAAACGACATGTCCTGCCACAGAATCAGTAGCAATAATCTGTCCTGATTTTTGTTCAACCATAATTGGAAGAACTGCCGCAATGCCATTTAAAACACCCATAATATTAATATCTAGCATTTGACGCCATTCTCCTTTTGGTGCTTCAATAAGAGGCGCCGTTGGCATAACTCCTGCATTGTTAAAAAGAACATCAATTCGTCCATATTTTTCCATTGTAAGCTTGATTACACGCTGAACTTCCTCTTCTTTCGTTACATCTGCTTGTTGCACGAGAATCGTTGCTTCAGGAAGTTCTTTTTTTATAGCAATTAAACGTTCTTGTCGACGTGCTGCAATGACTAACTTCGCTCCTTTTCTGGCAAGTAAACGGGCTGTTGCCTCACCGATGCCACTGGAAGCGCCCATGATAACAATAACTTTTTCTGATAATGATTTCATTATATTTCCTCCTTATCTTCCTGAATCCAACGAATAATTTTAGCTGGTGTTCCTGCAACAATAGCGTTAGCTGGCACATCTTTAGTTACAGTCGCATTAGCTGCTACGATAGCATTTTCACCAATCGTAATACCTGGTAAAACAGTGACACCCGCGCCTAACCACGCAAATTTTTTAATGGTAATTGGTGCTAGCAATACGCCTCGCCGTTTCATTGGCAGTTCCGGATGATTGACACTTAAGAGATTAACGCGCGGACCAATTAAAACATTGTCTTCAATTATAATGCCCCCTAAATCAACAAACATAGCTGCCCGATTAATAAAAATATTTTTACCAAAATGTATATTGCGTCCAAAATCTGTATAAAAAGGCAATAAAATCGTAACGGTTTCGTCAATTTTGTCTTGGATAATCGTGGCAAGAAGATTCCTTACTTCATTATGTGTATAGGCTTGTTGATTTAATTCTATTAAATAGCGACTATTTTCCTCTTGAATCTGATGAATAAGTTGAAATAGTGGTTCATCTTTATCAATGCTACCTGTTGCAATTAGTTCTTGGAGATTTTTTGTAAGCATTCCTAATCGCCTCCTTTTGCTAAATTTATCGTAATACGTGACAACTCCTCTGTCTAATACTTATAATAAATAGATAAGTATGCGTTTTAGTTATAGGAGGGAAAGTAATGGAATTACGAGTGATTCACTATTTCTTAGCAGTGGTCCAAGAAAAAACGATTAGTGGCGCAGCCAAACAATTGCATGTATCACAACCAACATTATCTAAGCAATTAAAAGAATTAGAGGAAGAATTAGGCGTGACATTATTTATACGAGGAAATCGACAAATACAATTAACACCTGAAGGAGAATATTTAGCTAAACAAGGGCAAGATATTTTAAGCTTAGCGAATAAAACAGTCACCAACTTGTCGCAAAATGAATTCATTAATGGCGAAATCACGATTGGTGGTGGCGAAACAAAAGCTATGTCTTTTTTAGCGAATGCACTACAACAAATAACAAGCCAGCACTCAGCTGATATTCACCTTCATTTATACAGCGGGAATGCAGATGATGTAATAGAACGGCTAGACAAAGGATTATTAGATTTTGGTTTAATTATTGAGCCTGCACCTAAACAAAAATATAGCTATTTAACATTACCAGTTGTAGATACATGGGGCTTAATCACTGTAAAGGACCATCCCTTAGCCACTAAAAATGTTATTACTGCAGCCGATTTAAAAGAAGAACCTTTATTTATTTCTCGACAAGCACAAGTTCCGAGCCAACTCTCTGATTGGCTCGAAGCAAGTCTAGATCAGTTCCGAATCGTTGGGACCTACAACTTACTTTACAACGCTTCACTGATGGTAGAAGCTGGGCTAGGTAGCGCCCTAAGCATTGATGGTATTCTAGAAACAAAGCAAACAAATTTACGTTTTATCCCGCTATATCCTGCTTTAACAGCCAAAATTAGTTTAATTTGGCGCAAAAATACGGTTCTTTCTACAGCTGCTGCATTATTTTTAGAACAAATAAAAAAAAGTATTCAACGCCCTGAATAATAGGTCGTTGAATACTTTTTTAAATCATCACTGTGATCGTAGCTGCTGCCAAAATCAAAACTAAGCCGATAATCGTTACGGTCATTTCCTTGGCTGTTTTCTTTTGACCTAAGAACCAAATACCTGTCAACGTTGCAAGCACAACTGATGTTTGGGATAGAATAAAGCCAGTTGCCAAGCCGTTCATATCTGGCTGCGCTGAAATTAAATAAGTTAACGCTGCAAAGGCGAAGAAAAAGCCTGAAAAAATTTGTTTGTAAGAAACAGCTTCTATAAATGGGGATGTTTCCCCACCCTTAATAGTGACAACTGCTGAGTAAATAACTGCCACAATTACCATGCCTATTGCTTGTGGTAAAAAGGCATGCATGCCATCAATTGCCGTCGCTTGGGGTGCTGCAGAGTACGCCCAATAGCCGATTTCACCAACGGCTAATAGAAGAACTGCTTTTTTCATAATCCCAGCACTCTCAGCGGACTCCGTTTCCGACCAGACCGTCATTTTGGCACCAATCATGATTAACACTAAGGCAAACGCGCCTAACAATTTGGCTGTCGCACCTGGCCAGTTTCCTAAGAAAAAGACACCCCAGAGAGAAGCACCTAAAAGTTGGAACGCGGTCGTTACTGGCATGGCACGTGATGAACCAATCATCGTGAAGCATTTAAACGTAATGATTTGCGCACAGGCCCAACCGACACCAGATAAAATTGAAAAGAATAAATCCATGCCCGTTGGAAAAGCTAAACCATTAATCATTGAAAAAATAGCGGCAAAAATTAATGTTCCTAAACTGGTACCAAGAATTTGATTCACTGGACGACCACCAATTTTGGAAGCGATTGTCGGGAAAAGCCCCCAACCTAGAAGCGGTCCTAAACCGATTAATAATGCAGTCGCATTCATCTCTATTTCCCCTCTCTCGTTTAAAAGACAACGTTACTTTCTAATAAAATATTTGCGTAAGGAGTCATTTCCCCTGTCCGAATAAATGCATGGCAGTTATTTAATTCTTGTTTCATCTCTGTATGAGGAATAAAACTGATGGGAGTTTCTGGTAAACGAGTTTCAATTGCTGCCAACATGTCAGGATTTTCTGTTTTAATTTCTTCTGCTAAATAAATTCGTTGAACTGCCAATTCCTCAAGGACATTGTTTAAAACTTCCATAAAACTAGGGACGCCATTGGTAACTGCTAAATCAATTTTTTCTGTAGTCCGAGGCACTGGCATGCCTGCATCACCAATACTTAATTTATCAAAATGACCCATTTGTGCGATGACGCGGGAAATATCTGAATTAATAACTTTTGTTTTTTTCATGTCGCTCGCTCCTTTTTATTTGTCTGCCAATTCGTGTTGATAAGGAATCGAAGGTTGGGCTCCAAAACGTTGAACAGTCAACGAGGACGCCTTGTTTCCATAGCGAATAGCTTCTTCCAAATTGCTAAAATCTTTTTCTAATATACTACTTAATGCGCCAATAAAAGTATCGCCAGCAGCCGTTGTATCAACCGCTTTCACTTTAAAAGCAGGCACAATACCACTTCGTCCATTGACGTCATAAAAGGCGCCTTTACTACCTACTGTAATAATTACTGCTTCAATCCCTAATTGATGAAGTGCTTCTGCGGCTTTACGCATACTCTCTTCATCTGTGATTTTAATGCCTGTTAAAATTTCTGTTTCTGTTTCATTTGGTACAATCATATCTGTCACGTTTAGTAATTCTTCAGGAACTTGTTCTAACGCAGGTGCGGGATTTAAAATCGTTTTGACGCCTGCTTTTTTAGCAATTTTAAACGCTGCAATCGTACTATCAATCGCACTTTCAAATTGGGCAATCACAAAATCACTTTTTTCAATAATTTCTTGATGTTCCTGTACTTGTTTTGGCGTAAAGGCGTTATTGGCTCCCGCGTAAATCATAATGCTATTTTCACCAGCGTTATCTACCATAATAAAAGCTTGGCCAGTAGCTGTTTTCTCTAAAGTGGTGACCCCAGTTAAATTAATTTCATCTTGACTCATTAAATCAGTCATCATAGCTCCAGCGCCATCATTTCCCACAGCACCAATAAAATATGTTTCTGCGCCTGAACGTTTCGCTGCGACTGCTTGGTTTGCTCCTTTACCACCACCCGCTGTAAAATGTTCAATGGCGTGAATTGTTTCGCCTGGTTTTGGCATTTCTTTGACTCTTAATGTTGTGTCTAAATTGATACTTCCGATAATTGTAACCGCGTTCATTTTCATCCACCTCAATAAAATTTATTTTTTCATTCTAATTAAAACGTTTTAGTAAAACGTTTTAATTCCACAACAAAAATATAGCACACCTTGAAAGCTATTTCAAGGGTGCTGTCGAAAATCGTTCAATCAGTTGGACAGGCAAGGTTTGCTCCTCCCAATCTTTTGCTGGCTGATGGATTCTTTCCAATAATAGAGTCGCCGTAGTTTGCCCCAATTGAAAAACAGGTTGAGCAATTGTTGTTAGCGGCGGCGAAACATACTCGCACATATCAACATTGTCATAACCAATAATACTATAATCCTCAGGAATTTTTTTGCCCGCTTCTGCTAATCCTCGGTATAAACCAAAAGCAATTTCATCATTGATAGCAAAAATTCCGGTGCTCTCTGTTTTTAAAATTTCGGGGACAGCTTGGTAGCCGCCGGTTTTTGATAATTCTGTTTCGATTAACTGGACCTTTTCCGTATAAACAGAACAAAAACCTTTTAATCGTTGCTGAATATTGACTGGCGCATGTGGTGGCATTACCACGACGACCTGTTCATGTCGTTGCTCTTGTAAATGCTTTGCTGCTAGTTGCCCACCTCTATAATCGTCTGTCAAAACAGCGTCGCTAAAGCCTTCTGCTTTTTTTTGGTCAAGTACAATAAATGGAATCTTTTTCGCACGTAGCGTTTCATTAATCGTTTGGTTGGAAATTTCAGAACTTGCAATCACAAAACCATCGACACTGCGACGAATCAACTCTGTTAAATATTCATGTTCTCTTGTAACATCTTGGTCCGCATTGCATAACATCAGTATAAAATTTTCTTTGTATAAAACACTTTCAATTCCTCGAATCAATTGCGCAAAAAATGGGTTGGTAATATCAGGTACGATTACGCCAATTGTCTTACTTTTTTTCATCACCATACGTTGCGCAAAATAGTCGGGCTGATAGTTTAATCGCTCTTTTGCAGCCAATACTTTTTCGACCGTTTTCCCACTAAACCGTGCCCCATTCCCGTTTAAAATTTGTGAAACGGTAGTAATGGAGACACCTGAGTCATTGGCAACATCTTTAATTGTAACCTTTTTATTTGTCATCCTACTTCTCTCCTTGCCGTGAACGCGCCCATTCACCGGACCTCTTAATCTCATTTAATTTACTACAATCATTTACTTTACGCAACCACAAATAAATACGTACATTCGTTTAAACCGTCCTTTCATCCCTTCAACAAATTTCGTTGTTCTACTTTTAAAATGTTATACTGTAGAAAAAATGATTTACTTTTTGCTGAATGGAGGGCCTTAATTGAAAAAGAAATCGATTGGTTTGTTGTTAGCTAGCGCATATTTGTTTCACGCACGTTCTCGTCAAAAATCCTTAAAAGCCTGTCTTTTTGAAGATTCTTTACGTCTTTCCCAAATTGCTCGCCTTGAACGAAATCCGAAAGTCACCAAGGCTTTTTATCATTGGCAACGATCACTAAATGAACAAGTAACTTTGCCAAAACATTTACGTCATCTTTTTCCTCTTCAAGAAATGACTCAATTTCCTACGATGTATCGCATGTCAAACTCCGTTATTGCGCCTACCAAGAAAGCTGTACTGTACCTGCATGGTGGGGGCTTTACATTGAATCTTGCCTATAGCCAATTAGACTTTAGTTATAAACTAATTGAAGATCTCCCTTTTGCAACAGATTATTTTATCCCTGTATATCCATTAGCACCAAATAAGTCTTTTGCTGATATTTATAATCATTGCTATGCTGCTTATCAAGAAATTTTACAGCATTATGATCCCGAAGATGTTATTTTATTAGGTGATTCTGCTGGTGGCACATTGGTTTTAAACGTATTGCAGAATTTAGCCACCGATTTCCCTGAACGCTTACCCAAAGCTGCTGTTTTAATTTCTCCTTGGTTAGATGGACATTTAGACATTCCTGTTGCCAAAAGTTATCAAAAAAAGGACAAAATGATTGGCATGAACTATTTACAATTAATTGCCCAAGAGATTGACGACACGGCCAATCACGCCACACTTTCTTTAAATTGCTTGTCCTTTGATTATCAAAAATTTCCGCCACTTTTTTTCGTGGGCGGCACACATGAAGTTTTTTGCCCTTCCTATCACCAATTTTTAAAACAATTAGGGCCACGACCACAAGATACTTGCCGATTGGTGCCTGGCATGCAACACGTTTTCGCAATGAAACAATACTTGCCAGAAGGACGACAAGCGCGGAAACAAATTGCACAGTTTATCCAAGAACAATGGTAAAAGGCAAATGGGACAGAAGTCAAAACGACTTCTGTCCCACTTGCCTTTTTTTAGAACAAAACACTTAGTTTTCTTCGGCGACTTTTTTCTCCCGCATAGTCAAAACAGCGCTAGCCAAAAGAACAACCACTACAAAAGCAATGATTCCCCCTACTAAAAGACTCGGACCTGCCTCACCTAATTTGCCTAAAAATAGGCCTGGGATTAAATAATCCGTATCCGCAAACGTTGAGGATGCTAACTGTAGATCACCCAAGACTGGTAAAATGAATAACGGTAACCAACTAATTAATAAGCCATTAAACGCAGCCCCTAAAATCGCTCCCCGACGTCCCCCTGTGGAATTTCCAAAAACGCCTGCCGCGGCACCACAGAAAAAGTGCCCGACAACGCCTGGTATAATCACGGTGGTATTCAGACCAACCATCGCTAACATTGAAATAGTTCCCACAATAAAGCTCACAAAGAACCCAATCAAGACAGCATTTGGCGCATAAGGAAAGATAATGGGAACATCAAGTGCTGGTTTAGAATTAGGCACTAATTTTTTAGCAATTCCTTGGAAAGCTGGCACAATTTCTCCTAAAACCATCCGCACACCCTGTAAAACCACAACGAAACCAGCCGTAAAGGTTCCTGCTTGAATTAATGAAAAGATGATCGCATTTTCGCCATTGCTTAACTCATGCTCGACATAGCCTGTCCCAGCCAGCAAAGCCAAAATCACATAGACAATCGACATCAAAATCATAATTGAGATGGTTGAGTCTCTTAAAAAACCAAAACTTTTAGGAATTTTAATATCTTCCGTTGACTTTTCTTTATTCCCAAAGACTTTTCCAATAAAGCCACTTGCCGCATAACCAATATTCCCTGTATGCCCCATTGCTACTTTATCATTTCCAGTAATTTGTTTCATAAAGGGCTGACAAAGAGCAGGTGTCACTGTTAATAAAGTTCCTTCAAATAAACCACCTAAAAGAATCATTGGCAAACTAACGCTAAAACCGGCCCCCACTAAAATAACGGCTGTCAAACACGAAACGTACATCATCGCTTGACCTGTCAAAAAGATATATTTAAAACGTGTAAAACGCGCCAACAGAATATTAACAACCATGCCCACCAACATAATCAGAGCAGTTGGTGTCCCATATTGTTGCAAGGCAATCGCTACAACTGCTTCATTACTAGGCACCACGCCTTGTGTATTTAACGCGGTTTGGAACATCTCCGCAAAGGGCGTTAACGAGTTCGCTAATAGCCCTGCGCCACCAATTAAAACTAAAAAGCCGACGAATGTTTTCAACGTTCCTTGAACAACATCAGAAAATTTCTTTTTCTGTAAAACTAATCCCAACAAAGCAATTAATGAAACCAGAATCGCTGGCTGGCTAACAATTGAAACAAATAAATTCAATAAAGTTTCCATGTTTTTCCTCCTTCTTATTGATGTGCAATGCCATTGTCATCTAAAACTTTCAAGACTTTCTCCTTCGTTTCATCGTAATCAATAATCGCATTTAAAGGAATGATTTTTTCATCAGGAATTGACCCTAAAGCATCTTGCAATGTTTTTTCGACAAAGAAGTAATCAGCCATATCGCCACTGGCACTCCCGACATCTGTGTGATCAATTTGAAAATTATCTGTATCAACACCGACTTCCTCTAAAATTTGTTGGATATTCATTTGCACCATAAAACTTGTTCCTAAACCACTTTGACAAACTGTAAAAATCTTCATCTTATTTCTCTCCTTCTTGGATAATTGATAGTATTTCTGGGACGGTTTCAGCCGCCACTAAGCGATGTAATGATTCTTTTTTTGATAGAATTTTTGTCAGACTAGATAAGGCCCGTAAATGTGTTTCGTTATCTGAAGCAGCTAAACAAATAAAAAGGTGAATTTCATGCTTAGGATCTTCTAATAAATCGACACTTTTTTGGATTTTTAGTAATGACATGCCTAACTGATTAACGCCATCTTCTGGTCGCGCATGAGGCAATGCTACGTCTGGACAGATATGGATAAATGGCCCAAACGATTCGACTTTTTGAATCATTGCATCAATGTACTTTTCCGTAATACTGCCATTTTTTAATAACGGCTTGGCAGCTTCTGTAATTCCCGCTCGCCAGTCTGCAACTTCAGGCAGGACTTGGACTGTTTCTGTTGTTAATAATTCCGATAACATTGGACGCAGATCCTCCTCTTTTTCTAAAATTTTGTTCATTTTACGATGCAAGACACGATATAACTGCGCTTCTGTGACTCCTTTTTTTAAGGAAATATAAGGTTTTAACGCATCTAAAATATCTTTAACATCTGGCATGGAAATACCTGGCAATAGCCAATCTGATTGAACTTGGTGCATCAATTGATTTTTCTCCAAAGAGCTCATAATGGGCTTGGTAAGATAAACCTTTTTGGCTGTTTCAATAGGGACCGTTGAGAAAATGATGTCATAGCTTTTTTCAGATACATTCTCTATTTCCCTCACCGCATTTGTTTCTTTAAATTCAATCATTGGAAATAGCCGACGCAATTCCGATTGCAAAATCAACGAAGAACTGATACCACTGGGACAAACAATTAGCGCTTTTAGCTTTTCTTGCCGCTGTTCATTTTTTTGGCCGAAAATTTCTCCACCAAATAATATGGTAAAAAAACCGATTTCCTCTGACGGGATTGACCGTTTCGTTAATTTTTCTAAAGGAGCTAACGCTTGTTCACAAAGATGATAAAGCGACCGATACGATTGTCGAATATCCTTGATTAAAACATTCGGCAAGTAAAAGCCATAGCTAATCCGAAAATAGGCAGGAACCAGATGATAATACACATTCATGAGCAATTCACGAGGCTGTTCAAATTGAACAACGGCCAACAATTCCATTTTCCGAATAATTTCACCAGAAATATCTAATAAAAACTCTAACTTCGTATCTCGCAATTCTCCTTGCAAGGCTGTCATTAAACAAATCGTGAAAAAAAGACTCTCAGTTTCTACATTCGCCACTGGCCCAACTAAATCACTTAAAATACGATGACTGACGGGATAAGCGCGTAAGGACTGAATTAACTGGTTCTCAGGCCAGACGACTGTTCCATATTTGCCTAATCTTTTTTGAGAAAAAGCAAGAAAGTAACTAATTTCATCCAATCTGCTGGGTACCAGTTGAAGCTGTGCTTCCTGGACGGCTAATTGAATGCCGTCACGTATTTTTGCGTATTGGCTCATTTGATGCTGACTGAGCCAGCAAAATAAAGCGAAGGTGCCCGACTTTTGTTGTAAGAGGCGGGCAAGCCAATTTTTCCCGAAACGACGAATCCGAAATTCATCTCCTTCTAGGTAAAACCCTCGTTTTCGTTCGTAGGATAAAGCAATGTTTTCAGTTGCTAGTTGGTGTCGTACTTTTTTGATGTCCGCTAAAATAGTGCCTTTCGAAACGTCTAAAAAATTTTGATAATGATACACCGATAGTTCTTCGATTTCTGAATAAGTGAGCAAAAAAATAAGTGCTTGTCTTTCTGTTTCGCTATAGATCACTTGACGTTGTTGAAAAAGTTGTTTTCCCCATTCATTTGCGGAAAGGTTTGGAATGCTGACGGTATTCTGTTGAACTTCTCCGCCTATTGTCGAAAGTTGCGTCACTAATTCTCGTTGCGAAAGATCGGTTATTTGTTGAGCCAAAGAGAGCGCAATTTTTTGCCCTGCATACTCGTCAAGGAGATAACTTATTTTATAATTCACAGCTGTGTCCTCCTCCTGTAATCATCATATAATGATAGCGCTTTATTTTCTATCTAAGTTGGGTACAAATGTCTACTGTACTTTTTTGATAAATTGTACCGTTCTTTATTTTAAAGTTAACAAAAACCCGTTGCAAGTTTCTTAAAAACTTACAACGGGTTTTCTTTATGTTAATTGTGTTTGTAATGCGATATTCAGCAAGATAGCCACCGCTACCCAGCCGCCACACATCACCAGAAGCAGCCAACTAAACATTGATTGTTTTACTAAAGACTGCTTAGGCTTTGCCAGATGTACAAAATTCATGCTATTTACTAAGAACAGTAAAAACAAAGCAAAACAAAGGACGGCCAAGCCAGCACAAATCCAAATCCACATCGTAATCTCCATCTATATTCCTCCTTCTACATTAACTCTATTTATAAAAACAGCACATTATTTTTCCTTTTTCCTTTTTTTATTCAAATAATAGAAACTTGTTAGTACTACGAGTAAACATGCAATACCAAGGCTGTAAAGCCACGTGCTATTTCGTTCACCTGTCCTTGGTAATGACGTCTGTGCATTAGTCGGATTCGTTTTAGCAGTGGTTTTTCTGCTCACTTTGTCTTGTTGTTGTGACTTTTTTTTATCTTTATCAGTGACTGGTTGCTCTGTTGGCTTAATGACACCTTCCGTTTTTAGTGGCTCTTTCCCTCCATAGAACGTTACACCGATATTCGTTTGCCCTACTTCTTCTGCAAAACTCTCAGAAGAAACAATTAGACTCGCAATGCCAACGGTTAAAAGTATTCCCAACGTCACCAGAAGTGACCCTTTACTTTTCATTGTCATCATAGCGTGCTCCTTGTCTATTTTTCAAGGCTGCCTGTTTTTCTTGTTGTAAATAGGCTTGTTGTTTCAGTGTTGCTTTCTGTTGCGTAAAACGCCAAATAGCTAGAATTAGACTCACAATTGTTGCAGCTAACAAGCCATAAAAAGCTTGATTCCACCAAGTCGGTAGGACCAATTTCACTACTGCTTCTTTATTTAATTTTTTGGCTTCTTGACTACTGATGGTAAATTCTTGCTTAAACGGCCACACTTGTTGTTCATCTTCTTTCAAGACCGCTTTTCCTTCAAAAATATAGGTTCCTGGACGAACATCTTCTTTCCCGAAATCTAAATGGAAGTTCATCGTCGAATTTGGCGCAAAACGAACACTTGGTAAAATCCGTTTGGCATATTCTTTCGTTTCGCCTTTTTTCGTTACTTTTCCTTCTAAACGTACTTCAGGAAAAATAGCGGATGTCGGATTCTGAATAACCGCTTGGACCGATTTATTTCCTAAAGCAATGGTCGGAACTAATTTAACTAATTGAAGAGTCTCTGCTAGATACATCGGTGTATCTTCTGACATTCGTAAAGCAATTGCTACATTAAATCCATATCGACTGGTTAAACCCGTTGATTTTCCTTTTTCTTCCTTTTCATCTTCTGCAAGCGAAGCATAAACACCACCCAAAACTAATCCTTGGAAACCATTCGCTGGAATTTCGACAGTCATTTTGGCTGTTACGGTTTTCTTAGCAGGAACTTTTACATGTTCCTCAGGTAATTTAATTAATGTTGTCAAGGGTACTTTTAAACTTGAATCTGGTTTTTTCTCGAAATCATTGTACACAATTAAACCATTGTCATTCGTCACAGCATTCGCCAAATTTAAATCAATCGTCAATTCTTCATCTGTTTTATTAATTAATGATAATTCGACTTCTTGTTTCTGTCCTGGTTTTACAATGAGATCGTAGTAGGATTGCGTATTTTTCGCTTGATTCTCAGGAATATTGGGTTTAACTGTAAATTTTGTATTCATGTTGTCATCCGCTTCTTCTGCTTGTACAGCAGAAGGGATGCTTAATGCCATCACACAAATAAAAACTGTGACGATTAGCCAGCGCATTGTCTTCATTATTTGTTCCTCCTATGTATCGAAAAGGAGCCGTGCACCACTGCGCAGCTCCTTTTCTAGTAATGCAGTATTCTCGTTAGTAACTTTTTATGGCGCAGCCACTAATGTCCAAGTTACGTTACCTGTATACGTACCATTTGTAATTTGTGAACTAGGTGTTGTAATGTTTAATTTTACATTTGATAATTCAGAATCCCATGTACCTTGACCTTTACCAACTGCTGCTGTAGCAATTGATACAGCTGCTCCACCTACTGGAATAGTTGTTCCAGCAAATTCAGGACTTCCTGGATCTGCTGCAAAGGCAGCCACATCACGTGAGTATGTTTTTGCTGTTTCATCGTATTTAGCTACTGCTCCTGTTTGCGCAAAGGTAATTGAACCTTCTAAAGTAGCAGTACCATTTTTCATTTCAGCAACGCCTGCAGTAACTGACCAACCCGCTTGTGTTCCACGAACATCCCCGACCGCATAACGTTTTGTTTGTGTACCATTTGCATCTAATGAAATCGCTGATAAATCAGAACTAACTTCTGTCGAAGCAAATTTGAATTCTGTTGGAACATATAACAAATCAAAGTTAGTATTCGTACCTGGTTCTGGTTCTTGGGTACTTCCATCTTCTCCATCACCATTACCACCTGGTAATGAACCACTCGTCATTTCTACGTTTGCTGGTGTTGTACCAGTCGTTGTTGCATGTGCTGCTGCAGGAGCGATGCTTGCCCCTAAAATTGCCGTTCCTGCAAATAAAGTTACCAATGTTTTTTTCTTCATTTTACTCTCTCCTTTATATCTTGGTTAATTAATGAATAAAAAAGTGAAAAACTTTTCTATCTCAGTAGAACGTAAACTAAGTATAGCGAAAAAAAGACTGCTTGTGATTTCAAATTTTAAACACCTCATGCAAAAAAAATGAATTTACTATAACAGCAAGGTTCCAACGACTTTTTGTGTCTTTGAAAACGTAATTTTCAAAAAATATATTGTTTTTTTTCACATATAAAGTAGTAATTTTATAAAAAAACAGCGAGAAAACGTCAAAACATTAGTAACAAACACTAACATTTTGACGTTTTCTCGCATTTATTAAATCGAAATTTCCTCAATATTTTTAAAAAAAATAGTGAAAACTAAAATTATATCGTTTTCATAGACAAAACGTACATTTTTTCTTACGAAAATTGATAATCACTCGCTGACTATTCTCTAATCAAAGCTTGCGTTGTACAGCGGAAGGAACCACCTAACATTCTAGAAACATGGTAATCAATTGCCTCAACTTTGATACCTTTTGCTTCTATTTGAGGAATTAAAGTTGTAAACGATTGGTCCGTTATATACGTTTCTTCGTTAAGCGGTAGACCATTTGTCACTAAATACGCTGCTTCTTGCAAAGTAACGTGAATTTTTTCCCAGTTTGCTAATTGCGCAGGAAGTCCATCCAAAAAGGCCTCTTCACAAACAATCATCCAGCCTTCTCTCAACAAGCTCAACGCACAATCTAAGTGGAGAATATGCGGATGTAACCGAACCGGCACCACTTCATAACCAAAATGACCAATCATATTGGCTAACCACTGAATTCCTGCTAGGTTACTTGCCAAGCCAGAGTAGCCCACAAAAATTGTTTTTCCTAGAACTAAAACATCGCCGCCTTCAATAAAGGGACCTGCTTCACTTAAAGCCCCTTCAGAAATGTCAGGTTGTGGCGCAGCAAAATAATAGCCTTCTGCTTCTTGTGTCCACTGCTGAATAATCGGACGAATTGGTAAAATTTCTTGTCGACGGTGTTGAAATCTTAAGTTTCCTTCTATTAAGAGATTGCCAATTGTAAAAAAAGGGTCTCGTGAAAAGAAGTTACTATATCCTACGCCCAATTCCTTGCCATGTTCTTTTTCATAGGTTGTCAATAAACGTGGACGAAATACTTCTACGCCATAAGATTCTAATACTCCTTGCATGACTTCTTTTTCTTTTTCCCAACGCACTTGTTGTTCTGGTGCAAAGTCTGCTAAATCACGCCCTTCATTATTCTGTGTTAAACGGGCATTTTCCTCTGTTAAAAAAGTCGTATCCGCTTCATCAAATTTATCTGGTAAACAAAATTGCGATTGTGCTAAAACAACTGAACGCAACGGTGCAAATTCACTTTCAACATGCATTTTTTTCATTATTTGACCTCACTTTTATCTGGTTACCTTCATTATAACAGAGATAAAATTTTTATGCCTTCAATGAAGAAAAAGCAGAACTTCTATACGTTCTGCTTTTTCTTCATTTTGTTATTTACCAATACCTTTATCTTTAATCTCAGCTTTTTGCCCGGTGCCATCTACTAAGCCAAAAATAATCTTCGCTTGGTCTGTATTATCAATTTGTCCTGAAAAAGCTTCTGCTTGTGGGCCATAAGCATAGACATTTACATCTTCTCCTGTGTGTCCGCCAGTAGTCCAACCAGTATTCGAGCGTTCATCAAAAATCTTTCTTAATGCCTGAGCGATTTTTTCAACATCTTTTGACTCCGCCGCTGTTTTCACTGCTTTCAATTCAGCCTCACTTAATTGAAAATCAATATACTCAGTCACTGTTTTTTCCACATTACCATTTTTAATAATTTCTTCTGCCATGAAATCAGGCGTGCGTTTTGCCGCATGTAAAGGCTCCGTCAACCAGTTGTATTGATCTCCTTTGCCTAAAGACAAGCCACCTGTTGAATGATCTGCAGTTGTAACCACCAATGTTTCACCATCTTTTTTGGCAAAATCGATGGCCTTTTCAAACGCCGCTTCGAAGTCTTGCATTTCGCTCATCGCGCCAACAATATCATTGCTATGCCCGGCCCAATCAATTTGACTACCTTCAACCATTAAAAAGAAACCTTTTTCATTTTTATCTAACCGTTGAAGAGCCGCTTCTGTCATATCAGCTAATGAAGGGACTTCTTCCGTTCGGTCAATCATTTTAGGTAGCCCGCCTGGTGCAAACAAGCCTAAAATTTTGTCGTCTTGGTTCTCTTTTAACGACTTTTTGTCTGTGACATGACCATAACCCGCTTGGGAAAATTCTTTGACTAAATCACGATCTTTCCGGGCAAATAATTCGGAGCCGCCGCCAAGTAACACATCGACTTTGTGTTGTCCGTCGATTTGATCATCAAAATAGTCATCGGCGATTTCTGCCATATTTTTGCGTGAAACATTATGTGCGCCATATGCAGCAGGGGTTGCATGTGTTATTTCAGATGTTGCTACAAGCCCCGTTGATTTCCCCACTTTTTTCGCACGTTCCAGCACTGTTTCTGTTTTGGACTTGTCATTATCGAGCGCAATAGCATTATTGTAGGTTTTCACTCCAGCAGCCATCGCTGTCGCTGCGGACGCTGAATCGGTGACATTCTCTTCTTCATCTTCTGGATAAGTGGCTTGTTGCCCAACTAAATAGGTATCAAAAGCTGTTTGGGGAACACGCTTGTCTGAGTGATTGGCTTTGAAATAGCGATAGCCCGTTGTATACGGATTCCCCATGCCATCTCCAATCATAAAAATAACATTTTTTACTGGTGCTTTTTCAGATTCAGTTGCCTTCGCTTCAGCAACCTCTGTTTGTTTTTCGCCGCTTTTTTGTTCAGATAAATTTGTACAACCCGCTAATGTTGTGAATGTTAATAAGGTAACCCCTAGCAAAGCTCTTTTCTTCATTTCCTTGTTTCCTCCTTCATATCTACCCATACATTGACTATAACAAGTCTTAGTTGATTTCTGATAAATAACAAGTAAACAAAGTGTTAAGTTGTTGTATTGCTTCTGTTAAGTTCCTTATTTGTCGCGTCTTGCTGCTCTTTTTTCGGCCTCTTTGCGTAATTGTTTCTGCGCTTTTTTTGAGCCGCGTTCAATATCTTTGAGTTTCTTTCGTTCATGGAAATCTGTAAATAAACTTTCTAAATCATAGTCTTGCGGATATAGATCTTGTGCTTTCGCTTGTAATTTCAACCGTCTTCGTGGTACATTTTCAATTTTATCATTCACAAATACTTGGATTTCTTGTTCACCCTCATCTGTAAAAACCAACCCAATTTGTTGTGTTTCTGTCAATAGGACACGATCACCTTTTTGATAACGGTCTGTTTCTTCTACAAACGTGGCAAAGGTCGTTTCTTTTGCTTTCAGGGGTTTAAATAGACTTCGATTAGTAGGGTATTCTTTCCGCTGAATATAATGAGCCGCCTTTTCAATGAGCTGTGGCTCCATCTTCATTTTACGTGCAATCCAAAGCGCCTGACTATCGCCAACTTCACCAATTTTCAATTGATATTTGGGCGTTAATGTTTCACGATCGAAGGCCATTGCGGCGGGCACAAAATCGTCATGCTCTTGGGCAAAACGTTTAATTTCACCATAATGGGTCGTTGCAACTACCAAGGCTCCCTTTTGATACATCGTTTCCATAATAGCAATCGCTAAGCCAGCTCCTTCGTTCGGCTCGGTGCCACTACCAATTTCATCTAATAAAACAAGCGTGTGTCGCTTAACATTACGCAACATTTCCGCAATATTTTTCATGTGCCCAGAAAAAGTGCTTAACGCATTTTCCAGATTTTGCTGATCACCAATATCGACAAAAATTTCATCTAATACTGGAATCTCTGTGCCCGCTTGTGCTGGAATTTGCAACCCAAATTGTGTCATGACAGTCAATAAGCCAACTGTTTTCAAGACAACCGTTTTACCACCAGCATTGGCACCTGTAATGACAAGTCCTCGATACTCTGCTCCTAAAGAAAACGTCAATGGTACTGCGTGTTCTAATAAAAGAGGGTGTTTTCCTTGAACAATGCGCAAGCGTTCTTCTTTGTTTACTTTTGGCGTAATCCCACCAATTTCGCGACTATACTTTCCTCGTGCAAAAATAATATCTAAGGTGGTCATTGTATCGACGGCTTGATCGACTAGTCGTTCTTGCTCATTGATTAACCCTGTTAGTTCTGCCAAAATTTGATATTCTTCCGCTGTTTCTTCCGCTTTTAAAAGTGTCAATTGTTCATTTAATTTACTAATTGCTACAGGTTCAATAAAGACCGTTTGTCCTTTATTGGATTGCTCAATGATTGTGCCTGAAACCTTATTTTTATAGCTAGCTTTGATTGGTACCGTGTAATGTTCCCCTTTTTTCACCATCATATTTTCTTGAATATACAGTTGATTATTTTTATTGCGTAAAAATTTGGTAACTTTTGTTTCAATTTCTTGTTGGCATTCATTGATTTGACGCCGGATTTTCCGAAGTTGTCGAGAAGCATCGGTGGCAACTTTTTGGTTATGGATTTTCGTATAAATTTGTTCTTCGATTGCTCTGAAATCAGCTAAGTGCTGACTGTAACTAAATAGGCGTGGTGTTTGGTATTGATTTTTTTCAAAAAACTTCTGGATTCGCTGACTACTTCTTAAAAAGTCAGCCACCTCAATCAATTCGTTTGGTGTAAGGATTAAGCCTTTTTTCACTTGGTGAAGCAAGCGGGTAATTTGGCTCAAGCCCATGAAAGGGACGTGTTGTCCGCTATCAATAATTAAGCGGGCCTCGGTTGTTTCCGTTAAGCGGGACTGCACTGTTTCTAAACGTGTTGCAGGGACCATTTTCGCCAACCGTTCTTTACTATACTCGCCAATCGCACGTGTTTGAACTTCTTTAAGAATTGTTGTAAATTGTAATTTTTGAATGGTTTCATGATTCATTTGTTTTTTCTTCCTTTCTATCATGAAAAGAATACCTGGCGCCTTTAAATAAAAACCAGTTTCTATAGAAAAAAGAGGACAGCGTTCTACCGCTGTCCTCTTTATCATTGGATAAAGGTTACTAAAGAAACCTCTTTTAAAGGAGGCATTTAGTAAATGAGATGACTGACAGGTATCACTTTCTAAGCACACCAAATAAACCTTGCTTGGTTCACTGGTTATTCAACTTATCAATTAGATACCTACGACACTCACCAAAATACCCCACATTCATTTGTTGGTTTTTATTTATTCTCCACTTGAGAGTAGCAAATCTGGTGGAGAAAGTCAACTAAAGATTGGCCCTTTACTTATTCAATGTCTTTTTCATCATGGTTAGTAACGTTTTCACGTCTTCTGTTCTAGTGTCCCCTGTTTCTTGATCGATAATTGAGCTGTAGACATGAGGAATGATTTTTTTAACGCCGGCATCCACCGCAATTTGAACAATTTCTTCAAAGTTTTCTAAATCAATGCCCCCTGTTGGCTCTAAATAAAAGTCATACTTGGCACAAGCTGCTGCTACTGCTTGGTATTCTTCTTTGTGAGCCAAGCCTTTCATCGGGAAATATTTAATGGAACTGCCTCCCATGTCTTTCAACAATTTGATGGCAGTTTCGATAGGCACTTCCGCCGCTGGCGCACCAGAGCTTAACGGACCTGTCGCAATGTTGACATAGCCAACTTTGCCTGTGGGTGAAACCAAGCCATTAATCACTGTTTCGTCTTGACGAAGTAAGGCCCGCGAAGCGCCGACACCTGTGAAGACTTGGTTCACGTGTTGCGGTTGTAGAACTTCTGATAAGCGAGCCACCATTTGACTTTGATTAGGATCGCCAGCCCCTAAGCCGACAGATAAAGCGTTGTTGGTTGCTGCTTGGTATTTTTTCATATCGTCAATGGCTGCTTCATCGGTTTCATAGTTTTTTGAAAGGACGCCTAACACAACATGCCCTTCTGCTGCTTCATAACAGGCTTGGGCATTTTCTACTGAATTGGCTAAAACGTTTAAACAAATGCGTTCTTCTAAATAATTAGGTTTTAATGACATGGCTTATTTCTCCTTTGTGTCCATAATTTCTTGTAATCGTTGCACGATTTTGTTCATTTCTTCTTGATTGACAGAACGAATGTCAAATTCAATGATGCCATTGTTGGCTTGATATTCTCGCGTATAAATGGCTGGACTTTCTGCTTTTAACGCTTGGATGACTTCCTTGGCGGTTTTTCTGCCGTCCACTTTGACACTGGCGCGATAAATGTCTCGGCCAGCGCCATCTTGGACAATTTTGGCGGTTAAATCTGACAGGTTGTTGATGGCTTCAACAAACGGTTTTAAGCGCTCTTGCATCGAAGCCCCTGATTCACTGCCATGCGCCAAGTATTCTTCCACTGCTTGCGTAAAGCCTAGGATATTGTCTTTGCCAATTTTCATTGCTCGACCAATGCCTTTGCCTTGTAGGCGCACCCAGTCAATGTATTCTTTTTTCCCGACCACTAAACCGGCACTTGGCCCTTCAATGGCTTTGGCGCCGCTGTAAATCACCAAATCAGCGCCTGCTTCAGTGTATTTGAAAAGATCTTCTTCTGCTGCCGCGTCAACAATTAGCGGCACCTTGTGGCGTTGCGCCACTTTGGCCGCTTCGGCTACCGTCAGCATACTTTTTTGCACGGTATGATGGCTTTTGATGTATAGAATGGCCGCTGTTTTTTCAGAAATCATCATTTCCACGTGTTCTGGACTGCACATGTTGGCGTAGCCAGCTTCCACCACTTGGCCGCCGCCTTGCGCTACCATAACTTCTACAGGCGTGCCGTAGTCCACGTTGTGCCCTTTAGGTAAAACAATCTCCCGCTGTTCGATCTTTTCTGAATAGGGATGATACGCGTGGTACAAGCTGCCTTTTCCAATCAAGGCAGCCACCGATTGGGCAATCCCCGCCGAAGCCGAGGAAACGATTTGGGCATCTTCTACCTTCAACAAGTCGGCTAAAAAGGCCCCTGTTTGCACACTAAGTTCACTCATTTCAAAGAAATGTTCGCCGCCGAATCGTTGAGCCGCGAGGACTGCCTCCGAAACTTTGGAGACACCTAGAATGGTCATCTTGCCAGAAGCATTAATGACTTCTTTTAAGTGGAATTTTTCGTAACTATTCATTATTTTCTCCTTTATAACAAACCAAAGAATGAAGTGACCAAACTAACTAAGACAATCGTGCCGATAATGATACCGTAACGTGGGCCTTTTTTTACCATGAAGAAATAAATAGCCATGACTGCTGCTAAAGGAAGTAACCCTTTCATAATTTGATCTAGGATATCTTGTAAAACAATCGTGGCACCGCCAGTAACTTTAAACGTCATCGGGCTAGCAATTTTAACATAACTCGCACTTAAAGCGCCCATCATCATCATTCCTAAAACATTTGCTGAATAAATGACTTGCTTAATTTTGCCGTCTTTTAACAAACTTAAGATTGAATTACGCCCTAATGTATAGGACTTATTTACTAACGTCCAACTGATGTATAACGTAATGGCTGTGTACAGAACCAACGGATCGATACTTCCAATCACGTTACCTCCTTTAGCCATTGGAATAAAAATGGAAATGATTAACGGCATTAATGCTGCCCAAATAATCGAATCGCCAATCCCAGCCAGCGGACCCATCAGCCCAGTTTTAATCGATGTGATCGCCGTATCAGAGATCGCTGCGCCATTGGATTTTTCTTCCTCCATAGCAATTGCAATCCCTTGAATGGAAGCCCCTACTGTTCCTTCAGTATTAAAAAAATTCAAATGACGTTTCAGAGCTTCTCTTTGTTGTTCTTCATCGTCTGCGTAAAGTTTTTTAATTGCTGGAATCATCGATGCACAAAAAACTAAACTTTGAAGACGTTCATAAGAATTTGATAATTCACAGCCTAGTTGATAAATCCAAAAGGCTTTGGATAATTCTTTTTTAGTAATTTTTTTCTGTTCCAATTGTTGTTCATTTGCTTGTGTCATTTGTTCCATTATGCTGCCTCCTCACTCAATGCCTTGTTTCTAACTAAAAAGGCAATACAGATTCCTAAAATAGCGACGGCCATAACTTCTGCGCCAAAATATACTACTGCAACAAAACCGATTAAAAAATAAGGAATCAAATTTTTCTTGCCAATTACCATAATTGTTAAGGCGAATCCTAACGCTGGTAAAATACCACCCATTACTTCAAAGCCGTGCATCAACCATGCTGGGATAACTTCTAAGACTTTATTCACCACAGATTGACCAAAAAAGTTCGCCGCAAAAACCAAAGGAAAGCGAATTAAAAATCCCGCTAAAGCTGGATAAACAAACGCAGCTCGGTAAATCCCCCCATAATTTAACTCTTCTGCATATTTATCAGCCATATGCACCCAAGTCGCATTGATGGTCCGCCGTAATTGATCCATAAAGACGCCTAACACACCAAAAGGAACAGCTAGTGCAACAGCCGCCTCGGCATTCATTCCCACACCTAAAGCAATCGGAATCGCGATTGCTGAAGCTAAAGCCGGATCACTAGGCACATTGCCACCCGGTGTGGAGGTGACTCCGAGATAAACAAGTTGAATCCCCGCCCCCACAACCATTGCTTCACTAAGTTTTCCTGTTGCTAAACCAGCCACCAACGCTGCGCCTAATGGCTGAGACAGCATGCCTGAAAATGTGTACCCAAAACGCAAACGTGCAAACCAATAATAAAGTCCCATAATAATTGAAACACCTAAAACGCCCATATGATTCTCTCCTTTTTCTCTGATTATAGTGATTGATATTTTTCAATTAATTTTTGAATTGGTAGGGGATTTTCTTCGGGAATCGCTTGGAAGAAAACATGGATGCCCTTCGTTAAAAGTTCAGTCAAAATTGCAACATCTTCTTCAGATAAATTGATATTTTTTAAAACATTTTTCCGATTTGGTCCGCCACCTAAGCCACCAACTTGAATCTCCTCTTTAATAATTTCTTGGTCCACCATCGCTTTTAAGGTCGTTAAATCTGGCACTAAAAATAACACCTTTTTCTCTTCCTTTTCTTGCGATTCCCAATATTCTTTGGCACTTTCAATCCCTTTAATTACTACAGAAACCCCTGGAGGCGCCGCCATTAAATAAATACTTTGTAAAAATTCATCTTGCTCTAGTTCATCACTCACTACCAAAATTTCATTTGCACCTGATTGTTGTAACCATTTAGTCACTACTTGTCCATGGATTAAACGACTATCGACTCTTGTTAATACGATTTTTGACATTCTGTTCACCTGTACTTTCTTATTTTGGAATTTCTAAAATTTGACAACTGTCTACTGCTGCTTGTTGAATCATCTCTGCATCTTGTAAACGAAATCCAGGACCACTTTGTTTCATGACGGATTCTAATAATAACGATGTGCATAATCCTGACACAATCAGGAGGTCATAATCTTTTGATAAACGCAATGCAACATTACTAGGTGTGCCACCTTTAACATCTGTTAAAATTAGCAACTGGTTGTGCCACGTTAACTGGTCAATTTTTTCTGTGACTCGTTCTAAATAATCCCCCAGTGAATCCTCTGCTTGTAATGCTACTTCATGTACATTTGTGACTTCTCCTACAATCATCTGGACGCTTTTGACTAATTCCAAGCCCCAACCATTGTGTGTTAAAAGTAAAATTGGTTCATTTTCCATAAACAAACTCCTTTGCTAATTAATCATTTTATTAAAAGCAATAAGTGTGCCAACTTTCATTTCCGTTTGAATTAAGCCTTTTCAAAGAGCAATTCATAAATATAGCGCACTTCCAAAGGTGGAATCAACAGATTATAGGACACTTCAAGCGGTCGAAACGCCATTTTTATGACAGATACTGCTTCTGGCAACTCTCGGTATGACATTTCATAAGCTGTCGGGTCATATTCTGGATTTAGCAATTGCCGTTCTAACATACAAGCACAATGAATGATAAAACGAAGTAAAATCTTTTCGTCACTTTTTATTTTAGTTTGTAAGCAAATATCTGAATAAATCTTAGCTAATTCGATCGAAATGGTTGTAGGATTCAAAACCGTTAGTAAGTCTGTAATAGCTTCGATTGATAATCCTTGAATATATTTAGCTGAAACTTTTTTTAGTAACTCTTGGTTTTGTTTTTCTTCTAAATGATGGCCTAATAATTCGAAAACTAGCTGAATGCCCCGCTTCGATAGTAAATCTTGTAAAGAAATAAACGGAATATCTGGCACTTCTGTCTTTACGGTGCCAATGATGCCAACGATTTTCTCTTCTTTTCGAACAAAAGAATGCAAACGATCAATGTCTTCCACTTCTCTTTTCTCTAAAGTAATGATGCGTACATTCGTTAGTAATTCATTAGGAAAAGTTTTTAGTAACAACTGTTCAATTTTAATAGCAGTCCCCATGCCAGTTAGACAGGAAATAATGAGAACTTTTGCCTCGTTGAAGCGACCTTTACTGCAAATCAAGGCGCGATGATTTTTTTCTTTTAAGACTGGTAATAGATACTCAAACGCCGTCGATTCATAAATGACTTCTCGGGCCACTTCTAGCAATGTTAAGAGATTGATATTGCTAATTAGCAGCACTTCCATTTGAAACGTTTGACTGATAGCATTACCAAAGTAAACCAGGGAACCGATGTCCACCATTAAAATAATTTTTTTATACTGATTTTGCTTTACAATTGTACGGACTTTTTCTAATGTTTCTTCCACTGATTGATTAATCGGCATATCAACTGCACGCATGACCGTTGTTGAGAACAGAAGGTTGGTGTACTCAACCATGCTGCTAGCCGTCGCGGCACCATGTGCAACGACGATAACGCCACAGTTTTCTTCAACTGAGTGCGCTCTTTTTTTAGCTGTGACTTTACGAATAAATAGATCAAAAAAGAGGATTTCCGTATCAGCAAAAGAAATCCCAAACAACGTTTGTAGAAAGTCCACCATGGTCTTAGCAGCTTGATACTGGGTTACTTTGCCAGAATAGATATTTTTGGTATCTGAATAAAACGTTTCATTCATTTGTGCAGAATAAAAAACAGCAGAATAAAGGTGGACAATTAAAATATTCTGGAAATCCTCTGTCAATTTTTCTTGGATTAATTGTTCAAAAAAGACAATGGCTTCTTGAATTTTTGGCTGCAATGTTTCGTCAATGGCCTCTATGGCTAGCGGTTCTTGAGCAAAAATATCCATATCATAAAGTTGCTCGACTTTGTTTTGCATGATTGCTAGCGCATCCTCTGTCGAAAGAGTTAATTTTTTCAAATCCGCATATTCTTTCAATAGAAAATTATAAAAACGATCATTTTTCAGACTTTCTGATTTAAGTAACTCTTGACTGCTTAAATAAAAATGGTTGTATTGAATCGTGAGGCCATCGTTAGGTATCCACTCATTAAAAGCCAGCAGACTTTCTACATCAGGTTGCTCTTTGACTGTCCCCTCGTTTGCTTCAATGCAAATAGTTTCCGTTAATTGATCGAACACTTCTAAATAGGCTTGTGCGCTCAGAAATTGAATCGCCGCTTTCAATTCACCAACGTTGGCTTCAAAATGAGTAAACGTTAATTGTTTCAACGCCTCATAACGAATGTGGATATTCTTTTGAATCCGTTGACTTTCTTCTAAGAAAAAGGACAAAATCAATTGAATTTTTTCTTTCAAAGAGCGCTCGGCTAAAGCTGGAATGGCTAATGTCACAGGGATCCTTCTTAAAAACGTTTTCAAAAAATGTTGATTGACGGCTTCGGTTGTTGCAAAAATAAATTTTATCGATACATTTCTTTGTTTTTCGGCTTCACCCATCCGTGTAAAATACCCTTTATCCAAAACTGTAAACAATTTTTCTTGGCCTTCGCTCGTTAATCGATGGACTTCATCTAAAAATAAAAAACCGCCATCTGCCAACTCCACTAAACCTTTTTGGTCATTGACGGCACCAGTGAAACTGCCTTTTTTATAGCCAAACAGATGCGAAGTTAATAATTCTGGATTGTTGAAATATTCTGCACAATTAAAATAAATAAACGGAACTTCTTGGTTCATTTTAACTTGATAAAATTGGTGTAATTGTTCTGCAATTAAGGTTTTCCCCACCCCAGATTCTCCAGTAAGTAAAATATTCAAGCCATTAGGCGGATATAAAATAGCGGCTTTCAACTTCTTGATGGCGTCTGCTAAGCTCCCATCAAAACCAATTACGTTCGCAAATGGATTCATTTTCAGTAGCTGCTTTTTCTTATGTATCTGTTCTGTCTGTTGATAAATGTCCTCTTGCAGCGAAGCGAGGGAATCGTAGCACGTGCTACTTTTAAAAAAAGGAAACTGTTCCTCTAAGTAGTCTTTATCAAAAAATAACACTGGTCTAGATTTAACTTTAACGACTTGGTCTTTTCTTACTAATTCTGAAAGCTCTTCACTAACAGCGGTTCGGGTATAGCCAGAGGTCTGACTTAATTGCGAAGCCGTTGCGGGCAACAAGATTTCTTTGCTACTTGGATTTTGTACGTGAAACTGTTTTAACGCTTGATGAATATTATCAATTCTCATAGTCTTTTCCCCATTTCTTTTTTGATCCAAAAGTTAATTTATTATACATTAAAACGGAAGCGGTTTCTTATTTACCATAAAAAAAATCAAGTCTTTAACCAAAAGATTAAAGACTTGATTTTTATTCTCCGTATTGTACAAGTTGTGTATTTTCACAATGAAAGTCCAAGAAATCTTGGATTTTTTTACCATTGAAGTAGTTATCAATGACTCGCATAACCGCATTGTGGCAAACAAATAGGTAAGTTTCCTCTGAAGCCAAGGCTTCCTCAATCAGGGGATAAATTCGACCTGCGACATCTAGGACTGATTCCCCTTCTGGAAACGGCAAGGAAATCTCAGAACGATTTTCTTGGAAAGCCGTTGTTTCAATCGGTTCACCATCATAAATGCCAAAATTCATCTCAATTAAACGAGGTTCTGTTTCAATCGTCAATTGATTTCGTTCTGCAATTTTACGTGCTGTTTCTTGCGCCCGTTTTAAAGGGGACGCCAGTAAACGGTCGATTTGAATTCCTTGTTTGGCAATTTTTTCAGCTACCAATTCCGCTTGTTGATAGCCTTTTTCGGTCAATTGCGCTTCCGCATGACCACAAATTCTACGGGCCACATTATAATCTGTTTCACCATGTCTCACTACGTACAGCATTTTTCCACCTCAGTTTTTTGTCTTGTGTCTATTTTATCTGAAATTTGGTCACAATAACACCCTATTTAGCGGTAACTTTCTGGTAATTTAAATTTACCTTCTTGCTCAAACTGTTCGCCTACTTGGAATAAGAGATCTTCACGTCCACGAGCAGCCAGCAATTGAATGCCTAAGGGTAACCCAGCTGCCGTAATATGTGTGGGCAAGCTGATAGCTGGTTGTCCTGTCAGGTTCGCTAATTGAGTATAAGGTGTTAGCTGTAAACTTTTATCAAAATAATCATAGATTAATTCAGCCAACTCTGCTTCTGTTAATTCTGCTGCTTGCGCCATTCGTTGACGAATGTGCTCACTTTGCAAATCTTCGTTAATTTTTGGTGCTGAAAAAGCCGTTGTTGGTGATAAAAACAGATCAAATTTTTGAAAAAGTTCTTCCATCGTTACTGCTGCTTGATCCCACAACTGTAATGAATGAACATAGGTGGCTGCTGGAATCTTTTGGCCGAATTGATGCATGGTCCATGAAAAAGGTTCGATTTCTTCTTTACGAATTGGGCGCCCGAGCCCCTGTTGAATGCTGTTCATCATCGCTGTAGTTTCTGCGCCGTTCATTTGATAATAGGAGCGAATCAGCGCTGCACCATCGACTGGATAAGGAATTTCAATGATTTCATGGCCAGCGGCTGCCAGAAAATCAGCCGCTTGTTTCGCCGCTAGTGTTGCTTCTGGCGAAATCATTGAGCCGATAGGCGAAGCGGTACACAGAGCAATTTTTAGCCGTTGTTTTTTAGGGTGTGTTTGCCATTCTGCCAAGGGCGCTTGGTAGGGGGCGCCACTGTGGCTACCACGTAGGCCATAGAATAACGCTTTGGTGTCTCTCATAGAAATAGTCAACGCAAAGTCAATCGAGGCACCTTGCCAGCCTCGCCAGCCTTCAGGGCCGACAGGCATGGAGCCACGGCTAGGTTTTAAGCCAATTAAGCCACTAAAAGAGGCGGGAATTCGGATGGAGCCACCGCCATCGCTAGCGCCGGCTATAGGAACAATCCCGCTAGCGACAACTGCGGCAGCGCCGCCACTGGAACCGCCTGGCGAATGTTCCAGGTTCCAAGGATTGCGGGCTGGCCCGTAAAGCGCAGGGTCCGTAATATTTTTAAAGCCAAACTCTGGAGCGTTGGTTTGTCCTAAAGGCATCAAACCAATCGTTTCTGCTTGTTTGACAAAGTTAGAGGTCGTTGTTGCAGTACTATTTTTAAAAAGTTGCGAGCCGGCCGTTGCTGACCACCCCGCTTTTTCTTGGCCTAACATTTTCAATGGAAATGGCAAACCAGCAAATAGTGTGTCCTGCTGTTTATTTTTTTGATAAGTTGCTTCTGCTTCTTGGCTATCAAAAGTTACAAAGCCATTGATCTTTGGATTTAACTTTTGGACTTTTTTCTCAATATCCTTTAAGAGTTCTGTGCGACTTACTTTCTGTTCTTTTAATTGTTGTACCCAATATAGTCCGTCTTTCATACAGACCCACCTCCTATACTATTCCGTATTAGTATAGCATGGTTTTTAGAGGTCATCCTGTGATGGTGATTTTCATTCGTCAAGTGCTTCTCTATTTTAAGTAAATAATTCGCCAATGTAAGGAAGCAACTGCGGATGCAGTTTGTAGCCTTTATACCGTGTATTTTGGATACCTTGTTTTTTAAAGCCCCCTACTTGAATTTTTTTATTTAATTTTGTCAGCTGTTTGGTCATTTTTTTTCGATTATTGGCTGTTTCTTCTGTGTCATATATTAATTTACACAGGCGCTCCATTGGTAAGTGTTCTTTTGGCGTACTATACAAGACAGCCAGTAGTGCACGTTCTGCGGCTGTTAGCTTTATCCCTTCTACATCTAACTTTTCATCTTCTCGTTGGATGGGTTTATTTAATTCTGCCAAAAGGAGATTTTCTCTTAATGTATCCAAAGTCGCATCCAATCGTAACCAATTGAGAATGCCATATTGATAGCTAATGCTCAATTCTTCCGAGGTAGGAATGTCTTCCGAGCGAAGAAACAACGGCGTTTTAACTCTGGCTAATTCCTTTAGATATAAATATTGTTCTTTGCGAGGAATCGTTTCGCTGAGAATGATTGCATCAAATTTTCGATAAAACAAATGACTTTCCTTAATTTCACCAATCAGACACGTCGTACAAAAAACTTGGTGATCTAAATGCTGTAAGCGGTTTTGAAAAGCAGTTTCTGATAAAATATTTTTTGTGATGACCATTATTTTCATTCTTGATTCCTCCTTAATTCTTTTTTAGTTCAAAATTTTCTCAATTTTCGTGTTTTGTTTTGATATATTTAGTATACTGGAATTTTTTCGAATTAAAATTTAGAAATTTACAAGCAAATCAGTCATTAACAGTCATTCCCGTAATCCCAGATTTATAAAGGATTTCCAATAGTCTTATTTAAAAAATATTTGTTATTTAATCCTCAACGTGCTATTTTTTTAATTTTTTCTTTTTTTATTTAGCTGACAAACGTCAAAAGGTTGGTATTAGCTACCAACCTTTTGACGTTTGTTAGCTATTTTCTCTTGAAATCTTTGGATTTTTTTCTACTTTCACTAAAAAAAACAGCCAAAAGTGGCTGTTTTTTTGCTGTTTATATTTATTTCATAATATCGATCAAGTCTTTTTTCGAAGCTGCCGAGGCAGGGAAATAGCTAAATACAACCCCGATAAAGACAGAAATCCCAATGGCTAATGAAACGGTCATTAAATCTGGTCGAACAGAAAACGGTAGTGCCATTGAGGCTAAGTAGGCAATAATCATTCCTAAAAGATAACCAGTAATTCCGCCGATTAAGGTCAAGGCAATCCCTTCTGTTAAGAATTGCTTTTTAATATCACTAGCTGTCCCGCCCAATGCACGTCGGATACCAATTTCCTTAATCCGTTCTGAGACCGAAATGTACATCATATTCATAACGCCGACCCCAGCAATTACCAGTGAAATGGCCGCAATTGCGGAAATAAACAAGGTTAAATTATTTAATAAAGAGCCCATTTCTTTGATGGTATCTTTAACATTATATTCTTGATATGTCCCGCTGTTTTTCATGGTTCCTTGTTGAGAGAGAGTTTTTATTGTTTCTTTCAATACTTGATCTGGTTGATAGCCAGGTGCTACTGTTAGCTTCAACGTAGATGTATCTTTTAGCTTGCCGAAATAATGTTCATAGGTCTTTTTGGGAAAATAAAGCAATGAGTCATCATTACCTGGACCAATGGCACCGCTGGTATTGGTTGTCACGCCAACAATGGTAAAAAGTTGCTCTTTATATGGAAAAGTTCGATTAACTGCTGCAGTTGGGTCTTGGTAGAGTTCTTTGGCAACCAGTTCATCCACCACCACTGTTTTATCCAGTTTTGCATTGTCTCCATCATTCAGTTGGCGTCCCGCCAACAATTCTTTGGTGGTTTTGTCGGCAAGTTCATAGGTTACGGAAAGATTTTTCGGTCCTGCTTGAAAATTCAGTGTACCTTTTTGGGCGCCATCAACTTCTCTTTGATCAAAATCAATTTTTTCTACGCCAGGAACCATGCGCACGACCCCTAAATCATTGTCGGTAAACATCGCTTGGTCACTAAACATATCCGAAGTGTTGTAGGCCGAAAAAGAAATCTTTTTCACATTTTCTTTTTGTTTTTCAGCAGATAATTTATCGACCATGTCTTCTTTAAAGCCGTTACCGATAGCCACGATGGTAATCACCGAAGCGATCCCGATGACAATCCCTAGCATCGTTAACAAGCTGCGTCGCTTATTTTTCAAAATGGAACGGAAGGCGGTTTTCCAAATAATTGAACGTTTCATGTCAGCACCTCCTCTAAAATCTTTCCATCACGAACTTTAATCAAACGATTGCAGTATTCAATTGTTTCTTCATCATGTGTCACTAAAATAATGGTGACACCTTCATTGTTTAATTGCTGAAAGAGCGTTAAAATTTCTTCCGATGTTTTACTATCTAAAGCCCCAGTTGGTTCATCTGCAATAATAAAACTTGGCCGATTGACAATCGCACGCGCAATGGCAACACGTTGTTGTTGTCCGCCCGAAAGTTGTTTTGGATGCTTCTTGCCTTTATCTGGCAAGCCGACTTTTGTCAGAACTTCGTGGACACGATCTTTGGCTTCTTTTGGGGTTAACCCACTATATAAAAGAGGTAATTCAATGTTTTCTTCAACTGTTAGTGTTTCAATTAAACTAAAATTCTGAAAGACAAAGCCGACTGCTTCATTTCTAATTCGGGATAGTTCCTTATCAGAAAAGTCGCCAATTTCACGGTCTTCAAATAAATACGTTCCTTCAAACTTTTTATCAATAAAGCCTAGCAAATTAATCAAAGTCGATTTCCCAGAACCAGAAGGACCCATAATCGCTAAAAATTCTCCAGCGTCTACTTGGAGGTTAATATCATCTAACACATGCAGTGTTTCTTCTTCGGAATAATAATATTTATGAATATGGGCTAGCTTAATCATTGGCAGCTACCTGAACATCTTGATTATCTTTTAATTCTTTATTGGGATTGGCAATCACTTGGTCTTTCCAATTCAAGCCACTTTTGACAACTTTACGACCTAAATTTGTTTCTGTTTCAATCGGTGTTTTTTTCGCTTTGCCCGCTTTGTAAACATAGACAAATTCTTTTTGGCCTTCTTTTTGGATTGCTGCTGTCGGTATAATCATTTGCTTTTGCGGCACAGCGATGCTAGTAGACAAGCCTTCTGCCCAAGGAAAATCACCTTCTACTGTAAATTGATAACTCACTACTGGATTGCCTTCATTTTTAGCTATTGGGGTTTGCGCAATGGAAACAATTTTGCCTGGTGCTGATTTGCCTGAACCAACGGTCGTCACTGTTACTTCTTCCCCTGTCTGTAATTTATCGTAATCATATTCGGTTACTTTTCCTTGAATATTTTTCTTTTGTGTTGCAATTTTAATGACTGGTTTGTCGGTACTACTCATGGCACTAGCATCAACAGTGACTTGGCCATCAATTGGTGCTGTAACAACTGTGTTGACTTTGCCACGTGTTTGTTCAAGCGTGTTTGCTGCTCCGACGGCATCACTGTTGGCTAATTGAAGGGCTTGGTTAGCTTGGGCGACTTCACTATTCGCAGCACTAACGGCTTCATTCAATTGCTGAATTTCCGCATTTAGTGTTTCTTTCTCTTCAGCCTCTTTTGCGGTGTTTAATTTTTGCTTGGCTGCAGCAACTTTGTTTAACGCTTCATTGTATTTTTGAGTGGCTAAGTTAACGTTCTCTTGTGCTTGTTGAACTTGAAGATTGTTCCGATTAACGGCATTCGCTTGTTCTGTTTCTGTGGCTTGGATGTCTGAGTTATTGTACGTTAACAATGGACTATCTTTCTTGACTTCTTTACCATTTTCAACATTTATTTCGGCAATTTTTCCTAGAGAAGGATCAAAGAAAATATCCCGAGTATCTAGAAAACTCACTTGACCATCTAATTTTAATGAGGCCATTTCTGTAATGGTATACGTTGTGTATTCAGGTTCAACTTCTTTTGAAGAAAAAACTGTTTTTGCTCCGATAAATCCGACGACGACCACTGCGGCACCAATACCGAACCACACTTTTTTATTTCGCTTCTTCTGGCCTGACTTTTTCATTTATTTGTTCCTCCTTGATTTCTGTTGACGAGTTTGTCATTTTATTTAGTATATAATGAATAAAAAAACTGGTCCCTTCATCTTCCTATCATTCCTCTTACAGTTTTGACACATCTTTATCTAACAAAAAAACGTTTATCCTGTGTAAAAGGATAAACGTTTTTTGTTATTTTATTGTTCTAATTGACCCAACCAGCCAGATGTACCACCTAGAACATTGGTTACTTGATACCCTTGTTGACTGAGAAACGCACACGCTTGTGCGGAGCGCGATCCCATTTGACAAATCAGATAATAGGGTTGGTTTTTATCTAATTGCTGATAATTTTCGGTTAAAGTACTTAAAGGTAAGTTGATGGCCTGAGGGACATGCCCCAGTTGGTATTCCATTTCTTCTCGTACATCAATAATCGGTAATTTTTTTCGTTTTGCTTCCTGATAAAATTCAGGCATGCCAATCGTGTTATACATTTTCTAGTTCCTCCGGTTTTACCATTCGATATAGCGCAAAAGCACCATCTAAATTTTTGGCTGAGATGCCTGCTTGTTTTAGCATCCGTTCTGCAATATAACTACGCAAACCACTGTGACAACTAACAATGTACTCCGTTGACTTGTCTAATTCCTCCAAACGTTCTCTTAACTCATTTAAAGGAATAGACACAGCATTTTTAAATTGACCATTGGCTCGTTCGGCGGGATTACGGACATCTAATAAAACAGCCCCATTAGCTAATTCGTTGGATAACTCATACCATTGAACGTTTTCACTCAATCCTTCTACAAGGTTCATCGCTGCATAGCCTAACATGTTCACGGGATCTTTCGCTGAACCAAACGGCGGCGCATAGGTAAACTCTAATTCAGGTAAATCAAAAATAGTTAACTGTCCTTTAATAGCGGTCGCAAGAATATCAATCCGCTTATCTACGCCCTTGGCCCCAATTCCTTGTGCGCCATAAATTTCCCCTGTCGTAGGATGGAAAACTAATTTTAACTGAAGATCTGTTGCGCCAGGATAATACCCCGCATGGTCTTTTCCACTGATATGCACAACAGCTGTTGTTAGTCCAGCAGCTTTAGCAGCCCGTTCGCTTAAACCAGTTGAAGCAGCGGTTAAATCAAAGACTCGCACAATGGCGGTCCCAATGCTTCCTTGATTTTTTCTCTCTAACCCAGCAATCACATCCGCTACTTGACGTCCTTGGCGATTGGCAGGAGAAGCTAAAGAAATCAGCGCATCTTCTTGAGTGATTTGTTGTTTCACTACAATAGCATCCCCAACCGCATAAATATCGGGTTGATTCGTTTGATAGCGTTCATCAACAACAATACCGCCACGTAAACCAGTTGCTACACCTGCTTCAACTGCTAAGGTATTTTCTGGTTGGACACCCACCGACAAAATGGTTAAATCAGAAGCTAATGTTTGACCGTCTTCTAAGCGAATCACTTGCCCTTCTTCTTCAAAAGCAACCGCAGATTGTCCCGTAATTACTTGAACATTGTTTTTGCTTAATTCAGCTTTGACAAAAGCGGCCATTTCTTCGTCTAATGGCGGTAAAACATGGGGTGCCTTTTCCACGAGAGTGACTTCTAATCCGCGTTTTTGCAAGTTTTCTGCCATTTCCAAGCCAATGAAGCCTGCGCCAATCACGACGGCTCGTTTTGTTTCTGGTGTCAAGGCTGTCATAATTTGATCTAAATCAGGAACATTTCTTAATGAAAAAACATTTTTGGCTTCTGCCAATCCTGTAATTGGTGGCACAAAAGGTTTCGCCCCTGGTGATAAAATTAATTTGTCATAGTGTTCTGTTAAAATTTCTGTTTCATGTTTCACTGTGATCACTTTTTCTATTGGATCAATCGCCACGACTTCATGGTGAGGACGAACATCTAAATTAAACCGTGCCTTTAACGCTTCGGGTGTTTGAACAAGCAGTTGCTCTCTTTCTGCGATTTCGCCAGAAACGTAGTAAGGCAAACCACAGTTTGCAAATGAAACAAAAGGGCCTTTTTCCATGACAACAATTTCAGCATCTTCCATTAAGCGACGTAAACGTGTCGCTGCTGACATACCACCAGCCACGCCTCCGATAATTACAATTTTCATTTATTTTCCTCCTTTAATTTGACCAGACCATTGGGACATCCCGCCACGAACGTTAATCACGTGATAGTTTTTTCTCGCTAAAATTTTGGCCGCATTTTTGCTGCGCATGCCGGACTGGCAAATCACATAGACTTCGTTAGCGGATTTGTTGTAGGCGGGAATTTTGTTAAGTGGGACATTAATCGCTTGTGGAATATGCCCTGCGCGGTATTCGCTAGGTGTCCGGACATCTAATAACGTTATCTCTTTAGATAAACGTGACTGAAGTTCTTTTGTTGAAATACTTGGCGTTTTTTTAAACAATTGAAATAACATCTTTTTCTCCTTCTCTTATATACCTTACGGGGTATATTTAACATGAAAAAGTTAGACTTGTCAACTGAAGAGATTTCTGCCATTTTTAGATTCAAAGAAAAGATAGTTGACAAAAATACCTCGTGTAGGTATATTTTAAACCAATCACTACTCTTAAGGAGGGGCAAAATGACTGAAGAAAAAAAGAAAGTGCTGAATCGTTTACGCCGCACAGAAGGTCAAATTCGCGGGATTCAAAAAATGATTGATGAAGAAAAAGAGTGTATCGATGTTATCACTCAGTTGAGTGCGGTCCGTTCTAGTATTGATCGCGTAATGGGGATGATTGTTGCGGAAAATTTAAAGCATTGCTTTGAAAATCCTGAAAAAGATCCTAAAGAACAAGAAGAGCGATTAGCACAAGCGATTAATATGATTGTCAAAAAGTAAAACAACGCAAACTTATTCAGCGAAAGATAAGTTTGCGTTGTTTTTTTATTTATTAGACGAATCTGCCCTGCGTTTTTTTAAATTGACAAGCATAAAAAGAATCGTGCCAATTAGTAAAATCACGACGGCGATATAAAAGCCCATGACTTTCGAACCAGTTGTGTCAGAAATTTTCCCAGTCAAAGCTGGGGCGATCACAGATGACATCATGCCGAAAAAGTTAAACACGCCCAAAGTAGTGCCAATTCCAATTTTTGGTGCATTTTCACCTAGCCAAGAAATAATAATCGGTTCAACAGCTAATTTTCCTAAGAACCCATACATAATTAAAGCAATTAATAACAACGTCGCATTACTTACTTGTACAGTTAACAAAAGCATGGCTGTTGCTAAAAATTCTAAAACAACGATGAATTGAACTTTTTTATGCATGTACTTATCCGCCAACCGACTAAAAAATAACGCTCCTGGAATAGAGGCAAATGCTACCAGTGAAGAGGATAACCCTATTGCTGCTCCTTGGAAACCACGTTCGGTACTTAAAAAATTAGGTAACCAAGTCACAATCATATAATATGCATAACAAGTGCCAAAATATAAAATGTACGCAAATAGCATATGTGGCGCAAACAGTTTTTTAAAGGGCACTTTTTCTTTTACCGCTCCGTTATCTTTTTCATCAACAACGGTTGGCTGAATCAAGGCCATGTCTTCTTTATGATTGCGAATAATCACTTGAAAAGCCACTAACATACAAATAATCATAAAGGCGGAAATGTACATCATCACTTGCCAAGGTAATCCTTTTTGGGCAACTAAATAACTAGATAAAATCATCCCTAAACCTGAACCAACTGCTGAACCACTGTTGACAATAGCTGTTGCAAAACTTTTTTTGGCTTGAGGAATGTTTTGCGACGTCAACGAGTAAGCCGAGCCATAGAAAGAACCACATCCTAAGCCTGCCAATAAGCTACCTAAGTAAATTGTTCCAATCGTTTGGGCTTGGGCAATCAGTAATGCTGCCAGCGCAAACAAGATAAAGCCTGGAATTAATACACGTTTTTTCCCAATTTTGTCTACCAAGAAGCCTGCAGGAATCTGCATGACTACGTAACCGAGAAAATAAAAGCTAGAAATGGACCCTAGGGCCGTATCGGAAGCGTTACCATTTAGAGACGCGCGAATTTGTGGATAAACGGGAGAAAGCGCGGAACGATAAATCCAGATTGTTACCCAGCCCATACATAGTAAAATAACGATTTTTTTCCAATAAGCCAACGAACTTTTTGTCTTGTCTGTCATTTTCTTTTCCTCCACCAATCATTTTTTTGGTTAACGTTTCACAAGGAACAAAAGCACTACGCTTTTTTACGTAGTGACCTTTGTCCTACCTTCTTTTTTAGTTTAAATACTCAGCCAATGCATGAGTACTACCGCTACCGCCTTCAAATTGATAACCTTGGTGTTTCAATACAGTCTCAAAGGCACTTAAAAAATGCAACACATTGTCTTCGCGACTGCTGTAACCCATATTACCGACCCGCCAAATTTTTCCTTTTAAATCACCGAAGGAAGAGGCAATTTCAACTTTAAAATGATCCAGTAATAAGCTCCGCACTTTTTCACCATCAATTCCTTCTGGAATGACCACAGGAATGACTGTTGGTGTTTTTGTGTCTAACTTCCCGAAAATTTCTAAGCCCATTTTTTGCAGACTTCCAACTAAAATACGATCGTTTTTCCGATGGCGTGCGTAGACATTTTCCATGCCTTCTTGAAGTAACAAGCGCAGCCCTTCATGTAGCCCATAAATCATTGTAGTCGCTTCTGTATGGTGATTTAAGCGCTCTGGTCCCCAATATTTTTCTAATTGCGATAAATCCAAGTAGTTACTTTGAATGAACCGTTCATTCCGCGCATCCGCGCCAAGCCCTAACTCTTTTTGGTAACGACCCGCCAGATAATCGGCTACACGTTGGTTGTAGGTAATTAAAGAAAGGCCTGAAGGTACGCTGACACATTTTTGAGTGCCTGCTACCGCAATATCAATTTTCCAATCATCGACCTTTGTTTCGACACCGCCGTACGTCGCCACCATATCTACTACAAAGAAAATTTCATTTTCCCGACAAAAGGCGCCAATTTGATCCAGTGGTTGCATTTGTGCATTCGCCGTTTCGCCGTGGACCATCGCAACAATTTTTGGTTGATGTTCTTTAATCGCTTCAATCACCGTTGTTTGTTCAAACGGTGCGAGCCAGTCCTTTTCTAAATAAATGACTTCGGCCCGGGCGCGTTCGCAAATTTCACCTAATAAATAAGCAAACCGGCCATACGCAGGCACAAGCACTTTGTCGCCTGGCTCAATCAACGCAAATAACCCCGCTTCCAAGCCTGAACGTGACGTGCCATCAATGGCAAAGGCTTGTTGATTCTTTGTGGCAAAAGGTACTTTAATCATTTCCCGAACTTCGTCCATAATCTGTAGAAATTCTGGATCAAATTGCCCTAAAATTGGTTGACCCATTTGACGAAGTACCGATGGATGGGCTTCGACTGGTCCCGGCGTCATGATTGTTCGCCGTACAAAATTTGGTTGTTGATACATAGTAATCCCTCACTTCATTTTTAATTCTTCTCTTTTATTATCTTTGGAAAAACCCAGAAATTCATTGTTCAATTTGCACTATTTTGACTTTGTTTTTTAGACATATTCAATAACTATCTTTTGTACTCCTTTTTATTCTTCGCTATACTATAAAAAAAGGAGGTTGTTGTGATGAAAATATTAGCTGAGGTCTTGGCTTTACCAAGATTTTCTGACTTACAATTATTATCGTCTCACTCAAACTTAACACAGCCCTTGGAAAGTGTAGAAATCACGGAAACACCTGATGTGGCTGATTTTATCCCTAAAAATGTCATGATTTTAACAACGGCAATGATTTATAAAGATGATCAAGAAAAATTGAAACCTTTTATTGACTCGCTAAAACAAGCAGAGTGTACGGCTTTAGGAATCAAAGTTGGGCGGTTCCTTGACGAAATTTCACCAGAAATTGTTGCCTATGCCAGTGCCGTTGATTTGCCCCTGATTAAAATTCCTAGCACACAGCCACTAGGCGGGTTGTTGCATGAAATTGTAGGCTATCTTCGTGATAGCAAAACCGAACAGATGTCTGTAGCATTTGACATACAAAAGCGTTTTTCAACATTATTAATGCAAGATGTTGATACTACGCGCTTCATCGCTGAATTTGCGAAAATTTTAAATGCGCCAATTATTTTATTAAGTCCTTGGCAACAGGTGATTGCCCACTCGAATTATTTTTATGGCAATCAAAAATCGGCGGAGTTTTTCATCGAACAATTATCAAAAGACCACTTTCAACAATTGGCACAAGAAAAGAAAATCTTTCGTTTACAGGATGAGCGACAAGAAAACATTCAAGTAGCTGGCTTTCCAATTCGTGTGAACGATTATTTTCCCTATTATCTATTGGTCTTATCTCCTGAACAGATTCCTTATCCTATTTCTGAATTTGCCATTGATCAGGCCATTTTAGTTTTGACTTTTATGTTATTTAAAAACCAGAAAATTGCTGAATCTTTTGAGCATCTCAAAACAGACTTTTTGGACCGCTTGCTTGATACACATCAAGAAGCGCTGAGTAAACATCAAAATTGGTTGGAACTTTGGAAAAATTATCGTTTAATCAACAGTGATTATTATCAATTAGCGATTGTCTACGGCGTGACTAAACCAGAAAATGAAACCCATATTCGTTATCAGCAAGCGGAAGGGCAACTAATTTTCCAATGGCTCAAAGAACAATTGCCGGAAATCCTGCCAGATGTCGCCTTGTTTAAATTAAAAAATCAAAATAAAAGTATCTTGATTTTTCAATCTAAAAAAAATGACCATTTGATGATTTTGCAAAACCTCGCTGAACGTTTGCAACAGGCTTTGCCTATTACCATTCGCTTTGCTTTAGGCAATGCTTATGAAAACCTAGAAGATTTGCCTAATTCTTATATTGAAGCTTCCTCGACATTAGAGGCTTCTTTACACGCTCAAAAACCAGCGACTGTGCAATTGTTCCATCCCAAAGGCCTAGCTGGACTTTTTGAAAAGATTGGCACTGAAGATGTTGAATACTTTTGCCAGCAACAATTGAAAGAGTTGGCCTATCCGACGGAACCGACGTTACAAGAATTACGAAAAACCTTGAAAGTTTTTTTAGATTTCAATTGTGAAATTACTAAAACGGCCAACGCTCTTTACCTTCACAGAAACACCATTAAATATCGCATGAATCAATGTGAAAAATTATTAGGCACCTCTATTCAAGAGCCTGAGACGAGTTTACTCTTACGGGTAGCGCTAGAACTTTCAGAAAAATAATTAACAGGAAAATAGCCGAATAAAAGTAACGTCTACCAAGAAAAAGGACTCTACCGTTCACCACTGCGTGTTCAAATCCTATTGTTCCGAGGTCATTACTTTACATTCGGCTTTTCGTTATAATTCTGGTTCACGATTGGCATCTTTGGAATAAACGTACATTAGCGGTTCTTCACGGCCAACCGCATAGGCTGCTTGTGGCACATAGGCACTCATGAAAATATAGTCTCCTTTTTCCACTGGATACCATTCATTGTCCAAATTGTACATCCCTTGGCCACTAATTAAATACGCACCATGCTCTTGGACATGCGTTTCAATATAGGCATGACTAGCACCTGGTTCAAAAGATAAGATATGCATATTCATATCAAAGTCAAACTCTTTCGGCAATAAACTCCAAAGCAAGACGTCTGTCATTCCTTCATATTCTTCGGGTTGTTGGTCATGAATTGACCCAACCACTTTATAAGGTTGATGGTCTGCCAACGGCTGATAGCGTTTTTTATATAAGAAAACTTCCGTGTCCGCTTCCTGTGCATTCGCTAAATACATTTTCATTTCAGGCGTAAAGTAGGCATAGCCCCCGGCTTCAAGTTCATGAGTTTCTTGACCATCTGAAACGCGCAAACGACCGTCAATGACATAAACCAACGTTTGAATCCCGTCGCCACCAAAACCAGTTGTTTGTTGACCATTTTTATGAAACGTAGCAATGTAATCCACAAATGTCGCACCTAATTTAGGCGATCCCAAAATGGAAATATCGACATTTTCAAAACCAGGTACTGCATTTTGCACCAAACCATCATGGGGAATAATGGCGTAATTGTCTTTTTTTATCACAGCTCTTGATGTTAACAATTCTTTTTGGTAACCAACTCGATTATTTTTATAACCCATCACAATTCTTCCTTTTCTATCTTATTTATACGCTAATTCATATAAGGTATCTGCTAAAAGCTTGACGCCTTCAACCAAATCTGGAAATGCCGTTGCTTCAGCTGGATTATGACTAATCCCACCAATACTTGGCACAAATATCATCGCTGTCGGGTAATGGGGCGCAATAATTTGCGAATCATGCCCAGCGCCACTATGCATCATACGATACTGATACTTGCCTTCTTTGGCTTTTTGTTCAATAACTTCTACAATTGCTTGATTCATCGGTACAGGGGCTTCATCCATCCAGCGGTCAATTGCAATCGTTAAGCCTAATTCTTGAGCAATTGTCTTCATCCGTTCTTCTAATTCACCGGTAAAATGTCGTAAAAAAGCAGCGTCGGTATGACGGCAGTCAATTGTAAATTCCACTTCTCCAGGCACCACGTTGACTGTATTGGGTTTCGGAATGACTTTGCCGAATGTTAAAACTAACGGATCCCCAATTTCGTTTGCACGATCAATGGCTTCTGCACAAATTTTAGCAAAGCCGTACACCGCATCATGACGGTAACTCATTGGCGTAGTGCCTGCATGATTGGCTTGCCCTTTTAAGTTAACCGTGTAGCGACGTTGCCCTACAATACTATGAACAACACCGACTTGGAGCTTTTCGTTCTCTAAAATATTGCCTTGTTCAATATGAATTTCGACAAATGCTTCAATGTCCTCACGTCTAGTTTGCTCCTGCCGAAAATCAAAGCCTTGGCGATGCATCTCATCAACAAACTTTTTGCCTTCGTTGTCAGAGATGTCGACTACTTCTTCACGTTTGGCTTCACCAACGACATTTTTGCTTCCCCAGAAAACCGTTGGAAAACGACTCCCTTCTTCTTCAGCCATGGAAAGCACTTCTAGAGAACGCCGTGGTTTCCCATATTTGTCTAATAAATATTGAACAGCCGTCATGGAAGCAATAACACCATATTGACCATCTAAGGTTCCACCATTAACTACTGTGTCAATATGCGACCCAGTTAAAATCGTTTCCTGAGGAAATTCCGTTCCTGCCACTCGACAAAACAGATTCCCGACTTCGTCAAATTGCGTTTCCAGTCCAAACGCCTCAGTTTGGCTTTGCACATACTTTTGTGCTGCCAACCACGAATCTGTATAAAGTAAGCGTGTCATCCCTCCTGCAGGATCACTCCCAATTGCTGACAACTCTTCGATTCTTTGTTTTAAAACTTTTTCCAAGTCCATCACAAAACCTCCTGACTGATTACACTCTGATTGTAAACGTTTCCCTAGTCATCTTCATTGTACTTATCAAACAAAATTAAGCCTTTTTTTGTGCAAAACAACCAACGAACATCCTCTAACTCGTGGACAGAGGCGCTAATTCAATTACGCTTCTGTCCCTTTTCATTTCTAAAATAGGTGTTTAATTTTTGATAAATATGCCGTTAAACGCCTCGGTTACCCCAGTTTCTTGTGCGTAAATTGTTTCGCCTCTTAAAATTGTTTGAATCACTTGGGCCCCAATTTCACGACCAATGTAAGGACTAATTTTATTTCGATATTCTAAATCTTCTGCTTTTAAGATATACGGCGCATTAGGTTTAATTAGTACAAAATCGGCATCCTTCCCAATGCTGATGCGGCCCTTTTGTGCTAAGTGATAACGGTCAGCTGGGTTTGCTGCAATCAGATCCGCGAATTGTTTCAAGGATAAACCACGTTTTTGGACGGCTTCATCGAATAACACATCGACGTTATTTTGAACACCAGAAATGCCGCCCCAAGCTTCAAAAGCATTGGTTGTATCTTTTAAGTCTGGCGTACAAGGAGAATGGTCAGAGGTTACAAACGCGATGCCGCCTGTTTGCACGTGGTTCCATAATGCGGCTTGTTGGTCCGCGTCACGAATCGGCGGCGAACATTTGACAACTGGACCAATGGCATCAAGTTCATCCGTGGTAAAATATAAATAATGCGTACATGTTTCACAAGTCACATCTACCCCTTCTGCTTGGGCTTTTAAAACTTCTTCCACGCCTTCTTGACAAGCCACATGACAAATATGAATCCGACAACCTGTTTCTTTGGCAAATAAAATGGCTTTTTGAATCGCTTCAACTTCGGTAAACACAGGACGTGTAGCTACATATGCCGCTAAAGTCGTTTCGCCATTTTGATAAGCTACCGCGCCTAATTTATCCGTAATTGGCGCATTTTCTGCATGGATTGCTAGCACTTTGCCAGTCTTGGCGACTTGTTTCATTCCTTCATATAGTGAATAATCGTCGACATTTTGAAAATCTCCTTCAATTGAACGATCGCCGCACGTTCCCAAAAAGCATTTATAGCCGGAAACGCCTCCTTCATCAAGTTCCTGAATCCCACCAGCCAAGTTGGTCGGGACCACGCCGCCAAATGACCCTACATCTACTTTTAGTTTATTTTCTCCTGCCTTGTATTTGATCTCAAGAGAGGTCTTATCCACAGTTGCTGGAATCTGATTTAAAGGCATTTCCATAAAGGTCGTCACGCCCCCTTTGGCACAAGCGGCCGTTCCTGTGACATACCCTTCCCATTCATCGCGGTAACCACCACCAGGATCGGTAATATGAACATGAGCATCCACCATCCCAGGACTAACGACTAAACCCGTCGCATCAATCACACGTTCTCCTGACAAGTCTTGCCCAATCGCTACGATTTTTCCTCCTTGAACGGCGACATCCGTAATGACTTCTCCAGTTTCTAAAATAACTAACCCGTTTTTAATCACTAACTCTGCTTGCATTTATTTTCCCTCCTGATAAGCTGTTTCTTTCACTTTTTTTGAATCCCAAGTCCATTTTTTTAACACTAAGTACAGCACAAAACCTGTGGCAAAGCCCACAAACCACGAAATATCAGCAATGATTTTAACCTGTGGAATAAATTGACCACTTAAGGAAAGAGCCAACGCTAGAATAGTAGCGACATATGCCGGCTTGTTTAATCCGTAAAAAGGATTAGCTTCCTCTTTTTTGTGTTTATCTACGTATAAAGCATTTAAATCAATTTGTTGCTTTTGAACAAAATAATAATTCGCAATCATCACACCAGCGACTGGTCCTAAAACAGCCCCAATTGCGTTCAGAAAAATAAAAATACTATCGGCGTTTTCCATCAGTTTCCAAGGCATAATAAGAAAGCTAATAACACTGGCAATCATGACGCCTTTTTTATACGTCATTTTTTTAGGAAACAGCGCCGCCAATTGATAACCTGCCGGAATGATGTTCCCCGTTGCATTCGTTGAAATAGTCGTTAATAAGAAAACCGACATGGCTAAGACCACCACCGCCACATTATCTAAACGATCAATAATGTTTAAAATATTCCATTCTTGAATCCCAAAATACAGCGAACCACCTAACAGAATAACCACACTGGAAAAAGCGAAAATCCCATAACCAACAACTAAACCTGCTGTTTGCCCTACAACCTGAGCACGTGTCGAGCGAGCATTCTTAGTAAAATCCGCCACACTCGCACCAGGCGCTGACCAAACGGCCACAACCGAATTAAAAATAATCAGATACGCCACCAGTGGATTGACTGAACGAATCGCACCAGAAACTTGATAGGACAAAATTGGTGTTAAACCTCCCCCAGCTCGAATGGCCCAAATCGTTAATCCAATAATAACGACATAAATCAACGGACTTAAAATGGCGGTAAAACGGTTCAAAATTTTGCTACCACCGAAACCTATTGCCACATTTAAGAGCCAGAAAAGAGTAAACGCCATTAATTCAGGTAGCCTGAGACCAAAAAACTGGAATGATCCACCAATTTCTAAAAAGTTCGGCCAAAATTTCCCGAGAATAATTAATAAAGCCAGCGATCCTGTAAATGTTTGCAGACCAAACCAAGCAATCGCGGCCACACAACCTCTTAAGAACCCTGGCAGTTTTGCCCCGAGACTGCCGTAAGTAGACTGTAAGTGCATCGCAAAAGGAATGCCATATTTAGAGCCAGCCACGCCATTCAAATTCATGAAAGTTGCTACAATGAATGAGCTTAACACAACTGCCAGCATAACTTGCAGCGGCGATAAACCTAAGAAAATAAAGCCGCCCACTGCTGCATAATTCGGGATATTATGAATCGAACCCATCCATAATGTAAAAAAATTGCGCGCGCCCATTGTCCGTTGTTTCGGGCTACTTGGCAACAAATCCTCATTGTAGCCACGTGCTTTCATCGCTGTTTCTTCTTGAGCTGTTACTTGAGACACATTTTTCTCCACGACAAACTCTCCTTTTTATTAAAAATTTTTTTCTATTAAAACACCCTGCCTTCTCTTTTTTGTCACTTTTGCACAAACATGCGTACTACTCTCATCACACAAATTGTAAGCGCTTTTTATAACAACAATCATTAGTTACCCCAACTAAATAACAAACGATTCTTTGTTCACTTTGAACGAAAAAATAGCAACCTTTTTTATATCGTCCTCTCACTCTAGAAAGTAAGAAACAAATCTTTTTATTCACATATTATGTACAACTTCTCTTTTTCAATGCTAAAATACGCTTATTATTAAAAATGACATAAATAAATTATACAATTAAATGAAATCCAACACAACATTTTTTAATCAAACACACACAAAACAGATAAACTGAAGTGGATTTTCAGGAAGAGACCCATCCTGAAAAAAGACGCTGACAAAAGAGTTTTCTCACAAGATTGACAACTTTTCACAGATTCAAAATCTTCTTTTTCAATTTTTACGTTTTAAAAAATAACATTTTGAAAATAAAAAATTGCTTAATTTTAATCAAAAAAATAAACAAAGATTTCTGATTTTATCAGAAATCTTTGTTTCTAAATTTTCTTGCTATAATTCCTTTAACAAAATAAAATCCGTCTGTTCATCGTCTCCCATAAAAAATGAATGTTGACTGTAATAGCGGTAGCCAATCGTTTTATAAAATGCCCGCGCCGCATCATTGTGTTCCCAGACACCTAGCCACAGTGCGTTTTTACCAAATTCACGAGCTTTCTCTTCCGCCAGTTCTAACAATTGTGTCCCCAGCTTCTTTCCTTTAAACGCAGGCAAAATATACAATCGCTCAACCTCGAGCTTTTCTGTCCCCATCGGTTCCGTTTGTGCCCTCTCACGATTTAATTTCATGTAGCCAGCTAATTGATTATCGACAAAGATAAAATAAAAGTCAGAGTGGGGATTAGCCAATTCCTTTTGTAATTTTTCTAAATTGTAGGCTTCTACTAAATAGGCTTGCATATTTTCTGGGGTATTATATGGTCCGAAAGTATCTGTATAAGTTTCAATGCTGATTTCTTGTAACGCTGGTGCATCTTCTATTGTTAATTGTTTTATTTCTCCCATCAATCAGTCGTCCTTTCCTTAATAATTTCGAGTGTTCCCTTTTTTGACAAATTCCCAATCTTCGCTGACATTTTTACGCATCCGGACTAAGTAATCTGCCAATTGTGAAATTTCCATTTCTGACAAGCCTTGCAAAGCAACTTGATTCGAGTGTTGATTTTCGCGCACAATGATTGGATAAACGTTTTTCCCTTTTTCTGTGGCATAAATCCGCTTAATTTTTTTGTTGCTTGCATCTTCTTGACGATAAATAAAGCCTTGTTCTTCCAAACGCTTAATCGCCCGCGCCGCTGTGGTTCGATCAACTTTAATCAGTTCGGCGATCTTTTCTTGGATAATTCCAGGATTTTCACAGACCCTGACCAAATAAAGATATTGTCCTCGTGTTAAAGATAATTCCTTAAATTCAATATTACTGATTGAATCTAAGGCCCGCGCAATCATGCCAATTTCTCTTAAAATATCTGTCACTAGGACACTTCCTTTCGCTAATATTTTATGATTGTCATTACTTTAACTTATTTTTGTTGCAAATGCAACAAAAATAAGTATAAAAACTACAGATTTAAACAATTTGAGCATTCGTGAAAATAAAATAATTATTTCTTTTGTTATATTAACAAGTAAGATAAAATTAGTTATAGCGTCTATAGGAGGAATAGTATGAAAAAATTATTTTGTGTTATTTTAGTTATTTTTTTAACAGGTTGTAGTTCTCAAAAAGCGAATGAACCTAAAAAACAAGAAAATCCTATCAATCATACAACATCAATAAAAAGCAGTACTAATCATTACAGTTCTAGCACAGAAACAAGCTCTAGTAATAAACTAAAAGAAGCTTCAGAAAGTACCAGTACCACTCAGGCTTCGTCAAAGTCTAAAAATGAAGTATCCACAAATGTCGAAGAAACAAATTCTTTAGAAGCAACACCTTATGCTGTCGATCTTAGTAGCTTAAACAATCCACTCGTATTTAATTTTAAAGGAATGAATGTGCCAACTTCAATTACGTTAGAAAACTTAAATTCAACACCAACTGCTACCTTCCGAACTAAATTGTTTGGGGCTGAAAATGGTCAAGTGAAAGAAGCCATTAATAAATATGAGCTATCTATAAATACAATTCCTACAAAAGAGATTAGAATATTTTCAGCGGCCGATAACAGTATTCGCACCGTTAAAGTAAATACAGAGTTAATTTTAGGAACTAATATTTCTTCAAACGATGAACAAAATAGATCGGGCACTTTATACTTATTCAACAATAAAAATGGTTCGATATCTTTAATCACTCCTAACTACGCAGGCAATGTTACGGATGATCAAAAAGACGTTATGCTAGAAGTAATTCAATAAATAACCAAAAAAAAATAATAAAGAGAAAACTTCATACTGAGAAGTTTTCTCTTTATTATTTTTTTAGGAACTCCTCTAGAAACTCGTTTTAGTCCCCACTTATTTTTCTTATTTCTTCACCCATTAAGCCCGCGATAGAAAATAGAACATTTTATTTGAAAATGAATTATTGTTCTGCAATATGCACCGTTTGTAAAAATTCTGCGACTGAGAAATGGTATTCTTTCTCTTGATTTCCTTGAATGGTTCGAATCATTTTTTCAACTTCTGGTTGCAGAGCGGCAAATTGAACTTGTTGTCCACGACCTTCTGCTGCAAGACAAAATTCTTCTAAAATATCTAACGCCGTACTATCAATGCTAGGAACTCCTCGCATTGAAAATACTACACCACTTTTTGTTTCCAATTGCAGTAACGTTTGTTTCAATCGTTCAGAAGACATGAAAAATAACGGGCCACTCAAATAAACCACCACCCAATTTTCCGTACAATCGGTCGGTACTAGCCCCATTCTTGACCAATCAACTTCCTCGACATTAATCGTAATCACGGCACTTTTCGCAATGAAAAACAGGCAACCCGCTAAGACCCCTAAAACAATCGCTAAACTCAAGTCAAAAATAACGGTCGCTACCATCGTTAAGAAGAATAAACATAAGGCTGTGTGGAAACGTTTCTGGAAGAATTCTTTAATCACCGACCATTCATTCATTCGCCACGCTGTCACCACTAAAACACCAGCTAACGCAGGCATGGGAATTTTAGACATGACTGGCGATAAAAGCAACATCGATAACAATAAAAAGACTGCATGAAAAATACCCGCTAAACGTGTTTGCGCACCAGATTTAATCACTACGCTCGTGCGGGCAATCGCTGCCGTTGCAGGTACGCCACCGAAAAATGGCAAAATTAAGTTGCCAATTCCTTGTGCCACTAGTTCCTGATTACTGTCTAATGGTTTCCCTGTCATGCGACCAGCCGAAGCGCCACAAAGCAAACTTTCAATCATACCTAACATAGCAATGCTAATCGAAGGCACCAAAATATCCTGAAACGCACTTAATTGAAGCGAACCAATTTCCAAACGTGTATCACTAAAAATACTTGTCGGAATTTTCCCTACAGTGGCCACTGGCAGTTGAAAAACCACTGTTGCTAACGTAGCTAAAATAATCATCACCAATGAAGCTGGTATCATCGCATTCCACTTTTTCGGAAAGAATACTAATCCAAGCACCACTAAAATCGACATAACCGTCGTTGGTATACTTAAATCAAAGCCCAATGAACGATAACTGCTGATTTTCTCAATTAAATTGTGGCCTTCTGAACGAACCCCAAAGAAATTATCAAGCTGCCCCAACGCAATAATAATAGCAATTCCCGAAGTAAACCCGGTAATGACCGGTGACGGAATAAAAGAAGTCAAGCTCCCTAAACGCAAAATCCCTGCCAAAAGCAAGAAAATTCCCGCCAAAAAGGTGGCCAACAAAATCCCTTGCATGCCATGCACTGCCGCAATTGACATTAAAATAGCTGCCATCGCACCTGTTGGTCCTGAAATTTGATAAAACCCACCCGAAAGGCTCCCAATCACAATTCCAGCGATAATCGCCGTGATCATGCCAGCTGCTGCAGTGGCGCCGCTAGAGACCCCAAACGCTAACGCTAACGGCAACGCGACGGCTGCGACAGTCAAACCTGCCAAGAAATCTTTTTTCAATTTTTTTTGATTATACCCTTTAAATTCATCCCTTATCATTTGTGTGTACTTTTTAAACATTCGCATCCTCTTTTCATGAAATTTCCATTCTAAAGATATCATATTTTCGGAAAGATAATAAGGTGTTTTGTGAAGGAAATCGCTAAAAATTTTTTTCACCTCATTTAGACAAAATTGTCTAATATTTTAAGAATTTAGCCACCGCTGTTTCCTAGAGTATGATATGCTTAACTAGTAAACAGGCTTCACAAACTTACATTAATTGGGGGAAACTATTATGTGTACAGGCATCAAGATTATTTCCAAAAAAAATGATATTTTTTATGGACGTACGATGGATTTTACGTTTGACTTTTTTGGCAACGAAGATCCAATTGCACCAAAAATCCCTACTCTAATTGCTCAATTTCCAAAAGGTACAGTTCTAAATAGCCAACTAAATCCTTGGACGGCAAAATATTCCTTTATGGGACTAGCAATGTCAAGCACAGATCAACCAGCGAACGATGGTAAAACCGTCAGCCTTGCTATCACAGATGGTATCAATGAAGCCGGCTTATCTGGTGATATTCAATATTTAATGGAATCTTCAACAGCACCTGCTGAAAGTTTAGCAGATCGTGGTTTAACACCTCATATTGCAGAAGAAGTTCTCGCTTATATTTTGAGTAATTTTGAAAGCGTTGACGAAGTAAAAGTAGCTTTTGAAAAAATCGGCCTGTTAGATCAAAAATTCCAACTTGATTCATTGGGGGAAGTTCATTTTACCTTACACTGGACCATTAATGATAAAAATAATAATAGTATCGTTTTGCAACCAACAGATAACGGAGCGTTCGTCATTTATGATTCGATTGGCGTAGTCACAAACAGCCCAGAATACAATTATCATTTAACCAATGCACGAAACTATATCGGGATGCGCAACTATGCTATTAAGGAACCTTACACTTTAAAATCAGGCGCAACACTTGACCCAATTGAAGGTGGGACTTCTTACGGACTATTAGGAATCCCAGGAGACTTCACTTCGCCGTCACGCTTCATTCGTGCGTTATACTATTCTGACAATCTCCAAGAATTTGATAGCTCTGAAGGGATTATGCAACTCTATCGCGCCTTCCAAACAGTGATGATTCCTCGGGGGATTGGCCATTTAGGTCAAAGTAATTCTCTGTCTGATTTCACACATTATTGGTCAGGATATGATGTAACTAATTTAACCATGTATGTCCAACCAGAAAGTACTACCTCATTTACAAAATACACTTTGGATCCAGCTTTAACAGAAGTTACTACTTTTGCTGTTTCTAACGAGCTACTACTGACAGATTTAAATCAATAAAAACACAAACAACGTCTCTGACCAGGTCCTTGGTCAAAGACGTTGTTTCGTTCATTTTTCAGATAATGCGTTATACAACGGCGCTAATTCTTGAAGCGCCTGACAACTTTTTTCTTCAATCGTTTCAAGCTTTTCCGTCGCAAACCACAACTTACCGATCTGAAATGAACGATTGCCTATCCGCTCTTCTAGAATTTTCCGTTGTTTTTCATCTGCTAAATAATCTTTTAAAGGCAAATGGTCCACTAGTTCATGCTCCTCCTGCGGCCAAATATAATAGCCTTCGCAGTCGATGGTTTGACTCCAAGCTTCTAAACGATTAAGCAATTGATTGTAAGCGACGACTGAGCCTGTCCGCTCCTCACTTTTGTAATGTTGAAACATCAAATACACTTGAAATTGCTTTTTATTTAATAACAACGCCAAACAAGCATTTTCCGCTTGACGTTGCTCACTGCGATACGCAGCCCAGAAATGACTGCGTAAATTCCAGCCGTTGGTCCAGCTTTCGACTTTCGGCTTAGTTATGCCGAGTTCAGTTGGTAAACCTTGGGCGATTGCGAGGTTTAAGGCTTTCCACTTTTCCCAATGTTGCTTGTAGTTTTGCTTTAAAGCATCGATTTCTGCTGGTGTTTGTTGCTCTTTGAGTTGTTTAAATGTGAAGATTTCTCGGTTGAATAGGTTGAAGTCTTGATGGGTTAGGTTCATTTTATTCCCTCTTTTTAGTATCTTCTAGTTACTCTTAATAATTTTATTTTTCAATAGCCATTGTAAAAATAACACAAGGACTAAAATTGGCCAAAGCGTGATTGGGAAAAAGAGCCCTACAAAAATGCCTGGTACAAGAATCGTCCCTAAAATCTGTGTTGTTAAACTCGTAGCAAAAATTGCGACAACAAAAAGCGAGTCAATTGTTGGGAAAAATTGCGCGACCGCAAACCCGATTAAAATAGCTGAAAAAACGACGGGAAAAATATCGCCACCTATCCAACCTGTCTGTAAACAAACTTGTAAAAATACTAGTTTCATTATCGCAGCGATTACCAAGATATACCAGGCTTGTTGACTACCAAAACTAGGAACTAAATGCATAAAAGATTGTCCTGAAAATAGTAATCTTGGCATTAAAATAACAAAGAGAAAAATACAGGCTGCACCAAAGGTTACCAGTATGCTTTGCTTTTCTTCAAAAGGTTGGCATAGTTTAGCCAGAGCAGCTTGCAACCATTGATAGGCGTTACCAATCACAAAAGCAGTTAATAAAGCGGGTAAAATCAGCCATAACGAAGCCATTTCAATTTTTCCAGTTCCTAACTTCGTAATAAACGATGGGTGTCCCACCAATTTCATTAAAAAGGTAAACACCACCAACCCGTTCACAATAAATAACCCGTTCATCACTTGTTTCAGTTTCTTTTTATCTACAGGAGCGAGCATCGTATCGTAGCGCTGAACAAACTGTTGCGGATGCAGCAAGCGCTGAATTTTTGTCCAAAATACTTGCTGTTCTTGCTCGTCATAATGAAAATAAAGGTATCGTAACTTATCAGATTGCCAGACTGACAACGAAATAATTGCTCCCAACAATGCAGCTTCAGGACCGACACCAGCCCCGAAAATTAAAATTACCAAGGCGGCCAATAAATTTCTAAACACACCTGAATAATCGACCGATTGTTTCGCCTTCAATTCTGTCAGAGCCTCATGCGCCGTTTGTGGTATTTGCCCGAAGCGTTTCTTCAGATAACTCAATACCAACGCTCCTAGCACACACAAGACAAAATAATAGAGAATTGGCCATTTCATTTGCGCTGGCAACACTTCCCAGAGCAGAGTCGTTAGCTCTCCTTCAATGATTAAAAATGCTCCTGAAATTCCCGCGATGATACTACTTAAAAATAACCCACTGACGATAATTGTCCACATTTTTCTGTTACGCATACTTCCTCCAAATGATAGTTGTTTCTTTTATAGTAGCAGATAGTTAGTGGTTTGTGTTTGAAGATTTTGGGAAGGATTTATTTTTTTGAAAAAATTGAGGTTATGAAAAGATTCCATTTTTTATTGATCAAATTATCCTTCTTGTATAATCGTTTCTTTTAGCTATATATATTCCATTAAATTAAAAACCGCCACTTATATTGCTTCTTAAGTTCCCACAAACAACGCCACTTCCAGCGCCAACAAGTCCACTTCCTTATCAAAATCCAACAGCACTAGCTGTTCAATTTTCTCCAATCGCTGTAATAAAGTATTACGATGAATAAAGAGTTTTTTGGCTGTTTGAGACAAGTTTCGTTTTGATTGAAAATAGACATTCAGTGTATGGACAAAGTCGGTATGTTGCTGTTGATCACTTTTCTGCAATGGTTGAAGATATTTTTTTCTGAGGGTTGCTTGTCCTTCTTCTAAAAAATAACGTTGCAATGTCTGTCTAAAATGAAAATTCGCGTAGGAAGCAATCCTCATTTCAGGTTTTTCTGCAACGAATTGGCGTTGAAAGGCTAAAACGTCAATCGCTTGTTGATACGATTCATGAATCTGGGTCAGACCTTGAATCTTAGGTACTATTGTTAGGAAAAGTTCCACATCTTCTTGTACTTTCATTAACTGATTTATGCTACTTTTTGCTAGGCGTTGCATCATTTTCAGATAATCGCCTTCTTTTTCAGGTGGATCTTCAACTAATAAGACAAAGGAACTGTCAATTTCAATACAAACAATTTTTTGTTTGTCCCCTAAGATAACTTGGTTTAACTGGTTACCTAAAATAGACATTCTTTCTTGCCTTTGGCGTTCATTTAAGGTTAATGAAATTAGCAAAATCGCATAGGGCTTATCTATTGCCAAGCGATAATACTGTTGAAATTGTTGGAAAACAGCTTGATCCCTCTTTTCATGCGCAATCAGCTTAAAAAATAATTCGTTTCGTTGTTGGTATTCTTCAAATTTCCGTGAGTATTCCAATTGCAATTGTAAAAGTAAGTAATGAGCTGTGATTTTAAAATGAGCCACATCGACTGGCCGTAATGGGGCCAAGGTGTTCCAGACGAGTAAATAATATAAAATAACATTTTTCTTTTTAATTGGATAAATTTCAATTGACACCACTTGGTTCTGGAGTTTCAACTGTAAATGAATCGGTTCTTGATAAAAGCGTAATAATGGATGACTTTGTTCCAGCAATTGTTTTTGGAACTCTGAGGTTTCTTGTCTATCTTCTAAAATGCTAGAAATACGAATTGGATTTTTAGGCAAGTCAAAAAAATTAACTCCTTCAAAGTGGTCATTCAATAACAAGACAGGATTTTGAATGGTTTCTGCTAGATCCTGCAGCAAATGAAAACTGCTACTTCCCGTTTCTAAGATTTGGTAAATTTTATTATGCAATGCGGTTTCTTGCGCATTCATGTCAAATTGTTCTAACGTGACACGACTTTTCAACACGTCAGCAATTTGCGAAAAGGTGTAATTGTAAGGAATTGCTAAAATAGGAACGTTCATTTCATCTGCTAATTTGATTAGGTCTGGTGGAACTTCTTCAAAATAACGTTGGGTTTTAAATCCTAAGGCAGCACAATGGTGTTTAGCTAGTTCTTTCAAAAAATTTTTCTGTAATTTCCGATCATCTTTAAATATGTACCCTGTCGTTAACAGCAGCTCACCTGCTGTTAGCCAATCTAAAATATCAGGATTTTCTAAAATATTGACTTTTAAAATCGGTTGGTCCTGATTTTTATGTCCTGCCACTAAGGTAATGCCAGGTAATTCTTCTAACGTTAATAAATCACTCACTTTTAACATCATTTATCCTCCCAATGTACAAATTGTCCATTCAAACTTGTAAATCAATGTCATTTTTAGCAATTGTTTAGCGTTCTGGATTCTTTTATTATGAAGTCGTGAAAGCGCTATTAAAAAGGAGGTCGTTGGAATGATAAAAATTTTAGCTTATGACCAAACGATTTTATCGAAACTCCCTCATCAAACATTGACTAGTTTGCAATGTTTTACGCACGCTATTAATTATGGTCATGTAGACACCCAAGAAATTCTCTTGACCATTTCAACGCATCCCGAACATATAGCACCTAACACGATTATACTCGATGAAAAAAACTTAGCCATTTCGCTGATTTACCTGTCCAAATTGAGCCCCTGTTTATCCGGTTAGGCCGACGACAATTAACCCTAGCCGATGCCCAAATTTGGCAACCAACGCCACTTTATTTAACACCCAGTAAAACAAAAATAGCTATTTTTTTAACGTATATTCAGCAAACTCGTTTCAATCCTTGGCAAGCGCTTTTTCCTGCTTCGTCGTCAACCTTTCTTTTTGATTCTTATAGTCGGACCCAGATTCAAAAAGAAATGATTCATTTTCAACAGGCTTGGGAGCAAAAATCTTTTAAAATAGCTCTTGATTGTTTAACGAAGATTTTGGGATTGGGGATTGGTTTAACTCCCACTGGCGATGATTTTATCACAGGATTACTTGCTAGTTTTTCTGCATTACAGCAACTTCCCTCGAATTTCCAACAGCTGGCTGTGCTAGCCAAGGAACGAACGAATGCGGTCAGTTATGCGGAAATCCATGAAGCAGTGAACGAACGGTTTTCTCAACTAGTTCAGCGTGTTTTTTTATCAATTGAAAGTGGAAATACAAACGAAATGGCTCAAGCGGTTTCAGCTTTAGAGGAGGTGGGCTCAACTTCAGGAAGCGACATACTTTGCGGCATTATTTTTGGTTTAAAACTATTTTGTGAGGAGAATAATCATGACAATTCAAACAGTAATTAAAGAGAACGCCTATTTTGATTCAGTTACTTTAATGACCATTTCAACACGAGCCAATGAACTGGCTGGAGTTAAAACTGCAATGATTGGGATGGGAACCGACATGAATCTTGAAGTGATTCGGAATGTTGGTTTATATACACCCGCCTTGGATCATGTTACAACGGGTGATTTATTAATTGTTTTAGATCTTGATGACCAAGCGAACTCAGAAGAAATTTTACAGCAAGTCGACGAGTTATTTACAAAGAAAAAGAAAACCGCTTCTTCTGAAGTAACCTATAAGACGTTAGATTCAGCCCTTTATGAAGAGCCTGATGCCAACTTAGTTGTAATTTCTGTCAATGGAAAATTTGCTGCACGAGAAGCGCATAAAGCTTTAGATCAGCAAAAACACGTCATGCTCTTTAGTGATAACGTGACGGTTGACGAGGAATTAGCGTTAAAACAAAAAGCACACGAAAAAGAACTGTTTGTGATGGGCCCTGATTGTGGAACAGCGATTATTAATGGCGTCGGGTTATGTTTTGCTAACGAGGTACGTTCAGGAGATATTGGAATTGTCGGCGCTTCTGGTACAGGCAGCCAAGAAGTTAGTGTCCAAATCCATAAATATGGTTATGGGATTTCACAATTAATTGGTACTGGCGGCCGTGATTTGTCTGCTGAAATTGGTGGGCTGATGATGCTTGACGGACTGGATGCTTTAATGGCTGACGAACAAACTAAGGCAATTTTGCTTATTTCTAAACCGCCTGCTCCAGAAGTAACAGAGAAAATTTTAAAAAAATTAGCTGTTTCAACTAAACCAGTTGTTATTTATTTTATCGGCAGTGAACAAACGGAACGAAAAATAGACAACGTCACTTTTGCTACTTCTTCTCTGGATGCAGTTCAAAAGGTGATTCAATTTAGTCAAACACAGGAAGCGGAACCCAGCCTCTATCAAAATCCGACAGGCGCAACGTTAACAGCTATCCAACAGCAACAAACCCCTTCTCAAAAATTTGTTCGTGGGTTGTTCTGTGGTGGCACTCTTTGTGATGAACTTTTATATGCTTTAACAGAAGTCTCTGATGATGTTTATAGTAATATTCATAAAATTCCTGAACGACAATTAGCAAATCCTGACCACAGCCAAGCACATACATTGATTGATTTCGGTGATGATCGTTTCACAGAAGGCCGCCCACATCCAATGATCGATCCGACTTCTCGGATTACTCGCATTCTTCAAGAAGCCAAAGATCCTGAAGTGGCAGTTTTAGCGTTAGATTTTGAATTAGGTTATGGTTCTCACGAAAATCCCGTTGGTGTGTTAGCAGAGGCGTTAAAGGAAGCCAAAGCAATAGCGAAAGCAGATGGTCGTGAGTTAGCCATTATTGGCTATGTTTTAGGGACCGAAGAAGATCCACAAGATATTCATGAACAGCGGAAAATTTTAGAAGATTTAGAGGTTCTCGTTGTCGACAGCAGTCATCAACTTTGCGAAGCCACCAAAACTTTTGTAAAAGGAGCGAACGAACATGAGCAGAAATGATCTTTTTAAACAGCCTTTAGATACGATCAATGTAGGCATTGACTTTATTCATGAAGATATGAAAAAACAAGGGATTCCTTCACATCAAGTAAATTGGGCACCGCCAGCCAATGGTGACCCAGAGCTATTGAAATTATTGGATCAATTAAAAAATCCAACACTTTATGAAAAAATCCAACAAGCCAACGAAGAAGCGGTTACCCGCATTATTCAATCAAAACCTATTTTAGTAGGATTTGATAAAGCAATTAATGTCATGCCCGATATGACTGAAACGACCATTTTACATGCTGGGCCACCCATTACTTATGAAAATATGTGCGGACCGATGAAAGGTGCCGTTCAAGGAGCGCTTGTTTTTGAAGGATTAGCAAAAGATCTAGCTGATGCCGATCGGGTTGCTCGTTCTGGCGCGATTACGTTTTCTCCTTGTCATGAACATGATGCCGTTGGTTCTATGGCTGGCGTGACTTCTCCGAATATGTACGTTCATATTATCAAAAATGAAACGTACGGCAACACGGCTTTTACTAATTTAAGTGAACAATTGGCGAAAGTTTTACGATTTGGTGCAAATGATCAATCCGTCGTGGATCGCCTGATTTGGATGCGCGATGTTTTAGGTCCATTACTTCATGATGCCATGACTTTTTGTCCAGAAGGCATTGATTTACGCTTAATGCTTTCGCAAGCCTTGCATATGGGCGATGAGTGCCATAATCGCAATGTAGCCGGAAGTACGTTGTTAGTCCAAGCATTAACACCTTACATGGTTCAAACTGATTTTTCTCGTGAACAATTAAAAGAAGTATTTGAATTTCTTGGCAGTTCTGACTATTTTTCTGGTCCGACTTGGATGGGCGCCGCTAAATGTGCGTTAGATGCTGGGCATAATGTGGAGAATAGTACAATTGTCACCACCATGTGTCGCAACGGGGTCGAATTTGGGATTCGTGTCAGTGGGATTGGCGGAAATCACTGGTTTAAGGGGCCTGCCCAACGGGTGATTGGTCCGATGTTTGCTGGTTACACACAAGAAGATGCTGGTTTGGATATGGGCGATAGTGCTATTACAGAAACGTATGGTGTTGGCGGATTTGCTATGGCAGCTGCACCAGCAATTGTCCCATTAGTTGGCGGAACAGTGGCAGAAGCATTGAATTATTCAAAAGAAATGCTGGAAATTACTACGAAAGAAAATCCCAATGTCACGATTCCTGTTTTAGATTTTATGGGGATTCCTTCAGGCATCGATGTCTTAAAAGTCTTAGAAACAGGGATGCTGCCTGTCATTAATACTGCTATTGCTCATAAAGAACCGGGGATTGGTATGATTGGCGCTGGATTGACTAATCCGCCAGCAAATGTCTTTAACGAGGCACTAAAAGCTTTAGTAGCTAAAATAAACTAATTTCAAAAACTTAGTAAAATGTCATTTTTTTGGAGCGATCATATGAAAAATAAATCGATCAATTACGAAGCCGTTTTAGCTCTTGTTGTAAAAATTTTTTTGGGAATGTTCCTGTATTGGATCATGAATGGCTTTCGACATGTGTCTAACTTTTTTCCTTACAATGACGTAGTTACCAAAGTGAATCAGCAGGGATTTTACAAATTTATCTATTTTGTTATGAACTTCACGGAAGGGGAATTTTACGGTGGACTTTTTACAACGCTTTTCTTACTAATCGGCGGTCTGATTGCTTGGCAACTTTATCGGAAAAATTCAAAATGGCAGGGATTTGCAATTGCTGGTGGTTCTGGTGCTTGGCCTTGGGTACTTGCTTCTCAGCTACTTTCCCTCTTTTTAACTATTTATGTTTTTGATTTTACACGCTTTTTTACAAAAGAAGTGTTGTGGTTACCAACGTTTATTGTGGTGGTCGGCACGCCGCCAGCTTTAACGCTCGTTTATGGTCCTGGCTGGAAAAAATTAGGAACGATTTCTCTGTTGAGTGCGCTTTTCACCTTTCCGTTTGCCAATTGGCTGAATGCGCAATTGATGCCCCTTTTAAATGTACCTGGGACAGTTTCCAACGTTACCACAATGGCTTTTGTTGGCTGGATTGTTTCAGCCATCTGTCATCAACTTCCTTGGATGGTTCCTTCTGTTGCACCAATCGCTCAGAAGCGGCAAAAACAACCTAAAATTGAAAATACGCAAACCTTTCAATGGTCAATACGACGCACTTTTGCTGACTTCTCCGAAGCTTGGTTTTATGGAAATGAGTTAGTTGGAGGTTTGGTAATTCTAGGCGTTTTAACAGATTGGTTTGTCAATATTAATCATATTACAAATGGTTCTGGCTTGGTTCCTGACATTTTAATGGGACAAATGATTGCTTCGGCTGTTGGTGTTTTTCTTTATCGAAAACATTTCGCTGAAGAAGGTTGGTATCCAACGTTTATGCCACTGGTCAGCATTGTTCCTGGTGTGATTTTAATGATGGGTGGTGGCTTTTGGCTTTCCCTGACCATCGCCGTTTTAGCAGGAATTAGTGCGGCCCCTGTCGGTAGCTATATTGCTAAACGATTACCTCCGTTTGTTCCTGGTGCTGTCGGCTTTGTATCAGGAATGGCTGTTGTAACCATTTTATTGTCAGCCGTTTTGCATACATTTGATATTTTTGTATAGTGAATAAAAAGAAGCGAATGACGATTCGCTTCTTTTTTTAATTGACCAATCCCCTTTTTATCCGTATTCTTAAGCAAAAGGAGGTTTTGCCATGTACTCCATGTTAAAACGTGTGATAACGGAAAAAGATTTGCTTCGGCAAATTCGTTTGTTGGAACAGTTGTTAAATGTTCCTCAGCTGACAGCCAAGCGTTTAGCCACGCAAATCCAGACGACAGAGCGAACCGTTTTTTCGGATTTACAGTATATTCGCAGTCAATTACCCGCCGACTGGTCCATTGAAACCGATAGCAGTGGTATTCGGTTACGCAATCAGGGGAATGCGCAAACCAATGAGCTTTGGTCATTATTTTTACCTCAATCCATTAGTATTCAACTATTAAAAGAGCTACTATTTACGAAAGAGTTAGTGACAACTTCTTTTTTGAGCACTAGTGGTGTTTCTTATGAAACTTTGAAGCGACATATCAAAAAGATGAATCTGGCCTTACGTGATTTTCATTTAACGATTCAGCTAACCACAGCCACCATTCAGTTAATCGGGGCAGAAAGCAATATTCGGATTTTTTATCATCGTTTGTTGGTGCCTTTTACTCATAATAATTATTTTTTTGACGATTATTCTATTCATGAGGAGCATTATTTCCAATTTTTGAAACAAGTTTACAGTAGTGAGTTGACGGTGGAAACGGAAGAAATTTTTGGTGCTTGTTGGTTTTTCATTAACACGATTCGCAACAAAGCCAATTGCCGAGTGAGTCAATTTTCTTTTGACTCAAAAGATGTCTTGTTTCAACTTTATCAACCGTCCTTGGCAAAACTTTATGCTTCTGAAGGCATCTATTTGCAAGGAGAAGAAAGTTTTTTCGCCTTCTTTTGTTTCTTAGAAAGTTGGAATTACGATAATGTCTATGGCGAAACGTTGGCTTCTGCGCTCCACACTCATTACAGTCAGCTGCGAAAGTCGTTACAACAGTTTGTCACTAATTTGTCCACTGAAGAAGCCCGGCCTGATTTAATCCAAACAAATTTATTGGATAATCTGTTATTGTTATTCATTAAATATACCGAGTCCCCAACACTTTCTGAGCAATTTCAATTGGAATATCAAGAATTAATGACCGAACAAGCCGCAGAGGACCTTGCGTTATCAAAGAGCAACCAAGAACTTTTGGAGATTTTATCTCGCTACACCACGATTGAAGAACCGACTTATTTTCTTAGTTTGGCTTCTTTGTTAGAAAAACAAGCCAGTTATTCCATTCAGGCGCAAACGATGACTGCCTATTTCCTCTTTCAAGGGGAACCTGCTTGGAAAGCTTTTTTACAACAAGAATTAGCTGCTTATTTAGGTACTCGTGTGAAATTACAAGCTATTGAATATGTGGAACTAAGCCAGTTGACGTTAAATGAAGCCGACATAATTATTTCCAATTTCCCCTTGGATCATCTTGATCTTCCTGTCTTTTATCTCTCTTTAATTCCAACAAAAAATGAACTCCGCCGACTAGCAGAGCTCACTCTTCATTCTTATTTTTAAAGGAACTAGCGAGGACATTCGCTAGTTTTTTGGCTTTCTTTCGTCATGAATCGTTTGGTTATATATTTTTTCCCTTCAACAAGGAAAAACAGACTCACAACATGGACGAAAATCATTGCTAATTGAAGGCCATTTAAAGAAGTTGTGCCAATTAATTGCTGCGCTACTGGCCAGTAAACTACTAGCGCTTGTAGTAAAAAGAGGATTCCTAATGAAGCAAACAACACTTTATTTTGGAAAAAGCCTGTGCTTAACGACGGATCAACCAACTTACGACAGTTGATCATATACGCTGCTTGCGCTAAGACGATACTTTGTAAGAGGAACGTTTGCTGTAAGGCTTGGCCCTCAAATTGTAACGCCATAAGGTAACCTGGTACCATAATGAGTACCGACACATAGACGATTCTAAAAATACTGTACTTTGTTAAAATGCCTTCGTTGACATCTCTTGGTGGTCGTTTCATGGTATCAGCACTCGCTTTTTCAAAACCTAATGCATAAGACAAAGTAATCGTAGTTACCATGTTTACCCATAATATCTGGACAGGTGTCAACGGTAGAGGATGATTCATTAAAAGCGCCCAGACAACAATTAAGCCTTGTGCCAAAGAAGTTGGCAAGAAGAAAGTAATCGTCTTTTTCAAGTTATCAAAAATGCGGCGTCCTTCTTTCACGGCTTTAGCAATCGTATGGAAATTATCATCTGCCAAAACCATATCTGCGGCTTGTTTGGTTACTTCACTTCCTTTAATTCCCATGGCAATTCCGACATCGGCTTTCTTTAGTGCTGGCGCATCGTTCACGCCATCGCCGGTCATTCCGACAATTTCGCCATTGTTTTGTAAAGCCGTGACAATTCGTAATTTATGTTCTGGCGTCGTTCGTGCAAATACATCGACTTTTTGAACGTGCTGAGCTAATTCTTCATCTGACATAGCATCAATTTCTAATCCTTCAAGGACTTTTTTCGTATGCTTTAAACCAACTTGCTCGCCAATGGCTTGCGCTGTATCTTTATGGTCTCCGGTAATCATTTTGACGGAAATACCTGCTTCTTGAGATTCTTTGACGGCTTGAATGGCACTTTCTTTTGGCGGATCGATGATGCCTGCCAGTCCAGCAAACGTCAATCCTGACAATGTTTCATGTGTCAGTTCCTGTTGTGACGTAACTGTCTTATAAGCGAAACCTAATACCCGTTGTCCTTTTTGCGCTAATTGCGCAGCTTGTGCTTGCCAATCACCTTTTTGACTATCAGATAACGTAGAAAGTTGTAACAATACTTCTGGCGCACCTTTGACATAAATAATTGAACCTTCTGCTTGCGGATGGCGAGTGGCCATGTATTTATAACTTGAACTAAACGGAATTTTCTTTTCTACAGGGCGTAAAGACAGTTGATCCTGATCGACATATTGTAGTAAAGCTAACTCGGTAGGATTCCCCTGCAAGTCGGCGATTTTTTGTTGGTCTTGTAATTTCAATTCTTGACAGTTGGCCATAATCTCTTTGACAATGGTCATTTCTTCAGTCACTACATCCATTACCGTCATTTCGTTTTTAGTTAGCGTTCCTGTCTTGTCTGAACAGATAACTGTCATTGAGCCTAATGTTTCAACGGAAGGCATACCTTTAATAATCGCATTTTCTCTAGCCATCTCATGAACACCCATCGATAAAATCATCGTTAACACAGCAGGTAAGCCTTCTGGGATCATTGCTACAATTAATGCAATCATCGCAGAAAATAAGAGGCTCCATTCCATGCCATGACGAAAAGTGGTAAAGAAAATCAGAAACACGATCAAGACCATAATCCCTTGGAAAATTTGCTTGTTTAATTGGTGCATTTTCCGTACGAGCGGCGTTGTTTTTTTATCTACTGACTGCAACGCGTGATTAATTTTTCCAACTTCAGTGGCATCTCCTGTTTCTACTACAACGCCTAAGGCTGAGCCTGCTTGGACAAGTGTTCCTGAAAAAGCCAAATTCTTTTGATCGCCTGTTGGCAATTCTTCATTCAAGGAACCGGTAATTTTCTCCACGGCTTCTGATTCGCCTGTCAAAATTGATTCTTCAATCATCAGATTATGAACATCAAATAACCGCAAATCTGCTGGGACTACATCGCCAGCTTGTAACGTGACTACATCTCCCAGAACTAATGTTTCAGAAGAAACGGTTGTTTTTTGTCCATCAATTAGAACGACTGCCTCTTGGCCCATCATCTGTTTCAGTCCGTCTAATGATTCTTCTGCTTTACGCTCTTGCCAATAACCGACAAAGCCATTGACAAGCACCACTAGAAAAATGATACTTCCTTCGACCACTTCGCCTGTGGCAAATTTTAGAATTGCGGCAGCGAGTAAGACCACCATTAGTAAATCTGTAAAATGTTTGGCTAGCTTTTGCCACGTTTTCAATTGTTGTTTTTCTTCAATTTTATTTGGACCATTCGTTTGTAAACGTTGCTGACGTTCTTCGCTAGAAAGACCCGTTTGCTTCGTCTTAGTCTGCTCGATTACTTTTGTTGAGGAAAGTTGATACCATTTCATTTCGTGTACCTCCTATTTACTTGATACCTTTATTATAGAGAGGATTTTCTTCACAAAATGGTCGATAATTTCAGTGGCCCCTGAAAAAAATGGGGCCGAGATTATTAAAGAAAGGAACAACCCGCATTTTAGCGGGTTGTTCCTTTCTTTTAAATATTTTCTTGTTCGACCACCAATTGACTTTTGCCAATTAACGCTTTGACATCAATACTTTCACCATTTTTACGTCGGTCTGCTAACTCAACTGAGGTGGTAAACAACAAGTCACTAGAAGAGTTCAACGCTGTTTCAATGGAATCTTGGACTACGCCGACGATAAAACCAACGCCGACGACTTGCATGGCAATGTCATTGGAAATGCCAAACAAACTACATGCAAGCGGAATTAACAACAAGGAACCACCAGCAATTCCTGAAGCCCCACAAGCAGAAACAGCGGCGATGATACTCAACAATAATGCTAAATAGATTGGCACGGACATGCCTAATGTGTGGACTGCCGCCAATGTCATAATGGTAATCGTAATGGCTGCGCCGCCCATATTAATCGTTGCGCCCAGCGGAATAGAGACCGCATAAGATTCTTCATTTAAATCCATTGCTTTCGCCAATTCCATATTAATGGGAATATTGGCCGCAGAACTGCGTGTAAAGAATGCGGGAATCGCACTTTCCTTTAATACAAAAAAGACTAACGGATACGGATTTTGCCGAATATTCCAAAAAACAATCGCTGGATAAACGACTAAAGCAACCACGGCCATCGTACCAATTAACAATAATAATAACTGACCATACTTGGCTAACCCTGCAATGCCTGTGGTTGCCACCGAATGAAACACCAAACCTAGAATTCCAATTGGCGCAATGCCGATAATCATTTGAACGACCGTGGTAATCCCTGTTGAAAGATTGGCAATCACATCCTTGGTAGCGACCGAACTTTGACGTAACCCAATACCGATTAATGAGGACCAAAATAAAACAGATAAATAATTGCCTTCAATCATCGCTTGAATCGGGTTTTGGACAACGCTTGTTAACACATTACTTAAAACATCACTAAGTTGCGTTGGGGCTGCTTGCGCTTCCTGCGCCGCCTCCAAGACAATCTTAACGGGAAACAGATAGCTTGCCGTCACAGCAACAACAGCTGCCAAAAATGTCGCTAACAGATACACAACTAAAATTGATCCAACATATGTTTTCGCCCCAGCCTTTTGTTGGGCTAGCGACGCAATAATTAAGACAAAAACTAAAATCGGCGCAATTGCTTTTAAGGCGCCCACAAACAATTCACCAAGAACGCTGATGAAGGTCCATTCTGGCACCAAGAAACCCAAGGTGGTTCCAATCACAATCCCTATCATGATTTTTTGAATTAACGATAATTTCCGAATCGCTTTGACCATTCACTTCACGCTCCTTTAAAATAAAATACAGTTTGGGACATACTACCATAATTATTAAGATAAAAAAAGAGTGTTTCTCAAAAAACTTTCATTTTTCGAGAAACACTTGGTCAACTCATCAATTTCGTCTATTTTTCTGAAGACTTTTCCGCTGAATGTTCTTTGTTTTTATGGTGATGGTGGTGATGACTTTGTTTAGAATACAAGTAGGATTTTGCTACGACCGAAATAAACATAGCCATAATCCCCAAGCCTACTGTAGCATAAACCATGGTGAAAATTTTTCCCAAGTCAGTAACTGGATGCACATCTCCATAACCAATCGTGGTTAACGTCATGAAACTTAAATATAACGAATCTAATGGCGACAATTTTTCCACTGTTGAATAAAAAATGGTCCCACTCAACAACGTGGTTGCCAGTAAAAAGAACAAGGCACGAGTGTCTTCTTTTTTTAAGATACCTAAAAAAGATGAAAATAATTTTTTGACAGAAATAAGTAAAGATAGCAAAAAAATGACCTCTTTCTATTGTTAATCTCTTCTTAACGTTAGCACTTTTTAGATGAAGTTCAACTTTTTAATTGGTGTGGTTAAAGAAAATTTATTTTTTTGTTATTTATAATACACTTCATCTAAAAACAACCCTTGTGCAGGAGCCGTTTCACCTGCGCCTTCTCGGACTTTTGTTGCGAATAATTCGTCAATTATCGCTAATTCTTTGGTGCCTGCACCAATTTCTAAAAGTGTCCCAACGAGGATGCGGACCATTTTATGCAAGAACCCATTGCCCACAAAAGTGAACTGTAACATTTCGCCGTTTCTTTCAATCGTAATCTTTTCAATCGTTCGAGTAGTCGATTTTTTGTTTTTTTTCAATGCTGAAAAGCCAATAAAATCATGGGTCCCTATTAATTTTTGGCAAGCTTGTTCCATTTTTTCTTGATCCAACGCTTTGGGAAAGTGAAAACTATGATACCGTTCAAAGGCATTAGGAATTGGGCTATTCCAAACATAGTAGCTGTATTGTTTGCCTGTGGCATTATACCGTGCATGAAAACGTTCAGGCATTTCTGTAACTTCTTTAACAACAATATCGCCAGGTAAATATCGATTTAAAAAGGATAACATTTCGGTTGTTGTTAGTGAACTAGTCGTTTTAAAATTCGCTACTTGACCACGTGCATGTGTGCCGGCATCCGTTCTGCCTGAGCCAATAATTTCAATCGGTTCACCCGTCATTTGTGTTAAAATACTTTCAATTTTCCCTTGAATCGTTTTCTCTGAATTACCTAGTCGTTGCCAACCTGAGTATCTTTTACCATCGTATTCAATGGTTAATTTTATGTTGCGCATGGGCGAAGCTCCTTCGTATTCTTTTTCTCTATTATCATAGCAGAAATAAGTGGATTTTTCTTCTTTTCCAAGAATAAAACACCTCTTTTCTATAGAAAAGAGGTGTTTTATTTAGTTTAATCCTGCAATTTTCAATTCTTCAACATTCGCTGCTTTAGCATTTTCAGTCACTACGGCTTTAAATGTCACTTGGTCGCCCTCTTCTAAGAATAGCGCCAGCGGACTGTTATTAGTCGTTACGCTAAAAATGGTTTTTTCATCTTCTAGTAAAAATGAAACTACCGTTTGCGCTTCCCCAGCTACTACTGAGACACGAGCTACTTTACCTTGCATCGTTTTCAAGTTGGCTTTGTCTGTATTTTCATTGTTGCTTCCTTTGGTTACTAACTCAATTCGATAAGCGTCTAATGCGCCTTGTGCCGTGTCTGCATCAATCACAATATCATTATCTACGGCGTTTATATAGACATATTTTTTGAAAATCCCTTTACTGTCCATTAACGAAACAATCCACGTTGGCACGCCATCAATGTTATAAAGGACTGGCATACTAGCTTTCCATTTCTTTTCTGGATAAATTTTTGAAGCGATAGAAATGGCGCCATCACTATCCATAATGCCGACTTTAGTATCACGATAATACGTCACTTGGCCTGTTCGGGCATTGATTAAGGAATAACCTAAAGCGGAATCTTGGTCTTTTTCACTACTTGTAAAGTCCGTAAAATAAAGCAACTGGTTCCCTTCCTTGTTCATCATCGGCGTAATTTGTCCTGATGCATAAATACCATTTTCAGTTGGAATTTTGACATCTTTTTTGGCACCAAACATTGTCTGGTTCCACCAGCCTTGACTGTAACGACCAAAGAATTCATTTAAGCTATTCGCCGCTGAGCTAGTAATCGGCGCATCAACGAAACTTGGGGCTTTTTGACTGTCATAAACGTTAACTTCTCCCGTTGTAGCATTTAATACCGCCGTTTTAAATTCATTATAGTGCATGCGACCAGAAACCCCATACTCTTTGTAAAGCGTTTGAATATAGTAAGGATTCCCTTGGTCGTCCAGCTCTAAATTGATTGTGCCAGTTGCTGCATAACCTGGATAAGCGGAATAAATTTTTCGTGCGGCATCTTTGCCAAAGTAAGCTGAAGGAGTATAAACAATTGGTTTTTCTACAAATTCTGGCTGTGCGTTGATATCTGTCGCACTAATGATGAAATAGCCAGGTACTTCCCCCAGTTTTAGCCATTTAAAGAAGCCATTAAATTCGACTGTTGCTACATAAACATACTCGCCATTGACAACTTGTGCCGTTATACCATCCAAAGTAAACATATTGGAATTGGGAATGACAGAAAATTTCTGTAACATTTTTCGTTTCGCCGTTTGTGGTGCAATCGCAATGGGTGTTTCTTTCGCCGAAGTTAAAACTTCAGCTTTTTCTTCCGTTTTTAAAGGAATCGTTTGATAAATTTCATCAATAGAAGAGATTCTGGTAATACTACTGACAATAGTCAACAAAATCATTGCCAAAACGGCAACACCCAAAATTTTGCCAGACCAGTCTTTGTTAGCCGTTTTGTTGGTATTCTTTCCTACTTCTTTGCGGCCCTTTTGGATACCAGGAACTTCGACTTTACTAGCTAAGCGTGTACTCAATAACACCCCACTAGCAATCACTGCGCCAATCAGATTAATCCATAACACGGTTGAAAGATTTTTACTTGGCAAAGTCACAAATAAAAAGATACCTAACAAGAGCAATTCCATCGCCATTAATAGAATGGTCCCCTTACTCTTTTTCCCTTTATTCGCTACAATTTTGGCGCCATTCGCAACTAAGATCCCGATACCAAAAAATAACGTTAACCCAATAAAATTAAAAAACATTCACTTGCCCTCCTCATAGATAAGTAAAAAAAGTGCTCCCACGCATTGTAGAAGCACTTCCTGTGATCCATTCTATTATAACGTTTTCTATTTTTACTGACAATATCGTTGAAGCAAAATCAGTCGGAAGGCTTAGAGTTTGGAAGAATGTTTATTTCTCTGGCTGAATATAAGGAACGATAGGTGCGGTCACGCCAATTGAAGCCCCACGAACAAAAGGTTCATTTTGTAAGGCTTTGAAATTTTTGGTTTGTCCGGTGAGCATGACTCCCCAAATAGGTAATTTTTCGACTTTTTTATTTTTATTTTGTTGGATAAACTTTTGGCCTTCTTGGTTGTCAGCAAACAAGGGGGATTTTTCTAAGGTTTCAAAAAAGTGTTGCTTGTCGTTTTCAGGATCAAATATTTCATTTTGATCGTCCATGCTTAATTGAAAACCATAAGGCAGCGTACCAGAAGGCCCCTCTTTTTCATTAACCGTTTCGGAGTAAACATAGAGCCAAACTAAGTTGACATTGCTCGGTAACATTTTGCGGACTTCTTCATATGGATAAGGTTTATCAAAAGAAATCGCCACTTCCGCTACTTGGTTTTCCATTTTATCTAATTCACTTAATTCGTTTTTGATACCACCATAGTAATTGGTAATCGCTGGATTATAAAAAGATGCTACTTTCTGCTTGGTTTGTCGGTTGTATTCATAAAAATTCTTAGAAGAATAATAGCTACCAGGATAGACTTCATTCCAGTCAATCGAATTTCTGAAAAAGCTATATCTGCTACGTAAATTACTCCACTCCACCGTGTAACCATCAATATTTTTTGAACGATTAGTTACAACTTCGCCCCCAAAAGGCGAACTATTAGCAATTACTTGGGAATCTAATTGAGTGTTTGGTGAAGCAATCATTTCTTGATCATTAATTACTTCTAGTAGGGTATGATAGTTTTTCGTCGAAAGTTTATCCATTCCCACAAAAAAACCGACAAACAATACGGCAAAACTAACAACGGTTATGGCACCAATCACGATAAATTGTTTTCTTTTCGCTTTACGAATACTTTTTTTTAAATCCACTTCTATTCCTCCAGTTCTTTTTTTAATTTTTGACGTGTGCGATACAATTTTTTGCGAACATTTTCAACAGATAATTCTAAAATCAACGCAATCTCGGCATACGATAATTGATAATAATATTTCAAAAGCAATAGTTCTTGTTCCTCATCTTTTAAGGAATCGATCAATAATAATAACTCTTGCCCTTCCATTTTTTCTATTGATTGCACAGGATGACTGTTTGCCACAAAAGTGCGTTCTCGTTTCTTTTTTCGATACATCGTAATGTAGTAATTAAATGTTACTCGGAAAAACCACGGGCGTAGATTTTCTGATGTAATTTCAGGTAATATTGAAAAAATCGTTGTATACGTTTGCGACACTGCATCTTGTGCATCTTCAAGACTTGCTCCTCGGCGAATCAAGACTTGGATGACTTCTTGCCCCAAAGAAAATAGTACTTCGTCAAAATTTGCCTCCTTTTTCATCTGATTTCTCCTTTCACTTATACAACGTTTCAACTAGGGAAAAAGTGGACAGTCCTTCGTTCATTATTTTTATGTATTTTTTCTCTCAATAAAAAATACTCCTGCTTAGGCAGAAGCATTTTTTGTTTTTGCTTATTTATCATTTTCCAATGACTAATCTTCGTGTATAAACGGCTTGCCCAGAATGCATCACTGCATCATCAATCGCTGAAACTAAACGCACTTGTCTAGTCACCGGCGGGGTCCAATTTTTATCAATCACGTCTGACAATTGTTCTTCTTTGACTTGGTCTAAATAGCTTTTGGTAAGTGCCACACTGGCAGCCAAATAGTCACTAAGCAATTGCTTTTCTGTCACCACGACTTTCGCCGCTTCTTCTGGTGTGTGATGCCAGTCTTCTGTTTCATCTGGCAAATCCAAGGCAAATTTTTCTGTCCAGTGTTGGCTAAGCCATAACGGCTCACTATGATTAAGTGCGGAAATTTGTAGGTCTAATTCTCTGGCTGTGTGCCACATTAGCCAAGTAACAGACTTAATTAATGCTGCGGGCATCGTGTTTGCTTCGGCAACGGTCATTTGCTCAAGTGTTTCTTCAAAACGTTCATGCGCTCGGTCAAGGGTTTCACTAGAAAGTTGAGTGACTTTCATAAAAATACCTCCTTTGTGTTGGTGCCTGTTCTTTCGTTTCTATTTTCTATTATACTGCAAAAGAATCCGTTGTAGTTCTTTTTTGGCTGCGGTATCTGCGGAAAGGGTAAAGATCACTTTCTTTCTTCAAAATAACACCCCCCTAAGTAAAAAAGAATTGACAATTCTCGTAGTTTCCCTTAGTATGTGGAAAAGTACCTTTAAGATAGTCCGAGAGGCTAACAAGGCAAAGTTCTGTAAAATTCTGTATTTTTGTATAGTGAATGATACGAGATGTCTTGCCCTTTTTTTGTGTGCAAGGCTTTTTTTGCGCGGTGCTTAATCAATTTATTTGGGAGGCAACAAAGTGGAAAAGAAAAAACGTGAAGTGAAAAGTATCTCATTTACCAAAAAAATGGTGATTTCATTGGTGGGAGGGTTAATCGTTGGGCTCGGCTTTTTATTTTTAAGAGAGCACCTTATTCGCAGCAATCAAGGCGCTGTGTGGCAGACAATCAATCAGATTCTTTTCCAAGATATTTCAGATCCTGAAAAAGGACAATCTGCGATTGGGCTTTTCTATATTATTGGTCAACTATTTATCAACGGCCTACAATTAGTGATTGTGCCGATGGTCTTTACTTCAATTACTTTAGCCATTTGTCATATTACCGATACGCAAAAATTAGGACGAATTTCCTATAAAACAATTTTTGGCTTTTTATCGATGTCACTGATTGCTCTATTAACGGCAGGAATTGTGGGCTATAGCGTATATTTAACTGGCGCTTTTAATGTGTCGTTATCTGAAACGCTAGCTCCTGTCGAAGTAAGTACGAGCGGCAACCCATTAATGGTGATAGTCAATGCTGTCACGAAAAATATCGGTTCTGCATTTAGCGACAATGGTGCGATTTTAGCTGTTGTTGTGTTGGCAGTGATTACTGGTTTATGTATTAATGCATTAGGGGATAAAATTCGTGTTTTCAAAAAATTAATTGAAGAAGTCAATGCGATGGTCACGTTATTTTTAACCTTTGTAATTACTAAATTTGCTCCTATCGCCGTCTTTATGTTGTTAGTTCGGACGTTTGCTTCTTACGGGATTGATTATTTAAAACCAGCATTAGTCTACGTCGTAACAACGACAGCGACGCTCTTAGCCTTTTTGATGATCGGTTACCCATTATTTATCTTATTTGCGACAAAATTAAATCCTGTTCCTTTTATTAAAAAGATTATGAAAGTTGTGGTCTTTGGATTTTCTACTTCTTCTTCGGCAGCCACTTTACCGTTAAATACAAAAACAACGGTTGAAGAGTTAGGTGTCGACAGCGATGTTGCCGCCTTTGTCTTGCCGTTAGGAATGACTATTAATATGAACGGCACAGCGATTATGCAAGTAATTGCGGCTATTTTTGTGGCGGGCGTAGCTGGTTATGAAGTGACACCAGCTAATATTGCCTTGATTGCCATTTTAGCTTTAATGTCATCTATTGGTACACCGGCGGCACCTGGCGCTGGCGGGATTATCCTTTTCACTATTTTAACTGGTTTAAACTATAACAATGAGATTGCGATTGCGACGTATTCATTGATTTTAGCCATTAATCGTCCAATCGAAATGCTCGTTACTAGCCTAAACGTGGTTGGTGATAGCGCCACTGCGATTTATGTTGCACATTCGGAAGATTTGTTGGATGAAGCCACTTATCTGACTGATGTCGCTGACTTGCAAAATGCGGAAGCGGAGTAATTAAAAGCAAATACGCTCGTATGAGATTGAAACAACAGTGTTTAGTTCCTATAAAGCCTTTATCATCGACTATCTAAAAAAAGAGTTTGGGGCATCGGTCATTTTGTAGCGCCCCCAAACTCTTTCTTTTTTTATCAATCCAAAACATTTCTTCACTAAACTGATTTATTTCTGCCGTATTACAAAAGCTTCATATGGTTGCAGCATGATTTCTCCTTGTGGTAATTCCGCTAAATGATAATTGGAAATAATTACTTCTTTTCCCGCTCCTGGCATCGTCCACTGCTGCTGATTCCTGCTGATATTCGCTACAACTAACCAAACTTCGTCATTAAGTGTGCGCTGATAGGCAAATACCTCAGGTGGTGTATTCTCCAATAGTGTGTACTCTCCCCAAACAACAATTTCATTTTTCTTTCGCAACTGGATTAATTTTTTGTAAGTATAAAAAATTGATTCAGCATTTGCTAAATTGGCAGCTACATTAATTTCTCTATAATTTGGATTCACATGTAACCATGGTGTTCCCGTTGTAAAGCCTGCATTTTCTGAGTTGTCCCACTGGATAGGAGTACGTGCGTTGTCTCTACCTTTGGCATTGATTGATTCCATCAGCGTTTCTTTAGAAAAACCTAAAGATAATCGTTCATTATACATGTTAATTGTCTCTATATCCTCCGCTTCAGAAATATCTGAAATTGGGTAATTGGTCATCCCAATCTCTTCTCCTTGATAGATATAAGGCGTTCCTTTCATCATATGCAGCAAAATAGCAAACATTTTGGCGCTCTGTTCTCGGTAAATCGTATCGTCGCCCCAACGAGAGACAATTCGAGGTAAATCATGATTGTTCCAAAACAAACTGTTCCAGCCCTCATCACCTAGTGAAACTTGCCACTTAGATAAAACGGTTTTCAGTTCTGGAATACTTAATGGTTTTAAATCCCACTTATCTTTGCCTACGCCATGTTCTTGGTCCAAACCAATATGTTCAAACTGAAAAACCATGGATAATTCATGCCGTTTCGGATCAGAGTACAGCTTCGCAATCTCAGGTGTCGCTCCCCACGTCTCACCTACTGTCATTAACTCTTTATCGCCAAAAGTTGCTTGGTTCATTTCTTGGAGATATTCATGAAGCTTCGGTCCATTGCCAATTATTTCCTTATCTGGTATTTTACCAATTAGGTCAATGACATCCATCCGAAACCCGCCTACACCTTTAGAAATCCAGAAATTCATCATTTTGTATACTGCTTGACGAACGTTCTCATTTTCCCAATTTAAATCAGGCTGACGTTTACTAAACAAATGCAAAAAGTACTGTCCAGATTCTGCATCAAATTCCCATGCAGAGCCGCTAAATGTTGAACGCAAGCCATTGGGAACCGCTCCAGCCACTCCATCGCGCCAAACATAATAATCTCTGTATTTATTATCTTTACCTTTTTTTGCTTCAATAAACCAAGCATGTTCATCAGAGGTATGGTTGACGACTAAATCCATGATAATTTTAATATTGCGTTTTTTTCCTTCTTCAATCAAACGCTCCATATCTGCCATGGTACCAAATTCCGCCATAATTTCCTCATAGTCGCTGATATCATAGCCATTGTCATCATTTGGCGATTGATAAACTGGAGATAACCAAATGGCGTCAATCCCCAAGTTTTCCAAGTAGTCTAAGCGTTGAATGATTCCTTGTAAATCGCCGATTCCATCTCCATCTGAATCTTGAAAGCTTCTAGGATAGATTTGGTAGACCACTGATTTTTGCCACCACTTTTTTTTCATGTTTGTTCCTCCTACAACTCAATCCATTCAATATCAAATGCTAATTGTTGCTCACAACTGACTGAACGGTCGTCTTTCGTTACTTTTATATGGATTGTATTTCCTAAATAGTCAACAATTGTTTGTTCAAAATCTGTTTTGACTGTAATAATCAGTTTTGGTTTTGTATATTGTGTTAAATCATTTCCGATAGTCTCTCCTAACACTCCTGTATTGCCTAAATTCAAAAAGACAGCTGAATTTTCTTTTATAAAAACAGGGATTTGATGAACTTCAGCAGAAACCTCTACAGTTGTGCCTCCGTCATAAATCTTATGCGTCCAAAAATCTGTCCAACAACCTTCTGGGAATTGCACGTTCCTTGCAATTGCTTTTTCCTCAATCACAGGTGCAACAAGTAAAGATTCGCCAAACATAAATTGATCATAACAATTTTGAAAGTCTTCTTTTGGATACTCAATTTGTAATGCATTCATCAATGGTTTCTGTTGATTCACTGAGTTCATGGCTTGATCATAGATGTACGGTAGCAAATTCATTCGAGTATTTGCAAAAAAACGATATACGTCAATGACTTTCGGTGTGTTCGTTCTTTCCGCTATATTCCATGGCGTTCTATCTTGATTAAATTCCCCTTTACTTTCCGCATGATACTGCATAATTGGACAAAAAGTAGCCATTGAAGTTGCACGCATAAATAGTTCTGCGCTAGGAATATCACCATTGAATCCCCCTAAATCCCAACCCCAAAATAGTACGCCAGACATCCCTGAATTTATTCCTGCAATAAGTTGTCGTTTAAACGCTTCAAATGTAGAGCGTTCATCTCCTGCCCAATGCGCTGGATAAGTTTGAGCTCCTGTATAACCTGACCGACTGAACGTGATGCCTTTGTTTTGCTGTGCAAATTCGTAATATGCTTTGATGTATTCTTTAGGATAGTTATTGCGCATGTTTCTCCCCGTGCTTCCATCTGAGAAGGTCACATCTGCTCCGTAAACCATTTCTCCCCCGTCTGTTTTAAAGCCATCAACACCAATCTCAATTAAATATTGTCGTTTTTCAAACCACCATTTTTTTGCCTCGTCATTCGTAAAATCCATCAAAAGACTATCTGTAAACCAATTTTCTGGAATTCTATACGGCGATCCGTCGGCATTCTTAACTACAAATCCTTTTTCAATCATATACGCTTCGTCTTGATCTTTTAAGGGATGTTTTTGCTGATTTAAATATTTTTCTATCGGAATTTGCCACAATATAAATTTCAACCCATTTTCATGACAATAATCAATCAATCCTTGAGGATCAGGCCAACGCCCCCATTTAGGAAAAGTCATCTGATGATAAGAATGACTCTCACCAGGTTTCAGCATTGGATACTGGGCATCATTAAACATATAATAGGTTGTCTCATCACTCCACTGCTCAAGAACAATCACCGTAGAGGGGATATCATATTGATTAGTCAGTTCTACTTGCTGACGAACAATACTGTCCCGATCCCAATTATTACTAGACATCCAAGGTCCCAATGCCCAACTAGGCACCATAATCGGCTCACCTGTACATGTGATATATTGACCAATCATCTCTTTCATGCTGCCGTGAAGTAGTTTAATTTCAACAAAAAAGTCTGTAGGTTCTGTCTCTATAAATACTGTCACAACACCCGATTGTGCTTTTTGTAAATCAAAGCTTGTATAATAATCTGTGTCTATATACATTCCGTATCCACGATCTGTAAAAAAGTAAGGCATCGGCAGATACGTTCGAGTTCCTTGATCCCGATATTGATTATAGACAAAGCAATCCAGCTGATTTCCTAATTGATTGATTGCGTTATAGCGTTCACCAAAGCCGTAATAAATCTCTGATTGATCGTTAAAATTCATTGAAATGCCACTAATTCCTTGCCCCATTAGCTCGTGTAGTTGAAGCATATTTTCATGAAATTGAAGCAACGGCTCACCAGTCGGTGTCATAATCTGCTGCTGCTCGTTTAAATACATATATCGTTTATTTACTTCCTTTGAGCAAGGTTGTGGCTGCGCCAAAACAAGTTGTACTTTTGCTTGTTGAAACATTAAAAAAAGTGGGGGTCCATTACTCTCCAACTGATAAATATTCCCTTCTACACAAGAACCTAAGAACATAGGCTTAGCCCCAGTCGAAACTTTTTGAATCGTCAATTGATAGGTTTCCGAACGTTCTTTTGTATCTCCTACAGCCAAAAATGAATAGGTTCCACCTGTGTAACCTACAGGAATATTGACAGTTCCTTGATAAATGTTTTGTTGCTCATCTACCAATTCACAAATAACCTCACCTAGTCCATCAAGAATCAAAACAACCTCCTTTACATATTTGCTATTTACTTGAACCTTAAAAGTACAGTCTTCCCCAACGATTGGGTAATGAGGGCTTCTTTCATAAGGTAAGTTATCATAAATATTGCCATTGCCTAATGGCTTATGGATAAAATCATTGGTTGATATACTGGCTTTTTTTTCTTTCAAATAGGTTTCAAAAAGACAGGTGAGTATGTTGCCGTCATCAACTGCTATTTTCGTTTGTGCCAGATAATTGTCTGCTTTCGTAAAATCATATTTTTCTGTATAGTAAATCCCTAACAATGCTGCTTCATTTTTTGATACTAGCTTTTTCTTCTTTGTTAGCTGTTGGATTCCTGCGACCATAACTAAATCTTCTGGTGCAAAAAGGCCAAAAGGCAACACACTTAACACTATGTCAAAATCAGGCTCTCCTTTTTCAATAGACGAAATAAGTGCACCTTTTCGAATCATATGTGCAAAAATATAGTCACGAATTTCTGTAATTTCTTTTTGTAGTTCAAAAAAACTATAATTGTTTTTAACCTCTAACAATGTCATGTAATAAATAGCCAAATTTGATGTATAGATATCCGCGGGTTCTTCAAAGACATTTTTCGTCTTATTTGACCATTCTTTTTGAATTCTATAAATCATCGTATAATCTTCTTCATTTAATATTATGCCAGTTCTTACTTTTACCCAAATTGCTGCGGCTGTGATAGGTAAAGAAGTAGTTGTTAGCTTTAATTTTTGTTCATTATCACGACGACTATTGATATAATTATTATAAAATGAAAGTATTTCTGAGAATTCTTGCGCTAGTTTCATAAATGCTTCCTCTCTTAAAAAAGAGTGTGGTGCGGGGACTCCCCTGTTTCTATACCACACTCAAAAATTTTATCTATTTTCCAAACTCATTTTGAAGTTTATCCAGTGCTTCTTGTGCACTTTCTTCATTCAATAATACTTTTTGGAATTCTTTATCTGCAGTATCACTTACTTTACTCCAATCACTATCTACTGGCGGTAAAATTAGATAGTCTAATGATTCAAATACAGCTTTCCGATTTTCTGGTGGTGTTTGTTCTAAATATGGTTTTAAAGTTGAATCATCCGTAATTGCTGGTAGTTCCCACCCATTTTCTACACGAATTGCCGCAGCTTCTTTGCTCGCACTCATGAATTGAGTAAATTTATAGGCTGCTTCAGCATGTTTGGTATCTTTAGAAACTGCTAAGCCATTCGCAAAAAAGTGCGTTGCTTTTTCTACATTCCCAGCTTCAACTTGAATATCCCAATCAAAATCAGCCTCTTTAAATTGACTAAACATCCAAATTCCAGTATGAACCATTGCTAGTTGACCATTTAAGAAAAGGTCTTCTGAATTTTGACCAGACATTTCTTCTGGCGAAGGGGCTATTTTTTCTTTGGTTACGTTGTTCACCATATATTCCAGTGCTTCAACATTTTTTGAATCATTGATTGTCCAATTTCCAGCATCATCCTTTAATTTCCCACCATTTTGAGCAGTAACTTTGTAAAATTCATTCATTGTAACAGGCGCATACGTGCCATAAATATTTTCTTTTGCATTTGTCAGTTTTTTAGCAGCTGCCACTTCATCTGACCACGTCCAATCTTTTGTAGGATAGTCGATATTGGCTTTGTCAAAGAGATCTTTATTATAAAAAGTCACTACGTTTGAAAAACTTTCAACCATTCCGTATTGCTTTCCATCATACTGATATGCTTCAAAGGCTTCTTTATTCAATGTCTTGCTGTCAAAATTCTGATCCTCTGCAATGTATTTATCCAAGTTTAATAATGCCCCTTTTTCTGCATAGGAAACAAAGTTCTCATAGTTCAGTTCAAAAACATCTGGTGCTTGACTTCCTGCCATCAACGTCTGTAGCTTCGTAAAATAATCGTTGTACGGCACTAATTCAACATCAACTTTGATTTCTTTGTTTGCGGCTTCAAATTTTTCAACCATCTCGTTTAGCTGGTCTTCATAATCAGGTGTAGCTGAAAAACTATAATATTTTATTTCTGTTTTGTTTTTGTCGGATGTAGAGTTGCTTCCACCACAAGCGCCTAATACCAATAACGTCAATGCTGCAATGCTCATAAATAATAATTTTTTCTTCATATTTTTCCCTCCATTTTTTATTCTTTCATACCACTCATGGTCATCCCTTGAATGAAATATTTTTGTGCAAATAGGTAAACTGCTAAAATAGGAATCACGCTAATTACAACGCCAGCCATTACAAGGTTCCAGTTGGTACTCCAACGACCTTGTAATAATGAAAGTCCCAAAGGTAAAGTAGCCATTTCACGACTACTTGTAGCGATTAACGGCCACAAATAATTATTCCATGATTGCATAAATGTAAAAATAAACAATGTTGCTATCGTTGGTTTTACTAACGGCAAATCAACTTTTATAAAAACAGTCCAGTGATTCGCACCATCCATGAAAGCTGCTTCTTCTAACTCAATAGGAATGTTCAAAAATGCCTGTCGCATAAGAAATACACCAAACACACCAAAGATATTTGGTAAAATTAGTCCTTGATACGTATCAATCCAGCCTAAATTTTTCAAGAGAATAAATTGAGGAATCATGATTACTTGTGACGGAATCATCATTGTACTCAAATACAGTAGAAACAATAGGTTTCTTCCTTTGAAACGCATTCGGGCAAAAGCATAAGCTGCCATTGATGCTACAATGATTGTTCCCACGGTTGTCACCAAGGATACAATGATTGAATTTTTCATAAATATTAGCATTGGAAAACGGTCGATTACTTGTTGATAATTTTCAATCATGGGATTTTCAGGAAGAAATGTTGGTGGAAAGACCATTGTCGCTCCACGTTCTTTTAATGACGTGGAAACCATCCATAAAAACGGCAAAATCATAATGCCGCAGCCCATAAGAACGATCAGATATTTCAAAATCGTTACTAGTCTTACTTTTTTCATTTCGTCAACTTCCTTTCTCCCCACATCTGAACAACCGATACGACTAAGATAATCAAAAATAATATCCACGACATAGCCGCCGCATAGCCCATTTCTGAATATTTAAACGCTGAATTATAGATGTTTTGTACCAACACTGTCGTTGCATCTCCAGGACCACCTGCTGTCATGATATTTACTTGATCAAATACCTGAAAAGAATTAATTAACGAAATCATTGAAACAAAAAAGGTTGTTTGTTTTAGCATAGGTAAAGTAATCTTCCAAAATTGATGCCACTTATCAGCACCATCAATATCCGCTGCCTCATAAAGTGATACAGAGATATTTTGCAAACCACCAAGATAAAGGACCATGATAAAACCAATATCTTTCCAAACGCTTGTGATAATAATAGCTAGCATAGCGGTCTTAGGATCATTTAACCAATTAGGTCCATGAAGCCCAATCATTGTCAAAAAATAATTAATCAAGCCATACTTCGGATTAAACAACCATTTCCAAACCAATGATACCGCCACCCATGATGTCACTACAGGTAAGAAATAAACCCCTCTAAAAACAGGTTTTAAGCATAATTTACTATTTAACAACAATGCCACAAGTAGCCCAATTATCATCACGGAAGGTAAATAGCCAATTATAAACAGAAACGTATTTTTCAAAGAATTCCAAAATGTAGAATCATTAACTAAACTTTGATAATTTTTTATCCCAACAAATTTCATTGGATTGATTAAATCCCAATCAGTAAAACTCACCCCAAGAGAATAAAATACTGGATAGATAATAAATACTAAAAAACCCATCAAACTCGGTAGTAAAAATAAACTTATCCATAATGCATTGTTTTTTTTTGAACCAATCATCGCTTTCCTCCCCCCTTAACTTTCTTCTATATAAAAGACTTCCGTTAATAAATCTGTTAACTGTTCATCTTTAAAGCACTTGACAGTTAACAATTTATTTTTAAAATCTGTAGTATCGGCTAGTATTTCCCATAATTGATTTTTTAAATCATAGGAAATTTCTGGTAAATCAATGCGCTCAAAGAGCATATCTGTCATCATTTGTTTGTCTATTTCTTTTACTGGTAACGACAAGTGTTCAACAATCTCTGCTCGGAAAATATTTTCAGGAAAAGCAGAACCATCACCAGCTTCTACACAATGTAAAATCAATCTATGACTTCTGTCACTAGGGATAATCGATAACTCACCATTGATTGCAATTGTCACTTTCAAATTTTCCCAGTCTAATTTGAAAGAAGTAGTACAACGTTTACCCTCTTTTTCTTCGATTAAATGATATTCTCCTGACTGACCAGGAAAAACTTTCCATTCAATGACTTTTGGTAGTTCATCTGGCTTTGTTGTGAGGAAATCTGATGCGGTTGGAATAATAGCTCCTCCTCTGACAAACACAGCGCTTTCATTAATTTTTCGAAAAATACTAATTTCAGTATCCCCTTCATAACGATAGCCATTATGGTAGTCATACCACTTTCCTTCGGGCAGCCAGATATCTTCTTTTGAAAATTTATACGTTTTATCTGTAGGGTGAACGATTGGAACAACCAGAAGTTCATTCCCAAAATAATATTGATTTTTATAGTTATAGGCTGCATCTTTTTCTGGATTTTCGTAATACATAGGTTGTAGCAAAGGGCTTCCTTGTTCACTTAGTTCTACATTTGCTGTATATAGATACGGCAATATGCGATGCCGCTCTCTCAAGGACTCCTTCATGGCCTCTTCAATCATTGGTGGAAAATTCCAAGGCTCTTTTCCATTAAATGGACTGGACGAACTATGTAAACGATTAATTGGACTATAGATACCGAATTGCATCCATCTTAATGTCAACTCATCATCTCTCTTTCCACCCATATGTCCGCCAATATCATGGCTCCACCAAGAATAACCAATGTTAGAAGCAGTCGCTGTAAAATAAGGTTGAAATTGTAGTGATTCCCAACTGATAATCGAATCCCCAGAAAAGCCAACTGGATAACGATGACTGCCCGGGCCTGCATATCGTGAAAGAATCAAGCCATCTTTTGTTTTGTTATTATCTTCAAAATGATACTGGTTCAATAGCCACAAAGGGTCTAAACCATCCTCTTTACTTTGTTCACCTTGTTGCCAGTCAATCCACCAAAAATCAACGCCTTGTTGTTCTAAAGGATGATGGACATCTTTAAAATAACTTTCAACAAATGCTTGACTCGTCATATCAAATTCTGCCGACTCTTCAAGTAAAACGTTTAACTTTAATCGGTCAGCAACTTTCGGATAACAATCTTCAAATGCTCGAATGCCATCAGCAGGGTGAACATTTAACGTTACCCTCAGTCCTCGCTCATGCAACTTTTCTAAAAATTCAGCTGGTTGAGGAAATAATTTTCGATTCCAAGAATAGCCTGTCCAACCACTGCCAAATCGACTGGGAATATCTCGAAGATGCCAGTCCATATCAATCACACTCACTGAAAGCGGGATTTCTTCTTTTTTAAATCGATCCATTAACGCTAAATATTCCTGATCTGTATAAGCCCAAAATCGACTCCACCAATTTCCAAGTGCATAACGAGGCAGAATCGGTGTTGCCCCAGTTAACTTGAAATAATCTTTGAGTGCTTTTTTGTACTCATGTTGGTAACCAAAAAAATAAATATCTTTATGTTCCACTTGTTTTGATTTAGGTAAACCTTTAGTTGATACAATAAATGAGGTGGAATCATCAAGTATGGCATAACCTTGTCTAGAAATGATTCCTTCCTCTAGCTCAATTTCTCCATCTACGTTATCAAGTGTGCGAACAGTTCCTTTTAAAGTATTTACTTGTTGGCCGTAATACCATTTATTATTGTAATCGGTAAAATTAGATTTCATAGTAATTACCAGCCCTTGACTGGTAAAAGCTTTCTTATCATAAGTTAGGTGAAACGCCTCCGTATCAATCTCTAACCGTTCATTTTTTTCCTCTAGTTCAAACTCAAACTCAGGAAACTCTCTATTTTGAATCACCTGTGTCTGCTCATCAATAAAGAAGTTCTCTTTTGAATATTCCATTCGAATTAGCTGTGGCGTTAATACTGTAAATCGATATCCCTTTCCCACTATTTTCTGCTTACTTGATACTTTTACCATCTCACTCTGTCCTTTCCAATACTGACTCTCGACTAATTAGCTGACCTTCAATCATAATATTTCTTTCAAACTGCTTTTCTGACCTTTGAAGCATATCGTTGATTAATTTAACAGCAATACGTCCCTTTTCTTTTTGTCTCAAATCAACGGTAGACAGAGGAGGATTCAATAGTTGAGAAAATATATTATTGTCAAAACTAATCAGTGACTTGAATTGCTGATTTCTTTCTCTTAATTTATACAAATATTGTGCTGCTAAATAATCTGAATTAATGATGGATGCGGAATAAGTTTCTTCAGCTTCTATAAAATTAGTCAATTTTTCTTCCGAAAATAACAGTTTATCGTCAGCAGCCAAGCCAAATTCCAAAAGTGCATCTAAATAACCTAAATAACGTTGTGGGACTACGCCATCATCTTTTAATGAAAAAGCTGGACTGAAAAAGGCAATATTTCGATACCCATAATTTAATAATACTTTTGTAGCTTCATAAGCAAGTTTTCTGTCATCATTATTGACAAATAAAATTTGTGGATTTTGGATAGATAGATCATAATAACTATCAATAAAGACCATGGGTTTACTGATTTTTTTAACAAGTTCTGTAATAATATTTTTAAATGCACCAATAATGATAAAACCATCAAAATTCCAGTTTCTTTGCAATAAATCAATGTCTTTTAATTCATTAAATCCATGAAATAAGATGAACGTCCCTTGTCGTTTTGCTTCAAATTCTAAGCCGGTCATCAAATCAGCAATAAATGGATCGCCAAAATCGATTTCTTCTTTAATAGAGTAATATAAAATACCAATCATCTTTGATTCCTGTGCTACGAGGGAACGAGCATTTAAATTAGGTGCATAATTGTATTTATCCATCAACTCATGAATTTCACGTTTCTTTTTTTCTGAAACACGGTTTGCTTTATTATTAATGACATTTGAAACCGTGGCGATACTGACTCCTGCTTCACGCGCAATATCCTTTATCGTAATTTTTTTCACAAAAACACTCCTATCAAATAAAGTTAAACGTTTAACTTTATGAATTAAGATTAGCATAGTTGCATTCAGCTGTCAACGCTTTCATTAACAAAAAATAACGTTTTTGACCGATTGATTATTCGTCTCGTTAACGAGTTCTATATCTTTTGAAAATCACATAGTATAACTTGTTACCATACCTCCTGCTTATTTCACTACTTTTGCAAAGCTCTTGCTATCCTTTTTACGTTAGGAAACCGCCCCTATTTATGATACGGTTCCCCCTTCATAATCCGAAAACCGCGATAAATTTGTTCAACTAATACCAAACGCATTAACTGATGTGGATAAGTTAAGCGGCCAAAAGAAATTTGTTGGTTACTTCGCTGAAGGACTGAATCACTGAGACCTAAGGAGCCACCAATGACAAAGGTTAGATTACTTTTGCCACTAATCCCTAATTGTTCAATTTCTTTTGAAAATTCTTCACTAGATAATTGTTTGCCATTAATGGCTAAAACAAAGACGTATTCGTTGTCATTAATTTTCCCCAAAATACGTTGGCCTTCTTTTTCTTTGACTTGAAGCATTTCAGCGTCACTGAGTTTTTCTGGGGCTTTTTCATCTGGTACTTCAATGATTTCCATCTTGGCATAGCTATTTAAACGTTTCAGATATTCATTAATGCCTTGAATCAGGTATTTTTCTTTCAGTTTTCCGACTGTTACTAGTTTAATTTTCACCTATTCCACTACTTTCTCGTTTTCTCTTCTTTCTTATTTTAGCACGAAGTTTGGCTACTTTCCACAACGTTTCCACATACTTATACACATATACACAGAGTTATCCACAGAACAAACTAAAAAATTACTTTATTTAACAGCTTTTTCAATACAAACACATATTCGCCACTGATTTGTCCACATTATCCACATTCTGTGGATAACTTTCTTAAAAACTATACACAGAGTTATTCCCGATTTGTTCACATTTTTCTGTGTATAACTTTTTCATTCGTATTTTTTCTGTAATTTTTCCCTAAGTTGTTCATAAAAAATTCAAAGCTATTCGATAGACTAAAGGAGTAGGAAACAGATATACTTAATATAGAAAATTCAGATGCACTTATTGGGAGGTTATTTTATGCAACGAAAAGATGTTACACCTAATTCAGATAAAAAAAGTTTATTGCAAAAATTTGGGATTGGTTTAGCTGGCGGCTTACTTGGTGGCGCTCTTATTCTAGGAGGCGCTTATTCTGGGATTATTCCCACACCCAACGGCGGAAATAATGCGGCGACGACGACGTCCACTAATCACGGCGACACAAAAGTCAGCAATGTGAGTTACAATGTGTCTAGCGATGTCACAAAAGCCGTGAAAAAAGTTCAAAATTCTGTGGTTTCTGTCATTAATATGCAAAGTGCTAGCAACAATTCTTCGGCAGATGATCCTTTTGGGGGATTGTTCGGTGGGAATGAAGGTACTCAAGACTCTTCCGGCAACAATGGTAACGATTTAGAAGCAGCCAGTGAAGGTAGTGGGGTTATTTATAAGAAAGATGGTAAAACGGCTTATGTCGTGACAAATAACCACGTCGTAGATAAAGCGCAAGGATTGGAAGTTGTTTTATCTGATGGTACCAAAGTGAAAGGCGAATTAGTCGGAACCGATGCTTACACGGATTTAGCCGTGATTAAAATTTCTTCCGACAAAGTTGATCAAGTCGCTGAGTTTGGGAATTCTAGTAAAATCACAGTCGGTGAGCCTGCTATTGCGATTGGTTCCCCTCTAGGTTCTGATTATGCTAACTCTGTCACACAAGGAATCATCTCTTCTGTGAATAGAAATATTACCAATAAAAACGAGTCTGGTGAAACCATCAATATTAATGCCATTCAAACCGATGCTGCCATCAATCCAGGAAACTCCGGTGGTCCACTAATCAATATTGAAGGACAAGTCATTGGAATTAACTCAGTAAAAATTGTGCAATCAACTAGTCAAGTGAGCGTTGAAGGGATGGGCTTTGCCATTCCAAGTAATGACGTAGTCAACATTATCAACCAATTAGAAAAAGATGGTAAAGTGACGCGGCCAGCTCTCGGGATTACGATGTCTGATTTAACAGGTATCTCTTCACAACAACAAGAACAAATTTTAAAAATTCCAGCTTCTGTAAAAACTGGCGTAGTGGTTCGTGGCGTTGAAGCAGCGACCCCTGCTGAAAAGGCTGGATTGGAAAAATACGATGTTATCACGAAAGTTGACGGCCAAGACGTAAGCTCTACTACAGATTTACAAAGCGCGCTTTACAAGAAAAAAGTTGGCGACAAAATGGAAGTGACTTATTATCGTGGTTCTAAAGAAATGAAAGCAACCATCGATTTAACCATTGATAAATCAGCTTTAACACAACAAAATAATCGCAGCAATCAATAAAAGAAAGAAACGACCTGTTGTTCAAACAACAGGTCGTTTCTTTCTTTTATTCTCCTACCGCAAATGCAGAACCAACTTCTGCATCAAAAGGCAATTCTAAGATTCCTTTTTTAGCAGGTGCATTTGGTAAACGTAATTCTTTTGCTGAACAAATCATTCCAAAACTTTCTTCACCACGTAAAACCCCTGGCCAAATCATTAAACCATCAGGCATCATTGCGCCTGGTTTGGCCACAACTACTTTTTGTCCTGCTTTGATGTTCGGTGCGCCACAAACAATTTGTAAGATTTCGCCGTTGTCTACTTCTGTTTGTGTGATAGATAAATGATCTGAATCTGGGTGTTTTTTACATGATTTGACAAAGCCGACCACAATTTTAGGGGTGTCGTCTTTTTCAAGTATTTCTGAAAATCCCGCATCTTTAATCGCTGTATTGACTTTTTCAATTTGTTCGTCTGTTAAAGTCACTTGGCCGGTGCCATTAATGTCACCTAGAAGCGCTGAAACATTGAAAATATTCCAAGCTACCACTGTTTCTGGCGCCTCAACTAAACTTACACGTGCCACATCGCCGACACGTTTTACTTGGTTTTCCGCCCCTTGATCGTCCGCAACGATGACAAGTAAGACATCGCCAACGTGTTCTTTGTTATATGCAAAAATCATTTCTGTTCCTCCTAAATTTGAAAGCTATAGGCTGGATAGCTAAATTCTCTCCTGTCCTATAGTAACAAAAAAAGTGGAAAGTTGCACTTACAATTATTGAATTTTAGGCAATCCCTAATGCCGCCAAAAAAATAGATAATAGAATAACCCCAACTAAAAGTGTCGTTGTTTTCACTTTTTTCCCTAATAACCAGTAAATAACTAAGAAGAATAAAGCCGGGAAAAAACCTAACATGATTTGGTCGATATATTCTTGTAATGGCGTGGCGATTTTTCCAGAGCCAACTTTGGCAGTTAACTCAAACACGACATTAGAAGCCGTCATCCCACCAATAACCATTAACCCTAAAATAGAGGCAGCTGTGGTAACTTTTTCGATTACGCCGCTATCTTCAACATCACTAAAAAATTTAGCACCTAATTTAAACCCTTTATCCAAACAGATATACCGTAAAGCAAAATGCGGAATATTGATAATCAGTAAAAAGGCAATCGGACCAAAAATATTTCCTTGTTTAGACAATGAAATAGCTACACCTGTTGCGATAACTTTTAAGGTCCCCCAAAAGAAAGAATCCCCAATCCCAGACATTGGTCCCATTAAACTAGTTTTCACTGCATTAATACTAGCTGAGTTAAATTCATGATTTTTAGCATTTTCTTCTTCCATTGCTCCAGAAATTCCTAATAATAAGGTAGAGATATGCGGAGTGACAGACATAAACTCTAAATGTCGTTCTAAGGCCGCTTTCTTCTCTTCATTATTTTTATACAACCTACGTATAATTGGAGCCATTGCATAAGCATAAGCTAAATTTTGCATCCGCTCATAATTCCATGATGCATCTAACGTTAAAGAGCGAAAAAATACAGACCAAAAATCTTTTTTAGTAATGACAGATTTTGTGTTTTTAGAATTCATTGTCATCGACAACAGCCTCCCTTGTTTGACCATCACTCATATTCATATATAGTAGGACAATCACGATGCCAAACAAAGCAATCCCCACTACTGAAATTTTTAAATAAGCAGCGAATAAAAAGCCTAATAATAGAAATGGAATCATCTTTTTTGTTACCATCATTCTTGCTAACATCGCAAAACCAATTGCTGGAATAATACCTGCCGCAATATCTAATCCATGCGTAATAAAGTCTGGGACATAAGACAATACCTTTTCAATAAACGGCACGCCTAAGTAAAAGCCTAATGCCACAATTAGAGCTAACAAAACTTTATTGCCAACTCCTGCAATTAGTTGAATTCGCTCTACCCCTTGAATATTGCCTCGTTTTGCTTCCTTATCAGCTAAATGGCTAGCGCCTGTAAGTAAAAATGTCATCTGAAGATTATCGATTAAAAGTACTAATGTAGCGATTGGAACAGCTAAAACAACCGCACTAGAAATTGATTGCCCACTCATAATTACATAAGCTGTTGCAATAATCGTTCCTGAAACAAAATCTGGTGGATTACTTGCGCCAACAGGAAATGCACCCATAAATACCAACTCTAATGTTGCGCCAAGCTTAATTCCCGTATCTAAGTCTCCTAAAGCTAACCCTACTAGCGGAGCGACAACAATTGGACGGTTCCACATCGTTGAACCAAACCAGCTATGCATGTAGGCAAAAAAGGCAATTAAAAACATTAATAGAACCTTGATAAATGTCACTTCCATCTATTTGACCCTCCTATTTATTTAATTTAATAACTTGTTTATAGCAACCTTTTGATCGTCAGGGACTAATTGAACGGTTAATTCGATTCCTTCATTAGTTAGTTCTTTAATTTGTGCAATGTCGGTTTCTGATAAATGAACAGCTTTTGAAATTTGTTTGCGCGTTTCCCCATTTTTCATTCCACCTAAATTAACTTCCTTAATTGTTGGCACTTCTTTGACCAATTGATACATATCAGCAACTGATTCACATAAAATAAATAGTTTATATTTATCTGTCACCCCAGAATTTAACGCCTTAATTGAATCATCAATCGTTTTCATAACTAATTTAACACCTGAAGGTTTTGCCATTTTCATAGCGCTCATTCTTAATGGATCCTCAACCAACGTATTACTAGCAATCAAAATACAATCTGCTTCTAAAAATTTTGTCCAAGTAAACCCGACCTGACCATGAATCAACCGATGGTCCACTCTTGTCATTTTAATCATCCTTATTCACCTCTCAGTTCTTTCACAATTTTCATAAACGAATCAACATAAGGAGCATAAATATCTCCCGTATCTTTTCTTGTATCTTTGAAGTTACTCCCTACAATTGCTGCATCGCAAATCGCCAATTGTTCTTTCACATTCTTGTCATTTAACCCCGCTGCGACAATTAACGGAAACTCAGGTAATTGTTTTCTAAACAACTTAATCTTTTCTATTGATGTCTCTTCACCCGTTGCATTTTCTGTCACTGCAATAGCATCACAACGTTGCTGTGCAATTTTCAAATCTTCTTCGACTGATTTTTCAGACAACATTGGTTGATATTTGAAGCGCACGCCACCAATTAATTTTGCTGTTGTTTTTGCACGATATAAATCAAAAAAAGCTTGTAAGGATGCTTCATCCCGCGGTTTCACATGACCAACCACAGAATCAATCTGTAAAAATTGTAAATGATATTTATTGGCTAAATGAAAACCTAATGGGTCAACATTTAACACATTTACACCAATAGGAATCGGTAAATCTAATGAAGTAACATATTGGAGCGCTTTTTCTAGCTGAACATAATCCCCATAATAGTTCTCCATCAAAATTGCATCTATCCCATGTTCACTGTAAATTTGAATCTCTTTTTTTGCTCGCTCTTGAATCTCTTGATCTGTTTTACCTTTTAAATGAATCACCCCAATAATTGGTTTTTCAACAGCAAACAGCTCTAAAAAATCAGCTTTTTTCTTCATTAATACCCCTCCTAGAAATCATCATTTTCTATCTCTTCGATATGAACGCGTTGAATTCCTTGTCGTGCATTTCGAATAATTACCTGAATCTTTTCATCTGTTAATTTTTCTGAACCTGCTAGCATAAGCTCTAGTGCCAAATTCAAATTAACGCCAGAGAAAACGATTACATTTTCAAGTACAGTTAGCCCCATCATAGCTGTAACCACACTTGCACCAAATAAATCACCCATGAGGATAAATTCATCTTCTGGCGCTTGTTCGGCTTTCTTTTTTAACTCTCCAAAAAAATCAACTGCACTTTCACCTGGATACAGACTATATGTATGAACGGCAGCTGCAGAGTGTCCCGCAATCATTTCTAACGAGTGTTTAATCCCCTTAGAAAAATCACCATGTGAAGCAATGTAAAACCTTCTCATTTCATAAACCTCCTTTATTTATTATATGAACGAATGGCTACTTTGTAGGATTCGCTACGGATATATTGCTCATTAAAATATAAAATTTGATTATCATTATCCACAACTGTTTGATTAATTTTGACCAACGCTTCTTCTTCACTAATCGCTAATGCTTCTGCCAACTTTTCATCGGCCAAGGCAATTTCAATGATATTATCAAAATAGCTAGCAATTACTCCTCTATATTGCCGTAAAATATCTAATAATGAAGTATCTGTTAATTCTAAGTCCAACATAAACTGATCTTCTTTTCTAAAATAATCAATCTCGAAAATTGCAGGCATGTTATCTAACGAACGGAGGCGCTCAATAACAATAACTTCTGTCGCTTTTTCAACACCCAATGCTTCTGCAACATGCCCTGTTGCTTTTTTTAAACAAATTGATATGATCTTAGTTGTTGGTTTACGATTCATTTTTAAACCTGACTCAGTAAAACTCCCACCAGCTGTCATGCTCTCAACATAGGATGGCATTGAAACAAATGTCCCTTTTCCATGCCGTTTAATTAAAATATTTTCATCAACTAATTGTTTAATCGCATTACGAACGGTTACTCGGCTCACTCCGTAAATGGCCATCAATTGTTCTTCTGAAGGGATTTTTTCTCCTACTTGATATTCACCACTTCTAACTTTATTTAAAATAGCATCGTATAATTGTTGATAAAGCGGTGCTTTTTTATTTGATTCTAATTTATCCATTAATCATACACCTCATTTTAATACGTCTTAATACGTCTTAAAAATAGCAAATAAAAAAGAGAATGTCAAGAAAGAGTTTCCTTTCTTGACATTCTCTTTTTACTTATTTTTCTTCAGAGTGAACAATTAAGACATCGCAAGGGGCTTGACGAATAATGTAGCTACTGACGCTTCCCATGACCACACGTTCGACTGCGTTTAATCCTGATTGTCCCACCATAATTAAATCAACATTGTATTTTTCAGGTAATTCATGACTCATGACTTCTTTGGGTGAACCAAACATGGTAACTGTTTCAACATTATGAAAATCAACGCTTTCAGCATACTTTTTACAATCGGCCATTAATTCTTCCGCAGCGGCTGTTTCTTGATCAATTAATTGATCATTTAACGTCGAATACCCCATCATTGTATACACTTGATTTTCTAAAATATTTGCAACAATGACTCGGCTTCCGTTTCGACGAGCAACCTCAATTGCACGTTCATAAGCTAAATTGGCTTGATCACTACCGTCTACGCCGACAAGAATATTTTTATACATTTGTTCTTCCATTTTCGTCACCTTCCCGATGGAGGCTGATCTAAAAGGCTTCTTTGACTAAGAAACTAGAGTCAAAAATGAATTTAGGACCCTTGCGCAGAACGCCCTTTTGTCCAGCTGATTCTCTCTTAATTTAATGGTTCCTCTGGTTCATGAAAATTAGCCTAAGCTAGTTAAAAATGCACTGATTTCTTCTTTTGTTTTTCGGTCTTTGTTTACTAAGCGTCCTAACTCTTGACCGTTTTCAATTACGACAAAACTCGGAATACCAAAAATATTCCACTCGGCAGCCACGTCAATAAACTGATCACGGTCAACTTCGATAAATTGAAACGCTGGAAATGCTTCTTCAATTTCAGGCATGACTGGTTTAATGAAACGACAGTCTCCGCACCAATCAGCAGTAAAGAAGAAAACATTTTTACCTTTTTCAACATAAGTTGCTAGTTCTTCTAATGAATTGGGATAAATCATTTAAACATCCTCTACTTTCCGTAAACAATTGTATTAACTGTTGATTTATCCAAGCCACGTAATGCTTGTAACAACATTTCCCGCGCTGCTTCATAATCCGCAATACTAAACATTGTTTGATGCGTATGGATGTAACGACCACAAACGCCGATGACTGTACTTGGTACACCATTATTAGTTGTGTGCGCTGCCCCAGCATCCGTTCCGCCTTTAGAAACAAAATATTGATACGGAATATTGTGTGTCGCTGCTGTATCCAATAAATATTCACGCAAGCGAGGCAATGTGATTAAACCTGGGTCGAAAATCCGTAATAACGTTCCTTCACCTAAATGACCATATGTCCCTTTTTTCGTGTGAATATCATCTGCCGCTGAACAATCCACCGCAAAGAAGATATCTGGATTAAATTTATGAACAGATGGTTTAGAACCACGTAAACCAACTTCTTCTTGTACGTTTGCTCCAGCAATTAATGTGTGGCCTAATTCTTCATTTTGTAACGTTTCCAATGCATCTAATACCAACGTACAACCATAGCGGTTATCCCATGATTTACTGATAATATTTTTGCCATTGGCTGTTTTAATCGTTTCTGTTTGTGGAACAATGGAATCCCCTGGACGAACGCCAAAGCTTTCAGCTTCTTCTTTTGAAGAGAATCCTGCATCAAATAACACATCAGAGACTTCTAATTGTTTTTGACCACTCGTACCACGCAACAAGTGTGGCGGAATAGATGAAGAAATACATGGATAGTTCCCTTTACTTGTTTTTAACGTAAAACGTTGTGCTGAAACAACATAGGGATTCCAGCCACCTAAAGGAACCACTTGGAATAAACCATTATCGTTAATTTGAGTTAACATGAAGCCAACTTCGTCCATGTGAGCTGCTACCATTACGTGTGGCGCTGCTTCCACTTTTGAACGTTTAATCCCAAAAATACCACCTAAACCATCATATTGGACATCGTCCACTAATGGGGTGATATGTTCTTTCATGTACGCGCGAATGTCGTCTTCAAATCCGCTGGTTCCTTGTAATTCAGTTAATTCCTTGATTCGTTGAAATGTTTTTTCTTCCATAGATGTATGTCCTATTGCTTTTGATTTGTTGGAAATTACGCCAACCAAGCGTCACTTTTTCTCTAAAAAGTCACTTTATCCTGTCGATAAAAATAGGTACTCCTTTCATATGATTTCACTCTTATTATAACGCAAATACTAGAAAATGCACATCGCTTTCTCTTTTTAAACGTGACAATGAGAATGCCCTAAAAGAATGATTGAAAAACTTTTTTTATTTCTCAGCGGCCCCTTCTCTATGGTAAAATAAGAGTGATACTGACAAAAGTAATAGTAAGCAGAAACCGACCAAGGGAGGTCATACAAATGAACGAAGAAAATGAGTTGACATACTTTAAAGGCGGCTTAGCGCTAGGCGTTGGTCTTGGTTTAGTAGGCGGCATTGCCTCAACCTTGTTCTACCATAAGAAAAAAACAATCTCCGCTGATCTCGTCTTAGAAAATGTAAAAGCTGCTTTTTTAAAAGAAGGACCGATTGAAGGTTCGTGGATTGAATTTGAGAAAAAGCCCTTGCGGAAATTCGCCATCCACTCCAAAACATATACTGGAGGAATTTGCCGCATTGAAGACGACGGCATTGTTCAATACGAATTCACTGCAGATGCCTACACAGGAACTGTCATTGACATCCAACGATTAAAAGATTAAAAAGATTGTTACAAAAGCACTTATTTGCTTTTGTAACAATCTTTTTTTCTTCTCATTTGTTTTTTGTAAAAGGGATGTTTATTTTATGTCAAAAAAATCAAATCAATGATGAATAAATACTCAAAAATCGAATGTTTTCTGTATGGAAATCACCTCAAATCTTTACTTATCAACGTTTGTCCACTTTTTTCATAAAAAAGATTAGACATTTTTTAAAAATTGATAAAAGAATAATCATTTCTAACGATTTTTTAATTTCTCCTTTTCATTTTTACATTATACTGAGAGTATTGCTAAAAATGAAAAGGAGCGTGTCAAATGAAGAAATCTGTTTTATTTACTTCATTACTTGTATTATCAAGCTTAGCTTTAGCGGCCTGCGGCGGTGGCAGTGACGATAAAGGAGCAAGCAACGGCGGCAGCGACAACCAAGTATACACAATGGTTGAATCCCAAGAAATGCCTAGTGCCGATCCGTCCCTTGCGACAGATGAAGTGAGTTTTACCACTTTAAATAATGTCTACGAAGGAATCTATCGTTTAGATAAAGACAACAAACCCGCGCCTGCTGGTGCAGCCGAAAAAGCGACTGTTTCAGAAGACGGTTTAGTTTACAAAGTTAAATTACGTGAAGAATCAAAATGGTCTGATGGCAAACCAGTTACTGCTGCAGATTACGTTTACGGTTGGCAACGAACAGTGGATCCTGCTACTGCTTCAGAATATGCCTACATGTTTGAACCAGTAAAAAATGCTGAAAAAATTTCTAAAGGGGAACTACCTAAAGAAGAATTGGGCATTAAAGCAATCAATGATCATGAATTAGAAATCACTTTAGAAACAGCAACACCATATTTTGACGATTTATTGGCTTTCCCTTCTTTCTTGCCGCAACGTCAAGATATCGTTGAACGTTTTGGTAAAGATTATACAAAGAGTAGCGATAAAGCAGTCTACAATGGTCCGTTTACGCTAACTGAGTTTGATGGTCCCGGAACAGATACTAAATGGTCTCTAACTAAAAATGAAGAATATTGGGACAAAGAGACTGTCAAGTTAGATAAAGTCGCTATCAACGTGGTGAAAGAAGCCCCAACTGCCTTAAATCTTTATGAAACTGGTGAAGTGGATGATACGTATTTATCTGGCGAACTGGCCCAACAAATGCAAAACTCGCCTGACTTGGTCCAATTAAAAGCCGCTTCTTCTTTCTATTTAGAAATGAATCAAGCAGATGAAAAATCACCATTGACCAACGCAAACTTACGTCGTGCTATGTCTTATGCCATCGATCGCGATTCATTAGCTAAAAACATTTTAGCCAATGGCTCTCTTCCTTCACAAGGCTTCGTTCCTGTGGATGTCGCGAAATCACCAAAAACGGGTGAAGACTTTGTTAAAGAAGCCGGCAGCGACAAATTAGTCAAATACGACAAGAAAAAAGCTGTGGAATACTGGAACAAAGCGAAACAAGAACTTGGTGTTTCCAACTTAACGGTTGATTTAATGGTAGACGACTCTGAAGGCGCTAAAAAAATGGGCGAATATCTTCAAGGATCACTATCTGATACTTTGGAAGGCTTAAAAGTAACTGTGACGCCTGTCCCTATGGCTGTTCGCTTAGATCGTACCTTAAAAGGGGATTTCCAAATCGCTGTTCGTGGTTGGAGTGCCGACTATTCAGACCCAATTAACTTCTTAGATTTATTAGAAAGCTCAACTTCTAATAACCGTGGACGTTACAGCAATCCTGAATACGATAAATTCATTGCTGCGTCCAAAACCACAGATGTTAACGATCCTGAAAAACGCTGGGAAGATCTAATCAACGCTGAAAAAACAGTAATTGCTGATATGGGTGTTGTGCCAATTTACCAAAAAGCAGAATCACACTTACGTGCACCAAACGTGAAAGAAATTATTTATCATCCAACAGGTGCTAAATACGACTTCAAGTGGGCGTATAAAGAATAAAATAAAGGTCTCCTTCAATTTTGGAAGGAGACCTTTATTATTTATAATGACACGTTTCTAAATGATCATTCACCAATCCCGCCGCCTGTAAAAAGGAATAGACTGTCGTGGCACCTAAAAATTTAAATCCTCGTTTTTTTAACGCTCGACTAATCTGTTGCGATAATTCCGTGGAGGCTGGAACCTCTTCTGGCCGCTGCCAGTGATTAACGATTGGTTGCTGATCGACAAAGTTCCAGAGGTAGCGATCAAAGGAGCCAAATTCTGCCTGAATTTCTTGAAAAAATTGCGCATTCGTGATGGTCGCTTGAATTTTTAAACGATGACGAATCACACCAGGATTTGCTAGTAAAGCTAAAATTTTTTCCTCATCATATCGCGCAATTTTCCGATAATCAAACGCATCATAAGCTGCTCTGAGCGTTTCTCGTTTATTCAAAATAATCGCCCAGCTTAAGCCCGCTTGCATACTTTCCAAGGTCAATAACTCAAATAACTGTTGCTCTTCATGAACTGGACGTCCCCATTCATCATCATGATAGGCTTGCATCTCTTCAGTTGTATTCGTTGCCCAAGTACATCGCTCCATTGTCCTGCCTCCTTTTATTTGCTAAAAAAGATGCGAACAAAGGGTACTGCCTGTTGTTCCACACCTTTTCTTATTCCTAATAAAATGCCCAGAAGTTTAACGCTTCATTCATCACTTCTTCGGCTGTAAATGTCCGTTTTGAATGGCCCTTTTCTTCTGAATCGTTTGGATCATTAATCCAGAAATCGCCTTTTTCATCCACACCACTCATCACCATAATGTGACCAGTTGTAGTGAAATAGCCCGGTTTTACAGAAATAATGACTGGATGACCTTCCTTCAAGAAAGCTGCCACTGTTTCAATATCCCCAATTTCTTGACAGTTATAGCCTTTCATTTCAGCATATGCACTAAAAATAGACCACGCCGTTCCTTGCCCTTCCATAAAGAAGTCATTTTTTGCCCAAGCTAACACATCCAGAGGGGTAACTTCTTGGTGATCCATGTATGAACCAACCATCGCAAGCGACACAATCGCACAGCCATTAATTTCGATTGTATTCGGCTTATCCACATTGCCAAATCCGTATGCGGTGTCTTTCCATTTAGCATCTGTCTGCAATTCTAACGGCAAATCCAGATGTCCATTATATTGCTTCTTTTCAATTTCTTGATTGACCTGTTGTCCATAGCTTAAAGGTTTGACTTTTTTCTCAATTTTAACTGGTGCTGGTTCTTTTGTTTTACTTGATTCAGCACTAGCTTTGACATATGAATCATCAAACCAACTTGAAAACCCACCTGATTTCATCGGCGAAAACTGCGCTAACAACCCGCCAAAGCCAAACGATACCAACAACACCGTGAGAACTTTTTTTTGGTAACCTGATGGTTTTTTTGACATACTATTCATCCTTTTCTATCTATTGACTACATCCGATAATCTTATGTATTTCTTATATGCTCACACATTATACTACTTTCTTTTTCGAAAAACAGAAACGTTGGTAAATTCTCATAATTATTGAAGGCGAACATATTTTCTTGAATTTTATCACAAAATTAGGTAAAATACAGGTAATTAGTCATTTGAGTTTTATTCTATTTTATTCGTAAAGGAGGCAGAAGAATGGATCAACATAAAGCTACCATCAAGAGCATTTCTAAACTGATTACGCTCTCTTCCCAACATTTCTTTTCGGCATTTTTAGAAGATTCTCAAGATCAAAAGAATAAAGAAAAGGAACGCAGTGCGCTTTTACAAGAGCTCCAAGTCGCTGCCGCCCAAAAATCCTTAGTGGTCTTACAATTGAAAGAAGTCCCTACAGCGCATAAATTCGAAACGGTGATCGGCTGGATTGTCTCAAAAAATATTTCGGACAATATCGTCGTTCGTTTACAAACGGATGAACAACAGTTGCGCATGATTCCTGTTGCTTCTGTCATGAAAGTCAGCACGTTAGCTAATCGTCACCAACGTCAAATTCACTAGAATATTGAAGTCTTTATAAAATAAATGGAAACCACCAACCCTGGCGATTGCAGGTTGGTGGTTTCTTTTATTTATGACTTTAGTCAAAATCCCATGAAACTTCTGACTTAGGACTCAACTTATTTCTTAGGAACAAATAATTGCGGTGCTACTTTTGCCAATAAGCCTAGAACTAGACTTACATATAAACAATTGACGACGGTACTTGTACCGTTTAGAACAAAGGAATAGAGATATGGGCTCATTCCTTCTGGTGCATACATGCCCCAAACCAATACACCCGCCCAAAAATGCCAAAACCAGCGGGCGAAGACTGCGACAACACTTCCTAAAATAATCGTACGAATGGCTGATTTTAAACGATTCGCTTGAAAATACAGTTGAATTTTTCTAGCGAATACGCCACCCATTCCTCCAAACGCAAAAGCAAAGGGATATTCAAAAATAATCTGCGGAACGGACAAGAAATTTTTCATGGCTGTACCGAGAATAATATTTAACATGCCCCAAACAAAGCCTGCTGCAACTCCAGGAAGCAACCCACGACGAAACGAATAAAGAACTAATGGGACCATTCCCAACGATAGGTCCAAGCCACTATTGGCAAATTCAATCGGTAAAAAAGAGAGGGCCATTGCCATTGCTGCGACGACTGTTCCTTCTACCCAAATACGTAAATCCATTTTTCTAGCCAAACAAATTTCCTCCTATGTTCTGACGCTCTCAACCACTAATACATCGTTATTTTACCATAGGGACTTTAGAAAAACACGTTTGTCGAACAAGCAAAAAAATAGCTGATCAGCATTTAAGGGAATCAACTCCTACTCAAACGCATGCCAGCTACTTTTTATCCATTAATCGTCCCGCTCAGTTGTCAAAATTTTACCAGAATGAGCATCGATTTTTACCTCTATTTTTTGTTGGCCCTCTTTCACTTTCACTTCCCAATAGGTGATTCCTAATTCTTTCTCTAACTTCCAATCTGTTGCCTGGCCGACTTTCGCTTCTTTTTCAGCCAAGGTTGTGGCTTGTTCTCTGGAAATGATATTTGTTAAATCAAGTGCCTCTTCTTGCATTTTAACGCCATTTTGTTCATCGGCATCCAAGGTTTCAACTTTTTCTTTTGTGAATTCGCCTGTTTCTGCGTTCACTTCAACTTGATATTCTTTTTGCTGATCCACGCCTTCTATTTCATAAAAATAACGGCCAAAATCTGTATCTAACTGCAGACTTGTTATTTTAGCTTCTGGATATTTTTTCTCAAATGCTGTCGTTACTTTTTCTAAAGAGACAGCTACCGCACTTGTCTTCTCTGATGTCGTCGTTGCTTCTTGTTGTACGGATGAACTTGTTTCAGTAGTTGATATTACTGTTTCTTTTTGTTCATTTGTTGATGAAACAGCTGTAGGTGTTTTGGATGTACAGCCAGCTACCAAAAAGAGTGCCAAGCCAGTCATAGAGCCATAGAGTATTTTTTTCATTAAACAACCTTCTTTCCTTTTTATCATTTTATTATACTTGATTTCTCATCCAAATCATAGCTACAAAAAAAAGCCCTACTTTAGTTGATAAAGTTAGAGCTCTCTCAGCCTTCATGGGCCAACATAAAAATTTCACCGAAATCATTCTCTTGTTCAATGTGCCAAATGCGTTTTTCACTATTATAGACAAGCGTTGCCAAAATTTCTTCTTTTTGGTAAGAGGTATTTTTCATCTTGCTAAGTGAATCTTCCACCAAGTAAATAGGAATCCGATATTCTTCTTTATCCACTTCCGTTTGTTGGAAGCAAAAAATAACACCTTCTTGCAAGATACCTTTCATATTTTTAAGTAATTCAGGACTTAATTTTTCGACAGGCGTATTTCGTTTAAAGAAGGCCTTTTTCTGGTTGACTTTCTCTAAAACAACACGTGTAATTTTATCAGCAAAGATTCGATAAAATTCATCAATATAACGATAATAGACACGCGTCATCTGATCTGCAAATTCAAAAAAGACAAAATCATTTTGTAGCTTATAAAAGAAAGGCGAATGCAAACTATTCTTCATGTGTCCAAAATAAAGAAGTTCCGAAATTTCTAATGGCGTTAGCTCTTTTAGCATCGTCACATCGGAAAAGTCAATCCATTTAATTTCTTCAGTCATCCAACGACGTTGTAGCGATTGAAAATAGCGATTGACGCTTTCTTCTCCGCGAATAATTTTCAAGCCTGAATGCATATCGTATTCGCCAGCTTCGGCAGAAGGATCTAATAATAGTAAGTTCTGTGGATGATGCACAATTGAACGAACAAAATCGGAATGGGTAATTCCTTTAGATAAAACCGCGTTGCTGGTTACATCTATATGTACATAAATTAAATCAAGCAAATTCCCATCTCCCCTCTACTAACCTCCTTACCATTTTACAATATTTTCAAAAGAAAAGCTTGTTTCTTTTACTTTAAAATTCCATTACAAAATGAGGATTTTTTTGAAAAATCAATCGATTCAGTTGTTTTTTATTAAATCAAGGTCCGGCCAGCTTACCTATTCCCCAAAGAAAATAAATAGGTTTTTCAAATAAATTGTGGTAAACTTGATACATTAAAAGGAGGGAGAATATGCGCCCAAAAGAGAAAAAAAGAGGAAAAAATTGGTTAATCAACAGTTTATTAGTTTTACTATTTATCATTGGCTTAGCCTTAATTTTTAACAATCAGATACGTAGTTGGGTGGTTCAACAAAATAGCCGCTCGTACGCCGTTAGCAAGTTGAAACCAGCTGATGTGAAGAAAAATATGGCTCGTGAAACAACGTTTGACTTTGATTCAGTTGAGTCCTTGAGCACAGAAGCGGTGATGAAAGCCCAATTTGAAAACAAAAACTTACCTGTGATTGGTGCCATTGCGATACCAAGTGTCGAAATTAATTTGCCCATTTTTAAAGGATTGTCCAATGTCGCTTTATTAACTGGTGCCGGGACCATGAAAGAAGATCAAGTCATGGGGAAAAACAATTATGCCTTGGCTAGTCATCGAACGGAAGATGGCGTTTCCTTATTTTCACCTTTAGAAAGAACCAAAAAAGACGAACTCATTTATATCACTGATTTATCTACTGTTTATACATACAAAATAACTTCTGTAGAAAAAATCGAACCAACCCGTGTTGAGTTAATTGATGACGTTCCTGGTCAAAATATGATTACCTTAATTACCTGTGGCGATTTGCAAGCAACGACGCGAATTGCTGTTCAAGGAACATTAGCAGCAACGACGCCTATTAAAGACGCCAACGACGATATGTTAAAGGCTTTCCAATTGGAGCAAAAAACCTTAGCCGATTGGGTGGCTTAATAAAAAAATCCTTGAAAAGTTTTGACACTTTTCAAGGATTTTTTGCTTTATTTCATCACTTGGCGTTCTTGCTGTTTCAGACGAGCAAAACCATAACGAATACCTGCAAATAATAAAACTAACGGAGATAAGAAAACAGAGATCATTAACCATTCACTTGTATACATACTACTAAAAGATAAATGATACGTGACAGCATACACTAGCGGCAGACTCATTATCAACAATAAATAATACAAACTCAATTCAAAAACATAGGATAAATAACTACTGTTCATCTTACTTCCCTCCTGTCTCTTTTTCCCTGAACAATTTGTTAACACTATTGTACCAAGGGGAAACAGAAAGTACTATCGGACTATAGTCCTAATCTTTCAGCTGTGCTTTTATTTTTTTCAACCATTCTGAGGTACCTGCTTCCACTAAGCGGTAAGTTTCCTCAAAATCACCAGTATAATAAGGATCAGGTACGTCCATGGTTTCTTTACCAACCACAACTTCCATAAATAAATGAATCCGCCGTTGCTCTTCTTGAGGAGCTAATGCTTTTAAATCGGCCACATTATTCGCATCCATCCCAATGATATAGTCATATTTTTTAAAATCACTTGGCTGGATTTGTGTCGCCCGCATTCCTTGATAGGAAATTCCTTGTTGCTCCAAAATTTTTCTGGTTCCCTTATGTGGCTGACTGCCAACTTCCCAGTGACTAGTAGCTGCTGAAAATACTTGAATAGTCGATTCTAAACCGGCTTGTTGGACTTTCTGACGAAAAATCGCTTCTGCCATTGGCGAGCGACAAATATTGCCTAAACAAACAAATAACACAGTTACCACAACGTTTCACTCCTTCATAAGACTTTTTATCCTTCACACATTACTCATTGGCTTCTTGTTCATACAAATGATAAGCCATAAATTCTGTATCTTTCGCTAAACGGAATAATTGCGTCGCCATTTCCAAAGGAGTCTGAGGATATTCCTCAAGAATCCATTTCGTTAAGACGCCGCTACATCCATAGGAAAAGAAATTCGCATAAAATTGTTTGTCTTTATCTGTTAAATGGTTCTCAACATCGACTTGTTCAAATAATGAAATAAATAAGCGATTGGTCGAAGCGGAAAAAACATTAAGAAGAACTTCTGAATCTGAGGTCACCGTTGTATAGTAGAAATGGCTCTTCTCTTTAATCGCTTTTAATAACTTCAGGGCTTGTTCCTCCCAGTTTTCCAAACAAATATCTGTTTCCAAGTAAATCAATGCATCGTGACGATAAATCCAACGTAATAAATCATATTTATCTGTAAAGTGATAATAAAATGTTTGACGATTCAAGCCCACTTTTTTGGTAATATCTTGGACACTTATTTTACGAAAATCCTTTTGTTCACATAATTCTATTAAAGCTGAAGCGATTGCTTGTTTTGTATCGTGCGTTCCGCTCATGCTGATTCCTCCGCTCCTAATATGTATATACCTCTATAATTGCAAAAAAACGGCCAGATTACAATATTTTCAGATACATTTTATGCATATATTTAAAATTAAATGAATAAAAAAAGCGGCAACTAACGATTTTTGTTAGTTACCACTCCTTGTTATCAATTATTAATAGATGACTATTTAGCCTGGAAAACGCCATACAACAGCGCGGAATCCTGCTGGTGGTGCTGGTGACCAGTTAGAGTTAGAAGAAACATAACCAGAACCTCCTGGGTTGTTTGCTTCAACGATTTGGACACTTCCACCACTTACACCTGTAACTAAAACAGTATGCACGCCACCAATCCAGCTATCTGGACTATAGGCACTTTCATATTGAACAACATCGCCTGGTTGCACGTTACTCCAGCTAACTTGTGTTGCGCCAGAAGCAACATAGCCACTGTTTGGACCACCATAACCGAAGTTAATACCGCCTGCCGCTAACCAGCGACGAACAGATACTAAACATTCACCTGGTTGATTCCAACCTGTTGCATAAGAATTACCAACATCTGCTAAAGCTGCATTAATTGCGGCTTGTTTTCCTGAAGTCACGCCACCATTCCCTGGTCTTGCTTCATTACCTTTTTCAGGAGTCGTTGGGTTAGTTACAGGAACTTCTTTTTCTTTTTCAGGTGCTGCTGCCACAGGTGTTGTTACAACACTTTCTGTTTCAGTACTTGAAGTTGTTGTTTCTTGCGTTGTGGTACTTTCAGTAGTTGTTGATGATTCTACTACTGGTGTTGCGGCTTTTTCTTCAGCGGCTGATGCTGCTGCCTCATTAGCTGCTTTTGTTGCTTGCGCTTGCTCTGCTGCCGCTTTTTGTGCTGCGGCTTGTGCTTGCGCTGCCGCTTGTTCTTCTGCTTTTTTAGCAGCTGCACGTTGGCGTGCTTGTTCTTCTGCTAAACGTTTTTCCGCTTCTTTTTTCTGTTTAATGAAGCCGTCTTTTTTCCCTTGTTCTTCAGAACGTTGTGCTTCTAAATCATTTTTAGCCACTTCTTGTTGAATCTTTAATGTTTTTAATGATTCTGTTTTATCATTTAATTCTTTTGTTGCTGCTTCTAATTCAGCAATTTGTTTTTCAACATTCTTTGTTTTCTTTTCAACAGTCGCTTTGTCTTCTTTTTGTTGTTCTAGTAATTCATTATTGGCGCTCATCATTGTTGAGACCGCTTGAACGCGACCAATTGCATCTGCTACTGAATCTGCATCTAAGACAGCATCAATAATTGAATCACTTTGACCATTCACTTGGACATCGCGTGCTTGTTTTGTCATTTGTACTTCACGTTTTTGAATACGGACATTCAAATCAGAAATTTCACTATATAATTTAGATACTTCTGATGATAGCTTGTTCTTTTTAGCTGTTAATGTATCGATTTGTTTGGCCGTTTCAACCATATCATTTTCAATCGCGGCAACTTTTGCTTCTGCATCTGACATTTGGCTAGTTAACGCATTAATTTTTTGATCTTGTTGTTGAATCTTTGTATCGTATTCATCTGCAAATGCTGCGGATGGTAACGCTACGCTTGTTAAGGTAATGGAACATACCATTAGAGCCGATAATACACTTTTCTTCAATCTGTTGTCCTCCGAAAATCCTTTTTTGTTAAGCTTTTTTATTATTTATTAAAATTTGAATAAATTTCTCTTTTTCAACGATAGAGCAATTGTAGCATAGCTGTATGTCACTGAGATAATATGGATGTTACAGTAATATTTCAATTTTCTTCTTGTAAATGACAAAAAAAAGCTTCACTTTTTTCACAACTTTCTTCAAGGCTCCAGGGTAAGCTTCTCATCGTTTTGTTATTTAAAGAAAATAAAAAAAGCGAAAAACGCTAACAAATGAGCATTTTTCGCAAACGAACAAAATTTTCAATTTTTATTTTACGGAAAACAGTTTTTTCAGCGGATAAGATAAAATAACATACCACACCATGTTCAATAGCAATGTAGGGCCCAACACACGTGTAATAAATAAAATCGGGCTGACATCCGCTAAATGAAAGGCTACTTGAATCAGTACCGCAATCAGTTCATACAACGTAGTAAAAATAACGATCCCAAAAAAACCAGTTAGTAAATTTGTTTGAATTACTTCTTTAAATGTATACATCAACATAACCGAAATCGTCAGTGCAACTGTATAAATCCCGATAATGCCAATGTAGTAGCTATCGCAAATAAAGCCTAAAATTAACGAAGTAATTAATAAATAACGTTTAGAAAAATTAGGAACGGCAAACATAAACGCAAGTAATAGCAGATGAGAACTGGCGAAGTAAACATTACTTGTCCACGTTTCAAAAGACTTTGTTAAATGAGCATCAATTAACATTAAGAAAAACAAGAGAATAGGTGTGACGTATTTTAAATACTCTTTCCGAATCATTCGCTTTCCCCTGCCGATCTTTTCACGACCGTCACAACGGAGATACCATAGACATCCGCATAAGGTTTCACATAGACTTCACGATCTAAACCAAAACTATCTGGTTTCACTTTAATAACTGTTCCTACCGCTAAATCGGCTGGTGAATTACCACCTAAGCCAGAAGTCTGAACGACATCGCCTTCTTTCAGAGTAGCATCGCCAGTTAATTGTGACACAATTAATGCATTCGTCTTATTGTCGTAATTTTTAAGTAAACCAAACGATTCGCCACTTGCGGAAGTTACTCGCACAGGGAAATGGTTCGAGTTAACATTTTTAGACGTTAGTAGTTCCACTTTTGCAGTCGTTGCATTGACTTCAATAACACGCCCCACTAACCCTTTTTGCGCCATGACCGCCATGCCCGCTTCAATGCCGTCATTGGTTCCTTTATCGATAATTAATAAGTCTTGCCAAGTATCAGGCGAACGCGTAATGACATTCGCAGTTACTTTTTCATAGTTGGCCAACGTTTCGTTCAGATTCAATTCTTGTTTTAAACTATCAATTTCACGTTTATAGTTATTGTTTTGGACAGCTAATTCATTATAGCTATCAATTTTTTCTTTTAGACGTTCGTTTTCTTTAAACGTGTTAATTAAATTGCCCATTGAAGACAAGCCGTTTTCCACCACACGAGCTGGAAAAGAAATCACACGATCCACCATACTAACGCTATTATTGACGCCACCTTGAACGACATTGGTTTTGCCTTTTTCAGAACGTTGCGCAGCAGTTAAACTAATAATGGTTACTAAAATAATGACTAAAATTAAGGTAATGATTATATTTTTATTTGGATTAAATTTTTTCACAAAGACACCCCAGATATTCTTCAGACTGATAGTATTAATTTTACCACTAATTGACTATAAACAAAAGAGTTGGCGATCGTCTTTAGCTTTTTTTATCATTTCTTTTTTAGGGCTTGTTTTCAACGAAAAAACCAACGAAAAGAAAGGAAGCTTCCTTGGTTTTCGTTGGTTTAAAAAGAAATTATTTTTCTTTGTTTTCTTCGTTTAATAATGCTTTTCTTGACACGTTGACACGGCCTTGTTTGTCAATTTCAGTTACTTTGACAAGGACTTCGTCGCCTAATTTCACGACATCTTCAACGTTGTTCACACGTTCGTTTGCTAATTGAGAAATATGGATCAAGCCATCTTTGCCTTTAATTAGGTTAACAAACGCACCAAATTTTTCAATGCGGACAACTTTTGCTAAGTAAACTTGACCGACTTCAACTTCTTTGGTTAATTCTTCAATAATCTTGATGGCTTTTTTAATCATTTCAGCATCTGATGAAGCAATACTTACGTTACCGTCTTGATCGATATCAATCTTAACGCCGGTTTCATCAATAATGCTGTTGATTGTTTCGCCACCTTTACCAATGACATCTTTAATTTTCGCTGGTTTAATTTGAATTATTTCAATTTTCGGTGCATATTGACTTAATTCTTCACGAGGAGCAGCAATCGTTGTTGTTAATTCTTCTAGAATTTCCATCCGTGCTTTCTTCGCTTGGTCTAATGCTTCCGTTAAAATTTGTTCTGTAATTCCTTGGATTTTGATGTCCATTTGTAAAGCAGTGATTCCGTCTTTCGTTCCTGCTACTTTAAAGTCCATATCGCCAAGGTGGTCTTCTAAACCTTGAATATCTGTTAAGATTGTATAGTTTTCGCCATCACTAACAAGACCCATTGCAATACCTGCAACTGGCGCTTTAATTGGCACACCCGCATCCATTAATGCTAATGTTCCCGCGCAAATACTTGCTTGTGAAGAAGAACCATTTGATTCTAACACTTCTGCTACTAAGCGGATTGTGTAAGGGAAGTCTTCTTCTGATGGAATAATTTGTGCTAAGGCACGTTCACCTAACGCACCGTGACCGATTTCACGACGACCTGGTGAGCCCGCGCGTCCTGTTGAACCAACAGAGAATTGTGGGAAGTTATAATGATGGATGAAACGTTTGCTATCTTGGACACCCAACCCATCGATAATTTGATGTTCCCCTAAAGGCGCTAATGTACAAACGGACAAAGCTTGTGTTTGACCCCGAGTAAATAAGCCAGAACCATGCACACGTGGTAAAATACTTACTTCTGATGATAAATGACGAATTTCGTCTAATTTACGGCCATCCGGGCGAATCTTATCGATCGTAATTAACTCACGTACGACATCTTTTTCAAGATCTTCCGCAATTTGTTTCACTTCTTTTAGTAATTGCGCTTCTTCTTCGTGTTCCGCAAATTTTTCAGCGTAAACTTCTTTGACTGTATCTTTTACTTTGTCAATTTCAACTTCACGTGCTAATTTTTCTTCCGTCATTACGGCTGTTTTCATTGTATTGTAGTATGCATCAAAAATTTCTTTTTTAAGATCAGCGTCCACTTGTAATAAGTCCACGTCCATTTTTGGTTTACCTACAGCGGCAACAATTTCTTCTTGGAACGCCACTAGTTCTTTAATGGCATCAAAACCGAAAAGTAAGGCACCTAACATATCTTCTTCTGATACTTCTTTGGCACCACTTTCAACCATGTTGATGGCTTCTTTTGTTCCAGCAACAGTTAATTCAATATCTGTTTGTTCCGCTTGTTCTACCGTTGGATTTAAAACATATTCGCCATTAATACGGCCAACGTCAACACCAGCAATTGGTCCATCAAACGGAATATCTGAAATTGCTAACGCTAAGGAAGACCCAAACATTGCAGCCATTTCTGGTGTACAGTCTTGCTCCACACTCATAACGATGTTCGTAATTTGGACTTCGTTACGGAAGCCTTCTGAGAACATTGGACGAATAGGACGGTCGATTAAACGAGCGGTTAATGTCGCACGTTCACTTGGACGACCTTCACGTTTAATGAAGCCGCCAGGAATTTTTCCTACCGCATACATTTTTTCTTCATAGTTTACAGTTAATGGGAAAAAGTCTACATCTTTTGCTTCTTTAGAGGCAACAGCAGCACTTAAAACGACCGTATCGCCGTAACGTACTAAGACAGCTCCATTGGCTTGTTTGGCTAATTGGCCGATTTCTACTTCTAGTGGGCGGCCGCCCCAAGTTGTTTTAAAGACTTGTTTTTCTGTCATAATTCTTCTCCTTTACTCTTGCTCTTTGGAAAAGTCAGACGGCTACTAAACAAATGAAAAAGTAACAAGTCGTTGCTGCTCTTTCATTTGGTTAGTAGTTCCTAAAAACTTTCCAAAGAGGACCTTCAATAGTGACAATAAGATAAAAAGCGAGATTCTGATTGAACCTCGCTTTATACGTAATGATTAACGACGTAATCCTAAACGTTGGATCAATTCGCGGTAACGTTGGATGTCAGTTTTACGTAAGTAAGCTAACAAGTTACGACGGTGACCGATTTTTTTCATTAAACCACGGTAAGAATGGTGATCTTTTTTGTGTGTACGCGCATGTTCGTTCAATTGGTTAATGTCTTCAGTTAAGACAGCAATTTGTACTTCTGGAGAACCAGTATCTCCTTCATGACGTGCGTATTCTTTAATGATTTCGTTTTTTCTTTCTTGTGAAATTGCCATTCGTTCCACCTCTTTCTCTATTATTCGTCTGATCACTGAGTGAAGCGTTGGTGACTCGCTAAACCAAGTGATAGATGGTGTGTTTCCACACAAGCTTACTTTACAGGAAACACCGCTAAAATGCAAGCTTAATCTCTATTATTCGATAGTTTTTTTAAACAATCTAGCCCCTTTTTTGGTGATTTTGTGATACACTAAATGGTGGTAAACAACTGATTATTTCAGCGCATGAATAAATAAAAGAAGAATTTTTTTATGTTTCAAAGGAGGAACCATTGAATGATTACAATGAAAGATATTATTCGTGAAGGGAATCCCACACTTCGTGCTGTGGCAGAAGAAGTGCCTGTCCCTATCACTGAGGAAGACCGACAATTAGGCGAAGACATGTTGACTTTCTTAAAAAATAGTCAAGATCCAGTCAAAGCCGAAGAATTACAATTACGTGGTGGCGTTGGTTTAGCTGCACCACAATTAGATATTTCTAAACGAATTATTGCTGTCCATGTTCCTAGTAACGACCCAGAAAACGAAACGCCTTCATTAAGTACGGTGATGTACAACCCTAAAATTTTGAGCCATTCTGTGCAAGATGTATGTTTAGGTGAAGGGGAAGGCTGTTTATCTGTCGATCGGGATGTGCCTGGGTATGTCGTTCGCCATAACAAAATTACCGTCAGTTATTTTGACATGGCTGGCGAAAAACACAAAGTTCGTTTAAAAAACTACGAAGCGATTGTGGTTCAACATGAAATTGATCATATTAATGGCATTATGTTCTACGATCATATTAACAAAGAAAATCCATTTGCTTTAAAAGAGGGCGTTTTAGTCATCGAATAAAGAAAAAAACTGCGCCGTTTGTCTGAAAACAAACGGCGCAGTTTTTTTAAATGGCCTTCATTTCTTTTAAGGCTTTCCAAATGCCATCATTATCATTGGTATCTGTGACCATTGTGGCCACTTCTTGAATGGAAGGACTCGCGTTGCCCATTGCGACGCCAATCCCTGCATGGCTTAGCATTTCTCGGTCATTTTCGCCGTCCCCAAAGGCAATGATATTTTTTGCATCAATGCCCACACGTTTGGCTAAATACGTTAACGTAGCTGATTTTGAGCCATCTTTAGGCACAACATCTACGCTATGTTGATGCCAGCGAATAAAGCGAAATTCTGGGTATTCTTCTTCAAACGTACACTGATCTTCTGCGTCATAAAAAGCCAGCGCTTGGTAAATATCATTTTGACGATAAAAGTGTTCATCATAAGCAGGTGAATGAAAATGAAAAGAGTTCATCGCAATTTCCATTTTTTCAGCACGGTGCTGGTTGCTCTTCTTAATATCATCTAAGCCCACACAAGCAAATCCTAAGCCGCGTTGATCACTGTCTTGTGCCAAACGTTCCAACGCTTCAGCGTGCAATAAATTTTGATAATATTGCTCATGATCCACAAAAGCCGCGGCGCCATTACATAATACGTAATTGGTAAAATCTAAATCCCAAATCACCTCTTGCGCCATATAACGACTTCTGCCAGTTGCCAGCGTAACTAAGTGTCCTTGCTCCCGCAATTGTGCTAGCGCTTCTCTCGTGCTATCCAATGCTTTCTTCTCCGAATTTAACAACGTCCCATCAATATCAAATGCAAAAAGTTTTCTTTCCATCATTTCTCCTTATTCGCTCGCTTTCGCTAAATATTTACTGCCTTCTCGTTGTGCTAAAGGACTCAACACTAATTCTTTCATCAATTCCTCGACCCATTGCGGATTCGTTTTACTATATTGGCGTAATGACCAGCCAATCGCTTTTTGAATGAAGAACTCCTCTGTAGTTCTATCATAAATAATCGCCTTTTTCAACAGGTCCTGATTGGTCTTTTCTTTCAACATCAACTGTAAATTCAGCGCAACACGCCGATTCCAGAAATTTTCAGCGCCATAAAAAAGGGCAAAAATCGTTGGCAATTCAGTCAGATGCAACGCCACCCACGACCCAAAAAATTTTCGCCAAGCATCCACACTATCCCACCATGCTTTTTGTGGAACATAGGCTTTAAACGCTACGACCTCTTCTAATGAAAATCTCCGAACATTTTGAAGAGCTAAATCAATAGCGACATACTGATATTCTCGTTCTGTTTTTTGATAATAAGCCTCAATCTCTTGGCATAATTTTTCCTTTGTCCACGTATGACTTTCTTTTAAAAGTTGTTTACTTAACGCTTGACGTTCTGGGGCGGGGATGCCTGCAAAAACAAATTGGTGTTTCATATAAGCAGACATTTTTGCTGCTTTTTCTGGGTTCTTCTGAAATTGAAGTGTGTCCATTCCTTCGCTCCTTATAATAAAAAAACTATACTAAAACAGTGTACCATGTTTTAGTATAGTTGGTTGGTCAATTAATCAAAATACGTTAAGTTTTTGTTGTCTTTATCTAACCAGGCATAGCCGAGACCCATAATTAAGCCACCACCGATAAAGTTACCGATAAAGGCCCAGAACAGATTATGAACAACATTACCAGCTGTGAAAGCTTCAATTGCGCCGTTCGAAGCAAAGTAAGCTAAACTGAAGGCTGGGAAGTTGGCAATCACGTGTTCAAAACCAAGGAACGCAAAGATAAAGATAATGAAAATAATGGCCGCGACTTTGCCGGCGTCATCTTTCATTCGCATACTCACTAATACGGCTGTATTAACTACAATATTGGCGAACATAGCTTCAACTAAAATCTGTAGGGTGGTTTTTTCTAATTTTCCAGCAATCGATGTAAAGAAGAAACTATCTTTTGGCAAATCTTGGAACGGCACCGTAAGTGATACCAAGAAACCAAACAAGACGCCACCAATTAAATTGAATAAGATACAGGTAAATAAAATTTTTGCAGCTAAGGAAAAGTTGACTTTTTTACGATAGACCCCAACAGTCATGTACAACATATTCGAGGTACCAAGTTCGGCATTCATATATAAAATCATCACAAGTGACCAACTGAACATGAAGGCGTAAAGCATTTTCCCTAAACCATGAGAAATTCCTTCTCCTTTAATTGCGATTGCAAAAGCAACGGCTGTTCCCAACGTTAAAAATAGACAAGCAAGCATTGCACGAACAGCGTAGCGGGAAAAGCTGTTTGAGAATAAATTCACTTTCTTGTCGATGGATTTATCAATTTGTTCAAACAATGGTGAACCAGACTTCATTGTAAACTCCCTTTCATTCCGTTTTCAACTTATATTTTCAAAACATCTCCCCTTATTCTAATGAGGAAAAGTGTTTTTGTCTACCTTTTTTTCATATTTCACTTTAAAACCTTGACGTTTCCTATCCTATTAAGTATACTAGATTTTGTGTAAAATAATTGCAGCAGAAGAATAATAACTCGTCAACAGTTCATTGCCAAACTTGGTTCAACTGCGTAACCGCGGCTGCAAAGGCGAAGGTTGAAGAATGAACTGAACGAATATGAATTTTTCATCTAATTATTTTACTCCAAAAAAACATTTATTTATTGGAGGAATTTTTAATGTCTCGTTATACTGGACCATCATGGAAAGTATCTCGTCGTCTAGGTATCTCTTTATCAGGTACTGGTAAAGAACTAGCTCGTCGCCCTTACAAACCAGGACAACACGGACCTAACAGCCGTGGTAAAGTTTCTGAATACGGAATGCAATTAACTGAAAAACAAAAATTACGTCATATGTATGGCATGAACGAACGTCAATTCCGTACGTTGTTCATTAAAGCAAGCAAAATCAAAGAAGGTAAACACGGTGTTAACTTCATGGTTTTACTAGAACAACGCTTAGATAACGTTGTTTACCGTTTAGGTCTTGCAACTACTCGTCGTCAAGCACGTCAATTAGTTAACCATGGCCACATCACTGTAGACGGCAAACGTGTTGATATTCCATCATACCACGTTGAAGTTGGTCAAGTGATCGGTGTTCGTGAAAAATCTCAAAACATCTCAACAATTAAAGAAGCGGTTGAAGCAACTGTTGGACGTCCAGCATTCGTAAGCTTTGACACTGAAAAATTAGAAGGTAGCTTCACTCGTTTACCAGAACGTGATGAACTTTACCCAGAAATCGACGAAGCACTTGTCGTTGAATACTACAACCAAAAACTTTAAGATTTCAAAAGGTCGAACTACGGTTCTTACCTTCTTTCAAAACCTTGCCTTTCTTGGCAAGGTTTTTTTCTTTGCCCTCTTTACAAAATGGTTCACTTCCGCTAAACTATTGTTAACCAAATAAAACAATTGGTTAACAATAGAAAGTGAGGCTTCTTATGAATAAAGCATCGTTACGCTCTTTAATTTTAGCAGCAGAATTCGCTGTGATTATTGCTGTACTTTCACAATTTACAATTCCATTGGGGATTGTCCCACTAACCGGGCAAACATTTGCCATCGGCTTAACCGCTACCGTTTTGGGCAAGCGAACGGGGACCTACGCTATTTTAATTTACTTCTTATTAGGATTAATTGGTTTACCCGTTTACGCTGGGATGTCTAGCGGGTTCGGTGTACTCTTTGGACCAACTGGCGGCTATTTAATCGGCTTTATCTTTAACGGCTTATTAACTGGTTATATTTTAGAAAAAACAACCTTTAACTATACTTGGGCCATCATCGCAAATATTGCCGGTGCCTTAGTTACCTTAGTTTTCGGCATGATTTGGTTGAAATATTCCGCAAATCTGCCGTGGCCAAACGCTTTCGCTGGCGGGTTTGCTCCGTTTATTATTCCTGGTATCATCAAGGCTGTCGCAGCTGCTTATGTTGGTATTTTAATTCGCCAACGCTTTATGAAACGTTTTTTAGCACACCTTTCTTAAGGGGAAAACTTTTTTCTTTTCCTTGTCTGTAGTACACTAAAAGGACAAAGGAGTGAAGTCCATGTCCTCATTATTAAAACGATTGGTTCAGTTGGTTTTGTTAGTCGGCGCTGTCTTGCTGATTCGACACTATGTTTTCTCCCCTGCTGCGGTGAACGGCTCTTCAATGGAACCAACACTTCATAACAACGACCGTTTATGGGTGACCTCGATTAAAAAGCCACAGCGCTTTGATATTATCGCTTTTCCCAGTCCTCGCAACGGCCAACGAGTAGCCAAACGTTTAATTGGTTTACCTGGCGAAACAGTCGAGTATCGCGATGATACCCTTTATATTAATGGTGTATCACTCAGTGAAGATTACTTAGCAAGTGCTAAACGAAATGTCTCTAAAAATGAAAATTATACCCAAGATTTTACGCTAGAGACCTTAGAAGCCACCCAATCCCTGACCGTTCCAGAAGGCATGTATTTTGTCTTGGGGGATAATCGCCCGCGCTCAGATGACAGTCGTTACTTTGGCTTTGTTAAACAAGCGAGCGTGGAAGGTGTTTTGACTTTTCGTTATTATCCATTAGATAAAATTGGCTTTCCATAAAATAGTAAACCGCCCTCAAAAAGTTAGACTTTTTGAGGGCGGTTTACTATTTTTTTAAGGTCCAGTGACTAAGTTCCACGTCACCGTTCCTTGATATTTCTCATTTATTTTCCCTTGATTGGCAGGGACTTCTAATTTCACATTGGCAAAATCAAAATCTAATTGATAGACATCATTACCTGTAAATTGGTTATTAAGAATTACTGGTGTAGATGTACCGTCACTCGTCAAAGTTAAGGCTTTCGTAACCCCAACTTTATTTGTTAACTCTGTGACTTGATTATAGTTTTCGATTGCTATAACATCCGCACTTCCTAATAATAAACGCGTACTAGTTGGCAAACTATCAGCTGATGCTGTTAACTGTGACAATTGTGCTGTTAACTGCCAATTAGGTTGGCTTGTCTTTATTCGTAGATATGGATTACGTGTGCCGTTGCCATAGTAATCAGCTGCTTTTTTCAGTCCGTACTGCTTAGTGCTACTGTTAATCGTAATTTTCCCAAAATCAAACGTTGGTGTACTAATGAAACCTTCTTCTACTGGTGTTGGCGTAATCGTTTGATCTTCTCCTTGAATACGTACAAAGTTACTAGCTGTCATTTCTGCGGTTAAAAGTTGTCTTGGTTCTCCCGTGATTTTCGCTGTACCCACTGTCACTAAGGCTTCACCGTTCACAGGAATCTCTATATCCAAATTAACCCCTGCTTGCCATTGTTCTGCCGTCACTGGAATAATTTTATTTGGTGTATTACCAATGCGAACAGCTAATTGTGTCGGTACCGAAATACCTGCCGCCCATTTGGCAGTTGGGGCTAGTTTAACGTTGGTCAATGGAACTTCACTGGTGTTTTTTAGTCTAACTGTCCAAACCATAGAAGCTTCATTTGGGATCACTTCTAGTAACCGACTAACCGTCATTTCTGCTGTTGGCTGGACTTCCTCATAGACTGCTGTCATGTCGTCTTTATCGTCGTAAGTCACATCGTAACTTGGTGTTTTAGTCGTTGTCAAGGTACCTGGTTTGGTTTTACCTTTGTACCAGCCTCTGAACTTATAGAATTTGTCTCCTGTTGTATAAGTGTCTGGTAAGGCTTTCGTACTAGCGTAAGTGAAATTATCACTATCAATCACTGTTTGTTTCCCTTGCGCGAAGCCTGTTGGCGGTGTAATTTTAGCGCCGCTTGGATCCACAAAGTTTTCAGTGACTCGGCGATTTTCTAAATAATAGTAGATTGTTCCCTCTGGAGAAGCTAGGTTATAGTTTTTTCCGACTGTCCCTGAATAAATTCCCATAGCATACAACGTGTTATTCGGGTCCCATGTCCAAAAAGCTCGTCTGGTTCTAAAAAAAGTTCCAGCGTCAGTTAATTTGAAGGCTTCTGCTCCGTCAGCTTGAGAAACAACCGTATATGGCGCTTCTATATTTTTCCGGACCTCTTTGCTCATAGGATACTTTGTTTTGTCTCCCATATAAGTAGCTAGCGGTGTAATCGACATTGTCTTATATTGTTTAGGAATCGTATGATTAACAGACCTTGCACCGTATGTCTTAAGCTTCTCTATCGGGAAATCATATGACTTGCCAGGAATCGATAATTTTTTTAATTTACTCATCACTTCATCAGTTCCTTGGATTTTCCCTAATACTGTTGATTCAGTTTCGTCACTTTCACCTAATTCGGCTTCTACAGAAAAGCCTGCTGTATTCAATAGGTTACCTGCCTCATCAACATAACCAAAGTACACATCTTTGGCTGGTAAATTATACGTTTTCATCACGACTTCTTCATAGACTACCGTCAAATCATCATCATCATTATAAGTGACTGGATAACTGGGAGCTTTGGTCGTCGTCAAGGTGTCTGGTTTGTTTTTACCTTTGTACCAGCCTTTGAACTGATAGGTTTTCGTGCCGACTTTATAGGTATCTGGCAAATCTCCGCTTTGCTTAAAGGTGTACGAATCACTAGTAATTACTGTTTTTTTCCCTTGAGTGAAACCCGACGGTGCGGTGATTTTAGTACCATTGGTATCTACGAAGTTTTCCGTAACACGACGATTTTCTAGGTAAAGATACATCCGTGCATTTTCATCTAGCGTATAGATAATCGGTTCTACTCCTTTACCAGTGCTAGTAGCACTTAGTAGTGTCGCAAGCCTAACATTTGCAGGCATTGATGACCAGTATATACCGCTCATCGTAAACTTTTGTGGATCTGTTGTCGGGTCAAGACCAATTCGCCATCCAGTTGTATCGATGTCACTTTTGACGCCACTTCTTAAACTAAGACGATACGTTTCTGGAATAGGATAGGCTGTACCTGTATAATTAGGGCCAGGTTGATACGTTACGGTTTTATACATTTTGGGCAACGTAAAGGTTGCATTGCGAACTCCATATTGCAACTGTGTAGGTCTTTCTGTATCGAAAGCCCGACCTGGTATAGTGATTTCTTTTACTGCGCTATTATTGTTAGTCGGAACTGGGCCAATTGGCGTTACTTTGCCATCCGCAACCTCAACTAATTCTCCAGTAAAGCCATAACGATCAGCAAATGTCAGACCTCCTGTTTCATTGATAAATAGGACACGATACATGCGATCAGGCAAAGTCACTGGATTCTGAATCGCCTCATACATCACTGTCAAATCGTCATTCCCATCATAGGTCACCGCATAGCTTGGCGCTTTAGTCGTGGTCAAGGTACTTGGCTTGGTTTTGCCTTTGTACCAGCCTTTGAACTGATAGGTTTTGCCGTCTGCTTGATACGTGTTTGGCAAAGTACCGCTTTGTTTGAAGGTGAAGTCATTGCTGGTCATTGGTGTTTTCTTGTTTTGGGTAAAACCTGTTGGCGGTGTAATGGCTACGCCGTTAGCATCAACGAACTTTTCGGTGACTTGTTTACGGGTGACTTTGTAAACCATTTTTGATTTGATTGTATTTGTCCCATCAAATCCACGTAATATAATAGAGTCATATCCTTGAGCTACCCAATCAGGATAGCCACCACTGGTTATCGACAAGCTATTTGGCTGTATGATTTCAAAAGAATCCAATGTATTTTTTTGGAAGGTCCTATCCTTATTTGTTTCACTTATTGGCGTTACTCTTCCTTCCTCAATACTATCGTCAAAAATACCTGTCGTTGTATTAAATCCTTTGTATATATACAAATACCAGTAACTATCTGCTGTAGCATCATATTCAATGCTCTCCACAAATTTCAATGACGTCGTAATAGTTAACTTGTCTAAAGTAAACGTTACTCGATACTTGGTACCAGGAGTTGTTCCACCAGCACCATATTTTTCTATGAATTGCGGAGTCAAGGGAAGCCCCGCACGATTATTGATACTTAAAATATAGGAACCCGTACCATTTGCCTGACCGTATAGTTTATCATAAGGTGCAGGTAAAGCAGATAGTGGCCCATCTGCGCCCCCACTTCGTGCTAGATAATTTCCCGAAAAACCTAAGGGTGTTGTAAACGGCGCACCAGTTTCATCTACAAAATCATACTGAACTTTCGGATAAACAACTGTTTTTAAGGGGATTCCTCTCGACTCAATTTTGGGTGAATTTGCCTCTGAGGAGGATGTCGGAGCCTCGGTTGATTGCACAGTTGCTCCTTGATTGTCCTCTTCTGAAGTATCCTGTAATGTAGTATCCATTTCGTTATGTACTTGTTGATTCTTGGTCTCTATTGCCTGTTCGGTTTGTTCTGTTGCTACTTTTTTCTCTGTTTCTGTTGTTTCTGTACTTGTTACTGGTTTAGCTGTTTCTTCTGTCTGGTTACTTTCTTTCGGCACAGTTTCTGCAACAGCTGTGACTCCCGTGAATGAATTCACTAATAACGAGCAACATAATCCAAATGTTGCTAAGTGTTTAAATTTAATCTGTTTCATGTTGCTCCTTCTTTCTATGTACCATTCCCGCCAAGCCCAATTAAGGCTCTTCTCCTTTTTATGTATTGGTTTATTGTTCATTGGTATATGTACATCTTTTAATTTTCTCCATTATTCTATCAAAAAAAGGCGGACTTGAAATTTCAAATTTTGCTACAGACAAGTGACTTTTCCGACGATTCCTATTATACCAAGGCGGAAGAGCACTTTTTCACTAGAAAAATGCGCGAAAATCAAGAAAATCTGCCATTTCGCTACTGATTCTCAGTTAAATTCCTTAATCTTTATAAATAAAAGCTCAAAATGTTAGTGTTTAATACTAACATTTTGAGCTTTTCTCATGATTTTTTTACTATTTTAAGGACCTGTCACTAAGTTCCACGTAATTGCGGCTTGGTATTGTTGCCCTTTGACCCCTTGATTGGCTGGCACTTCAAGTTTGACATTGTTGAAGGTGAAGTCCAACTGATAGATATTACTCCCAGTGAATTGCTGGTTGGCAATAATCCTAGTGGCCGTGTTGTTGGCATTCAAACTAATGGCACTCGTAGTACCGACCGCATTTTTCAACTCGGTAGGTTGGTTGTAATTTGAGAAACTCGAAACAGGCGCCGCCCCTAATAATAAGCGGGTCGTTGTCGGCAGGCTGTCTGTCGCTGATTTTGGTTGCGACAGTTGCGCCGTTAAGCTCCAATTCGCTTGGGTTTTCTTGATCCGCAGATAGGGATTGCGTGTGCCGTTGCCATAATAATCAGCGGCTTTTTTCAAGCTGTGCTGTTGCGTGCTTCCCGCTACCCCAACTTGACCAAAATTGAAGGTTGGAACACTAATGAAGCCTTCAGCCGTTGGTGTCACAATTGCTTGATCATTGTCCTTCACACGTACGGTGGCCGAAGCAGAGACACCACTGTAATTCCCACTGGTGGTAATCCCAGCGCGCAAGACTTGCCCCGCTGTCCCCGTCGCTTTCGTAGTGAACTGAACCGTGGCAGATTTTCCTACGGGAATGTCAGTGCCTAAGCTAACACCATTGGTCCACGTAGTCGCTGTGACGGGAACTGTTTTCGCGGTTCCGCCAGCTGGCGTGACAATCATGGCGGTTGGTGCTGCTAAACCGGTTGTCCAAGCGGTTGATTTCTTGATGGTCGCCGTGGTTAGTGGTGCTTGGCTTGTATTGGTAATTGTGGCGCGCCAGGTGACATTGCCGCCGCTAGTCACGGTTTCAGCGGTAGTGCGCGTTAAAGCGACACTTGCTTTGGGCACTTCTTCCTTATAAATCGCCGTCATGTCGTCATTGCCATCAAAAGTTGTGTTATATGTTGGCGTAGTGCTGGTTGTTAAAGTATTAGGCTTGGTTTTACCTTTGTACCAGCCTTGGAAAATATAGGTCTTGCCACCTGCGGTATAAGTTGCTGGCAAGGCTTTTGCGGCTGTGTACTTGAAGGTGTTGCTAGTCATGGGAATTTGATTCCCTTGCGTGAAACCTGTTGGCGGCTTGATTTTAGTGCCGTTGGTGTCCACGAAGTTTTCGGTGACTTTGCGGTTGGTTAGATAGTAGTAAATTGGTTTATCTAACATATGATATAATCCTTTGTTAACTGAGGTAGCCGGATCATAAACGATTTCTCGTAAATTATAAGGCACCTGAACGTCTGCTGGTGCAGCTGCCGTTGTTTGATTAAAGATAAAAGATTGATTATTACTTTTCTTTAATTGAAACAATTGAGGTCTGTTACTTAACGGAGTTGTAGAAGTATTAACTTTTATAGTCGGAAATGGATACGCTGTATCAAAGGTACCATTCTTATTATAAACACTTATATTTTCATAATACTTGGGTATTTTGAATGTTAAGTTAGCGGCACTATATTGTGAATGTCGCCCATTCATTATTTCTAAAGAATGGCTAGGATAAACAATCTCTTTCAAATTATTTTTTGTTAGTGCGACTTGCCCTTTTTCAATATTAGTTGTTTTCCAACCATCGACAGATGATAACAGTTCTCCATGCCAATTATCATACGTCAAATCAATCGTTGAAGCATCTACTCGTTTGCCAGACTCGTCTACGAACCCGAATTGATAGGTCAGCGCTGGGAAGTCAAAAAACTCAATCTCCTCATACACCACCGTCAAATCATCATTGTTATAAGTCACCGCATAGCTTGGTGCTTTAGTCGTGGTCAAGGTGTTTGGCTTGGTTTTGCCTTTGTACCAACCTTTGAACTTGTAGGTTTTGCCACCTGTTGTGTAGGTGTCAGGTAAGGTACCAGCTTGTTTGAACGTATAGTTATTGCTAGTCATTGGTGTTTTTTTGTTTTGCGTGAAACCTGTTGGCGGTGTAATGGCTACGCCGTTGGTGTCCACGAAGTTTTCGGTGACTTGTTTACGGGTGACTTTGTAGTTCATCGTATGTTTGTAATTAGTAGTCCCATCAAAGCCCATCAAAGTTACATTTCTTTGATTAGGCTGATCTTTCCCACCTATTCTTAACAAACGCGGTATTGTGGAAGCAGATCCATTAGCTCCAAAAATAGCATTAATAGAAAATCTCTGATTAGTATTTTTGATAAAAGCTCTTTCTAAAGGATGTAAAATATTAGGGAAATCAATCAAGATTGGGTCTATACCAACATATCCGACTAGATAATCAGTAGCTGGCAATGACGTATTCATCACTTCAATTTTATCTACATATTTCAACTCATTGGTGATTGTTAAATCATGTAACCCGTATTCACGCTTATCGTAGACATCCCCTGTTACATTTCCGTCATAAGTAGCCGAAATTGGAATACGTGACTGTGTTTCAATCTTATATTTATTGGATTGACTAGGATCTTTTGAACCAATCATCGGATACAGATTTCCTGTTGTTTCAAATATATTGACAGTTTTTTTTCTTAAAAACTGTGTATAATTTCCTGAAAATGTCAAAGGATTAGTAAAAGCTTTCCCTTGTTCATCGACAAATTCAGCATAGAAACCTGGATAAACCCATGTATCTCGTGGAACGACTTCCTCATACACCACATTCAAATCATCATTATCATCATAAGTCACCGCATAGCTTGGTGCTTTGGTGGTGGTCAAGGTGTTTGGCTTGGTTTTGCCTTTGTACCAGCCTTTGAACTTGTAGGTTTTGCCGTCTGCTTGATAGGTGTCTGGCAAGGTGCCAGCTTGTTTGAAGGTGAAAGCATTGCTGGTCATTGGTGTTTTCTTGTTTTGGGTAAAACCTGTTGGCGGTGTTATGGCTACTCCGTTAGTATCTACGAACTTTTCGGTGACTTGTTTACGTGTGACTTTGTAATTCATTGTTTGGCGATACGTCGATGTGCCGTCAAAGCCCACTAATATTATGTCCCTCCCTGGTGCCGACCCTGTACCATCTGTACTCATCATCGTTAATACGTCATTAATTGATGGAGCCAAAGCTACTGAATTTAGAGAAAAAATATTTGCACTATTTTTAGAAAATGTTCTATCCCTTTGAGTCAAATTGGCACTACCGTAATTACCAAATTGAGGTGTTTCAGATACTTGTTGATCACTGTAATAAGTCCTTCTTATAGTACCGACCGGAGCAACAATACTGTCGACATATTTTAGTGTGTTATCAATCTTTAATTGTTCAATCGCGTATATATTCACAGCGTAACCTACTGGTAAATTTGTGAGAAAATCGTACGGCATAGGAACCGCTGCATTGACAGCTACTCGATATTGACCACCCCCTGCATTAGAAGAAACAATTGGATATCTAGTAGCGTATGGTCGCCACTGACTAGTTGCCGCGTGACGTGCTAATTTATAATACGTCCCTGATAACGTTAAGTTTTCATCAGCGAAAGTTTTTCCTGTTTCATCCGTAAAAGCAAAGGTCATTCTCGGATAAATCACTTGATTATCAGACACCCAACGTGGAGAAATATTCTTTTGTCGGTCACTCTCACTACTCTTTTCTGCAGGTTGTTCTGTGGTATCTGTTCTCACCTCTGGCGTTTCCGTTGGTACTTCTGCTTCGGCTTGTTCCTCCGCTTCCTTCGTTTCTGCTTCCCGACTCGTTTCAGTCGTTTCTTGACTGCTTTCCGTACTTTCTGGCGTTGCGCTACTTGCTGATGTTGCTTCCTTAGCGCTACTTGCTACTGTCGGACTACTTTCTTCCGCAACTGCGGTCGCGCCAGAAAAGGCGTTAATCACTAAAGAACTACACAAGCCAATGGTTGCTAATCGTTGCCACTTAGTTTGCTTCATGTCGTCCCTTCTTTCTATGTACCATTCCTGCCAAGCCGATTAAGGCTAAGCCGAGAATGCTAAGATTTGCCTGACTCTTGCTCCCTGTACGAGGGAGCTGCGAGCCAGTTGTGGTGGTCTGTGTCGAACCACCACTTCGTTGATCTCCTTGCGGAGGACCAGCTGGTTCCTTGGGATCAGCAGCTGGCGCATCTGTTTTCGGTGGGGGATCTTTTGGAGCGGGTGTTGTCGGATTTTGATAAAATTCAATTCCCACCGAACTAGAACCACCCTCAGATGCTTCAACATTTATAAAAAAACTAGGGGAAAATAGTAAACACGCAATTATTAAATAACGCTTTTTTTTCATTTAAAAACCTCCTTTTAACTCATTCACATTCTTCTATATAAAGAATGCGTAAACAACCTTTTTCATACCTTTATAATAGCAAAGAACTCTTTGTTCAAAACATCATTTTTTTTCATTTGACAACATCTATTCGCGAAAATCCCTTATTAAGCAAGGGTTGCTACTCTTGTTATTTAAACAAAAAAGGCTATCAAAACGTACTTTTCCATAGAAATCAGCCAGTCATCCCTTAATTTTTTTCAAAAAAACTACAGAAAAGCTCACAATGTTAGTAATTAAAACTAACATTGTGAGCTTTTCTCATTTTTGACGATTGGATAATTCGATAAAATAACACTAAAACACAAAATAACTGTCTGTTTCTCTTATTGGGCAACAGCTAATTGATACAATGGCAGGAGTTGTTGATAGGTTGCCAACATATAAGCTCGTGCTTTTTCAGGGTTTTGCCACAAGTCACTATCTTTGGGAATGATGCGCCCAATTTCAAACTCACCTTTTTTTACATCTCTAAAACGAGTTAAGGCTTTTTCTAAATCCGTTTCTGGCAGCGGAGTAATTTGAGGAACCGTATGATCCAAGGAAACATACGTATCTTCTGGTAATGCTTGGAATAATTGCTGATTCTCTAAAAAGGCTTGCGCAATCTGCTTTTCATTTTTAGGATTATCAATGAATGACAACCACATAAACACATAGTCGCCCCAAATGCCTAATTGAAAATGCGGCTGCATTTTATACCCGCGCTTATTCGGACTAAGTGCTGACCAAGTATTTTCTGGTGGATACACGGTGCGACGGCGATGTTGCGCAATATGGACAAACAACTCCGTTCCTAGTTCAGGCGCTAGTTGTTCGGCAAAATACGTGTCTAATTCTTGAAAAATAGGTTGAATTTGCGCACGGATAACCGCCATTCGTTCATCTAATCCAGCAACTTCAAAGGCTGCGAATTCTTTTTCTGTAAACATCAACATTTCTCTAATTCCTCTCTTAACTTGTCTTCCGCTTCTATTTTTGTCGATTTTGCCATGTTTCCAGTGTCATCCCACGATAAACATCTGTGACAATTTTCCCTTTATTAATTCGAGCATTGGGTAGTGTTCCTTCGTAGGTAAAACCAATTTTCTCCATGACACGACCAGAAGCTGGATTGTCTTGATCATGTAAAGCAAAGATTCTCATGAGTTTCATTTTTGCAAAACCCAGTTCAACTAACGCCGTCGCGGCTTCAGGCATGTAGCCATTGCCCCAAAAGGCACGGTTCAAGACATAGCCTAATTCTCCAATATTATTGGTTTCATTGACCCGCAAATCAATCGTGCCAATCATTTTGCCCGTTTCTTTCACTTCGATCCCATATTTTCCTAAAGGTTCCCCCATAAAAAATTTAGCAATGTTTTGTCTTGTCTCAGCGATTGTTTGATTTTTCAAAAACACATAGCGGACCGTTTCCTCATCTGAAGCATATTCGTACATATCTTCTGCATCGGCTAATGTGACAGGTCTTAAAATCAAGCGTTCGGTTTTGATTCGTTGGTTTTCTGCAAAAATCAATGGATAATTCATGAGCAAAACTCCCTACTTTTCTACATACTTTACCGAAAAACAGCGAAACACGCAAGGAAAATCGGCATTTCCTTGCGTGTTTCTTTAATTAGCGTTTAAGCGAATGATGGCAATGATCGTCTGAACAGCTTTGACCATTGATTCAACGGTAATGAATTCATATTGCCCATGAAAATTCTCGCCACCTGTAAATAGATTAGGCGTGGGAATGCCCATGAAAGAAATCTTAGAACCATCTGTCCCGCCACGAAATGGTGTGATGATTGGTTCAATGTCACAACTTTCCATTGCTTGGACGGCCAATTCTACAGGAGTCCAATCTTTTTCGATGATTTCCTTCATATTATAGTATTGGTCTTGGAAAGTAATTGTTAGTCTGGGTTTATCCGCCAGCGCATTTAAACGTTGGACTTGTTTTTCCAAAAATTGCTTTCTCGCTTGAAAGTTTTCTTGATCATGATCCCGAATGATATAGACAAGTTCTGCTTTTTCAATACTTCCTGTAAATTTATTGAGTAAATAAAATCCTTCATTTCCACGTGTTTGTTCTGGCACTTCCTTTTGCGGTAGTGATTGATCAAGTTGTTCGCCTAATTTAATGGCATTTACTAACGAACCATAGGCCGTTCCCGGATGGACACTGGTTCCCTCAATTGTTATCACAGCTTGGGCAGCGTTAAACGTTTCATACTCGAAATGCCCCACGCGGCCACTGTCAATCGTATACGCAAAAGCGACTGGGAAGTTCGGCGCATCAAATTGATCGGCCCCGCGTCCAATCTCTTCATCTGGACCGAAGGCAAGCCAAACATCGCCCCGCGCTACTTCTGGATGTGCCAAAAAATACTCAACAGCAGCTAAAATCTCGACAATTCCCGCTTTGTCATCTGCTCCTAAAAGTGTGGTTCCGTCTGTAGTAATCAACGTTTCCCCTTGATACTCTTTTAAATTGGGAAATTCAGCAACTGATAAAACGATGCCTTGTTCTTGATTCAAGAGGACATCTTGACCATCATAATTAGTGATGACTTGGGGACGGATGTTTTCTGCTGAAAAATCCGCCGTATCCAGATGTGCAATCAAGCCGATACTCTTCGCTGCAGGTTGGTTACCAGGCAACCGTGCCGTTAAAAAGCCGTTTTGTTCGTTATAATGCACATCGGCCAAGCCTAATTCATGAAGTTCTGTTTCAATCATTTTGGCTAAAACCACTTGACCGACCGTCGTCGGTGTGGTTTGACTGTTGGCATCTGAACGGGTGTTAACTTTCACGTAAGTTAAAAATCGTTCGACTAATTTTTCCATTTTTTACTCCTTCTTCCTGAATCATTCTGTTAAATAAGCATTGCGCAAGTGGAAATAGTCCCCATACAAGTGATAACTAATGCCTTTCAATTTAGGATTGATTAGATAATTTGAGGCACTTTGATACAGCGGTACTTGGGCAGCATCTTGATTCAACAAGATGTCTTCCGCTTCTTTGTATTCTGCAAATTGTTTCTCTGGATTATTGGCATTAATCGTTCGCGCATCTTCTACCAGTTGGTCGTATTTGGCATTATGATAATTGCCATAATTGTAACTTGATTCTCCCGCATATAAGTTAAAGTAAGAGTCTAATTCACTACTGCCGGCAATCCATCCTGAAAGGGACAACTCATAATTTTTTTCACGTCGCGATTGATTCACATTATTACTTGGTTGCGATGAAATGGTAATTTCTAAACCTGGCAGATTTTCTTGCAACTGACTTTGAACATATTCAGCAATTCGTTTTCCTTGATCTGTATCTGCCGCCAGCAAGGAAAGTTTCACTTTTTTACCGACATCCGCTTGGGCTTTCGTCCATTCAGCTTGAGCTTTTTTGACGTCATTTTTCAAATATTCGCCACTGTAAGCTCGGAAATCTTCATCTGTTTCTGGGTTCGCATAAAGTTTACTTGGAATCAATCCGTTGAGGGGTTTTGACCCATCGTTTAAGACACTTTGTGTTAAGGCTTCTTTATCAATTGCTTGGCCAATCGCTTTTCGTAAATGAACATTCGCTAATGGCGTTCCTTCTTTTTTGTTGAAATCTAAGAAGTAGTTGGCCACATCTGGATGACTGACATAGCCTGGATCATCTTGATATTGTTGAACATATTGTCCGTTAATGCGAACTAAGTCTAGTTCATTCGCTTGATATAAATTAATCCCAGTATTATCTTCTTTGATTGTGCTAACCGCAACTTCTTCCAGTTTCACTTGATCCGCATCATAGTATTCTGGATTTTTTTTCAATGTCCAAGTATCTGAAGTCGCATCCCAATTGGCTAGCGTAAATGGCCCACTATAAAGTAAATGTTCACTATCCAAGGCGTAATCTTTGCCTTGCGCTTCGACAAATTTTTGATTTTGTGGCGCTAACCAAGCAATCGAAACGACTGCTAAGAAGGAAGGTTGGGCCTGTTTTAATTCAACAATGAATTCTTTGTCATTAGGGGCTGAAATCCCTAATTCATCGACTGACTTTTCACCGTTGCGTATTTCAAAACTATTTTTAACACTGTCTAGTAAATAGGCATTTGGTCCAATCGTCGCTGGTGTCACCAGTTTTTTCCAAGAATAAACAAAATCTTGGGCCGTGATTGGCTCGCCGTTGCTCCACTTAATCCCCTCCCGCAAGGTAAAGTGGTACTTGCGCCCATCGTCACTAATCTTGACATCTTTAGCTAGAGCTGGCACCGTGGCACTATCATCATCAAACCGATAAAGGCCTTCAAATAAATGTTGTGCCATTGTAAAGGTATTTTTATCTGTTGTTTGTGTTGTATCCAATGTTGAGATTGGTGCAGGTGAACTAATACTGATTTTTTGTTCAGCTGCTAAATTTCCCGAATCTACTTTCTCTGCCGCTTCTTTGGTTCCGCCACATGCGGCTAAAAGAAACCCTGTTGCAATCAAACCTACTACTTTTTTCCCCAATTTCATGTTGTTGCCCCCTCATATTTTTTAAACAAATAAAAAAAGCATTCGTCCTAAAAAGGACGAATGCTTATGCAATCGCGGTACCACCTTTGTTGATCTCTTCGCTAAAAAAGATCCGCTCGTTTCCAGTACAATCATACTGTAGCGCTATAACAGGCGCACCTGAATTGGTTTAAGCGAACGGCTTCAACCAACCTGTTCAAAGGCCATTTTCCCCTTTAACGTCACTACCTCTTCTCACCAAACGAGGCTCTCTGCAAGCTATTTTAAAAAGTACTTTCCTTCTCATCACATTTTGTTCTTTTATTTGTTTCATCAATCATACTGATTTACGGATAGTTTAGCAAACATTTTCGAGGCCGTCAACCACATTTTTAATTTAAAACTTTTTTGTTTTTCATCAAAAAAAGAAAAGAGGTTTCAATCCCTCTTTTCTAAAACAATTTTACTCTAATCCTTTTTTAACATCTTCTATCATCAAATGCATTGATTCTAATCCACCACCGCTTAGATACCAAACATCTGGTTGAAGCATAATGACTTTATCATTTTTACCAGCATCGGTTTTTTGAATCAATTCGTTTGCAGCGACGTTATCTTTTGAATCGTCGCCACCAATTGCTTTGGTGCGATCTACCACAAAGAGAATCCCAGGATTTTTTTCTAAAACATATTCGTAAGAAACACTTTGCCCATGAGTGGAAGCTTCAATCTTATCGTCTGCTGCTTTGAAGCCAAATGTATCATGAATTAAACCGAAACGAGAGCCTTTTCCGTAAGCGGAAAGTTGACCTTCGTTAACTAACACAACAAGCGCATTATTCGCGCTAGCTTCTGCTTGTTTTTTCACGTCAGCAATTTCTTTTTCTAAGCCAGTTATTTTTTCTTTGGCTACCTCTTCTTTATCAAAAATAGTGCCTAACGTTTCGATATTTTGTTTCGTTGATGCCCAAGGATTTTTGGCATCTACAGCTAAGTAAATGGTTGGCGCAATGGCTTTTAATTGTTCTTGATAATCTTGTTGACGACCAGAAATAATAATTAAGTCTGGTTTTAGTTGATTGATTTTTTCTAAATCTGGTTCTTTAATGCCGCCTGCTGATTCAACTTTTTGGTATTTTTTCAAATACGCAGGGATATTTTTGGTTGGCGCACCTACCACGCGGTCACCGACACCTAGTGCGTCCATTGTATCCAAGGAACCATTATCAAAAACAACGACTTTCTGAGGATTTTTGGGAACGGTTAATTGACCATTGGTGTCTTTGACTGTGACTTCCGTTTTAGCTGTTGTTTCTGTTGTTGCAGAATCTGCTGTTTTTTTATTTGTTTGACAAGCACTTAACATTAACAGTCCCATCATTGAAACTGCCATCATTGCTAAAAATTTCTTTTTCATTCTTTTCCTCCAAAAATGTTATTTTTAAATTGCCCGATTTAGTGATAAAGACAAAAGCGTTTTCCTTCAATTTCACAAATCCGGATATTCATTTCATAAAGATCATTTAAAATACTTGTTTGAATAACTTCTTCTGTTGCGCCATGCGCATAGAGCTTTCCGCCTTTCATGGCGACAATTTCATCTGCATAGCTTGCGGCAAAATTAATATCATGTAGAACAATCAGAATCGTTTTTCCTAGTTCATCCACTAAGCGTTTAAGAATCTGCATCATTTGAACCGCATAATTCATGTCGAGGTTATTTAAGGGCTCATCCAATAAAATATAATCGGTATCTTGGGCTAAAATCATGGCAATATACGCCCGTTGTAATTGCCCTCCAGAAAGGGTATCAATGTATTCTTCCGCCATTTCAGTTAAGCCCAATTGTTCCAGTGCTTCTGTTACTTTTTCATGGTCAGCGCTTTTTAAGCGACCTTTGGAATAAGGAAAGCGGCCAAAATTGACTAGTTCTCGCACAGTTAATTTAAGTTGTACACCGTTGGCTTGTTTTAAAAGGGCAATTTTTTGTGAAAAAGCCGATTGCTTCCAGGTTTTTACTTCTTGCTTGTCCAGATAAATTTCCCCGGTATCTTTGGGAATTAAGCGACTCATCATGGCTAGCAGCGTGCTTTTCCCAGCGCCATTTGGTCCAATAAAGGCCGTTAATTTGCCTTCAGAAATAGGTAAATCAATGTCTGAAACGACAAATTTATCGCCATATTTTTTTGATACATCACTCATCTGGATCATGTGCGTTGCTTCCTTTCTGCAATAATTTTCCATATAAAATAAACGCCCCCAACAAATTGAATCACCACACTTAGCGGGGTATTCAAATGAAAGACCTGTTCAACCATCAATTGACCGAACACCAGTAAAAAGACTGCTATTAAACTCCCTGCCACAAACAGTTCTCGGTGGCGATAGGTTTTCATGAATTGATAACTCATATTGGCCACGATAAAACCTAAAAATGTAATCGGTCCCACTAATGCTGTTGATAAGCCGACCAGACTACTGATCAAACACAACAACACTAATTGAAACTGATTCACAGCAATCCCCAAATTCTGTGCTTGATGGTTCCCTAAATGTAAAACGTCTAAACGGTAACTTTCCCGCCAAAGTATCCCACAAATCATGAGTACCGCCACACCAACGAAAACGAGATACTGACTATTGACGTTACCGAAACTGGCAAACAACTTTCCTTGGAGTAAGTCGTATTCGTTAGGATCCATAATCACTTGTAAAAACGTACTAATACTACTGAAAAAAGTACCTAAGATCATGCCAATCATCAATAATAAAAATAAATCGGATTGATTTTTGCGTAATAGAAAATACGATAAACTAGTACTTAAAAACACCATTAAAAAGACGTTCATCAAAAACGACCCAAGACTTACTTGACCTAACGCTTGTGCGCCTCCTAAAAGAAAAAATAACACCGTCTGCACAAAGACATACAAGGAATCCATCCCTAAAATGTTTGGCGTTAGGAAATGATTTTGCGTGACCGTTTGAAAACTAATAGTTGAAAAAGCCGCAGCGATTCCAACAAAAATAAAAGCCAATAACTTTTTGCCTCGTAACGCCAAAGCAAAGGACCAATTGCCATAAGTGTTATAAGTTAAATAACAAAGGCTCACAATTACTACGGCAGCTAAAAGCAAAAGTAATGAAAGCCATTTTTTTAAAGGCCGTTTCATTGTTTGCGCCCCCTTAGTAATAATAAAATGAACAAAATGCTCCCTAATGTTCCGACAACCACGCTGACAGGAATTTCATAGGGGGCAATCAATACTCGTGCTAAAATATCACAGATTAACAAGAACAAACTCCCGCAAATCCCAGTTAACCACAAGGTATTTTTCATATGATCGCCATAACGTAAAGACACGAGATTAGGAATCACAACCCCTAAAAACGGAATATTCCCCACCATCAATAAAACGATGGCACTTGCTAAAGCAACCAGCGTCAAACCTAAAAACTGAATTCGCTGGTAATGGACGCCAAGACTATTTGCAAATGCTTCACCCATACCAACGACAGTGAAATGATAAGCAAATAAATAAATAACAAACCACAAAGGAATCATTAAGAATAACCATTCATAATTCCCTTTCATAACTGTGGAAAAATTTCCTTGTAACCAAGCAGACATATTTTGAACCAATTGGTATTGATAGGCAAAAAATGTGGCAATTGAACCTAGAATGTTACCAAACATCACGCCCACCAAAGGGACCATCACTTGATTCTTACTTGGTAATAATCGAATGAGCGCTAAGAATAACAAGGTCCCGCTTAGCGCAAAAATAAAAGCAATTGCCGTTCGATAGAGAAACGGAGCTGTTGGGAAAAATAACATTGCAACTAAAATACCCAACCTTGCACTATCGGTTGTTCCAGCGACACTAGGAGCGATAAATTTATTTTGTGTGAGTTGCTGCATAATCAATCCAGAAATACTCATCGTACTACCAGCAATGATTAAACTCAACGTGCGGGGAACACGGGTGGTAAATAAAACAAATTGTTGCTGCGCATCTAATTGAAACAACTGAGAAAGTGCAATGTCCTTCACCCCTATCACTAATGACAATAAGCTGAAAAGTAATAGTAGAACAAACAAACCAATCTTTTTCATGAGAAAACTCCATTTTTATTTAATTGAGAATGATTCTCATTCTTAGTTACAGTGTATGAGAAAACCATCACAAATGCAACCACTTTTTTTCCTTTATTAAAAACTTCTTCTCAAGCCGACTGACCAACGACTTATCTAAGATATGCTATAATGGAGGGAAACGTTAGGAAAGGAGTGTTACTGAATGGCGAATGATGACTTACAACAACGTCTGGATAAAGGAATGTACGGTACGCCCCTCGTTAATCCTGAAGAACAACACAAATACATGGGCACATTTCGTGAACGCTGCCGTCTCTCCATGACCGTCGCTGAAATGAAAGATGCACAGAACCAAAAACATTTATTAGAAGAATTAGCGAAGCATCCTGAAGTTACAGTACTTTTAAATGGCGAAATCTCTTCTGACCTGCAAAGTACCTATATTAAATTATTAAATCAGCATGGCGCAACCTTTAAGATTGTTAACAATTTTGTGGAGAACAACCCTGACTCTCTCGGCTTACTGTTAGCTGAAAAACATGCAGTCGATGAACCTGTGATTGACGTTACAGAAAAATATCCTCAAGCAACCGAAACGCCAAAAGAAGAGCCAACAGCTAAAAAGGGCTTTTGGCAAAAGCTATTTCACTCATAAAAAGCTCAAGGAAAGTTATGAGTCATTGGATTGTTTAAACATAAGTTATGAGCGCTTCCATTTATAATAGAATTATGCTATTATAAAGATGAAAAAGAGAGGTATGCGGGTACATACCTCTCCTTTATACCAGCGCCAGTTATAAGAACTGGTGGCTTACTGAGTTAAGTTTTGAATCTTAACCGTTCGGCCTACGAAGCTTGTGAACGGTTATTTTTTATTGTTTTTCGGTGCTTCAAGGATACCGAAAATCAGTAGTGCAACAAACGCTAATCAGCTGAACAAAAGCAACACTACGCGTTGCTTCGATCTCAACAACTTCTAAGAGCTAAAGCTCTAAGAGTTGAAGGTCCTTCGGAAATAAGCCGAAATTGTTGAGAATCACGAAGAACGTAGTGATTCGATGATGAACAATACCTACTTGGTCTCCAAAAATCAAAGATCAATTTTCGGAAATTCCTTCTTATTGCTGAGAAACACTATTTGCAAAGCAAATAGATGTTAAACAGTACCTACTTGGTTCTCGGAGCTAAACGCTTTCGCCTTAGCCTCAGAGCAAAACTAATCATCAATTCCAATGCCGCTTCGATTGACAAAAAATGCTCCTTTCGTTAAAGTGCATCGGATACACATAGGCATCACCTGCCTCTCTAACTCAGAGCCACCGTCATACAACTTTCATTGGTAATAGTTTTAGTATAACCTATTGGGTTCACCAAGAAAACGTTTTTATAAAGAATACCGCCAAAAAATCTATTATGAATTTTTTGGCGGTATTCTTTTTTTATTGAACCACTTCTGGGTATAAAAGTTTTAAAACGTCCATTGTCAAGCGTCTACCCTGTCCAGCGTATGGATACACATGCATGTGCATGGCTGGATTAAAGTTTGCTTCGATAATCCCGTATGTTAAGCTATCACGTGTGCCTTTTACGTCTTTGTCAGGAATGATTAAATCAATACCACAAATTTTGGCTCCTAAAGCAGCTACGGCCTCAATGGCGATTTGTTTATAACTATCATCAATGACATCGGTCATATCAATCGAATCCCCGCCCGTGCTAACATTAGAATTTTCTCGCAAGTACACGATTTGCTCTTTTTCTGGCACAGAATAGATAGTTAAACCTTGTTCTTTCAACATTAGTTTTTCTAAATCATTTAACTGGATTAATTCTAGTGGTGCACGGTGATTGGTCCCCCGCAATGGATCACTATTTTTAGCGGCCACCAATTCTTCTACAGTATGTTTGCCATCTCCGGTAACATTGGCTGGCACGCGCAACATGATGGCTTTTACATCATTATCTAACACAAAGAACCGATATTCTGTTCCAGGTAAAAACTCTTCAATTAAAACCGCTGTGTCCTCTTTAAAAGCAATCCGTAACGCTTCCGTAAAGTCTTCCAACGAAGCGCCTTCTTTAAAAATGGTAATTCCTAAACCGTAATTCGTTGATTTTGGTTTCACGACAAACGCTTTATTGGCGTAGCGTAAATGTGCTTCTTGTGCCTCAATAAAAGATGAAAATTCTTCACCGCCAGGCACATGGAACCCTGCTGCAGACAAAATTTTCTTTGTCACGGTTTTGTTTTCCATAATCAATGGTACCACGTAGTTATCTTTACTAGTCATGTTGGCATTTTTGACGTATTCAATGTGCTCGCCATGTTGCAGTTTCAAAAATTGCTCTTGTTCATCTAAAATTTCGATTTCCAAACCTTTTTGAATCGCATCAAATAAGAAAATTTGTGTGGATAATTCCATCTCACGGAAACCAGCTAATTGATAAGGGCGTTCAAAGGCCATACTTTGATATTGGTTTCCAAAAATATTTCCCAGTTCACTGTTGGAGTTTTCTTGAATAATCGTCCACATTTTGCCAGAAACGGTGTCTTGTGGATTCCGCAGTTGTTGATAATACTTACCGACAACTTCTTTACCTTTACGAATGCCTAGAGCATCTAACATATCAATCATTTCTGAAAAAATCCGATCGCCTTCTGCAATTAACTTAATCGTTTCATGAGGATGACCAAGAGCCACTTGTTCATTAAAAATATCGCCAGTTTTTACCCATTCATCCGCTTCTTCTTTTTCATCTGTCCACAATAAATACAACATGAAATAATGTAAGAAATCCACGGTATCTTCCACAATGCCTAAACGTGAAAAAGGATTTAAGTCTAAATTACGCAACTCGATATAGCGAATACCTGTTTTAGGCAGATCAGACATTTGTTTCCCGCCACGTAAGCGCACAGGCGCATAAAATTCTTTTTCTTCAGAAAGTAAACCATTTTCCACCATGCGATGAATATCTTCTAAATAGCGTTCCAATGAGGCATACGATACTTTCACATTGTCATGATTTCTGTAGCCATACGTACTATTCCGAATACTGCGAATGGGTTCTTGCGGTTGGTCGTCATAGACTCTAAAGTAGCCGTCTTCACTAACTGGCGAAGCCCCAAAAAGATACGTAATTAACCAACGATAACGTAAAAAGTTACGGGCAACTTTCATGTACACTTTCGTTTTAAATTGTTTGCAATCTGTCACTTCGGATTGTTCATCATATAATTGCTGAATCAGGGCTTGGTCATATTCAAAATTAAAATGAATTCCGCTGACCATTTGTTTTCGTTTGCCATACTCTTTTGCCAAATAACGACGATATAACACCGCATCATATTGATCTAATTTAGCGATTTTAATCTCTTCATCTTTTGTTGGTAATTGTGGCGGCATACTTAATGGCCACAGCATTTCATCTTCTGGAATCGAACGACGAGCCACATCGTGAATGGCATCTAAAAAACGAAGCATTTCTGTGCCGCTATTTGCTACAGGCGTGATTAGTTCTAATTGTGTTTCACTAAAATCTGTTTGAATATATGGATGATAAGAACGGTTACCAAAAACCGTGGGATGATCAGTTGTCGCTAAAAGCCCTTCTCGTGTACTACGTTGGTTTTCTTTTTCTAAACCAAAACGAGCCATCAATACGTAAGGACGAACATTTTTCTTTTGCATTAATTCTCTATAATTCATCTTGTCGCCTTTCTTTCTACAAACTATCTGTTTCTCTTACTATTATATAGGAAAACGAGTAAATATGCTGTTTTTTTGAACGTTCACTTGGGAATTTTCGAGACACTTTTAGAGAGCGCCTTTTTCCGTTAGACTGAAAACAACTAGTTTATAGAAAATGGGGATTGCTCATGAAAAATCGTGCATTACTTTTAATTGACTTTCAAAAAGGCATCGAAAGTCCGTCGCAGCAATTGTACCGTCTACCAGCAGTGTTGGAAAAGGTCAATCAGCGTATTGCTGTCTACCGCCAACACCATGCGCCCATTATTTTTGTTCAACATGAAGAAATCGAATTAGCTTTTGGCTCAGACTCTTGGCAACTTTTTGAAAAGCTGGATACACAGCCCACAGATTTTTTCATCCGCAAAACACATGCGAATGCCTTTTACCAAACAAATTTAAATGATTTACTGACGGAACACGACATTCAAACGTTAGAAATCGCTGGTGTCCAAACCGAGTTTTGTGTGGACACTACAATTCGGATGGCTCATGGTTTAGGCTATACGTGTTTGATGACACCGAAAACCACTTCCACCTTGGATAATGGACATTTAACCGCAGCACAAATTATCCAACATCATGAAGCTATTTGGGCTGGCCGCTTTTTGACTTTTTTGAGCCTGTGACAAAAATCACTTTGGATTTTTGTTCCGGGCTCAAAATCTGATAAACGGCGGGAACAGAACCAACTCCTTCGGAAATAAGCCGAAATTGTTGAGAATCACGAAGAACGTAGTGATTCGATGATGAACAATACCTACTTGGTCTCCAAAAATTAAAGAGCAATTTTCGGAAATTTCTTCTTATTGCTGAGAAACACTATTTGCAAAGCAAATAGATGTTAATCAGTACCTACTTGGTTCTCGGAGCTAAACGGTTCTGTCCCGACCTCTTTTCCAAAAAATTGTTTGTTCACTATGTTTTCTTGTCGTATTTCATGTTAGTATAAGGAAAAAGTGTTCAGTTGATTAGTTGAAGATTTAGAGTGTGGGACATAAGTCGATTAGGCTTGTCTCTCATGTTCTGTCTTTTTTTATGTCATCATTCACTAAACTAATAAATAATTGGAGGTATTTCATGAATAAATTTTTTACAGCCCAACGTTTAAAAGACACCGCCTATGTAACAGTCGGTGCATTCATTTTGGCCATTTCAATCAATGCGGTCTTATTGCCAAATAAACTTGTCGCAGGCGGAGCCAATGGCATTAGTATTGTTATTAATTATGTTTTCGGGATTAGTCCCGCCATTGTTCTTTACGCCATCAATATTCCTCTTTTAGTGCTTTGTTTCTTACTTCTTGGGAAAGAGGTCGGTGTCAAAACCATTTATGGCAGTCTTATTTATCCATTTTTTGTAGGAATTACTTCGGGGATGCCTGTTTTAACACATAATATTTTTCTAGCAGCATTATTTGGCGGTATTATTACAGGTGCTGGCCTAGGCTTGGTTTTCCGTGGCAATGCTTCAACTGGTGGGACAGCAATCATTTCACAAATTGTCAATAAATACTTCAAAGTTTCCTTAGGTATTGCTATTTTATTCGTCGATGGTTTAGTCATTTTATCAGCAATGTATGCTTTTAATGCAGATATTGTGCTATTCTCTTTAATTTGTTTATTTACAATTGGTCGTGTCGTTGACATGATTCAAGTTGGTCTGGTTCGCTCGAAGAATGTGATGATTATTTCACCAAAATATGTCGCTATTCAAGAACGCTTATTACGTGAACTAGATAAAGGTGTGACCTTGGTGCCAATCGAAGGCGGTTATCGAAACGCGAAAGGCATGCTCTTAATGACTGTCATTCGTGAAAAAGATTTTCCCCGCTTAAAAGAAGCCATTCTTGAGATTGATGAAGAAGCCTTTTTGATTTCAATGAGTGCAAGTGAAGTCTACGGGAAAGGATTTAGCTTGAAAAAAGTAGCTGATTCTTATGGTGTTGAAGCAACTAACGCCAATAATTTACAATAGTTTTTTGTAGGAAAAGAGCCGCAAAATCTGTAGAGATTTTGCGGCTCTTTTTACATCTTCATCCAGACAGGTTCTAAGCTATTGCCATCCAAATCTTGCACCTCTAAGCCATACATTTGCTCTTCTGGTATTCCCATATCAACTCGGTAACAGTTGCCTCCGTTAGCTTTGGCGGTTTCGCCAAACTGTTTTACGGCTTCGGCACTCTCTAAACTAAAGGAAATTAATGCTCCACTGGTTGTTTGCGCATCAATAATTTGCTTTTCTTGGATAAATTTCCCATAAAAGTCATGGTTCAACAACATAATCCAAAATTGATCATCCCACATCATCGAACTAGCTTCCTCTGTTGAAAATTCCTCGTTCTTTTTGAATCCAAGTTTTTCATAAAAGGCTGTAGAACGTTGGACATCCGCTACTGGGAAGTTAACAAAAACCATTGTGCCCATGTGATTCATCCCTTTCTTTTAATCATCTACGACAGCTAACTGTGCGTTGCGACAAAATCAACAAGCTTGTTTGATTTATACTAGCATATTCATAAAAGAAATGTTACTAGAACGTTTTCTTAAGGTAATTCTCGATAAGCCAAGTGCTGAATGATTTCACTATGTTGTGGATAATCGTTTAACAATTCCGCTTGAGTAAATAACTCGAAGTCTTCAAACTCAAAGCCTGGTGTAACTACACAACTGACTAACGCAAATCCTGTCGCTACTGTAGAGCCAAAGATTGTGCCGGCAGGAACTGAGAACGAAAGCTGTTGTCCTTGAACTAAGTCTTTCCCTAACTGAACAGCTTGATACGTTCCATCAGGAAAAATACAGTGAACGGTTAATGGCTGACCATCGTGAAAAAACCATAATTCATCCGCTTTTAAACGATGAAAATGTGACGGACTTTCTGTATTTAATAGAAACAAAATCGCTGTATGCAACGCCCGTTCGCCTCGTTTGGTTGGAATCAATTGTTCACTTTTATTGGTTTGTTTAAAATAACCGCCCTCAGGATGCGCTTCTAATCCTAACTTCTCAATCCACATTTGTTCTGTCATCTTCTCCCTCACTCCTTCATTTTTTCAGAAACGATTTAGGAAGAACTTAGAACATCCGTCCCAATCCTAAAATAAACGGCGGGACAGGAGTAGCTTCTTCATTCTTGAAGCTAAATACTCCTGTCCCACGTTCTTCCCAAACCTGTTATTTTCTACAACTAAACATCTTTTAATAAGCCTTTAAATAAGCCCATTGCGAAATCGTTGGCATTGAATGGTTCTAAATCGTTAATGCCTTCACCTAGACCAACTAATTTCACTGGCAAGTGTAATTCATTCCGAATAGCAATGACAATACCACCTTTGGCTGTTCCGTCTAGTTTGGTTAAAACTAAGCCAGTGACATCGGTTGTTTCTTTGAACTGTTTGGCTTGTGTCATCGCATTTTGCCCAGTAGTTGCGTCCACGACTAAGAGAACTTCGTGAGGCGCATCTGGAATTTCTCGTTGGATGACTCGTTTGATTTTTTCTAATTCTTTCATTAAGTTGACTTTATTTTGTAACCGACCTGCTGTATCCACTAGCAAAACATCGGCCTGCTCTGCTTTGGCACGTTCCACTGCATCGAAAACGACCGCTGCTGGGTCGCCGCCAGCATTCCCACGTACAACTTCAACGCCAGCCCGTTCACCCCAAACAACTAATTGATCGATGGCGCCCGCTCGGAACGTATCGGCAGCGGCCATTAAAACTTTCTTTCCTTCCAACTTGTATTGATGGGCTAATTTACCAATGCTGGTTGTTTTCCCCACTCCATTAACACCGACAAATAAAATCACGGTTAAGCCATTTGGCTGTAAGTTAATCGCATTATTTTCATTAATTCCTGCTTCTTCATACAAATCAACCATTTTTTCAATGATGGTATTTTGAACTTGAGCTGGTTTTTTCACGTTTCGCAGTTTCACTTCTTGTCGCAAGGCTTCTGTAATTTTTAAGGATGTATCAAAGCCTACGTCTGCACCAATTAACGTTTCTTCTAATTCTTCAAAGAAATCTTCATCAACGCTCCGGAAATTAGCAAACAATTCGTTCAACCGTTGACCAAATGTTTTACGCGTTTTTTCCAAGCCTTTTTCATATTTTTCTTGGACCTGCTCTTCTTTTGACTCTTCAATTTCTTCTGAAACCTGCGTGTCTGTTGGTTCTGCCAACGGAGTTACGACACTACTTTCTTCCTCAGGCGCTTCCACAACAACTTCTTGTGTTTCCTCTGTCAGGATTTCTTCTGGCTCTTCTTCTAATGCTTCTTCTACGCCAGCTAATTTTTCCATTTCAGCGTTATCTGTTAAATCGGCTGTTTCTGTGACTTCTTCCGCTGTCGTTTCTGGCATTGTTTGCGCCTCTTCTGCTGCGGTTTCTTTTGATTCAGCAGGCGCTGATTCATCACTAGGTGTTTCGTCTACTGTTTCTTCAACGATCTCTTGTTTTTCTTCTTCCTTTTTTTCAGCGGAAAAAGCTTTTTTAATTTTATCAAAAAATCCCATTCTTATTGGCCTCCTTCCAACGGCGTTAAAATATATTTTTCGACCGCTTTGGCAACGCCATCTTGGTCATTCGTGTCTGTGACGACATCTGCGGCTTCTTTAACTAATGGAATCGCATTTGCCATGGCGACACCTAAGCCAGCGTATTCAATCATCGGTAAATCATTTTCTTCGTCCCCTAGGGTCATGATTTCTTCTGCACGGATTCCTAAATCTTTGGCTAACAAGGAAATACCATAGGCTTTCGTAATCCCTTTTGGCATAAATTCTAATAAGTTATTTCGCGTTTTAATAATTTCAAAGCGCTCATAAAAAGAGGCCGGAATTTCCTTGATGCGTTCATTTAAATACGCTTCATCAATCGCAACAACAACTTTGTTATAAATTCGATTCGGGGTTAACTCTTCTAATTTGTAGGACTCAAAGGTTAATAATTTGTTTAGAGAACTATAAATTGAAGGATAATTAGGTGCAGAAGGCAATTGCATCACGACCTCATCGGATAAGACATCAAACGGCATGTTGAGTGTGGTTGCTAATTGGTATAGCTCATGAATTGCTTCCAAGGGCATCAATGTTTTCTCAATAATGGCCCCTGTATCATTTTTTTGAACCAACCCGCCGTTAAAAGTAATGCTATAATCGCCTTCATCTTGTAAACCTAATTCTTCTAAGTAAGGACCAATAGCTGCCAAAGGTCGACCTGTGCAGATAACAACTTTCACGCCTGCTTGTTTCGCAGCCATCAGTGCTTGTTTATTCCGTAAAGAAATCTCTTTTTGGCTATTTAATAATGTTCCATCTAAATCAATAGCAACTAATTTTATCAAACGTTCGCTCCTCCTTGCTTCTGGCTAATTGCTTTTTTCAATTGCGCCACCTTCTTTGACCTCTTCCAAGCGAACTGAAACGATTTTTGAAACCCCAGATTCTTGCATAGTCACGCCATATAAAACATCTGCGGCTTCCATTGTCCCTTTACGATGCGTCACCACGATAAACTGTGTACCATCTTCAAATTCGCTTAAATAATGGCCAAAACGAGCAACGTTGGCTTCATCTAAAGCTGCTTCTACTTCATCTAAAATACAGAACGGAACGGGTCGAACACGAATAATTGAAAAGAGTAATGCAATCGCCGTTAATGCCCGTTCGCCTCCAGACAACAAGCTTAAATGTTGTAATTTTTTCCCTGGTGGTTGCGCCTCAATCTCAATCCCTGTATTCAAGAGATCCTCTGGGTTGGTTAGCACCAGTTCTGCCCGTCCGCCACCAAACATATTAGGAAATACCACTTTAAACTGGCCACGAATTGCTTCAAAGACTTCTTTAAACCGTTCTTTCACTTCTTGGTCCATTTCATCCATGGTTTCAAATAATTGTTCTTTCGCATTTAATAAATCATCACGTTGACTGACTAAAAATTGATGGCGTTCATCGACTTGTTCAAATTGCTCGATGGCACTTAAGTTAACAGGTCCTAACCGCTCAATTTCTTGTTTTAGGCGTTTCACTGTTTGCTGTGCTTGCGCTAAATCATCGATTGGGAAATACGCTTCATAGGCAGCTTCAAAGGTTAAGCTGTATTCTTCCTGTAAGTAACTTAACGAGCTATCTAATTGCATTTCTGCACGATTTTTTAGGACTTCAATTTGTGTTTTATCTGCTAAATACTGTTGTTGGCGTTTGTTTTCTTCCGCTAATTTTGTATCTAACTCGTCTACTTCTTCTTGCAACGCTTGTCGTTGACTACGTGCCGTTTGTAAAGAGGTTTGCAACGCTGTTTGTTTCTCCGCTAATTGAGCGACTTGTGCCGCTAAGCCTTCTTCGGTTAACTGGTGATCGCTAGAATGGCTACTTAATTGTTGTAGCTGTTGACGGATGGCCGTTTCTCGAATCAACAATTCGTCCAATTGTTCTTGTTTGTCTTGCTTTTGACGAGCAAAATGGGCACATTGTTCCGCCGCTACTGCTTGTTCTGCTTGAACTGTCGTCAAGCGTTCTTGCGCTTGGGCTTTAAAGGTTTCCATTTGGCTAGCTTCTTGTTCCACTTGTTTCATTTCAGCATCTAAACGTTCTTTCGTTGCCGTTAAGCTTGCTTGTTGCTCTGTCAATGTGGCTTTTTTCGCTTGATATTCGGTTAAGAATTGATGCAATTCCCGTGATTCATATTCAAACAAGCGTTTTTCTTTTGTTAAACGAGTAATCGTTTCTGTTTGATTGGCTAATTTATTATCAATTTCTTGTTGTTTTAAACGATTTTGTTCACCAGCAGAGCGCAACATTTCTGCACGTTCCGTGGCTGTTTTCACTTCTTGCGAGAGCGCTTGGACTTCTTGTTCTACACTTCTTAGTTGTGTTTCTAATTGAGTCATTTGTTCAGTGATTGTTTGAAGTTCTTGCGCTTGTGAAAATAGGCTTCCTTGGTTGCCACGTTTATTGGCTCCCCCAGTCATCGAACCGCCAGGATTCATCACATCGCCTTCCAATGAGACAACGCGATATTGGTAATTGACTAATTTTGCTAACTGGTTGGCACTCGTTAAATCTGCCGCTAAAATCGTGACGCCTAAGAGATTTTGAATAACGGTTTGTACTTGTTCTGGATAACGAACTAATTCACTGGCGATCCCCACGAAGCCCGGTGCACCAGCCAAACGATTCTGAACCATCGCCGATACAGAGCGTGGCTTAATGGTTGTCAATGGTAAAAAGGTCGCTCGGCCACTGTGTTGTTGTTTTAAGAAGGTGATGCCTGCTCGACCATCTTTCTCATTTTCCACAACAATATGTTGCGCCGCACCACCTAAGGCCGTTTCAATCGCCAACGTATATTCTTTAGGCACTTCAATTAACTCAGCCACTGCGCCAACAATCCCAGTTAATTGGTTTTTGTGACGCAATACAGCTTTCACGCCTTGATAGAAGCCAGCGTAATTTTCTTGAATTTCTTGCAAACTTTTTTGGCGTGCCTTCGCTTGTTGCACTTGATTCATCGCTTGGTACATATCGTTTTGACGCTGTGCTAATCGTTCACGCTTAGCTTCAAGCGTTGCTTTCAACGCAGTGTATTCTTCCAACTGTTCTTGTAAGCCTTGTTTTGCAACTTTTTGCTCTTTTTCTAGCGTCTCTTTCATTGCGAGAGCTTCAACCATCTGTTCTTCTAGCGCTTCGTGTTTTGCTAGCGATTGTTGATTTTTAGCTGTTTCTTGTTGATATTGTCGTTCTAAATATTTTAAGTCATTGGCTGTATTGGCTTGCTCTTGCATGACTTCCACATACTGACTGCGCAATTCTTCCATTAATTCTTTAGAAGACTTACTATATTTTTCCACATCTTTCGTTGCCAAAGCCAATGCTTCTTTTAACGTCTGACGTTGTGCCGTTTTTTCTGCGATTGCTGTTTCCAGCGTCTGCAATTCTTCTCGATAACGAACAATTTTTTCGGCCGTTTCTGCCAATGTCTCTTCGTATTCGCTTGCCGTTTGGGAGGTGTGTTTGGAACGTTCAATTAAAACATTTTTTTGTCCTTCTGCTTGTTTCAACGCTTCTGTCACTTGTAATAATTGTTGTTGTTCCGTTTCAATTTGTTCATCTAAACGATTGCGCTTGCTGCGTAAACGTACCAATTTGCCTTCTAAGTCATGGACTTGCTTACTTGCGCCAGCTAACTTTTCTTCAATGGCTGTTAATTCTTGCGTTTTCGTTTCCCAAATAGCTTTTGCTTCTTGAATTTCGGTCACAGTTAAATTGACATCAATTTCGGTAAGTTCTTCTTTCAAAGCTAAATACTTTTTAGCCGCATCTGCTTGGGCGGCTAGAGGAACTAATTGGTCTTCCAACTCGTAAATGATATCTTGGACACGGCTTAAGTTGTCCTCAGTTTCGAAAAGCTTTTGTTCAGCCTTTTTCTTCCGTTGTTTGTATTTTAAAACGCCCGCTGCTTCTTCAAAGATCCCACGACGGTCTTCAGGTTTACTATTAAAAATCGCTTCAACTTTCCCTTGTGAAATAATTGAAAAAGATTCTTTGCCTAACCCTGAATCCATAAATAAATCTTGAATGTCTTTTAAACGGCACGCTTGTTTATTAATAAAAAAGTCACTTTCGCCCGTTCGTTTTAAACGACGGGTGACACTAATCTCACTATAATCCAATGCTAAATAATGGTCGCTGTTGTCTAACGTCACGGTAACTTCCGCAATATTTAGCGGCTTACGACCTTCCGAACCGGCAAAGATAATGTCGTTCATTTTGCCACCGCGAAGGTTTTTCGCAGATTGTTCACCTAATACCCAGCGAACGGCTTCCGTGATATTACTTTTCCCACTTCCATTCGGACCAACCACTGCTGTCACATCATCTTCAAATTCAATAATGGTTTTATCTGCAAATGATTTAAATCCTGTAATTTCAATTCGTTTTAAATACACGAATATTGCTCCTTCCAGCCTTACTGAGGAATACTTTTCAGTGCCCGCTCAGCGGCATCCTGTTCAGCTAACTTCTTCGATTTTCCTTGGCCTAACCCAATGAGTTCACCATTCATGTAAACTTCAGTGAAAAAGGTGCGGTCATGAGCAGGGCCTTCTTCTTTAATTAAGCGATATTCAATTGAAACATCGCCTTTGCGTTGTAAAACTTCTTGTAATTGTGTTTTGTGATCCATCTCATGTGAAAAAGCACCGGCATCAATTTTCGGAAAAATAACGTCTTCAATAAATTTCTTGGCTGCGCCAACTTTTTGGTCTAAGTAGAGGGCACCTAAAAAGGCTTCAAATAAGTCACATAATAATGATGCACGTGTTCGTCCGCCCGATGCTTCTTCTCCTTTACCTAATAAAATGTAGTTGTCGAAGTGACATTCTTTCGCAAATTTGGCTAAACTATCTTCCCGAACGATGGCTGCGCGCATCTTCGTTAATTTTCCTTCTGGAAGTTCTGGGAATTTTAAATACAAATATTGTGAAACAATTAATTCTAAAACTGCATCTCCTAAAAATTCAAGACGTTCATTATCGGATAATTTTAAATAGCGATGCTCATTCACATAGGATGAATGAGTAAAAGCTTGCTCTAATAGATTGACATCATGGAAAACAATGCCGTAACGTTCTTTTAACTCTGTTGTTAACTGATTGTCCATTCTCCACATTCCTTTACATTTATTTACACCTTGTTTCATTATACTTTTTTTTTCACTTTTTTTAAATGGTTCTATTCAGAAAAAGCCTGTTATTCACTGTGTTCTCATTATTTTTTAGAAAAAAATAAATAAATAGAGCTGCGACTGAGATAAAAGCGTTTGTTTACGTAAGAGATAGAAAGAGCGTGGGACAAAAATCACTTTGGATTTTTGCGCCACGCTCAAAAACTGATAAACGGCGGGAACAGAAGCAACTCCTCCTTATTTCTCGGAGTTAAACACTTCTGTCCCGACCTCGTTCTATCTCTATTAAATCAGCGGAACGTTGTTTAACGTTTTTCCGCAGTGACACCCACCGTTGCCCATGGATTATCTTTCGTATCAACTGCCCAAGTAAAGTCAACTACACGGTCGTTGACAGGCAAGACTTCATTTCTGTAAAGCGTTGGGATTACAAACGCTTCATCAATGGCATACTCTTGCCAATCGTAGAAGGCTTTTTTACGTTTTTCTTCATCAAATGATGCTTTTGAATCAATCGCATCAAGTAATTTAGTATTTTCTTCTGACTCAAAACGTGTATAGTTAAAGGCTGAGTTTGGACCATATAAGCCGGTTGGTGAAGGATCTGAACCTGTGCCCCACGCGCCTTGATAGATATCTACTTCTGGGTCATCATTTTTCAATTTATCATAGAATGCTTGGAAATCAATTAAGCGTCCTGTTGTATACGTTACGTTTAAGCCAATTTCTTTCCATTGTTGGACATAGTAATCAGCAAGTGGTTGTGCAGTTTCGCCGCCTGACATTGAAGCAAACTTGATTTCTAGTGGTTTGCCTTCTTTGTCTTCGCGAATGCCATCGCCGTCTACGTCTTTATAACCAGCATCGTCTAATAATTTTTTCGCTTTGTCTAAATCAAGCGTATAGCCTTTCGCTTCGCTATCATGCAAGCTCTTGAAGACTGGTGGAATTAACGTTGTTGCCCCTGTTCGTAAGCCGTTGTAGAATTTTTGGCCGACTGCATCATTGTCAATTGCATAGCCCATGGCTTGACGTAAGCTTTTATCTGCCATTTTAGCTTTTGGATTGTATTTCACTGTATTGGTTTCTTTGTCAAACGTACCCATTTTAAAGCCAATATACGTGTAGGCTTGTTCGGGACGTCCTAAGATTTGATACCCTTCAGTATCTTTGTATGTTGGATACGTATCTGTTGGCATTGATAATGCAATATCGTATTGTTTCGCTTTCATCGCTTCTACAATGCTCGCAGAAGGAACAGATTTGAACACTAATTTATCTAATTTAGGTTTGCCACCGTAGTAATGCTCATTTGGTAGGTATTCAACAGATTCACCTGTCACAATATTACTCATGTAGTATGGTCCAATAGTTACAGGGTTTTTACGAACTGCATCGCTTGATTCCATGTCTTTAACAGCAATTCCTTCAAAGGCATGTTTTGGTAAAACTGAACCCCAAACACCGCCACCTAATTGTTGCATTCCTGGGTGAACTTCTTTATAAGTGATTTTAACTTCTTTATCATTGACTTTTTCTATGCCAGAAATGGTTGGCGATTTACCATCATGGTAGTCTTCCATGCCAACAATATTCGTAAAGTTATCATCATAACGAATCCCTGTATAGTCTTTATGACCAATGACTTCATAAGAGAAAATCACGTCATCTGCCGTCACATCTTTACCGTCAGACCATTTCAAATTGTCACGTAATTTAATGGTTGCTGTATTGGCATCTTCATCTAATTTCAGATCCGCAGGACCCCCATCGACAATCTTAAAGTCTGCATCATTGTTAAATAATGGCTGTACCGTTGGAAGCATGTATTGTGCATCATAGTTGTCTTGATAAAATTCTTGCTGGAAAAGTCCTTGGAATTGTGTATCCATAACTACAGCGACATCTAATGTCCCGCCATCAATTGCTTTTTTATCATTTTTAACAGCGATTGGCATTTTTGAAATGTCTTCTGTTTCCGTTGCTTTATTGCCCCCGCCTTTATTGCCGCCACCACATGCAGCTAACCCGAATACTAACACAGAAGCTAACGTGATTGCACCTAAAATCCGTTTCTTGTTCATCTCTTTTCCTCCCTCATTTTTTGGCTAATTAGCCTAATCGTTGTCGTGCATCTGCTGAGCGCTTAAATGCTTGTCCAACATAGTTTATACTTAACATCAAGACTAAAATTAGAATTGATGCAGGTAACCAAACCCATTGTTTATTGACTAATACATCCCCACTGCTGGCGTAGCCAATTAAGGTTCCTAAACTTGGGACACTTTGTGGTAACCCGAAGCCTAAGAAAGTTAACGTTGTTTCGATCCCGATATTGGCCGCGAAATTAATCGTTAAGTTCGTAATAATTAATGAACTTAAATTCGGCATAATTTCTCGAAACATAATTTTAAAATCGCTTGTTCCCATTGTCTTAGAGGCACTAACGTAATCTCGGCGCCCTTCAGATAACGTTTTACTGCGGAACAACCGCGCTTTTCCAACCCAATAAAACGCACACATAATCCAAATAAAGGACCAGATACTATATTTAGGAATCACGGAAACGAACACAATAATAATTAACATAATTGGCAAAATCATAATAAAATCCACAATACGCATCAAAATATTATCAATCATGCCTCCATAATAACCGGAAATAATCCCTAAACCGACCCCGATAATAGACGTAATAATCGTAATGGCAAAACCGATTAAAATCGAGTTCCTAGCCCCGATAATCAATTGTCCTAAAACATCACGACCACCTTCATCGGCACCTAAAATGAACTTGGTGCCATTCATTGTAACGGTACCTGGTTCCGCATATTTATCTAAAATACTTACATGCATAACGGCACTTTGGTCTAACACTAACGAACCGATAAAAACGGCTAATAAGATAATAACCAAAAGGATTAAAGAAAACATCGCCATTTTTTCTTTGACGAATTCTCGCGCAATCATCCGAAAGCCCATTGGTGGAATACTTTCTTGTAAGACTTCTTCTCTTTTTTCTTCTGTCAATTCCATTTTTATCACCCTTTCTTCGTGTTTTTTCTACTGAATTCGAATTCTTGGATCAACAATACTCATTACAATATCAGAAATTAAGGTTCCGATAAGGGTTGCCAATCCCAAAATCAACACGAGAGCGGTAATAACGGAATAGTCACGTTGAATGATACTATCAATAAATAATTTTCCAATTCCTGGGAAAGCAAAAATCTTTTCAATAACGACTGATCCGGCAATCAAAGCAGTAATTTCATAACCTAATTGAGAGGCAATTGGTAATGCTGCATTTCTAAAAATGTGTCGATTAAAAATTTTATTCGTTGGCACTCCTTTTGAACGAGCAGTACGAACAAAGTCCATGTTTTTAACATCAATCACTTCACTCCGCAAATATTGAATAGTGACCGCTGTCCCTAGCAACGCTTGAGTGACCCCTGGTAAAATTAAATGCTTCAGTTTATCTAAATAATACGGCCACGTTCCCTCAGCCAAACCAACAGTCACGGTTCCACTCGTTGGGAACCAGTCTAAGCGATACCCAAAAATAAAGAGCATAATCAAGGCAAAGATGAATAATGGCACGGCAAAACTGAAGAAGTTATAGATAACCACCATTTTGTCAAACCATGAATTTTGGTAACGGCCAGCAATTAAACCGAAAGGAATGGCGATTAAATACGTGATTATAACTGACACAGCAGCCAATGCAATCGTATTCCCCACCCGACCAGCAATGAGCGTGGACACAGGTAATTTAAAGATAAAACTATGACCAAAATCTCCATGTAAGGCATTGCCAATCCAACGGAAATATTGTTCGTACCAAGGATCATTTAACCCGGCAGCTTCGCGCATGGCTTCAATCACTTTCGGGTCTTGGTTCGGATTAATCAATCCTGTAAACGGATCACCTGGCATCATTTTAGCCAACAGGAAAATCAAGACACTTAAAATAATCACTTGCGGAATCATCAATAACAAACGGCGTAAAATTGTTTTCCACATTATTCAGCACCTCCATTTTTTAACGCTACTTGGTGGGTTGGACTAATCGCATGTAAGTTATAAACCCGCCCATTTTCATCATAATAGTCTTTATGATTTTCCCGATACTCTTGCTCAACTCTTCTTCGTTCTTCTTTGTGAGCTTCTCGGTTCGCTACGTCAATTTTAGGAATTGCTGAAAGTAAGCGTTTGGTATAAATGTGTTGTGGATTAGTGTAAATATCTTGGCGTGTACCGATTTCTACAAAACGGCCTTTGTACATAATGGCAATGTTGTCACACATATGTTTAACTACGCCCAAATCATGGGAAATAAATAAGTAACTTAACCCATATTCCTGTTGAATGTTTTTCATAAAATTCAATACCTGTGCTTGCACAGATAAATCCAGTGCTGAAACAGGTTCATCTGCAATAATTAATTTGGGGCTGGTAGCCACCGCTCGGGCGACGCCTAAACGTTGGCGTTGCCCACCAGAAAATTCATGAGGATATTTGTACAACGCATCTTCTGGCATCCCCACAATATCCAACAAACTTTTGACTTTTTTCTTTTCTTCTTGGTCACTTAACCGTTCAAAATTTCGAATTGGTTCGGCGATAATATCTAGTACTCGTTTTTTAGGGTTTAAACTTGACATCGAATCTTGGAAAATCATTTGGACATCTTTGTTGTATCCGATCGCTTTTCGACTTCGCGGCTTGGTTACATCTTGTCCTTGATAAATAATTTCACCATTTGTAATTTTTTCTAAACCAATAATTGCTTTTCCTGTCGTTGATTTTCCAGAACCCGATTCACCAACTAACCCATATGTTTTACCTTGTTCAATCATGAAATCCACACCATCAACCGCCAAAACATGATCAGTGATTCGATTGAAGAAGCCGCTGCGAATTGGATAATGAACTTTTAAATCTTTAATTTGAATAATTTCTGTCATTACGCTTCCCCTTCCCCGTCTCTAAAATGAAAATGTTTATAACATGTACAACGAACAAAATGATTCGGTGCAACTTCATGTAATGTTGGATTTTCTTCATGTTCCGATGCATCAATCCAAGGAATTCGTGGGGCAAACCGACAACCTTTTCTAGGTAATTTGGTTAACGAAGGAACAATCCCTTCAATCACATGAAGTTCTTCTTCATCTGAATTCTCTTGGGGAATGGACTGAAGTAAGGAACGTGTATATGGATGTTTCGGATGACTAAACAATTCTTCAGCAGTGGCTACTTCTACAAACTGACCCGCATACATAACCGCTACACGATCAGCCATTTCCGCAACTACACCTAAGTCATGGGTAATTAAAATAATGCCGCTCCCTGTTTCTTCTTGCAAATCTTTTAACAAATCGAGAATTTGTGCCTGAATGGTAACGTCTAAGGCCGTCGTGGGTTCATCTGCAATTAAAATCGGTGGTTTACACGCGATTGCAATGGCAATAATCACCCGTTGGCGCATGCCGCCAGACAATTCATGAGGATACTGTTTCCCGACACGCTCTGGGTTGGGAATCCCCACTTGATCTAACAGTTCAATGGCCCGTGCTTGTTTTTGTTGTGCGGTCATTTTGGTATGATACGTGAGACTTTCTTTAATTTGGTCTTCAATTCGCATGAGCGGATTCAGTGCAGACAACGGATCTTGGAAAATCATCCCAATATCGTTTCCTCTGACTTTGTTGTACAATGTTTCATTAAACGTAGTTAAGTTTAAATTGTTGTATAAAATTTCCCCAGTAATTTTGGTATGATTGGGATCATGTAAGCCCATAATCGTTGTTGCTAAGGTACTTTTTCCACAACCAGATTCTCCGACGATTGCCAGAATCTCATTTTTCTTCAATTCAAATGAAACATCATCGACGGCATTATAATAATCATCTTTGATTCTAAATGCTGTTTCTAATCCTGAAACCTCTAGTAATTGTTCATTTCCTTGCATCCATACGCACCCCTTACGTCCTTTCAAAAACATTATATAAATTAACTAATATTTAATGATAGCACTTTCTAATTTTTATCAATGTTAATTTACAGCTCATTGTTTTTTCATAATTTTATAGAATTATTCCATAAAAAGCAAGATAAAATAACTTTTTTCGCAGTTATTTTTTTACATGTATGATTTTTTTTACAAAAATATGTGTAAAAATAGCCTTATTGCTTAATAAAATAACCATTATGTACGCAAAAAAAGTCGATTAACAGGAATGTTAATCGACTTTGTCTTATTATTTTTTATGAATTACTCACAATATAATCTACAGCGGCACCAACTGTTTCAATTTTTTCTGCATCTTCATCTGAAATCTCTGTTCCAAATTCATCTTCAAGTTCTAAAACAAACTCCATTACGCTAATTGAGTCAGCGTTCAAATCATCTTTAATGTTTAATTGATCTGTTACTTGATCCGCTTCAATATCAAAGTGGTTTGAGATAATCTTCGCTACTTTTTGAAGTACTTCTTCACGAGTCAACTGTATTCACCTCCACTGCTTTTGAAAAAAGGTTCTTTCTTTTACTAAAACGCTAAGATACATTGTACTCACAATTTGGGTATTTGTCCATCTTTTTTTCATTTGAGTAACAAACTGATGTCAAGACAATTGCAAATTACTCTGCTTTGCCTTCATAATATTCCACTAATTGTGGGACAACTTGGGTTTCTAACATTGTATGAATTTGACGAATGGTGTAGCGGACGGCATCAGGACCCGTGGCCCCATGCGTTTTAATGACTGGCGCTTTTAAGCCAAATAAAACCGCCCCCCCATGTTTTGAGTAGTCCATTTCGTCTTTCATGCCACGCAACGCATTCTTTAATAATAAGGCGCCCATTTTTCCTTTGACACCTTCAGAAAGAATCGCTGTTTTCAGCAAGCTCATCATGTTCATAGCTGTGCCTTCGATGGATTTTAAAACGGCATTTCCTGTGAAGCCATCTGTCACCACCACGTCAGCTACGCCATTTAATAATTCTCGTGCTTCAACGTTTCCGACAAAATTAATCGTTTCATCTGCTGCTAACAATTCGAAGGCTTTTTTCGTTAATTCACTGCCCTTTGTTTCCTCAGTTCCGTTATTTAATAGACCGACACGAGGATTCTGAACGTTCCGAACTTTTTCAGCATAGAATGAACCTAAAACGGCATACTGAACCAAATGTTCTGGTTTATTGTCTGCATTGGCTCCTAAATCTAACATGTCAAACCCTTTGTCTGGTTCTCCCATGACAGGTAAAGTTGACATCAAACCGGGACGTTCCACATTTTTGATGCGGCCGACAATGAACAGACCCGCTGCTAATAGCGCTCCGGTGTTGCCTGCAGAAAAAATCGCATCTGCTTCCCCATTTTTAACTGCTTGCGCTGCTAAAACCATGGAAGCAGTTTTCTTACGACGGATTGCTTTAACTGGCTCATCGTCACTAGCAATTTTTTCATCGGTATGAATAATCGTAATGTTTTTTTCATCGGTGATGTATTTTTTTATTTCGGCTTCTTTTCCATATAATTGAAATTCAATGTCTGGGAAGTCTTGTTTGGCTAGCATAACCCCTTCAACAATTGCTTGTGGGGCGTTATCTCCACCCATTGCATCTACAGCAATTTTCATGAGTGATTCCCTCCTACTTTTTTGTTTCCTAACAAGTATAACATATTTTTTTCAAAGAAATACGCATTGGCTTTTACTTTCTGGCTTCAAAAATTACCTCTTCTAATCGAAAAATTGGGCCGCCTCATCTTGGGGTTTTACTCGATTGGCTAAGCCTTGATAAGCAGGATATTGCCACCATTCTTTCACTTGCCATAGGGCACTTGCTTCTTGGCGCGCAACTTCTAAAATGTTAAAGTCCGTCACGATATCTCCTACCGCAAATTGAGGCACTCCTGATTGCCGTGCACCGAACACTTCCCCAGGTCCGCGAAGTTCCAAATCACGCTCACTCAAGACAAAACCATTGGTGGTTTCTGTCATGATTTTCATACGCTCAACGCCCATTTCATTTTTCGGATTGGCTACTAAAATACAATAAGAAGCACTGGAGCCACGCCCCACACGGCCCCGTAACTGATGTAACTGTGCTAACCCAAACCGGTCCGCATCCATAATTAACATCACCGTGGCATTTGGTACATTCACGCCAACTTCAATAACTGTGGTAGAAACCAATAATTGCAGCTGATTGTCTTTGAACTCCTGCATAATGTCATCTTTTTCTTGGTTTTTCATTTTACCGTGTAGCAATCCCACTTGATATCTTGGGGAATAAAAGCTTTGCATATGTTCAAAAATTTCTGTTGCGTTTTTCACATCTAAGGCTTCGGATTCTTCAATCAAGGGACAAATAATATAGGCCTGATGTCCTCGAGCTAGCTCTTTTTCCATCCATTCTAAAACAGTATCTAACTGCGGCGGCCGAATCCAACGTGTTTCGATTGGAATCCGTCCAGCTGGCATTTCATCAATGATTGATACATCCATTTCGCCATAGGCTGTAATGGCCAGCGTTCGAGGAATCGGAGTGGCCGTCATAAATAGAACATCTGGTTTTAAGCCTTTTTCTCTTAATATTTTTCTCTGATTCACACCAAAACGATGTTGCTCATCGGTGATTACCAAACCTAATTGATGGAAACTGACATCTTGTTGTATCAAAGCATGGGTCCCTACCACAATGTCAATCTCGCCATTGGCCAGTTCTTCGAGAATTAGACGACGTTCTTTCGTTTTGGTGGAACCTGTTAATAAGGCCGTTCGCACTTCTAATGGATCAAACAACTGCTGTAAGCTTTCCATGTGTTGTTGCGCTAAAATTTCAGTCGGAACCATTAACGCCCCTTGAAAGCCAGCGGTCATGGTGGCGTATAGCGCAATCGCAGCCACTACCGTTTTCCCACTCCCCACGTCACCTTGAAGCAATCGTTGCATATGCTTCGGACTTCGCAAGTCTCGACAAATTTCATTGGTCACTTTTTTTTGGGCGCCTGTCAATTCAAAAGGCAGTCCTTGGGTGAACGTTTTTAAGCGATCCACGTCATATTGAATAGCTAAACCATTTTTTTCCGCTTTTTCTTGTTTCTTCAATCCTTGCATTTTAAGTTGGAAAAGGAAAAACTCTTCAAAGACTACTCGTCGTTTAGCTTGATGGCTTTCTTCTGGATTACTGGGAAAATGCATCGCCCACATTGCTTCTTTTCTAGGCATCAAGCGGTACTTTTCTAATAAATCATTCGGTAAAATCTCTTCAACCAGTGAACCATACTCTTCAAAAGCAGTGCGGATTAACTGAACCAACGTGCTTTGGCGGACTTTTTTATTCACATGATAAATGGGGGCGAAATCTTCATTGTCTCCTTTAGAAGCTAAGATTTTCATGCCATTTAATGATTTTCTCTTGGCGTCCCACTTGCCATAAACAGCAATTTCTTCGGAAAGAACTACTTTGTCTTTTAAAAAAGGTTGGTTGAAGAAGGAAACATTAATGACCGCATGTTCCTGCATCATTCGAAACGTTAACCGGCTCTTCTTATAACCGTACCGACTAACGACTGCTTCCGAAACCACTAGCCCTTTTAGCGTAACTTTTTCCTGATCCTGAATCTCGCTTAAATCCTTTTCTTGGATATCATCGTAGCGGAAGGGATAATACGTCAATAAGTCTTCAATTGTAGCAATCCCCAGTTCTTGTAAATTTTCAGCACGTTTTGGGCCAACACCGGGCAATACGCTGACTAAATCTGTGATGTCCATAAAATCCCCTCCTCATTAATATACGCAAAAAAATGGATCATTCATTAAATAGGCTGGTTCATTAGCCCTAACTAATGAACCAGCCTATTCGTTTTTATTTTTTCATCACGAAAACCTATTCTGCTGAGAATAAGTATGGATACACAGGTTGTCCACCTTCATGAAGTTCTGTTTCTAGTTCATCGTTTTCAGAAACTAAAATAGCGATTAGCTTTTCAGCTTCTTCAACCGAACCATCTTCGCCGACAATAATTGTCACGATTTCAGTGTCTTCATCAATCATGCGGTTCAACGTGTCTAATGATGCATTAAAACGATCTGCTTCAGAAACGACGATTTTACCATCAATCATTCCTAAGAAGTCATCTTTTTTAATTTCAACGTCATCAATGGTTGTGTCACGAACAGCTGTGGTTACTTGACCACTCACAACGCTGTCTAACATTTCCGTCATACTTGCTTTGTTTTCTTCTAATGATTGTTGATCATTGAAAGCTAACATTGCTGTCATTCCTTGAGAAATGGTTTTAGATGGAACAACCGCTACTGGTACATCGGCAACTTCTGCTGCTTGATCAGCCGCCATAAAGATGTTTTTGTTGTTTGGTAAAATAATGACTTGCTCTGCATTCACTTCTTTGACTGCTTTTAAAATATCTTCCGTACTTGGGTTCATTGTTTGGCCACCACTAATAATGTAGCTTGCACCTAAACTTCGGAATAATTTTTGAACGCCTTCACCGGCTGCAATAGCAATCACAGCAAACGGTACGCGAACTTTTTCAGTCAACGCTTCTTGCTGAGCATCGCGTTCAACTAACGTTTCATGTTGTAAACGCATATTGTCTACTTTTATTTTTACTAACGAACCAAATTTTTGGCCGTAGTTCATCACTTCACCTGGATGCTCAGTGTGTACGTGAACTTTGATAATTTCGTCATCGTTAACGACTAATAGAGAATCGCCTAGTTCATTTAAGTAGTTTCTGAATGTTTCATAATCAAAAGCGCTGTCCACGGTTGGGCCTTCGCCGATACGAACCATAATTTCTGTACAATAGCCAAATTTAATGTCTTCTGTCGCAACGTGGCCACTAACACCACGGTGATGTTCAGCATTAACCATTTCGTCCATTTCGGCAGGACTTGGTTCATACGTTTCAGTTGGTAAAAATTCACCACTAAGCGCTTCTAAAAATCCTTCATAGATAAATAGTAGTCCTTGACCCCCACTATCTACAACGCCGACTTCTTTTAGGACAGGTAATAAATCAGGTGTTTTCGCTAAGGCACGTTTAGCGCCTGCTACAACAGCTGTCATAACTTCGATACAGTCATCTGTTTCTTTCGCTTTACGTTCACCAGAACGCGCCGCTTCACGAGAAACAGTTAAGATTGTTCCTTCAACGGGTTTCATCACTGCTTTATACGCTGTTTCTACACCATGTGTAAAGGCAGCGGCCAAGTCTTTGGCATTTAATGTTGTAACCTCAGGAATTTGTTTTGAGAAGCCGCGGAATAATTGAGATAAAATAACCCCAGAGTTTCCACGAGCACCCATTAATAACCCTTTGGATAACGCACCTGCTAATTCTCCTACTTTTTCAGAGCGAGAATCGGCCACAGCCTTTGCACCACTGGTCATTGATAAGTTCATATTTGTTCCTGTATCACCATCGGGTACAGGGAAAACGTTTAATGAGTTGACATATTCTGCATTTGTGTGCAGACGAGTCGCACCTGCCTGGACCATTTCCTGGAACTGACCTGCGCTGATTTCTGTTACATTCACCTAAAAAATCCTCCTTCAGATTTACCGCTAACGGCAACACACGACTTCCTTGTGCAATTGCATCGTTGACAGTACACTACCTCTAATCCGGTAATACACGAACTCCTTGAACAAAAACGTTAACTGAATTCGCAGTGACACCTAATAATGTTTCAAGATTATATTTTACTTTTTCTTGGACGTTACGAGAAACTTCAGAAATTTTTGTACCATAACTAACAATCGTGTAGACATCCACTGCGATTCCGTTGTCTTCTTGACGAACAACGACACCACGTGAGTAATTCTCACGACGTAAAATATCGTTTAAGTTATCTTTAATTTGATTTTTGCTTGCCATTCCGACAATTCCGTAAATATCTGTCGCAGCTCCGCCAACTACTGTAGCGATCACATCATTGGTAATCTCAATGGTACCTGCGGGTGTTTGAATTTTTACAGCCATTGATGAAAGCCTCCTTATAAGAGCACATTCGCCCTATTTTCTTCCATAACATTTTATCATATCCAGCCTTTAATTAAAAGGAAGTTCGTCAGATATTTTCATTCTTCCACTTCTAAGTGAACATTCTAGCAAGATTTCAATTTACTCTTTTTGATTGCTAAAGTCAAATCATAGAAAAAAATCTTCTTGCAAATCAGTGCCTAATATGATAAATTAAGTTAGTATGAGCTGAATATTATCGCTCCAAGATCAAGGCAAAGGAGGAAACTTAAAATGGCAAAAGTATGTTACTTCACTGGTCGTAAGACTTCAAGTGGTAATAACCGTTCACATGCGATGAACTCAACAAAACGCACTGTGAAACCTAACTTACAAAAAGTTCGCGTATTAATCGATGGTAAACCTAAAAAAGTTTGGGTGTCAACTCGTGCTTTGAAATCTGGTAAAATCGAACGTGTTTAATAAACTTAAATAAGCAAAGCTGGACGTTCGTTGTTCGGCTTTTTTTATTGCAAAAAAAAAGAAGTTGGACCTTCATCACTTTGATGAAGGTCCAACTTCTTTTTACTTGTCTTTACTTTGAATAACTGCAATCATCCCTGCATCGAAGGAAAAAGCAGCGGCTTCTTCGATAAATTCATTACTTGCATACGATGTTGGGTAAGGAACATCTTGATTGGTTAATAAATATTTACTGCGTCGTAGCGTCAAGTTTTCTACAGGCGTCAAACAGCAGTAGGCCAGATATTCTTTATCTGGCTCTTTCGGTACGATATACGAACCAGGGGCGTAATACTGGATGCTATTTTGACGATCGCATAGACGGATTTGACGAAGTACGCCTTGAAATCGTGGTTCAAAGGGTAACCAAAGATTGGCTAACAGGTGGTCAATTCTGCCCCCTGTCGCACCGATAATCGTCATCTCTGCTTGTGGAAATCGTTGTAAAGCTTCTTGAAGCGCTAATTGTGTATCTGTATCATCTTTTTCAGCAGGTGCTTGAATGAGTGTTTCGGCAGTTTCTTGGACAAAATGGTATTCTTCTCGTGATAATGAATCAAAATCGCCCACCGCTAATTGTAACGGTAAATCGACCTCTAATAAATGGAGACAGCCGCGATCAATACCTACGAAATAATCATACGTAGCTGGTTCAATGGTTGGCCAATCACTTGGATTGCCCCCAGCTACCAGTAAGACACGACTCATTTGTCTAGCACTGCTCTCAGTGCATCGATTCGTTCTTGAGGATTTTCAGCATTATAAATGTAGGAGCCTGCAACAAACACTTCCGCACCAGCTTCTTTGCAACGTGCGGCAGTTTCAGGAACAATCCCGCCATCGACTTCAATTTCATAGGTGTATCCTTTTGTTTCTTTCCATTCTTTTAATTGAGCAATTTTTTCTAGTGAGTTTTCAATAAATGATTGTCCGCCAAAGCCTGGATTGACAGTCATTACCAAGACTTGGTCTGCTAAGTCTAATACATTTTCAATCATCGAAAGTGGTGTCCCAGGATTGATGGTTACGCCAGCTTTCACACCTGCATTTTTAATCATTTGTAAGGCACGATGAATATGGGGTGTTGCTTCTTGATGGACGGTAATAATATCCGCACCAGCTTCCGCAAAAGCATTGATATAATTTTCAGGTTGTACAATCATCAAATGAACATCCAATGGTAGTTTTGTCACTGGACGAATCGCTGAAACGATATTCGGTCCTAAGGTAATGTTGGGCACAAATTGACCGTCCATGACATCAACATGAATATAATCTGCTCCTAATTCTTCTACTAAACGGATATCTCTTTCTAAATTGGCAAAATCGGCACTTAAAATGGATGGTGCTAGTTTCATTTGGCTCGCTCCCTTTATATTTGCTATGATTTTTTCTTATAAACAGGTCGTCGATTCTCGATTTCCATTAAAAACTGTAAATAATTTTCGTAACGACTCGTCGCAATGGTTCCCGCTTCCACTTGACGTTTCACTTCACAACCAGGTTCTTTGTGGTGCATACATTCACGAAACTTACAGTGAGAGGCCGCGGCAACAAATTCAGGAAATTGCTTTGGTAATTCCACTGCTTCCATCTCCAAGAAATCGATGGCACTAAATCCTGGTGTATCAGCAACCAAACCGTCGTATAACGGAATCAATTCCACGTGACGGGTCGTATGTTTGCCCCGTCCTAAAGATTGGGAAATTTCCGCAGTTGCTAGTTGTAATTCTGGTGAAATTTGATTCAACAATGTTGATTTTCCAGCGCCTGATTGTCCCATAAAAACAGTCAATCGTTCTGGGAAAAAGCGTTCTAATTCTTTGGTGGCTTCTACGTCTTCCGAAGCGATTACCGCATAACCTAACGCTTCATAAATCTGTTTAATTTCAGTGACTTCTTGACGTTGCGGCTCATCTAATAGATCAACTTTCGTTAAATAAATAACTGGTTCTATATCCTTATACTCTAAGCTGACTAAGAAACGATCCAACAAATTAAACGAAAAATTTGGCGAAACCATACTCATGACAACCACACCTAGATCCACATTTGCAACAGGCGGGCGCACTAATTCATTTCGTCTTGGTAAAATTTCCAACACATAACCATCTGTTAAATTATCGCTTTCAAAAAGTACTTCATCTCCCACGAGTGGCGTAATTTTTCGATTACGAAAATTCCCTCGCGCTCTTGTTTGATATGTTTCTCCATCTGCGTATACATAATAAAAACCGCTTAACGCTTTTCTGATTTGACCTTTCAGATAAACCACTCCTAACTACTTTCGAATATACAGGATAGTGGCAGAGAAATCAAGGGAGCCTCTCGATTCTATTAATTAAAAAGAGCCTAGGACATAAGTCGAAATGACTTACCTTCCTAGACTTAAATCTTAAGATAAACGGCGGGACAGGAACAGCTTCTTCTTATTGCTGAGAAACACTATTTGAAAAGCAAATAGATGTTAAACAGTACCTACTTGGTTCTTGAAGCTAAACCCTCCTGTCCCAACCTCTTGTCTTAATTACTCGTACTACTTTCACTAGTGGTGCTTTTTGAATCATTTGCTTTTGAATAATAAACTGTAACAGAGTCGCCTTTTTTGACTTTGCTGCCAGCGGATGGGCTAGTTCGTTCAACGACTTGGCCATCGCCAGAGCCAGATAATCCTTGTTCATTGATTTTAAGGCCAGCGTTATTGATGCTGTCTTCTGCAGCTTTTGGCGAATAACCTGAAATATCAGGAACAGTTACTGAGTCACTGCCTTTGCTGACATGTAAAGTAATCGTGTCATTTTTCGGATCAACAGCGGTACCAGAAGCTGGTTCTTGACTAATCACGGTATCTTTTTCAACCTTGTCGCTTTCTTCGTCCACTCGTTTAATTTGAGATTCTGGGATACCTAAAGCAATTAAGCGACTTACCGCATTATCGTAAGAAATTCCGCTATAATCAGAAAGTGTCACTTTGTCGCTACCTTTACTTACATATAACGTCACTTGGCCATTTTTAGGTGTCACGGTGCCACCTGGTGCGGGGTCTTGCGTAATGACTAAACCTGGTTCTACCGTATCGCTTGCTTGGTCGACACGCGTAATTTGAGATTCAGAAATACCTAATTGTGCCAATGCATTTACTGCATTTGTGTAAGAATAACCGGCGTAACTAGGCAAAGTAACCGCTTCTGGTCCTTCACTGACCGTTAAAGTGACTTTGTCTTTTTTCGGATCAACTTTTTTACCTGCAGCTGGTTTTTGTTTAATAATGTTATCTGTAGACACAGAATCACTGTATTCTTTTTTCGTTGTAATTTGGTCTTCTGAAAACCCTAGTTTTTTCAAGGCTTCGACAGCAGATTCATACGATTCGTTTGTATAATCGGCCATCTCAATTTTTTCTGTTCCAGAGCTGATGTACAAAGTAACAGATCGGCCTTTTTTCACAGATGATTTTGCTTCGGGGTCTGTTTTGACCACCTTGCCTTCTTCAATCTTATCATCGGGAATTTTTTTGGTTTCACTATCGACTTTCAGCCCGGCACTTTGTAGCGCTTGTGAAGCGTCCGCTTTCGTTTCATTTGTAACATCAGGAACTTCAACGTCTTTACCACCCGACATTGCAAAGGCTAAGCCACCTATTGCTAAAGCAATTAATGCCGCAATTGCTAAGCCAATCCACAATTTTTTGCGGTTTTTCTTCGGTGGTTGTTCAGCTAAAATGTCATCTGCGATATCTTCTGGGACTTCGACAGGCGTTGTCTCTTCCGGTTCAGCGATGTCTTCGGGAATCGGAGTTAATACTTTCGTTTCTCCTAATAAAGCCGTTGGTTCCCACGCAGGTTCGTTTAAACGACTGGCTGACAAGGACGTGTATAAGTCTTCTGCCATCTCATTCGCTGTTTTGTAGCGATCGCTTGGGTCTTTTGCGGTTGCGTGACGAACCACATTTTCCAATGATTGAGGAATCCCTGGATCAAACATTTTAACAGAGGGAATTTCTTCTTGAAAATGTTTTAAGGCAATCGTTACGGCTGATTCACCATCAAAAGGTACATTCCCCGTTAGCATTTCATAGAGAATAATTCCCACAGCGTAAATATCTGATTGGTTAGTCGCCATGCTTCCGCGTGCTTGTTCTGGCGATAAGTAATGCACCGAACCTAACATTGTGTTCGTTTGCGTAATTGACGTTTCTGACAAGGCAATCGCAATCCCAAAGTCAGTAATTTTGACTGTGCCGTGTTCGTCAATCAGAATGTTTTGCGGTTTTAAATCCCGGTGAATAATTCTATGTTCATGTGCCATTGCGACAGCAGATAAAATTTGTTGCGTAATGTCCACAACTGTGGAATAAGGAATTGGGAAATGCGTTTGGATGTACCGTTTTAAGTCCATTCCTTTCACATATTCCATGACTAAATATTGTAGTCCATCTTCTTCGCCTACATCGTACACACTGACGATATTCGGGTGAACCAGCTCAGTTGCGGCTAGTGCTTCACGCTGAAAACGTCGGATGGCGGCTTGATCGTTTTGGAAGTCAAAGCGCAAGACTTTTACTGCAACGTCTCGGTCTAAAATTAAATCGTGTGCTAAATAGACGTTGGCCATGCCGCCGCTTCCGATGCTGCCAATAATGTGATATCGACCATTCAGCTTCTTGCCGATTTCTATCATTGGTTTTCCTCCTTCTGTTCGTCAAAGTGTATCACTAACACGGTAATGTTATCTAAACCACCCGCTTCATTTGCTTGGGCAACGAGTTGGCTTAATTTGGATTCTAAGGGATCTGACGTCTCTAAAATTTCTAAAATTTTTGTCTCAGGAACCATATTGGTTAAACCGTCCGAACATAACAGTAAATAGTCATTAGGCAGCCATTCATGATTGGTTACATCGACTTCGACAGTGCCAGGCATTCCCAAAGAACGTGTTAGGACATTTTTTCGTGGATGATTTGCAGCCATCTCACGAGTAATCTCCCCTGATTTTACTAGTTCATTCACTAAAGAATGGTCTTCTGTTAATTGTAACATGTGTTGGTCACGAACTAAATAAGCACGACTGTCCCCCACATTTGCTAAGACAAATGAATCCGGTAAAAGAATGGCACCAACCACGGTTGTCCCCATTCCTAAATACTCTGGTTTCGATTGTCCGCGTTCATAAATTTTTTCATTTTCCTTTTGAATTGCTTGAATTAACCACTGTGCAGATTTTTCAGCTGAGTCGACAGACGCATTGGACCAACTCTCACCTAAATTATTGACTGCCATTTGGCTAGCGACATCACCTGCTTGGTGGCCACCCATGCCATCTGCTAAAACAGCAAAGGTTATGTGTTGTTGGTTCTCAAAAACGTTGGCATAATCTTGGTTCGTATTTCTTTTGCGACCGACATCTGATTGAACGTTGATTTCCAAATTATTTCACCTCATTTGAACTAACTTTCCGCATACAGCAAATAAAGAAGCCATCTGTCATGTATTGATGGGGATACAGAACCAGTTCTTGCTCTTTTACTACTGCTTGGACGTTTTCATTTGCAACAATTTCAATTTTTTCAAATTCAGGGTGTTTGGCTAAAAAGGCTGCCACCACTTCCTGATTTTCTTCTGGCGTAATAGTACAAGTGCTATAGACCATTATACCCCATTGTTTTAGTGTTGGGGCAACACTTTCTAAGATTTCTAACTGAATTTTAGGTAAATTTTGAAAATCATTGGCCGTTTTATGGTATTTAATGTCTGGTTTACGGCGCATCAGCCCTAAGCCTGAACATGGTGCATCAACTAAAATCCGATCAAAGGTTTCTGCGGGAAATTCTTCGGCCACTTGTCGCGCATCAAGCTTTTCTGCTTGGACGACATCCGCCACGTGGAGGCGTTGCGCATTTTCATTAATTAGCTTAATTTTGTGCGCATGAATATCTAAAGAAGTCACACGACCACCTGCTTCAGCCTCTAAAAAAGTTGCGATATGAGTCGTTTTGCCACCAGGAGCCGCACAAGCATCCAAGACACGATGATGCGGTTCAATTTGCATCGCTGGAGCCACGAGCATAGAGCTTTCATCTTGAATGGTTAAACAACCGTTAATAAACAGTTCACTGCCAGCTAAGTAGCCTTTTTCAGCGACAACACCATAAGGGGAAAGTTGACTTTCCTTCGCGGCAATCCCTGTTTCTTGTAATTCTTCCAGCGCTTCTTCTCGTGAAATAAACCGTGTGTTTACTCGGCCACTCGCATGGCTTTTTTCAAATAATGACAAGCCTAACTGCCGTGTTTCTTCTTCGCCTAATTGGGCAAGCAATTTTTCTGTTAACCAACGTGGCATGCTAATTTCCGTTGCTAAACGATCAACTGGATCGCTAATTGCGGCCAAACTAGGTGCTCCATTTCGTTGGAACGCCCGCAGCACGCCATTCACGAATTTACCAATCCCAGGATTGCCACGACGTTTGCCAATTTCAACCGCTTCATTAATGACTGCATGATCAGGCACTTTATCTAAATAAAGTAATTGATATAACGATAAAATCAATAAATTTTTCACCCAATTATCGACTTTTTGCGGTTTCTTAACAAATGGTGTTAAGTAGTATTCCAACAATAATTTGCGACTAATTGTGCCGTAGACAAGTTCTGTAAACAAGCGGCCATCTTTCTCGCTTAGTTCTGATTTTGTCATCATTTCATTAAGTAAAAGATTGGAGTACGCCCCACCTTTATCCACACGTTCGATGGTTTCTAAAGCAACGTATCGAACAGAACGTTTTAATTTCTTGGGGATTTTTTCAGCCATTTTTGTTAGTCCACCTTATCTTTTTCTGCGACATTTTGACCAACGCCATTTAAAAATTCTTGAATCGTTAATTGACCTTTACCTGCTGGTTGCAGGCGATCAATTTGAAGAACTGTCCCTTCGCCACAAGCAATCCATAGCGCTTTTTTACTACGTTGGATAATCGTTCCTGGGGCGCTGGTTGTTGTTTCAGTCAGTGGTGTCACTGCCCAAATTTTCCAGTTGGTCCCTTGATAGGTTGTGAACGCTGTTGGCCAAGGACGCATACCACGCACTTGGTTATCAATTGCCTCAGCAGTTTTTTGCCAGTCAATTCGTTCTTGTTCCCGGGTAATATTTGGTGAAAAAGTAGCTTCTTCTTCCACTTGTGGAATAGGCGTGATTTCGCCAGCAATTAGCTTAGGTAACGTCTCTAATAAAAGTTCTTTTCCTAGAATGCTTAATTTTTCAAACATGGTGCCTACATCGTCTTGTTTCGTAATCGGAATTGCACGTTGCGATAAAATCGCGCCAGCATCCATTTTTTTCACCATTTCCATAATCGTGACGCCTGTTTCTTTTTCTCCTTCAATAATCGAGTAATGTACAGGTGCGCCGCCACGATATTTTGGTAAAAGTGAGGCATGGACATTAATCGCACCTAGTTTGGGCGCTTTTAAAATTTTCTCTGGTAAAAATTGTCCAAAGGCTGCTGTCACAATTAAATCTGGTGCTAAGTCAATCACTTTTTCCATTTCAGGAGAACCTGAAATTTTCTCTGGTTGTAAGACTAATAAGTTATGTTTTAAAGCTGCTTCTTTGACAGGCGTTGGGGTAATCACTTTTTTTCGGCCAACTGGTCGATCTGGTTGCGTGACAACCGCTTGAACGTCATAGCCTGCCTCGATTAAACTTTCTAAAATCGGAACAGAAAAGGCTGGTGTGCCCATAAATACAATTTTAGTCATCAAAATGTTCCTCCATATACGCTTCTAAATCTTCTGGTGCAATTTTCTCAATCATTTTATCGATAAATAACTCGCCGTTCAAATGATCAATTTCGTGTTGAAAAGCTCGAGCTAAATAGCCGTAAGCCGTAACTTCCATTTCTTCACCTTCACGGTCAAAATAACGGACAGTCACTTCATCTGCTCGTTCAACGGTTCCATATGTTTCTGGAATACTTAAACAGCCTTCCACATCAATACTGGTTCCCTTTTTTTCAATAATCACTGGATTAATTAGTTCAAAACGACCAGATTCTTCATCAATTTCAATTACTGCCATTTGCAAATTTTTGCCAATTTGCGGGGCTGCTAAGCCAATCCCATCATGGGCCAGCATTGTTTCATACATATCCTCTAGTAACTGCACAATTTCATCGGTAATAATCGTCACAGGTTGAGCCTTCATTTTTAAGTGTTCGTTCGGGTGAATCACAACTGGATAGCGCATAAGTGCTCCTTTCAAAGCTGTATTTTTTAAATAAAATTCATGGGTTCTGCATCAATGGAAAGCTTTAAGCCACGAGCCGTTGCTCGTTGTGTATCGGTTAAAATTTCTTTCAATAATGGTTGAAGCATTGGTTCTTGTTTATACTTGATAATCACTTGATAAAAGTATCGATTATTGACACGCATAATTGCGTTGGGCGTTGGTCCCAACAAAATAGCTTGCGGCGATAAGCCTTGTTTTAATTTCGTCGCAATTTGAAACATTTGTTTCGCTGCTTCATTTTCTTCAGGATGGCTAGCCGTAATTTGGACCGTAAAATAGTACGGCGGATAATCCCCACGATGACGAATATACATTTCTTTTGTATAAAAATCTTCATAATCTTGGGCTTTTGCCAATTGTATCGCATAATGCTCGGGGTTAAAAGATTGAATGATGACTTCCCCCGGTTTTTCAGCTCGACCAGCTCGACCGCTGACCTGTGTCAATAACTGGAAGGTCCGTTCACTGGAACGAAAATCGGGTAAATTCAAGGCGGTATCAGCATTTAAGACACCGACTAACGTCACATTTGGAAAGTCCAGTCCTTTGGCAATCATTTGTGTGCCTAATAAGATATCCGCTTGTCCTTCACCAAATGTTCGCAAAATCTTTTCATGCGCACCTTTGCGACGGGTCGTATCAACATCCATTCGGAGAATACGACTGTCTGGTAACAACGTTTGTAATTCTTCTTCTACTTTTTGTGTGCCTGTTCCGTAGTAGCGAATTTTATCTTGGCCACAGTTAGGACAGCGATAAGGAATCCGTTCTTCATGCCCACAATAATGACATTTCATTGTTTTACTATCCATATGCAAAGTCAAGGAAATATCACAATTCGGACACGGCAACACATAGCCACAATCGCGACACATCACAAATGACGAATAGCCACGGCGATTAAGTAGGAGAACACTTTGTTCGTTTTTCTCTAAGCGTTCTTGGAGTTTTTCTTGCAACGACATGGAAAAAGAAGAGACATTGCCATTTTCTACTTCTTGCCGCATATCCACTACATCAATCGTAGGCAAGGTTGCCGCTTGATTGGCACGCTGTGTTAATCGTAACCGCTGATAAACATTTTTTTGTGCGCGAGCGCGTGATTCCAAGGACGGCGTGGCACTACCTAAAACAACAGGGCAATGATGGTACTCCGAACGCCAAATCGCTAAATCTCTCGCGTGGTAGCGGGGGGTTTCTTCTTGTTTATAACTTGCCTCGTGTTCTTCATCAATAATGATCACACCGATGTTTTCGATTGGCGCAAAAATGGCTGAACGCGCGCCAACCACCACTTCCGCTTCTCCTCGTTCGATCTTCCGCCACTCATCGTATTTTTCACCTTGCGATAAGCCACTGTGCATTACAGCAACATGTTCGCCAAAGCGACTTTTAAAGCGTTGCACCATTTGCGGAGTTAAAGAAATTTCAGGGACAAGCATAATGGCTGTTTTGCCTTGGTTAAGAACTTCTGCAATGACCTGTAGATAAACTTCTGTTTTCCCGCTTCCTGTAATACCTTCCAATAAGTAGGTTTGGCTTTGCTGTTCTTGGACCGATTGTAAGATTGTTTCCACAGCCACCTGTTGTTCTGCATTCAAAGATAACGCAGTCGTTTTTTCAAACGTCTGATTAGCAAACGGATCACGATACGCCTCTTTTTCAATGAACGTTAACCAGCCGTTTTTGGCCGCTTCATTTAAAAGCGCGGTACTGAAACCTAATTCTTTCATTTCCTTCACAGCGGTGATTTTTTCAGTGCCCAAGCGTTGTAAATAGTAAAGAAGTTGCTCCTTCTTCTTAGCTCCCTTGCGTAAACCCAAACGAATTTCCTCTAATTGTTCAAATTCCTTAGCGGCTTGAATGAAGCGGACCATTTTGACTTTATTTCTCGTCGTAACTTCGTAGCGAATATCGACTTTTTGCTGTTTACGCAACGCCATTAGTTGAGGCAAAAGCCCACGTTCTTGCGCTTGGTCCCACGAAATTTCCTCTAAACCATAAAATAACTGATCTTGTAATTCTTCAGAAAGCTCATCCGTTAAATAAATATATTTTTGGTAATCGGCACGCATTACGCTAGGCAACATGGTTTGCAAACAAGTGATTTTAAAAGCAAACGTTTTTTCCTTCATATAATCAGCTAAAGCCAACATTTCTGTATTTAAGACAGGTTTTAAATCCAACACCGCCACTAGTTCTTTCAACTGAATATTGGTTTCGTCAAGAACCGCTGCAGCCATTGGTTCAATGGCTAAAACAAACCCTTGAACATGCCGATTACCGTTACCAAAAGGCACTTCTACACGCATGCCGACAGCCAATTGCTCATTTAAATTTTCAGGCACTAAATAAGTGAATGGTTGATCGGTTTGCATCGTTGGTACATCCACAATAACTTTGGCTACTTTTTGCATGGTGCGTCCTCCTTTTTATGTAAATTCTCTTTGCCTATTGTACTAAAGATTGACTGATTTGTCTTGTGTGTCTCGTTGTTGTTAAGCTTAGTTAATTTCTCCTTAAAATATAAAAAGCTAGCTTTCCTAAACAAATGATCTAAGAAAGTAGCTTTTAGTAATCCTCTTAAAATACTTTGAAACTTACACTGCTAACTAGTGTTAGCACTCTACATTTTTTTATGGTATAATCATTTTGAAAGAGAGATATTGGTCCATCTCTCTAACTGTAGAATCATGACAGTAACTTAGTTTTTACTTAATTAAAAAGAAATAACCAGTTAACCGTTCAAAGTTTATGACTGGTTATTTCTTTTTGTCTTTTTTAGCAAAGTGACAACCAAACTAATCAACGCAATGGTATATAAACCAAAGTCGAAAATTAGTCCGATTACATCTAATGCGGACAAATACGGCTTTCCCCTTTCATAGATTTTAGTACTTATGCTCATAAGCACCACCAAAAGGGTCTCCAGTATGCTCCTACGATTCTCATTTCATTGCGATTCTCGTCGCAAAGCACATTTTCTTTTGCGCTTGCCACCGTCATAACTTATCTACAAAAACAGTATACCACAAAAGTCATCCCACAACATTTGCAATCACAAAAAAACAAGCCTTTACTTGAAGAAAGCTTCAATCATAGGCTTGTTTTTCATTCAATTAATTTTTTTCGTCACGTAAACGGTTTTCTAATTCTTTTTGTTCTTGTTCACGTTGGCGTTTGCGTTCTTCACGTTCAATGCGTAGACGTTCGCGTTTTTCTTCAGGATTTGGATCACTGATCACTGTTCCTGCTTCAATTTCTTCTAACGCACGACCTACACTTTTTACAGAATCAAAGGATTCAACGGTTGGTTGAACGCCTTCATCTAATTCATGCGCACGTTTGCTTGCTAAAATAACCAAAGAATATTTTGAAGGGACTTCTTTTAACAATGAGTCAATTGACGGTTTTAACATCATAAGGCTACATCTCCTCTAACATTTTAATATATTTTCCAATTACACGGTCAACACGGAAGTGCTCACTCGCGATAATGTCTTTAATTCGTTGCACGGCTAAAGGAACTTCATCATTCACTACCGCATAATCATACAGCGCCATCATTTCGATTTCTTCTCTGGCCACAGCCATTCGTTCTTCAATCACAGACATTTCGTCTGTTCCGCGGCCAATAATTCTTGATTTTAATTCCGCTAAATCGGGGGGTGTCAAAAAGATAAATACGCCATCAGGCACTTTGTCTTTGACTTGTTTAGCCCCTTGGACTTCGATTTCTAAAAAGACGTCTTTGCCTTCATCTAGCGTCTGGTTAACATACGTTAATGGTGTCCCATAATAGTTACCAACATATTCCGCATATTCCAACATTTCTCCAGCTTCAATCATCGCTTCAAATTCTTCTCTTGAACGGAAATAGTAATCTACTCCATCCACTTCGCCTTCTCGCTGTTTCCGAGTGGTCATTGAGATTGAATATTGAAAATCATTTTCTTCACTGTCGAAAATAGCCTTTCTTACAGTCCCTTTCCCCACTCCTGAAGGACCTGACAATACGATTAATAACCCGCGCTCTGACATAACGACTTCCTTTCAAAACATAATTTCACAGTATTAGTTCTATTTTGCACTTTTTTTCTGCAATTTTCAAGACTTTCTTGGAGATTCACTGAAAAAATAACATTTCTTCTTTAATTTGGCTTTCATAACTTGTTCTTTTTTTAAACAAATTACCTAGAATTCCTATACAGGCAGCCATTTTTTAAGTAAAATGAAGTGATGACTCCTTTAGGATGAAAAAAACGTGAATAAGAAAGGACTGAGAAACATCGCACGAATTAAACCATTTACATTGTTTCTGCTAGGCTTAGTTGTCAGTTGTGGGGCCTTTTTTGCCCAACCTACTGTGACTCACGCAGAAGAAGATATTACCGCGATTGCTAAAAAAATGGGGACGACCCTGAAAGCGGATGGCATTCCCAAAGCAGCCATCGTTGTTGATGCTGATTCTGGAGAAATTCTCTGGTCGCAGCAACCAGATTTAGCGTGGAATCCTGCCAGTATTGCCAAAGTGATGACCATGTACTTGGCCTTTGAAGCAATGGAGCAAGGAAAATTTACAATGGATACGACTGTGACTGCTACGCAAAAAGATGTCGATATTTCTAAAATATATGCCATTAGTAATAACAAAATTACGTTAGGTGTTGCTTATCCAGTCCGTGAACTGTTAAAAATGATTGCTGTCCCCTCTTCTAATGTGGCGACTCTCATGTTGGCAAACTTAATTTCAGGGAACCAGCCTACTGACTTTGTTCATTTAATGAATCAAAAAGCGGCTGAATTAGGGATGACAAATACTACCTATTACAACTGCAGTGGGGCGCAAGCAAGTGCCTTTAACGGCCTGTATCAAATGCAAGGAATTGACCCAAATGGCGATAACGTCTCTACAGCTAGAGATTTAGCTTCACTAACCTATCATTTTCTGAAAAATTATCCAGAAATTTTAGAAATCACCAATAAACCAGTAGTGAAAACAATGGTCGGCACGCCTTACGAGGAAACGTTTGAAGCGTACAATTATTCTTTACCAGGCGCTAAGTATGGTTATCAAGGCGTGGATGGTTTAAAAACAGGCTCTAGTCCAACAGGCGGCTTTAACTATATTGCGACTGTCAAACAAGGAGATTTCCGTTTAATTGAAGTCATTTTAGGCGTTGGTAATTGGCAAAACCAAGATGGTGAATACGAACGGCATGTTGCTGGGAATGCTTTGCTGGACTATGCCTATACGACATACGAACGCAAAAAACTTTTAGACAAAGGACCACAAACCATTGATCACAAAAAAGTCACTTTGGCTAACGATTTATACGGTGTCATTCCCAAAGGCAGTCAGCCTACTTTTAAATTAGTAGCAGGGCAGGTGCAAGTCGACACGCCTTTGACATTGTTAAATAGTACTGTTCAAGCGCCGAAAGTGGCTTACCAAGAAGTTAAGCCAAAACAAACAACAGCGGAAGCTGCGTCAGAATCAAACGAACGTTCTGGGGATACCACCGTTGCAGAACCGAATCATTTTATTCCCAAATCGATTGCCACAAGTGTTTTAGTCCTTTTCGGGCTAATCTTCTCAGTAATTACCCGTCAGCTTCAAAAACGTTTAGAACGTCAGAAAAAACACGGCAAAGAAAGCAGTAAAACTGCATCCATGCGGACAATCTTTTTAAGTGCCGCAGTTCTTTCTTTCCTATGCGCCGTTGGCTTGTTTCTTTTATTCTAATTAAAAAAAAATACCACCAAGCGTGAAATGCTTGGTGGTATTTTTTATAAGCCCATATTAGAAAGCGTATTGACCACGTTCATCAATTCATCGCGACGACGAACTTGTTTGTCGACAGGGCCGTCAACTTCTTTCACGTCAATGCGAACAACAAAGTGACGATTCAAAGTAACAAACGTGTCTTCGTTAATTTGGATATTTAATTCTGTTTCAGAATAGCTTGCACAAGCATCTTGCCAGACGTCAAATGGTTCTCTGTCTGAAGCGACTTCTGTTTTTACCACAGAACGACCACTTAATTCTTGAAAGGTTACATCATAAAATTTAGTCATTGCTTTCACCTCTGTCATTTATTCGTTACTTCTATATTATAGCGTTTTCTGGAAAAACACGAAACCATTTTCTCTATTCGACATTTTGAATTTGTTCACGAATCTTTTCTAAGGTTGTTTTCATTTGAACGACACTATTTTTTATTTCAATTGGACTTGATTTCGAACCAATCGTATTGACTTCACGGTTCATTTCTTGAATTAAGAAATCTAGTTCTCGGCCCACTGGTTCTGTTTCGTCAAGCAACTGATGCAACTTATCAATATGGATATCCAAACGATCTAATTCTTCATGAATATCGCCTTTTTCCAATAAAATGGCCATTTCTGTTAATAAGCGTGTTTCATCCACTTGGCTACCTAACCATTCGTTTAATTTCGCTTCAAAACGTTGACGGTATTCTTGTTCAAAAACGCCCACAAACGCTTGCAGTTCTTGAATTGATTGGGTCAACACTGCTACATAGTCAAGCAGGACTTGTTTAATTTGCGTTCCTTCTTGCACACGGCTTTGGTCAAGACTAGCGATGGCTGCTTCAAATGCTTGAACAAGAAATGGTTCAAATGTCTGATCAACGATTTCTGCTTCCACTATTTCGACAAAATCATTTTGCTTTAATAAATGGTTGACCGTGTCCCCTGCATCAAACGTTGCTTCCGGATAGTTTTCCTTTAAATGTTGATCTACCGAAGTTAATAATTGATCAATTAAGTCCCACTGCACGCGCACTTCTTTTTGATTGTTGCCGATTTTTTGGAGATTTACATAGACTTCCACACGTCCACGTTTTAACGTGCGTTTGATTACTTGCCGAATCACCAGTTCATAGGCATTCAGTTCCTTTGGCATACGCAATTGAATATCTAAAAACCGCTGGTTGACACTTTTGACTTCAACATCCAATTGATAATTTTCATTTTGAATGGTCTTTTTTCCAAATCCAGTCATACTTTTCATTGACAGGGTGCTCCTTTTACATGGATTTAATTGTTTTGCTTAATTCAGCAAATTCTTCGTTGGTTAAGGTGATGCCTTTACCCATTTTTTCGTGATCAGGGGCCCACTCACGCAAATCAAATTTTGGTGGACGACCATTCCAACTAATTAAATTCAATTCTTTACGCCAGCCACGAGCATTCTCAGATAACACAGCGACTTCTTCTAAAATTTCATATGAAAATTCTTCTTTCATAACATTCACTCCTTGTTAGTATTCCTTAGGTTATTGTACCATCTTTTCCTCGACACTTAAAATACACATCTCTTTTCTATCACCCTGTCTATATAAACATACGCAACTTTTTCAAAAAATCAGTAAAAAAAGCGACAACTGCTCGTTTCAATCGTGTCAGTCACCGCTTCTCTGTCTATTCTTTTTCTGTATAAAGATCCACCACTTCAAAACTTTGGCAAACTAACAGCATGTCGGGATAAAATTGTAGCTGATAGGGGGCCAGTTCTTCTTTAAAGAACCGCGCATGCTCTTCATACCAATAATCCAGCGTCAAATCTCCTTCACCTTCCGCTTGTGCAAAAGATTCTGAGACCTTATTCATGGGCATAATTTCAACTTTGGTTGTTCGAATAATAGCCAGCGGTTGAGACTGACCATCTAAAATTATGTCGTATTGACCAGCTTTAGGGAGTTGTTCTTCTTCCATCTTATAAATATCTAAAGAAGAACATGTCGCTGTCTTACGACCAGAAACAACCAATTGACCCAAACGATTACCCATCTCAGAAGAGCCATCACCAAACATCCACACATCGGGCATCAACATATCTAATTCATGTTTATCTAAAAAGTTTTGCCAGAACACTTCTACATTTTTTAACATCCTTTGCTCTCCTTTTTATTTTTACTTCACGCAACCTTCTTTCACTAATTATACATAACTGATTGCTTTTCTCCTATACTATTTTTACAAAATGAAAACTAAAATAATGTCAGTAGTATTTGGACAGAAAAAAAAGAGAGCGTGGGACAAAAATCACTTTGGATTTTTGCTCCACGCTCAAAAACTAATAAACGGCGGGAACAGAAGCAACTCCTTCGGAAATAAGCCGAAATTCTCCAAAAATTAAAGAACAATTTTCGGAAATTCCTTCTTATTTCTCGGAGTTAAACGCTTCTGTCCCGACCTCATCTTTTTATTTTGCTTGTCGTTCTTTGATTTTCGTAAGTAAAGATTGAACATGCTGGCGTGCCGAAGCTTCATCTTCTTGAAGCATCTTTTCCGATAAAATAAAGGAGCCGCCCACTGCTAATACTTCTTCTGCTTCCACATACTCTATAAAGTTTGTTTCATCAATCCCACCAGTTGGTAAAAATTGAACATCATAAAACGGGCCACTTAAACTTTTGATGGCTTTTAACCCGCCGTAAATATCGGCTGGGAAAAATTTAACCACTCGTAAGCCATACGCCAGCGCTCGCTGAATCTCCCCAGGCGTAGCTGTTCCTGGAAAAATAGGCACCTCATTTGCCAGACAAAAATCAATGACTTCTGGAACAATCGCTGGGGAAACAATGAACTGTGCACCGTTCGCTACTGCCTCTTGGGCTTCTTTCAAGGTTCTAACAGTTCCTGCGCCTACTATTAAATTCCCTGAAGCAGCAAGTTGTTTGATGGCAGGCAAGGCCAGCTGACTCCGAAAAGTGACTTCAATAAACGGTAATTCGTTTTCTACTAAGACCGATTCTACTTGTGGCAAATAGCGTAAATCTGTTGCAGTGTATAGTGGTAAAAGTTTACATGTTGCTAATTGTTGATACAGTTGATTTTTTTCAACTTTTGTTTCCATTCTGTCACTTCCTATTTTGTTTGGCTTTGGTTGCTTCGTACAGTCCTTGAATATAGGTCAACCCCATTGCTCGATCATATAAACCATAACCAGGCATCGCTTTTTCATCCCAAATTGCCCGACCATGGTCAGGACGAATAACGCCTTCATACCCTACGTCTACCAGTGCTTGCATTAATTCCGCCATATCTAACGAACCAGCGACACTAGGATGCGCCGTTTCTTCAAAACGATGCTCACCTAAATACTTCACATTGCGGAAATGAACAAAATTAATTCTGTGACCTATTTCACGAATCATAGTAGGCAAATCATTCGTCGGATCCGCACCAAGGGAACCTGTACAAAATGTAATCCCATTTGCTGGTGAGTCCACTAAGGAAAGGATCCGTTTCAAATCCGCTAAATTTTTAGTGATTCTTGGCAAACCAAAAATTTCCCAAGGTGGATCATCGGGGTGAATCCCCATTTTGATATTTTCTTCTTCACAGACAGGAATCACACGTTCTAAAAAGTAGCGCAAATTTTCGACCAAATCTTCTTCTGTTACGCCGGCATACATGGCTTTCAATTCTTGAAATTGTTGCAAACGCTCCTCTTCCCAACCTGGTAACCGGAATCCTTTTGACTGACTGTGAATCAATTGATACATGTCTTCTGGCTGCATGTTCTCTACCACAGCTTGATCAAATAACAACGATAAGCTGCCATCTTCATTCTCATACGCCAAGTCCGTTTTAGCCCAACCAAAAATAGGCTTGAAACTGTAGCACACTAAGGAAATTCCGCATTTCCCCAAGTTACGCAACGTCTGGCGATAATTATCAATATAGTGGTCTCGTTGATCCGTCCCCGCTTTAATGGCATCATGAATAGCGACACTTTCAATTCCTAAAAGTGCTAATCCTTCTTGTTCCACCGATTGTTTAAGTGCCTGAATTTCGGCTACTGTCCAAACATCACCTGGTAGTTTATTTAACAAGGTACCGACAACACCAGTAATTCCTGGAATCTGTCGAATATGTTTTAACGGAATGGCATCGCCTGCCGCTCCGTACCATCTAAATCCCCATTTCATTGCTTTCACCCTTTACTACATTCTTAAAAATCATCGTCCTCATCCTCTTCGTCCTCAAAGGAAGTCATAGAAATATCCCATGCTTGCACACTTTCTTTGCCTTGCGCAACAATCGCTTGCGCCGCTTCAGCAATCGGTGTGCCCAATAATTGATGGTTTATCGCTTCTAAGACCATTGGTAGGTTGGTACCACTCACCACAAAGATTTTCTTTTGTAGAGCTGGTTCGAGTTCGTTAATCACCAAAACTGCCTGATTGTAAGGACTCGCACTTAATAAGTCAACCATGACCAACACGCCATCCCCTTGTTGGACGTTCTCAATCGCTGTTTTAATTTGTCCGCCTAGTGCTTGGACATCGTCTCCACTATTTAGATTAACGGTTTCGATATTTTCGGTTGCGCCCATAATCACGGTAGCTGCGTCTTTCGCACCGTCACTTAGTGCACCGTGTGTAGCAATCACAATCCCTAACATAAAAGTTCCTCCTTCAATTCAGTGGCTTGAGTCATTACTTCAAACAGTCATGCAATGACTCAAGCGACTGGCCTTTTTTATAAATTAAATTTGCCTAAAACCTCTTTTAAACTAGTTTTTGGTGCAGAAGGCGTTGCTTGGAAATAAATATCTTCTACGCCATACACCTCATGTAGTTCTTTTAATTTTTCGGCATCTTCTTTGTTTAAATAAACTGATTTGGTTACTAATAAATCTTTTTCTGGATTCTTCTGTGCAATACCGCCGATGTTTAACTCCTTCATAGGGACTCCGTGTTTTACTAAGTCATAAATTACAGAGACGGTTTTAGCGATTAAAATACAGTTGTACTCTTTGAATTGGTATTCATCCCAATAAAATTTAGCTTTTTCCGGCGTAATGACAATGGTTTTTTGTCCTGTCCGACTGCCTGCACTTTTGTATAAATCACGCATAAATTTATCCTTTGCCACCACTTCATCGACAACGAAAATGGAATTAACGCCACTTTTTTGGGACAAGGTCACCATCACTTGTCCATGAATTAATCGTTCATCTACTCTTGCTAAATTTACTACGCCCATCTGATTCACGTCCTTTTCTTTTTATAAAATACCGACTGTTGCTAAGACAATTAGGATACCTGTTAACCACAATAATGCTTGCGTAACTTTCAAGCCTTTTTTCGTATAGAACCAATACACGCCCATTACGACAGCTAGCGGCAAGAGTCCTGGGACAATCTGATCAAGGATATCTTGGACCACAAACTCACGGCCAGAAAGTTTAAATTGAAGAGTTGAAGAAACTTTGACATAATTACCAGCTAAAATCCCCATCATGAACAACCCTAAAACAGATAACATTTCAATAGCTTTTTGAATCCCCGCACTTTGCATTAAGCCTGTGGCATTCCGCCCCATTTTGAAGGATTGTCTCGCAAAGAACACACCTAACAGTACTTGATAAAGGGCAAACGCCACAAATGGGAAAATCGCACCTAATGCGCTACCTTGTTGCGCCCACGGCACCGCAATCGCAATAAAAATATATTGAACCGTGCCTGAGTCAATCGCATCACCAATCCCAGCTAACGCGCCCATCAAGCCAGCTTTGGTGTTATACATTAAATCATCTTGCATCATGATTTCGCGGCCTTCATGTTCTTCTTTGGCCCGCTCTTGTTCCATAGAAGCCATCAACCCAGTAATGACCCCGCCGCCCCAACTTAATTGCGTATTGAAAAACAGCAGTTGACGCATATAAGCGGCTTTTAATTGTTCATCGTCTTTATACAATTTCTTTAAAAGTGGCATCATTGCGTACAATAACGAAGGCGCCAAGTAACGTTCAAAGGAATGGGGAATTTCATTGGCAAAATGCCAACGGAGATAGGCTTTTGTAACATCTTTATTGGTAATTTCTTCTGGTGCTAAATTCGTTGTTTTCGGCACGACTTTTTCTGTTGTTTCCGTCATTTCAGTTCCTCCTTTTTCTTTTAAAACCCGTCATCGTAATCGTCATCATCATCAAAATCAGTGGTGGCACTGGCGGAACCAGCACTTTCTGCTACAGGTTTGCCTTTTTGGACTTGCACAAAAATTAACGCAATAATTACGCCAAAGATGGCATACGTTACCATGGTAATTTCCAATGACTTAAAGACGATACTCATGAAGTATGCAAGGAAAAAGAAAACCAAGAAATCTTTTCGACCAATGACATAGACCGTTGTCGCAATCCCAATTGCGGCTAAACCACCACCGACTACTTCTAACACGTGAATCACAACGGTTCCTTCTAATGCTTTAATAATATCGGCAATGACTGGTGCCCCTAAATAAAGAGCAAAAAAGACTAATGGAACGAATAAAATAAATGAGGCAATCGTTGGATACCAGATAATTGAGCGGGCAATTTTTTTAGAATTTAGTTCAGCCACCGCACGATCGGTATACTTCCCTAAAAACGTGTTAATAAAGAAACGGAATTGATATAAATAACTCCCTAAAAGACCGACAGGAACCGCTACGGCGATAGCCGCTTCCGGCTTCAAATTCCCTAGCAACGCAACTGGCACAGCAATCGCTGCCGCAATTGATGGTTCTGCTGGCATAGAGCCACCTGGTGAAAAAACGCCCATGTAAATCATTTGTAATGCTGCGGTGACAATCATCGCTTTCGGGACATCGCCCATCACTAAACCTGCTACTAACCCTGTCATTAAGGGCGAGAAACGCAACGTTAACGTTGCTCCTCCTCCAAGCCATCTGGACATAATTGCTGCCACCCAAAGCGCCATTATCAAACTTTGTAAAACACTCAACGTTTCCATAGTTCCTCCTTCTTATCCTTGGTTTTGGATATACTTTTCTAGCTCTTCAATCCCTTGACGTAAACGTTCTTCCGAAATCTCAATAGGAATTAAATGAACCTTTTCTTTTGAATCAATAAATTGAACCATTGCATCGAGTACTGCTTCTTCTTCTGGGTAAAGGCCCATTTGTCGTAACGACATGGGCAAGTTTAGCTCTTGATAAAAGGGGATTAATGCGTCTATGATGGCCCACCTTTTTTCCAATGCTAATTGATAGAAGATGCCGTAAGCTACTTTTTCGCCATGTAAATAGTCATGACTTTTTGGTAAAAATTTACTCATAGCATCATGCATGGCGTGTGCTGCTGCATTGCGGGCGTATTTGTCGCCGAAGCCGCCGACTAATCCAGAAACAGCGAAAACAATTTCTGAAAGATGGACAAATTCAGGCGTGAGTTTGCCCTCATCCATCGCTGCTAAGGCTGCTTTTGAGTCCCGCATAATCGCTTCTTGCGAAAGCTTGGCGGTCGCTCCCGCTAATTGTAAAAAGGGTTCCCCTTGCAAATGGGCTTGGCGTAAAATGGTCTCTGATTCATACCATTTCGCTAACGTATCAGCTAAACCAGCGACAAAATAATCACGGGGCGCATCCAGAAGCAACTTAGGATCAGTGATTAAAAACGCAGCTTGGCGAAAGAAATGTTCCGTTTTGCCTTCGGCCGCGCCATTTTCTTGATACATCACAGCTAACGGTGTCCACGGCGCACAGTTACTAGCCAAAGTGGGGACCAAGCCAAAATTCAGATTGTTTAAATGGGCGCTGTAGCCCACTAAATCGGCTAACTTACCGCCGCCGACTCCCAGAAGAAAGTCAATCTGGTGTTCCTTTATTTGCTGTGAAATTTGTTCGGCGCCAAAATAACTACATTCTCCTGTGTAAGTGTGATAGAAGAATTGATACTCTGAATCTGCCAAGAATGGCAAAAATGGCTGAGCTTTTTCAAAGGATACGGTGCCATGCACCACCAAAATTCGTTGGGCGTGATATTCCTTGAAAAGTGACGGCACCGAAGCTAAGGCGCCTTCGTGGTAACGATAAAATTGCGGTCCAACTTTCACTTTTAAATCAGTTAACATGCTCCTCCTCCTTCTTAACTAACGTAACGACTGACTTCTTGCACTGCCCGTTGAGGTAAAATACCTTGCACCACGTCTTCCACATCTTGCACGCATTTTTCTCCCATCGCTTGCAGGCATTCCATGGTATAAGCGGAGGTGTGCGGCGTCATTACTACATTTTCAAACGCAAGATAAGGATGATTTTCCCGACCTGGTTCCTCTTCTAAAACATCTGTCCCAAGCCCAGCAATTTTGCCCGATTCTAAGCCGGCAATCATGGCTTCTTCATCAATCAAGGCGCCTCGTGCGCTATTGGAAAGATAGACGCCGTCTTTCATCTTGGCAATTTCCGCCGAGCCAATCATGTGATAACTTTCTTCAGTTAAATTGGCACATAAACAAATGATGTCTGCTGAAGCTAGCAACGTATCTAAGTCTACTTTTTTGGCTCCATAACTTTGCAGATAAGTGGCGGATTTATAGGGATCATACGCTAACACGTTACAGCGAAATCCGTTTCGTAACGTCTCCACGACACAACTTCCTGTGTTCCCAACACCAATGACACCCACAGTTTTGTTAAATAACGTCCGACCGACAAAATTCGCTCGTTTTTCCCATTGATCTGCTTTAACGCTGGCATCTGCAGCCACAGTTTGCCGTAAAACAGCTAGTAAATTTGTGACATTGTTTTCCGCCACGGCATCTCGTTCTACTAAAGCTGGGATGATGGAAACAATTGTCTCGTGCTGTTTTGCAGCGTCTAAATCGATGTTGTTATACCCAATGCCATGGCGAGAAATCAGCAACAATTCATCTTTATGTTCAAAAAATTCTTTCGTGAAAAATGGCGTCACGCTAGCAATAATAATCGTATATCCTTGTAAACGTTCCGCTAACTCTTTGCCACCAATTTCACTGTCGACTGTAAAATGCTTCACGGTGCCTATTTTTTCTAAGCGCGTCAAGTGTTCAGGAAAAATTTGACCAAAACTACTGGAATTCACTATGGCAATTTTTTGTTTTTTTAACATGACTAAACTCCTTTACTGACTTTTTACGACTTCATGCCCGCCAAATCCTTGTCGCAAAGAAGCGACCACTTTGTTTGAAAAATGATTTGCTAGCATACTTTCATTTCGAGTAAATAAGGACAACGCCGTAGTTGGGACGGGCATCTCCAAACGCAATGCTTCTTCAATCATCCATTTGGCTTCGCCATTTGCTGCCACTTTCCCTTCTAGATTGGTTAACGTAGGATTTTCCGCAAAAACCTCTTTCGCTAAGCCCATCAAGCGAGCTTCAATAATCGAGCCGTGATTCCACACATCGGCTACTTTCTCCAACGCAAAATCATATTCGGCGGCTTCTAATAAATTGAATCCTTCGCCCATGGCTTGCATCATGACGTACTCAATCCCGTTATGCACCATTTTCAAATAGTGACCAGCTCCTGATTTCCCAGCATAAAGATACCCTTGTTCACAAGCTAAATCTTCAAAAAATGGGGTTAACACTTTGACAGCTTCAGGCGCACCGCCAACCATTAAACACGCTCCTTCCCGCGCTCCTTTGATGCCACCAGAAGTACCACAATCAATAAAATAAATTCCTTTTTCCTTAGCAAATTGAGCATTCGCAACACTATCATGAAAATTTGAATTGCCACTATCCACAATGATATCCTCTGGTGCTAATTGCTCTACCAATTCTGCCACTAATTGATTGGTAATCTGACCAGCGGGGGTACTTAAAAAAATCACCCTCCTTTTGTTAAGCGCTTTCAATAGTTCCGGCAACGAATCTACAACGGAAAGCCCCTGCTCTCTAGCAGTCGCTCTTGCTTCCTTTGTCACATCAAAGCCAATAATGGGCCAGCCTTGTTCGTGAACATTTAATGCCATGTTCAAACCCATTTTCCCAAGTCCAATAAAGCCAATGTCCATTTTTCTTTCACCTGCCTCTTTTGATACTTCAATCATAAAGGATAAAAAAAATAATGTAAACGATTACACTAATTAAAAAATATTTTTTATTTTTTAGCAAAAATCTTGCCTGCTCAAAAGGTAAAACGTTTTTATTTTTAAGGAGCTTTCATACAAAAAACACAAGTAAATCTCTTGGTATCACGTTCTTTTTACTGGCTACTTTCTTTAGTTGAGAGAAGTCTTTTCAAGACCCCTTCATTTTTCAGAAAAAAGATTATTTATTTTTTTTGGGCTTTTTTTAAAGAATTTCTTTTTTGTGGAGAAAAAGAGAAATTGTATTTGTCCTCTTTTTCCACTATAATCAGTCTATACCAACAATGAAAAGGCATTCATTTTATTTTTAAAAAAATAAGATTGGAGGAACGTGTTAATGAAAAACCACTATTTGGATCAACGGATTCGGATCAAAAAACCGAATTTGAGCCTCACAGAAAAGAAAATTTCCGATTACTTTGTTCATTCTGAATCATTATTGACACAAATGACGTTAGAAAGTCTTGCCAACGAAATTGGCGTCTCCCAATCTTCCGTGTATCAATTTGTAAAAAAGATTGGCTATTCTGGGTTCCAAGAATTTAAAATTGATATCGCCAGGAATTCTAATTATCAGCCGACTTTTCAAAACGTCAATAGCCTGAATGGCGCCGATGATATTTCACCAGATGATGATAGTATTACGATTGCTAAAAAAGTCTTACAAGCCAATATTTATTCCCTCAGTAACGCCACACAGTTCTTAACAAAGGAGCTGTTAGATAACGTGTTGGCTTTGATGTACTCTGCCAAAACGCTTCACTTTTTTGGGCAAGGTGGCTCCTCGATTGTGGCTTTTGATAGTTTCCATAAATTCATTCGGACCAACTATCGGTGCAACTACATTTTTGATTACCACATGCAGTTAAGTTTTGTCACAAAATTAACCAGTGAAGATTGTGTGTTTATTTTTTCCCATTCAGGCAAAACCAAAGAATCAATCAACCTAGCACGACAAGTTAAAAAAACCAACGCAAAAATGATTACGTTAACCGGTAACAGCGGTTCAGAGTTGGCAGGCTTGTCCGACGAAGCAATTATTGTCGTCACCGAAGAAGGCTTGTTTCGTGCGGAATCCTTGGCTTCACGGATCAGTTACTTAACGGTAATGGATATTTTATATACAAATACGATGTATCACAATTTTGATCAAAATGCCGATTCCTTGAAAAAAATCCGTGATAACATTAGCACGACTAAGACAGATCCGCATTATTTGTCGTAAAGATCTGAATGGTGCTTATTTTTGTAATATCGGTCCTCGCGAATTGGCTTTATACCGTGACTCTACATTTTATGAAGTAAGTGAACTACCATGGAGGTATTTAAAGAGGTCGGGACAGAAGTGTTTAACTCCGAGAAATAAGAAGGAATTTCCGAAAATTGTTCTTTAATTTTTGGAGAATTTCGGCTTATTTCCGAAGGAGTTGCTTCTGTTCCCGCCGTTTATTAGTTTTTGAGCGTAGAGCAAAAATCCAAAGTGATTTTTGTCCCACGCTTTTTATCTTGTGGGTAAAAATAAGTTAGAAAAAAGAACTTGGGGGTTATGTCCAAGTTCTTTCTAAATCTTAAGACAATTAGTTAAATGCATGTGTTGTCTTAGCTTCATTTTAAGTTTGCTTATTTCGTTCATTCCGTTACTTTAAATTGTTCGGATACATATTTAGCGTAAGTTTTATGTTTACTTACTAGCTCATCATGTTTTCCTGAACCAGTTACTTTCCCTTTTTCAACAAAGTAAATGCTATCCGCATCAACAATTGTCGACAATCTATGGGCAATAACCAATGTCGTTCGGCCCTTCATTAAATTAGACAATGCCTCTTGGACCTTCATCTCAGATTCTGAATCTAGGCTAGCAGTAGCTTCATCTAACATTAAAATCTTGGGATTCCGCAAGAATGCACGAGCAATTGCAATACGCTGTCTTTGTCCTCCAGAAATTTTAACGCCACGTTCACCGACTTCCGTATTCAATTTATCTGGCATTTCTTCTACAAATTTTCGCGCATATGCTAGTTCCAAGACATCCCATAGTTGTTCATCTGAGAAGTTTTCTGCTAAGCCATACGTTAGATTATCTCTGATTGTCCCTGCCATAATCGCAGAATCCTGTGATACAAAGCCGATTTGACGACGATAATCTGATAATTTGATATCTTTTATGTCAATATCTCCAAATTTAATTTGTCCTTCTGTAGGTTCATAAAACCTTTCAATTAAACTAAAAATCGTCGATTTCCCGCCACCTGATGGGCCAGCAAAAGCAATTACTTGGTTTGGCTGAGCAGTAAAAGAAATGTCTGTTAAGATAGGTTCCTCTGGTGCATCTTCATAAGAAAATTTTACATTTTTAACTAATAAAGTCTTTTCCGATAAATCAATATCTTGTCCACTTTCAAAGTCTTCAGGTTCTCTAGATAACAATTCTTGCACTCGTCGCGTTGATCCTGCTGCTTTAGCTACTTCAGAAAATAACGTCGCAATGATTGGCATGGCGCCAATAAGATTAAATAGATACATTAAGAAACTCATCAATGTTCCGATTGTCATCACACCAATGGCAATTCGATGCATCCCATATGCTAATAGCCCAAATACCATGCTCATAAAGACCATCATCATAATTGGTTGCATAGATGCATCAAATATTGCTTCTTTTTTCCCTACATTAAATAACCGATCCACTTCATTTGCAGCACGAACCTGCGCCTGAGATTCAGCATTAGAAGTTTTGACTAAACGAATTTCACTCAACGTTTCAGTAGCAAGTCCGTTAAATTGACTCATAGCATCTTGGCGAATGTGACTAACTTTTGAACCAAATGCCATTACTGGAATCATACAAAGGATTACAACAGGAACAGCAATTACCATAGCAAGCGACATATGCCAATCCATTTTAATCATCATATATACCGTACCAATAACTGTAATCACACTGGCAACTGTTTGAGGAAAAGTAACGGCTAACAATTGCTTAACTTGATTAGTATCATTTACGACCCGGCTGGATATTTCACCCGCTTTAACAGAGTCAAAATAAGAAACTTTTAGAATAGTTAATTTATTCCATAAGCGTTTACGCATATTTTGGATGACATTTTCACCAAAAATACCTAAAATTGTCCCTCCTAATGCAGAAACGAGTGCTGAAAATATAAATAATCCAACAACTTTACCTAATAAACTATAATCTACTCCCTTTTGAAAATTATTGACTAAACTTGAAGCAAGTTTTGGAACGTACACTTGGATACTAGAAGAAATCACAAGAAATATCATCCCAATGCCAAGCAGTAAATAGTTAGGCTCTGTCATCTTGATTAAGCCTAAAAATTCTTTAAACGAAAATTTTGTTTTATCTGCTCGGATAGAATCATGACTATTTTTGCCGCCTCCACCTACTGCCATTATCTTCTCCGACCTCTCTTCCATCCTTCAAAGCCACCGTATTCACCGTTGAATTCACCAAATCTACCAAAGCCATCATGTCCCATCATCTGTTCTCTAGCTCTACCATATCTAGCTGATATTTTTCTGAAATGTTCCCAATTTTTATCGTCGCCAAAAATTGTTTCAATTTTATCTAAAAATTCTTCACTAGAAATATTCTTTTCTATACGTTCTAAATAATTATTTAAAGACTCTAGTTCCTCCTCTGAAAAGCCCTTAAACATTTCTTCATTAAATCCATTGGAAATATTTCCTTGAGTACTTAAACTTTCTCGTCCCTTATCGGTCAATACAACGAATGTGACCCGAGCATCTGATTCATTTTTGACTCGTTTAACTGCTTTAACAGACTCTAATTTTTTTATGATTTGTGTCACACTAGAAGGTTTTATATCTAAATATTCAGCGATTCTTCCAGCTGTTACATTTTCTTCAGAAGCAAGCAATTTTAACGTTTCAAAAGTGTTATCTGGCTTCTCCTCTATGCTAGAAGCAAAGATTAAGTAAGGTTGTTGAGCAATTTTTAATAGTTTATTTAAAATATCTGTTTTTTTCATAATTTCCTCCAAAAAATTTATTTAGTTTATATATAATCTAACGAACTAAATAGTAATCTATTTAGTTTACTTTGTCAACAACAAACTAATTATTTGCATGTAGATATAACCAAAATGAAAAATAGCATACAGAAACTGCCGATTTGTTTTATCGATTCATCTGTTCCTCTACTTAAAAATCTATTTGCCGATTCAATCATGAATACTAAAAAAACGCTTGGCACAAGCCAAGCGTTTTGATTCTCTCTTTACATCGAACCTTTAAAAACATCTTTATTCTTAGCAAAATAATCAACACCAGAGTAAATGGTGAAAATCAAGCAGGCATATAGCATGATTTGATCTAGTGGTAGATGAAGTGCTGAAAATGGAATGTTGTTAATGAATAGTAAAATAATTGCAACCATTTGGGTAGCTGTTTTTACTTTTCCTGGCCAAGCTGCTGCCATTACTTCGCCATGTTCGACTAATAACAACCGTAAACCAGTTACTGCCAATTCACGACAAACAATAATTGCTACAATCCAAGCAGGTACTTTGCCTTGACCAACTAAGACGATAAAGGCGGTCATCACTAGCATTTTGTCCGCTAATGGGTCCGCAAATTTTCCGAAGTTCGTCACCAAGCCTTGTGCACGGGCAATTTTGCCATCCAACCAGTCTGTAAAACTAGCAACTGCAAAAATAATCGCGCCCACTAATTGGGTAACGGCTAACGTTGTGTCGCCAAAACTAATCGTTCCCCAGTCCATCGGCACCGACACAATAATAATAAAAATCGGAATCATAAATATTCTTAAAACTGTTAATTTATTTGGTAAATTCACTTCAATTGCCCCTTCCTTCTCCTGTTCTATTTTACGTTATCTTGCTGGCAGTGTCACGAAAAAAAGAAAAGAATCTGGAATAATTGCCGTTTGACCGTTTATTCAGAAATATTCTTGCCTTTTTTTAGAAAGAGCTGGTAATAGCCTAAACCTAAATTAATCATTCCAATCAATGTGATACTGTCTAAAAATTTAGAACCATAGATAAAGTAGAAATACAGTTGTAAGCCAACAATCAAGAAGCCCATGACCAACAGAGCGATTGAAAATATGGTGATAAGATTAAATTTTTTATTAACTATTTTAAGCATTGATAACCCCTTCTCTCTTGAATTATTATTGTCGTCTTTTTAACCATTCGCTGTTAATTATAAAAGAAAAGAATCTGGAATAATTGCCGTTTGACAGTTTATCCAGATTCTTCTTACACCATTTCTAACGATACGTAATCCCTAATGTAACATCCTTACGAATTAAAACTGGCGTTTTTTCCAGTGTTAAATCGGCGCCATCGACTTGAATGGCGACGTTATTTGAGGCGCCTAGAATCAGTGTTGCATTGGCGGCATTCGCAGGTAAAGCTGTTGTTTGGGTCTCTCCTGCTTGCAGGGTGTGTTGGTACGTATAGTTGCCATCGACCATCACGCCAATCCAGCAAGAGCCTTCAGTCCCTTTAAAGGTAATGTTGATTGGACTATTCGCATCTTTAACCGTTGCAGTCACTTGATTGTTAGCATCACTCACCACAGCCACAGCTGTTTTCTTCTCTGGTTCGCTTGAAGAAGACGGCGGTGTACTACTTTGTGTGCTACTTTCTGGGGCTTGACTTGATTCTTTGGGTTTTTCCACACTGGCACTAGTTGCCGGTGTTTGAATAATCGGTTCGGCTTTTTGATCTTGCCACATAATATACAGCACTACGACCGCAATGGCTAAACCAATTAACGAAAAGGCAATGGCTGGTAAGTTCCGCAGTAACCAACTGGATTGCTTTTCTTCGTCATGCAATTGCTTACGTGATCCTTCAAGCTCTTCATACACTGGCTTGGGTTCTTCGACAATTGCTGGTTCTTTGCCATCATAGATATCTACCAATTGATTGCCATCTAAGCCGACCGCACTTGCATATTGGCGGATAAACGCCCGCACATAAAAGGTGCCTGGTAAGGACTCAAAATCGTTTTGTTCAATAATTTCTAAATATCTTTTTTGAATTTTTGTCATTTGTTGCAGTTCATCAATTGAGATGTTCTTCTGCAATCTTGCTTCTTTTAGTGTTTCTCCAATATTTACGCTGGCCACTCGTCCATCTTCTCCAGTCTATTTTGTTAATTTATCGATTGTCTCATCAGTCTTTTTCAATTGCCAAGGAAAACATTCCCGTCCTTTAAGAATACCACAAAAGAAGCCAACTGAGGATAACAAAATTGAAAGATTTCAAAGATTTTTCTTTTTCTTAAACAGTTGGTTTATTGCTCGGTTTCTCCTTTAGGATACATGTAGAAACGGCTCAATCCTTCTTCACGAATCAAGGTCTCTGCTACTTGGCGGACGTCGGCTAATTGAATGCTTTCAATGACTTCAATCTTATCAAACAGCGTGGTTTCCCCAAACAATGATTGTGAAAATTGGTTGGCGATATACTCTAAAGAGTTTAAGGATTGGAAGTATTTACCAATCATTTTTTTCTTCAATAAGGACAAATTTTCTTCCGTTAATTCTGGACTTGTTGTGGCAGATAATAAAATAGCTTCAATTCGTTCTGCTAAGACTTCTGGTTGCTCACTATCGCCGCCAATATCCGCAAAATGGAAACTGCGATCTAAATTAAAGTCATAACTAAAACTATCATCTAACAAGCCTTCATCATAAAGAGCCAAATAGTTTTGAGAGGTATTACCAAACAATAATTGTAACAACAAGTTCACGGTGACTTGATATTTCATTAAGTCACGACCCGTTGTTGGCACTTCATCTAAGCCTTTCAAGCCAACAAGCACTTTTGCCCGTGTGACTGCCATTTCAATGGCGCTCTCTTTGACAATGTCAGCAGCTGTTTCTTCAGGGAAATGCCGACGAATAGGTTGGGCGGCAGGAAACTCTTTCGCCGCTTGATTTTCACGAATGAAGGCCATTAACGCTTCAGGGTCCATTTTCCCTACCACGAATAAGGTCATATTACTTGGATGATAAAACGTATTGTAGCATGTATACAAATCTTCTGCGGTAATCTCCGCAATACTTGCCACTGTACCGGCAATATCAATGTGCAATGGATGTTTCGGATAAAGGTTGCCTAAAATGCCAAAGAACAAGCGCCAGTTAGGATCATCTAAATACATTTGAATTTCTTGTCCAATGATGCCTTTTTCTTTTTCGACCGTTTCCTTCGTGAAATACGGCGATTGCACAAAATCAAGCAACGTTTCTAGATTTTGTGTCACTTGATCCGTCGTTGAAAACAAATAACTCGTCTTCGTAAAACTGGTAAAGGCATTCGCTGAAGCCCCTTGTTGCCCAAATTTTTGGAAGACATCGCCATCTTCTTTTTCAAACATTTTATGTTCTAAAAAGTGGGCGATTCCGTCAGGCACTTCAATCATTTCCTCTTGACCAATTGGCACGAACGTATTGTCAATGGAACCATAATCGGTCGTAAACAAACCATACGTTTTTTGGAAATCATTTTTCGGTAATAGGTAAACCTTTAACCCATTCGCCAGTGTTTCTGTATACAATGTTTCTTTAATTTGTGCATAGTCTTTTTTAATCATTTTCCGTTTCTCCTTCCAAAAAGAAGATCGCTTGAAGTTCCAAGCGTTTGGCCACTTCTTGGATTTCTGAAATGGTCACGGCATTGATCCGCGCAATCCATTCCTCCGCCGTCAGCATCGTCTGCGGCATTAATTCGTTCAAGTATTCTTTTTCCAGCCACGCGCCTGCATTATCTAACGCTAAGATATACTGATTTTTTAGCATCGCTTTCGTTTGTTCAATTTCTAATTCGCTAATCTTACCTAAGCGAATATTTTCCAATTCTGTCGAAATCAAACGCAAGACCTGATTCCGATTTTTGCCATCGATTCCTGTTTGAACCGTCATGAAGCCACGGAAGGTGTCGATACTACTAGAAGCATAATACGCTAAATGCTCTTTTTCACGGACATTCATAAATAATTTAGAATGCGGGAAACCGCCAAAAATCCCATTAAACACTTGCAACGCAAAATAATAGCTATCGCCATAATAAATATCCGTGTTGTAAGCCAAGTTTAATTTTGATTGGGCTAACACCTCACGCTCGGTCCGCTCTTCAATCACATTGCGAATTGGTTGATTGTAGAAAATCGCGGCTTTGCCTTCTTCACGAGGCGTAAACGGTAATTGCTTGAATAACGGCACTAGCTCCGCCTCATTGACATCACCTAAAACAAAAATATCCACTTGATCTTCCGCCAGCATTTTTTGATAATACGCTGCTAATGACGCCGCTGTTTCCTCAGCTAACGCCGCAACGGTCCCGAAACTAGGGATTTTTTGATCCTCTGATTGATTAAAATAGACACTTTGAAGCGCCAAAGAAGCATAGGTTTGCTTATCCTCCACAATACTTTCCAAGTACGCTTTCAAGTTCTCTTTCTCCCGTTGGAAGGTTTCTGCCTCAAATTGGCCCGCTTGAATATTGGGGGCAAAAATAATTTCCTTCAAAAAGTCCACCGCTTCGGCGAGAACCTGACTATCCTGTAAATAATGATCATTGACAATGTTCATAGAAATATTAAACCAATGTTGATTGCCTTTTTTGGAAACGCCAATCCCAAAGCTGGCGCCGTAAAGTTCCGCCAAACGCTCACTTAACTTGACTTGATTCGGGTAATTCAAGCTGTTGGTTTCCATTAAACTGGACAACAGCGTTCTTTTTGTAATGGTTTCATGATTTAATCGTGTATTAAAGCGGACTAAAAGACGCACCGTTTTATATTTTTCTGTAGGAATGACGTGTAAATTCACGCCTTTAACTAATTGAACAGACATTGCCGCATCGCTCCTTCATTTGCTTCATCTTACCTAAAGAATGCTGTGAAATATATGTATCGCGTAAATTCTAAAGCATTTTTTAATGTTTTTTCCAATAGCTCCATTATAACACAGCTTCAGGTGCTTTCTGAATGATAAGAGTTTTTCAGTTCAAATTTTCAAGAAGATTCGGTATACTGTTTTTAAAGTGAGGAGGGAAAAAAGAATGATTAAAGAATTTAAAGAGTTTATCATGCGCGGGAGTGTCTTAGACCTAGCCGTTGGTGTTGTCATTGGTAGTGCGTTTACAGCGATTGTGACACAAGTGGTGGAAGGCTTGATTACCCCGTTGATTAGTCTGATTTTTGTCTTGACGACTGGGAAAAAGAGTGCCGACGATGCATTGGGTGCCCTTGTTTATAAAGTCGAAGGCGTTGAATTCAATATTGGTAGCGTGATTAGTGCACTTATTACATTTTTAATTACGGCCTTCGTCCTCTTCTTGATTGTCAAAGCGGCCAACAAAATGAAAAACCGCGGCAAAAAAGAAGAAGCGGCAGAAGAAGAAGTGGTACCAACGAGCGAAGATTACTTAAAAGAAATTCGCGACTTGCTAGCGGCGCAAACACCGCCTGCTGAAACTGTCAAAACAGACAGCACCGTCACAGAGAAATAAGTAAAAAGTCATCCTGAGGGGATGACTTTTTTGTTTGGACTTAGATTGATGGTCCTGCGACGAGGTTCCAGGTGATGTTGCCTGTGTAGGCGCCTTTTTTAAGTTCTTGCATTGGTGTGGTAACATTTAATGTCATATCTCCGAAACGTCCTGCCCAAGTTCCTTGCCCTTTGCCAACAGTGGCATTCATTAATACAGTGGCGCCACCACCAATTTTCATGCTTGTTCCACTGAAATCAGGAGCTGTTGGATCATTAGCAATGCTTACACCATTTAAAGTAGCAGCTAGTCCATAATAAGGTTCTTGAGTAAGATCAGTAATATATTGTGCATAGTAACCTTGTAACCCAAAGTTAATATCACCCGCTAGTTCATCTGTTCCATTATTCATCTTCATTAGTTCACCTGTTACATGCCACCCTTCTTTAGTACCACGTACATCGCCTACCATAAGAGCTCTGTATGTCATTGAATTTGCTTTGATAGCAGATAAATCATCATTAATTTTTGCAAGAGGAAAGTCAAAACTTCTTGGAATGGCTAATAAGTCAAAATCTGTATTTGGTTTAGTTGGGTCTGGATCCACAATTCCACCAGTATTATCCTCGTGGTCTGGCAACACACCCCCACCAAACTCAACCTGTACAGGCGTATTCCCTGTCGTCACCGCCTGTGCTGAAAGTGGTGCCAAACTTGCGCCAACTACAGCGCTACCAACCAATAAACTTGCCATGATTTTCTTTTTCATCTATGTACGCTCCTTTGTTTTCAATTCGTCTATAAAGTACAGAACAGCAAAAGTGACGACTGCTGTTCTGTACTTGATTCTTTCATTTCTTGTATTTAGATTGATGGTCCTGCGACGAGGTTCCAAGTGATGTTGCCTGTGTAGGCGCCTGCTTTGATTTCGTAGGCTGGGGTGGTGATATTTAGAGAAGTACGGAACATTGTAAATTGCCATAATCCTTGACCTTTACCTACAGAGGCATTACTAACAAGAACAGCATCACCACCTAAATCCAGTGTCCAATTATCAGAATTAACAAGATTTGGACTCGTATTTGGGTCTAAGAAAGTAAAATCTAGAATCCTAAAGTAATTATTTACCACGTCATATTCGAGTGGATATAAAGAATTACTACTAGTTGTAATATTTCCTTCTAAACTCTCTTCGTCAAACTTCATTCCGTTTGATTGCGCGGTAACGTGCCAACCTTCTTTTGTTCCCCGTAAATCACCTACACCAACAGCTTCTACATGTCCGTTAGTACCTACATCATTCTTATTAGGAATAGATTTTGTCAAATCATCTGAAATAGAAAGCTTACCAAAATCATATTCCCTTGGAATAAATAGTAAATCAAAATTACTATTTGTAGCTCCTGGGTCAGGTCTTACTGTATTCGGATCTCCACCAATATCTGGTAATGATCCTCCCTCAAACTCCGCTTGCACAGGTGTATTCCCTGTCGTCACAGCCTGTGCCGACAGTGGTGCCAAACTTGCGCCAACTACGGCACTACCAACCAATAAACTTGCCATTATTTTCTTTTTCATATGTACATCTCCTTTAACATCCTGAATTTCCAGTGCGCCCTAGTTGTTTCTTTGGCGCTGCTGAAGCTATGGCTTTATTATACAAGATTCCCCCTTGTCTGTGATTTTAAATATTGAACAGTTCTTGCAAAAAAACAACATTTCCTTTAAAAGCAACGTTTCCCCTTAGTTTAAAGGCTTTTTTTCAACACTTATTGATATTTTCGGCTGTTATTTAATGGTTTTTCCGAAAAAATGCTTTAATAAACAACGAGAAAACGTCACAAAGTAGAGGTCAAACTCTAACTTTGTGACGTTTTCTCCTAAAATCTTATACATTTATTCGCAGATGCAGCAAAAAACCCGTAATTTTTTATTTAATGACAGCCGTTTTTATATTTGTTCGTCACTAAGACTTACAATTTACGGCGACGGGCGAATTCCACAAACTTAAATTTGTTTAAGCGGTGACGAGATTCCGTATAGCCAAAACAGCGGGTATCTTCCAAGTTCATGATACTGCGGACCACGACGACATGATTGCCTTCCACTTCACCAATCAGCTGCTTGTCCATCTCTGTGAGCGGTTCCACGGTAATTTCTTTCTGGGCATAACTAATCGCCAAGCCAAGGTCGTTTTCCAGATAATCGAAAATCGAATCTTCGGCACGGTGCTTCGGCAGTTCTGGGACGATCTCTTTAATCAAGTAATCAATATCTAAAATATCGACTTCCCCTTCAATCTCCCGTTGCCGAACTAAGCGCCACACAGGGGCCCCTTCCGTCCAACCAGTCAACTGAGCCAAGTTGCGCTCCACAGGAATTTCTTCTAAGGAAACCACATGAGTATGACTTTCAATATGTTGCGTTTGTTGTAACTCCTTGTAACTGGTCACCCCTGAAATAGGAAAATTAAACTTTTTAAAGTTGAGCACAATCGAGCCTTTGCCTTGTTTTTTCTGAATGTAGCCAGCGTTAATCAGTAAATTCAAGGCTTTCCGAATTGTTTCACGGGAAACATTGTAAGTTTCCACTAATTGATTTTCACTAGGTAATAAATCGCCTGGCTGATAGTCGCCTTGGACAATTTGTTGTTCTAATTCTAAAAATATGTCATGAAACTTGTTCATGCCGATCCTCCTCTACCAACAATTTCTTTTCTAAAAGCATAGCATATTCCCTCCGAAAAACCTAGAGCTGGTCAGAAAAATCCCCCGCACTTTCTGCCTTGCTTACGCCACAAACTCCCCCAGCCAAACCACTGCTTGACCGCCTTTTTTTCGGACCCAGCACAGTCGGTTGCTGCCCCCTTCTGGAAAAGTTTTCCCAAGAATCTAGGGAAAATCCTTGTAATTCTGATTCGTTCATACTATACTGTAGTCAAACGAAACATGTCTATACAAGTTCATAAGGAGGCGCCAAACATGACTATTTTAGAATTAACATTCGCAACGAACCAACTAACGACGACTTTTTTTAACCATAAATTGGAACCGCTTCACCAAAAAACGTTCCCTTTTGAAGCTTTGACTATCGAAGAAACGGTTCCTGAACTGTGCCAATTGATTGTGGCAGAGGCTGCGCCGATTCTGGGGGGGATTGTGGCTGATTTCCCAGCGGATTTCTTTTCGCCAGAGGAAACGTTGGCGCTGGTTCCGCAAGCGGTGATTCAAGCATTCGCGGAACAGTTGAACACACCACTTTTAACGGCAGCCGAACAAGCGGCGGCACCAAACCTGCTGGCAGCATTTGAAGAAAAACGGCAGTATTTGGCTTGGCATTTGGACTATTATGGCTACGTGCCTGGGAAAAATGAATATGCGGTGGAGTCCCTGTTAACTGTCGGCAATGGCTTTTTAGGCTTGCGCGGCACGACACCTGAGATGACGATTTCTGATGATCATTATCCAGCGACCTACATTGCGGGGCTTTATAATACAGCGGCTTCGGAAGTTGCGGGTCAAGTAGTGGAAAATGAAGATTTCGTCAATGCTCCTGACAACCAACACATCGCTTTAAAAATTGGCGATGCCACTGACTGGTTAACGATTTCTCCAGACACGCTACAACAATTACACCGTCAATTGAACTTGAAAACGGGATTGTTTGTCGCAGAAATGATTTTGAAAGATGCGGACAATCAGCAAATTAAATTAACGACGAAAAAAATCGCCAATATGGCACAGCCGAATGACTATCATCTGCAATATACGTTTGAGCCGTTAAACTTTTCGGCCCCGATTACTTTGAAAACCGTCACGGATGGCAGTGTCTACAACTATAACGTGGCGCGGTATCGCAACTTAACAGCCAAACATTTTCAGGTGACAGCATTAAGCGCGCAGGAAAACAAAACCGTGATTGAGGTTTGTACCAATCAATCCAACTTGAGCGTCCGAGAAACGGCCTTGATAACCGGTGATTTTTTTGAAAAAGAGGCCATTATGATTCAAGAAGAAGCGGAAAAAATCGCCCAAGTGGTGACCGTGATGGCGCACCAAGGAACGCGCTATACGCTAGAAAAACAAGTCTTTGTGCAAGCCAGCCACGCCGAACAAAGTTGGCAAGTACCGTTTACGCCGAGGGACTCTTTTGCGGCCGCCGCTCAGGAAAGCGCCCGCGCTTGGCAAACCCTTTGGCAACAAGCCAACATTACCGTGACAGGCGATTTGATGTCTCAAAAACTTTTACGGATTCACAGTTATCACTTGCTGGCTTCGGCTTCGCCTTTTAGTAACCAAGCCCAAGCATTGGACGTCTCGATTACCGCCCGAGGCTTGCATGGTGAAGCGTATCGTGGACATATTTTTTGGGATGAAATTTTTATTTTACCTTTTTATATTCAACATTATCCTGACACAGCGAAACAATTGTTGCTGTATCGCTACCACCGATTAGAGAAGGCGAAGGAAAATGCGGCGGCCAGCCAGTATCGTGGCGCAATGTATCCGTGGCAATCAGGACGTGATGGGCGTGAAACCACGCAAAAGCTTCACTTAAATCCGTTGAATGGACATTGGGGCGAGGATCATAGTATTCTGCAACGGCATGTGTCCCTAGCGATTGCTTACAATGCTTGGTTGTATTGGCATAGTACACAGGATCATGAATTTATGAAACAATATGGCGGCGAAATGTTGTTAGAAATCGCTCAATTTTGGAACAGCGCTGCGACGTTAGATGACGCAACAGGACGGTTCTTTATTGATAAAGTGATGGGACCTGATGAGTTTCACGAGGGCTATCCAGACCAAACGGAAAGCGGCTTGAAAAACAACGCCTATACGAATTTGATGGTGGTTTGGCTATTCGAAGAATTAACCAACATTTTGGCACTTTTCTCTGAGGAAGAACAGGCACAACTTTTTGCCAAAACGCAGACCACTTCGGCTGATTTAGCCCGCATGCAACAAATTCAAAATTCACTGGAAATTGAAGTTAATTCTGACGGTATTATTGCGCAATATGAAGGGTATTTCGGCTTAAAAGAGATTGACTGGGCGGCGATGAAAGAGAAATACGGCAATATTTACCGCATGGATCGAATTTTAAAAGCCGAAGGGGAATCTCCCGATGATTACAAAGTGGCGAAACAAGCCGACACGTTAATGTTGTTCTACAACTTAGACAAAACTCGGGTGGATCAAATTTTAGAAGATTTAGGGTATCAATTGCCTGCGGATTATTTGGAAAAAAATCTTTTGTATTATCTAAAACGGACGTCTCATGGTTCGACTTTGTCACGAATTGTTCATGCCCAATTGGCAGAAATGGCGCAATTCCATGAGCTATCTTGGCAACTTTATCAAGAAGCGTTGTATTCCGATTATCGTGACATTCAAGGTGGCACGACCGCTGAAGGGATTCATACAGGAGTCATGGCTGCGACGATCCACGTTACTTTAGCGACGTATGCAGGCGTTGACACGCGCCAGAACGAGTTATCAATTTGTCCAAACTTACCTGAACATTGGCAATTGCTGGCCTTCCAGTTTATTCATCAAGGCGTGACCTATCAATTTTCATTAACACAAACCAGTGTCACGATTACAGCAGATAAAGACACACAATTATTGGTTCAGGGCGCGTTGATTCCGTTAACCGCCGAACGACCAAAAGAAGTACATTATCAATAAAGGAGCGAACCACAATGACGATTGGATTTATTTTTGATTTGGATGGTGTCATTACAGACACCGCCAAATTTCATTATCAAGCTTGGAAAGCGTTGGCCGATTCGCTAGGTATTCCCATTGACGAAACCTTCAACGAAACATTAAAAGGCATTAGTCGGATGGATTCCTTGGACCGCATTTTAGCTCATGGCCACCGTGAAAATGCGTTTACTCCAGCAGAAAAAGAAGCCTTAGCTCAGCAAAAAAATGACCACTACGTTCAATTATTAGAACATTTAACAACAGAAGATGTTTTACCTGGTGTCGTGCCATTGCTACAGCAAGCTCAAGCACAACACATCCCCTGTGCCGTGGCTTCGGCGTCAAAAAATGCGCCCCTGATTTTGGAAAAATTAGGCGTGCGCGCATACTTCGCCACAATTGTCGATCCCGACTCCTTAAGCAAAGGCAAACCTGATCCTGAAATCTTTTTAGCCGCCGCTGACAGTATTGGCGTGCTACCGCAAAACGCCATTGGCTTTGAAGATGCCCAATCAGGCATTGACGGCTTGAAAGCCGCGGGCATCTATGCCGTCGGCTTGTCGGCCAGCCAACCCTTAATCGGAGCCGACATGCAAGTTTCTGAAATGACTGAACTAAGCGTTGATGCACTGCTCAATCGCTAAAGAATGACAAGAACCTTTAGCAGCAGGCACCTCTTTTCATCTACATTGTATCTATGCTAGAATGTAGATGAAAAGAGAGAGATGCGTCAACATACCTCTCTGATGTAGAGCCGTTTGAGACGGTGACCAATTGTATTATTTAAAAATAACCGTACTGGTCAAAGTAGACGGTTATTTTTTCTTGTCATTTTTAAGCAATTTCACAATCAGCGCAATCAAAGAAATGGTAAACATACCAAACCCTAGGATCGTCTGAATTGTTTCATATGCTGACAAAAGGCCTCTCCTTTCTGTAAATTTTGGAAGTACGCTCATACGCACCACCTCACCGAAAGAGGAAAGTCTCTGCTCCTACGCTTCTCACTTTGTTGCGATGCTCGTCGCAAAGCGCATGTTCCTTTGCGCTTGCCTCCGCCTTAACTACTCTACACTTATCGTATATCATGAATGCCTAATAAATATTCAGGTTACAATATATTTTTAGATAAAATGATTTAGAGAAAAAACCGCCCACATCAGAAAAATGATGTGGGCGATTTTTATAATTATTTATTTTTTGTTTCAAATAACGGACTAACTGGTTTGTTTTCGTGGATACGTTTAATCGCATCTCCGATTAATTCACCAACGCTGACTTCGTCAATTTTAGCAATTTTACGATCATCAGATAGGTAAATAGAGTCTGTTACAACTAAGCGTTCAATTGCTGAATCTTCAATACGTTGTAAGGCTGGTCCTGATAAAACGGGATGTGTACAAGAAGCGTAAACGTCTTTTGCTCCGGCTTCTTTCAATGCGTTTGCAGCAAGAGAAATTGTCCCCGCTGTGTCAATCATGTCATCAATTAAGACACATGTTTTGCCTTCCACATGACCAATGATATTCATTACTTCTGCTACGTTCGCTTTTGGACGACGTTTGTCAATGATCGCAATTGGTGCTTTTAAGAATTCTGCCAATTTACGCGCACGCGTTACACCACCATGGTCAGGGGAAACAACAACGACGTCATCGCCTTGAATGCCGTGTTCGATGAAGTAATCGGCAATTAATGGTGCACCCATCAAATGATCCACTGGAATATCAAAGAATCCTTGAATTTGGACCGCATGTAAGTCCAATGTCAACATTCTTGTTGCGCCAGCTTTTTCAATCATGTTTGCAACAAGTTTAGCAGTGATTGGTTCCCGGGCACGTGCTTTACGGTCTTGACGTGCATACCCATAATAAGGCATAACCACGTTAATTGTTTTAGCACTCGCACGTTTTAACGCATCAATCATGATTAATAGTTCCATTAAGTTATCGTTAACAGGGCTACTTGTTGATTGAATGACGTAAACATGTGCACCACGAATACTTTCTTCAATATTCACTTGAATTTCGCCATCACTAAATTGTGTTACAGAGCACTTTCCTAGCTCCACACCCACAGCATCCGCAATTTTTTCTGCTAAGGGACGATTAGAGTTCAAAGAAAAGATTTTCAATCTTGGATCAAAATAATGTTTCGACATTAGAACCTCCACTTTCTATTTCAGCCAATTCGTTAAAACTGAACAATACTTTCCTTCTAAAATAATAGTAGTCCTAGCCAAATAAATCAAGAGATTTTCTGTATTTCATACAAGATATTCATCAAAAGTCGCTTTCTTCTAACTATTTTATCGTATTTGTCTAAAAAATGAGGATTATTTGAATAAAGAAAGGTACTCGCCATAGCCTTCTTTTTCTAAATCTGCCACTGGCACAAATCTCAAAGCTGCCGCATTAATGCAATAACGTAAGCCGCCTTCTTGGAGTGGGCCATCAGTGAAAACATGCCCTAAATGTGAATCCGCTTCTTGACTACGAACTTCTACTCGGTGCATGCCGTGACTAAAATCAGCTTTTTCTTTGACGCCACGTTTTTCAATTGGTTTGGTAAAGGATGGCCAGCCGCAACCAGCATCGTATTTGTCCAGGGAGCTAAACAACGGTTCGCCACTAACAATATCTACATAGATTCCGTCTTGGTAAAAGTCATCATATTCTCCTGAAAAAGGGCGTTCTGTTGCGTTTTCTTGTGTGACGGCATATTGAAGATCCGTCAAGGTTTGTTTTAATTCTTCTTCTGTTGGTTTTGTCATTCTGTCCACTCCTTTTCTTCTGTTCAATTTATTGGGTTCAATGATACCACGTTTGCCAAACAGGCACCTAATAGTTTGCATAGTAAAAGACAGTCCTTTCTCTTTTTGACGAATGAAAAGGACTGTCTTTTATTAGTTGAATTCTTTTAGCAGTCGGGCTACTTTGGCAATTGGTAAGCCCATAATGGCGTAATAATCGCCAGCGATTGCTTCAATTAGTAATGCTCCTTGTCCTTGGATACCATAAGCGCCTGCTTTGTCGGCATATTCTGCGGTGTCTAAGTAAGCATGGATTTCCGTGTCTGTCAGTGGATAAAACGTCACGGTTGAATGAACTGTCGCGGAGCGTTCTTTTTCCCCTTGTTTCAACGTCACACTTGTATACACGTTATGTGTTTTGCCACTTAGAAGGCGCAACATGCGATAACCGTCTTCCCGAGAAGTGGGTTTGCCGAGGATTTCTCCCGCCAATGCCACAATTGTATCGCAGCCAATGACTAGTGCTTCGGGGGATTGCTCTGCTATAGCCGCTGCTTTTTGGGCAGCCATTTGCGCCACATATTCTGCTGGTAAGCCGTCTTTGCCAACAGTTTCATCGATATCGGCTGGTGCAATCGTAAAAGTTGGGACCACACGCTTTAATAACTCCTGACGGCGAGGAGATTGGGATGCTAAAATAATTTGCATAAAATGATGACGCCTCGTTTCTTTTTAATGGGGGTCTTGAATGCGTTTAAACATTCGTTCCATATCTGAATTCGTAAAATGAATCAGCACCGGACGTCCATGCGGACAATTAAACGGATTTTCGCACAAGGCTAAATCTTTTAATAGCACGCGTGCTTGTTGCTCATTGAGGTAATGATTGGCTTTGATGGATCGCTTACAGCTCATCATAATGGCGGTTGCTTCACGGAATTTTTTCACGCTGACCGAGCCAGTTGTTAGCAACATGTCAATCATCTCGCGAACAATGCTTTCCTCTTCGCCTGCAGGATACCAAGTTGGGTGCGCCCGCACAATGAAACTATTTTGTCCAAAGTCTTCCAAATGGATGCCGACTTCCGCAAGGGTTTCTTTCTGCTCTTTAATTTTCAAGGCATCGCTATTTGGATAATCAATAACGATTGGTACCAATAGTTCTTGTAAATCATCACTGACTTCGCCAATTTTTTCACGGAAGTATTCGTATTTAATTCGTTCTTGGGCAGCGTGTTGGTCGATAATAAACAGGCCATCTTTGCTTTGTGCGAATAAATAAGTTCCGTGCATTTGACCGAAGTATTCTAGCTCAGGAAAACGTTCTGTTGGTCGTTCTTCTTCCAACTTATTCAGGGCTTGTTTCAGTTCTCTTTGACTCGCAGCGCTATTGGCATCGAATTCTGGGTGAAGTTTCATTTCTTCTTGGAAAACCTCGTCAGCAGCCTCTGATGAACGCAGAGAAGGTTCTGAATCAGATACTTCAGTTATTTTCGTTTCTTCGGCTATTACCTGTTGCTCATTACTAGCTGTTTCCCAATGATTTGCGGAATCAGCAGCTGCCGAAGAGGTTTCGTAAGCTGACGTTTCTTCCGCTACACTCGTTGATTCTGGCACTGGCGGCGCAAATGGATCGTCCATTGGGTCCACTGCTCTTTCTGTCTGGTTGACAGCTTCAGGGGCGCTTGAGGCTGGTGTTTCGTCTGTCGCATGTTCCGCATAGAAGCGACCCGTTGCGGGATTATAGCTTAAGCTGCCCGGTCGTTGTTTTACCGCAGGTTGTTCAGTCGATAAAGGAATTTCCATTTGTTCGGCTTTAGGTTCTGGCGGTAGTTTCTTTTTAAAACGCAAATTGTCTGCCGCATTGGGAATCAACTGTTCTTGGCTCAACACTTCTTGAATCGCCTGTTCAATTAATGCCATTAAATCTTTTTCTTTACTTAAACGAACTTCTTGCTTAGTAGGATGGACATTGACATCGACTAACAGCGGATCCATTTCAATTTCTAACACAGCAATTGGAAAACGCCCCACCATTAGTTTCGAACCATAGCCGGCTACAATTGCTTTATTTAACGCGAAATTTTTAATATAACGACCATTGATAATCGTTGATAAATAGTTACGGCTGGCCCGTGTGACTTCTGGCAATGAAACATACCCTGTCAAAGTAAAATCAAGGTCTTTTCCTTCAATTTTCAACATTTTCTTTGCGGTACTAATGCCATAAATCCCGGCAATCGTTTGTTTTAAATCACCATTGCCTGTTGTACTCATCATTTTGTGGCCGTCATGAACCAAGCGAAAAGCGACTTTAGGGTGGCTTAACGCCAGACGATTGACAATGTCACCGATATTGGCCAATTCCGTTTGGATCGTTTTGACGTATTTCAAACGAGCGGGCGTATTATAAAATAAATTAGAAACGGTCATTTTTGTGCCTTTACGGAGTGCTGCTGGTCGGTTTTCTTCGACCTTGCCCCCTTTTAGAATCACATAGCTGCCTTCTTCTTCCTCAGCTGTGGCAGTTTCGACAATCATTTCAGAAACTGAGGCAATACTTGGTAAGGCTTCGCCTCGGAACCCCAAGCTGCGAATTCGGAACAAATCATCTCTTGTATGAATTTTGCTTGTGGCATGGCGTTTGAAGGCATTCAGTACATCTTCTTTGGCAATTCCTTCACCATTATCAATAATTTGAATGGTTTTCAAGCCAGCTTCTTCAATAAAAATATCAATTTGGGTGCTTCCTGCATCCAGTGCATTTTCCACCAATTCTTTGACGACAGAAGCGGGACGTTCAACAACTTCACCAGCAGCAATCTGGTTGGCTAGTTGTTCGGATAGTTCTTGAATTTTCCCCATTTCACGACCTCCTAACCGGTTCGGTTCCTAATTAGATACGTTTTTGCAATTGATGAAGCATGTTTAACGCATCTAGTGGTGTCATTTCTAATAGATTCATTTTCTTCAATGTGTCAATGACACTTAATTCTTCTGTTGAAACTTCTTTAAATAATGAAAGTTGCTCGGTTTCTTCATGGACTTCTGAAACTTCTTCATGATGAACTGAACTTGGAATCGTTGTTTCTTCCGCTTCTAAAGCGGATAAAATGGTGGCTGCTCGTTCTAAAAGCGGACTTGGTAAACCAGCGATTTTAGCAACATGTATCCCATAGCTCTTATCAGCAGGTCCTTCCATCATTTTATGAAGAAAGACCACTTCGCCATCTTTTTCGACAGCGCCCACGTGAATATTCTTCAAGCCTTTTAAAGTTTCATCTAGAACAGTTAGTTCATGATAATGTGTAGAGAATAGCGTTTTGGCTTGTACTTCACGATGGATATATTCAATGATGGCTTGCGCTAGCGCCATTCCATCATAGGTTGCTGTGCCGCGTCCTAATTCATCAAATAAAATTAGGCTGTTAGGCGTGGCGTGCCGCAGTGCTTGGTTGGCTTCCATCATTTCTACCATAAAGGTACTTTGCCCTGCAATTAGATCATCAGAGGCCCCAATCCGTGTAAAAATTTGATCGAAAATTGGCATTTCAGCACTTTCCGCTGGTACAAAACAGCCAATTTGCGCCATGACCACCGTCAAAGCCAATTGACGCATGTAGGTACTTTTCCCTGACATGTTTGGTCCAGTAATCAAGAGAATATCTGTTTCTGGGTTCATGCGGATACTGTTTGGAATGTATTCTTGGTGCCCTAAAACTTTTTCCACGACTGGGTGTCGTCCTTCGACAATCGCCAAATTTTTCGTGTTACTTCTTAACGTTGGTCGAACGTATTGATACCGTTCACTAATTGTTGCAAAAGATTGTAAAACATCAACCGCACTAATGGTTTTAGCCAGTGTTTGCAATCGATCAATATTCGTTTTCACTTGTTCTCTCACGGCCAAGAACAATTGATATTCTAGTTCAACTGATTTTTCTTCGGCTTCTAAGATTAAACGTTCTAATTCTTTTAGCTCTGGCGTAATAAAGCGCTCCGCATTGGCTAATGTTTGCTTACGCTCGTATTTTCCTTCTTCTAAATTCGCTAAATTTGACTTAGTGATTTCAATGAAATAACCAAAGACCCGATTGTAGCCAATCTTCAAGTTTTTAATCCCTGTTTCTTGGCGTTCTTTCGCTTCTAACTCCGCTAACCATTGCTTACCATTGCGCATGGCATCACGGTATTCATCTAATTGGTCGTTATAGCCGTCTTTAATAACATTTCCTTCAGTAATTTGTAAAGGGGCTTCTTCATTAATCGCCGTCGCAATCAATGCCACTAAATCTTCAACAGGGTTTAAGTCGACTAACAAATCATCCCATTCCCCTTGATTGATCCCGACAATTAACTGTCGAATCGTTGGTACTTGTTCTAAAGAGGTCCGTAATTGAATTAAATCACGCCCATTCACACTGCCGAATGCCACGCGTCCTGCTAACCGCTCTAAATCATACACGTTCGTCAATGCTGCTTGCAAATCTAAGCGTTCAAAATAGGCATTTAATAAGGATTGCACCATTTCTTGACGCGTCTTAATTTGACGTTCCTGAATCAGCGGACGATCCAACCATTGTTTTAATAAACGGCCGCCCATAGCTGTTTTCGTTTCATCTAATAGCCACAATAGAGTCCCTTTTTTCTGTCCTGTTCGAATCGACTGACTCAATTCTAAATTGAATTTAGAATAATGATCCATTTTCAAGAAATGATCTGGCTGATATTCCACAGCTTTCTGAATATGGGACAAGCTCCGCTTTTGGGTAACGGATAAATAAGATAATAATTTGCCTGTAATTTCAATTTCTAATGGATTAATCAGTTCATTGGTTAAAAAACTAAACTCGGCATTTTCTTCCACCGTTTCTTGTGTCGAAAAGATGATATTTAAACGTAAACTTAAGTTCTCTTTTAACGATTCAGGAATCCCTGAACCTAGGACCATTTCTTTTGTTTGCAACGCAGAAGCTTCGTTCAAAACGCCCTCTTCATCAGCCAAGACTGCTGTTTTTAATTCGCCTGTACTCAAATCTACATAGGCAAAACCGAACTGATTACCATCTGTTAGCACAGCGGTTAAGTAATTATTGTCTTTGGCTTCCAAGCCTTTACTATTCATCACCGTTCCTGGCGTTACCAACTGGACCACTTCTCGTTTGACCATGCCCTTGGTAGTCTTTGGATCTTCCACTTGCTCACAAATCGCTACTTTATAGCCTTGCTCAATCAACGTATCAATGTAACCTTGCGCGGCATGATAAGGAACGCCACACATAGGAATCGGATCATCCGCATTGCGGTTACGACTGGTTAACGTCAATTCTAAGATTTGCGCTGCATTGATAGCATCTTCATAAAATAATTCATAAAAATCACCTAAGCGATAAAATAAAAACGCATCCTTGTATTGGGCCTTAATGGATAAATATTGTTCCATCATGGGTGTATTTTTTGTCTTTTGTGGCATTTAATTCCCTTCCTTCTCTAGCTCTTCGTTCACGCGGTATTGAATGAGCGCCGTGACATGTTGGACTAAGTCATTGGCTTCGATCAGTTGTTCGCGGTAGGCTACAACGAGTGGGTGCTCATCAAATTCTTTTGTTTTCGCATCAGCTCGTTGAATGGCTTCTTTTTCAGCAGTTGGTTTGCCATAGTGAGCAAATTGAACCGCATCTTTTTGCGCAGCTTTAATTTCTTCCACTAATTCTGTCAGCTTTTTGTTTTTCTTTACCTTTTCTTCAATCGCTTGGTAGCGCTGAATGACTTCATCTTGTCCAATTAAATGTAACAATTTTTCTAATTCTTTATTACTTTGTGCATCTAAATTCAACGGCTCCATTTTTTTCACCTTCATCTTTCACCGGCACTTTTTCTATAAGAGCAGAAAAAGTTAACCTCTTAATGATCCGAGATTAACTTTTCTTCTATTATTCTTGAAACGGGCGATCTTCGCTAATCTGAATCGGCTCAATCATCTTCGCTTGGCCCGTTTGGTCATCAATCTCTAAAATACAGGCAGATAAAATTGTCCGCCCTGTTTCGACTACCTCAAAGCGCTTCGGCAATGCTGTCATAAACTTCTCAATAATCGGTTCACGCTTCATTCCTAGAATCCCATCATAAGGACCGGTCATACCGACATCACTTAAGAAGGCTGTCCCTTTCGGTAAAATCCGAGCGTCATTTGTTTGAACATGCGTATGTGTTCCAACAACGGCTGAAACTTGGCCATCTAAAAACCAGCTCATGGCTTGTTTTTCGCTTGTCGTTTCGCCATGAAAATCCACAAAAATGAGCGGTGTCCGTTTGCGAGCGATAGCCACTAGCTCGGCGGCTTTCTTGAAAGGATCTTCCAATGGCACCATAAATGTGCGGGCCTGTAAATTAATCACCGCTAGTTCCAATTGATTGACTTTCACAAAAACCATTCCTTGACCAGGCACATCTTCTGGAAAGTTCGCTGGACGAACCATTTTCTTCGCATCATCAATGAATTCAAAGATATCCTTGTTGTCCCACGTATGGTTACCCATCGTAACAACATCGACACCATCTTGCAAAAATTTCTTATAAATCTTGCCAGTAATTCCCCGACCAGATGCCGCATTTTCACCATTGGCAATGGTCACTTGTGGACGATATTTCTTCTTTAATTTAGGGACATACGTTGCTAGGGCTTCTCTTCCTAAAGAACCGACAACATCTCCTATAAATAATATACGCAAAAAGGTTCCTCTTCTCTTTTTAACATCTCTTGTTTATTATAGTTGTTTTCGCTTTGAAAAGAAAGTTTTGGTTTTAAAAGATTAAAAAAAGTGTCTCAACGAACAATCCTTGCAATTGTTCGTTGAGACACTACACGCGATACTTATTCGCTTTTTATTTTATTTCGCATAGTCAACGGCACGTGTTTCACGGATAACCGTTACTTTGATATGTCCTGGATAATCCAAGTCATCTTCAATTTTCTTCCGAATGTCTCGAACTAAACGAACAGATTCTAAATCAGAAATTTCTTCTGGTTTCACCATGACACGAACTTCACGTCCTGCTTGAACAGCAAAACTTGAATCAACGCCTTCAAAACTATTAGAAATATTTTCTAAGTTTTCTAAGCGGCGAATGTAGTTTTCTAACGATTCACTACGTGCACCTGGACGGGCTGCAGATAACGCATCTGCGGCTGCCACTAAAACAGAAATAACTGAGGTTGCTTCCACATCACCATGATGCGAGGCAATGGCATTAATAACTACTGAATTTTCTTTATATTTCGCAGCTAATTCTGCGCCAATCTCAACGTGAGAACCTTCAATTTCATGATCCAATGCTTTCCCAATATCATGTAGTAAACCTGCACGTTTGGCTAATTGAACATCTTCGCCTAATTCGGCGGCTAAAACGCCAGCCAGTTTTGCTACTTCGATTGAGTGGTTCAAGACATTTTGACCATAACTTGTTCTGAAACGTAAACGGCCTAAAATTTTAATTAAATCAGGATGTAACGTATGAGCACCTACTTCAAAGGCTGCTTGTTCTCCGTATTCACGAATCCGTTCATCCATTTCTTTACGTGATTTTTCTACCATTTCTTCGATACGAGCGGGATGAATCCGACCATCTTGGATTAATTTTTCCAAGGTCATTCGAGCGATTTCTCGTCTGATTGGATCAAATCCGGATAACACAACCGCTTCTGGCGTATCATCAATGATTAAGTCAATCCCTGTTAATGTTTCCAATGTACGAATATTACGTCCTTCACGACCAATAATGCGACCTTTCATCTCATCATTTGGTAAAGTGACCACGGAAACAGTTGTTTCAGAAACAGAATCGGCGGCGCAACGTTGAATTGCTAGGGAAAGCAAGTTCTTCGCTTTGCGATCAGATTCTTCTTTGGCACGTTGTTCTGACTCCTTGACCATCAAGGTTAGTTCATGATTCAACTCTTCTTCTGTTGACTTCATAATAATCGATTTTGCTTCTTCTTTTGAAAGGGAAGCAATTCGTTCTAATTCTTGATGTTGCTGATTAATTAAGTTTTCTACTTCTTTTTCTCGCTCATCAATTAATTGCTGTCTAGCACCAAGTTTCTCTTCTTTTTCTTCCAGTGAGCCTTCACGTTTTTCAAGAGAGTCATCTTTACGATCCAACGTTTGTTCCCGTTGAATTAAACGATTTTCTTGAGATTTAAGTTCTAATCTGCTTTCTTTCAACTCACTTTCAATTTCTGAACGATACTTCTGGTTCTCTTCCTTAGCTTCTAGCAATGCTTCTTTTTTCAGTGTTTCTGATTCTTTCCGAGCGTTCTCGAGAATACTCGACGCTGAAATTTTTGCACCATTTATTGCTTTATCATGACGTGACTTTGCAATAACAAATCCTAAACCAAGACCGACAATCAAACCGACGATAGCGAGGAGAATATTTAAAACCATATTTCCACCTCCATACTATCTTTTTGTTAATTCATATCTTGTAGTTTTTTGATAAACTAAAATCAATTATCAATATGCCTACTTGCATATTTGTGCATACACACAATTTTATTCTAATGTTTGTCGTGAAAGGTGTCAACTTAAAAAAGCCCTTTCTTTTGGAAAGGGCAGCAAATATTAGACAACGTCACATTTTTAGGTTTCCGCCGTCACGAATTGTTTAAATTTTAGAACAAACGCCGCATAGTCTGCTGTTTGACTAAGCTGCTTGATGTGGATGGGTTCGGACATGATTTCAATAAATTTTTCAAAAAAGTCATCAAAGATCGGTGCGTCTTCTTGACGAATTGCTACTAAAGCCACCAACTTCACCTCATAATTGGCCCACCGAATAGGCTCTTGTAAGGTCATGATTGAAATACCACTTTTCTCTGCTGTTCGATCAATAGCATGGGGGACAGCGATACCTGATGGAAAGCTTGTTGGAGAAAGCTGTTCTCGTTTTTTCACACTTTTTTTAAAATCACTCGAACAATATTTTTGTATACTCATTCGTTGAATCATTTGATCAAGTAACATTTCAGGGGTTAAATCTGCTGGATCAATCTGGCTAAAATATAACTCCTTAGCAATGAACTGATCTGTTCTTATTTCCATCTGCCGCTTTCGCTTTTGTCCTTTTAAAAGATACATTCGATTTTCAATTTTCCGCAGTTCTTTTGTTGTAATAAAGGAATGAATAAAGATTGCTCCTTCATATTTTGTGGCTAACCTACGATTAGTAGTGACTAGCAAATCAAATTTTTTCTGATCAATATTGGTCTGACGAACGACTTGTATATTTATTTGATTTCCAAAATGTTCTTGAAGTTTTTTCTGAAGCACTTCACGCATATTATGATAATCCTCCACCACCAGTAAAAGGAGAAATGGTTGCTGTTCTGTTCGCTGACTTTCCAAAAATGAGCCAAGATGTAAAGCGATAAAAGAAATCTCATCTTCTGTAAACCAAATATTTAAACGTTCTTGAATAAAGGAAGAAATGTAAACAGAAATGTCATAAATCAAAGGATAGCCTGTCTTTAAGTCCCATAAACGACTATTTCTTGTAAAAGCTTCAACATTTGAACGATCGTATAGTCCCTGTAAATGAATTGCTAATTTATTGAAAAACTCTTTGTTTTTCAATTGAATAAAATAGATTTGCTCAACCTTTTGTAAAACTTCTTCTAACACTTCAATAATTTTCGGATTCACAATCTGTTGTAATTGTGTTTTTTCACTATTCACTGTGTGTTCTTTTTGAATTCCTACAAATAATAACGAAAGTTGCGCTAACTCTTCTTTCGAGAATAGAATGTCGTAAGTTTCTTCTAAACGTAGGGCAATTTCTTTGGCCATTTGATATTCTTCTGAGTGATTTTCTGCTAATTTTGGTTTCGTTAACAAGGTGTGGCCTTGTCGGATACGCTCAATGCTAATCGCATAATGTAAAACAATATTGTTCAAGACATACTGGTTTAACCTTCTTTCATAATTAAAAAAAGTTTGTTGAATCATTTCCTCTAACTCTTCTAACGAAATATAGCCAATCATTTCCCGTACACTACGGGTCAATTTTTCTTGAAAATCACTTTCTGCATATAATAATGAAACCATGTATTGCCGTTTAGCGCGTTCTGTTCCTGTTAACCAAATATTCGCTCCTTTAAAACAAATCGTTGTTTGTTGATTTGCTAACTCTTCTTTTAATTGTTGAAGGTCATTTTTGGCGGTTGATTCAGAAATGTATAAACAATCTGCTAAATCATACAGGTTCACTCCTTCAGAGGAATGTTTTAATAGTTCAAGAAAAATTCTAGCTTTTCGTTCCTTACTGGGCGTTTCCTGTAAAATCGAAATTTGATCATTTCTACGATAGCCCCGTTGACTAGACAAAATAGCTTCTGGGTAGGCTTCATTGATTTTTGCGACACGGTTGCGAATTGTTCTTGTTGTACAGCCACAAAATTCTGCTAACTCTTTGGCTGTCACCCAATGATGTTGCTGACTTTCTAAAAAAAGTATTATCTCTCTTTGCTTACTTTCCAACCTTCCCACATCCCTTTAAAAGAAAAGAAGAAGACGATTGCTTTTTATTAAAACAATAAGCAACTTCTTCAATTAATCTAGATTTCTTCACCATTGGTTGCAATCACTTTTTGATACCAAGTAAAGCTATCTTTTTTCATACGTTTTCCTGTTCCCTTCCCTTCATTATCCAAATCAACATAAACAAACCCATATCGTTTTTCCATTTGCGCTGAAGAACAACTAATGATATCAATCGGTCCCCAAGCACAATAAGCAATCACATCTACGCCATCATACATGGCTTTTTTCATTTGTTGGATGTGTTCAGATAAATAAGAAATTCGATAATCATCATGGATTTGACCATCTGTCACTTTATCATACATACCAAACCCATTTTCCGCTATAATCATCGGTTTCCCATAACGATCCCAATATTGAGAAAGTGAGTTGTATAATCCCTGAGGGTCTACTGCCCAGCCCCAAGGATTGACTTTCAGTGTTGGATTTGGAGTGACAGATGCTGGATTCATTGAATTTTTTTCTGAATTAACCATCTGTGAATAATAATAAGAAATTGCTAAATAGTCCATCGTATTTTCTTTTAGTATCTGTTGATCTTCAAGTGTAATATCTATCTCAATTCCGTGTTCTTCAAAATAGTTCAACGCATATTGCGGGTACTCACCACGAAATTGAACATCTGTATAAAAGTATTCCATTCGATTTCGCTTCATAGCTAAAATGACGTCATCTGGCTTACACGAAAAAGGATAGGCAGTACAGTCGGCAACCATTGTTCCCATTTGCATTTGGGGATTAATTTTTTTAGCGTACGCAACTAATTGTGCACTTGCGATAAACTGATGGTGAATCGCTTGAAAACTTGCTTCTTCATAATTATCCACTGTATCATAAGGAATTGCTGTTGAGTTAAACGGCTCAAATTGAATCAGATTAATTTGATTAATGACAATCCAATATTTTACTTTTTCTTTGTAACGTTCCAAAAGAACTTTGCCATATTTTACAAATAAATCAATAACTTTTCGATTGTTCCAACCACCATATTTCAATGAAATTTGAATTGGTGTCTCATAATGTAGAATAGTGATGATTGGTTCCATCCCTAATTCAATGATTTTGTCGATTAATCGATCATAATAATCCAATCCCGCTTCGTTTGGTGTTTCTTCTTCCCCTGTTGGAAAAATCCGTGTCCAATCAATAGAAGTTCGGAATGTTTTGAAACCTAATTCTTTAAGCAATGCTAAATCTTCTGGATAAGTATGATAAAAATCAATCCCATGACGTTTAGGATAGTAGCCATCCGTATCTGCTAGATTCGCTTGAATGTCTGCTACAGACATGCCTTTTATTTGTTCTTGGCTGATTTCTGCATTTGTTTTATCTGGATAGTATTTGTGTACATCCGCTAAACTGATGCCTTTACCATCTACTTGAAACGCTCCTTCTGCTTGATTTGCGGCAATTGCGCCACCCCATAAAAAATCCTTTGGCATCTGATAATCTTTAAACATTATTTTTCCTCCTGACATAATTGTTGACTAAACTTTTTAAAAAGCTTCACTAAATGCTCACCAATTAAGATTTCACTTTGAGCCGTCATTAAGGTATCTTGTGCATGACAAAACAGCGTCGAGTAACGAATTTGTTCTCCTGAAGCTTCTAATTGTAACGTATCTGTCTGTATGCCATGTGCTAAAACGACTTCTTTTCGTGCCTCTATTAACTCCTTTTGTGCCTGCTCATACGAAGTCTCTTCTAATTTTTCTAACGCTTGAACTAGATGGTCTCTCGCATTTCCTGCATGAATTAAAATATTCATTGATAACTGATTTAACTGCTCATTTTCTTCCATAATAACCTCTCCTTTAACCTTAAATAATTACTTCTTTTTGCGCTTCTTTTTCTTGCTTAAGCAGTGATTGATCATATGCTTTGAAAAATGGCAAGAATACCAGCCATGTAATGACAAAAATAAGCACGCAAACAACAACCGCTCGAATATCTTGTGTCGCTAAATAAGAGGTAAATGGATATGGCATATACCATAATAAGAAGCTTTGCGTAGGAATATTGACGAATCCCCAATACATCGTAGCGTAGGCAATTGATGGAACAACGAGTGCATTAATCCACATAGGAATCATCAAGTATGGATTAAAGACAATTGGCGCACCAAAAACTAGTGGCTCGTTGATATTAAAAATTGAAGGAATCAACACGGCTTTGCCAATTGCTTTTAGTTGTGCAGATTTGCTAAGTAAAACCATCATGACAGACAAGGACAATGTGGCACCAATCCCGCCCATCGATGAAAAAGCGTAACACGTTTCTTGTGTCGCAATATTCACTGCATGACCACCATTCGCTACAGCTTCCGCATTTGCAGCTAAACCAGCCATATAAACCGGATAGATTACAGGCATCATCACCCAACCAGAGATTCCAAATGTATAAAGAAAGACTGGAATAAACACAGATAAAACAAACCCCGGATATGATTGCACAATATTTGCTAATGGACTGAAAATTAGAATAACGATATCAAAAAAATCAATCTTAAATTGAATAGTGATCAACCAACCGACAAACAAGATAAAGGTAATTGGCAGCAGACTATTAAACCAACCACAAAATCGGGAATTGGTGTATCTTCATCAAAAAAAGATTTTTTGGCAGCCAAATGCATCACAAGACTAACAAAAAGGCCTGTAATCATCGCTAAAAACATCCCTGTTGCACCAAATCTTGAAAGAATAAAGGTAATTTCACCTTTCTCAGATAACGTTGGAAAGAGCAACATCATAAACAAAACAATGCTAGTAGCACCTGCTATTAATTTTTGTCCGCTATGACCTTTCTTCTCCATCAAATAATAAGGAATCATAAACGAAACGATTAACCCAAACATTCCAAAAGAAAAATTACTAATCATTGAAAAATCCGGCATGCTTGGAAAGAGATTTTTTAACAAAGAGACCACTGTAACTAACGAACCTACAAAAACCAATGGAAGAGCCGCCATAATTGCATCCTGTATAGCAGAAATCCAAGGATTTTTAACTACTTTATTCACTTTCGGCGCGAAAGAGTTCATCATAAAATCCATAATTTTTTTCATTCACTCATTCCTCCATTGTCATTATTAGGTCTAAGGCTTTTTCTCCATCTAAGCTTCCATAAATAGCTTGTGGAATAACCATAGCCTTCACTTTTTTCTCAGCCATTTGCTCTTGAATATCATTTAATATATAAGCTAAATGTGGTCCAATTAACAAACAATCAATTTCATTTATACGTTCATCCAGTTGAGATTCACTTGTCGCTTTAACTGTCACTTCAATCTGTCTTTTTTTAGCAGCTTTTCTAATCGCTGCAGCCATGAATCCACTTGATGCACCCGAACCACAAATTAGTAAAATATTTTTCATTTTCTCCACCACTTTCTTTTTTGTGTCTTAATTATAGAAAAAACTTGTATCCGCTTACAAATAAATATTTTTCCTATCCTTAGGAAACAAAAAAAGACAACACCTGTTCTGTTCAGTAAGTGTTGTCCTTCTTCTTAACGAGTCGTATTCACTCGTTATTTATTCGTCTAAGGGTAATTCTTCTTGACCTTCTGCTTCTTCTGTAATGGTTGAACCGTCACCGATGCCGTATGCATCACGGACCAATTTAGACACTTCTGCCATCATTTCAGGATGATCCGCCATGTATTGTTTGGCATTTTCACGGCCTTGGCCAATTCGTTCTTCTTTGTAGCCATACCAAGCACCACTTTTACTGATAAGGTCTTTTTCCACAGCCATATCTAGTAATTCGCCTTCTTGGGAAATACCTTGGCCATACATGATATCAACTTCTGCCACTTTAAATGGTGGCGCCACTTTGTTTTTAACGACTTTAATTTTTGTGCGGTTACCGACGATGTCTGTTCCTTGTTTTAACTGTTCTGCACGACGGACTTCTAGACGAACCGTTGCGTAGAATTTCAATGCACGTCCACCAGGAGTTGTTTCAGGATTTCCGAACATCACGCCAACTTTTTCACGAATTTGGTTAATGAAAATAGCAATTGTTTTTGTCTTATTAATTGAGCCTGATAATTTACGTAGTGCTTGAGACATTAGTCGAGCTTGTAAGCCGACATGGCTCGCTCCCATCTCACCATCAATCTCTGCACGAGGAACTAACGCAGCAACCGAGTCGATGACAACGATGTCAATCGCACCACTTGAAACTAAGGCATCGGCAATCTCTAAGCCTTGCTCGCCCGTATCTGGTTGAGATAAAAGTAATTCATCGATGTTAACGCCTAGTTTCTCCGCATATTGAGGATCCAATGCATGCTCAGCATCGATAAAAGCGGCTGTTCCACCATTTCGTTGCACTTCTGCAATTGCGTGTAAAGAAACAGTTGTTTTACCTGAACTCTCAGGACCATATACTTCAATAATTCGGCCACGTGGATACCCACCTACGCCCAATGCAACATCTAACGCTAAAGACCCACTAGGGATAGTTGAAATTTTTTGATCAGCTTTTTCGCCTAATTTCATAATAGAACCTTTCCCAAAGTTCTTTTCAATTTTTTTCAGTGCGGCATCTAAAGCCACTTTACGATCATCTGCCAATGGATAATCCTCCTTTAATTTATATAAACTTATTTTTCATTTCCTGTTAGTAGGTCTATCATATCTCTTTTGTACCAAAAAAGCAAGAAAAAACCGAACAAACATTCGCATATTTATTTTTTATTAATGATTCGGCGCCGCAAAAGATCTAACCCTCGCATAATCGCACTCTGTCTAATATAATTTCGGTCACGGTTAAAATGGAAACATTCTGCAACGGTTGGTTGGCCTTCTTCCGCCAGCCCAATCCAAACAGTGCCTGTCGGTTGACCTTCGATTGGGTCACCAGCGACCCCAGTAAATGATAAACCATAGTTAGATTTAGCTAACTGACGCGCTTTCTCTGCCATTTCTTTGGCACACGCTTCACTTACCGTGCCATGTTCTTCTAAAAGTTCATGAGAAATTCCTAAAAAGTTCTCTTTTGTTTCTTGCGAATACGTCACGAAGCCTCCCTTAAAAATCTTCGAAGCACCCGCAATTTCCCCCAGTGTACTTTGGAATAGGCCAGCAGTGAGGCTCTCAGCAGCCGTGACGGTTTGTCCGTTTTGTAATAACAAATCCACTGTTACCTTGGCTAAACTATTGTCATCCCCATACCCATAAAAATAGTCTCCCACTTTAGCTAAAACCTTTTCTTCCGTCGCTGTTAATAATTCTTCGCCAGCTACTAAGTCTTTTGTTTTAACTGTTAAACGAAGTGTCACTTCATTAGGCTTAGCATAAGGCGCAATGGTTGGATTCGTTTGGTGCGCAATCAACGATTGAATCTCGGTCACCAGCTGTGATTCACCAATCCCATAAAAACGCAAGACTCTTGAAATCAATTGTTCTTCTTGTGGAAACGCATCAATCAATAAAGGTCGTGCCGCTTGTTGGAACATCGGAATTAATTCATTGGGCGGCCCTGGTAAGAGCAAATAGCTTGTTGTGCCTTCTGTTACGAAAGAACCAACCGCTAATCCTGTCGGGTTTTGAAGAACTTGTCCACCTTCAATGGCTAACACTTGTCGTAGATTATTTTCCGTCATTGGCCGCTTAGACTGTTGGAAAAACTGGTGCAAGCGGTTCAATCCTTCTTGATCTTCTACTAATGATTTATGGAGATGTTGTGCGACAACTTGCTTGGTTAAATCGTCTTCTGTAGGTCCTAGCCCTCCACAAAGGACAATTAAATCACTTCTTTGTTCTGCTTCTGTTAGTAGCGTTTCTAAGCGGCCGCCGTTATCGCCAACAACGGTCTGATAGTAAACATCGATGCCTAGCGCAGCTAACTCTTCTGATAAAAAGGTGGCGTTGGTATTCACTACTTGTCCCAGTAATAATTCTGTTCCGACTGCAATGATTTCTGCTTTCATTGATTTCCCCTTCTCTAATAACATACGTAGTTAAACTCACTTTCCATTTTAGCACAACAAAATTTTTACAAAAGAATTTGAGCTTCAGGAAATAATTTTTTTATCAGGAAATTTATTAATTATTACGAAAAAAATGTTCATTTTCTCACAATACATTGTATAATAACGTTATATCGAAAGGAGAGAAATGAATGAGTGTAGTATTAGGACTTTTGGGTCTATTAGGGTTACTTGTCAGCGGGGGACTGACTATCAAAGCATTAATTAAGAAACAACCGAAAAAACAATATGGCTATGCCGCATTAGCAAGTGCCGCTCTATTTATTGGTGGGGTTGCCACGACAGATTCTTCCCCAACGCTTTCACTTGATGCAGAGAGTGTTGAAACCGATGCCAATGGCTCAGCCACCATCAAAGGCGAATACGACGGCAACAGCAAACTAACGGCCAATGGCAAGGAAGTAAAAACGAAAGACAAAACGTTTGCTTACAAAGTAAAACTGTCCGATGAAAAAACGCAAAAAATCACCTTTGTTGCTGAGAAGAAAGATACCAAAGTTGAAAAATCAGTCGAAGTCACACCGTCAAAAGAATTTATTGCGAGCATCACAGATTCTGAGCAAGAATTGGCCAAAACAGAAAAAGCCTTAGCTTACGCTGAAAAACAACCTTCTCAGAAAAACTATGATGAAGCCGCAACCTTAGTATCTTCATTAAGTCAAGAATACGAGGAATACAATGATCGCCTTGAAAAAATCAAAGAAGCAGTACCTGTTGATGAAGCAGTTACAACTGCTGAAAAATCTAAAAGTAAAAGCGATTATCAAGCAGCTGAAAAATTAGTAGCTGCTGCCCCAGTTGGCAAAGAAGGATTTCAACAACGATTAACGACTGTTCAAACCGCTATCGCTGAAAAAGAAAAAAATGAACAATTAGTCGCCAGTGCAACTGCCGCTGTTGAAAAAGCTGAACAAGAACCAACCAATGAAGCTTACTATAATGAAGCGATCAAACAAATTGACGCTTTAAACTCCCCAAATCAAGCTTTAACAAAACGGGTAGCCGTTGTTAAAACTCAATTAGATGCCCACAAAGAAAAACAACGAAAAGAAGCAGAAGCTCAAAAACTAGCCGCTGAAAAAGCGCAAAAAGAACAAGCCGAAGCGGCAGCAAAAGCGCAAGCTGAAGCAGAGGCGCAACAAGCCGCACAGGCGCCAGCGGAAGTCGAGACGGCTGCTGCAGAAGCACCAAGCGGTAACGCTTTAATTAAAGGGTCACGTAATGGAATTTATCATGTACCTGGAAGTAGATATTATAATAGAACTACGAATCCAGTAGCTTGGTTCTCTACTGTTGAAGAAGCAGAGGCAGCAGGATACCGAGCACCCAAACAGTAAATACATTAGCAATAATTAATCAAACAAGAAAATGGGGCCTCCGTTGTTTTAACGGAGGCCCCATTTTCTTGTTTTTTTTATTGATACACACTGATTCGTTGATTTGGGTGTGCATTACTTTCCACTTCATCTAACATGGCAACGGCGTAGTCTGCGTAACTAATGTAGCTGTCACCTTGACTATTGGTTGTTAATTCTTCGCCAGCGACTTCATAATGGCCTGTCGCAGGACCATCAGCATCAAACATGGCTGCAGGACTAATATAGGTCCAGTGGATGTTTTGAGCTTCTTTCAATAAGTTTAAAGCTTCGCCCATCGCCGAAGCTAATGGCTGAATTTCTGCTGGGAATGATGGTGTATCTTTTAATTGAGTTGTGTGTTCTGGGTCCACATACAAGGTTCCAGCGCCCCCAACGACAAACAAGCGCGTTTTTTGATTGGTTAAAATCTCAATCAAATGCTGGGTAGATTTGGGGAAATCTTGCACATCAGGGAATCCTAAGGCACTAATTAATACATCAAACGCTTGAATATCTTCTGTTGTTAATTGATAAACATCTTTTTCAATGGTCGGTGTGCCATCTGTTATTTTTGAGGCATTACGAACGATGGCTGTCACGTCCATCCCGCGACGTTTAGCTTCTGCTAAAAGTAATTGTCCTTCTTTTCCTGTTGCTCCTAATACTGCTACTTTCATGTAAATCATCCTTTCATTTTTAAATAGAACTAAAATAGTTACATTTAATACTTTAAAAGTAGAGAGATTACTTATCTCTCTTAACTTCTATTTCATGAATCACATCTGCTAAGGTGATGCTTTTCAATTCTTCTTCCATTTTTTGTTGCACTTTAGTAAATTCAGTTTCTAGTACCGATTGGATATTTGCCCCAACGGAACAGTTTGGATTAGGATTTTGATGAATATTGAAAATCTCTCGTTCCAATTCAACCGCTGTGTAAATTTCATACAGTGAGATCTCTTCTGGTTTCTTTAATAAGGTATTTTTATTGGCTCCACGCATGGAATGAATCAAGCCGGCTTTTTTTAACTGACTCATTAGTCGTCGAACAACGACTGGATTCGTATTCACGCTCGAAGCAATGTATTCAGAAGTCACTTGTTCTTGAGGACCTGTTTCAATCAAACTTAAAATATGAATCGCAACACTTAATTTCGTTGACATGGCCATGTCTAATCACTCCAAACTAAATGTAACGTTATTTGTTACATTTACAGAATACGCTGTTTCGTTTTATTTGTCAATGAGAAACCTCTGACTATTCAAAATAAAAATCATTTGTTGAAACAACACGGGCCCCAAACGGCATTAACGCTAATTTCGCCAATTTAAAGGATTGTTGCCCAAACGGAATACCGATGATTGTCAGACAAAGCAACAAGCCACTAATACAATGCCCAATTGCTAATGGTAGTCCACTGATAATCAGCCAAATAATGTTTACCACCAAAGATACGCCGCTATCACTATACACGACTCGCTTTTTAAACGGCCAAAAGCTCAACCCCGCTAATTTAAAACATTGTAAACCAATCGGAATACCGATAATTGTAATACACCAAATCACGCCTGCGAATAGCCAAGATAAGCCACCAAAAAAACCGCCAAAGATGAACCATAAAATATTGCCAAGTGTTTTCATTCTTGTTCCTCTACTTTCCTCATTAAAAATTATGTATGTGAGTAAGTATACCATGAAAGCTTCTTTTTGTTTCAAACAATATTGTAAGGTTGCTGACTCGTTAAAAGACGAAGACGCTGTTTCATGATACAATGAAGAAACTAACGATAAAGGAGCAGACTTCATGGACTTACATTTAACCGTTGATCTAAAAAAAACAAAGACACTCATTGATTTAGCCGATCAGGCCCACTTAATCATTGAACAAACAACTAAATTACCGAAAAAAGAGGCAGCGATTCTTTTCTTGCTAAGAGATAACCAACTAGTTGCTTTAGGACTTGCTGAAGAAAAAGCTACATATAAAGAAGTTTCTTTTGATCACTCGATTTTGTTGAAACCGACTTGGGACACAGAACTTGCCTACTTAGCGCAAGCTTTCCTAGATGATGCGAAAGAAAGTGGTTTAACATTGGAAGCAACCCCAGCGACAGTCAAAATTCCGAAAAGTGCGGTAGCGACAGTGACTAACTATAAAGAAACAGTCACCTTTATCTTGGAACGTTTTGGCTACTCTCTGTTTAAAAAACCGGCGCCGAAGAAAGCCAGACCAGCCAAAGCACGCCACAAATGGACAAAAGAAGTTAGCCAAATTCCTTTTTATATTGATACTCGACAAAGCAAAGCAACTGTTTTTTGGCAAAAGCGCAATGAAATGCTTATTAAAGCTGGCGCGACAATGATGCCCGAAGCCCCTTTAAATAAAGACGGGTCTGTCGGTTTCTCCGCTAGATTTGGTGAAAAACTTCGTGATGAACGCAAGGGCCAATTTAAAGACTTTGTCACAACGGAAGATATCGTCTTAAAAAGCGTTAATGAAGTCGGCTTGTTTCTCTATTTTGCTGGAACAAACAGCTGGTTAGAGCTAGTTGATGAGAACGGCAAAACCTTAAATGAATGGACTGTGGTGGAATAAACCTTATAAAAAATGTCGCACCTGATTTTTATGATTCAGGCGCGACATTTTTTTAATTTAAATAACTTTTTGCTATCGCTTGATACTTATCAATCATATCTAAGTAATTATCAATTTCGACATATTCGTCGACTTGGTGTGGCAAAGTTGGAACGCCTGGACCAAAGACAACGCAATCAAATTTATTTTTTGATTTAGTGAATTCAGCTAAGTCTGTTGTTCCTGCTGCTGTTATCAATGGCAACGGTTGGTCAAATTGGGCTTGAATGGCTTGAATTAACGCAGAATCTTTCTCAGCTTTTACAGGAATTTTATTGTAATCAATCGTTAATTCTAACTGATGTTTTTCTTTTTTGTTCAATTCATCAACAATTTTTTGTAATAACGCAATAACTTGGTCGTTGCTGAATTCTGGAATTGAACGGATATTCCCTTGCAAGGCTGCTTGACCTGGAATACTGTTCACTTGTGTGCCACCTTTAATGACGGTTACATTGTGAATCGTTCGACCCAATTCAGGATTTTCATAGTTTGCTGTGACTTCCGCCATTTGTTGGTTTGCTTCTGTAATAAATTCGTTCAAATTATTAATCGCGTTAATGCCTTCTTCTGGCATCGAACTGTGGGCTTCTTTTCCGTGTGACACAACAGAATAGTTAATTGAACCCATGTGCGCATACATCAAGTTATAATTGGTTGGTTCTCCAATGACTAAGGCACTTAAATCATCCGCATAGCCTTTTTCAGTTAATTGGCCAGCACCTAGCTCACCGACTTCTTCACCAACTGTACCTAAAAATTTAACCGCTCCATTTAATGGAACTTCCTTTTCTTTTAATTCAATCATTGCTAGAACCATTGCGACTAAGCCGCTTTTCATGTCCGTTGCGCCACGGCCATACAATTTATTTCCTTCAATATGGGCCGCAAATGGCGGGAAAGTCCATTGACTTTCGTCCCCTTCAGAAACCACGTCCATGTGGCCACTAAACCCTAAGACTTTTTCTCGGTTTTCACCTAAATAAGCAACCAAACTACTACGATTTGGTGCATAAGAAACAAGTTCAGAAGGGATCTCATATTTTTTCAAAAGATTTTGTAAATAGATTGCCACTTCTTCTTCGTTTCCATTTACAGATTTAATTTTAACCACATCTTGTAAAATACTAATTTTTTCTGATTTTTCCATTGCCATTCGCCCTTTCTTGTTATGCTTAATTCTAGTGTACGCTTCTCTCAGTAAAACCGCAACTGACTTGGTTAGGTCAGCAAAAAACACGCGACAGTTTTAAGAAATGTCGCGTGTTTTTTACTGAGTTTATTTTAAATAATTAGGCGCTGCCAATTCATTTTCAATGACTTGATCAGGAATCACAAATTCAGGAGTGCCCATATAGTAAGGCGCAATCTCTCCTTGGGGAAACACAATCACTAATTGGTGTTTTTCATTGATATAGAAAGGTTGGTCCTTTTTAATTTTTTTGAAGGGTTGAACATCACTGGGGGCATCCTCTTTTTCGGACCAGTATATTTTATTGCTATCGTTCTTCATTTGGTCTGCTATTTGTTGTTTAATTTCACTACTAATGACATCAATGTAAAAATCATTTTTAAAAATTAAGGGGAGTGAAACGACAACATTGGCTCGTTTGTCGATGGTGTCATATTTTGTTGTCGTCGCAGAGCTGCCTTTAATTTCTGTGAAGGTTCGTTTGACCACTAGGAAGCGACGGTCGTCCACGACTTTTTCATAATCTCCAGTGACTGAAACACGAGAACCATCAAACAATTGCCCTTTGACTTGTTGAAATTCTGTTTGGGCTTCTTTCAAGTATTTTTTGTTGAGCGTGTCGGCTACTGAAGATTCTTGGGATGTTTGGATTTTAGGGACATCGATGTTTACTTCACTTTCCTGTTTTTTCGCTGTCAACGTTTTGATGGTGACTAATTGAACAATTTTATCTAACACAGGAATGTTGCGGGCTGCTTCACTAAAACCTGGAAACAAATTGACTGATAAGACAAAGCCACAAGCTACCACTACACTACTTTGCAGTGAGCGGTTTCTAAAACGAAGCCAGGTGTACCGCTTTTTCTCTTTATGAAAACGCGCTTTGACTTCCGCTTGTAGATCCGTTGGCAACGGTTGTTGGCGGTATTCTTTTGAAAAGTTTTTAACAACACTTTTTACAAAATCTTCCATTATTTTTTCGCTTCCTTTCTTTTACTAATTCAATAGACTTCGGAGTTCATTCAAACTGCGGTACATCTTCGTTTTAATCGTATTTTCGTTAATATCCAGGATCAAGGCAATTTCTTTTAGCGTAAATCCTTCAAAAAATTTTAATAGAATAATTTCACGATTGGGACTATCTAATTGATTAATAATTTCTTCAATTTCTAAAAAACTGCGTTGGGGATTATTTAAAAGGGCTAACACCTGTTCATCTTTTTCAATATGAACAGCTTCTCGTTTCTTTTTACGCCAATAATCTGTCGCTACAGAAAGCAGAATTCGAAAGAACCACGCTTCAAAATCATTAATATCTGGTCCTTTTTGGATGGCCTTCAGTGCCTTTTCAAAGCTTTCTTGAATCACATCCAAGGCATCTTCTTTCGAATGTGTATAGTTAAAGGCAATGCGATACATTTTTTCATATTTGGTATCCACAAGCGTTTCTAACGCGCGAATTTGTTTTTTTCTTTTCCAACCATCGAAAACCATCGATTTCTGGAACCTCCTTTCCTGTACACTTATATAGACGAATCACAAGCATAAAAAGTTTCAACTTTTTTATTATTTTTAATTTTTATATTCTAAAAGAAAAAGAAATCACCGTCTAGTCTACGATGATTTCTTTTTCTCTTCTCCCGAGTGCGGTCTTAGTGCACTCAGCGTTTTAATAAAATGCGACCAATCAACAGGACGTGGTGGCGCTAGCCAAATAATTTGGGTAATCTCAGGCCAATCGACAAAATGAATATCCGATAAAATTAATTGTACACTTTCATCTACATGTGCTTTGAAAATGATATTCCATTCCGTAATTTTTTCAATATTTTTTTGTATCATACGATTATAGGCTTCACCAAAGGAAAAGTCGACACACAATGTAATCGGAGCCAAAACTTTTTTCAATGGTAACGCATCCACCATTAACAACAGATACCGATAAAATAAAAACCGTCTGGCATCCCAAACAGCGGGATTCGTTTTTTGTTCTTGAATAAATTGTCGACTAGCAGAAAAATACTCTGTATACGTTTCTGCAAAGTAGGTTATATCCATTTTGCGATAACTATAGTTTGCTTCTATTGGAAAATGGAACAATTTAAAATGTACGATTGTTACTTTTTGTTCAAAACCTTGCAGGACTTCCTCGGAAAGCTGAAATTGTATTTTTAAATAGCTTAACAAGTCACGATTCAATTGTTGAATTTCTGCAAATCTTTGGCAAAGTGCTGCTGAAGCTACTTGAAGCCACTCTTCAGCAATTAAAAATAAGAGTAAATAATTGCCTTCGTTTGTTCGTTGTGGTTCTGGGATTTGAAGACTCTCTAACCAATTGAAAACATTCTGCTGATTGTCACCGGCTAATTGTTTTAACACTTGCGAATCTACTTTTTTCTCTACATAAAACTGTTGCTGCGTTCGTACTAAAGAAACCGCCAAAAAATGAAAACATTTAGCTTGTGCATAGCCCGCACGCTGATTAAGATGAACCTTCTCAGAAAAAAATAGCTCAAAGTTCCGAATCTGCTCTAAAACTTTTTTACCGTACAATGAAAAATCACGTTGGTATAATTGTAAAAAAACCAGTGTTGTTACTTCGCGTAAATTGGTTTCATTTCCCACCAAGTGAAATTCTTTATTAATTGTAATTTGATAATTTTCCAGCATTTTCTTTAATTCCTTGAACTCCTTATAAGCCAATGTGTGACTAACAAAGTGTTCTAACGCAAACTCATTCACAGAATCAAAACGCTGAAAAAAGAAATCTTGAAACATAGCAAAACGTAACGACTCTTTAATATAGCAATCAATCAAAGTATCGGAAGTTTCCGTTCCTGATTCATTAAGAGTTAAGAAAATACCATCGCTCACAATTTGAAAATCCTCTGATAAACCAAATTCAATAAAATCGGCATTTAATTCAGCGACCGTTTTGTTCACGATAAATTCAGATAATTCTAACTCCTGCATTACGGTTTCTTTTGACTCTGTTAACATCGGTGCATTTTCCAGTAACTGAAATAAGGCGATTTTTCTTTTATCCACTTTATTTAAAAACATCATCAATATCATAGACTTCTCTCACATCCATTTTTTTCCCATACAATCCATTTCCTGAAAGAAAGTACCCAACCGCTGCTAAATAGCTTTCAGATTCTTCATCGCCGCCTGCACCAAGTCCGTTAGGAAAGACAAAATCTTTATTCACTTGTAGGGGATGAGCCGCTGTTTCTTTTGTTTGTTTCTTTTTTTCTTTTGACATTGCCGGTTTCTCCACAGGTTTGTCTTTTTTCTTGGGTGAAGGCTTTTTTTCTTCAGAAGGAACCGTAGTTTTTTGATCTTCCTGAGGGGTTGGCGCAGGTTGTTCCGGTTCTGACTTTTCCTGAGGGGTGATTGATTCTGGTTTTGGTTGAATTTCTTCCGTTGGTTCTAAGGGATTATAAATAGGTGTCGCCAATGTTTGAATTGGTTCTATTTCGACAGCCGTAAAAATTAGCAAAGAACTAAATAAAAAAAGATACTTTTTTCTCATGGCTTCTCACTCTCTCTACCTCTACTTTATGGGAAGCAATTCCTTGTAAAAGTACCTTTACTTTTACAAGGAAAACCCTTTTTGTCAATAGATAGCCCTTTTTATTGCTCAGATTGTTGTTCTTCCTCTTTTTTCTTTTTACGATACAAGAAGAAAATCAATAAGAGCAGCGCTAGAATGATTAATGCAATCAGTAGATACAACCACCAATTGGTTCCTTTAATAGTTACGTCTTTTTCATTTAATTCTTTAGCGACGTCCCCAGAAATAGTAAATTCTTTTGTAAATTCCCATTTGTACAGGTACCGTTCTTCACCATTGGCACCTTTGACTTGATAGGTACCCTTTTCATCTTTTACACCATAGGCCGTTGATTTCAAGACATATTTTCCTGGCGTTAATCGTTCCCCTTTTAAAGAAATTGGGTAACTAAAGTTAGAGTTTGGCGCCACTTGCATATCCTCAGTATCGGATTGGTAAAGCGTTTCGCCTCCTTTTGAAACAGTGTTGATTAAATGTAATTGGTTTAAGTAGGCCGCTTGTGGGTTTTGTAAAGAAACATTGATGACGTTTCGCGCGTTGACTTGGCCTGGTTTAACCCCCAGTAATTTTAAATCTGGTTGAACCTTTGTCTCATTTTGCTGAAGAATAATAGCCACAACATAGGAGTATTCATTATTAATAGCTAACCCTTTTGATTGATCCGCAGAAGTCGTGGTTTCTTTCTTTTTCTCTTTGAGTGTTATGCCGCCAGCCATCACGCCATCAAAAGAATCTTTAGGCATCGTGATGGTTAAAGGTAAGGTCTTTTGGGAATGCTTCGGCAAGATGATTTCTTTCGGTGCTTCCACATAATCTTTTAAGTTAAAGCGTAAAGTTTTGTCAGGTTTGATCCCGTTTTGGCCATATTCTACTACGCCATTTAAATTCGTTGTCGCTGAGTTCACTGTATTTTCAATGGTAATGTCTTCATCTGTATCATTACGTAACTGAATTTCTACGGTTTGTTTGGCACCAGGCGCCATTTTTAAGTCAAAGTAGGTTTTTGATTTGTCCACTTGATTTTCGGGAATTGTTGGTGTGACCGCAAAATTAAATTCAGAAGCGTGCGCCTCCACGCCAATCCAGCCAAATAACATACAAGCGATTACCGTTGCATATACTTTCCATCTGTTCATATTCATTCTCCTATGTCTGTCATTCTTTGTTGTATTATAAGCACCAAAAGACCGAAAGATAAGCCAAAAATTTTTGACTTATATCCCGATCTTGCGTGTATGCTGTCGTTCTTAGTTTCCTGTGTTAGCAGGTGTATCTGTCAAAGTCCAAGTAAAAGTTGTCGTGTATTTTTTCGCATATTTTGTGGTTGAACCAGGTACTTCTAAGGAAATACTTGTTTTAGCGGTATCTACACTATCGCCCCAGCTCATTAAGTACGTACCCGCACCTTCTTTATCGCCAGCAGCCATGACCACTGATTCAGCCCCAGTTGGGTTTAATTCAATCGTAGCTGGCGCTGTCGTTGGTTTTGCAGATTGTGAAGCTGAAACCACGCGTCCGTTGCTTAAAGTTACTTTGGCCGCTGTTAGTTCTTGGTTGGATTCAGTTTTGAATTGACCATTTTGTTTTACTTTTAACGTCCAACCTGTTTCAGTCCCACGATTATCTGAGACTTGAACAAAGTTCGGGCCTTCTTGGTCGGCACCAGCATTATCTTTGTATTTTTGTGTTTCTGCATAGTAGGTCATATTTTTTGAGGTAATCGTTTGTTCCCCAAAAGATAAGCTAGATGCATAGTCAATGGATAACGGACCTGCTGTCCCTGGCTTAGGCCCTGTCGGATCAGTTGGATCAACTGGCGTAATTGGTTTATCCGGATCTGGATTCGTCGGATCAACTGGATTCGTTGGGTTCGTATTTGGTGCAAATTGAATCGCTCCGTTTGTTTGGTATTCACCACCGTCGACTGCTAATGCACTCATTGGTACAAGTGCTAGTGCGCCTAAAGTTGTGGTTGCCATCAATGTCATTACTTTTGTCTTTTTCATTTATTTCCCTCCATTATTTACTGGTACATCTGAAAGTAGCCAAGTCAAAGTTGTTTTATATTGTACTGCATCCTTAGGGGTTTTCCCGGGAACAGTTAGTGAGATTGCCCGTGTGATTGTGGCATTTACTTGCTGTCCTTGTTGATTTTTTTCAGTCACTTTTTCTGCTTGCCCCCACAGCGTGATCCACGTTCCGGCGCCGGTCTTTTCTGGGGCTTGCATGACAACAGTTTCTGCGCCCGCAGCATCTAATTGAATGTTTGCGGTAGCAGTTGGCGGCAATACGTCCGTCGCATTTGAGCGAACACTGGGCTCAGTAAAGGCGACGGTGGCGCCTGTTAATTCTTTGTGTAATGTTTCTGCATTACGAAATTGACCATTTTGTTTCACTTTTAAAACCCAGCCAGCATTGGTTCCCCGTAAATCACTTACTTGTACATAATTAGCAGTTGCCAATTCACTTGCTGAACCATCTGGATTTTTATAGGTTTGCGCTCTGGCAAAATACGTTTGATCCTTATTCGATATCTCATTACTCCCAAAATCCAAACTTGAGGCATAATCGATAGAAAGTGGCCCAGGGGTGCCTGGATTAGGTCCATCAGGATTCGTTGGATCGACTGGTCGAACTGGTTTTTCTGGATCGGGATTTTCTGGATTCACTGGATCCGTCCCATCTGTGCTTGGGGTAAAAACAATCGACTGTTCGCTATCAAAAACGACCGTCGCCGCTTCAGCAGGAACAGTGGCGCCAAGCAACATTGTTCCGAATAACAAGGAGTAGACGACTGTTTTTTTCATTTACTTAGCCTCCAACATTCGTTGGTACAGATTTCAATGTCCATGTTAAGGTCGTACGATATTCTTTTGCTAATTTAATCGCTTTACCTGGGACATTTAATTTCACGGCAGTAGCACCTTCTGTCGCATCTTTCCCAAAACGATAGACCCAAGTCCCCATTCCTTTGCCATCTTCTGCTTTGACTAATTCTACTTCTGTTCCAGGAACAAAGGTATGTGCTGCTGTTGGTGTTGGCGCGTATGCGGCATCAACAATCGATGTCACACCTGCATTGGCAATCGATAAAGCGGCCCCCACTAATTCTTCATTTTGGGCTGTTTTGAATTGCGCATTTTGTACAGCGCTTAACGTCCAGCCTTCTTGTGTCCCACGTTTATCCGTTACCTGAACATAGTTGGGACCTGTTGTTCCATCTTTAAATGTTTGAATTTGTGCGTAATAATCTTTCGTATCGGAAGTGATTTTTTGGGCGCCAAATTGAAAGCTTGAAGCATAGTCAATTGATAAGGGGCCTGCAGTCCCTGGTTTTGGTCCAGTTGGGTCAGTTGGATCTTCTGGTTCAACTTTTTCATCTGGATTGGTTGGGTTAACTGGCTTCGTTGGATCTGTATCTGGTTCAAATGTAATGGCGCCATTACTTGTATAGTTCACGTTAATGTCTTCCGCAAATGCTTGTTGTGTCGCTAGGACACCGCTAAATCCTACAATCCCTACTACTGCTAATACTGTTTTTTTCATCTTCTCTTCTCCTTTTAATAAATAATATGCCTATAGTGATAAGGCTGATTCCCAAATAAATAAATGGTGCTTGATTGGTGGTACCTGTCGCTGGTAATCTTCCTTGTCGCGACCCATATACGCCAGAAGAAAGGACGGATGAAGCGCCTCCGTCAGCTGGCTTGGTGGGTTCGGTCGTTGTGGAAGAATTACTAGTCGCTGTTGTCGACTCTTCTGTGGGATATTCATACGTTCCATAAAAGGAGACAACACCACTATTTTCATAAGCTGCTTCCCCAAACGCAGTGTCTGAATGACAGAAGCTGAAAAGACCTAAAAAACAACTAAGCAAAAGGTATTTTTTCATCTCACTTCTCTCCTCCTTGTTATGGTGCCATGACTAATGACCATGACAATGTCCCTTTGAATTCGCCAACTTTTTGTTTCTCGACTGGCACAGATAGTTTAAGCCCCCGTTGGTTTGCCGCACCCCAACCTTGGTTAATTGTATAACTACCTGAACCGGAGCCTTCATTTTCTGTAACAACCGTATCTCCTTTATTGAGTAAAAATTCTCCTTTGTCTGTAACCAATGACAAATCTTCCAATTGATCTGTGCCGTTCGTTAAGGGATTCGTTACCTGAACATTCAGTTTCCAAGGCGTACTTTCTGTCCCGCGTGTGTCTTGAACGACTAAATCATCTGAAAGAGTTGGCCAGTAAACTTCTGGCTTGGCAGAAATTTTTTGTTTGCCAAAATCAATTGTTTTAGGTACTTTTTCTAACGTTAATTCACCTGAAATAGACACATTGACTTTTTTATTTAACGTTTCACCAGCTTCTGTAAATTGATAATTGGCTGGCACCGTTTTGGCTAATTCTTCTGGTTTCGCTTGCTGAATGGCTTGGAAGGTTGCGGCATCAAGACTTGGTGTTTGATTGGCCCGACCATCTGCGAAAATCACCGTTGCTTGTGTCCATTGTGCCAACTCGTCTGAATTCGTTAAGCCATTTGCTTCTTTTAACTTCAAATGCGCACTTGTCGCATACAAGGCAAACGAACGATCTTTGGCAAGGACACTTTCATTTTTCACAACAACTAAATGAACCGTTTTGTTTTGCAAATTATCTCCTGACGTCCCTGCTTCTAATTGAATATCATGTGTCCGCGATACAGTTTTTTCTGCTAACGGCGCTTGAATTTGTGGTAAATCCGTCTCTTTTAATGAGGTTTTGAAAAACGGCCGACCTTTTGCACCGAGCATTTCTATTACTTTATCGACAGTCGTTAGTTGCGCTGCCTCATCTTCTGTGACAATCACCGATTGCCCCGAAAGTTCCACTTTATTTGAAAATTGAACTTTCACCTGATAACTGTAGTTCATATTCGTCGCTTTCCATGAAAGCGGGGTGGTATCTTTTTGCTCTGGAATTTGCTCTATCGCGCTCCCAACTTCACTAGACTTAACCGTTCCTTGGTGCAACCAAGAACCTGTTACTTCGTCAGGAAGGAAGCTTAGGGTTGGTGTTAAAGCACTTGAGGTCGGAATCATCAAACGTCCTTTTTGAACTTTTTGTCCAGCTACTTCGGTGCCCCACGCTTGTAAGGTTAATGGCGCATTGCCGGCTTTGACCTCTTTTACATCATGAGAAATAGTACCTGCACCTGCCACAATTCCAGGCGTTTCCACTTCATAATCGATGATAGAGCCAGGAATTGCTATTCCATAGCCATTGGCGCCCTTGGTCACATCGTTATCGCCAATAAATGTTTTTCCAGTCGCTTTTTCAATCCCATGAAACGTTGTTGGCGTAAGTTTTGTAGCATTATTGACCGTTGGATTAATCGTCAAGACCTGATAGGCTTTGACATTTCCAAACCAAGTCCCTGTGCTATCCACCAAAGCAGTTGTATCTGTCGTTGGTTTAATCCATAAAAGTTCATCTTTTGTTGGATCGACAGCTTCAAAATCCGCAATGTTTACTTTACCTGTACCAGGAATTGTTTCTAATGTTGCATGATCCTGAACCGTTAGTTTGCTAGCTGAGATTAAATTGGCTGTGTTGGTGATCCCAATTCCAGCGTTTTTAGATAGATGAATTGATCCGAATTCATTGTAAGTCGTACTGTGGTTCGCGGCAGTAGCAGAAACGCCATTTTTGATGTTCCCACCATTAGCCATTAATTTAATGCCATTGGTGACATTTAATTCCGTAAAGTTGACAACGCCTAAGCCTGTCGCATTTAGTGGTTCTGTTTGATAGTTATTGGTGCCGTCAACGTTAGTCCCAAAGTTAAAGGCCACTTTATTTGAACTAGCATTCACAATTGCATTAGTGAAATTATCTGTTGATGAACCACCGGATAAACCGTTAATACTAACTGCACCTTGAACATTTGCGGTAACATCACGTAAGATTTTTCCGCCACTGATATTGGAATACTGTGTCGCATATAAATTTCCAATACTAGAACCCGCTGCTTGAATATTCATTGTAATCTTGCCGTTCTTGGTATACGCAGCATTGGTTCCACCATCACCGTAAATGCTGGCCCCATTTAGAGATTCCACACCTGTTTTAGTGAAAATATTTAAAGTAATTGTGTTTGATTCATCCGTTCCTAGTGTCGTATTTTGACCATAGGGCCGACCACCAGTAATGTAGGTATTACCAGGCAACTTAAACTCTCCGTTGTAATTTCTTAAATCAATTAAGAGTTTGGCATTTCCAAGAAGTGAGCCCGCATTGGTAATCCCACCTGAAAAACCGTTCGCGCCTGTCCGAGGAGTTCCTGAGAAATTTCCTCCGTAGATGCGATTGTCTGAATTACCAGTAATTGTATGGCCACCGCTTGCTCCATAAGAAGCGCCCATCGAAGCATTAATTACTCCTTCATAAACCGTTACACCGACATTCCCAACATTTTTGGCATCATTCCAGCCACCGCCTGAAAGAAACCAATCGACTTGACCATTATTAACGATTGTTTGACCGTTTCCATAAACTCGAGCTGCTTGATAGCCTGTTCCTTCTAATGTGTCAGCAATCCCGCCATTCAATGTGTTAGAAGTATTGCCTTCAACGACACCTGAAAAAGAGCCACCATATGTCCAGCGAGCAATGGTATTATTTAAAACAGTCTTAGTATCTCCTTTTATATAGATATCCCAAGTATCATTACTAGCAGGATAGCCGCCGCCACCAACAATATCCCAACCTGAATTATTACCACGACTTTTATTGGTCGTTGAATAATCTAAGCTTGTCGGTTTTGCACCTGAATAAGCCATACCATCGCCACCTAAGGACCCATCACCATTCGCTGTTCCCACTTCAATTGTTGTATTTCCTTCAATATAGCCACCGCGGCCAGCTGCAGTTGAGTAAATTGCACCATTATTAAACGAACCGCTGACTAATTTAGAAGAAATATTTCCAAAAACTTTAAAAGCTGCTGCTGATTTGGCTAATTCTGCTCTTTGTTGTGGTGTATAAGCATCATACGTTGCTTCATTTGAGGCCCCAATTTGACTCTTGTTAAATTTCGAAACATTGTTACCAGCACCGCCGTTAAAATCATTAATACCACCAGCGGAATTCGTTCCTGCTGTTACCACATTCGTAATATCTCCGATGATCGTTCCAGAATATTGGTTGCCTCCTTCAAAATCTGCACGACCCGCACTATACAACTGTGTATTTAAATTTGTAGTAATTCCATCAGTCGTACGATTCGTTCCTATATCGCCACGGGAAGAGCCACCAATAAAACGTTGACCCGCTGTATACCAACGGCCATATCCAGAAATATCGTTTGTTACTTTTCCACCAATATTTCCGTATTGAACACCGCCATAATACGTACTTAATTGGAAACCTGTAGCAGCATTCGTAATCGCAACCTTTGTTGAGACGTTACCAGTAACATTCGCTGTGTTGGTTGCGTTGGTCCCATAACCGCCCCCATAAATTGAAGCAATTCTGCCACCAGAATCATTGACAATCAATGAAGTATTCCCAGTCACTGTCCCAATATTGGCGCCCCCACTTAATGTATTTAGTCCGCTCCGTGTATTGTTAATAACAATCGTAGGATTTCCAGCTAAATTACCACCATTTTGGTTTCCGCCATAGAAATTCCATGTCCCTGTACCTGTACTATTTACTGTTAAAGTTGGGTTTCCTGAAACATCTCCTGTATCCGTTCCACCGTATACGGTCAGACCGTTTCCACTAGAACCGCCATTCAAGTTCAAACTGTAACCATTTAAATACATATTCGTACCTGTATAGTTTAGATTTCTCAAAGTGATGTTTGAGCCAAAATAGATATTTTGATTAAATCCTAACGTCTTAGAACCCGTTGGCGCCGTTTGATCCATACTAATCGGATCCGCGCTGTTTCCAGTAATCACTAAATGATTGACCTTGCCTTGCAAGGCGTAAAAGGTCATATTACTTGCCGTAACGGTGTCAGGAATCACTTTAGCGGTGGTCGCCGCACTCGTCGTAATATTGTTTCCTATATAAAGAGTGAAATCGCCATTGTTCCCCTGTTGATACAAATCAAACAAGGCTTCTTTCAAGCCAGCCTCTGTCGATGCATATTCTTTGTACGCTGCTCCATCTCCTGCAGGACTTGGCACAACAATCACTTTTGTTTTATCCGCAGGGGCAATTGTGTCCGCAATGGACTGATCAACTGAAACAGCTCTGGCCATGCGTGTCAGTTTCTGTTTAAAGACAGCCGTAAGTTGTGTATCTTCTGAAAACTCTAATTGAAGAAGTTCTTCATTTGTATATGTTTTTCCTTGGTAAGACCAGCCAACGAAAGTCGCATTTTCCTCACTATTCGCCCATTTTGGTAATTCTTCTGTCCGAAGTGGCTGATTTTTTTCTTTTACCACTTGATAACTTTTGGCATCATTTTGAAACAAAGCTTGATCCGTTGTTTCAAAGGTCAACGTGATTTGCTTCTGCTCTTCGCTTGGTTTTGTTTCTGTGGAAGAGGTGGTTACTTTTTCTGTGATAGCACTAGATTCCGTCATTGATGACTGTTCTATAGAATGTGCGCTGCTTTCTTTTGTTGCTTCACTTGTACTGGTTTCTGCTGTTTTTGGCTGTGTCTGCGTACGTTCTGTTTGTTGCTCCCCTTCAATCGCCCACGCTGAAACAGATAAAAATGGTTGTACAAGTAAACAAGTTGCCAATAAAACAGCGATTTTCTTTTTCATTAACTTCATCACTCCTCCCTCGAAGTAAACTTTCCACAACCAACCTATGGCTCAAGTATACGAAGTTTTCTTCTGATTTTTTTAAAGATATTTTCTTAATTTCAAAAAAAAAATTTATTTTTTAATTTTCTTTTTGTTAACTAAACGAATTTTTTGCTGTTTTTGTAAGATAAAAATGTTAATTTGTTCACAAAAATAACAAAAACGTTGTTTTTAACATTAAAATTAACAAACGAGTTCGTAGTATAGCACGGATTTTTTCTCATGTAAACATCATTAAATAAACATTTTTGTTTAATTTATACATATTTCCCAGCTAAAAAAATGACAAAAATAAATAAACAGAGGCCTTAGAAATATTTCTAAGGCCTCTGTTTATTTATACGTATTCACAAACTGGACTGTTTCTTGGTAACATTGTTTAGCTTCTTTTGTTTGATAGTCGAATTGATATTCATGGGTGATCGTTGCTTTCTTATCTTTGAAAAAGAGAGCTGAAACTGGAACATTTAAAGTTTTTAACCGCTGAACCAAGGCTAGTCCTTGCTCTTGGAATGAAAAACTATTGCCATCTGTTAGATACGTCGGGGGAAATTCTTTGGTGACTTTATCCACTAAACTCACTTCTTGCAGTTCTGCACTCGTCTGCCAGTCTTTAGTGCCGAGCAAAGACCAAGCCACTGTTTTAACGAAAAATTTCATAAAACGATTATCACTTTGTTGGTTGGCCATTTGTTTCAAATCCACTGGACCACAATACGAGAGTGTGCCTTTTAAATGGCTAGCCGGCAACGCTGCAGTCATCCCTAGTTCTTTGGCATAGTTGGCATTGGTTTGAACTGTTGCATATTGTAGAGCAATCTGTGCACCCGCACTGTCCCCGCCAATAAAAAGCTTAGATAAATCTAACATGGGATATGCTTGTTTCTTTTCTAATAAAAATTGAACAAGTTCATCGACCTGCTGGAGCTGGCTTGGATAAGGTGCGTCTGGTGCTAATTCATAATTCATTGAAATAAAGGCAACTGAGGAATCAGCCACTAAACGTGTCGCAAACTCTTTCATCCCAGACTTATCTCCTCCCACATAGCCACCACCATGGACCCATAAAACGACTGGTACCGCTTGTTTTGACGTTTGGGGATAATACAAATCAAAGGTATTCTTTTTTCTTGAAGAAGGGTATGTTTGATTTTCTTGCAATTGGACATTGGGCAATGCTTTATCATAGGAATCTGAATCTTTTATTTCAACTTCACCTGCGAATAACTGGTTGATGACCCAAGCGCCTGGCTTAGGAGATAATTGAAAGGCGAGAAACACGCCTAAGCAAATAACCACAAGGATTCCTAACAACCAAAGGATAAAACGTACGATTTTTCTTTTCACTCTATTCACCTGCTTTAATTTGTAGCAAAATTATAGCATGTTTTTTAGCCAAAGCGTTTATTTTGAAACAGCTTTTTTAGAATTTGATGTACTTTTATCATTTGAAATGCTTTCTTAAAAGCTGTAAAATGAACAAAATGACTTTAACCTTTAGGAGGTTGCCAAATGAAAGCTCTGATTTCCATTGATTATACGAATGATTTTGTCGCCACAGACGGAAAACTAACCACTGGTGCCGCTGGACAAGCTATTGAAACGGCCCTTGTTCAACAAACAAAGCACTATTTTGACAATGGCGATTTTGTGGTTTTTGCCATTGATGGGCATGACCCCCTAGATCGCTATCATCCTGAAAATAAACTTTTCCCGCCCCACAATGTCTTAGGAACTGACGGGCGTAATCTGTTTGGCTCGCTAGCTGATTTTTATCAAGCTCACAAAAATGAGGCAAGCGTTTATTGGATGAACAAACGACACTATTCTGCTTTTAGTGGTACAGATTTGGACATTCGATTACGAGAACGAGGAATTACAGAGCTTTGTTTAACTGGTGTTTGTACAGATATTTGCGTGTTGCATACGGCTGTCGATGCCTATAATTTAGGCTATCAATTAATGATTCCTGAACGCGCCGTTGCTAGTTTTGATGAACAAGGACACGAATGGGCGTTACGCCACTTTAAACAAACTTTAGGAGCAACCATTCTATAAAAAGACTGGTCAATCCTTCCATGCGCCCTATCTATACTCAAAAAATCGTGTGAACAACACAAAAGCCAACCTTACTATGGATAAGGTTGGCTTCTTTATGCTCATTTTAACTCCGAGCCTGCGGATTAGTGATAACTAGCATTCACAGAATAAGCAGAGACTGCTAGCTGATAGAAATTAGCTACTCATAAAAGAGTGAGGAAGCCCACTTTTTTATAGACCAATGACCGTTGCAAAGAAAGGAACTACTAAAACAGTAACTACGCCAACCACTACGACAGAAATACTAGCCATAGCAGCCTCTGTTTCGCCCATTTCCATGCCAACTGCCACACCTAGGGCATGTCCGGCCGCACCTAAAGCTAAACCTTTGGCGATTGGATTGTTAATTTTAAACCATTTCAATGCAATTCGGCCCAAGGCATAGGTTAGTACACCATTGAAGATTACAGTAAACGCCGTAATGGAAGCAATGCCGCCAACAGTTTGAGAAATAGGTACGGCAATCGCTGTTGTAGCTGCTTGTGGTAAGATTGAGGCCACTAAATGATTATCCATGCCAATCACTTTTCCTGCAAAATAAACAGCCACTAGCGAACCAAAAGAACCAATTGTTAACGCCGTTAAAATTTCTAACCAATATTTTTTCAATACGTCTCTCTTTTTATATAAAGGAATCGCAAACGCTACTGTCGCAGGCTCTAGAAAGAAGCTGATATATTTGCCACCTTCATTGTATTGCTCGTAACTAATTCCTGTTACTTTTAAAACGACAACGCCTAAAATCATCGCAACGAATAATGGCGTAAATAAGAAGAAACCTTTACTTTTTTTAAACAACCAAGTACCTATGCCAAATACAGCTAATGAAATAATAATGCCAACATACGGATTCATGCGCGAACCTCTCCTTTCGCTTTCTTCGTTGCTGCGGGTTCTTTTTCTTTTCGAGCATCTTTCATATGCAATAAAAAGGCGCCCGTCCAACCAGTCGTTGCTAGTAACGCTAGTGTCGCTACTAAAATAACAAAAACAATTTGAACGCCAAATTGTTGCATAATCCCTAAAGAATTAACTAAGGAAATCCCTGAAGGAACAAATAAAAATGTAATAACCGTTGATAAGCTATTACCTAGTCCTTCCACTTGCTCCAATTTAACAACTTTTGTACATAAACCAATGAACAATAACACCATGCCAATTACTGAAGCAGGCATTGGTATTGGGGAAATGAACGCCAAGCCGTTGGCGATTAACATAATAATGGCAAAAACTGCTGCTTGTTGTAAAAATGAATATACTTTCTTTTCCATTCTTCTTCGCTCCCTTTTGTCTGTTTTCTATGGGTTAAGTATATAAAGAAAACGTTTTTTTAAGGGCTTTTTTTCATGAAATGCCAGAATTTCTTCACCAAATGCAAAAATCACCACTTGAAATGCATTCGACATTTCAAGTGGTGATTTTTTAACTTAAGCCAAGTTTTTCTTTAAATTCTTTGACGTATGAACGGCTAACAGGTACTTTTGAGCCGTTGGTTAAAATTACTTGCAACGTGTTATTAAACCACGGCTGAATTTCTTGAATTTTTGTTCGATTCAAGATGAAACTTCGATGCGTTTTAATAAAGAGCGTGGCAGGTAATTTTTGTTCGATACTGTTGAGGGTCCCTGTCATCTTATAGACCTGTTGATCCACAAAAATGCTCAGTTGCCGTTCTTCGACAGAAACGAGGTAAATATCTTCTGGCGCCACAAGATAAATGCGGTCTTCCCCTTGAATAGGTATTGCTTCAGATTTTGGTCCTTTTTCGGCAGTGTTTTCTGGGACAGCTTGCCCCATTTCTTTCGATGCTTTTTCAATGACTTGTGTTATTTTTTCTTCTTCAAAAGGTTTCAAAATATAATCTTTTGCATTCACTTGAAAGGCCTTTAACGCATATTGATCATAGGCGGTTGCAAAGACCAAGTAGGGCGCTTTTTTAAGATGGGTTAATTTTTTCGCTAAATCAAACCCGCTTTCATCGGTCAAATGAATATCTAAAAATAACAAATCTGGCTTTTGATCCATCATCTCTTCCATTGCCTCCGCCACAGAATCCGCTTCTGCAACGCTCGTCACTTGCGGATGTTGGGAAACAAGATAGCTCAATTCTTCTCGTGCTAAGGGCTCATCATCAACGATTAATACGTGCATCTAATTCCTCCTGTTCCATCGGGATTTCTAAATGAACATGGCTCCCGCCTGTCTCTAAATTTTCAATTAAAAAACAACCTTCTGATCCATAAAGGTTCGCCATTCTGCGGGACAAGTTTTCCAGTGCCGTGCCGGTGCCTTTTTCCGAAGTCACTGTTGTCTTTCCTAATAGCAAGCGGCGTTCTTCAGGAATCCCTTGCCCATTGTCATACACATCCACATGTAATTTATGTTGTTTTGCTTTGACCACTACCCGAACTTGATTGTTCTCCTTCCGGCTGCCAAATGCATGCTTGATGGTATTTTCCACTAACACCTGAATCGCATACGGCGGTACTTTTTCTGAAGCAACCGCTTCTTCCACGTCAAATGTTACTTGATAACGATTCGGAAACCGTGCTTGTTCTAATGACAAATAGGCTTTTACTTGTTCTAGTTCTTGTGAAACTGGGATCGTAGTTTGCACGGCTCCTTGCAAGTTGCCTCGAAAGTATTTACTTAATTGGAGCAATAGTTTCCGCGCTTTTTCACTGTCTTTCCGCATTAATGCGGAAATAGTATTGATGGCATTAAAGAAGAAATGCGGGTTCACTTGCGCTTGCAAGGATTTAATTTCAGCTTCTTTAAGTAATTTTGATTGTACTTCCGCTTCCCCTAATTCAATTTGTGAAGAAAAAATTGTCCCAAGACCTTCTGCTAACTGCTCCTCGACATGCGTTAACTGCGCTGGATCCGTAAAGTACATTTTTAAGGTGCCAACAATTTGCTGATGGGAAAATAACGGAATCACAATCGCCGCTTGCAACGGACAATTAGGGTCTGAACAACCGACTTCTTCTTTGGCATGTGCGATGGTCATTCGGCCCGTCCGTAACACTTCCCGAGAAAGCTCTGTAATGACTTCTAGCTCTGGAATATGATGATCGCTTCCTGCGCCAACATGAGCTAAAATTTGATGACTGTTTGTCATGCTAATCGCACTGACTTTTGTATAATGCTTAATAATCTCCGCAACTTTTTTGCTGGAATTTTTATTGAGGCCTTCTCGAAAATATGGCAGTGTTTCCGCTGCTAATTCCAAAACATCGTGCGTCTGAACCGCTTTGGCCTGCTCTTCTTGTTTCAATGTCGTCGTTAGAATCGACATAAAAATGAACGTTCCTACGCTATTTAATAAAATCATCGGCAGCGCAATAAAACGAACCAACGTGGCCCCATCCGATAGATCACCGCTGAAAAAGAAAATAAAAATCATCTGAATCATTTCCATGCACGCTCCGACAATGGCAGAAAAGCCGGCAGACGGAAAAACGGTTTGCTTTGCCATACGGCTCCCTAAAAAACCGGCAATTAAGCCAACAATTAAAGAAGCAGGCACATAAAAGAAACTATGCCCCCCGCCTTGAATAACCCGATGAAAGCCAGCAATTAAACCAACCGTACTGCCGACAATCGGACCACCCACTAATCCAGAAACGCCAATTACTAACGTACGCGTATTCGCAATGGAAGCATTGCTGCTTAAATAGGTTAGTAAATTATTGGGAACAATCTGATTCTTAGCGATTTCGATACCTGTAAAATTAGAAATAATAGCAAATAAACCAAAAATCAAAATCAATTGAACTTTTGAAGACATTTTTTCACGACTTAATAAAACACGCTTAAAATAAGGCACATTCACTAAAAGAAAGGCCAGTAAAATAATTAAGCCCACCCGTTCCATCATTAAAATAAATAATTCGACCACACCGGCACCTCCTTCCTATTAACTATACTATAAATCAAGGAAAAGAAAAAAATGAAGCTTCTCAAAAAAGAAGCTTCATTTTTTCTATTTATTAAAACGCAGGAATATTGGCACCTTTAGAATTTTTCTTGATGTATTCAGCAACTTCTTTTGTTGTCATCGCTTCTTTTAAAACCTTGATCTTTTCGCTATCTTTTTCGCCTTTGCGTGTCACAACTTGCAATGCGTAATGTTTACTTGCTTCTTCATCTTCTAACAAGATCGCATCTTTCGTTGTTAAACCAGCAGGTTCTAAGTAGGCTGGGTAGCAGAACACCATAGCGATGTCTTTTTCATCATAGGCTTTAGCTAAATTCAGTAAATCAATGCTTTCAAAAGTGATGTTTTTAGGATTTTCCACGACATCTGCCACCGTACCGTTAAAGCCGACACCTTCTTTTAATTTAATCACGCCGTTTGCATTTAAAATTGCTAAAGCACGACCTTCATTGGTTGGATCGCTAGGAATCCCCACTTTGGCATTTTCAGGTAAATCTTTCGCATCTTGATATTCTTTTGAATAGAAACCACCAGCAAAATAATAAATCGGTTGAACAGCCACTAAATCAGCTTTTTTCTCTTTGTTAAACATTTCCATGAAGGGTTGATGTTGCGCAAAATTAGCATCCGCTTCGTCATGTTGCACGGCATCGTTGTAGGCAACATTGTCGCTCACTTCCATAATGTTAATTTTGTACCCTTTTTTCTCAGCTTCTTTCTTGGCAATCTCCAAGATATCTTTTGAAGATTCCAATTGCACGGCCACGGTAATCTCCTTGTCTTCTTTCTGATCTGCTTGTTTATTTCCCCCACAGGCAGCTAAAATAACTGTTGCAATAACAGCGAATGTTGCTAAATAAAACTTCTTCATTCTTTTGTCCTCCTACTTTCTTTTGTCTAGTTTTTGGGCAATGAAGTTCCCAAGCATTTGTAAAATGAAGACCAGTGCAATCATAATCACAATGGCAACATACATAATACCGTATTCATACCGTTGATACCCGACACGAACTGCAAAATCGCCAATCCCGCCGCCACCAACAACACCCATCACCGTGGAATATGAAACCATACTCACTGTCGTGGTTGTGTAAGCAAGAACCAATCCGCTACGTGCTTCCACCAATAAAAAGTGCCAAATGTATTGGACTTTCGAGGTACCTAACGAATTAGCTAAAAAATAAATTTCTTCTGGAACATCCAACAGCACTTGTTCAACCAAGCGAGCAAAAATCGCGATCGCAACAATACTCAATGGCACAGATGAAGGAATTGGGCCAAATGCCTTTCCTAAAACAGAACGAGTGACTGGAATCAACGCAATCACAAATAATAAATAAGGAAACGAGCGAATAACAGTTACAATGAAATTTAAAACCCAGTACAGCCAAGGTTGATGCCCTTTGACTTTCGGATTAGCCAAAAATAGTCCTAAGCCTAAAGGCAAGCCGACAAGCAAACAGATAGCCATCGAAATCGACATCATAATCCCTGTTTCTTTTAAACCAATCAGCATAGATGGCCAATATTCGGCAAAGGTTTCTGAAAAAGTCATGGGCGCAAACTCCTTTCCACTTTTTCTAAATAGGAAAGCGGTTCTTCCTCATATTGCTGAGGATTATTCAGAAATTCGCCAATTAACTGACCTTTTTCCATCACTAAGATACGATTACATAAGCGCTTCACGGTTTCTAATTCGTGACTAACAAAGAAAATAGTCGGTCGGAATTCCTGATGCGTCTTATGTAATAGTCGAACGACACTTTCTGTATTTTCTTCATCTAATGAACTCGTTGCCTCGTCACATAATAACCATTTTGGATTACGGCTCAACGCTCGAGCAATAGAGACACGCTGTTTTTCCCCACCAGAAAGCTGAGCAGGATACGCTTCTGCCTTATGGGCCATATCAACAAACGTTAATAAACGCTCAATTTTTTCAGGCTGTTTCTCTTTTAAAAGTTTCAAAGGCAACGCAACATTATCATAAATTTTCAAATTTTCTAACAAATTGTAATGCTGAAACACCATCCCCATTTGTTGTTGCTGCTGGCGAACTTCTTTTTTAGAGAAGGTTTGAACATTTCTGCCATCAATACGAATCTCCCCTTCACTCGGTTGTTCCATTAAATTCAACAAACGTAACAACGTGGACTTGCCAGAGCCACTTTTCCCAACAATCCCAACGATTTCTCCTGGTTGGACAGAAAAGTGAATATTTTTTAACGCGTGTGTCTCTTGATAGACTTTCGACACATTCACTAACTCAATCATGATTACCTCCTAAAGGCCGACAAACAAACTATAACAACTAAAAAAACTGTATAACAATTAAAGTAATTCTGTGAAACGATTTAAAAAAACTATTACGAATTAAAAAATAACACACGTTTCGAAAAACAGCGTTATATCAGATATGTAACTACTTACATCATCTACTAAAACAGAAAAAAAAGCAACCTTTTTATTTGTGAAAAAAACACTATCTGTTTTTTGTCTGTATTATTTTGTACAAATGAATTAAAAATTTCCTGTTTCTACAGCTATTTCCCTACGCTCCTCTAAAAAAAGACATTCTCAGAAACGAGGCATCCAAAAAGGGAAAAGCGCTCGTAACGATAATGTCTCTAATGGTTTACTTTTTAAATACAACTGTTTCTTCGACAGTAATTCTTTCAGCCAATGATTGAATCACTGGACAGTTTGGGGAGACAAGCTTCAAACACCGTGTCGCCCGTTCTTGAAAGGCTTCTGGAACAGTCACATAAAAGAGAATCGTCACCTGTTTTAATGGTTGTGCTCGTCTCTCTACTTCTCTTGAATACGTGACTTCTATTTTTTCAAACTCAAAGGGAATGTGCGAATTTTCCAAAACGGATTGATACACGTATCCCCCACAAGCGCCAATTGCCGAAACGAGCATTTGAACTGGCGAATATCCCTCTTCTTTTGCTAACACCCAGCGCGCTGTTTTCGTTTGTAATTCAAATTTTTCCACACCACGAATAATCGTCAAACGTTCTACCATTGCCATCTTCACTCCTTTTTACTCTTTCTTAAAAGATACTACAAAACAGCGCTAAAACAAACATTTCTAACTTCTCAACTTAGCAAGTCCTAAAAAAAACGAAATTCTCACTTGACAAATAACGCAACACCTGATAATATACTTCCGTTCAAATCGTAAACGTTACGATTTATATTTTATAAATCCAAAAAGAAAGGAAGTGCCTTATGGCTAAAAAATCAAAAATTGCTAAAGCAAAAAAACAACAAGCAATGATTGCAAAATATGCGCCTATTCGCCAAGCCTTAAAAGAAGCTGGCGATTATGAAGGTCTTAGCAAATTGCCAAAAGATGCTCATCCAAGTCGCTTAAAACTCCGCGATCAAACAGATGGGCGCCCACGTGGCTACATGCGTAAATTTGGCATGTCTCGGATTCGTTTCCGTGAATTGGCTCACCAAGGCTTGATTCCTGGCGTCAAAAAAGCAAGCTGGTAACTCATTATTTCGATAAAGACAACTAGCGAGGACAGTCGCATTTGGGCTGACCTCGCAGCCCCCTTTATCTTTTATACGCAATTAAAAAAATCAAATTGGAGGACGGCACTATGCGCCAAACCATTACGTTAGCTTGCGCTGAAACTGGCGAGCGCCTTTACTTAACAAGTAAAAACAAACGAAATACACCAGAAAAATTACAGCTGAAAAAATATTCACCAAAACTACGGCGCCGCGCACTTTTCACTGAAGTCAAATAACAGGAGGAAAACTTGATGGGCATTCCAATCACCATTGTTTCTGGCTTTTTAGGCGCAGGAAAAACAACCTTAATTAACCATGCGCTTGCGCAGTCACCGTTTCCTAAAGAAGAAATTATTATTATTGAAAATGAATTTGGTCAAACAGGCGTTGACCACGCATTACTATTACAAACCACGGAACGAATTATTCAATTAAATAACGGTTGCATGTGTTGCAGCTTACGAGGAGATCTTCTTGCCTCTTTATCAGCAATCTTAGAAGTGTACCAAGAAGAACAACAAACCGTTGCCCAAGTCATTTTAGAAACAACGGGCATTGCTGATCCGCAACCAATCATTCAAACAATTTTAACGACCCCGCACATCAAAAATCATTTCTATATAGACAGTCTCTTAACGGTCGTTGATGGGCATCATTGGCAACAGCAGCTTCAAGAAGCCGAAGCCATCAAACAACTGGCCTTAGCAGATCGCCTCTTTTTTTCTGTCAAGGAACCAGCAGACAGCACTCAGCTACCAACGTTCCAAGAAACCCTTCGTACCATTAATCCTTTTGCTGATATTTTATCCTTTCAAGCCAACGAGCCTCTTTTGGCTAGTGACTTTTTTCAATTAAATAAGTTTACGGCGACACTTACAGAACACGAAATGACTCATTCCCCGCATGAGCACGCCCACGAGCATCATCACCATACCTTTCACTCCCTCACGCTAACGGCGTCCTCAGCCATCAACGAACCTCTTTTCACTCGTTGGCTTGATTGGTTAATGTATACGCATCAGGAAAAGTTATACCGTTTCAAAGGGATTCTCGCCTTACAGGAGCATGACTTGGCCATTGCCATGCAAGGCGTCAACCAGCAAGTGGCCTTTCAAATGACGAATCAACCCCCTCAAGAAACGACAATTGTTCTGATTGGCAAAGAATTAGAGACAAAAAAAATCCAAGAAACCTTTCAAACCCTCAACAAAATAGCTACTCCGTAAATTATTTTTTACGAAATGGAGGTCCTATATATAATGGAAAAAACTGACTTATCTAGCGCTTATCGTCGACTGAAAAGTCCCAACATCAAAACACGAAAACGCGCACTTAAAATCATTAAAGAACATAAGCGCAATAAACAAAAGAAAATTGCGTAATTCACTAAAGGAGCACACCTATGAAAAAATTTACTCTTCCCCTGTTAGCCGCCTTATCGCTAATCCTTTTCGGCGCTTGCGGCAAAACAAACACCTCTGATAAAACCGCTGACGGCAAAGAAAAACTATCCATTGTCACGACTTTTTATCCTATGTACGATTTCACTAAAAATATTGTAGGCGATGAAGGAGACGTCAAATTGTTAATCCCTGCTGGTTCTGAACCACACGATTATGAACCATCCGCCAAAGATATGGCTACCATCCATGATGCGGATGTTTTCGTTTACCACAATGAAAATATGGAATCTTGGGTACCAAAAGCTGCTAAAGGCTGGAAAAAAGGAGCCCCGAACGTCATTAAAGGTACCGAAAACATGGTCTTACTTCCTGGCAGTGACGAAGACGGACACGACCATGACCACGAACATGGCGAAGACGGACACCACCATGAATTAGACCCGCATACTTGGGTTTCGCCCCATCGTGCCATCCAAGAAGTCACAAACATCAAAGAACAATTAGTCAAACTTTACCCTAAAAAAGCCAAAACATTTGAAACAAACGCAGAAAAATACTTAACAAAATTAACAGCCTTAGACAAAGAGTTTCAAACAGCTTTGAAAGACGCTAAGCAAAAAAGTTTTGTTACCCAACATGCTGCATTTGGTTATCTTGCCTTAGATTACGGCTTAAAACAAGTACCAATAGCTGGTTTAACACCTGAACAAGAGCCCACTGCAGGGCGCTTGGCAGAGTTGAAAAAATATGTCACAGATAACCAAATTCGCTATATTTATTTTGAAAAAAATGCCAACGATAAAATTGCTAAAACGTTAGCTGACGAAGCAAATGTTCAATTGGAGGTCCTAAACCCGCTAGAAAGTTTGACACAAAAACAAATGGACAATGGCGAAGATTATCTTTCTGTAATGAAAGAAAACTTAACTGCTTTGAAAAAAACAACAGATACAGCTGGGAAAGAGGTTCAGCCAGAAACCTCTGAAAAAACAGAAAAAACCGTGGCTAACGGCTATTTCAAAGACAGTGAGGTGGCTGAGAGAACACTGCCAGATTACGCTGGAAATTGGCAATCCGTCTATCCTTTATTAAAAGATGGCACATTAGACCAAGTCTTCGATTACAAAGCGAAACTGAAAAAAGATAAAACACCAGCCGAATACAAAACCTACTATGATGCCGGCTATCAAACCGATGTCGACCACATCAACATCACTGATTCCACCATCGAGTTTCTGGTCGATGGCAAACCACAAAAATTCACCTATAAAGCAGCCGGTTATAAAATTTTAAACTATGCAAAAGGCAACCGTGGCGTCCGTTTCCTTTTTGAAACAGACGATGCCAATGCTGGGCGGTTTAAATACGTCCAATTTAGCGACCACAACATCGCACCAACGAAAGCCGCTCATTTCCACATCTTCTTCGGCGGCGATAGCCAAGAAAGTCTGTTCAATGAAATGGACAACTGGCCAACGTATTATCCAAACGACTTAAGCAAACAAGAAATTGCCCAAGAAATGATTGCGCATTAAGCATTCAAAAGAGAGAAGGTAGCATTAGCTAAAATGCTACCTCCTCTCTTTTTTTATTTAGTCAAGCACACCATGTTCTGCTTCAAACGTCGCTAACAACTGGCGCACTTCATCCGTTGATTTTGTATTCATTAATTGTGCTCTTAAATCACTGGCACCTGGAAAGCCTTTGACATAAATTTTGAAGAAGCGATGCAGCCCAACGATGGAGCGAGGCACCAATTCTGCATACTTGTCTTGCAAATCCAATTGTAAACGTAGCAAGCCCAGCAATTCTTGTGGCGTATGCGTTTTGGGTTCTTTTTCAAAGGCATAAGGATTTTTAAAAATCCCCCGACCAATCATGATGCCATCTACACCATATTGTTCTGCTAATTCTAGGCCCTTTTGACGATCGGGAATATCCCCATTAATCGTAATTGTCGTTTGCGGTGCGACACGGTCCCGAATAGCCATAATTTGCGGAATGACCTCCCAATGGGCATCCACTTTGCTCATCTCTTTTCGTGTTCGCAAATGAATGGATAGATTCGCAATGTCTTGCTCTAATAAATGCGTGATCCACGCCTCCATTTCCGCCATTTCAGTAAACCCAATGCGTGTTTTGACACTAACAGGTAAGCCACCTGCTTTGGCGGCGTCAATCAATTCAGCCGCGACTTCTGGGCGCAAAATTAGCCCGCTGCCTTTTCCACGCTCAGCCACGTTAGGCACAGGACAGCCCATATTTATGTCTAACCCTTGAAAGCCCATCTCCGCTACGCCGATACTCATTTCACGGAAAAATTCCGGTTTATCTCCCCAAATATGTGCCACCATCGGCTGTTCATCTTCTGTAAAAACGAGGCGCCCGCGCACACTGTCTTTCCCTTCAGGATGACAATAACTATCTGAATTAGTAAACTCTGTAAAAAACACATCTGGTGCCCCAGCTTCTTTCACGACATGACGAAAGACCACATCAGTGACGTCTTCCATCGGTGCTAAAACAAAAAAGGGCTTTGGCAATGTTGCCCAAAAATTCTTGCTCATCTTCATATACTCCGTTTCTGATTTTTTCTTTATTTTCAACGACAACTTGTCGACATATTCTGGTGCGAAACATTGCTATTATACAGGGAAATGCACGAAGAATCAAAAAAGGCATACTTAGAAACAAGAAAACTGTCTGAATCTGCTCGCTAGAATGAGTGATTCAGACAGTTTAATCTTTTTACGGCTTAACTACGTAAACCACGCCCTGTTTCTACAAGGTACCAGCAAATGCCATATAAAACGACAATAAATAAGATTAAAATGGTCATAGAAATACCAATTGGCACATCTTGAACCCCTAGGAAACCGTAGCGGAACCCAGAAATCATGTAAACAATCGGATTAACTTTTGAGACAGCTTGCCAAAATGGCGGCAACATGGAAATGGCATAGAAAACCCCACCCAAATAGGTTAAAGGCTGTAACACAAAGGTCGGCACAATCGATACATCATCATAGGATTGCGCAAAAATACCATTTAACAAACCAGCTAAAGAAAAGAGAATCGCTGTCATCAATAAAGTCATGATGACCATCAGCCAAGAAACAACGTGCAATGGGACGAAAAATAGAGAAATGATGGTGACTAACGCACCGACCAAAATACTACGACCAACGCCACCAATCACAAATCCCCAAATAATCACATGAGTTGGAACTGGCGCCACGAGAATTTCTTCGATATTTTTCTGGAATTTTTGTGAGAAAAAGGAAGATGAAACATTGGCGTACGAGCTTGTAATGGCTGACATCATAATTAAACCTGGCACGATAAATTCCATATAAGAAAAACCGCCCATGTCGCCAATTCGCCCGCCAATCATTTTCCCAAAAATCACAAAATATAAGGACGTCGTAATCACTGGCGGTACCAGTGTTTGGACCCAAATCCGTAAATAACGGTTGGTTTCCTTCACAGCTAAACTTTTTAAAGCAGTAAAATACAGACTAAACATGTTGATCCTCCCTTTGGTACGTATCCTCGGTAATCTTCAAGAAGAGCTCTTCCAAACGGTTGGACTTATTCCGCATTGACAATACTTTGATTCCTTGTTGACTTAGCTGTTCAAACAAGTGATTGACTCCTTGGTTTCGTTCCACTTCCACCGCTAACGTTAACTCGTCCTCAAATACGCTTTGATAGCCTTCAATAACTGGCGCCTGCGTATAAGGTGCTAAATCAAAAATAAACGTTTCAAATTGTAATTTTGCTAACAAGTGCTTCATGCTGGTGTTTTCAATCAATTCACCAGACTGAATAATCCCAATGTTGCGACACAACATCTCAGCTTCTTCTAAGTAATGGGTCGTCAAAATAATCGTGGTTCCCTGCGCATTTAACTCTTGTAAAAAGGCCCACATTTCACGGCGCAATTCAATATCGACACCTGCAGTTGGTTCATCTAAAATCAATAACTTCGGCTCATGCATCAGCGCGCGAGCAATCATCAAGCGACGTTTCATTCCGCCAGAAAGCATTCGCGCCCGTTCGTTCCGTTTTTCCCATAAATTGGATTGTTTTAAATACTTTTCACTCCGTTTCATGGCTTCTTTACGAGACACCCCATAATAGCCCGCTTGATTGACCACAATCTGCTGGACCGTTTCAAACGGATTGAAGTTAAACTCCTGCGGCACTAACCCAATCTGTTGCTTCGCCCGCACCATTTCCGTATCTAAATCATACCCAAAAATTTTGACTTTCCCCGAAGTCTTATTAACTAACGAGGTCACAATCCCAATCGTCGTTGATTTTCCTGCGCCATTCGGTCCCAAAAGAGCATAAAAATCGCCTTCTTCGACTGTTAAATCAATCCCCCGCAACGCTTCAACACCTGAAGCGTACACTTTGCGTAAATCTTGTATCACAAGAGCATCAGTCATTCGTAACTCTCCTTAATGTATAAATATTCATGAATATTATTGTAACACTTCTCGATAAAAACGGGGGTTATTTTGATTAAATTTCACAGTTTTGCTTAGCTATTTTTCAACAACAAACTAGCCAACGATTAACGTGTTTATTTTGACTTGAAACTGTTTAAACAGTTTCGAGAGCGTTAAAACCCTTTCAAATCAAGGATTTAGAGTTCTCTTTTTTTGGCACAGAACTTGCTTTATATAAAAGTGAGGTGAAAAGAATGAAAAGAAAATTTTTAATTGCTAGTCACGGAAACTTAGCGAAAGGCTTCCAAAGTTCCTTGGATATTCTCGCAGACAAAGGAAAAGAGCTGGCGGTCATCAATGCCTATGTGACTCCTGAGGACTACACGCCAATTATTCAAACGTTTCTTCAGTCCCTTGGCGCAGAAGAACAAGCTATTATTTTAACAGATTTATATGGTGGTAGTGTCAATCAAAAAATTGTTCAAGAAGTCATGACGACAAAACCAGACAATGTTTTTATCATTTCCAATGCCAACTTAGCCATTGCCTTGTCGCTGATTTTCTTAAAAGAAGGCGAAAAGCTAACCAAAGAAGATATTCAAGCAGCAATTGCTGAAGCACAAATTCAATTCGTTGAATTAAACCCATCAAATGAAGAAGAAAACTTTTTTTAGGAGGAAATTAAAATGATTACACAAGTACGAGTAGACGACAGATTAATTCACGGCCAAGTAGCCGTAGTTTGGACCAAAGAATTGAATGCCCCCTTATTAGTTGTAGCGAATGATGAAGCAGCCAAAAACGAAGTAATGCAAATGACATTAAAAATGGCTGTCCCTAATGGCATGAAACTATTAATTCGCTCAGTTGATGATGCGATTGATGTCTTCAATGATCCTCGTGGTAAAGACAAACGAATTTTTGTAATTGTGAACAGTGTAGCGGATGCTACTAAAATTGCGAAAAACGTGACAGATATTGAAAGTGTGAATGTTGCCAACGCTGGCCGCTTTGATAAATCAGATCCAGCCACCAAAACAATGGTTTTCCCGAGTGTCCAATTAAACCCTGAAGAGTTAGAAGCTGCCAAAGAATTAGCCAGTTTGACTCACGTGGAAAGCTATAACCAAGTACTGCCAACCAACTCAAAATTAAGTCTAAAACAAGCCGTCAATTAAAAGGAGGAAATGAACAATGCTTATGCATGCAACAATGGCAGCCTTAGCTGTATTTATCTGTTTTGCTGGGAATTATTTAACTGGTCAAAGTATGATGGAACGTCCCTTAGTCGTTGGATTAGTCACAGGAATTTTAATGGGCGACATGAAAACAGGGGTCTTAATGGGGGCCTCTTTAGAAGCAATTTTCTTAGGAAATGTTAATATCGGTGGTGTTATCGCAGCGGAACCTGTAACTGCGACTACTTTAGCCACAACGTTTGCAATTATTTCAAATGTCGAACAAAAAGCCGCCATGACGTTAGCCGTACCAATTGGGATGTTAGCCGCTTTCGTGGTGATGTTTTTAAAAAATGTCTTTATGAATATCTTTGCTCCTTCTCTTGACAAAGCAGCACGTGAAGGCAACCAAAAAATGGTTGTGACACTGCATTACGGAACGTGGATTATTTATTATTTAATCATCGCTTCGATTTCATTTATCGGAATTTTAGCAGGAAGCGGGCCAGTAAATCTGTTTGTTGAAAGCATTCCACAAAATTTGATGAACGGCTTAAGCGCAGCTGGCGGACTTTTACCTGCCGTTGGGTTTGCTATGTTAATGAAACTGTTATGGGATAATAAATTAGCCGTCTTTTACATTTTAGGCTTTGTTTTAACCGCGTACCTACAATTACCAGCCGTTGCGGTGGCGGTTATCGGGACAGTAATTTGTGTCGTGAGTGCCCAACGGGATGTAGAATTTCGCGACATTCTAAAAAGAAAACCTGCGGCGTCTTCTGCGGTTGAAGGCAGCGCGAAAGAAATCGAAGAGGAGGACTTTTTCGCATGAAGTTAAAAGAGAATTTATCTAAAGAAGAGAAAAAAATTATGCGCTCTGTTTTCTGGCGTTCTTGGACGATGAACGCTAGCCGGACAGGAGCTACACAATACCACGCAGTGGGTGTCATGTACACTTTACTCCCAGTTATCAATCGTTTTTATAAAACCAAGGAAGAACGGGCCGAGGCATTGGTGCGTCACACCACTTGGTTCAATGCAACCATGCATATCAATAACTTCATCATGGGGCTCGTTGCTTCGATGGAAAAACAAAACAGTGAAGACGAAAATTTTGATGCTAGCTCTATTACAGCAGTTAAAGCCTCACTAATGGGGCCACTTTCAGGCATCGGTGATTCCTTCTTCTGGGGCATCTTACGTGTTATTGCTGCTGGGATTGGGATTTCATTAGCCAGCACTGGTTCGCCATTAGGGGCGATTGTCTTCTTACTTTTATACAACGTCCCTGCGTTCTTAATTCACTATTATGCGTTGTATAGCGGCTACTCAATCGGTGAAAGTTTTATCCAAAAAATGTACGAATCAGGCGGAATGAAGATACTCACAAAAGTATCGAGTATGCTAGGCTTAATGATGATGGGCAGTATGACTGCTTCGAATGTAAAATTCAAAACGATTCTTGAAGTTTCCGTTAAAGGAAGCGAAGACGTAGTTAAAATCCAAGACTATTTGGATCAACTATTCGTCGGTATCGTACCATTAGCCGTGACGTTACTTGCTTTCTGGCTATTACGCAAAAAAGTCAATGTTAACGTGGTGATGTTTGGCATCATGTTCTTAGGCATCTTGCTAGGATTACTAGGCATCTGTTAAAATTGAAACAATAAACATTTAATTATTAAACACTTAGAGCCTGAGACAAAAATCCAAAGTGATTTTTATCTCAGGCTTAAAAGCTGATAAACGGCGGGAACAGAAGCAACCCCTTTCCCGACCTCTCTTTTGGAAGGACGATGAATCATGCGCTTGGAGACCTACCAACACTTAGTTGATATTTTAGAAACCAGCAACACCCCGATGAGCACACAAGAAATTGCCACAAAAATTCAATTAAGCCGCTCGGTAACCAGCTTATACTTAAATAAATTATTGGAAAAAGGTGAAGTCCAACAAACGGGAAAAAAACCCGTTTATTGGCAATTAACCCGTGCAACAACCCCCACGACCGATGTGTTTCGACAATACATCGGTAGCCAAGGCAGCGCCAAAAAAGCCATTGAACAATGCAAAGCCGCTATGTTGTATCCCCCATTGGGTATGCCTTTATTAATCCATGGAGCCAGTGGTGTCGGCAAAAGCTTTTTGGCAAAGCTGATTTATGAGTATCTGAAAAATGAACAAATCATTGGCCTGGAAAAATTCTACACCTTTAACTGTGCCGATTATGCCAATAATCCCGAATTGCTATCATCTATTCTCTTCGGCCATACCAAAGGCGCATTCACTGGGGCTGAATCAGAAAAACAAGGACTCTTGGCCCAAGCTAATAATTCCGTACTCTTTTTAGATGAAGTACATCGATTATCCAACGAAAACCAAGAAAAACTCTTTCAGTTTATGGATACAGGGACCTTCCGCCCTATTGGTGAAGAAGGAAAAATGGTGCATTCCAAGGTCCGGCTACTATTTGCGACCACCGAAAACCCGAAAAAAGTCTTATTACCAACCTTTTATCGCCGAATTTCCGTAATCGTCTCACTTCCGAACTTCAAAGAGCGCCCCATTCGAGAACGGATTGCGATTTTAAAAAACTTATTCCACCGAGAAGCGAAACGAATGACCAAAGACATCAACGTGGACGAAGAAATCTTTACGGCATTATTAGAAAATGACGAACCTGGCAACGTGGGAAGTTTATCCAACAAAGTGCAGCTCCTTTGCGCGTCGCAATTACGAAAAACTTTGCCCAATCAACCCGTCGTCATTGGCGATGCGACTCAACCAATGATTGCGATTCCTTTAGACAAAGAAGTGTTAGAAGAAGACACACTTTCTTCCGATATTTTCGCAACATTTGAAGCCTTATTTACAAAAGAAAAAACACTGGCCCACTTAAAAACTGAACTGACACAATTCATTAAATATTGTTTAGACGATGAAATAACCTTAGAAAATGATTACTTTTTACAAAACCTAGTCACGGAAGTCCAAACCAAAAACAAACTAATTATTAACCAACCTGAACAAACTGAAAAACCGATGAAAGATGTTGCCAAATTGCTGAAAATTTTACCGCCAACATTTAACGAAACAATGCTCCTTCCAGTCCAAGCACAGTTAAAAGAACACTATCCGCGAACGGTTTCCCTCGTGAAAAACTTAGTCAGTCCGCTGCCAGAAGAATACCGTTTCTTGACAGAGGTACTCTTATCTGTATTACTCAGCGGGGAAATTTCTGAAACGATTCCTTACCAAGCGCTCCTCGTGGCGCATGGTGAATCGACTGCCACAAGTATTCAAGCCGTTGCCAACAAATTATGTGGTACCTATATTTTCGATGCGATTAACATGCCCTTAACCTCCTCCGTCCGAGATATCGTCGCCGAAGTTAAAGACTGGCTTTCTCAGCGGGACACATCACAAGGCGTCATCATGCTCGTCGATATGGGTTCCCTGACACAACTTTATAAAAGTTTGAAACCGCAAATTCTTGGAGAACTTTTGGTGATCAATAACCTGACCACTGCCTATGCGTTGGAAATTGGTCATCAATTAATGAACGAACAACTTTTCTATGGTATTGCTAAAACCGCTGAAAAAAAATTTAAAACCGATGTACAGTACTTTGAAGGCTTTTCAGTGGAAAAAAATATCATTGTCTCTAGTATTTCAGGTCTGGATATTGCCAAGCAAATCAAACAAATCTGTCAAAAATACTTGTATACTGATATTAAAGTCATTACCCTAAAATACAAAGATTTGGTGAACACGTTAGACATTGCCAACGCCGAAGAAAATTATTTAAAAGAAACCTCGCTCATTTTGACGACGTCCTACTTAGACAATCATACGAATGTTGCTAGCGTGAACCTCTTAGACATGTTAGACGAAGATGCAGGAACCCAGTTGATGGAACCTTTCCAAAACTTGATGCATCCCAATAACATCGATAGCATGATTAACGAATTTGTTCACTTCTTCTCGAAAGAAGGCTTGTCAGAAAAACTAGAATTTCTAAATCCTGACGTCATTATTAAACAAGTCGAAAACGTTACAAAAAACATTGAAAAACGCTTCGACCTCACACTCAGCGGCAAAATGAAATTTAACTTAATGATGCACAACGCGCTCATGGTAGAGCGGACAATGCTCGGCGTTGAAGACTATGAAATCCCTGCTAACCTCGAGGAACTAACCATTAACCAAAAACCATTTTTCCAAAATGCTAAAAACATTTTCTATACTCTAGAACAGTTTTATCGAATAGAGATTTCCAACTGGGAACTCTATGTGATTTATGAAATTTTGTCTTCTCGGTGAGGGTTATAGGGAGAGTCTCTTTTGTTCAGATGATTATCTTAAAATATAGCTAGTGGGCCATAAGTCATTTCGACTTATGGCCCACTTTTTTTATTTTGTGTTAAAACACTTTCTATCAACAGAAAGTGTTTCAATAAATATTTCGTTTAGGCAGCGCCATTTCCTGTAGTGTAAACGAACAGGACAGTGAACAGGATGGACACGCCAACCATTATTAATTTTTTCGTTTTGTCGGGGTCCTCTTGAAGTAGCCATTTAATCAACAGACTGCCTCTAATCCGTTGACTTGCCTTCTCTTTTTCAGTCGCTGACTTTGTATAACGCCAACCATAAAAGTGCCAACGAAGTAAATTGGCGTACCAAGCTCGATAGTTTTTAGAAAGAAAACCACCACAGATAAACAATGCTCCTAATAAAATATCCAAATACAACCAAACAATAAATGTTAACGGAATATCGATTAATGAATAATTCTTCACTTCAATCACTTGATCTTTCAAGCCAAATTGATGAATAATCCGTTCTTGGTATTCAGAATCCGTCTCCGCTTCTTCTTTTCCCCCAACAACTTTTATGGCTGACTCGACGCCCATACCTTTTATAAAAGCTTGCTTGGAATGACAATACTTACATTCCACCACTTGATCAGCGGTATCGTACCATCTAAACGCATTCGCCCCACAACTTTGACAAACCACACTACTCATTTTCTGCCTCCGATATTCGTTATTTTTTATGACTATGTTTCATTACTTAATGATACCATTTTTTGGAGAGGGTTGGGTTAGAGAGATTGATAAAAAAGACACTTTCTCATTGCGAGAAAGTGTCTTGAAACATTGTAATTGATTAGTAAGCGAACACGTTCGCAACGACTCCAAGTAATTAACGTTTTGAGAACTGTGAAGCTTTACGGGCTTTCTTAAGACCTGGTTTTTTACGTTCAACCATACGTGCGTCACGAGTAAGTAACCCAGCGCGTTTTAAAGCAGAACGGAAGTCAGGATCTACTTGTAACAATGCACGAGCGATTCCGTGACGGATAGCTCCTGATTGTCCAGCATAGCCACCACCGTTTACGTTTACGATTACATCGTAAGCGCCTTTTGTTTCAGTTACGCCAAATGGTTGGTTGATAACTTCACGCAAGTCAGCATGTGGAATATATTCTTCTACGTCTTTTTTGTTTACAGTAATTTTACCAGTACCTGGTACTAAGCGTACGCGGGCAACTGCATTTTTACGACGGCCTGTGCCGCTATATTGTACTTGTGCCAATGAATTTCCCTCCTTAAATTAAGTTCGTGATATCTAATACTTCTGGTTGTTGTGCAGCATGTGGATGCTCAGCTCCACCGTATACGTTCAATTTAGTAAATTGTTTACGTCCTAAAGTGTTTTTAGGTAGCATACCTTTTACAGAAGTTTCGATAAGACGGCGAGAGTTTTTGTCGCGTAATTCACCAGCAGTCACTGATTTTAATCCTCCAGGATACATTGAGTGACGGTAGTAAATTTTGTCTGTAGCTTTTTTACCTGTTAATTTTACTTTATCAGCGTTAATTACGATTACGAAATCTCCAGTATCCACATGTGGTGTGAATGTTGGTTTATTTTTACCACGTAGTACAGAAGCAACAACTGCTGATAGACGTCCTAAAGGAACATCTGTTGCATCTACTACGTACCATTTACGTTCTACTTCGCCAGCTTTGGCCATATATGTTGTACGCACGTTTCTTTCCTCCAATTTTGTTTTCGATGTTTGACATACACTTGAGTTTCCGGGGCTCATTGTGGGGCAAACAATACCATTTAATATTTTACCTTCAATCACTGATAAAGTCAATGTTTTTCTGCGCTTTCAGAAAATAGATTTTCACTTATTTTTTTGTGCCTTTTAAACAGAAAAAAACCGCCAACGTCAACGTCAGCGGCTTTGGGAGTTGTTTTAAATTATGCGTCAATACCAGGCGCTTTGCCAAGTTTGGCTTGTAACATCCAAATATTTTTTTCGATGTCTGTTTTGTTTGCGATGAAAATGTCTTGTGTGCAGTCGTCGCCTTCTTCACCAGAAACTTCGATTCCTTTTGCGTAAAGGTCTGCTAAGTAACGGTAGCCTGCTACTAATTTTTCCATACGTTCTGGAATGGTGCGGTCCCAGTTACCAATTTCATCTTCAATTTTTGTATTTTCTGCGAATTCACGCAATGTTGAGAATGGAGAGCCGTCCAAAGTGATTAAACGTTCTGAAACAACATCTAACTGCTCATTGATTTGATCCATGTATTCATCCATTTGTGGGTGAAGTGTTAAAAATTCAGGTCCACGCATATACCAATGTGTTTGATGAATTACCACGGAAAATTGGCTTAAATCTGCAACGAGTTGGTTCAAAATTTCTTTTGTTTTTTCAAATTTCATTCTTTGTCATCCTCCTAAATATTATTTCTACACTCTTAGTGTAATATGAATTGTGAAAAAAGTACACTGAAAACCTTTCTTTTTTAAAATTATTATCAAATTATAATAATTACAATAAAGAATCTAATTAATTTCCTGAAATCGCTGTTTTTTCATCCGCAGCGACGACTTTTTGTTCTGCTTGAGTGAGAATCGTGTCGAGTGCCTCTGTCAACTGGTCAGTATCTTCTTTTCCTGTGACGAAAGCTAAAAAAAACTGATTCAGTCTCAGTTGCTCCACTGCTGGCAAGTACCATTGTCCTTCTACTTGCTTAACCGTTAATGGCAGTTCAACTGGCTCATGGCTGACATTGATTTGTTGGATTTCTTTTTTTAAAACGGCTAACGTGTGCTGCATGTCTAGCGCTTGTGTCGCCTGTTGCGTTTGCTGAAGAAGAGCAGTGGTTGTATCTTCAATCGCCGTCACAAAATCTAAGCCCTTAATCTGAAAAGTGATTGTCGCTTGTCCATTCAATTCTTTCGTGGCTACTAGTTGATATGACGCTTTTTTCTTCACTTGAGCCAGTAATTCTGCGCTAAGCTTCTGGGCTTCAGTCTCGGTGACTTCAGCGTTCATTTCTTTTAAGCTATTGAAAAATTGCTTCTGGAACTGTTGACGGCTCGTCTGCAAATGCTCCGCTAAGACTTTCGGTTCACGAAAAGTTTGAGAGAATGTCGCTGGCTTTTCTTGATAAATAAAGTAATCTACCAACTGTTGCGCTGCTTTTTCGCCGGAACGAGACGGTGCACTGCAGCTTGCTAACGCCCCAATGAATAACAGAAATAGTGGTAGTAGCTGTTTCTTCATTCCTCATCCTCATTTCCTCAAGTCTTCGTCTCTCTTCTAGTTAAGCAACTTCTCAGCCATTTGTCAAAGCTATTTACTATCAATTATTTGCGGAATTCTGCTAATTTTTGATAACTTTGTGCTAAAACTTGTTGGGTTTCTTGAAAAACAGGATACAGTTCTTGATAAACTAGCAATTGATCCGCTCGTGGCGTGACCGTTTCATGAATCAGCACCTGTTGCGCCGCTGCTTGTAAATTGGGTAACTGACCTAAGCCTTGCCAGCCTAGCAAAACAGCGCCTAATGCCGAAGCTTCGGTGCTATCAGTGAACGATAACGTTTCTCCCAGCACATCAGCCATGATTTGACGGAACACAGGGGAATCAGCAAAGCCGCCTGTCGCTCGAATCTCCTGAACGGGTCCACCGAGTTGTTTCAAATCTTCTAAAATGGTTTTTAAATTGAAACAGATGCCTTCCACCACCGCTCGAGCTAAATTTCCGGCATGGTGATTTTTGCGCAAGCCAATAAAACTTGCGCTCGCCTCTGCATTCCACAGCGGTGCTCGTTCACCTAGCAAATAAGGATGAAACAGTAAGCCATTTGCCCCAGCTGGCACGGTTGCAATTTTGGCCATAATTGGGTCATAGAGATTGGTCCCGTTTTGGAGAGCTTGCTGACGTTCTTCTGCAAAAATCGTTTGGCTCGCCCAATCTAACGCAACTGCACCATTACTACTTGCGCCACCAATCACCCAGTGCTGTTCATCTAGAGCAAAACAAAACGTTTCACCTTGCGGATGCAAAAAAGGTTCTTCGACAATATACCGAAGTGCGCCGCTCGTACCAACGGTCAAAGTCGCTACACCCATTCCTAGCGCTCCCAAACCTAAATTAGACAACGGGCCATCCGCACCACCAAGAACTAAAACCGTTTCCTCCTCAACACCAAGCATCTCTTGCCAAGAAGGCGCTAACGCTGGAAAAATGAACGTTGACGGGGCAACTTTTGGCAACTGTTCCTCCTCAATAGATAAATACGCTAAAATCGACGATTCCCATTGCCGCGTGTGAATATTAAATAAACCCATCCCTGAAGCACTACTATAATCTGTCCAGTATTCGCCAAAGAAACGGTAAAAAATGTAGTCCTTAATCCCAATAAACTTGGCCGCGCTCTGCGCAACGGCTGGCTGATTTTCCTGCAGCCAGCGAATCTTGTACAAAGGCGCCATTGGATGAACTGGCATGCCTGTCAATTGATAAAACAATTGGGCCGCTGGCGTTTCTTTTAACGCTTCCGCATAATCAGATGCTCGTGTGTCAGCCCAAGTAATCACTTGGGTCAATGGGCGTCCTTGCGCATCCATGGCAATTAAGCCATGCATCGCTGAAGCAAAAGAAATGAGCCCAATTGGTTGATTCTTCACTTGTTGTGTGACGGTTCGAATACAGTTCACCACAGCTTGGAACAGCGTTTCTGGGTCTTGCTCTGCCATTCCTTCAGTCTCTTGAATTAATGGATAACGCACATAGCTAGAAGCTACGACTGTGCCATTTGCTTGAAAAGCCACTGCTTTGGCTTGCGTGGTGCCAACGTCGACACCAATCGCTAATTTTTCCATTTGATTCCCTCATTTCTTGTTTCTTTTATTATTCCTAACAAAAAAAGATTTGTCTAGTCAAACGAAAAAGTTTAAAAAAAGCGTAGTTTATTTTTAAGGAGGTAACCTATGTTTTTCTTGAGTCTCTTTTTGATTGGTGCCTGTTTCGGTTCTTTTTTATGCTTAGTGGCGGAGCGCTTACCAGTAGGGCGTTCTTTGTGGTGGCCCCCTTCCCACTGTCAAGGTTGCCACCAGCCTCTACAACTCTATGAATTAATTCCAGTTGTTTCGATTTTGCTGCAGCGCTTTCGTTGTCTAAAGTGTCAACAGCCAGTAGCTAAGAGTTATCTTTTAGCAGAACTTGTCATGGGCGGGTTAACCGCAAGCTGTTTTTCAGCTGGCCTGACGATTGATGCTTTGATTCTCTGGTGGTGGCTGACGAGTGCTTTCACATTATCCTTGATTGATTACTGGTATTTAGTGGTTGAACCGAAGATTCTTTATCCTAGTTTTCTTGTGCTTTGTTTGCTGAAAATTGCGGGTCAGCATTCGTTTTACTTACTGACTGGTCTTTTTTGTTTTTGTTTTTTCCAAGCCGTCTTACATTATTTTCCGGAAGCCATGGGGCGAGGGGATCTTTTATTACTGGGTTTGTGGGGCTGTTTTTTACAGGTACCTCAGTTGCTGATGCTACTATTTTTTGCCAGTAGTTATGGCCTAATCTATGGCTACAGCTGTAAATTTTTGGGGTATCCAGTTGAACAGACACTTCCCTTTGTCCCCTTTTTAAGTTTGGGCTTACTCACAATCAGTTGCTTATAGCAAATAAAAAAAAGCCGCAAGGAGCATGCTCCTTACGGCTTTTTAGGGTTTATTTATTGATGTTTTTCATTGCATCTTCAGCAGCCATTTGTGCTTCAATGTCTGAAATACTATAAACGTTTTCGCTAGCTACGCCAACTTCTTTTGGTTCCATGTTACGGTAACGAGCCATACCAGTACCAGCTGGGATGATTTTACCAATGATAACATTTTCTTTCAATCCAAGTAATGGATCTTTTTTGCCACGGATAGCAGCATCTGTTAACACGCGTGTTGTTTCTTGGAAGGATGCAGCAGATAAGAAGCTGTTTGTTTCCAATGACGCTTTGGTAATACCAAGTAAGACTGGACGACTAGTAGCAGGGACGCCACCAGCAACTAATGTGTCGTAGTTACGGTCTTTAAATTCTGCGATGTCCATTAATGTTCCTGGAAGGATTTCAGTGTCACCTGGATCCATTACGCGGATTTTACGTAACATTTGACGAACCATTACTTCGATATGTTTGTCGCCGATTTCTACCCCTTGCATACGGTAAACACGTTGTACTTCACGTAATAGGTAGTTTTCAACAGATAAAACATCACGAACTTGTAATAATTGTTTTGGATCAATTGAACCTTCTGTCAACGGTGCACCACGGTGGATGATGTCGCCTTCAGCAACTTTCATACGTGCAGTGTAAGGGACAGTATAGGTACGTGTATCTGTTTTTCCTTTGATGGTTACTTCTTTTTGACGTGTGGCAGGATCTTCAGAAATATCGATAACTTCACCGGTTACTTCTGTAATCACTGCTTGTCCTTTCGGATTACGTGCTTCAAAGATTTCTTGGATACGAGGTAAACCTTGAGTGATATCGTCACCGGCAACCCCACCGGTATGGAACGTACGCATGGTTAACTGTGTACCAGGTTCCCCGATAGATTGAGCGGCGATTGTACCAACTGCTTCTCCGACTTCAACGTCAGAACCAGTTGCCAAGTTACGTCCGTAACAGTGCTTACATACACCATGTTTTGTGTTACATGTAAAGACAGAACGGATGGTTACTTTTTCAATACCAGCGTCCACGATTTCTCTGGCAAGATCTTCAGTGATTAATTGATCCGCACCAATGATGATTGCACCAGTTTCTGGATGAACAACTGATTTACGTGTATAACGACCTAATAGACGTTCGTCTAATGGTTCGATAATTTCGTTACCTTCACGAATTGCTTCGATTTCAAGACCACGGTCAGTGCCACAGTCGTCTTCACGAATGATTACGTCTTGGGCAACGTCAACTAAACGACGTGTTAAGTAACCTGAATCGGCTGTCTTCAAGGCCGTATCGGTCATCCCTTTACGAGCCCCGTGAGTTGAAATAAACATTTCTAAGACAGAAAGTCCTTCACGGAAGTTTGAGATGATTGGTAATTCCATGATTCGTCCATTCGGAGCGGCCATCAAACCACGCATACCAGCTAACTGTGTAAAGTTGGAGATGTTACCACGGGCTCCAGAGTCAGACATCATGAAGATTGGGTTACGAGCTTCCATACTTTCGATCAGTTTTTGTTGGATTTCGTCTTTGGCACCGTTCCAAACGCCGATTACACGTTCATAACGTTCGTCATCAGTAATTAAACCACGACGGAATTGTTTAGTAATTGTTTCAACTTGTTTGTGGGCAGCGTCAATGATTGCTTGTTTTTCATGAAGAACCATGATATCGGCAATCCCTACCGTCATCCCAGCATACGTTGAGTGTTTGTAACCTAAGTCTTTCATGCGGTCAAGCATTTTAGAGGTTTCCGTAATGTGGAATCTCTTGAAGACTTCAGCAATGATATTTCCAAGATTTTTCTTCTTGAATGGTAAAACTAATTCTTGCTCTTTAATGTGTGCAGGAATGTCTGTACCAGCTTCTACGAAGTATTTATCTGGTGTTTGAACAGTTAAGTTATAGTCTGTTGGTTCGTTCAAGTAAGGGAACTCAACAGGCATGATTTCGTTAAAGATGATCTTACCAACTGTGGTGATTAAGATTCGTTCTTTTTGCCAATCAGTAAATGGTTTGTCACCTAAAAGTGTTGTTTGAACCCCAATCCGTGAGTGTAAATGCACGTAGCCATTTTGCCATGCTAAAACAGCTTCGTTCATGTCGCGGAAGATCATGCCTTCCCCTTCACGGCCTTCTTCTTCCATTGTTAGGTAGTAGTTACCTAAGACCATATCTTGAGATGGTGTAACAACTGGTTTACCATCTTTCGGGTTCAAGATATTTTGGGCAGCAAGCATTAACATACGAGCTTCTGCTTGTGCTTCTTCATTTAGAGGCACGTGAACCGCCATTTGGTCTCCATCGAAATCGGCATTGTAGGCTTCACAAACTAATGGGTGAAGACGGATCGCACGACCTTCAACAAGAACAGGTTCGAAAGCTTGGATCCCTAATCTATGCAACGTAGGTGCCCGGTTAAGTAAAACTGGGTGTTCTTGGATAACTTCTTCTAAAATATCCCAAACTTCATCTTCGCCACGTTCGATTTTACGTTTCGCATTTTTAATGTTTGTCGCAATTTCACGTTGTACTAATTCACGCATTACAAATGGTTTGAATAATTCAATCGCCATTTCTTTTGGTAAACCACATTGGTACATTTTTAAGAACGGACCAACGACGATTACGGAACGACCAGAATAGTCAACACGTTTACCTAGCAAGTTTTGACGGAAACGACCTTGTTTCCCTTTCAACATGTGAGAAAGAGATTTCAATGGACGGTTACCTGGTCCAGTAACTGGACGGCCACGACGACCATTATCGATTAAAGCATCGACCGCTTCTTGTAACATCCGTTTTTCGTTTTGAACGATGATGCTTGGCGCATTTAAGTCTAATAAACGTTTTAGACGGTTGTTACGGTTGATAACACGGCGGTATAAGTCGTTTAAGTCACTTGTTACAAAACGACCACCTTCCAATTGAACCATCGGACGTAAATCTGGTGGAATAACTGGGATAACATCCATTACCATCCAGCTTGGTTGGTTACCAGAAGCACGGAAGGCTTCTAAGATGTCTAAACGACGGATGGCACGTGTCCGTTTTTGACCAGAAGCTGTTTTTAATTCTTCTTTTAATTGCGCAACTTCGCCATCTAAATCGACGTTATCTAATAATTGTTTCACGGCTTCGGCACCCATAGCAGCTTTGAAGGCTTGGCCATATTGTTCACGTTTTTCACGATATTCGCGTTCCGTTAACAATTGTTTTTTCTCTAATGTTGTGTCACCTGGTTCGATGACAACGTATGAAGCAAAATAAATGACTTCTTCCAATGCACGAGGGCTCATGTCTAAAACAAGACCCATCCGAGATGGAATTCCTTTAAAGTACCAGATATGTGAAACTGGTGCGGCTAATTCAATATGTCCCATACGTTCACGACGTACTTTTGAACGAGTGACTTCAACGCCACAACGGTCACAGACAATACCTTTATAACGGATACGTTTATATTTACCACAAGCACATTCCCAGTCTTTGGTTGGACCAAAAATGCGTTCACAGAATAACCCTTCACGTTCGGGTTTTAATGTACGGTAGTTAATTGTTTCGGGTTTTTTAACTTCCCCATAAGACCAGCTTCTGATCTTTTCTGGTGAAGCAAGCCCTATTTGCATACTTTCGAATTTATTTACATCGATCAAAAGGAATTCCCTCCATTTCCTTATTTAGAGAAGCTGAGTCAGCAACTTGTTAGCAAATGGCAAGCATCACTTGAAAGAAGGTCTGACGACACTTGGAACAAGTAATGGCTTGCGCAGTTGCAACAAAGTCGCAGTTGAATCAACTCATCAGAGTGGTAGCGACAAATTAGTCTCTGTCTTCGGCTGTTTCAATTTCTTGAACAACGTCTTGTGCTTCTTCTTTCACGACTGATTCTGCTTCTTTTTCCAGCTGTTTCGCTGATTGTTGTTCCGCAAATTTGGTTAGTGCGTCAACGGTGATTAAATCATCATCGTCATCGTCCATATCGCGTAACTCAATCTCAGCTTCCTCAATGTCCAAGACACGCATGTCTAAACCAAGTGATTGTAATTCTTTCACTAATACTCGGAATGATTCAGGCACACCTGGTTTTGGAATTGGTTCACCTTTAACGATGGCTTCGTATGTTTTCACACGTCCGACAACGTCATCAGATTTGTAAGTTAAGATTTCTTGTAATGTGTAAGCAGCACCGTAAGCTTCCAGTGCCCAAACTTCCATTTCCCCGAAACGTTGTCCACCGAATTGAGCTTTACCACCCAACGGTTGTTGCGTAACAAGAGAGTAAGGTCCGATTGAACGAGCATGCAATTTGTCATCAACCATGTGGGCTAATTTAATCATATACATGACACCAACGGAAATACGGTTATCAAATGGTTCACCTGTACGTCCATCGTAAAGAACTGTTTTAGCGTCGCTAGCCATACCAGCTTCACGAACAGTTTCCCAAACGTCTTCATCGGTTGCCCCATCGAAAACAGGTGTTGCGACGTGAATACCTAATTGGCGAGCAGCCATACCTAAGTGTAATTCAAGTACTTGTCCGATATTCATACGAGAAGGTACCCCTAATGGGTTCAACATGATATCAACAGGTGTTCCGTCAGGTAAGAATGGCATATCTTCTTCCGGCATAATACGGGAAACAACCCCTTTATTTCCGTGACGTCCCGCCATTTTATCTCCTTCGTGAATTTTACGTTTTTGAACGATATAAACACGAACTAACATGTTGACACCTGGTGATAATTCATCGCCAGCTTCACGAGTAAAGATTTTCACATCATGAACGATACCGCCGCCACCGTGAGGTACACGGAGAGACGTATCACGAACTTCGCGGGCTTTTTCCCCGAAGATTGCGTGTAATAAACGTTCTTCTGCAGATAATTCTGTAACCCCTTTAGGTGTGACTTTCCCAACTAGTAAGTCGCCATCTTGAACTTCAGCACCAATGCGGATAATCCCCATTTCGTCTAAGTCTTTCAACGCGTCTTCCCCAACGTTTGGAATTTCACGGGTAATTTCTTCAGGTCCTAATTTTGTATCACGTGCTTCTGATTCATATTCTTCAATATGCACAGAAGTGTAGACATCGTCTTTAACTAAACGACGGCTCATGATAATGGCATCCTCGTAGTTGTAACCTTCCCATGTCATGAAGGCAACTAAGACGTTTTGCCCTAAAGCCATTTCGCCTTCTTCCATAGAAGGTCCATCCGCTAAAGTATCGCCTTTTTCAACTTTTTCACCTAAGTGAACAATTGGGCGTTGGTTGTAGCTTGTTCCTGAGTTAGAACGACGGAATTTTGTAACCATATATTTGTCTAATGCGCCATTGTCGCGACGAACGCGAATTTCTTTTGCATCGACGAATTCTACGACACCGTCATGTTTACATAGTAAAGCAGCACCTGAGTCATGGGCTGATTTATATTCCATACCTGTACCTACCCACGGAGAGCGTGGTTGAATTAACGGCACCGCTTGACGCTGCATGTTGGCACCCATCAAGGCACGGTTGGAGTCATCGTTTTCTAAGAAAGGAATACATGCTGTTGCGACTGCGACTACTTGTTTTGGTGAAACGTCCATGTAGTCAACTTTGTCTACGGCAACTTCTAAGTTTTCACTTTGTAGACGCGCCATAACAACATCATTGGCAAATGTGCCATCTTCATTTAAAAGTGAGTTCGCTTGCGCTACGATATAATGGTCTTCGATGTCTGCTGTTAAGTAATCTACTTGATCAGTAACACGGCCTGTCGCACGATCAACACGGCGATAAGGCGTTTCGATGAAACCAAATTTATTCACTTTCGCATAACTAGATAAGCTATTGATCAACCCGATATTTGGTCCCTCAGGCGTTTCAATTGGACACATACGACCATAGTGAGAGTAGTGAACGTCACGAACTTCATAACCGGCACGGTCACGAGTCAAACCACCAGGCCCTAAGGCTGATAGACGACGTTTATGGGTTAACTCACCTAATGGGTTTGTTTGGTCCATGAACTGTGATAACTGTGAAGAACCAAAGAATTCTTTGATACTTGCTACCACTGGACGGATGTTAATTAATTGTTGTGGTGTCAATGTTTCTGTGTCTTGAATAGACATTCTTTCACGAACCACACGTTCCATACGGGCTAAACCAATACGGAATTGGTTTTGTAATAATTCGCCTACTGAACGGATACGACGATTACCTAAGTGGTCGATGTCATCGACATTGCCGATATCTTCCATTAAGTTGAAGAAGTAGCTCATTGAAGCAACGATATCTGCTGGACGAACTGTTTTGACGCTGTCGTCTGGATAGCCGTTACCAATCACATTTACGATACGTTCAGGATCTTTTGGTGAAAGAACTTGAATCACTTGGATCGTCATTGGTTCAGTTACTACCGCATCTTCACTTGGATAGTAAGTTACGCTGTTTAAGCCGTTGTCAATGTATTCGCCTAATGTTTCCATGATTTGGTGTGTTAAAACCGTGCCTTTTTCGACAATGATTTCACCAGTTTCTGGATCAACTAGCGTTTCAGCTAAGGTTAAGTTTAAGAGACGTGTTTTTAAGTCTAATTTTTTGTTAACTTTGTAGCGACCAACGTTTGCCAAATCATAACGTTTTGGATCAAAGAAACGTGCAGTTAACAAGCTACGTGAGCTATCTGCTGTTTTTGGTTCGCCTGGGCGAAGACGTTCATAAATGTCTTTCAAGCCTTCTTCTGTACGAGAATCACTTGCATTTTTGTGTAAATCTTTTTCAATTGTGTTGCGTAAGCTTTCGCTGTCGCCGAAAATTTCGAAGATGGTATCATCTGAACCGAAACCTAAAGCACGAACTAACACAGTTAAAGGAATTTTACGTGTGCGGTCAATCCGAACATAAGAAATGTCTTTCGCATCTGTTTCCATTTCTAACCATGCACCACGGTTAGGAATGACTGTTGAGCCAAAACCTTCTTTGCCGTTTTTGTCCACTTTTCCATGGAAGTAAACACCTGGAGAACGAACTAATTGGGAAACGATAACACGTTCTGCCCCGTTGATGATGAAGGTACCCATTTCTGTCATTAATGGGAAATCGCCGAAGAAGACTTCTTGGGATTTAATTTCACCTGTTTCACGGTTGGTTAAACGTAATGTTACATGTAATGGCGCAGAATAGTTGGCATCATGTGCGCGGGCTTCTTCTACTGTGTACTTTGGTTCTTTTAATTCATAGTCAACAAATTCTAAGGATAAGTTTCCTTGGAAATCATCAATTGGTAAAATGTCTTCAAACATTTCACGAAGTCCCTCATCTAAAAACCATTGATAAGAGTCTGTTTGGATTTCAATTAAATTTGGTAATTCCAATACTTCACTGATACGTGCGAAACTTCTACGTTCGCGATGCTTTCCGTATTTTACTACGTGTCCAGCCAAGCTCTTCACCCCTCTAGTTATAAGTCTATCAAAACACCGATCCGAAAAATTACATTTACGTTACATATATTAAATATATGTAACAAAAAGCATTTTTTGCAGTTTTTAAGCAAAAAAAAACCAAAAATAGAACATGCTTCCGAAAAATTTTCTGGCGTTTCTACTTTTGTTTTCCTATAAAAAACCGGAACGGACAATATTTCGCTCCTGCTTCGTCACTTTCAGATAGTTTTTGCTCTATAGATTCTACTACCTTTGTCTAGAAAAGTCAAGGGTTTCTTTAAGGTTTTCTTTTTCATAAAAAGGAGTTTTTTTGTAAAGGGTTTTAATGAAAAAATGCGTAATAAATAATTACGCATTTTTTCAACAACTAGAAAATATATTCAATTATTTGGTCAATTTTCGCCATATCTTTTAATGGCAAATGCTCAATTTGACTTAATTTTCTTTCAGTGAAGTCCAAAGACTTCAGTTGTGAGATCACTACTTGTCCTTGGGTTTCTATGTCATCGGGCAACGTATATCGAGTGGGAATATTTTTAATGGTGGAAGTAATCGGGCAAATCACAGCAAACATGGTTTTCCGATTAAATTCATATCTTGACACGACTAAACCAGGCCGTCTCTTCTGAATCTCTTTGCCTGCAGCAGGATCAAAATCAATCCATACAATATCTCCTTTTTTGGGAATGTACTTCTTTTCAACGTTCATTAAAAAAGTTCTCTCCCCTCAGGTGCAAGATCATGCCACTCATCTTTTTCATAATACTCACCTTCTGGACCTTCACTAAATGGATCCTGAATTTTAGGGACTAATGTAATTGTACCGTCGTCAGAATACATCACAATATATTCTTGGTCGACTTTTGGTTTTTTACCATTATCAGTGGGTAAAGTTAAAACGACCGAGCTTCCTTGTCTTCTTGATTTAGTTGTTAGCATGAAATCACTCCCTTCGCTTCATTATACTATGCCTTTGCAATGATGGAAAGAATTTTAAATCACATTTAATGTGACTGAGTTTACTATATAATGCACGTGGGACAAAAATCACTTTGGATTTTTGCTCCACGCTCAAAAACTGATAAACGGCGGGAACAGAAGTAACACTACGCGTTGCTCCGATCTCAACAACTTCTAAGGTGTTTTCTCGACATGCGTCTCGTCACAGTACAGCCTTCAAAAGAGCTACAGCTCTAAGAGTTGCGATGTTTCACTGTGAAGCATGAACAGATGAAATCATCGTACCTACTTGGTTCTCGGAGTTAAACGCTTCTGGCCCGACCTCCTTTTCCCCTATCTTCCTCTTCACACAAAAAAACGAATGCAAATATGCATTCGTTTTTGACTAACCGCCACCTAATAAAAAGTCTAGGACATTCATGCCGCCGCTTGTTTGGCTGCGGTAAAGTTCGGTGTAGCCGCATTGGGTACAGCTAATTGTAATAAATTTTTTATTTTGAACATCAAAAATTTTCGCAAAGTTCCCACCTGTTGCTTGAAATTGGTCCGACACATAGTGCATGTTGCCACATTTCTCACAAATATATTGCTGCTTTTCCATTCCCCTCACTCCTTCTCAATAAAACAAGTATAGCAAACGCCTGCTTCATTTTCCTCCATCCTAAGATGGATTTTTTCACTAGTTGACCAAGCCTTTTCCTTTCCGCTACAATAAGCATAACGAATCGGAGGAAAAAATATGTCGACAAAAAGCCAAGTCCTAACTTTATTGATGAAACAAACGCCCGCATTCCTTTCGGGCGAAGAGATGGCACAACGTCTATCCTTATCTCGCACAGCTATTTGGAAAGCGATTAATGAATTGAAAAAAGATGGCTATCAAATTACTAGCGTGCAAAACAAGGGGTATCGCCTTGAAAAATCAGATGTCCTTTCTGCAGAAGGCATTCAGTTGGCATTATGGCCCCAAACGCCACCTTTAACAATTACCGTCCTAGAAACATCTGAATCTACCATGACCGATGCTAAGCGGGCGATTTTAGACCAGACGCCCGACAATACATTGATTGTTGCTGACATGCAAGAAATGCCGCGGGGCAGGTTCGGCCGACCATTTTTCGCTACGCCAGGTAAAGGGATTTACATGAGCATGGTGCTTCAACCGAACCAAAATTTTGAAGAAATCGCTCAATATACTGTGATTATGGCCGTAGCGGTCGCTCGAGCAATGGATGCTCTGGCAGGCGTTCACACAGAAATTAAATGGGTCAACGACCTTTATTTAAACGGCAAAAAAGTTTGCGGGATTTTGTCGGAAGCCATGAGCAATGTGGAAACAGGGCAGATTTCTAATGTTATCATCGGCATGGGGATTAATTTTTCAATTACAGAAACCGAATTTCCTGAGGACATTCGGCAGAAAGTGACTTCTCTTTTCCCAGATGGTGAACCGACAGCGACGCGAAATGAATTAGTCGCCAACATTTGGAATCATTTTTATCAAATTTTAGACGAACGTTCAACGAAAGACTTTTTAGAAGAATACCGACAACGCTCCTTTGTGATTGGCAAAGACGTCGCTTTTACCCAAAACGGGCAAGACTTCCGCGGCGTTGCGACAACCATTAATGGAAACGGGGAATTGATTGTCCAGTTGCCTGATGGCACGGCCAAAACGTTGTCTTCTGGGGAAATTAGTTTGGACCAGATTGGTGAATGGCGTCGAGGATAAGTGGGGAAGTTTAGAAAAAGAGCAAGAAAGCATCTGTCTAAATTTAAACAGATGCTTTCTTGCTCTTTAAAAATCAACTTCTTTTTGTGCTAACATTTCGCACAATTCTTTTGGGAAATTCGTATAGGGATTTTCATTGATTTTCATTTCTTCTAAAGGAGACAACCAGTTTTTATTCGTATTCTGAAAAGCAATAGCTACTTTTTCTTCAAGATACTTACATACTTCTGCGCCTTTAAAATTTCGATAACTGTCTTTTAAATGCAGAACTTTCTCTAATCTCCCATATAAATTTTCTCTAGTCATGTATCGATTGACTTCCTCAAAGTGAAGTAATAACCAGAGTTCAAAGCATTCATTTGAAAAAATTGTCTTGATTTCAGGACGATGTCGTTGTGCACATCTTACCGCGTTTTCAATCGATTCTGTGGTTTGTTCGTCCTTGTCATACATAACATAAAACAAATCATAATTGTCTCGCTCCGCTTTTCCCATACTCCGAATACAGGAAACGGCGTATTCGACCAACGCCTCTCCTTGACGTCTACATGTTTTTACTTTGAGTTTACTTTTAATATTGACTGCAGAATATTTTCGTTTAATCAATCTAAGGTAAGCTTCTTCTGTTTCTCCTTCGCAAAAAATCATGACATTTGGTTTTAATTTCTTTCCTTTTTTTACCCTTTTTATTTTTGGCATACCAACTTCTACTCCTTTACCTTCACTGCCTGAACGATTTCACTTCGATCAATATGAGGAACACCACCGAACAGACCATTTAAATAACGGCGATAATATGTGATATCTCCGCGACCTTTTTTTGGGTCTGCTTCAAAGTCATACAAAGCGTATAATTCGCTGGCGCCACGATAATTCTTATCTGTGAAGTAAATTTGATCCTTTCTCAATTGATTATCCATCAAATGAAGTTCATGGGAGGTCAAGATAAATTGTGTATTCGTCTCCATGGCATTGAACGCTTCTAACAATGTTCCTGACAACTCTTGATGAAACGCATCATCAAATTCATCAAAAACAAAAACTTTTTCTTCTGGATTAAATAAAATATTTAGCGCTAAGCCAATTAATTTTTTTGTCCCAGAAGATTCCAAATCATAATGAATACGTTCTTGTCCGACCACTTGATTCATTTCGTCATATTGGTTATAAACAGAGTATAGCGAATACAGACTTTTCTTGACTCGACCAATTTCAATGGTCGGGGCTTTTTCTTGGATAATTCGTTCTAAAACAGCGGCTAATTTTTCTTGTTTCGAGTAATCTTCCTCTTTGTCTTTCACAGGAACCAAGTCAACCATGTTCATATCCGCAAGTTTCAAAAAGTTCAAGACTTTCTCTTTGTCTTTTTCATTGCTCAGCCGTTCAATATTCCGTAAAGATCCATCAAAAATAACTAACTGATTGGCAAACCAACGAACGACATTCGTAGCGTGCTGATCATTTTTTGATTCCAACGTATGGATAACTAACGAATTAGACTTAATTTGTGTTTGGTATTCTTGATATTTTTCTGGAAAAACGGAAGATTCCGCACCGTCTCTCTTAAAATAATAAACAAAATCATCCTGCGTTTTGTCATAAATCTCTAAAGATTCCTTAACTACTTCGCGCGCTGTGTTAGCTAACGAATAGCGATACAAGACACTGTCATTAATAAATTCAATGGTCATAACAGATGGGCTTTGTTTAGTAAGAGGGTCTAACGCAAAAGGTTCATATAATAAAGCATCATTAATCGAAGCTTGTTCTCTTAAAACTAATGTTTTTAATGCATTTAACCCACTCACTAAATTTGATTTTCCTGAACCATTTCCCCCAAAAACAATGGCACTCTTCAGTAACCTTAGTTTTTCTGGGTAATTTTTAGGTTTCACTTCGAAACGATTATTGACATACTTTCGTAAATACGCACCTGTTTGTAGGGAAAGTGTTTGTTCCTCTTTAAAAGATAGAAGATTTTTGACTGTAAAATTAACTAGCATGCTGTTCACCTCCTCGTTTTTTCATCTATTCTTTTATTATATCGTTAAAAGCAGATACTGTAAAACGTTTTTCCGTTTTTAAAATAACTTTCCCGAAATAACACTTTTCTCCCACACCTTTAAATTTATTTAAAAAACAATAAATTTTCTTAAACTTCATTGTGAGAACCGCTGCATAAATTCTATACTTCTAGCGTTAGATAAAATAACCTTGTTAGGTGAGGCTCCTATCCAAACATAGGCTATTGCGCAGAAATGTCGAAAGACACCAATGTGTAAAACAGGAATGGTCGAATTAAGGCTCTTCTAAAAATAGCTAAGAGAAATCTTTACGTTGGATAGTGCTAAAGCTCAGACGATGAGAACCGATTGGCTTGCTGTGTCCTGTTTAGTCGCAAGCGCTTATTTACGATCGATGCTGGCTTAGTCTACTCTTTCAAGGGAAAAAGAAAGGGATTCTCATGCAAACATCGAATAAAAAATTTCCACTTTATGCCCTAACAACGCTTGGTTTTACTTTCCTCACTTTGTTAGTGGCGGCTAGTCCAAATTGGTTTCAACAAATGGACGAAGCTATCTATCACATCAAATGGCAATTAAATGCCCCACTTTTAACAGCGGTCAATCTGTTAGCAAAAACAGCCACAATTGGACCAATGCTGCTATTCTTCTTATTATTGATGGTGTACCTTTTACGCAAAAAAGAAAAAATCCTAGCCTTTTGGGCTGTCAGTAACCTATTAGCTGTCGGCTTTTTAGGGAGCGTTTTTAAACATGTGGTGGGTCGGGCTCGACCAAACCTAGGCGCTTTAGCTGACCGGAGCTCTGCTAGCTTTCCCAGCGGACATTCATTATTAGCAATGGCGCTGGTCTGTACGATTTTGATCGTTTTGGCCTATCTTCATGTCGAAAAAACCAAAGGCATCAAAATTTCCTTACTCACTTATTTAGTTTTGATTGTGTTAGGTCGCTTAATCTTACGCGTTCATTATCCTAGTGATGTCATCGCTGGGATGCTCCTAAGTTATAGCTGGATCAACTTTTCATTTCAAATTGTTCAACGTTATTTGCCGGCACCTGAACCAGAGGAAGCAGAAGTACCGACACAACGCCGGCGCCGCCATTCTCGTAAAAGAAAAAGTTTATTCGTGGTCTTCAGTTTAACCCTTTTATTTTTAGGCACACTTTCTGTTTCGGCTTACGGCGTCAGCATGTATCGTAATTTGCAAAAAACGGCGAACACCATGTATAAACCAAGAAAATCTTCCATGAAGAGTCCCGATTTAGCCAAAGGTGAGCCGGTTAGTTTCTTAATTATGGGAATTGCGAATGACTCAAAACGCAAAACCGATTACCGCTCCAACGCCTTAATGGTGGTTACAGTGAATAATCAATTACAAAAAACTACCATCACCAGCATCCCGCGTGACTACTATGTGGAAATGGCTGGCACCAATGGCGAATACAATAAAATCAATGCGGCCCACGTTTTCGGTGGTGCCGATATGCAAATTAAAACGGTTGAAAATGTCTTGCACATCCCAATCAATCATTACTTTTCAATTGATATGGATGCTATGAAGGACCTTGGCGATGCGGTGGGCGGCGTCACTGTTGACAATGCCTTTGCTTTTGACGCTGAAGGGATTCATTATCCGAAAGGCAAACAGCATTTAGGGGGCTGGGAAGCTTTACAATACGCGCGCATGCGTTACGAAGACCCCGAAGGCGACTATGGTCGTCAACGCCGCCAACGAGAAGTTTTAATCGAATTAACCAACAAGCTACTTTCTTTTAACAGCTTGCTAAAATATCAAGAAATTCTGGACGTAATCGGCGAGCATGGCGAAACCGACTTGTCCTTTGACCAAATGATGGCAATGCTAAAAAAATACACCCCCGCACTAAAAACGATTGAAACCGATCAATTAAAAGGCTACGATTACACTGGCGATGGCGTGACAGGGATTGAAGGTATTTCTTATCAACTTGTGGAAGAGAGTGAACGCCAACGTGTCGAAAATGCCATCAAAGAACAAATGAACCTCTCTACGAAAGACACTGAACAATCGCAATAACGACTAAAAAGCAGCGCCCCTTAATGAAAGGGGCGCTGCTTACTTTGGCTAGTTAGACGGTCATTTCAAAAATATTAATTTTTGTCACCGTTAGTAACGGCTCTACATCAGAGAGGTATGTTAGCGCATAGCTCTCTTTTCATTACCATTATAGCACAATTACCTAAAAAAATATATTGGAAACTAATTATTTTTTTGTTTCACATGGTATAATCTAAGTGTAGAGAAGTTATGGCGGCGGCAAGCGCACAGGAACATGCGCTTTGCGACGAGAATCGCAACGAAGTGAGAAGCGTAGGAGCAGATGCTTTCCCCTTTCGGTGGTGGTGCTTATGAATGTAAGTACTGAAATCTATGAAAGGAGTAGGCCTTTTGTCAGCATATGAGACAATTCAGACGATCCTAGGGTTTGGTATGTTTACCATTGCTTTGATTGCACTGATTGTGAAATTGCTTAAAGAAGACAAAAAGAAATGACCGCTGTTTAACTTTGCCTAGTTAGACGGTCATTTCAAAATCTTTAAAATTTTGTCACCATTAGTAACGGCTCTACACTAGAGAGGTATGTTACAGCATATCTCTCTTTTCATTGCTATTATAGCACAATTACCTAAAAAATATATTGGAAACTAATTATTTTTTTGTTTCACATGGTATAATCTATGTGTAGAGAAGTTATGGCGGTGGCTATCCAATCTGAAAGAGAGGTGATGCGTATGCACGTATTTCCGAAATTTAGAGAAAGGAGAGGCCTTTTGTCAGCATATGAAACAATTCAGACAATTCTTGGGTTTGGTATGTTTACCATTGCTTTGATTGCGCTGATTGTGAAATTGCTTAAAAATGACAAGAAAAAATAACCGTCTACTTTGACTGAGTACGGTTATTTTTTGTAACTAAAAAGGTCACCGTCTTAAACGGCTCTACACTAGAGAGGTATGTTAGAGCATACCTCTCTTTTCGTCTCTATTGTAGCATATTTCTCTGAAAAATACGAATAAAAATATCGTTTACTGTACAGCATATGAAACAATTCAGACGATCCTAGGGTTTGGTATGTTTACCATTGCTTTGATTGCGCTGATTGTGAAATTGCTTAAAAATGACAAGAAAAAATAACCGTCTACTTTGACCAGTACGGTTATTTTTAAATAATCAAAAAGGTCACCGTCTTAAACGGCTCTACATCAGAGAGGTATGTTGGCGCATATCTCTCTTTTCATTGCTATTACAGCACAATTACCTAAAAAAACATATTGGAAACTAATTATTTTTTAGCCCTACATGGTATAATAAAATTGTAGAGAAGTTATGGCGGCGGCTATCCAATCTGAAAGGTGGTGGTGCTTATGAATGTAAGTACTAAAATCTATGAAAGGAGAGGCCTTTTGTCTATCGCAGAAGCTTTAGCTCTGATGATTAGTTTCGGTTCTTTTATCGCAACGTTAATCTTCGGAATCCTAGAGGCTGTTAAAGAAGACAATAAAAAATAACCGTCAACTTTAGCGAGCACGGTTATTTTTTATAAATCACTAAAAATCGCTACCGTCTGAAACGGCTCTACACTAGAGAGATATGTTGGCGCATACCTCTCTTTTCATTACCATTATAGCACAACGACCCTCAAAAGACCATCAATAAAAATGCCCGAGCCTTAGAAAAATAAGAGGCTCGGGCATTTTTATTTTTATGGGCCAGTCACTAAATTCCAAGTGACGGCGGCTTGGTATTGTTGGCCAGACATGCCTTGATTGGCTGGCACTTCTAGTTTGATGTTAGCAAACGTGAAGTCCAACTGATAGACGTCACTACCTGTAAACTGTTGGTTCGCGACCACCGCTGTTGCGGTATTGTCGGTGGTTAAATTCACGGTGCCAGTCTTGCCAAGCGGTGTCTTGGTTTCTGTTGGTTGGTTGTAATCGGTAAAGCTGGCAGCAGCAGCCGTTCCTAGCAACAAGCGGGTCGTTGTCGGCAGGCTGTCTGTGGCTGATTTTGGTTGCGACAGTTGCGCCGTTAAGCTCCAGTTGTCTTGGCTAGTATTCAGGCGTAAATAGGGATTGCGTGTGCCGTTGCCGTAGTAATCAGCGGCTTTTTTCAAACCATATTGTTGCTTACTTCCTGAAATCGCTAATTTGCCAAAATCAAATGTTGGCGTACTAATGAAGCCGTCGCCGTCAGGATTAGTTATTTCTTGGTCTAGGTCTTTAATACGGACCGTATCTTTGGCGATTAAGCTGCCAAAGTTGCCCGTTACTTCAACTTCAGCGGTTAAAACTTGACCAGGATTTCCTGTAACGGCGGTTCCTAATAAGTTCATTTGTAACTGTCCGCCTGCTGGTAAGGGCGTATTTAATGGCAGAGAAAAACCTGCTGCCCACTGTTCTTTCGTAACTGGGTAGGCCTTAGCATTCTGCCCTGTACCTAACACAAAAATAGTATTGGGCGGGCTGATGCCAGCGGCCCATGTCGCCGTTGGTTTGATTTTAATGGTCGTCAACGGGGCTTCTCCCGTATTTTTTAACAGCACTTCCCAGTGATCCATTGTCGCGCCATTTTCGACTATGTCAGCGGAACCTTTTACCGTTAATTCTGCTGTAGGAACCGCTTCTTGATACACAGCGGTCATGTCGTCATTCTCATCAAATGTTGGAGTAAAGCTTGGTGTTGTTGTTGTTTTTAAAGGTGTTGTTGTTTCTTTCCCCTTGTACCAGCCTTTGAATACATAGGTTTTTTCTCCGACTTGGTAGGTTTTCGGCAACGCTTTTGCAGCGGTATATTTATACGTTTCACTGTTCATTACCAGCTGATTTCCTTGCGTAAATCCTGTCGGTGCTGTAATCTTCGTACCATTCTCATCTACAAAGTTTTCAGTGATGCGTCGATTTTCTAAATAGTAATTTACTGTCCCTGTTGCGTATATTTCTGTGTGAGCAGTCACCCCGCTCACTGTACTCTTATAATCCATTTTATAAAGAGAAGAGAAGGTTGTTCGAGTGGTTTCCCCTTGCCACCCTACTTCAGGAAACCGGTAATCCGTTTGAGACCCCGCAATTGGTGTCACTTGTAAACGATTTTCAGTAAATTCTGCACTATTTTTCGTATTATGATACGCAATTATTCCCGTAACCCCAGAATAATTCGGACCATTATATTTACTCGACGGGGTTATAGTCGGCGTTTTATAATACTTAGGAATTGTCACGATGCTATTACGTGTTCCATAAAGCTCTTCATCCGACGTAAAACTTCCCACAATATTGACAGCTGGAAGCTTTAACTGTAGAAAATCACCAGTTGGTAACGCGGTAATAGTTTGCAACTTGCTTTGTAAACCACCCACTACCTGAGACATATCTGTGCGGATATTGAAATTACTTGGTGCTACATAGTCACCCATCTCATTGATAAAACCAAAATTAATCGTTTTGTCTTCCGTCTTAAATTCATCATATACTATAGTGATATCATCTTGGTCATCATAAGTCACTGGATAACTAATATTTCGATTTGTTCTGGTGATTTCATTTAGTTTGTCTGGTTTTTCTTTGCCTTTATACCAGCCTTTTAAGACATAAGGCCGATTATTGACTTTGTACATAAAAGGCAACGTACCTGCCTGAGTAAATGTAAAATTATCCTTATCAATGATTGTTTGTTTCCCTTGTGTGAACCCAGTTGGCGGCGTAATTTTCGTTCCAGATGCATCCACAAAATTTTCAGTTACACGGCGATTAACAAGATAGTAATATAACGTGCTTTCAGGAAACATTTCCACGCCAGCTAACGAATTATCATTTCTTATAAGTGTTGTTTTATATAAACTTGAGAAAAGGTTTTCAGGATTATCATTCCAGTATATTTCACGGAGTTTATAACGTTGGTTCTGACTCTTCGTTACTGTGAAATATACAGGATTTGCGCCTTCTGTATAAGGATTGCCAGCAAAAGTCCTTTCTACTCGTCCTGCTAATGGATACTCTTGTCCTTGATACCCAGAAGGTTTTTGAAACGAAAGGTTCTTATAGTATTTAGGAATCTCAATAAACGAGTTCCTTGTACCATAAAAGTTCGAGCTATTCGTTAACGTGTACTGTTTTTGTGGAATTGTCATGGCTTTTAAGTTTCCTGTTTGATCCGTTGCCGAAATATTATCTAAAACCGTGCTAACGCCATCGATAATCTGAACTACCTCTGTGGTGACTTTAAAGTCAGCAGGATTGAGTAATTGCCCACTTTCTCCAACAAACCCAAACTGCACGGTATTGCCGCCATATTTAATTTCTTCATATATAATTGTTAAATCATCATTATCATCATAGGAGGCATCATATTCCGGCACTCGTGTGGTTTGTAAATTTTGAGGTTGCGTTTTCCCTTTATACCAGCCTTTAAAACGATAGGCTTTGTCATTCGCGTAGTAACTATAAGGTAATTCTTGCGCCAATTTAAAATGGTAGGTGTCGCTGTCAATGACTGTTTGCTTTCCCTGGGTAAATCCTGTCGGTGCTGTAATCTTCGTACCATTCTCATCTACAAAATTTTCAGTGATGCGCCGATTTTCTAAGAAATAATACATCGTATCATCGGTTGTATAGTAATTTGGCACACTTACTTCTGTATTTGTACTAGTCAAAATAGAATCAAATCTCGTTTTGGTCGTATCCTCTGTCCAATAAGTGTAGTACAGTCGATACTGATTGGCTGTCGTTGTAGGATATAAACTATAATATTTGCCATCTGTCTCCACCCGTATGTCAGCTATCGTACTGTCCACAAAACGCATTCTTTTTGTTGCAACAGGATAAGCCGTACTGGAGCCTGTATAATGAGGCCCAGATGTTACTGTTGGTGGTTTGTATTGTTTAGGGATTGTTAAGCGAAAATTAGTACTACCATAAAAGGCAGGATTTATCGTTTTCGTGTAGGTTAATTGTTGACTAGGAATAGTTAATTTTTTCAGATTCCCACTATTAACACCTGTTGCTGTTCCTACTTGTTTCGCTATTCCGTTCATGATCGATGTTAAATTAGTCTGCATCCCGAAATTCGCTGGCGCTATTAATGCGCCTTTTTCATCTACAAACCCAAAACTATAAGTGATTTCCGGGATTGTCGTTGTCTTTTCTTCTAATTCCTCATAAAAAACATACACATTGTCTTTACCATCGTAAGTAACATCAAATTCTGGTGTCAATGTGGTTTCCAACTTAACGGCTTTAGGATCTGGTCGAGCGGATCCTTTATACCACCCTTTAAACTGGAAGTGGCGATTCCCAGAAGAATAGGTTTTTGGAAATGCTTTTGGGGCTTTATAGTGAAAATTGTCTGACTCAACCACCGTTTTCGAAAGGGCTGCATTATAGCCTGTCGGATAGGTTGGCAAAACTGTCGATGTCATGTCATTATAATAAATACTAACTCGTCTATTGGGTACATAATAATAAATCGTATCATCGGTTATTAAATAATTATTTTCACCTGCAGTCGTGGCCATACTGTAAGCAGCAGAAAATTGGACTTTTTGAGGATCAGGGACCCAAGAATATGTTCGCAAACTAAATTGCTTAGGCGTTGCCGTAGTAAACATATTAAAACGTTCCCCTGTTGTGTATGTACTAAAATCCTTGCCAGTAGCTATAGTTACTTGACGGGAAACAGCCAAAGGAAAGGTTGTCGTGTCTGGTCCTTTATAAAAATTATTAGGCGTTGTCTTGGGGGTAGCATATTGCCCCGGCAACGTAATTTTGTGATTGGTTAGTCCCGAAAAACCGTAGTCCTCTGTGGCGTCATCATCAGGAAGTGTAACTTTCGGCACCGTCAACATCTTGAAATTCCCTAGATTACTAGTTGTAATGGTTCCCACCTTTGTCTGAGTACCTGATTTTCTTTCTACTTTCGTGACATCGGCTGTGAACGTCACTTTAGCAGGATCAATAAACAACCCATTTTCATCAATAAAGGCCATTTTATAGGTTTTCTCAGGAATATCAGCCGTTTTAACTGCACGATTTTCTCGCTTTGTCGGCTCCTCCTGAGTCGCTTCAGCAGCCGCTGTCGTTGTATCGGCTGTTGCTTCAGTCTGGTCCTCTGCCGATGGTAGTTGCGGCTCTTCTATCATCTTTTGAGGTAATTCTGATGTCTCTGGTTCTGTGGTTGGTTCTGATGACGCAACTGTGTTGGCTGTTTCATTTTCTTGACTAGCGTTTAACGATGAGTCGCTTGTAGCGGTATCCTCACTTGCCGTTGTTTCGCCCGTTTCAGTGGTTGTTTCATTTTCAACAACCATTGTTTCGGCGAATACTGAGATGCCATTGAGTGAACTTATCAATAAGGAACAACACAAGGCGGTTGTAAGTAACTTTTGCCATTTTTGATTCATGCTATTCTCCTTTTTATGTATTGGTTTTATTGTTAATTGTTAATTGTTATATGTAAACCTTTTAATTTTCTCCATTATTCTATCAAAAAAAGGCGGCCTTGAAATTTTAAATTTTGCTACAGCTAAGTGACTTTTCCAATGATTCCTATTATACCAAGGCAGAAGAGCACTTTTTCACCGAAAAAGTGCTTGATAATCAAGAGAATCTGCCATTTTGCTACTGATTCTCAGTCAAATTCCTTAATTTTCATAAACAAAAGCTCAAAATATTAGTATCAAACACTAACATTTTGAGCTTTTCTCATGATATTTTTACTATTTATAAAAGGAGTCCACCACATAATCCCGAAGGTTGTTAAGGTCCTGTCACCAAATTCCACGTGACGGCGGCTTGATATTGTTGGCCAACCATGCCTTGATTGGCGGGCACTTCTAGTTTGACGTTAGCAAACGTGAAGTCCAACTGATAGACGTCACTACCTGTGAACTGTTGGTTCGCGACCACCGCTGTTGCTGTATTGTCGGCGGTTAAATTCACGGTGCCAGTCTTGCCAAGCGATGTCTTGGTTTCTGTTGGTTGGTTGTAATCGGTAAAGCTGGCAGCAGCGGCCGTTCCTAGCAACAAGCGGGTCGTTGTCGGCAGGCTGTCTGTCGCTGATTTTGGTTGCGACAGTTGCGCCGTTAAGCTCCAATTCGGTTGGGTTTTCTTGATCCGCAGATAAGGATTGCGTGTGCCGTTGCCATAGTAATCAGCGGCTTTTTTCAAGCTGTGCTGTTGCGTGCTTCCCGCTACCCCAACTTGACCAAAATTGAAGGTTGGAACACTGATGAAGCCTTCCCCAGTCGGTTCCTTTGTTTCTTGATCTAAATCTTTAATCCGGACCGTATCTGAGGCAGTCAGTTTGCTGAAGTTCCCTGTGACTTCCACAGCGGCTTTTAGCACTTGGTTTGGTTGTCCAGTAACTTTTGTTCCTAGGAGATTAATCGTTAGTTGACCGCCCACAGGAAGACTACTGTCTAAAGGAATCTCAAAACCTGCTTCCCACTGCTCTTTCGTGATTGGTCGAACTTTCGTATTTTGACCAGTACCTAAAATAAACAGTTCCGTGGGCGTACTAATTCCAGCCGCCCAGTCAGTGGTTGGTTTAATCTTAACTGAAGTTAAAGGTGCTTCTCCAGTATTTTTTAAGAGCACTTCCCAATATTCCATGGTTCCGCCATTGTCAATGACATCGACTGCACCACGCATCGTTAAGTTAGCACTGATGTTTGCTTCTTTGTAGACTGCTGTCATGTCGTCATTGCCATCAAAAGTTGTATTGTATGTTGGCGTAGTGCTTGTCGTTAAGGTACTGGGCTTGGTTTTACCTTTGTACCAGCCTTGGAAAATATAAGTTTTACCACCTACTGAATAACTAGCTGGTAAGGCTCTTGCGCTCGTATACTTGAAAGTGTTGCTCGTCATGGGAATCTGGTTCCCTTGCGTGAAGCCTGTTGGTGGCGTGATTTTAGTGCCGTTGGCGTCCACGAAGTTTTCGGTAACACGGCGGTTGGTTAGATAGTAATAGATTGGACCTTGAACAGTATAGTACGTTGCTGGCCCTGTAATGTGTGATATACCTCTTAAATAAACTGGGACCTGAACATTTTCGGGAGCAGCGGCTGTTGTTCTATTGAGAACAAATTCCTGACCTCCATTATTCTTTAATCCAAAATATTGGTGGATCTTAGGTAGCTCCGTACCAGATGCATTTAGTATAATTGGATAAGGATATGCGGCATCAAAACCCCCTTGTTGATTTTGTATACTGATGGATTTATAAAATCTTGGAAGCCGATATCTTAAGTTTGCTGCACTAAATTGAAATGCATCTTTACCATTCGCTTCAAGATAGTGAACTGGGTACGTAATTTCTTTAAGATTATTTTTTGTGTTTGCCTTAATTCCTGTTTCTATTTTAGTAGTTGCCCATGCTGATGGGATATTGTTGGGTGGTTCAGTACCAATACCGTACCAATTATCATATGTCAAATCAATCGTGGAGGCATCTACTCGCTTACCTGATTCATCAACAAAACCAAATTGATATGTACGACTAGGAAATTCCAAAACCTTAATCTCCTCATACACCACATTCAAATCATCATTATCATCATAAGTCACCGCATAGCTTGGTGCTTTGGTGGTGATCAAGGTGTTTGTCTTGGTTTTGCCTTTGTACCAACCTTTGAACTTATAGGTTTTGCCGTTGCTTGCTACTGTCGGACTACTTTCAATCGTGATTGTTTCCGCAACTGCGGTCACGCCAGAAAAAGCGTTAATCACTAAAGAACTACACAAGCCAATGGTTGCTAATCGTTGCCACTTAGTTTGCTTCATGTCGTCCCTTCTTTCTATGTACCATTCCTGCCAAGCCGATTAAGGCTAAGCCGAGAATGCTAAGATTTGCCTGACTCTTGCTCCCTGTACGAGGGAGCTGCGAGCCAGTTGTGGTGGTCTGTGTCGAACCACCACTTCGTTGATCTCCTTGCGGAGGACCAGCTGGTTCCTTGGGATCAGCAGCTGGCGCATCTGTTTTCGGTGGGGCATCTTTAGGAGCGGGTGTTCTCGGATTTTGGTAAAATTCAATCCCCACCGAACTAGAACCACCATCAGACGCTTCAACATTTATAAAAAAACTAGGAGAAGATAGTAGACACACAATCATTAAATAACGCTTTTTTTTCATTTAAAAACCTCCTTTAGATTCACTTGTATTCGTTGATCTTTTATACAAGGAATGTGTAACAACCTTTTTTCATACCTCTATAATAACAAAGAACCCCCCTTTAGGAATTGACGTTTTTTTCGCACCTCTTGCGAAAATTTTGAAAGTTCTTGTTATACTACGGTTTACAACGCCCGTTATTTAATAATCGTTACTAAAAAAAGGCGATTTTAGTCAATTTTTATCAAAAATCCCCGACAAAAGTTTAAGGTTTCTAGCCATTTAACGAGAAAAGCTCAAAAAGTTAGTAATTGATACTAACTTTTTGAGCTTTGTGTAACACTTTTGAAGAAGTCGCTTGAAAAAAAACAGTATTTTTTTCGTATTTTCTCTACTTTTTTAAGAATCTAGCCAAGCAACGCACTAATTAATAGCCCTAAGGCATAGGTGCCATTGAAAACCATTAAGTTTTTAATGGAATGACGGAAACTTTTCGGCTGCGGCAATTCTTGTTTAAACGTTTGAATATTTTTCCAAATGACAGGCAAAGTAGCAAATGTAATTAACACTGGCCATTGATAAATACCACTAATGAAGCCGAATAAAATCACCAGATAACCAGCTAGCGCTAACACTTGAAACAGCACAATCCCTGCTGGGCGCCCGATATAATAGACTAATGTATAACGGTGGTTCTCAATATCCGTGTCTAAGTCCCGTAAATTGTTGGCGAGCATGATGTTAGCAATCGAACAGACCAAGGGCAAGGACGCCACGACAATCGCAAGTACCGCCCAGAGATTGCCGTCTAAGCGAAAGGCGCCGCTAGCAAAATCGACCGTTAAGTAAAAAGGCGGATTGGTGACGACGTTCAAGTAAACGGTTAAGACGAAGATGCCTAAGCCCATCGTGAAGCCACTGAAAATTTCCCCCAAGGGCATGCGGGATAACGGAATCGGTCCATACGTGTAGAAGATCCCGATGAAGCAGCAAATCCCGCCTAATACGAGGAAGAGCCAGCCGGTTTGAACCGTTAAGTACGCACCCACAACGGCAGTGAAGGCAATCATGGCGAAAATCATGTTGCGGACCAGTTGTGGTGAAACGCCTGATTGTCCGATAATATTTTCTTCATATTTATAGACGTCAGATTTGGCTTTTTTGAAGTCCATGTAATTGTTAATGGCGGTGGTGGCCATATCAAAGACCACCATGCCAATGAAGAAAACCAGCGTGTTGCCCCACTGGACTTCCCCGAAATAGGTCATTGAAAACAAGACCCCGATAATGAAGGGAAAGAGACTGGCAAGCTTCGTCTGAATTTCCACTACTTTTAAAAACACATTTAAAGACATTTTTAGTCGCTCCTTATTTCAAATCGGCCCGATTCCCCATCGTATAGCCAGAGTCTTTGCCGATTTCAAAGTTGCCTTCGATATCTTTGCTGATGTAGACTTTGTCGTCTTTTGTGACGAAAATGGCATCGGTTCCTTTCAGACTTTCGACATATTCTAGTCCTTTTTTGACGCCCATTGAGAAGACGGCTGTTGAGAGACCATCACCATCGATGGATTTGTCGGTGATAATGGTGACACCTGCGATGTCGTTATCAAACGGATAGCCAGTTTCACGATCGAAGAGATGGTGGTATGTTTTGCCATCGACTTTTAAGTAGCGTTCATAAATTCCTGATGTGACTAAGGTTTTGTTGCTTTCTTTGACTTGACCTAAGACTGTGTTGCGGGCTTTATTCGGATCTTGAATCCCAACTGTCCAATCCATGTCTTTGCCACGTGGGCTGTGTCCTAAGACGTAAACATTCCCGCCTAAATCGACGATAGCGGTGGTGACGCCGTTGTCTTTGAGGACTTTCACGACTTCGTCGGTGATGAAGCCTTTGGCAATTGCGCCTAAATCCAATTGCATGCCTTTTTCTTCAAGGTAAACGGTTTGTTCTTTGTCGTTGAATTTGACTTTCGTGTAATCAACGAGTTTCAAGGCTTGATCAATTTCGGCTTGGCTTGGTTTGCGGGCATCATCGAAGCCAATGTGCCACATAGAGGTGATTGGGCCAATTGCCATGTCAAAGCCGCCGCGGGAGTCTTTGCTATATTCATAGGCTTTTTTCAACAAAGGATACAGGTCATCTGAGACTTTGACTGGTTTCACGCCTGCTTCTTGGTTGATTTCATCAATTTCTGAACCTGGTTGGTTGACCGTGATTTTATCGCCTAGTTCTTTGACGCGGGCAAAGGCTTTCGGTAAGACGTCTTCTTTGCCATCATCGTAGATGCGAATTTGAACGTAGGTACCAAGCATTGTTTGACGGTCAGAGTATGGTTCTGTATTAATTTTCGCTTCTGGTTTTGAGGAACAAGCAGCTGCCACAAACAGCACTGCTAGAACACTCACCATGAGCAGAAGTTTCTTTTTCATAGGATTCCCTCTTCTTTCCTTCTTTAATTAAAAAATAAGTTCTCTTGCATAGTAGCCTTTTTTGGAAAAAATGAAAAGTCTTTCTCTTGGAAATTCACAAATTTCTGTGAAAAAATTTGTGAAATGATGGACAGAACTAGCGAAGAAAAAGGGGCGGGAAAGTCAGCCAACCGACTTTTTCCCAACCCCTCAATGGTGTCAAGTAATTGCTGAAAAGCGTTTCAGGAACTACTTCACGATTCATTTATTATTACTTATTTTGTTACGATGTTGTCAACAACGATTTCAGTTGTGTCGCCTTTTTCAGCAGCGTTCACTAATTGTTGTGCGTAGTTGATGAATGAATGTGTGCTGTGTGTTGCACCAGTTACCACTTCAACACCTGCAGGTGAGCCGTCTTCTTCGCCCATTGCTTTAACAAATTCTTTGTTTAATGTTTCGATATATTCTTTTGGTCCAACGCCAGCAACGTCTTTCATTTTGCTTTCGTATTCAGTGTCATCTTTTTTAGATTTGCCGTCAGCGTTCACGTTATCGTAGTTAGATTCAGTCACTTTACCATCTTTCACAGTCATTGAGAATGTTGTGTGGTAGCCGTTTGAGTCATTTTTTTCTTTCAATGAGTACGTACCATCTTTCAATGTTGCCCCATTGTCGATTTCGATTGTGTCTGTGTTACCAGCTTGTGCTGCTTGGATTAATTGTTGTGCGTAGTTTTGGAATGATTCAGATGAATGAGTCGCACCAGTTACTACTTCCACACCGCTTGCGCTTTGTGCTTTAACAAAAGAATCGTTTAATTGTTTGATGTATTCTTTTGGTCCAACACCAGATTTTGCTTTCATGCTTTCTTCATACTTAGTGTCTTCTGTTTTAGATTTGCCGTCAGCATTGATGTTGTCATATTTAGATTCAGTGATTTTGCCGTCTTTTACAGTCATTTCAAAGACTGCACGGTAACCATTTTTTTCATTTTTTTCTTCTAATTTATACGTACCATCTTTTAAATCGCCACCGGCAACTTTTTTCGCTGGTGCTGATGATTCAGTTGATTTTTTCGTTTCTGAAGATGCTGCGCTAGAAGAGTTCGTTGTGTTGTCTTTCTTGTCTGCGCCACAGCCTGCTAATACTAAACTAAATAATGCAATTGCCGCAAAACCTTTAACAAATTTATTCACTTTCATTGATAGTCACCTTTTCTTTCATGATTTTCACAAACATCAAAAGTTTGTGATACATTACACATTATAATGGTTTTAAAAACGTTGTCAAGACCATCCCCTAAAAATATTTACATTTCGGTCTTTTTTTCATCAAAAACTCATCGTTGGAGTAAATTTGTTGACAATTAAAATTTATATTAGACAAATTCGTGAAATACTTATATAATGTTAGTCGATTGTGTACTTATTAATCATTATCACTATTTTACTACTTACAATATTAAGGAGCGGATTGTCAATGACAAAGCAAAATATTGTCGTTGTAGGTGCTGGGTATGCTGGCGTTTCAGCTACTAAATTTCTAGCAAAGAAATTTAAAAAAGATACGGACGTAACAATCACATTGATTGATCGCCATTCTTACCACACTATGATGACCGAATTGCATGAAGTAGCAGGCGGACGTGTTGAACCAGAAGCAATTCAATACGACTTACAACGTTTGTTCTCACGCAAGAAAAACGTAAAATTGGTAACAGATACTGTTACTGGGATCGACAAAGAAAATAAAGTTGTGAAAACTTTAGCAGGTTCTTATCCATTTGACCAGTTAATTCTGGGTATGGGTGGCGAACCAAACGACTTTGGAACACCAGGCGTGAAAGAAAATGGTTTCACCTTATGGTCATTTGATGATGCAGTGAAAATTCGTCATCACATTGAAGCAACCGTTGCTAAAGCAGCCATCGAACCAGATGCTGAAGTACGCAAAGCAATGTTAACATTCGTTGTCTGTGGTTCTGGTTTTACTGGGATCGAAATGGTCGGCGAATTAATCGACTGGAAAGATCGTTTAGCGAAAGATGCCAAAATTGATCCAGACGAAATTACATTAATGGTTGTTGAAGCAATGCCAACCATCTTAAACATGTTATCTCGTAACGATGCTGCCAAAGCAGAACGTTATCTAGAAAAGAAAAATGTTCAATTATTATTGAACTCACCAATCGTTGAAGTTGCAGCAGATCACATTAAATTAAAAGATGGTTCTGAAGTCCCAACGCATACGTTAATCTGGACAGCTGGTGTGAAAGCAACTTCTGATGCCGCTGACTTTGGTTTAGAAGCAGCACGTGGTAGTCGTTTAGTTGCGAATGAATACATGCAAGCAAAAGGTTACGAAGACAAAAACATTTATATCATTGGTGACTTGGTTTATTACGAAGAAACACCAAATACACCAACTCCTCAAATCGTTCAAGCAGCTGAACAAACGGGTCATACTGCAGCTGCCAACATCGTTGCAGATATTAAAGGTGGCGAAAAACATGCCTTTAAAGGAAACTACCAAGGATTCATGGTTTCCATCGGCGCGAAATGGGGCGTTGCCAACTTATTCGATAAAATTCATTTGAGTGGTTTCTTAGCCATCATTATGAAACATATCGTTAACTTGAAATACTTCTTTGATATTCGTTCTGGTTACTATATGTTCCAATACATTATGCACGAAATCTTCCATATTAAAGATGATCGTTCTGTTGCTCGCGGACATACGTCTCGTTACGGCAATGTCTTGTGGAGTGTTCCGCTACGTGTCTTCTATGGTATGGTTTGGTTAGTCGAATCAATGAAGAAAATTGTCGGCAACGGCGATTACTTGAAACCAAGCACTTGGTTTGGTGACGGTTCTTGGTTCACAGATAAAGTCGTTTTCCCATTCCCTTGGTTACAAGAACAAGTAACAACAGGTGCTTCTCAAGCAACTGAAACAGCAACAACTGCTGCAAGTGGTGCGGCGGATGCGGCGGCAAGCGGTGGTGCCGATGCGGCAACACAAGCAGCGCACTTTGGTTTAAGCTACGCTTACGGCGAAACACCAATGCAAGTGTTTGATCACATGCCTAAATGGTTCGAAAGCGTAATGAAATTTATGATGCCAAACCAAGAAGTTGCTTTGTTCATGCAAAAATTCATGACAATCGTTGAAGTATGTATTGCTTTAGCATTGATTGCTGGTTTATTCACTTGGTTATCAAGTGCTGCTACAATTGGTTTAACAATTGCCTTCTGTTTATCTGGCATGTTCTATTGGGTAAATATCTGGTTTATCTTTGTCGCTTTTGCTTTGATGAACGGTTCAGGCCGTGCTGTCGGTTTAGACCGCTGGGTAATTCCATGGATTCAACGCAAACTTGGTAAAGCGTGGTATGGTACCCCGAAAGCTAGATACGGCGGTAAGTAAGCAATCGATAATCGATTGACAACTACGAGCAAAAGCTGAGACACATGTCTCCAGCTGACTATCATAGGATTTAGTATGTGGGACAGCAGTCAAGCATGACTTTTGTCCCACATATTTTCTTTTATATAATATGGTGGCTCAACTGAGGTCGGGACAGAATCGTTTAGCTCCGAGAACCAAGTAGGTACTGTTCAACATCTATTTGCTTTGCAAATAGTGTTTCTCAGCAATAAGAAGAAATTTTCGAAAATTGTCATAAAACACAACGAGGAACGAGTTGATGTTGCATGATACCTACCCGGTGCTCTTTAATTTTTGGAGACCAAGTAGGTATTGTTCATCATCGAATCACTACGTTCTTCGTGATTCTCAACAATTTCGGCTTATTTCCGAAGGACCTTCAACTCTTAGAGCTTTAGCTCTTAGAAGTTGTTGAGATCGGAGCAACGCGTAGTGTTGGTTCTGTTCCCGCCGTTTATCAGTTTTTGAGCTTGGAACAAAAATTCAAAATAATTTTTGTTCCAAGCTCGTTCACTGTGTTATGATAGACAAGAAAAAAACACCAAAGGAGAGAGAAGAAAATGACGATCAAAGAATTCATTAAGAAGAGTCGCTTGAAAACATGGGACGTTATTATTATTGCTGTTTTAGTTCTTGGTTCTTTTCTGCCCCTTGTTGTTTTTGCCATGCAAAACCGTGGTCAAGAAGCGGCTACGTATCAAGCAGTCTTGAAAGTAGACAACAAAGTAATCAAAGTCTTTGACTTAAAAAAGGACGGCCCGCATTATACATATAAATACGAAGCAAAAGACGGTGATTACAACCTGATTGAAGTAGATGGTGATCGTATCCGCGTGAAGGAAGCCAACTGTGCTGACTTAGTGGATGTTCGACGAGGCTGGATTTCCAAACCTGGTGAAACCCCGATTGCCTGTCTACCCCACAATTTGTTTATCACCGTGGAAGCTTCTGATGGGAGTGAAGACGGTAGCTTAATTTATTAAGCACGACAACTATGAGCAAATTACACAAGAATATTTATATTGCTATGCTCGTTGCCCAAGGGGTCATTATTGGCTTAATCGAAAATATGATTCCTTACCCTTTCGCATTTGCTCCTGGGGCAAAGCTCGGTCTAGCAAATTTAATTACCATTATTGCGATTTTCACCATGCGTAAGCGTGATAGTTTTTTCCTAGTCTGTTTACGTTTGATTTTAACGACATTACTGGGCGGCACACTTTCGACCTTTTTCTATAGTGCCAGTGGTGCCTTATTAAGTTATTTCGGCATGTTGCTTGTCAAGCAGCTGGGGCCAAAACGGGTCAGCATTATTGGGATTAGTGCCGTTGGTGGTTTCTTACACAACGTTGGTCAGTTGCTAACGACCTCTTTCTTTGCTCATTCGTGGGCGCCGATGCTGTACTTACCATTTTTATCTCTGTTTGGGTTACTTTCGGGGATTGCCATTGGGATTGCCGCTAATTATTTACTACAACATGTCCAGACGTTACGAAAATTCCAACTGAATTATGAACAAACAACGAAACATAAGTGGAGTCAATTTTTCTAATTGAAAACCTGTCCGCCACAATTAAAGGAGTCATCTTATGAATATACATCCTATGTGGAATACCTATCCTACGTTATCAAAAGAATTAACAACTACTCTTCGCTTGATGGAACAAGCGGTTCAAATCGATAATCAAGAGATTCAAGCTGCTGTCCATGACATGATTCATTCTGGCGGCAAATTGCTACGTCCAGCCTACCAACTGTTGTTCTCTTATTTTGGTGAACAGCGGGACCCTAAAAAGGCGACAGCGTTAGCGGCTTCCATTGAATTACTGCATACCGCCACGTTAGTTCACGACGATATTGTCGACGAAGCCGATACGCGTCGTGGCTTGCCAACATTGCGTTCGCGCTTTGGAAATAGCACAGCCGTGTATACAGGCGATTATCTTTTTGTTTGCTGTTTCAAGCTCTTATCTGATTATTCTTCTTCATTAAAAAGCATTCAATTAAATTCGCGCAGTATGGAAAAAGTCCTGACTGGTGAGCTTGGTCAAATGGACAATCGCTATAATTTCGAGGTAACGATTGACCAATATTTAAAAAATATTTCCGGGAAAACTGCGGAACTATTTGCGCTAAGTTGTTTTGTCGGTGCCTATGAAAGTGGCACCTCCCAACGTTTTGCCAAACGTTGTGGTGAAATCGGCGAAAATATCGGACTGGCTTTTCAAATTATTGATGATATTTTGGACTATACGCAAACTGCCGATGCTATCGGCAAACCCGTCTTAGAAGACGTACGTCAAGGCGTGTATTCTTTGCCCTTGATTTATGCACTTGAAGCCAATCGTGAAGTCTTGTTGCCACTTTTAATGAAAAAAGAAGCCTTGACCGATGAAGAAACACAGGAAATTTATCGTCTTGTCCATGAACTAGGTGGCGTAGAAAAGGCCCAACAATTAGCCACTCATTACACAGAAAAAGCGCTGAAAGAAATCAGCAAACTTCCTGAAACAAAGGCCCAAGCGAAAGAACAATTGTATGAAATTACACAAACGATTTTGACAAGAGAAAATTAAAAAAGCCGCTGGATCCTATTGAGGATTTAGCGGCTAGCTTTTTAGGTGATGTCAAACATATATTTGTATGATAGAATTTAAAAATATACTTGATTTATTAGTAAAAAGAGGTGACACTATGACTTATCTTGAAACGGATAGACTTATCCTAAGAACCTTTACGGAAAAAGATATCAATGATCTTCACTTACTCTTGAATGATGTGTCGGTTAATACTTTTCTCCCGTGGTATCCTCATACTACACTCAGCAAAACGTGGGCGTTTTATGAAAAAACAATTAAGCACCAGCCTTATTACCTTGCCATCTGTCTTAAAGGAAATAATTGTCCAATTGGCTACGTAAAAGCGGAAATGAACGATAGTCACGACTTTGGCTATGCACTTCGAAAGGAGTTTTGGCATAAAGGGATTGTGACAGAAGCCAGTAAATCATTGGTTTCGTTACTAAAAAAAGAGGGCATCCCCTATATTACAGCCACGCATGATGTTGAAAATTACCGCAGTGGAAATGTGATGAAACAAATCGGGATGACTTACTGTTACTCATACAAAGAACAATGGCAACCAAAAAATGTGCTCATTACTTTCCGAATGTACCAGTTAAATTTAGATGGTCATGCAGACCGTGTTTATAAAAAATATTGGGATACTTATCCTGACCACTTCATAGAGGACATTTGATGTAAGCTTGCTTCTTCTAAATCCTTCTTGTCGTTTTTATGTATTGAAAGCGTATACTAATAATTGAAAGGACGTGATTTTTTGCGTAAAGATGTACCAACTATGTTCGCTTAATTTAACATTTTTCCCAAGACAAGTAATATCAGCCTTGGAGACTAAAGCGAAAAGAGAGAAAAAATGAATTTACAAGAAATAATCCATAGATTAGAAACTATCTATCAACAGACCGATTACAATGGTAGTTATGCACTTGTAACCGCTGATAAAATTTTAGCTAAGAAAAATTATGGGTTTGCAAAATTTAAGGAAAAACAGTTATTCACAGAAGCAACTCAAAGTTGTATTGGCTCTGTAACGAAGCAATTCACTGGTACCGCCTGCATGATCCTTCATGAACAAGGTAAGTTAAACTTGGAAATGCCAGTAGTAGCCTTTTTTCCAGATTTGCTAATCCCAAAAGCAATCACAGTTAAACATTTATTGACAATGAGTAGTGGTCTACCTGATTATCCAACGGAGCTATTCTTAAATAGTTTGAAAAAAATTAAAGAACAGAGACCAGAGCTAAACGAAAAACTTCAGGAATTTTATGCTGAATTTGCTACCGCAGAACAAATTTCTTTCAATAAATTGAAAACGATAATTACTACTAAACCGATGGATTTTCAGGTTGGAACCCGCGTTTCTTATAGTAATACTAATTATTATTTATTAGGTTTGATTATTGAAAAAGTATCTGGACTCTCATTTGAGAAATTTGTAACACAAAAAATCTTGTCTCCTTTATCGATGGTAAAAACTTCCTTTGCCACACAAAATAGCATAGCAAGGAGCTATCGTAACATTGATAATGAACTACATGAATTTCCAAATACTTATCAATTACTATCTGCAGATGGCTGTATGGTCTCGACTATTAACGACTTATCGAAATGGCTACAAGCAGTTCTCAAAGGTGAAATTTTGTCGCCCGAAAGTTGGGATCAAGTTTTCAATCTCTATTTAAAAGAATATAATTGTGGTTGGATGAAGTTAGGAGATTGGTTTTACCATGGCGGTCAATATCTAGGTTTTTACTGCGAAATCTTTCTGCATCGAAAAGCAGGTCTAGGAAAAGTTATGCTTTATAATCGGGAAGCCACTTCTGAATTAGATCAATATTCTATGGATGAACGTTCCAATTGGCGTAATTTAATTCGAGATTGGTCATTTTCTCAAAATTAATAAAAAAGCTCTAATCCTATTGAAAGATTTAGCGGCTAGCTTTTTAGGTGATACCTTGGTATAATAAACACGAAGAGAGCGTACTAGACATACGCTCTCGGGTAGACCGTTTAAGACGGTAGCTTGATTTTGATACGGAAATAAACCCGTCAATCCCAGCTAAAGGTTATGACGGGTTTATTTTTTGTTGTTTTTATTACTGATTTTGACAATTAACGTTGCGAAAGCAATCGCAAGCATCAATGCTTCAAAGACAGTCACTGCTATTCCTTTCTAGGGAAAAAGCGAACAAGCAAAAACATTGGCAGTCCCCCTTTTTTTGAGAAATTGCCACCGTCATAAACTTCCTACTTTTGTAGTATAACACATCTATCCCTTGCTAGAATACGCTTTCTTTTTTTATTTACTATTCGACTTTTCCGTTTCAACTTGCTATAATAAACACGAAGAGAGCGTACTAGACATACGCTCTCTGGTAGACCGTTTAAGACGGTAGCTTTAATTGTGGATAAATAAACCCGTCAATCTTCGCTAAAAGTTATGACGGGTTTATTTTTTGTCGTTTTTATTACTGATTTTGACAATTAATGTTGCGAAAGCAATCGCAAGCATCAATGTTTCAAAGACAGTCACTACTATTCCTTTCTAGGGAAAGAGCAAACAAGCAAAAACATTGGCAGTCCCCCTTTTTTGAGAAATTGCCACCGTCATAAACTTCCTACTTTTGTAGTATAACACATTTGTACCTTCCTAGAATACGCTTACTTTCCTGATTATTCAACAGCCGCTTTCTTTTGTAATAAAAATCGCTCACCGTTTACTGGGATAAAACGATTCAGCCAACTAAAATTTTTTAGACTAAACAGACCGACCATCTTTTTTGATGGTCGGTCTGTTTAGTCTATTGCTCCGCCTTTACTCCTTCTCCGACAATGCTCGCCAGACATCAAATGTTTGTTTTAAGCCTTGGACATTATGAACACGTAAAATTTCTACGCCTTGTTGTGCTGCATATAAGGAAGCAGCGGCTGAGCCAAAATCACGGTTGGCTGGTTCTGGTTCGTTCGTTAAAGCGCCAATAGTTCGTTTGCGAGAAACGCCGTACAGTAACGGATAATCTTGGTAGCGAAAGGCGTTAGGATCTTTTAACAGTTGAAGGTTTTCTGCAACAGTTTTATGAAAGCCAATCCCTGGATCGAAACAAATTTTTTCTAAGGAAAGCCCATATTTTTGGCATTGTTCAATTTTTTCTGTATAAAATTGGTGCAACTCTTCTTTTAAAGAAAGCGATTGGCGTTTTCTAGAATGCATAATCACAACTTGGACTTCAGGATATTGTGCGAGGACTTCTGCCATCCCCGGAGTGTCTAATCCTTTGATGTCATTAATCATTGTGGCGCCAGCTTGGATCGCGGCTTCTGCTACTTCGGGATAGTAGGTATCCACAGAAATCGGCGCTAGAGAAGTCTCACGTATTTTTTTAATTAACGGTAATACTCGGTCTGCCTCAACTTGTGGAGAAACTTCTTCGTAGCCAGGACGTGTGGATTGGCCGCCAATGTCTAAAATATCGGCCCCCGCTTCTAGTAGATGAAGCGCATGTTGATAGGCCACGTCGACCGTTGTGTAGCTACCGCCATCAGAAAAAGAGTCGGGGGTCGTGTTGACAATCCCCATAATTTGGTAATTCTTTTTTAAATCAATCATTGTCACATTGCTCCTTCATCTGCTGAATCATCTTTCGTAAAGCCCGCATTCTAGGACTTATCTTCATTCGTTCACTCGTGGACAACTCCGCTAAGGTTTTGCCTCGATCTGGTAAATAAATAATCGGATCAAAGCCATAACCACCTGTACCGCGCGGTTCAACTAATTCACCAGTCAAAGTGGCTTCCGTTTGCAACAGTTTGTCGTCGTCGAGTACATAGACCAACGTGGCTGATAAGGTTAACTCTCGGGTCGACTGTTGCCCTTCAAATAAGTGCAACAGTTCGCGGTTCTGTTCTTCCGGATTGGCTGAATGGAAAAAGCGGCTTGTATGAATACCTAATAAATCAGGAAAAGCAGTTAACGTTAAGCCGCCATCATCACCTAACACTGGGCGGCCAATTAATTGTTGGAAAAAGCGAGCTTTTAGATAAGCATTTTCAGCATACGTAGTGCCAGTTTCTGCAGGTTGTTCTTGACTGGTTGTATACTTTCGATAAGAGACAAGTTGAATAGCGGGGTCCTTAAGTCCTGATTGCATTTCTTTTAACTTACCTTGGTTATTCGTGCCAACAATGATTTCCATTTTCTAACGTATCTCCATTAAAAATTGATTTTTCCACTCTTGTTCTTTAAATAGTCCGGTAAATTGAAATGTTTTGGTGCTACTTTGTGGTGTTTTCACGCCGCGCATCGTCATACACATATGTTCCGCTTCAATGGCTACTGCAATGCCTTTGACGGGAATATTTTCTTGGAGTTTGCGGGCAATTGTCACTGTTAAATCTTCTTGAACTGTGGGACGTTTGGCACAATGTTCTACTAATCTTGGTAACTTGCTTAGTCCCAATACTTTGCCACCTTCTGGCAGATAAGCGACATGTACTTTTCCATAAAATGGCAATAAATGGTGTTCACACATTGAATAAAAGGCAATATCTTTTACTAAAACCATTTCGCCTTCATTTAAGCTATCAAATAATTTATAATCATCAAATTCAGGTTCGGTTAATCCACTAAAAACTTCTGCATACATTTTAGCTACGCGTTTGGGTGTATCAATGAGTCCTGCCCGTTGAGTATCTTCCCCCACTGCTTCTAAGATTGTGGCAACTGCCTGCTCAATTTGCGCTTGTTTTTCCTGCTCCATCTCTACCATTCCTTTTCGCTTACTCGCACTTCTTCTTGATTGCCACTGCGCTGAATCCACGTAGCTATTGGCGCGCCCAATAGTTGTTCCTCTGCGTAAACATCACTTAAGGGAATCAAAACAAATGACCGTTTTGTTAATTCTTGATGAGGAACTTGTAAGTGGGGCAACGCGACTGACTGTTCCCCTAATAATAAAATATCAATATCAATAATCCGCGGACCCCAGTGAATTAATTTTTTACGTTTCATTACTTGCTCAATCCCTTGGGTAACAGCCAATAACTCTTCAGCGGTATAGCTAGTATCAATTTTCAATACGGCGTTCAAAAAATCATCTTGGTCTGTATAGCCGTAAGGATCCGTTTCATAAAGTTTTGAAGAAGCCACGACCTGAATCTGCGGGTCTTCGTTTAAATAATTGCGGGCTTTCACTAAATTTGCGTATGGATCGCCGACGTTACTACCTAATGCTACATAGCCAATCATCTATACTTCTCGCTCCATTTCAATTTCAATATTGTCAAAAAGGCCGGGCATCGGCACACTATATTTTCTAATTTTAATGATAATTTTGTTCAATTGTTCTTGATAATCTGCGGAAATATCATCTAAAATAGCACTCGCTAACCCTTCGATTAAATCGTACGAGTGATTGTTTACTCGTTGGGCAATCAATTCATTCACTTCGGCATAATTGACAGTTTGAGTGACATCATCTGTTCGCCCTGCCTCAGCTAACGACAACTGCATTTCAAGGTCGATTTCTACTTGCTGTCCTAGACGTTTTTCTTCTGCCAAAACACCATTTTTTGTGAAAAATTTCAAGTTGTTGATTCTAATTTTATCCATCCTCTAACTCCCTACCCTCTGTTTTGCTGATTTTTTTAATCATAGCATATTTCTTGGAAAAGTCAGTAGTTAAAAGATGGAAAAGTGGTTATTGGTATGATATAAAAAATTACTTTTTACGAATCAAATAGTATAACTCGTGTATTCAAAAAAGAGCGTTGCTGATGCAACGCTCTTTTTCGGGATTTATTCGCCTTTTATCGCATTGTTACAAATTCTTCTGATCCTGTTGGATGAATCGCAACAGTATTATCAAAATCAGCTTTGGTCGCGCCCATTTTAATAGCGACTGCAAAGCCTTGTAGCATTTCGTCAACACCGATGCCGATGCCATGCAAACCGACAATTTTTTCTTCTTTGCCGACACAAATTAATTTCATGTCGCATTTTTGACGGTATTCTCCTAAAGCAAAATACATTGGTGTAAAGCTAGAGCGATAGATTTTCACTTGGTCTTCACCATATTCTTCAAGCGCTGCTTTTTCCGTCAAGCCAATTGTCGCAACTGGTGGATGGGTAAAGACCACCGTTGGCACCAAGTTATAATCCAGATATAAATCGGTTTGTCCGTTAAATAAGCGTTCAGACAGGCGCCGACCAGCGGCAATCGCGACTGGCGTTAAGTCGATTTTACCAATGACATCGCCGACTGCGTAGATGCCATTTTGCGTGGTATTTTGGAATTTATCTACTTTGACGTAGCCTTTTTCATCAAGGGCTACTTTCGTATTTTCTAAGCCTAATTGATCCGTGTTCGGCTGACGGCCTGTCCCGAAAATCACGGCATCTGTCGTGATTGATTCACCATTTTCAAATGTAATAACGTACTCATTCTGCGCCGTTTTTTCAATTTTAGCTGGTGTTGCATTCGGATGAATTTGCATGCCCATTTCTTGATAGCGTTCTACGACTTTTTCAGAAAGCATGTCATCAAAGCTTCGTAATGGTCGTTCATGACGGAAGGCCCAATGTGTTTCTGCGCCTAAGCCATGTAAGGTTCCTGCTAATTCGGCTGCGATGTAACCCGCACCGACAAAGACCACACGTTTTGGCATTTCTTCTAACGCAAAGAAGCCGTTTGAATCTAAGGCATATTCTTCTCCTGGAATACCTAGTTTTTTCGGACGACCACCTGTCGCGATTAAAATGTGCGGCGCCGTATATTCTGTCCCATTGACTTCAATTGTTTGCTCCCCAGTAAACGTAGCGTAACCATGGATACGTTCAATGTTGTTACTGTCTAAACCACGATTATACGCACCATGTAAGAAGTCAATATATTTTTCACGATTTTCAACTAATTGTTTAAAGCTAAAATTTTTGATTTCAACATCAAACCCGTAGCCTGCTGTATCTCTTTCCATCATTTCCATCATGCTGCTGGCTTGCCACATGACTTTTTTAGGCACACAACCAACGTTGACACAGGTCCCACCAATTTCGTTGCCCTCAATTAAAAGGACGTTAGCTCCGTGCATTCCTGCGCGGTTAGCAGAAGCAATCCCGCCACTACCGCCACCAATAACAATATAATCATAGGTTTTCATTTATTCTGGCTCCCTTTCAATTTGAACTTTCTCCCTTATTATCGCAAAAAATAGCAAAAAAAGACAGTCGTATTACTTACTTTTGTTTAGTTTTCTGCTGCTTCTGTTTCATGGATTCGTTCCGTAAAAGCACTGGGGGAAAGGAATTCAATCGTAGCATTGTCGAAGGGAATTCCTAAATCTTCTTTCGTTACGTTTGGGTTCATTGTAATGACGTAAAGTGTTTTGCCTAAGGAAAGTGCAATCCCAATTTCTAAATAACTTAGTCGGTCAAAGTCACCATTAATAAAAACGTAGGTTGCTTCGTGAAGATACCGTTTTATCACTTCAATATCTGTAAACATTCCGGTTTGAACACAATCTGCTAACCCGAAGCCCACTGCACCCATACAGCCATGCTCATCTTCAAACAGCTGAGGATCTACCAAAAGGTCCGTTTGAATACGAGGGTTTTGACCAATTTGGTAGGCGAATAATTTAGCCATAGTTATTCCTCCTTCTTTTTGATTACTTGTTAGAACGTAATAATTCAAGAACAATTTCTGTTTTGTCCTGCTCCGTTTGAATAGCTGTTCCTAATATCTTTTCTATTTCTTCTTTAGGTAATTTAAAAGCTTGATTTAGTTGACTTGCAGGAATGACTTGGTGCTCTAAAATCATGTGGTAAACTTTTTGGAAAACTTCTGGCTGTTCGATAGTCAGTTGTTCATCGTAAGGCTCTTTCGTTTTCCATTTATTTTTAGCAATTCTTTTATTTAAATAGAGACGTTGATCATCATTAATTAACGCTAATGTGTATGTTTTTTGAATCATTGATTGAAGAGAAACTTTCCAATACTTTTTCAAATCAATATAGTATTCTAACGAAATAGACAAGAGCGAATCAGAAAAAGCCGCTGAAGGAAGGAGAAAATGCGCAGCAAATAGATTTGCTTGATACTCAATAATGTTCTTTAATTCTGTTTGCGAATACTCATGAATACTTTCAACACCGTTGTGTAATAAAATATGTCCTAGTTCATGCGCCACGTTAAAACGACGACGGACAGCAGATTCATGATTATCTGTGAGCATAATAAACGGCCGACCAATCATCCAACGCGAGACCGCATCTAGTGTTGGATTGGACATGTTTGCTTCTGAAATAATCACACCATTTTGTTCAGCCAACTGAATAAGATTAGGGACTGGCGAAATCAAGTCTAAGCCCCAAATTTTCCGTAATTCCTCAGCCTTTTTCACAATTTCTTCTTCTGTGATTTCATAAATACTCTTTTCAATTAATTCTGGTAAACAAACTTTGGGAAAGTTCACATATGTTGCTAATACTTTATACACTTCTTGCACATATTTTAACCGCTCTTTTTGCATATCTCTTACTTTCTTCGTTGCCGCACTTCGGCTTCTAAAAAAAGTTGCGCCTGAATACAATTCAAATGTATCTGCTGAAAAGAAACTACGGGGAAATTGTAAAACAGAAATTAGTTTTAATATGCTATCTGCTTTAGGAATTGTTTTTCCCGATTCGTAATTCGAAATCATTTGCCTAGATAGCTCTGCTTTTTCGGCTAATTCTTTCATTGTTAATCCTCGTGCAATGCGAGCCGAAGTTAATTGCTTTGGATTAAAAATCAACCTCTCGTTCATTTTCTAGTCCTCTCCTTATCAGTTCGTCAGCGGTTGACGTAAAAGTCAAATGTAGGTCCTTACGAACTTCCTCTGGATTTTTTAAAAGAACTGGTGCCTGCGTAATATCAATTTGGTCAATCCAACGACCAACTCCAATATCTGGTAACCCTAATCGAACAAAACGTAATTGATGATTCGATCCGCCATAAGTTAGTAATAAGAATGGCGGTTGATTGGCATCATAATACTCATTTAAATCTTCTGGTTTGTCAAATAAATTATACTGCTTATTTAATAAGCTCCCACGATTTCTAAATAATGCCTTTTTAGGAACTGAAGCTTCTGATAAAACTTTCGCTGGCGTTAAAATTGCGCCTTTGGTTTCAATCATTAAGTACGTATGGCCATTGACATATCGACTACTAGCTTTGTCAGCTATTTCATGTGGGATTGCTGATGAAGTTAACACTTGTTTTAAACCAACATCAACCAATCCATGCCGAACGTGTCCCCAAACTTTTTTCATTTCTGCTCGTTGAAAAATAGATTCTCTTTCTGTTAGCTCCATTAAGTAGCGATATGCTTCTCTTATGCTTAACGATAAAACACCAACCATTCGTGCATCACAATTTCTTTTTAAATGTTCTTTTAAAATACTCATTATTTTCTCTCCTTTTTTCATAACACCCCAACAACATACCATGTTAACATTTTGCCTTTTCTAAAAAAATATGTCAACACAAAAAAAATGAACTTAGGAAGGTAAGTCATTTCGACTTACCTTCCTAACTCTGAATTTTAAAATAAACGGCGAGACAGATATAGCTTCTTCTGTACTCTTCAGGATAAAACTTCAATCGACAGCCCTAGCCCGACCTCATATTTCAAATAACTCTTCTTATAACTTTTGCTTTGCACTGGTCCTCAATACATGTTCCCAACCACTTTTACTCGTAAGCGGGTTGCATTTTCTGGATGATAGGCGAGTGGTGTTTCTTCCACCTCGACTAACTCGATTGTGCCAGGGACTGCACCCGCAAGTTCGGCTTGTTGGACGGCTTTTTCTTGGGCATCGGCCAACGCCGCGTCCCGTTGGATTTTTGAATAGACATAAATTTGTTCGTATTGTCCGCTAATCTGAGCGATAGAGGCACCGATGGCATTCGCCACTGCCCCGTTTTCGTTGCGAATTAGCGCTTTAACGCCTGTCAATTCTTCGGGGATGATAATACTCCCACCACCAACTAAAACGACCGTCACGTCTGCGGAACTGGTCTTCATGCGATCAATCGCTTCACTGACCAATTCGCCAATTTTTTGGTACACTTTTTCCGCAAACGTTTGGTCTAAATGAGCCACTTTGCTAGGATCACCGACTTGGGCATGGCCTAAGCGAACCGCGATATCAGTGGTCGTTAATTGTGTGCCGCCAAAAACAAGGGCCTCTTGTGTAATACGGTAGCCGACACTATCGGGGCCAACTGTCACAGAACCATCTGGTTGTTCACGCACTAGACTGCCGCCGCCAACACCGATTGACACGATATCTGGCATTCTAAAATTGGTCCGTACTCCGCCAACATCAACGGCCAGTGAAGATTCTCTTGGAAAGCCATCCACTAACACGCCAATGTCTGACGTTGTGCCACCAACATCTAAAACAACCGCATCTTTCAAACCAGCTAAGTAAGAAGCGCCACGAATACTATTGGTTGGTCCACAAGCAATGGTTAAAATAGGAAACTGTTTGGCATACGTTAACGACATTAACGTACCATCATTTTGACATAAGTACACTTGGGCGTGATGAATTTTTTCTTGTTCTAAGGCTTGTTCAAAGCCTTCGCTGGTCACTTTAATTACTTTGTGCAACGCAGCATTCAAAATTGTCGCATTTTCCCGTTCAATTAAACCGACAGACCCAATCATTGAGGAGCAAGATACAGGAACATCTGCCCCTAACACTTCCTTCGCAAGTGCTTGGACAAACAATTCTTGGTCATTTTTTAAAGAAGAAAAAACGCCAATTACTGCGATTGCCTCTACTTCTCCTCGCCAAGAGGCCAAAATCCCACGTAATTCTTCTTCGTCCAGTGCAGTCAACGGTTGTCCATCATATTCGTAGCCGCCATGTGCTAAAGCATACGTTTCTGAAAGAGTGGCCACTAAATCCTTGGGCCAAGCTGTGTAAGGCAAGACCGAAGCGGTTGCTGGATAGCCCAAACGAAGGACCCCAACTTTTGCTAATTTTTTTCGCTCAACAATGGCATTTGTACATTGGGTCGTGCCCAACATTGCATGTGTGACTTTGGTTGGGTCCACTGCTGATTCTGCCAAGACTTTATTTAAGGCACCGGCAATCCCTGTTTGAATATCATCGGTTGTTGGAACTTTCACTGAATGAATCAAGTTTAATTGATGATCTAAAATAACAGCATCTGTATTTGTGCCGCCGACATCGATACCGATTTTATACATTTATTTGTCCTCCTTCGCTACTAAGTTTTCTAGTGGTTGATAATCCATTTCGTAGCCGAAATACCGAGGACCCACTGTTTCGATACCTTTTTTCGTTCGCCAAGCAGCATTCGCTTTCAAGCCCATTACTTGGACACGTTTGCCGTATTTCAAGCTTTCTGTTGTCACAGGCGTTAAAGTTTCTAAATCTACCATACAAATCAAATCAGGCGTCATCGCAATCACCTGACCATCTTTCTCGGCAATTAAATTTTCATTTTGAAAATGGACGACTGCTTCTGAACCAGCATCACTGTTTAAGCCACTCAATTTGACACGTCCCAAATTGAAGCCACCTTTTACTTCTCGTTCCACATCTAGAATTTTTCCTTGGAACAATTCAAAGCCATCCGTAACTTCTACTAATGCTTGGCGTTTTTCTTGTTCATCTGCATAGGTACCTCGAATCACTTTGCCAATTTCTTCTGATAATGTCACGATGTTGTGAATACCATAGTCTTGTAATTGTTTGCCTGTCGCGGGATAAATACTCACTAAAGCACTGGCGCCCATTTCAACCGTTTGAACACGAGCAAGACGTTCTGTCCAAGTATTATCAATCGTTTCCATAATGCCAATATTTCCTTTTTCATCGGTAATTGCCATAGGGGTCGCTGACATCCCATTCAAATGGAACGTTACCATAGGCAATTCTGGAAAGGCCCGACCCATACCATCGCAATCCACCAAGGGAATGCCTAGCTTCGCTGCAACAACAATTGGAATCATTGAATTGACGCCCCCAGCTTCCATTGGAAAGGTTCCCGCAATCGTTTCTTGGTCTAAATATTTTCCTAACTTCTCAAAGACACGGACGAATTCGTCGCCTTTGGGAAATTTTTCAATTGCGACAGATGGGGCACCCATCATTGCGGCGGGTAGGAAAAAATCCTCCGCGGCAATTTCTTCTGGAGAAACCAGTTTGACAGGTCCGTTTTCTTCGATGGCGGACAAAGCCATCATTTTACCAATGTAGGGATCACCGCCACCTCCTGTCCCTAAAAAAGCTGCTCCTGTGGCTATATTCTCAATTGCTTCTGCATCTAAATAACGCATTCTCCGACACTCCTCTTCTTCATTCCATTTCTAATGATTCGGTGTTCGTCTGTTGACGTTTTGCACCGAAATAATAAATAACAAACGATAAAACAATGCCAATTAGCGGTTGGTTAGGCAATTGAGGGGCATTGGGAAAGAAACTCATAATCACCGGAATGCCCCCCACTGCAGCACCAATTAGCCATGAAAAAACACCTAATTTATTCACGCCAGGCGTTGGCTGCCATTTGGTTCGATCGCCTTTGTTAATCAACCAATAGGCAGCAATCATTACACCAGCCACTGGTGGCACCATCGCAGAAAGGACGGACATAATCGGCGTAAAGTAATTTAAAATCCCCACAACTGCTAATAAGGTTCCAATGGCGCCGGCCGCACCGACAGCGACTTTTTCTTTTTCTTTTGGAATATCAAAGACATTAATCAAGGCCAATCCGCCAGAAAAAGCATTCACGGCATTCGTGGTCCAAGTTGCTAAAATTAGCGCAATAATTCCTAAAACTGGAAAACCGAGATTCATAAAAACTTCCGTGATATCTGCGGTGTTCGATGCAATGGTCAAGACCGCACCAACGCCAATCATCAACAAGCCTGTCGGTAAAATCCCTAAGGTGGCCGCTTTAACCACATCTTTACGAGAAGAAACATACTGAGAGTAATCTCCAGCAATTACTGCGCCTAATGCAAAAGAACCGACAGTCATTGAAAGACCTGACATAAAGCTTCCTGCTGTTTGAGGTGTATATTGACTAACAGCTTCCCAACCGTTGTTTCTTAACGAAGCCACTAAGCCATAAAGACAAACCAGAACTAACACAGGAACCGCAAAATAATTCAGAATTTTCAATATTTTTATGCCATAAAGAGCCGAAATAAGCATGATAACTCCCCAGATTAAGGAAGAAAGCGACACAGGTAAATCAATGCCGTAAATTTTTAAAAAGTTCGTGAAGGCGCCGCCGCTGACATTGGCTTGCAAGCCAAACCAACCTAAGCAAGCAATCGCTAGAATAATAGAAATGATCTTTTGCGAACCTTGAATGCCAAACACTTGAGAAGCGACTTTGACAGAAGGTTCTTGTAAGTCGGAACTTTGAATTCCTTGTAAAATCATTAAAATAACAATAATACCGTAACCAATAAATCCTGTTAACAAAGCTTCCCATAAAGGCATGCCTGCAACTAACGTTCCTCCAATAATTAATCCTGGCACGCTAATCATTGCGCCCGCCCAAACAAATGCTAAGCTAAGCCACGATTGTTGTTGCTCGTTTTTTAATTTCATTCTCATTCCTCCTTAATTATTTTTTCAATTATAACGAAAAATCAGTCATAGGTCTTTTTCAAATTAAAAAAAATATCGAGGAAGTTTTGGCTTAAAATAAAAAAGAGACAAGAACCTGGGACAAAAATCACTTTGGATTTTTGTCCCAGGCTTAAAAATTGATAAACGGCGGAAACAGAAGCAACACTACGCGTTGCTTCGATCTCAACAACTTCTAAGATGTTTTCTCGACATGCGTCTCGTCACAGTACAGCCTTCAAAAGAGCTACAGCTCTAAGAGTTGAAGGGCCTTCGGAAATAAGCCGAAATTGTTGAGAATCACGAAGAACGTAGTGATTCGATGATGAACAATACCTACTTGGTCTCCAAAAATTAAAGAACACCGGGTAGGTATCATGCAACATCAACTCGTACCTCGTTGTGTTTTATGACAATTTTCGGAAATTCCTTCTTATTGCTGAGAAACACTATTTGCAAAGCAAATAGATGTTGAACAGTACCTACGTGGTTCTCGGAGTTAAACACTTCTGTCCCGACCTCTGTCTGCTTTTTTCATTCATTCGTGACCAAGCGATATAAGATCATCGCCAAATAGACTTCATAGGCTTCGGCGGCGTTGGTCATATCATAGCCGAGCGCTTCATTAATTTTACTGATACGATATTTGACCGTATTTTTATGAACAAATAGGCGTTCGCCGCATTCTTTAAAATCACTACTTGCATCTAGTAAAAACGTTCCTAATGTCATTAACTGCTCTGATTCTTTTAAGAGAGGTTGGATAACTGCTAAGCGTTGTTGGATTGCTTCTTCTCCTGCTTGGAGACACGTCATCATTTGTTGAACTGTACGAATTTCCGCGATTGATAACACTTTTCTTTGTGGATAGACGCGCTTTAAAAACGGCGCGACTTGATTAGCGGTTTGGTAGCTGACACGCACTTCAGTCGTGTTACGAACTTTCGGACAAAGGATGATTTCACCTAAATAGTCCTGATAGTCTGTGGCTTGCAAGTATTCTTTACTAATCGTGGCTTCAGGCTGTTTGTGTAAATAATTACCTAAGAGAACAATCAGGTAATTTTCTGTTTGTTGGACAATCGTTGTTTGGTAATAGTAACGTAGGAAATCTTTCAAATCTTGCTGAATAGCGTGGATTTCTTGTCCTTGTTGCCAAATAGGCAAAAGCCACATCGTTTCGACAGAAGAAATATCAATCATTAATTTTTTGGCTAATTGGTACATCTTATCACTTTCATCGTTAATGATTGCTTGGACTAAGGCATACTCACTGACTTCGTCATAGTTTTTCCCCCATAAATTCAGAGCCATCTGAACGACTTCCACCGCTTGATTCATCTCAAAAGAGGTTAACTGCTCTTCTTCTCGAATGAAGTAAAGCTTCAATGTTTGTCCATCTCTCTGAGGAAGTTTTTGCGAGGTAATGAAGTAGGTCGTTTCTCCCAGCGCTACTTTCTCTTGTGATTGATAAAGTAACTTGGTTAAGGGCAATTTCGTGCTTCGCGGCCAATTGATGGTGCTGATGATTTCATTGGTATAGGTGGTTAACGCAATGTTGACTTTTAAAAAATCGGATAGGATTTTCAAGGTCATTTCCACACTGCGGTTTTGTTCAGGCAAAAGGGAAACTTTTTCCAAGAGGTCCGTTGCAAAAGAAGCCATTTTATTTTTATTGACTAACAATTTCATGACTTCATAAATGACTTCGTTGTAGCGTAATGTTGGATCGTTTTTAGGCATTTGGATTAAAATAAAACCTAAAGAATCCGCTAATTGAATCACTTCCTCTGCAACTTTCGGTACGATAATCCCAACGTAGTACAAGATTAGGCCTACTTCGCCTAATTCATGGAGATGCCGAATCGTTTCACATTGCTTCACCACATCATGACGAATGGCACAAAATGAACCAATCAAAATTTCGCCAGCATGGTATTCATTTGTTTTGTGAAGTTTTTCCGAAAACAAAGACATATCAGAGACTTCTAAAAAAGAAAGAGAAGCAACAGATGTGTCCAATTGGTTTTTACCAGAAAGTACCGTTGCTTCTCGCAAAGACGGTAATTTTAATAAATCATTCACGCGGACACTCATAATTACTCCTCCTTTTGGCTGGTTTATTTTTTCTTACGAATCATATCGCCGACTGCAACAGGTTGCGTCACTTCCATTGTTAACAACATCATGGGATTAGGTGCCCGATCGATCGCTTCACCGTCTTCATTATACATCTCTTTAACGGTTTGGTGGAAATGGGTAAACCCGGGACCATAAAATTCAATTTCATCGCCGACACTGAAAAGGTTCCGTTGACGAATTGTCGCGACTTGCGTCTTTTCGTTGTACGTAATCACTTCGCCAACAAATTTATATTGTGGAATTTTACGACGTTCGCCGAATAATTGTTCATTTTCACTTGGTGTATTGTAATAAAAACCAGTTGCTAATTCACGTTGTGCTACTTTCCATAATTCATCAATCCACTCTTGTTGGCAGACATAGTTTTCAGGGTCTTCCATGTAAGAATCGACGGCTTTTTTATACACATTAGCGACTGTCGAAACATAGTGAATGGATTTCATGCGGCCTTCAATTTTAAAACTATCGACACCATTTTCAATTAATTCTGGAATATGTTCAATCATAGACATATCTACGGCGCTCATTGAAAACTCTTCTTCAACTTCCCCTTCGCTGGTTTTGCTCCGACGTTCTGTCCCAAAAGGCATATCAAATAACTCATATTTCCAACGACAAGATTGAGAGCAACCGCCACGATTGGCATCCCGCATCGACATATGGTTGGATAAAGTACAACGTCCTGAATATGAAATACACATTGCTCCATGAATAAAGGCTTCAATTTCAATGTCCGTATTTTCACGAATCGCTGCAACTTCCTCCATTGAAACTTCGCGCGCTAATACCACACGTTCTAAGCCTTCATTTTTCCAAAATTCTAATGTTTCATAGTTGGTTGCTGAAGCTTGTGTCGATAAATGGATAGGTAAACCTGGTGCTTCTGTCGCACAAATTTCGATTAAAGCTGGATCAGAAACAATCACAGCTGAAATTCCGATGTCTCGCAATTCTCTGAAAAACGCTCCTGCCCCTTCCTGGTTTCCTTCATGAGTGACCATATTGGCAGCGACATAAACTTTCGCATTATGTTCGCGGGCAAAGGCTACGCCTTCCGCCATTTCTTCTGGCGTGAAATTTCCTGCGCGGCTACGCAGACCGTAGGCATTCCCTCCGATATAAACGGCATCGGCACCGTAACGAATTGCGACTTTTAGTTTTTCTAGCGTCCCGGCTGGAGCCAACACCTCGGGACGCTTCAATGTTCGTTCTGTCATTACTTTCATGTTCTTCTTCCCCTTAAATGAATCAATTTATTTTATTGCATCGGCACTTAAATCAAAGAAACCATTGTCTAAGCCACGACCTGTTGGATGTAATTTTTCAATTTCAGCTGTTGCATGAGCTGCTTGATCTTCTGACCAAGTTCCCGCTTCAAGTGCTGCTTTCGCTTCAGCAAATAAGCGAGCAATCGCGACAAAATTTTCACCTGGTGTGTAAAGGCCATCGAGCTTCCATGTACGATAGTGATGGTCATACAAGTTTGTTAACTCATTCATCAAGTTCACATCGTTATTGGCAAAAATATGCGTACCATGACTATCTTCATAAATGGAATAGTGGGTTTCTGGTTTTTTGGGTTCAGAAATAAACAGCCCTTCGTCTTTCGTAACCCCTTTGTCGTTCTTTGTGTAATTGTAGTAATTTTGAATTAATGGGCGTTTCGATTGATGAATACAGGTCGCCCCATAGACAAGAATTTCAGCTGGAACTGCTAAGTTTTCTTCCATTGCGACCATTTCTTCAAAAGGTACTTCCCGAGCTAGGACAGCTCCGATGGCTCCTCGTTTACTCCAAAAATTGATTTGACGTGAGCTCGTTACTAAGGTTTCGCCATCATAAACGTAAGGAATTTCTAATCCATCTCGTTGCATAATAAACACAATACCTGGATCACCCAAAGTAATTTTATCGACGTTGATTTCTTTTAAAAATGTCAGATACTCTGGGACTAATTTCATTTTTTCAGGGTGCATAATGCCATTTACTGCAACTAGCACTTGTTTGCCCATTTCATGTGCACGTTTCACAATCTCGCGTTGTTCATCTCGTGTAAAAGATACGGGCAAACGCAACCCGAATGTTTCTTCTCCAATATATAATGTATCCACACCTGTTGCGAGTAATTCTACAGCCTGCTCAACAGATTCTGCAGTTGCAATCAGTTCAATCATAAATATAGCCTCCTTCTTTATGACCGTTTAATAGTATCATACGTTCACAAACTTTAAAAGAGCCTATCTGTATTAAACGTACATTTTTCACAATGTTTCCGAAAAAAATCTTGGTAGAGAAGCGCCATCCGCTTACCTACCAAATACTCTTTTTTTAATTACTGGTCATCTGTTCTTTGGTCACTCGTTCAAGTGATATTTTCGTTCATAAAACGTTACTACAACGGTGAATAGCCACGCTGCTGCTAAGCCTAACAAGCTGCCTAAAACAATCCCCAAAAAGCGGAATTGAATCAACGTTATCACGTACTGCTGACGAACGAGCAATGAAAGCATCAGAGCCATAGGCGTTGTGAAAAATTGCGCCAATCCATAATTACGACGAATAAAATACTCAACGGTCACAAATAAGATTGTAATCACGACAATCGATTCAAAAGTTGTCAAAGCTAAATTAAGCAGAAAAGCGGAAATAACCAATCCAATCGTTGTGCCAAAAATTCGCTGAATATTTCGCTGCTTAATCGCACGTAAATTGTCTCCTTGTAAAATGGATGCACAGGAAACGACTAACCAATACGGATTCTGTAAATGTAAACTTTCGCTGATATATACAGCAAAAAATAAGACAAAGCTATAATATATGCTATCTAATGGCGCTTCTGGATGCCGATAAATTCGTTCCCGTAATGATTGCTTAGCTAGCGGGGCACTGATTTCCTTCTCTGTAAAATGCAACACTAGTGCAAACAAAATAGAAAAGCCAATACCTAATAACATACAGCCACTCATGAACGGAATTTTTGCTAACGGAATACTCGTACTGGCACCCATCGCTGTCACCATCACACCAAAGAAGGCCCCTGGTTTTGAAATATCGTAGACTTCAAAGAAAAAGCGGCCACCAAAACCGACCAGGGCAACAACAATGGGAATGAGCCATGCAATATGGGTCGATAACATGCCTAACAAATTTCCTAAAAAAAGGTAACTACCGACCACAGATAAACGAGTCATTAACTGTTTTAATGGTAACGGCTGATAATATAAAAAAGTAAAAATACCTAACGAGCCAAAGCTTGAAATCAATAATTGATGATTGATATAGCCCAAAAAAAGAATGCTGAACATAACCAAGCCAGCAAACACTAGTCGAAAAGGATTATCCTTTGGACGCTGATAATGTAGTAATTCTCGAAAAAAAGATTGTTCCATTCCATCACCCCTCCTTATTAACGTAGCACAGAAAAATCAATCTGGCAATTCTCAAAAAGAAATCGCCACTGGAAAATAGAAAAGCCTGGTATAAAAACCCTAAATGGTTTTTATACCAGACTTCGCATCTCATCTATACAGTTTGTAATTCTTTCGCTTCTGTTTTTGGTGCTTTTGGTGCCCGCACATTTAACGTAATTTTGCCTTTGCTAGCGCCTAAAGTTACTTTATCCCCTAACTGAATTTGACCAGAAAGAAGGGCTTCACTTAAACGATCTTCCACTTCTTTTTGCAAGGCCCGACGAATTGGACGTGCGCCATATTCTGGATCAAACCCGACTTTACCAATAACTTCAATTGCAGCTGGTGTGATTTTCACTTTAACCTCTTGTTCGGCCATCCGTTTCACGACAGATTGACTCATAATTTTTACGATTTCATGAATTTCCTCTTGTTTCAAGGAATGGAAGACAACCGTTTCATCAATTCGGTTTAAGAATTCTGGACGGAAGGCTTTTTTCAATTCTTCCATGATTCGTTTTTGCATTAATTCATGATTTTTAGAAATGTCTTTCACATTGAAGCCAACATGTTTTTCTTCACGAATCGCTGTTGCTCCTAAGTTGGAGGTCATGATTAAAATCGTGTTACGAAAATCGACTTTTCGTCCTTTGGCATCCGTTAAATGGCCATCATCTAAGACTTGTAATAAAATATTAAAGACATCTGGATGGGCTTTTTCTACTTCATCTAGCAAAATAACGGAATAAGGACGTTGACGAATTTTTTCAGTTAGTTGGCCGCCTTCTTCGTAGCCGACATAACCTGGAGGAGAACCGATTAAACGGCTAGTACTGTATTTTTCCATAAACTCAGACATGTCCACGCGAATCAAGGCTTCTTCGCTGCCAAACATCGCTTCGGCTAAGGCTTTGGCAAGTTCCGTTTTCCCAACCCCTGTTGGTCCTAAGAACATGAAGGAACCAATCGGTCTTGCTGGGTCTTTCAAGCCACTACGCGCACGACGGATAGCGCGTGAAACAGCTTCAACTGCTTCATTTTGGCCAACGACCCGTTGATGTAAAATGGTTTCTAATTCCATCAATCGTTCGCTTTCTTTCTTCTCTAGCTGCTGCAAAGGAACCCCTGTCCATTGTGAAACGACTCCAGCCACGTCTTCTTCTGTTACTTGCGTACTGTAACCAGACAGACTTTTTTCTTTCACTGCAATCAATTCTTCTAGTTTTTCCATCACTTGTTTTTCTTTTTGACGAATCCGAGCAGCACTTTCAAATGATTGGTTTTGAATGGCCTCTTCTTTTTCCGTAATTAATTGAGAAATTTCGGTACGCAATTCATTAATTTCTGAAGGTTGATCTGCCTTATCTAAACGAACTTTTGCTGCAGATTCGTCCATTAAATCAATTGCTTTATCTGGTAATTGGCGGTCATTTAAATAGCGAATCGATAATTGAACCGCTGCATGTAGAGCTTCATCTGTAATTTCTACGCCATGATGTTTTTCATAGCGTGAACGCAAGCCTTTTAGAATTTCTTCTGCTTCTTCTGGGGTTGGTTCTGCTACTTGAATACGGGCAAAACGACGTTCCAAAGCGGCATCTTTTTCAATATATTTTTGGTATTCATCCAGAGTTGTCGCACCAATGGTTTGCAACTCGCCACGTGCTAAAGCAGGTTTTAAAATATTTGAAGCATCAATCGCCCCTTCTGCACCGCCAGCACCGATCAAGGTATGCAATTCGTCGATAAATAAAATGACTTGTCCATCTTGATAGATTTCATCGACAACTTTTTTCAAGCGATCTTCGAACTCACCTCGATATTTGGTTCCAGCAACCAAGGCACCCATGTCTAGCATCATTAAACGTTTGCCTTGCATATCTTCAGGGACTTCCCGGTTGACAATTTTCTGGGCTAAGCCTTCTGCTATCGCTGTTTTCCCAACACCTGGTTCACCGACTAAGACAGGATTGTTTTTGGTACGGCGACTCAAAATTTGGATCAAACGACGGACTTCGGTACCGCGACCAACTACTGGATCCAAGCTTTGTTCTCGTGCTAACTTGGTTAAATCTCTTGCTAAAGAATCCAATGTTGGCGTCCCTTGTGGCGCATTTTTACTTTGACCATTCCGACGACGTTGTGCACTATTGGGTTCGGAAACGCCCATTTTTTTCAATAATAATTGACGCATTTTGGATAAGCTTAATCCTAAATTCACTAAAATTCTAGACGCTAAAATTTCTTCGTCTCTTAACAAGCCTAATAATAAATGCTCGGTACCAATTTTTTGAGCCCCTAAGCGCTTCGCTTCATCTCCAGCATAGGCAAAGATTTGTTTGGCTCTTGGTGAATAAGGTAAGTATAAGTTGTTATTCCCCATTGGACTTTGCATGGTGCCATAGCCACTTAAATGCTCAATTTCTTCACGGATGTCTTCTGTGTCAGTATTTAATTGTCGTAATGTTTTTCCGGCAATCCCATTTGGTTCTAAAACGAGTGCTAATAATAAATGTTCAGAACCGACGGATTGGTGACGAAAATACTTTGCTTCTTCTTGGGCAATCGCCAGTACGGCTTTCGCACTTTCTGTAAATAGTTCATCCATAGTTATTCCTCCTCATAGCTCAAGCGCTCTAAAAATGAACGCATTATTTGAGCTCTTAGAAAATCTTCGTGATTCCCCAGACCATTCAATGTGCTTTTACTTAAAGCAGCTAGCATTAAATTGCCTTCCTTTTTCGTAATCACTTCTTCTTCATACAATGTTTGAATAAATGTTAGCGCATCTTTTTCTGTTAAGGTTGCGCCAATCAATTGATCCATTTGTTTTAGTAATTGATCGTTATCTGAAATTTGTACTTTGACAATGCGAATATAGCCGCCTCCACCACGTTTACTTTCAACTGCGTAGCCTCGTTGGATGGTAAAACGTGTATTAATTACATAGTTAATTTGTGAAGGAACGCAATTAAATAAATTAGCCATTTCCGCCCGACGGATTTCAATTTTATTACTTTCTTCTAAAATCTTTTTTAAATAAGCCTCGATTAAATCTGACGTATTTTGATTACTCATAGTCTTCCATCCTTCTTCTCTCTTGACTAATATTGACCATTATTATATCGAACTTTGCCTATTAAATAAAGAGGAACGCTTTGACTTTAATAAAAAAATGCAAAACAGGAGGAGCAACCTCAGTCAAACTGACTTAAGTTCCCCTCCTAAAATTGAAAATATGTTATTGAATCACAGAGGCTGAGATAAAAGTGTTTAGCTCCAAGAATTTCGGCTTATTGTTTTCTCGCCAAAGGCTCGTCACAGTTTTATCCTTGCGAATTCCGAAGGAGTTGCTTTTGTTCAGCTGATTATCTTAATGTCTCACAAAAGCGTTTCTTCGCCGTAGGCTTGATCCAAGGCTTGTTGAATATCTTCGATAATAGATGTTGGCTCTTCCAAACCAACGTACATGCGAATGTGCGCTGGCGACAAGCCTCTTTTCTGAACAGCCGTCAAGTTATTGCCTTTGAATACAGGCAAGGCCAAACTTTCAAAGCCACCCCAACTGACCCCGATTGTGACCAGCGTCAATGCGTTCACAAATGTTTTCAAACGTTCAAAATCGGTATCTTTTAAATCAATCGCAAACAATGAGCCATAACCTGTTAAATATTTTTCTGCTAACGCTTGTTGTTGTTGATTTCCTACAAAAGGATGATATAAGCGACTGATTCGCGGATCCTTTTGCAAAGCCGACAGCACCGTTTGGATGGCTTGAGACTGATGCGCCAACCGAACAGGCATGGTACGAATACCACGTAACGCTAACCAAGAATTGAAGGGACTATTGACTGCTCCTAAAGCTTGATGACCATGTTCAAAAATTTGATCCACAAGCGCTGCTTTGCCAATGACAGCCCCTGCTACAATGTCCGAATGACCACCAATATATTTGGAACAAGAATGAATCACCAGGTCCACATTATGGCATAAAGGATGCTGAAATAACGGTGACGCCCACGTGTTATCAATGACAGTGTATGCGCCAATTTTTTGTGCTAACGCAGTTATTTTTTCTAAATCTAGCAGTTCAAACTTTTGTGAGGACGGACTTTCAAAGTAAATGACTTTGGTGTTTTCCTGAACAAATTGAAAAAGTTCTTCTGTTTCTGTAACGTCTACTTTGGTCAAGGATACGCCAAATTTCTCTAAATATTGCACAAACGAAACAGATTCTCCATAAATTGTATTGACCATTAAAACATGATCGCCTTGTTGGAGCAACGTAAACAGCGTTGCCGAAATAGCGCCCATTCCTGAGGCAAAAACTTTACATTTTTCTCCACGTTCCAAACGAGCAATTTTTTTCTCTAAAATTTCTGTTGTGGGGTTGGTGCCACGTGTGTAAACATAATTATTTTTTTCATCTATACTCGCTGCCATAAATTCTTCGTAAGTTGGAAAATAAAAGGAAGAGGTTTGAACCAACTCGGGCACCATCGGATGATACATTTTTTCCATTCCTTTTTCCACTTCACAGCAAATATTTTCATCATTCTCAACATGCATTTCCTTCACTCCTCTTTCTCTACAATGTTTCTGGTACTTCATGGGCTTCTTCTTTTTGATATTGTCGATCTAAGGCTTTTACAAATGGATAATAAATAACGACACTAGCGGCAACAGCTAAAACTTGCGTCACTGCACCTTGCCATTTTCCCACTAAAAAGCCCGAAAACAGAAAGGGCGTAGCCCATGGTGCTTGAATGTTTGTAAACATTGGCATGAACCCAATTTTCATTGACAGAAAGGCAATCAAGACCGATAAAATCGGCGCGACCGCAATCGGAATCAATAATAAAGGGTTAAAAATAACTGGGAGTCCAAAAATCAAGGGTTCATTAATGTTGAAAAATGCTGGAACAAACGAAATTTTCGACATGGCTTTCATTCTAGATGAATGTCCGACGATGGCCATTGCAATAGCCAAGCCAATCGTGCAACCAGCGCCTCCAATTGTGGCAAATTGATCGAGCATTTGGACCGTGCCAAAGTTGCCACTTTGAGCAGTTAATTGTCCTAATTCCGCTAAGCTTTGGTTTTTGTCTGCATTCGCATATAAAATAGGATATAGCATGGAATTGATGACAGTTGGATGAATTCCAAACCACCAGAACAGTCCATTTAAGCCAGCCACAATAATAATTGCAAAAGGGGTTCCGATTAAACCTTGCAGTGGCGCTTGAATCACCGCATAAATTAATTGCGGGAAGGAATCCGCAAACGAAAGCCCAATCCCATTAATCAATAAAGCCACCGCTACCACAAAAATCCCAGGAATCAATGCACTAAAAGCTTGGCTCACCATAGCAGGCACGCTGTCAGGCATTTTGATGACTAATTTTTTCTTAATACAGAAACGAGTCAACTCAACCGAAAGAATTGACATAATAATGGCCGTAATCACCCCTTGCGTTCCTAACCAATCAAACGATAAAACTTTCGTCACAACTTCGCCTGATTCAGTAGTCACCGTTTTCGGTAAAACGACTACGTAAGCAACAATTCCTAAAATTAATGAAGTTAAACGATCCATTTCGTAACTTTCCGCCAATTTATAGGACATCGTCCCAGCAAAAATAATTCCCATCATGTTGAAAGTTGCTCGATAAGCTGGTGAAATCATATCCGCCCAACCTGCACCGAAAATTCCAGCCATAAAATCGCCATACCCTGCTACTGGAAAATCTGTAATCAACATAAAAATCGATCCAATAATTGTTAACGGCATAATCGCAAAAAAACCATTTCTTAAGGCTTGAAAATAACGTAAACTTGTAATCCTTGAAACTTTAGGCACTACGGCTTGCTCCACCCAGTTTGTTAACTTATCCATTTCACTTCTCTCCTTAATCCTTTGTGATATCCTCATCATAAAGAAACCGCTTTCTGATGTAAATACGACTAACTAATTCTGTAACTATGTTTCATAATTCATACGCTTAAGGTATACTGAAAGCGAAACAAAGTACCACAGAGAGGTGAACCCATTGAATCTAATCGAATGTTTAGAACAAAAAGAACGCTATACATATAACGAAGGGCTAATTATTGATTTTATTTTATCTCATACTGAACGAGTCCTGCATATGTCGATTTATGAACTAGCAGAAGCCACCAACTCTTCAACCTCCACGATTGTTCGTTTGTGTAAAAAAACAGAAACTAGCGGTTTCAAAGAATTTAAAATCCGCTTGTCCCGCGACTTAGAAATTCACTACCAAGCAATCCGGAATGTTGATGCGAATATGCCTTTTTTAGCGCAAGATTCTGATTTACTAATTGCCAAGAAAATTGCGCAGTTAACGACTGAAACTGTTCAATCCACCCAACAGTTATTAACCGAGGCCATGTTAAATAAAAGCATTGATTTACTTTTAACCGCTGAAAATATTTTAGCAGTGGGTGTCAGTAACTCCTACATTCGCTTAACGGATTTTCAAACAAAGTTATTACGCATTCAGCTATTTATCCATTTAATCCCTTATCAAGCTGAACAATTTTATTTAGCCATCAATGCCACCAAAAATGACGTAGCCATCCTCGTCTCTTACAGTGGTAACACTGCAGAAATCGTAAATGAAGCACGGATTTTTGCAGAAGGAGGCACCCCGATTATTGCCATTACTTCAGACTTGAACAGCCAATTAGCTAAATACGCCACAGTGATTTTGCCCATTCCTAACGTTGAACATGCAGATTTCAAAGTCTCGACCTTTTCCTCTCAACTAGCCATCGAATATATCCTCAATGTCCTTTATTCCTGTATTTTTAGTCGCAATTTCGATAAGAATTACACATCACAAAAAAATACACCTACTTCGATACTTAAATTTTAAACAAAACAAAAAAACAGTACTGATGATCAGTACTGTTTTTCACAATCGGGAAGACAGGATTCGAACCTGCGACCCCTTGGTCCCAAACCAAGTGCTCTACCAAGCTGAGCTACTTCCCGGGCTATGAAGTTAAAGTAATAAAAAAAGACTATCGAATTAAAAAGAAACTCACGTGCACCTTTTTAAAACTTAGTCAATCACTCAACTATGCACCCAAAGGGAGTCGAACCCCTAACCTTTTGATTCGTAGTCAAACACTCTATCCAGTTGAGCTATGGGTGCTAAATATAAAACAATGCCGAGGACCGGAATCGAACCGGTACGGTGATCACTCACCGCAGGATTTTAAGTCCTGTGCGTCTGCCAGTTCCGCCACCCCGGCGTAATGAATTGGCTAAGCGGAAAACGGGGTTCGAACCCGCGACCCCCACCTTGGCAAGGTGGTGCTCTACCACTGAGCTATTTCCGCAAAATGGTGCCGGCTAAAGGACTTGAACCCTCGACCC
>NZ_CP172896.1:0-222500 GCF_050532945.1 Enterococcus sp. DIV2467a | reverse complement strand
GGTAACCCGAGATGGGCCCCTAGTCCAAACAGTGCTCTACCTCCATCATTCTCAATTCCGAGGCTAGCCCTAAAGCTATTTCGGAGAGAACCAGCTATCTCCAAGTTCGTTTGGAATTTCTCCGCTACCCACACCTCATCCCCGCACTTTTCAACGTACGTGGGTTCGGTCCTCCAGTGCGTTTTACCGCACCTTCAACCTGGACATGGGTAGATCACATGGTTTCGGGTCTACGACTACATACTCATTCGCCCTATTCAGACTCGCTTTCGCTGCGGCTCCGTCTCTTCGACTTAACCTCGCATGCAATCGTAACTCGCCGGTTCATTCTACAAAAGGCACGCCATCACTCATTAACGAGCTTTGACTTGTTGTAGGCACACGGTTTCAGGATCTATTTCACTCCCCTTCCGGGGTGCTTTTCACCTTTCCCTCACGGTACTGGTTCACTATCGGTCACTAGGGAGTATTTAGCCTTGCGGGATGGTCCCCGCGGATTCCGACGGAATTTCTCGTGTTCCGCCGTACTCAGGATCCTCCTAGGTGTTGTCAGCATTTCGTCTACGGGGCTTTCACCCTCTTTAGCGGAATTTTCCAAATCCTTCAACTATACTAACAGACTACCATATTGGAGTCCTACAACCCCAACAAGCAAGCTTGTTGGTTTGGGCTCTTCCCGTTTCGCTCGCCGCTACTCAGGGAATCGAATTTTCTTTCTCTTCCTGCAGGTACTAAGATGTTTCAGTTCTCTGCGTCTACCTCTAATCAGCTATGTATTCACTGAAAAGTAATATCCTATAAAAGATATTGGGTTCCCCCATTCGGAAATCTCTGGATCATAGCTTACTTACAGCTCCCCAAAGCATATCGGTGTTAGTCCCGTCCTTCATCGGCTCCTAGTGCCAAGGCATCCACCGTGCGCCCTTATTCACTTAACCTTATCAACCTTACGGTTGGGTCTTGATCACTTCTTCTAGCGATAGAAGGTTAATCAATAAATAAGCAATTGAACTTATTAAAAAACTCATTCAACGCGGTGTTCTCGGTTTGTTTTGATTCTTTTTACTTCAATATCCAGTTTTCAATGAACGAATGTTTTGAGAGTAGACCTCTCAAAACTGAACAAAGTAAAGACGAAATGTGTATTTCCGTAATATTCCTTAGAAAGGAGGTGATCCAGCCGCACCTTCCGATACGGCTACCTTGTTACGACTTCACCCCAATCATCTATCCCACCTTAGGCGGCTGGCTCCAAAAAGGTTACCTCACCGACTTCGGGTGTTACAAACTCTCGTGGTGTGACGGGCGGTGTGTACAAGGCCCGGGAACGTATTCACCGCGGCGTGCTGATCCGCGATTACTAGCGATTCCGGCTTCATGCAGGCGAGTTGCAGCCTGCAATCCGAACTGAGAGAAGCTTTAAGAGATTTGCATGACCTCGCGGTCTAGCGACTCGTTGTACTTCCCATTGTAGCACGTGTGTAGCCCAGGTCATAAGGGGCATGATGATTTGACGTCATCCCCACCTTCCTCCGGTTTGTCACCGGCAGTCTCGCTAGAGTGCCCAACTAAATGATGGCAACTAACAATAAGGGTTGCGCTCGTTGCGGGACTTAACCCAACATCTCACGACACGAGCTGACGACAACCATGCACCACCTGTCACTTTGTCCCCGAAGGGAAAGCTCTATCTCTAGAGTGGTCAAAGGATGTCAAGACCTGGTAAGGTTCTTCGCGTTGCTTCGAATTAAACCACATGCTCCACCGCTTGTGCGGGCCCCCGTCAATTCCTTTGAGTTTCAACCTTGCGGTCGTACTCCCCAGGCGGAGTGCTTAATGCGTTTGCTGCAGCACTGAAGGGCGGAAACCCTCCAACACTTAGCACTCATCGTTTACGGCGTGGACTACCAGGGTATCTAATCCTGTTTGCTCCCCACGCTTTCGAGCCTCAGCGTCAGTTACAGACCAGAGAGCCGCCTTCGCCACTGGTGTTCCTCCATATATCTACGCATTTCACCGCTACACATGGAATTCCACTCTCCTCTTCTGCACTCAAGTCTCCCAGTTTCCAATGACCCTCCCCGGTTGAGCCGGGGGCTTTCACATCAGACTTAAGAAACCGCCTGCGCTCGCTTTACGCCCAATAAATCCGGACAACGCTTGCCACCTACGTATTACCGCGGCTGCTGGCACGTAGTTAGCCGTGGCTTTCTGGTTAGATACCGTCAGGGGACGTTCAGTTACTAACGTCCTTGTTCTTCTCTAACAACAGAGTTTTACGATCCGAAAACCTTCTTCACTCACGCGGCGTTGCTCGGTCAGACTTTCGTCCATTGCCGAAGATTCCCTACTGCTGCCTCCCGTAGGAGTCTGGGCCGTGTCTCAGTCCCAGTGTGGCCGATCACCCTCTCAGGTCGGCTATGCATCGTGGCCTTGGTGAGCCGTTACCTCACCAACTAGCTAATGCACCGCGGGTCCATCCATCAGCGACACCCGAAAGCGCCTTTCACTCTTATGCCATGCGGCATAAACTGTTATGCGGTATTAGCACCTGTTTCCAAGTGTTATCCCCCTCTGATGGGTAGGTTACCCACGTGTTACTCACCCGTCCGCCACTCCTCTTTCCAATTGAGTGCAAGCACTCGGGAGGAAAGAAGCGTTCGACTTGCATGTATTAGGCACGCCGCCAGCGTTCGTCCTGAGCCAGGATCAAACTCTCATAATAAAAGTTAGAACAATCTTGCGATTGTTAAGCTCAATTTGTTTGCTAGCATATTGCTTGCTTGTTAAAAATGTTTGTTGTCTTGAATTGAATCAAGACGCCCTACACATTTGGTTCGTCTATTCTTTGTTCAGTTTTCAAAGGTCTACGTTACCTCGCAGCAACTTTTATATCATAACAAACTTTCGTTTGAATGTCAAGAACTTTTTTTAAAAAGTTTTTTAAGTTGTTTTGCTCGGTTGTTGTTGTCTGTTGTGACAACTTCTATATCTTATCATCTCGTTTGTTATTTGTCAACAACTTTTTTGTTGTTTTTTCAAACTTTTTTCGAGAGATTTGAAATCAAGAATTGTTATTTAATTATTGATTTCTGAATCGCTCAGCTGTGTGACTCGCCTTGCGACATGTAATAATATACCAAGATTTCAAGCATTGGTCAATCATTATTTTCACTTTTTTTAAACTTTTTTTCAATACCGATTATTCTTTCTTATCCGATTAGATAAAGTTCGTTTTTTTATCAGATTACCCATTCTTTTTATTACCCATCTTCGATTTTTTTAGAAAAAAAGAATTGGTTTCAATTGTTTTTCTATTCTTTTTTTATTTAATTTTTTGCGAATACAAAAAAAAGATGCCCTTAAGGCATCTTTTTTTATCTCATTGTTGGGAATAGCAAGACATCACGAATTGATTGTGCATCGGTTAATAACATAACTAGTCGATCAATCCCAATACCTAATCCTCCGGTTGGTGGCAAGCCATATTCTAAGGCTTCGATGAAATCTTCATCTACTCCGTGTGCTTCATCATTTCCTTGTTCCCGTTCTTTTTCTTGTTCTTCAAAACGTTCACGTTGGTCAATTGGATCATTTAATTCTGTAAATGCATTAGCAAACTCTTTTCCGATAATAAATAGTTCAAAGCGGTCAGTGAAACGACCATCTTCTGGATTTTTCTTCGCTAATGGTGAAACAGCGACTGGGTGACCATAAATAAATGTTGGTTGTTGCAACGTATCTTCTACAAATGTTTCGAAAAATTCATTAATGATATGACCGACTGTCATGGCATCTGTAATTTCAACATTATGTTCTTTAGCCAACGCACGGGCTTCTTCTATCGTCATCTCTTGCCAAAAATCTACGCCCGTTTGTTCTTTGACCGCATCTACCATGTGTAGACGTTTGAAAGGACTTCCTAAGTCAACCGCTTGACCATCGTACGTGATATCAGTAGTTCCTAAGACTTTTTCCGCAGCATTACGAATAATTCCCTCTGTTAAATCCATCACATCTTGATAATCAGTATAAGCGGTATAAGCTTCTAGCATTGTAAATTCTGGGTTATGAGTGGTATCGATTCCTTCATTACGGAAGACACGACCAATTTCATATACTTTTTCCATGCCACCGACAATTAAACGTTTTAAATGTAACTCTAGGGCAATGCGTAAGTATAAGTCCATATCTAATGCATTATGGTGTGTGATAAATGGACGAGCAGCAGCTCCTCCTGCTTCGTTATGCAAGACAGGCGTTTCTACTTCGACATAGCCATTGCCATCTAGATAACGACGGATTTCGCTAATAATTTGACTGCGTTTCATGAAACGATCAAAGCTTTCTTTGTTACTGATTAAATCCAAATAGCGTTGACGATAACGTTGTTCCACATTCGTTAATCCATGGTATTTATCTGGCAATGGACGCAAAGCTTTAGTTAATAACGTAATTGTTTGAGCTTTAACAGTAACTTCCCCCGTATTGGTTTTCATTACTTGACCTGTCACACCAAAGAAGTCGCCTAAGTCAGCATGTTTAAATAGTTCATAGGCTTCGTCTCCAACTTGGTCCTTCCGAACATAAATTTGAATTTGGCCTTCACGGTCTTGCAAATGGGCGAAACCAGCTTTTCCTTTACCACGTTTTGTCATCATACGTCCAGCAACGCTGACTTCTGTATTCATTTCACTAAGTTCTTCTTTTGTATGATTATCATATTGTTCATGAAGTTCTGCTGAATTATGAGTGCGATCGAAACGTTTACCGAAAGGATCAATCCCTTCTTCACGTAAAGCTTCCATTTTTTCGCGGCGCACGAGCATTTGATCATTTAAATCCTCTAAATGCGCTTGTTGTTCTTCTGCCACTGTTGTTCCTCCATTCTTGATTTTAACCTATCCTAATAATGCCACAGTAATTCGAAAAAAAGCAAGCCGAATTTTACTTTCGGCTTGAATTTTTTATTCTTCTATAGTAGTTACAGCAACTTTGGAAATCTTCTCTACAAAGGCATCAAGTAAATCGACAACTGCTTGTTGTGTTTCAACTTGGTTAATCGCAACTTTGACTTTGGCTGCTCGCGAGATTCCTTTTAGATAGTAAGAAGCATGTTGGCGAAACTCACGGACCGCAATTTTTTCGCCTTTTAAATCCACTAATCGTTGTAAATGAACTTTTGCAATATTGATTTTTTCAGCTGGTGAAGGCTCAGGCATCAATTCGCCCGTTTCCAAGTATTCTTTCGTCCGTTGAATCATCCAAGGATTGCCCAAAGCAGCTCGGCCAATCATCACACCATCCGCTCCAACATATTCTAACATGCGTTTAGCATCTTCAGGCGTTTTGACATCGCCATTTCCCATAAAAGGAATGGTTAAATGCTTTTTCACTTCCTTTAAAACGTCCCAGTTGGCTGTCCCTTCGTACATTTGGACACGTGTCCGACCATGCATAGCAATTGCCGAAGCGCCTGCTTGTTCGGCAGCCAAAGCGTTGTCTACAGCATATAGATGATCTTCATCCCAGCCTGTTCGCATTTTTACAGTGACAGGCAAAGAAACTGCCGAAGAGACTGCGTGAACCATCTCATGCACTTTATTCGGATCCAGCAACCATTTCGCACCAGCTTCAGCTTTAATTATTTTATTGACAGGGCAACCCATGTTAATATCAATAATCGCCGCTTGCGTATTTTCTTCCACAAACTTAGCAGCTTCCACTAATGTTTCTTTATCTCCACCAAAAATTTGTACACTTAAAGGATATTCCCGCTCATCAATATATAGCATTTCTAAGGTTTTTTTGTTTCTTAATTTAATTCCTTTGTCACTAATCATTTCACAAACGACTAATCCTGCGCCAAATTCTTTTACAGTCACACGAAAAGCGGCGTTACTAATACCCGCCATCGGAGCTACGACAACACGGTTGGGGATTTCAACGTCTCCAATTTTCCACATAGTCTTTCCTCCTACTTTTGTTTCGTATTGCGAATCGCTTCATCGCGAAGTTCAATTAATTCTTCTTCACTATAGTGATATTTATTGTTACAGAATTGACAAACTGCTTCTGCTCCATGATCTTCATCAATCATCGCATTTAATTCATCGATCCCAACAGCAATCAAAGCGGTCGCAAATTTTTCTTTGGAACAGTCACATTTAAATTGTACAGGCATTTTTTCTAAAATTTCTACTTCGTCTTCTCCCAATAAGCGATACAAGACTTGTTCAGGTGTTTCTCCATTTTCTAGTAATTGTGAAATTGGTGGCACTTCCGCTAGACGCTGTTCAATAAAATCAATGGTACTTTCATCGGCACCTGGCATTACTTGAATCATAAAACCACCGGCTGCTTTCACAGATTCATCCGTGTCCACCAATACACCTAAACCGATAGCTGAAGGAACTTGTTCAGAGACCGCCATAAAATATGTAAAGTCTTCACCGATTTCACCAGAAACAATAGGTGTTTGTCCAGAAAAGGTTTCTTTTAATCCTAAATCTTTAATGACTGTGAAAATTCCTTCGTTACCGACAGCACCACGTACATCAATTTTACCTGTTGCATTCAACTTTAAGCTGACATGTGGATTTTTAATGTAGCCTTTTGTTTCTCCACGGCCATTACTATCGACAATAATAGCGCCAGCTGGGCCATTTCCTTGTACTTTTACAGTTAATTTATCGTCACCTTTTAAAGTCGCTCCTAGTAAAAGGGCTCCAATCAATGTGCGCCCTAACGCTGCAGTAGAAGAACTCCATGTATCATGTCTTCTTTGCGCTTCGCTAACAGTTTCAGTGGCACTGATGGCATATGCTCGTATTGAACCTTTATAACAAAGGGCTTTTACTAAATAATCTTCCATTCTTTTTCCTCTTCTCTTGGTGCTTTTTTGTCCATTAGTCAGATAATACTAGGAATCAGGTGTTTTTTCAACCAAATAATCTTCCTTCTATAGAATATCTTAATATTATAGAAGGTGCAGTATTCGTCAACTCGACAAATACTGCACCTTCTACTAATTGGTTATTTATAACGATCTTCGTAGTTATTGCGATCATATTCAGAATTGGAATCTGAATCTTTTTTCTCTTCAGATTGGACTTCTTTTTCTGTTTGTTCGCTTTCTACTTTGACTTCTTCTGCTTCATCATGTAATTCTTTTTTCGCTTCTTCAAAGTCTTGTTTTTCTTCAACTTGTTTTTGCGCTTCTTTTTCTTCTAAAGCACGTTTTGCTTCTTCGAATGTTTGCGCTTCTTTTTCACTAGGATAGTCGCTGTCAGCACCTTCAGGCATTTTACCTGTTTCAAATAATGATTTGATTGCTTTTGCATCTAATGTTTCATATTCTAATAGTTTTTCAGCGATTAGTTTATGTTGTTCACGGTGCGCTTCGATAATTTCATGCGCTTTTGTATGAGCATCCATTAAGATACGGCGAACTTCCTGATCGATTTCAAACGCCACTTGTTCTGAGTAAGCTTTTGTTTGACCATAATCACGACCGACAAAGACTTGATGGTTTCCTTCATATTGAACAGGTCCTAATTTGTCACTCATTCCATATTCCGTTACCATGCTACGGGCAATCCCTGTTGCTTGTTCAAAGTCATTTGAAGCCCCTGTTGATTGAACGCCAAAGATAATTTCTTCTGCTGTACGTCCACCAAGTAAGCCAACGATTTGTTCAAACATATCTTCTTTAGTCATTAAGAATTGATCTTCTTTTGGTAAAGCAATCATATAACCGCCTGCGCGACCACGAGGGATAATTGTTACTTTGTGGACAACACGAGCACGGCTTAAGACTAAACCAACAATTGTGTGTCCTGCTTCATGGTAAGCCACCATTTCGCGTTCTTTTTTATTAATCACGCGATCTTTTTTAGCTGGACCAGCAATTACGCGGTCTTCGGCTTCATCCACATCAGAAGCATCAATTTTTTTCTTGTTACGACGAGCGGCAACTAAGGCTGCTTCGTTTAAGACATTTTCTAAATCAGCACCAGCAAAACCTGGTGTTTGTTGTGCAACAACTTTCAAATCAACGTCATCAGCTAACGGTTTGTTTTTCGCATGAACACGTAAAATCGCTTCACGACCTTTGACATCTGGACGTCCTACCAAGATTTGGCGGTCAAAACGACCTGGACGTAACAACGCTGGGTCTAACACGTCTGAACGGTTCGTTGCAGCAATTACGATAACTCCTTCATTGCCATCAAAACCATCCATCTCAACTAATAATTGGTTAAGGGTTTGTTCACGTTCGTCGTGTCCGCCACCCATACCAGCACCACGTTGACGACCAACTGCATCGATTTCATCGATAAAGATAATTGCAGGCGCGTTTTTCTTCGCTGTTTCAAATAAATCCCGGACACGGCTAGCACCGACCCCGACAAACATTTCAACGAAATCTGAACCTGAGATTGAGTAAAATGGCACACCTGCTTCACCTGCTACGGCTTTAGCAAGTAACGTTTTACCAGTCCCTGGAGGTCCCTCTAATAGTACGCCCGCAGGAATCCGTGCGCCTAATTCAGCGAAACGACGTGGATCTTTTAAGAATTCCACTACTTCAACTAATTCTTGTTTTTCTTCTTCCGCACCAGCTACATCTGAGAAGCGGACACGGTTAGCTTTTTTATCGGCTTCTTTGGCTTTTGATTTACCGAAGTTCATCACACGGCCACCGCCGCCACCGCCACCGCCTTGTTGGCTCATCATCATGTAGAAGAAGAAGAAAATAATCACTAATGGTAAGAAACTAAACAACAGTGACAACCAAGCTCCACTTGTTGATTGTTCTTTGACAACTAGCTTCACCTTGTTATTTTGTGCCGCATCTTGAATGCCAGCTAAGGTTGTATCACTAGGTAAAACGGTTGTTGTGAAGCCTTTTGACGACGCTTGCGTTGAGCCCCACAATGACAGACCACCTGTGTCTTTCACTTCTTGTTTTTCTTTATACTGACCTTCAATCCGGTAAACCCCATTGGTTGGTTGAATGGTCATGTCTTTGACTTTTCCGTCTTCCAATTGTTGTTGGAAGGTTGAGTAATCGATGTCTGGCGATTGTTGGTTGTTATTTCCAAAAATGAAATAGACAACCATGACCATGGCAAGTACTACTAAGACGTAGTATAAACCATTTTTCATGCCATTATTCTTTTTGTTCATGCCTGTCCTCCTTATGCTCATCATTACAATTCATGTTATTCTTTTATCAATCCTGACCTTTACATTGTAACACAATTAATTCCTTGATAGATATTAATTTGATTCGTAAACTTCAGGTTTTAAAACGCCAATATAAGGCAAGTTGCGGTACGTTTCTGCATAGTCTAATCCGTAACCGACCACAAACTCATTGGGCACATCAAACCCTACGTAGTCAGCTTTAATGTCTACTACACGGCCTTCTGGTTTATCTAATAAGGTAACAATTTTCACAGATGCAGCTTTACGGTATCTAAACAAATCTACTAAATACGCTAATGTACGACCACTATCGATGATATCTTCTACGATTAAAATATGTCTACCTTCGACATTTGTGTCCAAGTCTTTGACAATTTTTACTTCGCCTGAAGAAACTGTCGCGTTGCCGTAGCTAGATACATCCATAAAGTCCAATTCTAAATAAGTATTGATTTCACGAGTCAAATCAGCCATAAATGGTACTGCACCTTTTAAAATACCGACCACTAAAGGATTTTTCCCTTGATATTCTTCTGTCAGTTGCTTGCCAAGCTCTGCAGACTTCGCAAGAATTTCTTCTTTGGAGATTAGGACTTTCTCAATATCTTTTTCTATCATAGTGCGCTCCTTTCAGCATTACTCCTTTGTCTTAAAAAGGAGTCTGTAGTGTATTTTATCAGTTTCTAAAGGAATACTCAAATAGGAATTTGCAAATTTTGGTACCCAAATGATTTCCTCTTGCTCATCCGTAATGACCCAAGCACTCTCTCTCGCTTCATTTGGCACTTTTTGATCAATAAAAACTCTGCTTAATTTTTTCGTAAACCCTGGTTTTAATGTAATCCGATCACCACTTTGGCGATGACGAACGGTCAAAGGTGTGGCTGTGGTCAACGGGATTGCCAACAACTGACCCGTCCACTGATTAATCTCTTCAGGAAGAGGAAACGGTTTGTCTGTCGCAATTAATCCTAGCCACTCGGTTTCCGATAGATAAATCCCCGCACCAGGTACTAATAAATGTGTAACTTCTTCTCGCAGTGCAACCTGTTTTTGTTCTAAGCATAGCCAATCATAACTTTTAGCTAGTTGCCATTGCTGTTCTAACATAACCGAGCCTTGCGGTTGGCGTTCATCATTCAAAACTTTTAAAATTTGTGTCATCTGGCGTTGGTTTAACGAAACCCCTAATGGCACTAATGTTTTTTGGAAAAACGCGGTTAAAAAGAAGTGCTGGTACGCAGGCGTTTCTTTTAATAATCTCTTCAAAGGAATGCGCCATCCTTGTTTGGTCGGTTCTACGGCTTCAGATAATTGAGGCTCAATTTGTTCTTGAATAAATTCTTGGGCAAAACGTTGTTCATTACTAAAAGAAGCAATCTGATCTAAGAATTGCGGATTTTCCTGCTTTAATAGCGGCAAAACCTGATTACGGAGTCGATTTCTCAAATATTCATTGGTTTGGTTCGTTTCGTCCTCAAAATAAACGAATGCTTGGCGCTGTGCAAATTGATACAATTCTTCTTTTGGATAAATGAGTAACGGACGAATCAATTCCCCTGTCGCAAAAGGACGTCTCTCTTTAATGCCCGCGGAATGGGAAAAATTAGTTCCTCGAATCAGCTTCATTAAAATCGTTTCCGCTTGATCGTCTAGATGATGTGCCGTCATTAAGACCGCCGCACCTTCAATTTCCATGACTTCTTTAAAAAATTCATAACGAAATGTGCGCGCTTTTGCTTCTAAATTTCGTTGCTTTTCAGGGTCTTTCCAACGTGTTTCATAATACGTTAGCTCTCGCTGCTGACAATAGGTAGCGAGATATTGCGCTTCCTGTGCCGACGCTTCTCGCAATTGATGATTGACGTGTGCAACAACCAATTGTAATTGTTCTTTTTCTGCCACCTGTTCCATTAACGTCAAAAGGGCCATGGAGTCTACACCACCAGAAACGGCGACCACGATTGTTTGATGCGGTTGCCAAAATCCTTGTTCTTTTCCTCGTTTATAAAACTGCCAAAACATTGTTCGCCCTTCTTTCTTCCTTAGAATAAAAGAGGAACCGAGAAATAACCCATTCGTTATCCCCAGTCCCCCTATTTGTTTGTGCTTAGCCGCGACGTCCGCCACGTCCACCACGTTTGCCTTCAGTATTACGTTTTAATGAAGATAAACGGTCATCACTATCTTTCAAGAAAGAGCTCATCAATGAGTCAAAATCTTGTTTATTGTTATTGTTATTTGCTTGTGGTTTATTGAAAGGCTTTTTGCCCCCTGCGCGTGGATTACGGTCACGATTCTCATAATTGTTTTCACGACGTTGAAATTCACGTTTTGGTTGTTGCCCTTCTGCTGGCTCTTGTGCTTTACGGATCGATAAGCCAATTTTGCCGTCGTCACCAACTGAGGTTACTTTCACTGTTACTTCGTCACCTACTGTTAATACATCATGAATATCTTTAACGAATCCATTAGACACTTCACTGATGTGTACTAACCCAGTTTTTCCTTCTCCTAAATCAATAAATGCACCAAAGTTAGTAATCCCTGACACTTTTCCTGGCAATTTAGCTCCTACTTCGATTGACATAAAAAAATTGTTCCTCCTATTTTTTCCCTAATTATAATTGCAGTTTATTCAGCTGAAGACTTAGTTGTTTCAGTTGAAGACTGTGATTGACTATTTTTTTCTGAACTGCTCTTGCTTTCTTCCGCTCCAGAAGTCTGTGTTTTTTTCATTTGTTCTGGTGTGGGATAAATCTGTTCGCCTTCTTTTGAGAGAAGGAAACGGCTACGTGCTAATTTTGCCACATAATCATCATCTTTTAACAAAGCAACGTCTTTTTTTAGATCCTTGACCTTCTTATCAACTGCTACAGATTCAGCAATTGCATCTGCTCGTTCTTGTTTGAAAGCACCTAAGCGATGATAATCTTTCATCAATTGGATGCCAGAAAAGGCAAAAATAATGAAGGCCACGAGAAAAATCGCTGCCAAGCGTCTGCGTCTAAAAATCAATTGTTTCTGTTGTTTTTGGAATTCGACATACTGTTCTTTCGTGTAGTCATTTTCCAATGCCGCAACTTTCTTCGAGTTTTTTTCATTCTTTCCCATCGTCTCGCTCCACTCGCTTTGGATTGTCCGTTTTATTATACCAACATCTAAGAACCTTGTCTAATGTTAATTTCAGAGAAGTTAAAGAAAATCAAGCTTTTTTCTAAAATATTCTTTGCTTTTGAAATAACAGCGGTTGATTTATTAATTTTTTTCAAAAGCGGCGCGTCTGTTTCATTAAAACGCTGAAAGGATGAAGCGCTTGGAATATTCATCTTTTCAATGAACTTGCCAAGCGCTCCATCCTCACCTGCTTATTCTTCAGAGACACGTGTTTCTGATTTTATTTCATACATTTTTGTGGCATCTTCTTTTTTCGTAGAGTCATTTAGTTGCAGGACTTCTACTTCTAAAATTCTGTTCCCAAATTGAATTTTGACAAGGTCACCAATCTTCACAGTACTAGAAGATTTGGCTAAGACTCCGTTGATTTGAATCCGACCTTTATCAGCGACTTCTTTGGCAACTGTTCTTCTTTTAATAATGCGAGAAACTTTTAAAAATTTATCTAACCGCATCACATTCACCTCTTTTATTTTTTTTGTCTCATTCGTAAAATTTTTGCGCCATACGGTAAACTTAACCATTCACGTATCGTAAATAATTCTAACTTAATGATGGTGCTAATAAAAACTGTACCACCCACCGCAACACCTAAAACTGTAACGAAAAACGCTTGACTTCGGTGATGCACACCTTGGAACAAGATGGAGATAATTCCTTGATAGACCAGTAATGACAGCATCATGATTGCTAAACTAAGCAACAGTTTTTTCAAAAAGTTTCGTTCTCGAACAAAACAATTAATCGCTGCATCCGATTGTCGGACTAAAACGAATAGCGTCGCTAGTAACCCAAGAATAGTAGACCAACTAGCACCTAATGTTCCCCAACGAATGGTGAAAAAGCCCGTTGTCAGTAACTTCACTAATAAGCCCACACCAGCTGCCACTAAAGGACCTTTAAAACGATTGCGACTTTGTTCAATACTTTGGTAGGCCTGAATAATGGCCATAAAAGCGATGGATAAAACATACACCCCTAAAACATCATTGCCTTTATAATCTTTAAAAAGTGTAAAGTTCATGTACGGCAATAACATCATTAGACCAATCGAAGCCGCCGATGCCAAGGTTGTGGTAAGACGCAAAAAGATTTTTGCAACTTGTAAAAATTGTTGACGGTCTTTTTTCATAAAATATTTTGTCAAACCTGGTAAAAAGGTCGAGCTTAAAGCTAAAGCAATTACCAATCCTAATTGAACTAGTGGTTGTCCTCTATCATAAACCCCTTTGTCCACTTTCGCAGCTAAATCAGAGAGCCCGAAAAGCATGAGGGCATTTTTTACTTTAAAGGAATCAATTAATTGAAATAGAATCAGAAAAGCACTATATAAAGAGACCAAACCACCCTCAATCATTAAACGTTTAAATAGTCCTGTGGTTTGAGGCATAATCTTCCATTGATGCAAGTATTCCGTACTTCCACTAAGAATTTTTCGATTGTAGTACCATAAGACAAGTACCGCTAAGACACCGCCAGCCAACGCACCACTCATAGCCACCGTCCCCGTTTGGTAAATGGAGCCACCAAAGTAATGATAGGACAACGCAGCTACTAGAATAACCCCGACACGCACAAACTGTTCCATCACCTGTGAAATACCACTAGGCACCATCAACAAATGACCTTGAAAATTCCCACGATAGAAGGAAAGAATTGGAACGAGTAAAAAGGCAAAGGAAACAACTTCCATTAATGGTTGGAGTGCAGCATCCCCCATACTAATAGCAATTTCTTGACTACCAAAGAAAAAGAAGGCCCAACAAGCAATCGCTAACCATAACACATAGGGATATAGTTGGCGCAACACTTGTTTTTGACTCCGAATATCTGGTTGTTCAGCAACAATTTTGGAAATAAATTGCGGTAAGCCTGACAATGCTAATGTCATCGCAATCCCATAGATTGGATAAACTTGCTGATACACGTAAAATCCTTCATCCCCTACAAAGTTCTGAAAAGGAACGCGATAAAACGCACTCAACACTTTTGCAATGAAGGAAGCAATGGTTAACACAACGGCACCTTGCATCATTCGTTGCATTTCTTTTTGCGCCATCTTCTAGGCCTCCTTTTAAAGGGAATCCGTTTCTTGCGAATGTTTGTATTTTTCTTGTCGCAATGCGGTTGTAAAAGCAGCAATTTCTTGAATCCAAACAGCTTCTTTACAATCTTTCGGCAACTTCAAGGAAATAGTCATTTGTTCTTTCTCAACTGCTAGATTCGCTTTTAAGCTGGTTGCCGATAACGCTTCAAACAACTGCTCCACAGAGTATGTTTTTGTGCCAATTTTACTTAACACAAACTTGACTTTTTGATCGCGTTTACGAATACTTTCTAACAAGGCACGGTCGCCATCCATTTTGATACGGCCAGTGGTTAATAAATGCGCCACTTCGTCAGGATACTCTCCAAAGCGGTCTAACAAGTCCGCTTCTAATTCTTCGTACATATCCATATTTTCTAATTGACGAATCCGTTTATAAATTTCAATTTTTTGTCGTTCGTCTGTAATGTACGTTCCTGGAATATAAGCATCAATGCCCAAATCAATTTCAACAGACGTTTTTTGGTCTTGGATATTTTTCCCTTGTTTACGAGCAACTGCCTCAGATAACATCTGTGAGTACATATCAAACCCAACCGAATCAATGAAGCCATGTTGTTGGGCACCAAGAAGGTTTCCGGCCCCTCGAATGGAAAGGTCACGCATCGCAATTTTGAACCCAGAACCTAATTCCGTAAAGTCTTTAATTGCTTCTAAACGTTTCTCGCTAACTTCGTTTAGGATTTTTTGCTGTTCGTACATAAAATAAGCATAGGCCACTCGATTGCTACGTCCCACACGACCACGTAATTGATACAACGTAGATAAGCCCATGTAGTCCGCATTTTCTACAAACAAGGTATTAGCATTAGGAATATCTACTCCTGTTTCAATAATTGTTGTAGTGACTAATATATCATATTGTCCTTCAATAAAATCAAACAAAGTATTCTCCAGTTGTACTTCTGTCATTTGACCATGTGCATACGCAATTCGTGCATCTGGAACTAGTGCTTGTAACTCTTCAACTTTTCGTTCAATCGTATCTACTCGATTGTATAAATAAAAGACTTGACCATCTCGGGCCATTTCTCGCTCAATCGCTTCCCGAATCGCCCCAGGATTATTTTCCATGACATACGTTTGGATCGGATAACGATTCTCTGGTGGGGTTTCGATGACAGATAAATCACGGACACCTAACATCGACATATGAAGGGTCCTTGGGATTGGCGTTGCTGTTAACGTCAAGACATCCACTTGTGAACGCAATTGTTTTAGTCGTTCTTTATGTTTCACTCCAAACCGTTGTTCCTCATCAATAATCAACAAGCCTAAATCACTAAAATTAATATCTTGCGACAATAAACGATGGGTACCAATCACAATATCTACTTGGCCATGTTTAATTTTTTCAATTGTTTCATTTTGCTGTTTTTTCGTGCGGAAACGACTTAATAAACCAATTTCTACAGGAAAGCCCTCAAACCGCTCTTGAATCGTTTCGTAATGTTGTTGCGCTAAAATAGTTGTTGGCACTAAGAAGGCAACCTGTTTATTGTTGCTAACAGCTTTGAAGGCCGCTCGTAAAGCCACTTCTGTTTTACCAAACCCTACATCGCCAACTAACAAACGATCCATTGGTCGAGATTTTTCCATGTCGTGTTTAATTTCGGCAGCACTACGTAATTGATCATCTGTTTCAGAATACGGAAAAGCCTCTTCAAATTCTTTTTGATACGCATCATCTGGCGGAAAAGCATAGCCTTTTTCCGATTCTCTTGTCGCATAAAGTAAGATTAAATCATCCGCGATATCTTCAATTTTCGAAGCAACTTTTCGTTTGGTTTTTGTCCATTCACTGCCGCCTAGCTTGTTAATTTTCGGCGTTTTAGACTCGGAAGCAACGAACTTTTGAATCAAGTTCAATTGTGTTACTGGAATAAATAACTTGTCATCATTTTGGTACAAGATAGTCATGTAATCTTGATGGACCCCATCAACTTCTAAGGTTTCCATACCAATATATTTACCAATCCCGTGATTCGCATGAACGACATAATCGCCCGTTTTTAAGTCGCTATAACTTTTCAAACGTTCCGCATTAGAGATTGTTTGACGACGTGCCCGTTTTTTGGTCGTTGTATGAAAAATTTCTTTTTCCGTAATCGCCACGAGCTTGTTTTTAGGTAATTCAAACCCTGTTTGTAATGCCCCTTGGACAATTTGGACATGCCCATCTAACAACTGATCCCAATTGCTTACTACGCTAGGTATGTCAAAGTCCTGAAATAGCTCTTCGACTTTTTGAATCCGTTCTTTCGTAGGAACAAAAACAACAACCGTTTGGTTTTGCTTTTGCCAACGGTCCACTTCCGCTTTTAGCAACGGCATTTGACCGAAGAATTGTTGCATTGAACGATATTGGAAATTATGGACTTCTTGGAAACGAAGATTCCCCATTCCTTTTTGAAAAAGTGAAAAGAAGGTCGTATTTCGTGCAGTTTTTCGCAATTGATCATGAAAGTCTACGCCAAAAGTTTGTTCAGAAAACACGCGCATTTCTTCAATTTTCAGGGTTTGCCATTCCGCTTCCTCTCTAGCGATTTCTCGCTCCGTTTCCATCATACGAGAATAATCATCCACAAAAAGCAAACTATTTTCTGGTAAATAATCTAACAGCGTAGTTTTTTGTTGGTACAGAAAATCTGTATAATAGTGAGCATTTTCTGTAGGAATCCCTTGTTCCCAAGAAGACAGCAACTGACCAAAATATTCTTCTAAAAAATCGGTCTCCGTTTGATCTTTAGCTGTCGCTAAACGTTTTTCTAGAGCATCTTGTAACCTCGTCATGCCATGATTCATATCTGCCTTTGAGAATACTAAATCAGTCATTGGTGAAATCGTTACTTCTTCAAGATTTTCTAATGAGCGTTGAGTATCCGCTTCAAAATAACGGATTGAGTCAATTTCAACATCAAACAGTTCCACTCGAACAGGGTATTCGGCATTTAGCGGATAGACATCAACAATGCTTCCGCGAATACTAAATTCGCCAGGCTTTCCGACCATCGATTGGCGTTCATAGCCCATTAACACTAAGCGTTGCGCGAGGATTTCAGGTTCTACTTCTGTCCCGATTTCCCAATGAAGTTGCGCATTTTGCCACGTTTCTTTCGTTGGCAAATACTTTCGTAGTCCAGCTACTGGTACGACCACGATTCCTGCATTCGCTGTCATCAGGAAATTTAACGCACTCACTCGATCTGCGCGCGCTTCTGGTGAAGAAAAGGCCATTTCGGCGGATAACACTTCATCTACTGGAAATAGATGAACTTGTTCTGAAGGTAAAATATTTAAAAAATCATCTACTAATTGATTGGCATAGTATAGGTTTGGAACCGCAATAACAATTTTTTGATGCGTCTTTTGTAAAGCGCCTGCCATCAGTAATGTTTTAGCAGAGCCTGATAACCCAGTAATTAGTTGGCGCGTTCCTGTTGTCATTAGTTGACTGCGCCATGATTTAGCAATTTCTGTTTGGCTAATTCGTTCGATAATATTCAAACAAGGGCCCTCCTTTCTGCTATTTTCCATTAAATTGATTCATTGTTTCAACAAACGTATGTCCTTCACATGCATATAAAGCGGCATCGGCTGCTTTTTTTACAGCAAGTAACATCTCTTCGTGTGTTTCTTTGGGAAAAATACTTAGTACATGGTGGATAACTGTATCATTTTTTGAGGGCCGACCAATGCCAATTTTAATTCTAGGAAAGACATTTGTTCCTAAATGGGCAATCAGACTTTTTATCCCATTGTGGCCGCCAGCACTACCTTTTTGCCGTAAACGAATTTTACCGACCTCTAAGTCTAAGTCATCATAAATAACAATCAAGTCTTCCTCATCTACCCCAAAGTAGGTCAACAACGGACCAACAGAGCGACCTGATTCATTCATAAATGTTAATGGTTTCACTAACAATACTTTCTCAGTCCCTATAAAAAACTCTGCAATATCTGCTTCAAAATTACTATTATTAAACGAAACATTTTGCCGATACGCAATTTCATCTAGCGTAATAAAGCCAATGTTGTGTTTTGTTTCTTTGTATTTACTACCGGGATTTCCCAGTCCTACGATTACTTTCATCTTTCATTCTCCTTGGATTATAAGCTTGCCAACACAAAATGGCTGGGAAGCGTATGCGCTACCCAGTTTTATTCATTATACCATAGAAATAAAAAAACTCGCAGTCTTTGAAGATTAAGAAAGATGTAAAAAAATTTTTTAGAAATTTAAATATGCGTAAGATAGTGAAATTACGCACATGTAAGAGCTACCATTTTGAAACAGGTCTGAAAACTGTATCATTTTTACAATCAAAGTTCGTGACATTTTTTACAAACCATGTTACTATCACTTTAGCAACAGGAAATAAAAACTCGTTGCTCACGAAAAAGAATGTAGAGGAAGGAATGGTACACATGACTGCAGCCGCAGGGAATAAAGATCACCAAAAAGTAATTTTAGTCGGGGACGGTGCCGTAGGTTCTAGCTATGCCTTTGCTTTAGTAACTCAGAATATTGCTCAAGAAGTTGGGATTATTGATATTAATGTACCAAAAACTGAAGGAGACGCGTTGGACTTATCTCACGCATTAGCATTTACTTCTCCTAAAAAAATCTATGCTGCTACTTATGACGATTGCCATGATGCAGACTTAGTTGTCTTAACAGCTGGTGCGCCTCAAAAACCAGGCGAAACTCGTTTAGACTTAGTTCATAAAAACTTGAAAATTAATAAAGAAATCGTTACAACAATTGTTGATTCTGGTTTCAACGGTATCTTCTTAGTTGCCGCAAACCCAGTTGATATTTTGACTTATTCAACTTGGAAATTCTCTGGCTTCCCGAAAGAACGAGTAATCGGTTCAGGAACTTCACTAGATTCTGCTCGTTTCCGTCAAGCAATTGCCGAATTAGTTGATGTTGATGCACGAAATGTCCATGCCTACATCTTAGGGGAACACGGAGATACAGAATTCCCAGTTTGGTCACATGCGAATGTCGCTGGCTTACAAATTTACGAATGGGTGAAAAATAATCCTGACGTCGATGAAGAAGCAATGGTTAATTTATTCTTCAACGTACGCGACGCTGCTTACACAATCATCGAGAAAAAAGGAGCTACTTTCTATGGAATCGCGGTTGCACTAGCGCGTATCACTAAAGCTATCCTAAACGATGAAAACTCTGTGTTACCATTATCTGTTTATTTAGAAGGTGAATATGGTCAAAACGATATTTATATCGGTGCACCAGCGATCATCAACCGCCAAGGCGTTAAACAAGTCATTGAAATTCCATTAACAGATGCTGAGCAAGAAAAAATGGAAGCTTCTGCTTCTGCATTAAAAGAAGTTATTGAAACAGCTTTTGCTAAATTTGAAGCAGAAGAAGCAAAATAACTCCTTCTATAATAGTCGAAAATTAAAAACAACCAAGAGTGAACACTATTGTTACTCCGCTTTAAAGCCTGGTACAAAAATCCAAAGTGATTTTTGCACCAGGCTTTACTTTTAATCTGTTTTACTTTACTCATCACTCAACTTTTAAAAAAAATTATTGTTTTGTTTAGCTCGAAAAATAACAATAACCAAAAATAAGTTTGTTATCTAAAATTCACTACACTACTTAATACAGTCCATCTGCTTCTTCTTTTGTCACAATGTAAATATTTTTCATTTGCGTATAAGCATCTAGCATTGATTTATGCGTTTCTCGACCAATTCCTGATTTTTTATAACCGCCAAATGGCGCGCCCGCAGGCAATTGATTGTATGTGTTGACCCACATCCGACCTGTCCGTACACCACGAGCAACCCGTAATGCCACATTGATATCTTGAGAAAAGACCGCACCACCTAGACCATATTCAGAATCATTAGCTAAACGAATGACTTCTTCTTCCGTTTCAAATTTAATCACTGTTGCAACAGGACCAAAGATTTCTTCTTGGGCCACACACATTGTATTCGTACCATTCGCTAATAACGTAGGTGCTAAAAACGCCCCCTTGTCTAGCCCATTTTCTGTTAAACGTTGCCCACCAGTAATCAGCGTAGCTCCTTCCTTCACACCAATTTCGACATATTTTAAAATTTCTTCCAATTGATGCTCATTGATCTGAGCGCCCATTTCAACATCTTTTTCCCACGGGAAACCAACGTTCACTTGTTCAAACTTTTCCTTTAAAGCTTCTACAAATTGATCATAAATACCTGACTGAACGAACACACGAGACCCAGCACAACAAACTTGCCCTTGATTGAATAAAATCCCTAACTGCACGCCTTCTAATGCACGTTCCCAATTGGCATCTTCAAAAATAATGTTGGCTGATTTTCCGCCAAGTTCTAAAGTGGCTGGAATTAGGCGGTCGGCCGCCGCTTTAGCGACAGTGTACCCCACCTCTGTTGAGCCTGTAAAAGCTAGCTTATCAAACCCTGGATGTGCCAACATATAATTTCCTGAATCAGAACCACGACCGGTGATTAAATTCACTACTCCTTTCGGCAAGACTTGATCAAAAATCTTAAACAATTCCAACAGACTTAATGATGTGCTCGAGGACGGATGAATCACAACCGTATTACCTGCTGCCAACGCTGGCGCTAATTTCCAAACACCCATTAATAAGGGGAAATTCCACGGAATAATTTGACCCACAACACCAATGGGTTCTTTCACAACAATGGATAACGTATCCTTATCAAATTCTTTGACAGACCCTTCTTCTCCACGAATCACACTAGCAAAATACCGAAAATGGTCTGCACTGGCAGGGACATCAATCGATTGCGTTTCCCGAAGCGGTTTTCCATTATCTAAAGTCTCCACCATAGCCAAATGTTCTTGATTTTCTTCAATCAAATCAGCAATTTTCAATAAAAGATTGCTTCTTGTTACAACGTCAACATCTTTCCATGTCTGAAACGCTTCTTGGGCTGCTTCTACAGCTCGATCCACATCTGCATTTGTGGCATCTACAAATTCTGCTAATTTTTCACCATTACTAGGATTGTAACTAGCAATCATTTTGTTACCACTACCTGTTGTCCACTCTCCATTAATATACAATTGATAGCTACTGGCAACTACTTGATTTATTTCTTTTTTACTCATTTACCCACCTCTTTTTTTATTTTCGTATCCGCTTACAATTATAAGACATCTTTCACCTAAAAGTAAATGATTCTACCTAAAAAAAATATAGCTATCAGCGACTGTTGCTAACTCATCCCGACCTGAAGCCTCCTGGCAATATCTGAATGTATTAAACTTTATTGGAGAGACTTTTTGCCACAAAAAAAAGCTGAAACTGAAGAATTAAAATTGATTCTTCAGTTCCAACTTTGCTTTTTACAACTCATCCGTTCTTATTGACAAAGAGCTGATTTTTTTATTTATCTTTTGGAACGATATAGTTCATTAAATGTGTTTCATCAGCTGAGATTGTACGTGTCGAAACAACGTTTAATCCCTTCACGTTCATTTCAGAAATTAAGATGCTACCATCTTTAAAGACTTTTTCCACAAATGCGACATGACCATAAGTATTGTCTGCGCCTAAAACGCCAGCTGGGAAGGAAACCGCTGCGCCTGCTTTTGGTGTACGACTTACTTTGTACCCGCGTGCACGACCTGTTTCGCCCCAATCTTGACCATTCCCCATTGTTAAGTCCACACGTTTACCTAATTGCGTAATACGGTTGTAGACATATTGTGTACAGTTGCCCCAAGCATAACTATTAAAGGTGTCATAGTTTTTGCCATTATAGGCTGGGAAATTTGATTCCATTGGTTCAACGGTTGCTTTTTCTTTATCATAATAAGTTAAATCGTATGTTTTAATTAACGCATTTAATTTCTTATGGTAATCTTTGTCCGTTGCATATTTTCCTGTTAGGAAACGTGTCGCTTCTTTGTATGATTTGGCTTCCGTTTTCCAGACACCATGATAGAAATCTTTATTGGAATCTAAACCATTTTTCAATAATTTCGCATAATCTTCCATTGATTCTTTATACGTTGGATATTGACGGAATTTTGCTTCTACTGTGTATAGGTTACCGAAACCATTGTCTTCATAGGTAATAAAAGAAACAGATTGACCTTTGTAATCGCCTTTAATACCAAACAAATTGTAGTTTGGTTTCTGGCTTAATTTACTATTGCCGCTGCCACTTTCTAAAATTGCTTGAGCAATCATCACACTAGCATATAAGTTTTTGTCCTTGGCCACTTTCCGAGCAGATTCACCGATTTCTTGAATAAACTCTTCTGTCTTCTTCGTTTTGCTGACCGTAAACGTCTCATCGTCTTCCACTAACCCAACCGTTTCATTTGTAACTGGTGGGACTATTTCAGGCTGCGGTGTTGACGCTGCTGGTTGTTCTACTGGTTTTTCAGCTGGCGCTGTTGGTGTCACTGGTTTCGCCGGCTGTTTTGATTCAGAAGTACTCGTGCCAGGTTTTGGCTGTTCTTTAGAAGAACTTGGTGTAGTCGTCGGCGTGGTACTTGATTCAGTTGTACTTGTTGACGTAGAATCTGTGGTTGACTCTGTTGTACTCGTTGAGGTGGAGTCAGTAGTCGATTCTGTCGTACTTGTGGATGTTGAATCCGTTGTGGAATCTGTCGTTTCGGTTCCTGACGTTTCCGTGGACTCCGTGGTTGTAGATTCACTTGGTTCGGTTGAACTTTCTGTTTCAGTTGTTGATTCTTCTGTCGCTTCTGTTGTTTCACTAGTCGCTGTCGTTTCAGTGGCTTCAGCAGTTGTTGCTTCTGCGGTTGTTTCTGCAACAGAACTATTTTCAGCTACCAAGTTATTACCTTCTGCAAATGCACCTACTGGCATTGATGAACCTAAAAGTAATAAGGTAGAGAACAGGGCAAATTGTTTTTTCATACTCATTCTCCTTTTTTATTTTTCTCCATTTATTTTTATGTACCAACATATATAATTGACATAGTTATTGTTTAAATGGCTCCTTTTTTAATAGTATACTGTTTCATAAAAAATTTCTAGCAAAAAGTTAAAAAAATAGAAGAAAATTCACAAATTCTTCTATCTTTTTTTGGTAATTTTCTAAGAAAAAAAAGAAAGGGCTTGAACAAACATCAACGTCCTCTCTTTTTCTCGTTATCCTTCAAACAAAATACTTTTTTTTCGAAGTGCCTCTTTGATTTCTTGGAAAGTTTCTTCGTCTGCACAGCGAATAGTATGCAGATGGACGCCTCCTGTTAAAACTGATAGTAATGTAGCATGCTCTTTTTGATACTTGTCCATAAATTTATCAATATCTTTCTCTGATTGAATGCGCAAACTGCCGATTAATTCCCCATAAAGCGGATGTGCAATACTCACATCTACCACTTCTCCACCTTTGGCAACAATGACTGACAATTCTTCTCTCGTTTGTTCAGGTGTATGTTGACAAGCAATTTTCCGTTCAATTCCTTCTAAAGGTTGTTCCAACATATACCCTCGAGCTGTTGCGACAATTTCGACCCCTGTCGCCCGTAATAGAGCGACATCTCCTACAATAATTTGTCTGCTGACATCAAAAGCTTTTGCAAAACGAGTGGCACTAATTGGCTTTTCGGTCTCTCTTAATCTTTTAACAATCTCTCTTCTTCTGATTTCTCCATCCACGACCTTCGCCTCACTCTCCTAAATGTTTTTCTTGGAAACGTTTAGAGGCGTCCATAATTCCCTGGAAAGTCTCAGATAATGTTTCTTCATACTCGGCATTTTCAACATGATTCAGAATAGTTTCTAATACTTGTTGTTCTCTTTCAGAATCAAAAACCGCATGACCTGCTTTCTTTTTCACTGCAGCAATCTCTGCGACGACGTCCATCCGCTGTTCTAATAAACGGACCAGTTCCTTATCGATTTGGTTAATCTTTGCTCGTTGTTGTTCTAAAGAAGTTGTTGGGGCGTCATCTTCAGTCAATTCTTTAATTATCCGTGCTGGATTACCTGCGATCACACAGTTTTCTGGAAACGATTTGGTCACAACAGCACCTGCTGCCACCACTACATTATCGCCTAATGTTACGCCAGGAAGGACAATCGCTCCACCGCCAATCCAAACATTGTTGCCAATGATAATTCGTTTCCCTGATTCCATTCCGCTATTACGCTTGGCCGCTTGTAATGGATGCTCGGCTGTATAAAGTTGCACATTGGGTCCAAACATACAGTTATCGCCAATTTCGATTGGACAAACATCTAAAAAAACGTTATTAAAATTGGCATAGAAATTTTTTCCCACAGAAATGTTGTAGCCATAATCAAATTGAATCATCGGTTCGATGTACGTCCCGACACCCACTTTTCCAAACGTTTCTTCTATTAATTGACGACGAATATAAGTGTCTGGTTGTTGGTTAATTAACGCCATTTGTTCACGGGCTTTTTTGCGATCAGCCACTAATTCAGGATCTGAGGCAAAATATAGTGCACCTGCGATCATTTTTTCTTTTTCTGATTTAAATTCTTCCATTCCGTTACTCCTTTATCGTTAATTCTGCAAATATCGTTTCGGCTTTCGCTTCTAAAAAATAATAAGGTTGTTGTAAAAATAGCGGCGTTTGATTAATGGCTAAAATAGTTGCCGTTGGTTGTTTATAATGAATCAAATCGCAAAATGGATGCACTTGAAAACTCGTGCCGACAATCACGATTAAGTCGGCAGAAGCAACGGCCTGAATGGCTTTTTCAATTGCCTCTTCGGATAGTCCTTCTTCATACAAAGTAATAGCTGGACGGATTTGTCCATGACAATCAGCGTGCCGATCACTAAGCAAATAGTCTTGCCAAGGAACCGTTGCACCACAAGTTTGGCAATAACATTCATATAAATTACCATGAAAGTCCACCACTTCTTGGCTACCTGCTTTTCGATGAAGCCCATCAATATTTTGTGAAACAATTTTTCCCCGTTTCATTTGCTCTAATTGGGCCATTTTCTGGTGAATGATATTAGGTTGTGCGTCTGGATGATAGAGCGTTTTAACGAATTGATAAAACTTTTCTGGCTCTGTTTTTAAGCAAGTCCGGCTCAATAAGTATTCCGGTTGCTGGATTCCTTGATAGACACCTTTTAAGGAACGATAATCTGGCACACCTGAGGCTGTCGAGATACCCGCACCTGTTAAAAATGTGATTTTTTGTTGGGTTGCCAACCAATGAATTGCCTCGGCTTGCGTGATATCTTGCATATCGATTCAGCTCCTAATCTTCTATATTATAACGTATTTTAACATTAGCACCAAAAGTTTTTCCACTTTTTGAAAACTTCTTACCTATATATTGATTTATCTTGAAAGAGTTTGTGACAAATTTCTCAACTCGTGGTAAAATATGCATGAGTAAAAGTGAGGTGAAACAACAATGGTCGCATTTATTATTTATTGGGCTGCAATTATTGCCTGCATCGCTTGGGGCGTTTTAAGCATTTGGTTCTCTGTTTTTTATCTTTCTCGTAAAGAAAACGGAAATCTTTGGGCTTTTGCGTTCTTCAACGTTATCGCTATTATCGCCTTAGCAATTGTTTTATTAGTTTACAAAACTTGGGATTTCGGTATCTTAACTTACTCAAGTCTAATTTATACAATTTTAGCTTCTTTAGGTGTATTGACTGTTCTTCAAGCTATTTTAGGTCGTGAACCAAAAGCTGTCAAAGCTTAAGTAAAAAGCAACTGTTCCTTTAGGAATGGTTGCTTTTTTCGTATTAGTTTCTATTTCGTAGGGAAAATGTTACGCTAATTTCATGGTGTTTGTGTCCTCTTGATAAATTCCTTTGCTGGAACATATTGACTTTCTTCTGGATTTATCCTAAAATTAATAACTGAATTTAATAACTGAATAGTGCCTCAAAAAAGAGGTAGAGGTCGCGGTTTTTATTACGCTTGTGGAGTGAGAGGACACTGGGAAGCAAGTTTAGGATCAATCGCCGAAATGCATAACGGAGCCTCTTCTGTTGTGTGTTGGGACGTAAGTTAAGAGCTTGCGGACTGTCTTAGTAGTGATGCTAAGTTGTGCTATGTTTCGTTGAGGAATTTTTTTCGACATTACCTAGCAACCTTACATCTGTTTGGTTGTTTTTTTGTATTCAAAAATAGGTTGTGACAGAAGTATTCTCCTTTAAAAAGACAGAATCGCTTTTGCTCAGCTGATTATCAAAGCTTGTTGATTGAAAAAAGACAAAACGATCAATCAAACAAGAAATTTAAAGGAGAGAAAAAGATGAACAAAAAAGTTTTTTCATTCAGTCTACTACTTGTCACGCTATTTTCGTTACTTGGCATGACAACCAACGCTTCGGCGGAGGAAAATGGTGAATTTCGTGTCGGCATGGAAGCTGGCTACGCCCCTTTTAACTGGTCACAGAAAAATGACGCACATGGCGCAGTGCCTATTCAAGGCAACTCTTATGCAGGCGGCTATGATGTTCAAATTTCTAAAAAAATTGCCGATGGTTTAGGTCGTAAATTAGTAATCGTCCAAACCAAATGGGATGGCTTGGCGCCCGCCTTACAATCTGGAAAAATTGATGCCATTATCGCCGGAATGAGCCCAACCGCTGAACGAAAAAAAGAAATTGCTTTTACAAACCCTTATTATGAATCACAATTTGTCGTAATTGTAAAAAAAGATGGCAAATACGCTAATGCAAAAAACTTGAAAGATTTAGCTGATGCTAAAATCACAGCTCAACTAAATACATTCCACTACGGATTAATTGATCAAATTCCAAATGTCAATAAACAGCAAGCAATGGATAACTTTTCAGCTATGCGAACAGCACTTGCTTCTGGCATGATTGATGGGTATGTTAGTGAACGCCCCGAAGGCATAACAGCAACTAGTGTCAATAAAGAATTAAAAATGTTAGAATTTCCAAAAGAAAATGGCTTTGATGCTAGCGCTGAAGACTCACAAGTAGCAGTCGGCATGCGTAAAGGCGATCCAGACATTGAAAAAGTAAACAAAATTTTAGCAGGTATTTCTCAAGATGAACGGACAAAAATTATGGACCAAGCAATCAAGGATCAACCTGCAGCAACAGATAGTGATGAACAAAAAACAGGACTTATTAACGATTTCAAAAATATTTGGAATCAATATGGCGACATGTTTTTACGTGGTGCTGGTTTAACGCTATTTATCGCGTTAATTGGGACGGTCGTCGGAACAACCCTTGGTTTACTAATTGGTGTCTTCCGTACAATTCCAGATTCTGAAAACCCAGTCGCTCGTTTCTTCCAAAAATTAGGAAATTTAATTCTTTCTATTTATATTGAAGTTTTCCGTGGTACACCAATGATGGTTCAAGCAATGGTTATTTTCTATGGTTTAGCTCTAGCTTTTGGCATCTCTTTAGACCGAACAGTGGCCGCACTATTTATCGTTTCTGTAAATACTGGTGCCTATATGTCTGAAATTGTTCGCGGAGGTATTTTCGCAGTAGATAAAGGACAATTCGAGGCAGCACAAGCGATTGGGATGACCCATGGACAAACAATGCGTAAAGTCGTTATTCCCCAAGTATTACGTAATATTTTACCTGCAACAGGGAATGAATTTGTCATTAATATCAAAGATACGGCCGTGTTAAGTGTTATCGGTGTTGCAGATTTATTCTTCCAAGGGAATGCTGCTTCTGGCGCAAACTTCCAGTTCTTCCAAACCTTTACAATTGTCGGCATCATGTACTTGGTAATGACTTTTGTGATCACACGAATCTTACGTGTTGTGGAACGTAAAATGGATGGCCCTTCTGCTTACGTTAAAGTAGAAGAATTAACTGAAGAAGGAAAAGAAAGCTAGGAGGCAAACAGATGAGTGCAATTATTGAAATTGAACATTTACGAAAAAGCTTTGGCGAAAACGAAGTATTAAAAGATATCAATATGAACGTCAATAAAGGAGAAGTTGTCACCATTATCGGTTCTTCTGGTTCTGGTAAATCAACGTTATTACGTTGTATTAATTTGTTAGAAAAACCAACAGATGGTAAAATCATCTATAATGGTAAAAATGTTTTAGAACGTGGTTATAGTTTGCCCAAATATCGGACCCATTTAGGCATGGTTTTCCAATCATTCAATTTATTTAATAACATGAATGTCTTAGAAAACTGTACTTCTGGTCAGATGACTGTCCTAAAAAGAAACAAAGAAGAAGCCAAAAAAATTGCCTTAGAAAATTTAGAAAAAGTTGGCATGGCTCGTTTTATTGATGCCAAACCTGCTCAATTATCTGGTGGACAAAAGCAACGGGTAGCCATTGCTCGAGCATTATCAATGGATCCAGATGTTTTACTTTTCGATGAACCAACTTCTGCATTGGATCCTGAAATGGTTGGCGAAGTGCTAAAAACGATGAAAAATCTTGCCCATACAGGGCTAACAATGGTGATTGTAACACATGAAATGGAATTTGCGCGGGACGTATCCGATCGTGTTATTTTCATGGATAAAGGTGTCATTGCCGAAGAAGGGACCGCTGAAGATATTTTTGTCCATCCAAAAGAAGCTCGGACAAAAGAGTTCTTACATCGGATTTTAACGAAAAACTAGTAAAAAAGAGGCAGTCATTCTGATTAGAGTGACTGCCTCTTTTGTTATTTTTTGTATTGACGAATCATTGGCGGTTCATAGGAATCAATAAATGCACCAATTTCTTCTAAGGAATCTGAAATGAAAATTTTAGCTCGATCCGCCGCTGTTAAGAAATTAGTTTCTACCATTTTATCAAAAAAAGCAGCTAATAAATCATAGTAACCATTCACGTTGTATAAAATACAAGGGTTCATATGTTCACCGACTCGGCCCCAAGAGATCACCTCGCTAATTTCTTCTAGCGTGCCGGGACCACCGGGTAAAGCTAAATACACATCTGCCAATTCAATCATCTTTTTCTTACGCGCATGCATATCACTGACTGTATGCATCTTTGTAATGCCATTATGTGCAATCTCTCGTTCCATTAAAAAAGTGGGGATGACACCAATTACCTCTCCACCTTCTGCTAAAAGCGTGTCAGCCACCGTACCCATTAGACCAACATTGCCACCGCCATAAACTAGATCATAATGATTTTCTTTCATCCAAGCGGCTAACGCTACTGCAGCTTGCTGATAGATTGGCTCATTCCCCAGACTGGCGCCACAATATACTGCCATTTTTTTCACAAACATACCCTCCATTTAGATAGATTCTTTTTTACCATCTATCCTCTGGTAGCTATGGTAGCATATTTTGATTTTCTCGAAAAGGTGCAGCCATTTTTCTTTTCGTTTTAAAAGTATTTGAATTTTCAGACAATAAATGCTATAGTCTTTTTATATTTTAAAATTTCAGAAAAAGGAGCCCTATTATCTTGTCTACCTCACTCACTATTCGCTTAGTTGCCGAAGCCGATTGGCCCGCATTACATGCCTTGGATCAAATCATTTGGACAAAAAAGAATACCCCTGCCGAGATACAACCACTCTCGCTTGCGGCATATCAGGAAAAAATGAAGGATGAAACGATTTTCGTTGCCATCAGCGGACAACAACTTGCTGGATTTATTGAAGTCCATCCGCCCACTTCGTTAGCAGCTCATCAAAAGCAATGGCTACTAAGTATTGGCGTTTCGCCAGATTTCCAAGATCAAGGGATTGGTGGTTCTTTGTTGTCGTATATCAAAGATATGGCTGAGATAAGCGGGATTCATAAGCTGAGTTTGCGAGTAATGGCTACCAATCAAGAAGCCATTCGATTCTATGAAAAACATGGTTTTGTGCAGGAAGCACATTTTAAAGAAGAATTTTATATAAATGGACACTATTGTGATGATTATCAGTATGCTTATTTCATAGAAAAATAAGAAAACCAATGTTTTCTATAAAAACTGGTTGCTCTCTGTTTCTTCTTCTGTTATTTTAAATAATAAGACAATATTAAGGAGTGTGAATCTATGCAAAAAAAGTTAGTTTGGCGTGATTATCTATACGTTGGTTCAATGTTATTCGGTTTGTTTTTCGGTGCTGGAAATTTAATTTTCCCTGTACATATGGGACAAGAAGCGGGGGCTTCCGTCTTTTTAGCAAACTTGGGCTTCTTAGCCACTGGAATTGGCTTACCTTTTCTTGGTGTCATTGCTATGGGTGTTTCTAAAAGTTCAGGTGTTTTTGACTTAGCTTCTCGGATTAATCGTCGTTATGCTCTTATTTTTACCTTACTCTTATATTTAACGATTGGTCCTTTCTTTGCTTTACCAAGGTTAGCAACTACTTCTTTTGAGATTGGTCTTGCACCATTTGTTCCGAAAGACTTGCAATGGCTGGTTCTTGCTGGTTTTTCCGCATTATTTTTCTTAGCTGTTTGGCTCTTCTCTAGAAAGCCAAGTAAAATCTTAGATTATGTGGGTAAATTTTTAAATCCGTTATTTTTAGCATTGCTAGGAATTTTGATTGTTTTAGCCTTTGTAAAACCATTAGGTCATGTGGCCAGTGCCGCTGTTGGTGAAAATTATATTTCAAGTCCTTTCTTTAAAGGATTTACAGAAGGTTATAATACGCTGGATGCTTTAGCTTCATTAGCTTTTGGGATTGTTGTCGTTTCCACTTTACGAAATATGGGCGTCGAAAAACCAGGAGATATCGCTAAAGGAATGATTAAATCAGGTGCTTTCAGTGTTGTATTGATGGGGATTATCTATACCTTACTTGCTTATATGGGAACAATGAGTATCGGGGCTTTTCCAATCAGTGAAAACGGCGGGATTGCCTTAGCCCAAATTGCCAATTACTATTTAGGCCTACCAGGGAGTATTTTACTGGCTTTTATCGTAGTTCTTGCTTGTTTAAAAACCGGTATCGGCTTAAGCACAGCCTTTTCTGAGACTTTTGAAGAAATGTTTCCGAAAGTTTCCTATCAAAAATTCTTGGCAATTGTTGTTATTTTACCAGCTATTTTTGCAAATGTCGGCTTAACCAACATCATTCAATTTGCCGTTCCAGTCTTGATGTTCCTTTATCCATTGGCGATTACTTTAATGCTTTTGGTAATCATCAGTCCTATTTTCAAACATCGACGGGAAGTCTATCAAGCAACGACCTATATCACATTGATTGCTGCTGTTTTAGATGCATTAAATAGCGCGCCTGCCTTTATCAAAGATACGGCGTTTGTAACAACGCTTTTAGAAAAAGCCGGCCAATACTTACCATTGTTCACTATTGGTATGGGCTGGGTCGTTCCAGCAACGGTTGCTTTTCTAATTAGTTGGGCTTGGGTCATGATTTCTAAAAAAGATCCTATTCTTGATTAATTCTTACCAAAACGACACTAGAAAAAATGCGGAAGCGCATCTTTTCTAGTGTCGTTTTTATGTATATTCGTTGTACCAAACTCTTGACTATGGTAAATTGAAGTTACCAACAAGTACTGGAGGAAATTGCCCATGTTAGTTACAACAACCGAGAGAATTAGCGGTCAAGAATATGAAATTATTGGAGAAGTTTTCGGGTTAACCACACGTTCTAAAAATATGTTTAAAGATTTAGGTGCTGGACTAAAAAGCGTAGTTGGCGGTGAAATCAAAGGTTACACTGATATGCAACGAGAAGCACGCGACCAAGCAATCGAACGTTTAAAAGCAGAAGCCTCTAAATTAGGTGCAGATGCCGTTGTGATGATGCGTTTTGATTCTGGCACAATTGGCACAGACATGCAATCTGTCGTGGCTTACGGAACAGCTGTTAAATACATCTAAATTTTGCAACTAAAAAGACGCAGACCTTTTCTTGTAAGGTCTGCGTCTTTTTAGTTTTCATATTTCACTTCTGCTAAATACAATCCTTCTGGATGAGCAGTCGGACCTGCTAAATTTCGATCTTTGGCTGCGATAATTGCTGGAATCGCGGTTGGTTCCAGCCGCCCATTGCCGATTTTCAATAGCGTACCAACTAAAATCCGAATCATTTTGTACAAGAAACCATCGCCCCGAAAAGTGAATGTTAATTCATCCCCCGTTTCATTGACATGAACACTGGCTTCATGAATGGTTCGGACTTTATCTTCTACTGAACTTCCTGAGGCACAGAAAGAGGTAAAATCATGGGTACCTAATAAATCAGGCAAAGCTTGTTGGATTTTTTCGAGATCAATGGGATACGGAAAATAACTAGCATAAAAACGTCGAAATGGACTTCGCGGTTTGCCAATATCCACTTTAAATTGATAGGTTTTTTCGATCACGTGATAACGTGCATGAAAGTCTTCTGAAACACGTTCCACGCTGCGCACAGCAATGTCTTCTGGTGTTTGTGTGTCTAACGCAAAGCGCATTTTTTCCAACGGACGTTCCTGCGGATAATCAAAGTGAATCACTTGGCCCATTGCATGAACACCTGCATCTGTTCGTCCTGAACCAAAAACCGTCACGGAGTGTCCGTTATTCATGCGTGCTAACGTTTTTTCTATTTCTTCTTGAACGGTACGCTCATTAGGCTGCTTTTGAAAGCCATGAAAATGAGTGCCATCATAGGCAATGATTGCTTTATAGCGGGGCATAATTTTTCTTCACCTTTTCTAAGTTCTTAATACAAATAAGCCAATGGTTAACAAGACAAAGCCAAACATTACTATTGTATCTCGTAGGTGCCAATGAAGAATGCGGTATTTTGTCCGTCCTTCGCCACCTTGATAACCTCTTGCTTCCATGGCAGTCGCTAAGTCTTCCGCACGATTAAAACTACTTACGAAAAGCGGAATCAAAAGTGGAACAATAGCTTTCATTTTTTGAAGTAAGTTTCCTTCACCAAAATCAACACCACGGGCACGTTGGGCATTCATAATCTTTTCCGTTTCATCCATTAATGTTGGGACAAAACGTAAGGCAATTGATAACATCAATGAAACTTCATGAACTGGAAATTTCACCACACGAAGTGGGCGTAACAAATATTCAATCGCATCTGATAACTCTAATGGTGCCGTCGTTAAAGTTAATAACGTTGACATGAAAATAATTAAAACAAAACGACAGAAAATAAACAGCCCATTCGTCACACCAAACTGGGTAATGGAAATAATTCCCCACTGAAAGTACACTTCCCCCCCTTGTGTAAACAAGGTTTGAAGAGCCACAGTAAACAGAATTAGCCATAATAATGGCCGAACACCGCGGATAAAGAAGCGGGCGCTGATTTTTGATAATGAAATAGCAAAAGCAGTAAAGGCTGCTATTAAAACATAACTCTGCCAATTATTTGCTAAAAAGATAATTCCAATAAAATAAAAACTAGCTAATAATTTTGCGCGCGGATCTAAACGATGGATAAAAGAATCACCTGGAATATAGCGCCCAAAAATCAATTTATTCATCATTTTGCCTCACCTGCTTCCTGCATTTTTTTCAGAAGCTGATCGGCTAATTGATCGGCCGTTAATGGTAATTGCTCAAAAGAAAAGCCTTTTGCCACTAATTTTTCAGCAAATTCGGCTGCAGTTGGCACGCCTAATTGTTTTTCTTTCAACCATTGTGTCTCTTGAAACACTTCTTGTGGTGCTCCCGCTCGGACGATTTGTCCTTTTTCTAAAACAATCACATGATCTGCGTAATTAGCCACATCATCCATCAAATGTGTCACTAAAACGATGGTCATATTATGTTCCTTATGCAGACGACTAAACATCTCCATCATTTCTTTACGACCCTTAGGATCCAAACCAGCAGTCGGTTCGTCTAATACTAAAACTTCTGGTTCCATCGCTAGCACACCAGCAATTGCGACACGGCGCATTTGACCACCTGATAACTCAAACGGAGAATGTTGTAAGTATTTTTCATCTAAGCCGACTAAATCAAGCATTTTCTTAGCTAATTTTTTCGCTTCTTCGTCTGAAACACCAAAGTTTTTCGGTCCGAAAGCGATGTCTCGCTCCACTGTTTCTTCAAACAATTGTGCTTCTGGAAATTGAAAAACGATCCCAACTTTTTTACGAATTGGTTTTAAATTCTTATTATCAGTTTCTGGCGTAATTACACGCTCTCCAATTGTCACTTGGCCTTTAGTTGGTTTCACCAAAGCATTCAAATGTTGTAATAACGTTGATTTGCCACTGCCAGTATGTCCGACAATCGCTGTATAAGAGCCGTCTTGAATCGTTAAATTAATATCGAATAATGCCCGTTGCTCAAAAGGAGTATTGGGTTGGTAAGTAAAATCTACTTGTTTAAAACGGATGTCCATAACCAATCCACCATCCCTTCTTCTGTTAAATAATTCGTTGGCACAACAACGCCACGCTCTTTCAAAGCTACTTTTAATTTTTCAGGAAACGGTAAATCCAAGCCCATTTCAACAAGCGCTTCTCCTGCAGAAAAAATCTTTTCTGGTGTTCCCTCGTTTGTCAATTGTCCTTGGCGCATCACTAAAATACGATTCGCATTAGCCGCTTCATCAATATCGTGGGTAATAGAAATAACTGTTAAATTGCTTTCTTCTTTAATCTTTTGAATGGTAGCAATTACTTCTGCACGACCTTCTGGATCTAACATACTTGTCGCTTCGTCTAAAATAATAATATCTGGTCGCAAAGCAACCACACCAGCGATAGCTACTCGTTGTTTTTGGCCGCCAGATAGCCGAGCAGGTTCTCGCTTGGCAAAATCTAACATACGAACCCGTTCTAATGCATCGTGAACACGTTCGACCATTTCATCACGCGGAATACCTTGATTTTCTAAACCAAAAGCCACATCGTCTTCGACTGTTGAACCGACAAATTGGTTATCTGGATTTTGAAAAACCATTCCTACCATACGCCGGATATCCCAGACGTTTGCTTCATTTAATTCTTTGCCGCCAACTTTGATAGTCCCAGCAGCTGGCAGTAACAGCCCATTGATCGTTTTGGCTAACGTTGATTTACCAGAACCATTATGGCCAATAATAGCGACCCATTCGCCTTGTTGAATGGAAAAAGACACATCTTTTAAAGCGGGAGAAGCATCTTCTGGTTGATAATTAAATTGGATATTATTTAGTTCAATGATTGGTTGCATCGCGTACTCCCTCAATCTATTTATTCTTTCTAACACTACCAAAAAAGTAGCGTTTTTTCAATCATCTGTTCTGATTCTTCACACTATTTTTTATTATACCAAAAGAACGGTCATTATGGGAGCTCTTATCTGTCTTGACAGGTCTATTTTTCATAAAAATAACTTCTTGTTCTCATAAAACAAGAAGTTACTGATTTTCTTTTAAAAATGTGTCTTCAAATATTCAAACGCATATTGGGCATATAACTCAGCACCCATTGCCATCGCATCTTCATCAATATTAAAACGACCATGGTGATGTGCCCATTCCGTATCTTTCTCTGGATTACCACTTCCCACTAAGGCAAAACAACCAGAAGCATGTTCAGTATAATAACTGAAGTCTTCACCACCGGTTGTCGGCTCTTCTTGTCTTAAGGCCGCTTCACCAAAATTTTCCTTAATTAGTGTTTGGGCAAACAAGGCATCCTGCTCATCATTAATCACTGGCAACGTTCCATATTGATAATCTAACGAAGCCGTCCCACCGTAAATAGCGGCTGTTTGTTCCGCATAGCGTTGCAGCGCCTGTTCTACTCGATTACGCGTTGCTACACTAAAGCAACGAACCGTTCCTTCTAAACGTGCATTCTCAGCAATCACATTAAAACGGGTCCCCACATCCATCCGTCCAATCGTGACAACTACTGGATCTAAAGGATCTGTCTCCCGAGAAACAATCGTTTGCAGATTCATCACAAAAGAAGAAGCTATGACTGCCGCATCAATACAAGCGTTTGGCATGGCACCATGGCCACCACGTCCTTTAAAATCAACAGAAAAAATATCTGCGGATGCGAAACTTGAGCCCACTCGACACGAAGCGGTTCCTACAGGCATTTGTGACCAGATATGTAAGCCAAATACATCATCAACACCGGTCATTGCGCCTTGCGCAACCATTGCTTTAGCACCTTGCGCATTTTCTTCAGATGGTTGAAAAATTAACCTTACTGTTCCCTGAAGTTCTTCCTGGATTTCTTTTAATACTTTAGCCGCTGTTACTAACATCGCGGTATGGGAATCATGCCCACATGCATGCATCTTGCCAGCTTCTAAAGATTTATAAGCTAAATCTTCATTTAATTCCTGTACAGGTAAGGCATCCATATCAGCCCGCAGCGCAACCACTCGGCCTGGTTTGCCGCCCACAATTTCAGCAATTAAACCCGTCGGTTCTGTTTTGCGATAAGTAATTCCTAATTGATCAAGAACTGCCGCGACTTTTTCTGTCGTTCGAAATTCTTCAAATTGTAATTCTGGATGTTGGTGTAAATCCCGTCGAAAAGCAATCATTTCTTGTGCATGCTGCTTGACTAGTGCTTTGATTTTTTTCATACTTACGCCCCGTTTCTACAAACTTAATAAAATACTTGAAAAAATACCCGCTAAAATAACCGAAACAATAGTGACTGTTACGAAACCTGCCACTAACATCGGTGGCATTAAATGGCTCGTTAAAGCCGCCTGTTCTTGTTCATCTTCTGTCAATGATTGAATCACTTCATTCGTAATAATATAATCGGCTGGAAAGCCATATAAAGCTGTCAATGAAACTGCGAATGCCATCTCTTTACTCACACCTAATACACGACCAACAATTGCTGAAAAGATGTACATCCCGATAACACCAATCACAATAATCCCAATCATTGGTAAAAATAAATCCATCAACATTTCAGGTGTGGCTTGTTTTAAGCCATCAAAGACAAAAAGCATTAACCCTAAAATCGCAAAACCAAAGCTATTTGCTTTCTGTAATGGTTGCTTTTCTAAAAAGCCTAAAGACGTTGCAACCACACCAAAACATAAACACAGCACAAAAGGACTAATCGTCACAAACGGTGCCGTCCACACAGAAACATAATAAGCGAGTGTGGCAACTAAGGCTAAACGTAAAATTCGTGAATAATCTGTATGATATCGTTTGGGTACTTTTTCAAATAGTTTAGGCACATCTGGTTCTGCTCCTGTTTCTTGCCCCTCTTGTTCATGAACCGGCTGCCATGTCCCTGCTCGATATTCTTGAAGCTTCCGCTTTCCTTCTTTTTTTAGAACAATTGAAGTTAAGGGATAACCTGCAAACCCTTGAATGACATAAATTAAAATTGCCAAAACTGAAAGTGAGGCTAAACCAGCTGATTGAGCCGCTTCTGACATTACTAATGAAGAAACTAAACCTCCTACTAACGGCGGGATTGCAACTAAAACTGTTTTTAAGTCAAAAACAAAAGTCCCTACAGCTAATAACAAGGCAATAATGCCCAGAATACCTGACAAAGCAATCACAATCGTTTTCCATTGATTAACCAATTCTTTAACAGAGAGCAGAGTGCCCATATTAGTAATCAACAGATACATTAATAAAGTGGCAACCACTGTAGGAATCCCTGCCACTTCCACAATATTTTGTGGAAAAATAGTCCAATAACCAAGAATAAATAAAACACCACAAACAAAAACAGATGGAATCCAAGCTTTTGTTTTGATAGAAACTACATCACCAATGTATAAAATAACCATCAGCAACGAAAAAGCAAACATTTGCGACATATAATTCCCCCTTCTACTAACTCAGATGCTTAATTATCTGAAAATTCCAATTAATAATCAGTATAACAAACCGGAAAAGCTTCTGCAATGCTTTTAAGAAACAAAAAAGCTTTGAGAAAACAGCGTTTTCCCAAAGCAAAAAAAAATCACCTTTATATGATGAGTGCTCCCCTGCTAAAGCCATCTTTAGCAGGGAAAGCAGAGCTAGACTCGGAGTCGCCTCCAACATCATAACACTCTAAAAGAAACATCTATAAAGTGATCGGTTTATTAATTATTTAACAAATTCGATAACTACCATTGGTGCTGCATCGCCGCGTCTTGGTTCTGTCTTCAAGATACGAGTGTAACCACCTTGGCGTTCCGCGAAACGAGGTCCTAAATCGTTAAATAGCTTTTGTAAAGCTGATTCAACAACGATAGACTCATCTTCTTCACGAACACTAGCAACTTCATTACGAACGAAAGTAGCTGCTTGACGACGTGCATGAAGATCTCCACGTTTACCTAAAGTAATCATTTTTTCTACAGTTGAACGTACTTCTTTCGCACGAGCTTCAGTAGTTACGATGCGTTCGTTGATGATTAAATCAGTTGTAATATCACGTAGCATAGCTTTACGTTGGCTTGATGTGCGTCCTAATTTACGGTAACTCACGTTGGGTTCCCTCCTTCGTTTCTGTTCTCACGAGCCACTGCTGTTAAGCAGGACTGGAAACTTCGTAAAAGTCTTAATCGTCCTTACGTAATCCTAATCCTAGATCATGCAATTTAAGTTTTACTTCTTCAAGAGATTTACGACCTAAATTACGTACTTTGATCATTTCTGGTTCAGATTTGTTTGTAAGTTCTTGTACAGTATTAATGCCTGCACGTTTTAAACAGTTATATGAACGAACTGATAAATCAAGTTCTTCAATCGTCATTTCTAGCATTTTCTCTTTTTGAGTTTCTTCTTTTTCCACCATGATTTCAGCGTTTTTCGCTTCGTCAGTAAGGTTTACAAAGATATCTAAATGCTCAGTCATGATTTTCGCAGCTAAACTTAGTGCTTCTTGAGGAATGATTGAACCATCTGTCCATATTTCCATTGTTAATTTGTCGAAATCATCACGACGACCAACACGTGTATTTTCTACTTGGTAGTTAACACGACGAACGGGTGTGTAGATGGAATCAACTGGAAGTACACCGATTGGCATATCTTCTTTTTTGTTTTCGTCTGCTTGAACATAGCCACGACCAGGTTTCACTGTTAAGCGAGCATGGAAAGTAGCTCCTTCAGCAACACTACAGATAACTAAATCTTTATTTAGGATCTCAACATCACTGTCCACGATAATATCGCCGGCAGTCACGGTAGCGGGTCCTGTAATATCGATCTCAAGGGTTTTCTCTTCTTCAGCATATAATTTCAATGCTAAGCCTTTAATATTCAAAATAATTTGTGTTACGTCTTCTCGTACACCTGGAATGGTTGAGAATTCGTGTAAAACACCATCGATTTGAATATTCGTAATTGCAGCTCCTGGTAAAGAAGACAATAAAATACGACGTAGAGAGTTACCTAAAGTAGTTCCGTAACCGCGTTCTAATGGTTCAACGACGAACTTACCATAATCTCTATTTTCATCAATTTTTTCGATTCTTGGTTTTTCAAATTCAATCATTCTTATCTATACCCCTTTCAAAACGAAAAGTGTCTTGTTCAATGACGTTCCTAATTCAAACTCAGAATGAGTGGCGCTCATTAAACACGACGGCGTTTTGGAGGGCGGCATCCATTATGAGGAACTGGAGTCACGTCACGAATTGCAGTCACTTCTAAACCTGTTGCTTGTAATGAACGAATTGCTGCTTCACGTCCAGAACCAGGTCCTTTAACTGTTACGTCTACAGTTTTAAGTCCATGTTCCATTGCCACTTTAGTTGCGGCTTCTGCAGCCATTTGAGCGGCAAAAGGAGTTGATTTTTTGCTTCCTTTAAAGCCTAATGATCCTGCTGATGACCATGCTAATGCATTACCATGTGTATCAGTAATCATTACGATTGTATTGTTGAATGTAGAATGGATATGTGCTACACCTGATTCTATATTCTTTTTGACACGGCGTTTACGACTAACTTTTTTTGCTGCCATGAAGTTCTAACCTCCTTCACTTAGGAATTATTTTTTCTTGCCTGCTACTGTTTTAGTAGGGCCTTTACGAGTACGTGCATTATTTTTCGTGTTTTGTCCACGAGTTGGTAATCCACGACGGTGACGGATTCCACGGTATGAACCGATTTCCATCAAGCGTTTGATGTTTAAGTTCACTTCACGACGAAGATCCCCTTCAACTTTTAACTTATCAATTTCCGCACGAATCGCATCTGTTTGTTCGTTTGTTAAATCACGTACACGAACATCTTCAGATACGCCAACGTTTGCTAAAACTTTTTTAGCTGTAGTGTTACCAATACCATAAATGTAAGTAAGAGAAACTACTACACGTTTGTCACGAGGGATGTCTACTCCTGCAATACGAGCCATTATTCGTTACACCTCCTAATTATCCTTGACGTTGTTTATGTTTTGGATTTGCTGGGCAAATAACCATAACACGTCCTTTACGGCGAATTACTTTACAATGTTCACACATTGGTTTTACTGATGGTCTTACTTTCATGATAATACCTCCTGTGGTTTTACGGAGTACAATTATTTAAAGCGATAAGTAATACGGCCACGCGTTAAATCATACGGTGATAATTCAACTGTTACTTTGTCACCAGGTAAGATACGGATGTAGTGCATACGGATTTTACCTGAAACAGTAGCAAGAACTTGGTGTCCATTTTCTAGTTCGACTTTAAACATTGCATTCGGCAAAGTTTCGACGACTGTACCTTCGACTTCAATCATATCTTCTTTTGCCACGCACAGTACCTCCTTGTACTTGTTTCGCGTTTTCACACGATAAAACGGCGGAAACTCCAGCTCCCACCTAGAAATTCTCAACTAACTTCGTTATTCATTTTGATGTCACAAAACTGTAGAATTCGGACTGATATATTCTACCATATTTAGTTATGTTTTGGCAAGAGAAACTGAATACAACAACAGGGTTAAACTGCGGGCAATTGGAAATTAGTTTTCGTCAATGATTTTTTTCACATCAGAAAAAACAGTATCGATTTCGCGATTGCCATCGATTGTATGCATCAAGCCTTGTTCTTTATAGAAAGCTAAGATTGGTGCGCTACTTTCAATGTTGACTGCCAAACGATTTTTAACCGTTTCGGGCTTATCATCTTCTCTTTGGTAGAATTCATGTCCGCCACAGCGATCACAAGTGCCTTCAACTTTTGGCGGGTTGAATAATTTATGATACGTTGCGCCACATGTGCGACAGATGAATCGTCCAGCTAAACGCTCGATTAATACATCTTCTTCTACATGGATGTCAATGACAGCATCAATTTTTTTGTTTAATTCTTTAAGCATTGTATCTAATGCTTTTGCTTGATCCAGTGTACGTGGGAAACCATCTAATAGGAATCCTTTGTCTGTGTCTGGTTCAGCAAGGCGTTCTTTAACAATTCCGTTTGTTACTTCGTCAGGAACCAGTTCACCTTTATCGATATAAGATTTCGCTTCTAGGCCCAAGGCAGTTTCATTTTTCATTGCTGCACGGAACATATCTCCAGTAGAAATATGTGGAATGCCATACGTATCAATGATTTTTTCTGCTTGGGTGCCTTTACCTGCTCCAGGTAATCCCATTAAAATGAGGTTCATATATTCTCCTCCTAATTTTAAAGACCGGCTTATGAAGCTAGCCATATGTGAGAATGGTGCTGAGGTAAAACCTCAACACTCGATTCTTACTTATTGATAAAGCCGACATATTGACGTTTCATCATTAATCCTTCTAATTGTTTCGTTGTTTCTAATGCAACCCCGATAACGATTAGTAAACTTGTTCCACCTAAACCGATTGATTGAGGTAAGTTCCAAACCATTTGCGCAATGATTGGAAGTAAAGCAACAAGTCCTAGGAAAATTGAGCCGACAACACTTAATCTCATTAACACGCCAGATACATATTCTTCTGTACCTTTACCTGGTCGCACGCTTGGAATGTAGCTTCCTTGTTTTTGTAAGTTTTCCGCTAATTTCTCAGGGTTTACTTGAACAAATGCATAGAAGAACGTAAACGCAACGATTAGGACAGTATAGATGATTGCCCCTGGAACTGTGTTATAACTGAAGATTTTTGTCATAATGTCATACCAATTTTCACCAGCGAATTTTGATGAGAAAGCTTGTAAAATGGCATTTGGTGTTGCAATTAACGAGCTGGCAAAGATAACTGGAATAACCCCAGCAGCATTTACTTTTAACGGTAAATAACTACTTGTTGGTGCACCAGAAACACGTTTTGTATATTGGATTGGAATCTTACGCTCTGCTTGTTGGAAGAACGTTACGACTGTAACAATCACCAAAATAGCAATAACTAAGATTGCAATGAAAATAACAGATTGCCAAATACGAGAAGACTCGATATTGACGAAGTAATCTTCATAGATTTCTTTGACTGCTCCTGGCAAACGAGAAATAATCCCGGCAAAGATAATCATTGAAACACCATTTCCGATTCCTTTTTCTGTAATTTGTTCACCCATCCAAGTCACAAACATCGTCCCAGCAGTTAAAATAACTGCAATCATCACAAAGGTACCTAAGGTTGGATTGTTTACAATCCCAGTTTGACTTAAGCTATTAAAACCAGCAGTGATCCCCATTGACTGAGCCACACCCAAGACAATCGTTAGATATCTTGTTGCTTGATTTAATTTCTTACGCCCAACTTCCCCTTGTTTTGACCATTCTACAAATCTAGGTACAATATCCATTTGCAATAGTTGAATAATAATAGAGGCTGTAATGTATGGCGAAACCCCCATCGAGAAGATAGAGAAGTTTTGCATGGCACTACCACTCACCATATTCAACATATTCAAAAAGGGTAAGCTACTTAAATCAGACAATCCCTTTGCATTCACCCCGGGCACAGTAATGTGCGCACCTAGGCGAAATACAAACAAGATTAAAACTGTAAATAAGATTTTTGATCTAATGTCTTTGACTTTAAAGGCGTTCTTTAATAGCTTGAACAATTAGATCACCTCGATTGAACCACCAGCAGCTTCGATAGCTTCTTGTGCTGATTTCGAGAATTTAGCTGCTTTCACAGTTAATTTTTTCGTTAACTCACCATCTGCAAGAACTTTGATTCCCGCTTTTTCGTTTTTAACGATTCCTGCTTCTTTTAGGACAACAGGAGTTACTTCTGTTCCATCTTCAAAACGGTTTAAAGTATCTAAGTTCACAACAGCGTAATCTTTACGATTAATGTTTGTAAACCCACGTTTTGGTAAACGACGGAATAATGGAGTTTGACCCCCTTCAAATCCTAAACGAACACCACCGCCTGAACGGGCTTTTTGCCCTTTTTGTCCACGGCCAGCTGTTTTACCATTACCAGATGAAGTACCACGTCCAACACGGTTACGTACTTGGCGTGAGCCCTCAGCAGGTTTTAATTCATGAAGTTTCATAGGTTTGGCACCTCCTTAAGCAATCTTCTATTACAAATCTATAAATCTTAAACTTCTTCTACGTCCACTAAATGTGAAATAGTGTTAACCATACCTTTGATTGCTTCATTGGCAGGTTTTGTAACAGTACTATTCACTTTACCTAAACCTAACGCTTTAACTGTAGCACGTTGGTTTTGAGGACGTCCGATAACACTGCGTTTTAAAGTAATTTTTAATTCAGCCATTATTTTTGTCCTCCTTAACCGATAATTTCTTCTACAGATTTACCGCGAAGTGCTGCCACTTCTTCGGCACGTTTTAATTGTTTTAGACCTTCAACAGTTGCGCGAACAACGTTAATAGGTGTGTTTGAACCTAGTGATTTAGATGTAATATCTGCTACACCAGCTAATTCCAATACGGCACGAACTGGTCCACCAGCAGCTACCCCAGAACCTTCTACTGCAGGTTTCATAAGGATACGGCCGCCACCGAATACGCCAATTACTTCGTGCGGGATAGTAGAACCAACCATAGGCACTTCAACTAAGTTTTTCTTCGCGTCTTCGATTGCTTTACGGATAGCTTCAGGTACTTCTTGTGCTTTACCAGTACCGAAACCAACGTGTCCGTTTTTGTCACCGACAACAACTAAAGCTGCGAAACGTAAACGACGTCCACCTTTAACAACTTTTGTTACACGGTTGATCGCTACAACGCGGTCTTCTAATTCCAAATGTTTTGGATCAATATAAACCATGAATGGTGTTCCTCCTTCTCCTAAAATTCTAGTCCATTTTCACGAGCAGCTTCAGCTAAAGCTTGCACGCGGCCATGGTAAAGGTATCCACCACGGTCGAAGACTACTTTTTTGATGCCTTTTTCAGCGGCACGTTCAGCAACTAGTTTACCAACAGCTGCAGCTGTTTCTGTTTTTGTTCCACCTGAAATTTCTTTATCCAAGGCAGAGGCACTTGCTAGCGTCACACCCGCTACGTCATCAATGACTTGCGCGTAGATGTTTTTGTTAGAACGGAAAATGTTCAAGCGTGGGCACTCAGCAGTACCAGAGATTTTGTTACGTACACGACGATGTCTCTTTTGACGTGTTTTGTTTTTATCTGGTTTTGTAATCACAATTTTCACCTCTTTGATTTAATGTTTACTACTAATATTTCAAGCAGTCAGCAGATTACGGAAAAGAGAAGCTGGCAGACAAGACAAAAGCATTTTATTGGAAAAATCCCATAAAATGACAGTTGCTTGTTGTTGACTTCTGTTTTCTACACAGCTGTTATTATTTACCAGTTTTACCTTCTTTACGGCGTACAAATTCACCAACATAGCGAATCCCTTTGCCTTTATAAGGTTCTGGAGGACGAACGCCACGGATGTTAGCAGCTAATTCACCAACAACTTCTTTGTTGATGCCTTTAACGATAACTTGTGTGTTCGCAGGTACTTCAAATGTTACGCCTTCTGGTGCTGTCATTTCGACAGGATGAGAATAACCAACGTTTAAAGTTAATTTGTTGCCTTGTACTTGGGCACGGTATCCGACCCCGATAAGTTCAAGTGCTTTTTGGAAACCTTCAGAAACACCAACAACCATGTTGTTGAAGTTTGCACGAGTTGTTCCGTGGATTGTTTTCATTTCTTTTGAATCGTTTGGACGAGTGAATGTCACTTCGTTTCCTTCGATGTTCATTTTGATATCAGAAGAAAATTCGCGTGTTAATTCACCTTTAGGTCCTTTAACTGTAATGTTGTTTCCGTCTTGCTTGATTTCAACACCAGCAGGAAGAACAACAACTTTATTACCAATACGGCTCACTTAGAGACACCTCCTTGTGTATTTTTTAGAATTACCATACGTAGGCGATTACTTCGCCGCCGATATTTTTCGCTCTAGCTTCTTTGTCAGTAATTACACCCTCTGATGTAGAGATGATTGCAATTCCTAGACCGTTTAATACTTTTGGTACTTCGTCAGCTTTTACGTATGCACGTAAACCTGGTTTAGAAATACGTTTTAAGTTTGTGATAACACGCTCTTCGTTTTTACCATATTTTAGGAAAACACGGATTACGCCTTGTTTGTCATCTTCGATGTATTCTACGTCGCGGATAAATCCTTCACGTTTCAGGATTTCTGCGATATCACGTTTGATTTTTGAAGCAGGTACTTCTAAAGTTTCATGTTTAACCATGTTCGCATTACGAATGCGAGTTAGAAAATCTGCAATTGGATCTGTCATGACCATTGAACTATTTACCTCCTTTATGCGAGTTTACTTGTTTACCAGCTAGCTTTCTTCACGCCGGGAATTTGACCTTTATAGGCAAGTTCGCGGAAGCAAATACGGCAAAGATGAAATTTACGATAAACTGAATGTGGACGTCCACAACGTTCACAACGAGTATAAGCTTGTGTTGAATGTTTAGCAGGACGTTTGTTTTTAGCAATCATTGATTTTTTAGCCACGTAGTTCGCCTCCTTATATTATTTTTGGAATGGCATACCTAATTGTGCCAACAATTCGCGAGACTCTTCGTCAGTGTTCGCTGTTGTAACAATTACGATGTCCATACCGCGTACTTTATCTACTAAATCATAATCAACTTCTGGGAAGATTAATTGTTCTTTAATACCTAAAGTATAGTTACCACGACCATCGAAAGCTTTTTTGCTGACACCGTGGAAGTCACGTACACGAGGTAAAGAAACTGTTACTAATTTATCTAAAAATTCGTACATTCTTTCGCCGCGTAGCGTTACTTTCGCACCGATTGGCATTCCTTCACGTAAACGGAATCCAGCGATAGATTTTTTAGCTTTTGTGATAAGTGGTTTTTGACCAGTGATTAATGCTAATTCTTCAACAGCTTTGTCTAAGTTTTTAGCATTTGATACTGCATCACCCACACCCATGTTGATAACGATTTTATCAACTTTAGGTGTTTGCATAACTGAGCTGTAATTAAATTTTTCCACCAATGATGGTGTTACTTCTTTAATATATTTTTCTTTCAGGCGGTTCATTCAGTAAGCCCTCCTTCCGCAATTTTTATTTATCTAAAACTTCACCTGTTTTTTTAGAAACGCGGACTTTTTTGCCGTCGACTTCTTTAAACGCAACTTTAGTAGCTTCTCCGTTTGAAGGATCAATCACCATTACATTAGAAACATGAATTGGCGCTTCCACTTCAAGGATTCCACCTTGTGGGGCTGCTTGGTTTGGTTTTTGGTGTTTTTTAACGACGTTGACACCTTCAACGATAACTTTATCTTGTTTAGGAAACGCTGCTAAGACAACGCCTTCTTTGTTTTTATCTTTACCAGTGATAACTTTTACTTTATCGCCTTTTTTAACAAACATTACTGTTTCGCACCTCCTTTAACGTGGGCTCGAGATTATAATACTTCTGGTGCTAGAGAAACGATCTTCATGAAGTTGTTTTCACGTAATTCACGTGCAACTGGTCCGAAGATACGTGTTCCGCGTGGGCTTTTATCGTCACGGATAATTACCGCAGCATTTTCATCAAATTTGATGTAAGAACCGTCAGCACGACGAGCGCCAGATTTTGTACGAACGATAACGGCTTTAACTACTTCACCTTTTTTAACAACCCCACCTGGCGTTGCTTGTTTGACAGTAGCAACAATAACGTCACCGATGTTAGCAGTTTTACGACCAGATCCGCCTAGGACTTTGATCGTTAAAATTTCACGTGCGCCAGAATTGTCAGCGACTCTTAAACGACTTTCTTGTTGGATCACGATGTGTATCCCCCTTTCAGATTTTGTGCTTCAATCTATTAGGAAATTCTCGTTTTATTAGATAATAACTGCTTCTTCGACTACCTCTAGTAAACGGAAACGTTTTGTAGCTGATAATGGACGAGTTTCCATGATTTTTACGATGTCTCCAACTTTCGCTGTGTTGTTTTCATCATGCGCTTTATATTTTTTAGAATATTTCATACGTTTGCCATAGATAGGGTGGTTTTTCTTTGTTTCAACGACAACTGTGATTGTTTTATCCATTTTGTCTGATACCACGCGACCTTGGTAAACTTTACGTTGATTTCTTTCTTCAGTCATACGCGTTTGGCCTCCTTCCACTATTAGTTAGCTTGTTCACGCAATACTGTTTTGATGCGTGCAATCGATTGACGTACTTCTTTAATACGTGCAGTGTTTTCTAATTGACCTGTTGCTAATTGGAATCTTAAGTTGAACAATTCTTCTTTTAATTGTTTTTCTTTATCTAGCATTTCGGCAGTGGTTAATTCTCTGATTTCTTTAACCTTCATTCGATTCACCACCCATTTCCTCACGTTTTACGATCTTAGTTTTTACCGGCAATTTGTGAGATGCAAGACGAAGAGCTTCACGAGCTACTTCTTCAGGAACGCCTGCGATTTCAAACATGATTTTACCACGTTTAACTGGTGATACCCAGCCTTCTGGTGCCCCTTTACCTTTACCCATACGTACGCCGATAGCTTTACTTGTGTAAGACTTGTGAGGGAAAATTTTAATCCATACTTTCCCGCCACGTTTCATGTAACGAGTCATTGCAATACGGGCTGCTTCGATTTGACGGTTAGTAATCCAGTGAGATTCAGTTGCTTGTAAACCCCATTCACCAAATGCTACTTCTTTTCCGCCTTTAGCTTCACCGCGCATTTTTCCGCGGAATTCACGACGGTGTTTTACACGTTTAGGTACTAACATGATTATTTCCCTCCTTTCTCAGTGTTTTTTTTCGTTGGAAGAATTTCTCCACGATAGATCCACACTTTAACTCCTAGTTTTCCGTAAGTAGTGTCCGCTTCTTCCCATGCGTAATCAATGTCCGCACGTAATGTGTGAAGTGGTACAGTTCCTTCAGAGTATCCTTCTGAACGAGCGATATCCGCACCGTTTAGACGACCTGATACTTGAGTTTTGATTCCTTTAGCACCAGCACGCATTGCGCGTTGGATAGCTTGTTTTTGAGCACGACGGAAAGCAACACGGTTTTCTAATTGACGTGCAATTCCTTCGCCTACTAATTTTGCATCTAAATCTGGTTTTTTGATTTCAACGATGTTGATGTGAACTCGTTTGCCAGTTAATTTGTTTAATTCTTTTCTTAGGTTTTCGACTTCAGATCCGCCTTTACCGATAACCATACCTGGTTTAGCTGTGTGAATTGAAATGTTAACACGGTTTGCAGCGCGTTCGATTTCAATTGTAGATACAGCAGCATCAGCAAGTTTTGTTGCGATAAATTTACGGATTCTTAAATCTTCGTGTAAGAATTCAGCATACTCTTTTTCAGCATACCATTTCGCATCCCAGTCGCGGATGATGCCTACACGCATTCCAATTGGATGTACTTTTTGACCCACTGATTGTCCCTCCTCTTAAATGTTTAAGCTCTGTTTTCATAAAGAAAACAGCCTATTTCATGAGACTTATTTCTCTGTTACAACTACTGTGATGTGACTAGTACGTTTGTTGATTGGTGAAGCTGAACCTTTTGCACGAGGACGGAAACGTTTCATTGTTGGTCCTTCGTTAACAAATGCTTCAGATACGACTAAGCTTTCAACGTCTAAGTCAAAGTTGTTTTCTGCGTTAGCAACTGCTGACATTAAAACTTTTTCAATGATTCCAGCAGACTTGTTCGGTGTGAATTTCAAGATTGAAATTGCATCCGCAACGCTTTTCCCTCTGATAAGATCGATTACTAAACGTGCTTTACGAGGTGAAGTGCGAACTGTTTTTGCAGTTGCTTTAGCTGATGTAATTTGTTCTGACATTTGCATATCCTCCCCTCAAAATTAGCGTTTAGTTTTTTTATCGTCAGCAACGTGGCCACGATAAGTTCTAGTTGGTGCAAATTCACCTAATTTATGTCCTACCATGTCTTCTTGAATGTAAACAGGGACATGTTTCCGTCCATCATATACAGCGATTGTGAAACCTACGAATGATGGAAAAATTGTAGAGCGGCGAGACCAAGTTTTAATTACTTTTTTCTTTTCGGCACCTTGTTGTGCTTCGACCTTTTTCATCAAATGATCATCGACGAAAGGTCCTTTTTTTAAACTACGACCCATGGTGAACCTCCTCTCAAAATGTACGACACATGGTCAAAAAAATTATTTAGTACGACGACGAACGATAAGTTTGTCTGATTTAGCTTTTTTATTACGTGTTTTGTATCCAATTGCTGGTTGACCCCATGGAGATACTGGCGCTTTACGTCCAATTGGTGTTTTACCTTCACCACCACCGTGTGGGTGATCGTTAGGGTTCATTACGCTACCACGAACAGTTGGGCGTTTACGCATCCAACGAGAGCGGCCAGCTTTACCAATGTTGATTAATTCGTGTTGTTCGTTACCAACTGAACCGATTGTTGCACGGCAAGTTGCTAAGATCATACGAACTTCGCCAGAGTTTAAGCGGATTAATACGTATTTGCCTTCTTTACCAAGTACTTGCGCGCTTGTTCCAGCTGAACGGATTAATTGTCCACCTTTACCAGGTTTCATTTCAATGTTGTGGATAACTGTACCAACTGGAATGTTTTCCAATGGTAATGCGTTACCTACTTTAATATCTGCTTCTGGACCAGATACTAGGCGCATGCCTACTTCTAATCCTTTTGGTGCTAAGATGTATGCCTTAACCCCGTCTTCGTAATGAACTAACGCGATGTTAGCAGAACGGTTTGGATCGTACTCGATCGTTTTAACAACCGCTGCGACGTTATCTTTATTACGTTTAAAGTCAATCACACGGTATTGACGTTTGTGACCGCCACCTTGGTGACGAACCGTAATGCGACCGTTGTTGTTACGACCGGCATTGTTTTTTAATGGCTGTAACAATGATTTTTCTGGTGTTGAAGTTGTGATTTCAGCGAAATCAGAACTTGTCATGTTACGACGGCCATTTGTGGTAGGTTTGTACTTTTTAATCGCCACGTCTTATTTCCCTCCTACGTTGATATTGTTCAGGACTGCTTATTCAGCAGCTTCGAATAATTGAATTTCTTTTGAATCTTCAGTTAATGTAACGATCGCTTTGCGACGTTTTTTTGTATAACCTGCATATTTACCCATGCGTTTGAATTTTGGACGCACGTTTAAGATGTTTACGTTTGCTACTTTAACATCGAATGCTGATTCAACAGCTTGTTTTACTAAAGTTTTGTTTGCGCGAGTGTCCACTTCGAAAGTATATTTCTTTTCGTCCATAGCTAACATGGATTTTTCAGTGATCACTGGGCGTTTGATTACGTCTAGTAATTCCATTATGCAAGCACCTCCTCAATTTGAGTAAGAGCTGTTTGTGTTGCCAAGACTTTGTTAGCTGACACAACATCTAACACACTAACGTTATCAGAAGTTACTACAGAAACGTTTGGTAAGTTACGAGCTGATAAAGCTGCAAAGTCGTTACCATTTTCTAAAACAACTAATACTTTAGTATCGATAGACAAGTTAGCAAGAACTTGTTTGAATTCTTTTGTTTTTGGTGCATCGAAGCTTAAACCTTCTACTGCTACCAAGTTATTTTCAGCAACTTTATCTGATAATACAGATTTCATTGCTAAGCGACGAACTTTTTTAGGAAGTTTGTAGCTGTATGAACGCGGTGTTGGTCCAAAGACTACGCCACCTCCACGCCATTGTGGTGAACGGATTGAACCTTGACGAGCACGACCAGTTCCTTTTTGACGCCATGGTTTGCGGCCACCGCCACGAACAGCGCTACGGTTTTTAACTGCGTGTGTTCCTTGTCTTAATGAAGCACGTTGCATGATGATTGCATCATAGACAACACTTTCATTAGGTTCGATTCCGAAGATTTCTTCATTTAAAGTGATTTCACCGTTTTGAGTTCCATCTTGTTTGAATAATGCTACATTCGGCATTCCTTAGTTCCTCCTTTCCCTACACTTATTTAGCTTTCACAGCTGATTTGATTGTGATTAAAGATTTTTTCGCTCCAGGAATGTTTCCTTTGATTAAGATAACATTTCTTTCTACGTCCACTTTAACAACTTCAAGGTTTTGAATTGTTACGCGGTCGCCACCCATACGGCCGGCTAGTCGTTTATTTTTAAATACACGGTTAGGCGCTACTGGACCCATTGACCCAGGACGACGGTGATAACGAGAACCATGAGACATAGGTCCGCGGCTTTGGCCGTGACGTTTGATTGCCCCTTGGAATCCTTTACCTTTCGTAGTACCTGTAACATCAACAACGTCTCCTGCTTGGAAAACATCTACTTTGATTTCTTTACCTACTTCATATTCTCCTAGCTCAACATTCTTGAATTCTTTAATGAAGCGCTTAGGAGCCGTGTTTGCTTTTGCAACATGACCTTTCGCAGGTTTGTTTGATAAAACTTCACGTTTGTCTTGGTAACCAACTTGGATAGCTTCGTATCCGTCAGTTTCAACAGTTTTTACTTGTAAAACTACGTTTGGCGTAGCTTCAACTACTGTTACTGGAATTAATTCACCAGACTCAGTAAAGATTTGTGTCATTCCCACTTTTTTCCCTAAGATTCCTTTGGTCATGAGTACACCTCCATCTTAATTTTATAGTTTGATTTCAATATTAACACCAGACGGTAAGTCAAGCTTCATTAAAGCGTCAACTGTTTTTGGTGTTGGGTTCACAATGTCAATTAGACGTTTGTGAGTACGCATTTCGAATTGTTCGCGAGAATCTTTGTATTTATGAGTCGCACGAATAACTGTGTAAAGTGAGCGTTCTGTTGGTAATGGAATCGGACCTGATACGTCAGCTCCAGTTCTTTTTGCTGTTTCCACAATTTTATCCGCTGATTGATCTAAAATACGGTGTTCATACGCTTTTAAACGGATACGAATTTTTTGTTTTGCCATCTTGTTCCCTCCTTCGCCTATTTTAAAAGTAGACATAGCTCCACGAAAATTTATCCGGCATGCTCGTTCATGGCAAAGCGTCCGAGCGTGTCGCAACCTCTCGCTTCACAGCCGGCAAATCAAATCGTTGATCTACCAATGCTTTTTACACTCCTGTAAACAGCACCTTTTTGATTATACTATGAAAGGATAGTGTTAGCAAGGATTTTCTGCGTTTTTTTGAAAGAATTTTTTCTTGTTTTGAAAAGCATTTGTTTTGTTTTTCAATTCTTTTCATTCTATTTTTATAAAAAAAGAATTTGAGATTCTTTTTTTACCAGAATCTCAAATTCTTTCTTTTTTATTCTATTAACCAATCCGGCGCATTGGAATATCATTGTTATCTGGATGAACCAATAAATATTGAATAACATCAATATTGCTTGCTTGGAATGAGGCTGCACATGCTTGCAAATATAAGTCCCACATTCGATAGAAGCGCTCGCCTTTTTCGTCAACAATTTCTGTTTCTATATTATGGAAGTTTTTTGTCCAATGTTCCAACGTCAATTGATAATCTCTGCGCAAACTTTCCAAGTCAATCACTTGCAAGTCGTTTTCTGTCATATGGCCGACTAGCTCAGTGACACCAGGAATATAGCCACCTGGGAAAATATAACGATTAATCCAAGCATTTTTAGCCCCACCTTGTTGGCGACTGATCCCATGAATCAACGCCGTACCTTTAGGCGCTAAATTTCGCTGAACGACATCAAAATATTCATGTAGATTTTCCGCACCGACATGTTCAAACATCCCAACACTCGTAATATGGTCAAAAGACTCTCCTTTTAAATCACGATAATCCATCAATTTGACAGTCATTCGATCTTGTAGACCTTCTTTTTCTATAATATGGCGAATATGATGAAATTGCTCTTCACTTAATGTAATCCCAGTTGCTTTGGCTCCATATTCTTTCACCGCAGTTAAAATTAACGTGCCCCAGCCGCAGCCAATATCCAGTAAAGTGTCGCCCTCTTTGATAAACAATTTATCTAAAATATGATGAACTTTATTCACTTGCGCTTGTTCTAATGTATCTTCAGGCGTTTTAAAATAAGCACATGAATACGTCATTGTTTGGTCAAGCCATTTTTTGTAAAAATCATTTCCTAGATCGTAATGGCTGTGAATATCCTCTTGCGAACGTTTTTTTGAATGACTTTCTTTAGGAAGCCATTTAATAAATTTAGCATTGTGTAAAAAGCTATCCTTTTGGTTATACACATCATAAATCAGCGCTTGGATATCGCCTTCGATTTCAATTTTGCGATCCATGTAGGCTTCCCCTAAAGTTAACGAAGCGTTATTCAGTAAATCCTTCACAGGAATTTTTTCATTGAATACAATTTTAAAAACCGGATCCCCCGACCCTTGCCCATACTCTTTGACGGTACCATCCCAGTATGTGACTTGTGTCTTTTTTGAAAAAGACCATTTAAACAGTTGACTGTACGTTTCTTTTTCTAACATTGCATTCCCTCCATTAAATACCATTTGAAGCCAAAACAAAAAGAAGTCGCTTTCCGGTAGTTCGTCAAAACAAACACCACAGTCCGTTCTAAACTGAAGCACAGAAAAGTTATCACCCCTTCTATGTTCCGCTTCTTTTTTTGCAATTACAGTTCTATTCTACTCCTCTTTTAAAAATTTGAACATTCTTTTAACGTAATACCTACTATTGTTATTCTTTATCACAAAAAAACTAGAGCCAGTCCTTGACAGACTCCTCTAGTTCTAAATATTATGCTTTCTTACGCATCCGTTGTTCCGCATGAGTGTAAGCGCCATGCCATACGTGCCCCACATAAGGATTAACTTGAATACCGTGTTTAATCGCCGCTGCTACAAATTTTTTTGCTAAAGTTACTGCTTCTAACACCGAATAACCTTTCGCCAAGCCAGCTGTGATTGCCGCTGAAAAAGTACAACCTGCACCATGATTATAATCAGTAGGATATAATTCATTTTCCAAAAGATGCGCGGTGTGACCATCGTAAAACAAGTCCAGTGCTTTTTCACCAGCTAAGCGATGTCCCCCTTTAACCACGACATGCTTGGCTCCCATTTGTACAATTCGTTTTGCCGCTTCTTCCATCTCCGCCACGGAAGAAATTTCGCCTAAACTAGATAAGATGCCCGCTTCAATTAAATTAGGCGTGGCAACTAATGCTAATGGCAGTAAATCGTTTTTTAGGCCTTCCACACTTTTGGGTTGCAGAATTTGTGCCGTTCCCTTACAAGCAATGACTGGGTCAATCACGACTTTTTGAATTTTTTCTTGTTTAATGTACTTACTAGCCATTTTAATATTTTGTTCATTACCCATCATCCCTGTTTTCAAAGCCGCTACTGGACCGCCTGCAAAAACCGAAATCAATTGTTTTTCTAAGAGCGTTTCTGGCAATTCAGTTACTTCATGTGACCAACCTGTCGTAGGATCCATCGTCACAATCGAGGTTAAACTTGAAAATCCAAAAACTCCATACTCTTCAAATGTTTTTAAATCTGCTTGAATCCCTGCCCCTCCAGTTGAATCGGAGCCTGCAATCGTCAATACTTTTTCCATTAAATCACCTAACCTTTTTCTCCAAGTATACGGAAGAAACAAGTCTGCTAAAACAGCCAATTGGCTTATTTTTTAGCCAGCCAATTTCTAAACAAAAAAAGACCAGAGAATAAATTCTCTGGTCTTACGTCCGAATACCCCAGTTTTTCACGCTGGTTAAAACTATAGTTAAAAAGTTAATTATTTAACGATTTCAGTAACAACGCCTGAACCTACAGTACGTCCGCCTTCACGAATAGAGAAACGAGTTCCGTCTTCGATAGCGATTGGGTGAATTAATTCAACGTCCATAGCAACGTTATCACCAGGCATTACCATTTCAGTACCTTCTGGCAATTCTACAACACCAGTAACGTCTGTTGTACGGAAGTAGAATTGAGGACGGTAGTTAGTGAAGAATGGAGTGTGACGTCCGCCTTCTTCTTTTGATAATACGTATACTTCAGCTTTGAATTTTGTGTGTGGAGTGATTGTAGCTGGTTTAGCTAATACTTGTCCACGTTCGATATCTTCACGTGCTACACCACGTAATAAAGCACCGATGTTGTCGCCTGCTTCAGCGTAGTCTAATAATTTACGGAACATTTCAACACCTGTAACAGTTGTTTTAGATGTTTCGTCTTTAATACCAACGATTTCAACTTCGTCACCAACGCGAACTTCACCACGTTCAACACGGCCTGTAGCAACAGTACCACGTCCAGTGATTGAGAATACGTCTTCGACTGGCATCATGAATGGTTTGTCAGTATCACGTTCTGGAGTTGGGATATATTCGTCAACTGCAGCCATTAATTCTAAGATTTTTTCTTCATAAGACTCGTCGCCTTCTAAAGCTTTCAAAGCAGAACCTGCGATAACTGGAACATCATCGCCTGGGAAATCGTATTCTGATAATAAGTCACGAACTTCCATTTCTACTAATTCTAATAATTCTTCGTCATCAACCATATCCATTTTGTTTAAGAATACAACGATGTATGGTACACCAACGTTACGTGATAATAAGATATGTTCACGTGTTTGAGGCATAGGACCATCAGCAGCAGAAACTACTAAGATAGCTCCGTCCATTTGAGCAGCACCAGTGATCATGTTTTTAACGTAGTCCGCGTGTCCTGGGCAGTCAACGTGTGCATAGTGACGAGTTTCAGTTTCATATTCGATATGAGAAGTGTTGATTGTGATTCCACGTTCTTTTTCTTCTGGAGCGTTATCGATAGAATCGTAGCTTTGTGCTTCCCCGCCACCGTGTTTTGATAATACAGTAGCAATTGCAGCTGTTAATGTAGTTTTACCATGGTCAACGTGTCCGATAGTACCAATGTTAACATGGGATTTAGAACGGTCAAATTTTTCTTTTGCCATTTTGAATGTTCCTCCTAAAAATATAAATTTTATTGTTTGTTTTATATGTGATAGACGTTACTAAAAATCGTCTGATCATCATAAGCTATTTTACACGAAATCTTGAAAAAAGGATAGTTCTAAAAACAAACCTTTTATTCTCAAGGAAAATTATGCGTTGCCGCCGTTTTTCTTGATGATTTCTTCTTGAACAGACTTAGGTACGTCTTCATAGTGGTCAAATACCATCATAAATGTACCGCGTCCTTGTGTTGCTGAACGTAATGTTGTAGCATAACCAAACATTTCAGCTAAAGGTACCATCGCATTAACGATTTGAGAGTTACCGTGTGCTTCCATACCTTCAACACGTCCACGACGACTTGTTACGTGTCCCATGATATCACCTAAGTAATCTTCAGGAACAGTAATTGTAACTTTCATCATTGGTTCTAAAATAACTGGGTTTGCATTTTTAGCCGCAGCTTTCAATGCCATAGAAGCAGCTACACGGAAGGCCGTTTCATTTGAATCGACATCGTGGTATGAACCATCGTAAAGTTTTGCTTTGATATCAACTAATGGATAACCAGCAAGAACACCGTTGTTCATAGAGTCTTCTAACCCTTTTTCAACTGCTGGGATGTATTCACGAGGAACCACACCACCGACAATTGCGTTTTCAAACTCGAAGCCTTTACCTTCTTCATTTGGTGTAAATTCAACCCATACGTGACCGTATTGTCCTTTACCACCAGACTGACGAACGAATTTACCTTCTGCTTTAGTCGCAGCACGGAATGTTTCGCGGTAAGATACTTGAGGAGCACCTACGTTAGCTTCAACTTTGAATTCACGTTTCATACGGTCTACTAAAACGTCTAAGTGCAATTCACCCATACCAGAGATAACTGTTTCACCAGTTTCAACGTTTGTTTCAACGCGGAATGATGGATCTTCTTCAGCAAGTTTTTGTAGAGCCACGCCCATTTTATCTTGGTCAGCTTTTGATTTAGGTTCAACAGCGACTTGGATAACTGGGTCAGGGAATTCAATAGATTCAAGAATAACTGGTGCATCTAATGCACATAATGTATCACCAGTTGTTGTGTCTTTTAGACCAACAGCAGCAGCGATATCACCAGAGTACACTTTGTCAATTTCTTGACGAGTGTTGGCGTGCATTTGTAGGATACGACCGATACGTTCTTTTTTGCCTTTTGAAGCGTTCAATACGTATGAACCACTTTCAAGGACACCAGAATAAACACGGAAGAAAGTTAAACGACCTACGAATGGGTCAGTCATAACTTTAAATGCTAATGAAGCGAAAGGTGCTTCGTCATCAGCTGGACGAGTTGTTTCTTCGTCTGTTTTAGTATCGATCCCTTTGATAGCATCGATATCTAATGGAGATGGTAAGTAATCAAGAACAGCGTCCAACATTAATTGAACCCCTTTATTCTTGAATGCTGAACCAGCTAATACAGGGAAGAACTCAACGTTGATTGTTGCTTGACGGATACCAGCGACTAATTCTTCTTCAGTGATTTCTTCACCTTCAAGATATTTCATCATTAAGTCTTCGTCAGTTTCAGCAACAGCTTCAACTAATTTTTCGCGCCATTCTTGCGCTTTTTCTAAATAATCTTCAGGAATATCAGTTTCTTGAATATCTGTTCCCAAATCATTTGTGTAGATTTCAGCTTTCATTTTAATCAAGTCAATGATTCCAGTGAAGTCTTCTTCAGCTCCGATTGGAATTTGAATTGGATGAGCGTTTGCTTGTAAACGATCATGTAATGATTCTACTGAATAGAAGAAGTCCGCACCGATTTTATCCATTTTGTTACAGAATACAATACGAGGAACTTTATATTCAGTCGCTTGACGCCAAACAGTTTCTGTTTGAGGTTCTACACCTGATTGAGAGTCAAGAACTGTTACCGCACCATCTAATACGCGTAGAGAACGTTGTACTTCAATTGTGAAGTCCACGTGTCCTGGAGTATCGATGATATTTACACGGTAGCCTTTCCACTGTGCAGTTGTCGCAGCGGATGTAATCGTGATACCACGTTCTTGTTCTTGTTCCATCCAGTCCATTTGTGAAGCACCTTCATGGGTTTCACCGATTTTATGGATTTTACCAGTGTAGTACAAGATACGCTCAGTTGTTGTTGTTTTACCAGCATCAACGTGGGCCATGATACCAATGTTACGAGTTTTTTCAAGTGAAAATTCTCTTGCCATTTTGTATGTTTACTCCTCTCTTTATTTAAATCGATTGTAAATTGACTTTCTGCTGCCACTTTACGCGACAGACAGAGAGGATCTTACCAACGATAATGAGCAAATGCGCGGTTTGCGTCTGCCATTTTGTGTGTGTCTTCGCGTTTTTTAACAGAAGCGCCAGTGTTGTTAGCAGCATCCATGATTTCTTTCGCTAGACGTTCTTCCATTGTGTGTTCACCACGTAGACGTGCGTAGTTAACTACCCAACGTAAACCTAAAGTTGTACGACGTTCTGGACGAACTTCAACTGGTACTTGGTAGTTAGAACCCCCAACACGACGTGCTTTAACTTCAAGAACAGGCATAACGTTTTTCATTGCTTGTTCAAAAACTTCCAATGGATCGTTACCTGTAGATTCTTTGATGATATCAAATGAATTATAGATAATGTTAGCAGCAATCCCGCGTTTACCGTCAACCATTACACGGTTGATTAAGCGAGTTACTAATTTTGAGTTATAAATTGGATCTGGTAAAACATCACGTTTTGCAACAGGACCTTTACGAGGCATCCGTAACTCCTCCTTCCGAAATATGATTTTTCAAGTTGTTATTGTCTTATTATAATTAAGCTTTAGGACGTTTTGTACCGTATTTAGAGCGGCTTTGTTTACGGTCGTTAACACCGGCAGTATCAAGCGCACCACGAACGATATGGTAACGTACCCCTGGTAAGTCTTTTACACGTCCACCACGTAATAATACCACGCTGTGTTCTTGTAAGTTGTGACCGATACCTGGGATATAAGCTGTAACTTCGATTAAGTTTGACAAACGAACACGGGCATATTTACGTAAAGCTGAGTTCGGTTTTTTAGGTGTCATCGTACCCACACGTGTACAAACTCCACGTTTTTGCGGAGAGTTAACGTTTGTTTGAGTTTTCTTAAAACTGTTATATCCTTTGTTTAAGGCTGGTGAATCAGATTTTTCTACTTTAGATTTACGAGGTTTACGTACTAATTGGTTAATTGTAGGCATTCCTTGTTCTCCTCCTTCCTTACTTCGCTTCTAGTTCCACACATCCAGGTGGTTCTTTTTTCGCGATAAAAAATAATGCAATCTCTGCACTCTTTATCAAATATGCTTTGATAGACAGTCAGCACGTCCCTATAAGGAACCTGTAGATAAAGCACCTTTGTTAGGATACCACGATAAGTATCAGCTGTCAACCCTCTTCTTTCGCCTTTCGAAAAAAAGATTTTCCTTCTACTAAACGGACTTTTCCTTTAAAAATTTTTATGACTTTTTCAAAAACTTTCTATCTTTTTTAGTTAAATAACGGTACAATATCTTTGACTATTGAAGGGGGCGGAAAACAGCGATGAATCTGAAACAAATGGTAGGAATCGAAGCTGCAAAATATGTAGAAGACGGTATGATTGTCGGTTTGGGTACTGGCTCAACAGCAAAATTTATGGTAGACGAAATTGGTCGTCGCGTAAAAGAAGAAGGATTGTCAATCGTAGGGGTTACTACTTCAAAAGAAACAGAGAACCAAGCCTTGGCCTTGGGCATTCCTTTAAAAAGTATTGATGAGGTTCCGTATGTGGATCTTACGATTGATGGCGCCGATGAAATCAGCGCTGATTTTCAAGGAATCAAAGGCGGTGGCGCTGCCTTACTTTTTGAAAAAATTGTGGCCACTTATTCAAAGAAATGTATTTGGATTGTGGATAAATCAAAAATGGTGGACGATTTAGGGGCTTTCCCACTTCCAGTTGAGGTTGTTCCTTATGGCAGCCGCCAACTAGTGCATTTATTTGAAGAAAAAGGCTATCACCCAACACTTCGTTTAAACGCTGCTGGCGAAACATTGATAACAGATGGAGGCCACCATATCATCGATTTACATTTAGAAAAAATTACAGATCCAGAAGCTTTAGGTTCTTATTTAGACAACTTGGTTGGCGTCGTTGAACACGGCTTATTTTTAAATATGGTTTCTATGGTAATCGTCGGTTATGAAGATGGACCGAAAACCTTACATGTTCCCGCACGTTAAGAATGTGTGAAAAAAGATTATTTATATAGGAAGGATAATATATGAAACGAATTGGTTATGCACGCACAACTATTATTGAAGACGATTTAAAAAATCAACTAACCACTCTCCAATCGTTTGGTTGTGATGATATTTTCCAAGAGACATTTGATCCTCAAGCGGAGATCAGTGTCTTAGACGAAGTCGAAAAACTTCTTTCTGCTGGGGATACACTTATTGTTTGTAAATTGCACCATTTAGGTAAAACAACCCGCCAATTAACAGACTTTATGAAAATGCTAAAGGAAAAACAAGTTGATTTTGTCAGCATTTCAGAAGGAATTGATACTCACCTTCCAACAGGTGAAGCCTATTTCCAATTAATGGAGAGCTTATCTGCGATGGAATGTGCACTAATTAAAGAACGAACACTCGTCGGGCTCCACAAAGCTCGTGAAAACGGAAAAGTAGGTGGACGTCCAAAAATCGATGGACGCACCGTCCGCAAAATCCGTGCATTATATTATGAAAACAAAGAAACAATCCAATTTATTTCTAATAAATGCGGCGTTTCGGTGGGCACTTGTTATAAGTACATCAATTTACCTGAGACAGATGTCGAGCGGCTGTATTCCTAAGAATAAAAAAGAAGTCCTTCAGATGGGGCTTCTTTTTTGATTCGATTTCACTCTAATTTTTCAGCAACTTTCACGTTTTTTTACTATTTTCCATTGGAAATCTTGCGCAAAACGGTGTACAATAAACGTGGAAATCTTATTTTCAGAAAACTAAACTCAAAGGAGAGCTTATACATGCCAAAATTAGTTTTTTCTCGTCATGGACTTAGCGAATGGAATGCCTTAAACCAATTTACTGGATGGGCTGACGTAGATTTAGCACCTGAAGGTGTTGAAGAAGCAAAAGAAGGCGGCCGTAAAATTAAAGAAGCAGGCATCGAATTCGACGTTGCTTATACTTCTGTTTTAACTCGTGCCATCAAAACTTGTAACTATTTACTAGAATACTCAGATCAATTATGGGTACCTCAAATCAAATCTTGGCGCTTAAACGAACGTCACTATGGTAAATTACAAGGACTAAACAAAAAAGAAACTGCTGAAAAATACGGAGACGAACAAGTCCACATCTGGCGTCGTTCTTACGATACTCTTCCTCCATTAATGGAAGCAACAGATGAAGGTTCTGCAGCAAACGACCGTCGTTATGCAATGTTAGACCAACGAGATATTCCTGGTGGCGAAAACTTGAAAGTTACTTTGGAACGTGCATTACCATTCTGGCAAGATGAAATTGCGCCAGCTTTAAAAGACAACAAAACTGTCTTAGTAGCGGCTCATGGTAATTCATTACGTGCTTTAGCTAAACACATCGAAGGCATTTCTGATGAAGATATTATGGATCTTGAAATCCCAACAGGTAAACCATTAGTTTATGAATTAAACGATGATTTAACTGTGAAAGAAAAATACTACTTATAAGAACTTGTTTCTTATTAACAAAAGCGGTTTGCCAAGGCAAACCGCTTTTTTATGGATTAAATAAATTGACTTTCGGTTAAACAATCTTTATAAATCGCTACTATGTCCGCTACATCCAATGGTACATAAGCCTTTTCAGCAATTGCACTATGGGCCACAGCTTGTTGTGCCATTTCTTCAAATTTATCTGCTTCGATGCCAACTTCTGGTAATGTCATTGGAATGCCACAAGCCACAAAGTAATCATACAATGCTTGAATACCTTTTTTCGCTGCTACTTCCTCTTCTTGTTCGACTATTCCCCAAACATTTCGAGCAAACTGTGCAAACTTGCCTACGGTTTGTTCAGACAAAACGTAATTCATCCAACGAGGCGTTAAAATTGCTAAGCCAATCCCATGCGTAATGTCATAAAACGCACTTAATTCATGTTCCATTGGGTGACAAGACCAAACACCTTGTTTGCCGCGCCCTGTTAACCCATTTAAGGCTAAACTACTTGCCCACATTAAATTAGCACGTGCATCATAATCTTCTGGATTTTCTAAAGCAATAGGACAATTTTTGATAACCGTTCGCATTAAGCCTTCTGACACAAAATCTTGAACGTCCGTGCCTATCGAAATACTAAAATAGTTTTCAATCAAATGACTGAAAATATCCGCTGAGCCAGCTGCTGTTTGATTTTGAGGAACCGTAAAAGTATTCGTTGGATCCAAGAACGAAACTTTTGGAATCATATTCGGACCACCAAAGCCTAATTTTTGATTGGTTTCTAAGTTAGAAATGACAGCACCTGCGTTCATTTCACTACCTGTCGCTGCTAAAGTCAAGATGGTCACGATTGGTAAAGCAGGACCAGTATACCCTTTTCTGGCTGCAATGACTGTCCAGATATCTTCTTCCGAATAAAAGCCCGCAGCTATTGCTTTGGAACAGTCAATGGTTGAACCACCGCCAACTGCTAAAATAACATCGACTTGGTTTTCTTTACACAACTCAATTCCTTTTCTAACGGTTTCAATGCGCGGGTTTGGTTCGACACCGCTCAACTCAATCAGTGTATACCCGTTTTTTTGGGCCAAATCAGTAATTTGTTGGTACAAGCCATTACGTTTGATACTACCGCCACCATAAACAAGTAAGACATTTTTGCCAAATTGATCTAACACAGCAGGTAATTCGTCTAAACGATCTTTCCCAAAACGGATGTCTGTTGGTACATAAAAATTAAAGTTTTCCATTCTTTCATCCTCCATTCAATGCTCTTACGCATTTATCATACTATTTTTTCAAAAATCCGCCAATAAAAAAGCCGAGCAAATGACAGTTGCTTTCACAACGACCGATTGACCCAGCTTTTGATTCTTTTTTATAACGAATCGCTTGTTTTGATTAACAAATAAAGAAAATAAGGCGCACCGATGATCGCAACAATAATCCCTGCAGGCATTTCTCCATTGCCAGGCAATAGCCGACCAATCATATCACTAACCAATAAAAGTAAACTCCCAAACAACGCCGCCAATGGCAATACCTGTTTTTGTTGCGTAAAACCACATTTGCGAGCAATATGTGGCGCAAGTAAACCTAAAAAATTAATTCCCCCTGTAACGGAAATCGCTGAAGCCGCCAACATCACCGCTAACAGCAACGAAACGATTCGTTCTTTTTTCACAGCAATACCTACAGAAATAGCTGTTTCGTCCCCCAATTGTAAAATATCCAACAGACGATGACGCTTCATCGCAAAAAAGAACCCGATGACTAGCCAAGGCAACAAAGCGCCCACAAAGAACCAATTACTGCCCCAGATACTGCCTGCTTGCCACATTGTAACAAAACGGTACTTTTCAGTGTCAATTTTTGATGTAATTAATAAGGTGAGTGCTGAAATACCCGTACTCAAAATGACACCCGCTAAGACCATTCGAACTGGCGTCAATCCTAAACGATGATGATACGCGATTACCAAAATCCCAACAGCCGCTAGCAAGCCGCCAACTAAGGCCACGAGTGGAAGTGCAAACGTTGTGATACTTGTCGTCTCAACAAAACTAATAAACAAAATCACTGCCAAACCCGCACCCGCATTAATGCCTAAAATCCCAGTATCTGCCAACGGATTCCGAGTAATCCCTTGAAGAATAGCGCCGCTTAAGCCTAAAGCTGCGCCCGCCAGGACCGCAAGCACAATCCGTGGTAACCGAAAATCCCAAACTAACAGTTGTTTGGCCTGACTTCCCTGTCCCAAAAGAAGGGCTTTTAAATCCATGAAGGAAACAGATAATTCCCCTTGCGTTAAACTGATACAAGCAGTTAGGATAATCCCAATTATTAAGATAGCCACCCAACGGGACACTTTTTTCTGTGTCATCCTAGTTGCCCTCCTTTACGAAATAAATAAAGAAAGAATGGGATGCCAATTAAGGCCGTGATAATCCCAAATGGTGTTTCAAAAGGCGGATTCACCATTCGAGCGATTAAATCTGCCACCAAAACGAGGAGCGCACCGCCTAACGCCGAGAACGGAATCAAGCGACGGTAATTTTCTCCAGAAACTGTTCGCATCACATGAGGCACCACCAAACCAACAAAACTGACCGAGCCAACCAGCGCCACAGACAATCCTGATAAAAGCAAAATCGTTATACTGGCGAACAACCGAATACGCTGCGGATGTCGCCCCAAACCAATTGTTGCATCATCGCCAAACCGTAAAATAGTCACCGACGGACTAATCAGAATTGCTAATGCAAATGCGTCCAGAAAGATCGGGACGACTATTTTTAATTGTGCCCAAGAAATAACGCTGACACCGCCAAGAAACCAAAACGTTAACTCTTGACTCAAATTGAACTGAATGGCTAAGAATTGACTAAATGATAAAAAAAGGGCACTAATACCAGCTCCCACTAAGGTCAGACGCATGGGGCTTGCTCCTCGAATTGAATGATTAGAAAGATAATAAATCAGTGCCACACTCACGCCAGCACCAAGAAAAGAAACAACTAAAAGCCACCAATAACTTGCCTGAGGGAGGAAAGCAAAAACAAGCGCTAAGCCCAAGCCAGCCCCAGCATTGATACCCAGCAAGCCAGAATCTGCCAATGGGTTTTGCGTAATCCCTTGCGCTAACGCCCCACTCACCGCTAAACTTGCCCCCACAAAAGCGGCCCCTAAAATCCGCGGCAACCGAACCGTTTGGATGACTTGATGCGCTTGATTGGTCGCATCGAAGTGCGTAAATGATTCAATAATCGTTTGAATCGAAACCGACGTCGCACCAAACATCAATGACAGAAGCATTGTCCCCAGTAGCAAAAAAAGACAGACAAGCAACACTTGCCATTGGTGTCTACAAAATCCGCTTATGCCTTTCATCCATCCAGCTCCATTTCCATCAACTCATAAGAAAGCACTAGTGGCCGCTGTGTCTGACTATGATAACTAATTTCTGCTTGAATAGCGAAAACATCTGCTAAGCCAGTAACAGTAATCACTTCTTGCGGTGTTCCCTCATTGATAATCTTTCCCTCTTTCATCGCAATCACGCGATCAGAAAAACGAGAAGCTAAATTAATATCATGAATCGTCATCACGATAGTTTTCTGATGTTCTTGATTGATTCGTTTTAACACATTTAAAATTTCTAGCTGATGCGCAGGATCCAAATAGGTGGTCGGTTCATCTAAAATTAAAATATCTGTATCCTGTACTAGCGCCATAGCAATCCAAACCCGTTGGCGTTGTCCACCTGATAAAATTGCCACAGACTCTCTAGCTAACTCAGTTAAGCCTGTTAATTCTAATGCCCATTGTATGTACTCTTGATCTTCTGTGGTGACGCTTTTCCAGCCCGATTGATAAGGATATCGCCCGAAAGAGACGAGGTCAAAAACAGATAAATCGATTGTATTTTCTGGCGTTTGTGATAAGATCGCTAGTTCTTGCGCCACTTCTTTTGAAGAAAAATGTTGAAGTTCTTGGTTCTTAATGAACACCTTGCCTTTCTCGGCTGGCAAAATACGCGCAAGTGTTTTTAACAAGGTCGATTTGCCACAACCATTTGGTCCAATAATACTTGTAATAGTTCCCGCTTCAAATGAACAGTTCAGCGCTTCACTAATCACTTGACGACCATATCCTGTAGTTAAGTCCTCTGCCTCTAAATAATTCATAACCATTCCTCTTTAATTTTTCTGTCGTTATTTTACATTTATTGAGAATCGTTCTCACTCATTGTTCCTTGATTATAAAAGACCCTTCCTTAAAAAGCAATGTTTCTTCCAATCAAAAAAACGAATTATCTAAAAAATGCAACTTATTTGCTCAAAAAAGCAAGCGATGATTGACAAACGGTCGTTTTTAACTGATAATGAGAATCGTTATCAACTAAAAATAAAGGAGTTACACAATGAAACTTTTAAAAAAGACGGTCCTAATTGGTACAACCCTTCTTCTTGGTTCATTCTTACTCGCAGCTTGTGGTAATACGAATAAAGAAGCCAACAACGCTGACAAAACACATGAAGTAACAGATACCTTAGGCAATAAAGTAACCGTCCCCGCGAAACCCAAACGGATTATTGCGAGTTATTTAGAAGATTATCTAGTTGCATTAGGAGAAAAACCAGTGGCACAATGGACAGTTGGACAAGGCAGCATTCAAGATTATTTAGCGAAAGAATTGAAAGATGTCCCCACTATTTCCTATGACTTGCCATATGAAGCGGTTCTAAAATTTGAACCTGACTTATTATTAATCAGTTCATCTGCTCTAGTTGAAGGCGGTAAATACAAAGAATACAGTAAAATTGCGCCAACTTATGTAGTCAAAAACGGCGAAAATGTCACCTGGCGTGATCAATTGGAAGATATTGCCACTGTTTTAGATAAAAAAGAACAAGCGAAAAAAGTGTTAGAAGATTATGATACCTTAACCAAAGGCGTCCAAGAAGACCTCGGCAAAAAGGATGCTGGCAAATCTGCGGCAGTCTTATGGGTAACCAACAACCAAGTCTTTATGGTTAGCGATAATCGCTCAAGCGGAACCGTGCTCTATCAGGACTTAGGCCTCCAAGTTCCAAAATTAGTGGAAGAAATTTCTAAAAACGCTACTGCGGATTGGAATCAAGTTTCTTTAGAAAAATTAGCTGAGCTTGACGCAGACCACATTTTCCTTGTAAACAGCGATGAATCAGCACCTCTTTTCCAAGAAGCAATTTGGAAGAACTTACCTGCTGTGAAAAATAACCAAGTTCATACCTATCATAAAAAAAGTAGTTGGTTATACAACGGACCTATTGCGAATACTCAAATTGTTGAAGATGTAAAAAAAGCGCTCTTAAATTAAAAAAAATGCTTGGATGAAAATAATCATCCAAGCATTTTTTTAATTAGCAATTGCCGTTTCTAAACCAACTTCAATCATTTCATTAAACGTCGTTTGGCGTTCTTCTGCCGTTGTTTCTTCGCCTGTCACCAAGCTATCACTCACCGTCATAATCGCCAATGCTTCTACATCAAATTTTGCTGCTAAATAATATAACATTGCCGCTTCCATTTCAATCGCTAATACCCCGTATCGACCTAAACGAAAGACATCATCTAAGCTATCTTTGTAAAAAACATCATCTGACAATACGTTACCAACATGGGTAGTAAAGCCTTTTGCTTTAGCAATTTCGTAAGATTTGAGTAAAAGATCAAAGCTCGCAATTTGTGGAAAATCATATTTAGGAAAATCATTGCGAATCGCGGAAGAAGGTGTCGCTGCTGCTTGTGCGATAACTAATTCACGAACGTTGACTTTTTCTGAAATAGAACCACACGTACCAACACGAATTAACTTCTTCACATCGTAAGAGTTAATTAACTCATGGGCATAAATACCTGCTGAAGGCATCCCCATCCCTGTTCCTTGGACCGAAACACGCTGTCCCTTATACGTTCCTGTGTAACCTAACATCCCACGAACTTGATTATAGCAGACAGGATTCTCTAAAAAAGTTTCCGCAATATATTTTGCTCGGAGGGGATCCCCTGGTAGTAAAATTTTATCGGCAATTTCACCTGGTTTTGCTTCGATATGCACACTCATTCTGGTTTACTCCTTTTTTATAAAGCTGCTAGTGTTGCTTTCACTAACTCTTTGAATTGTCCTTTAACGCGTTCAGTTGTTTCAACTACTTCTGCATGATTTAAACTACTTTGCATACCAGCTGCTAAATTCGTAATACAAGAGATGCCTAGTACTTTCATGCCACTATGCACAGCTACAATGACCTCCGAAACAGTTGACATGCCAACTGCATCTGCACCCATCGTCCGTGACATCCGAATTTCTGCAGGCGTTTCATATGTCGGGCCAGAAAAGCCCATATAGACGCCTTCTTTTAAATCAATATTTTGTTCCGCAGCCACTTTTTTTGCCACTTCCCGATATTCTTGCGTGTAAGCATGACTCATATCTGGAAAACGCGGCCCGATTTCTTCATCATTTTCACCAATTAACGGATTATCGCCTGTAAAATTAATGTGGTCATTGATTAACATCAAATTCCCCGGTGTATATGTTTCATTTACGCCACCAGCTGCGTTGGTTACAATCATTGAATGAATGCCTAAAGCAGCCATCACACGAACGGGATAAGTGACCGTTTGCATCGAATGTCCTTCATAATAATGAAAACGTCCTTGCATCGCCAAAACTTTTTTTCCAGAAAGCGTTCCGTAAACTAATTGTCCAGCATGTCCAACGACTGTTGAAACAGAAAAATGGGGAATTTCAGAGAAAGGAATAGCAATCGCATCGGTTATTTCATTAGCTAATTCACCTAACCCTGAACCTAAGATTAGACCGAAGTCTGCTTGTTGCACCCCTTTTTCTTTCAAAAACTCAGTTGTTTCGTTTAAATGGTTCGTTAACGTTGTCATGTGTTGCCTCCTCGAATTATTGTAATTGATTTAAAAAGCTTTGACCGTTTTCCGTTGCAGGAACTTCAAAGTTTTCAGCAATCGTTGCTGAAATATCTGAATAAAATCCTTGTGGCAAGCTGCCTTGTTTTGTCATTTTTTTACTATAAGCCAATAAAGGCACATATTCACGTGTGTGGTCTGTTCCTGGGAAAGTTGGGTCATTCCCGTGATCTGCTGTAATTAAAAGCAAATCATCTTCGGCCATAGCTGCCATAATCTCTGGCAAACGACCATCAAAATCTTCGATGGCTTTTGCATAACCCTTCACATCACGACGGTGGCCATACAGCGCATCGAAATCCACTAAGTTAGTAAAACTTAAACCTGTGAAATCTTTGTTCATGACCGTTAATAATTGATCCACCCCATCCATATTGCTCTTCGTGCGGATAGCTTCAGTAATTCCTTGTCCATTAAAGATGTCGTTAATTTTCCCAACAGCGATCACATCATTGCCGTTTTCTTTCAACGAATCTAAAACAGTATGGCCAAAAGGATCTAAAGCATAGTCATGACGGTTACTGGTTCGAGTGAAATTACCTGGTTCACCAACATACGGGCGAGCGATAATCCGACCAATCATATAAGGTTCGTCTTTCGTAATGTCACGAACATATTGACAAATTTTATACAATTCTTCTAATGGAATAATGTCTTCATGCGCCGCAATTTGTAAAACAGGGTCTGCTGAAGTATAAACAATTAAATCCCCTGTTTTCATTTGATGTTCGCCGTAATCATCAATGACTGCTGTCCCGCTATATGGTTTGTTACAAACAACTTTTCGCCCAGAAAAATCTTCAATTTTTTTCAGTAATTCTTCAGGAAAGCCGTTTGGGAATACCCGAAAAGGTTTTTTGATGTTCAAGCCCATAATTTCCCAGTGACCGGTCATAGTATCTTTTCCAACAGAAATTTCTTCTAATTTGGTGGCATAGCCATCGTGGTCTGCCACTGCTTTGACACCTGTTAAAGGAGCAATAGTTCCCAATCCAAGTTTTTCTAAATGAGGAATGGTTAGTCCCGCTTCTTTGGCAATATGACCTAGTGTATCACTGCCGACATCTCCAAATTTTTCAGCATCTGGTGCTTCACCAATACCGACTGAATCTAGTACGATTAAATGAATACGTTTAAACACACTTGCTTCCTCCTCTAAGGTCGTAAATACGTCAAGAATGACAATTATTTTACGCTAGCCTTTTAAATAGTCTCGAGAATCAAACAGAACAATCTATTTATTCTCAGCTCTTCAATTATACCATGAATCCGCTATTATTGCCTGAAAGAGCATTAAAATTTTCACTGATTCCTTCGATTTTAGCAGGGCTTAAAAACTGAAAGAAAAAAAGTCTCCCACCGTAATTAGGAAACTTTTTTATTGTTTTTTTCGAATAGCCTGCTCCTTAAAAAGAACACTACTCTTTATGCCATCGAAACTTTTAACACTCCAAGCGGTCTCCCTCTTTTGGCACATTTAAATACCAGATAACCGCTTCTGATAAAATCACACCAATGCCAATGGGCGGATAAAAATAAATGCCGATATATCCGATTGCGAAAAGACAAAGATGAATGATTTTTGTTGCCTTACTATAAGATTTCGATTTTCTTAACTTAGCTGCACCCTGTGGATCTTTCACTGCATTGTCTTCATAAATGATCCTTGTTAACAAGAAGTAGGCAAAATCCCAAACCGTATACACAACAAGATAAAAATAAACAGGTGCCCGCATCCACCAAAATTCACTCACCCAAGCAGTTGCTACCGGAATGAAGGCCATGGAGAATAACCAAAAATTATTTGCCCAAAACGCTTTTTTAGAAAACCAATGAGTTACGGACATTATGTAATGATGATTGTACCATGCGATACAGATAAAAATAAAACTGACAATAAACGATAAAAAATATGGGATATTTTCTATCAAACCTGCCAAAACACCCACTTGAGGGGTTTTAATTTCTAAAATCATGATGGTCATGATGATGGCAATGACTGCATCACTAAATGCTTCTACACGTGTTTTATTCATTGAACGTCCTCCACTTTTCCTATGCTTACTACAAACAAAAGTATAGCAGAAAAACCAACTATTTTTGAAAAAAAGCTGCTAGACCTGTTGGTTTTTTTCAAAATTTCGACACTTCCTTCGAATTGTAAAAAACAGCCAAAAGAAAAAAGAAAAGTTACCTTTATCAACTCGCTTTTTTGCAGTGAAGCAGTGCCTAATGTCGCTGTGTTCAACTGATTATCCTAAGAAAAGAAATGGCCCCCCGTCGCTTTGACGGAGGGCCTATTTCTTTTCTTATTTCGTTTTGACGTAATTTTTCCCGTTCGCTTTTGGTCCCGATGATTTTCCGAAGAACACAACTAGGACTAAAATGGTCAATACGTATGGTGCTGCTTGTAGATAAACTTTTGGAATTTCTGAAATAATTGGTAAGTTTTCCCCAGCAATACTTAAGTTTTGTGCAAAACCAAAGAATAAGGCTGCGCCCATTGCCCCAAGTGGATTCCATTTACCAAAGATCATTGCGGCCATTGAAATAAACCCTTGTCCTGCAATTGTGGTAATCCCGAAACGACCCGCAATACTTTGAGCAAAGACAGCTCCGCCCATACCGCCTAAGAAGCCGGATAACAAGACGCCAGAATAACGCATTAAGTAGACATTAATTCCCAATGTATCTGCCGCTTGTGGATGTTCCCCCACAGAACGTAACCGTAAGCCAAAACGTGTTTTATAAATGACAAACCAAGCTAAAATCGCAATCAAAATTGCTACGAAAGCTGGTAAAGAGGTTTTTGCAAAGAATAGTTCACCAATCACTGGAATTTTTGACAATCCTGGGAAAGAAAAATAGCCAAATGATTGTGTAATCATATCTGTTTGTCCTTTTTGATAAATAACTTTTACTAGGAAAACCCCTAGCGCCGGTGCCATCAAGTTAATGACAGTACCACTGATAATATGATCTGCTCGTAAGTTAATAGTTGCAACGGCATGTAAGAGAGAAAAGACAATCCCGACAACGCCTCCTACTAAACAAGCAATCCATGGTGTCGCCGCGCCAAATGTATCAGCAAACGTCAAGTTAAAAACGACCGAACTGAAAGCGCCCATTACCATAATACCTTCCAAACCAACGTTAACCACACCACTTCGTTCTGAGAACGTTCCGCCTAATGCTGTCAAGATGAGCGGAGTTGCATACACTAATGTTTGCGTGATGATTGAGGAAATTGTTGCTAAATCCATTAGATGTCTCCCCCCTCTTGATTGTTTTTGTCTGGCGCCGCTTCAATTGTTTCTACAATCGCTACTTCTTTTTTACTACCAGACGCTTTTGCTAACAAGAAACGAATTAAATAACTAATTCCCACAAAGAAAATAATTGCTGCAATAACAACATCAACTAATTCGGTTGGTACACCAGCTATCAACGGCATTCCTTGTCCACCAAGTTTTAACATTCCAAACAGTAATGCGGAAAGTAAAATCCCAATTGAGCTACCTGCTCCTAATAGAGACACGGCCATACCATCGAACCCAATGCTCAACGATGTGTTTTGAATAAAGAAGTTTTGGAAAGTCCCCAATCCTTGGACCGCACCACCTAAACCAGCCAGCGTTCCTGAAATCATCATGGATAAAATAATCGTTCGCTTGCTGCTCATTCCAGCATATTCAGAAGCAAATGGGTTTAACCCCACCGACCGAATTTCAAAACCAAGCGTTGTTTTTTTCATCAAGAACCACACAAGAATAAGGAAAATGAAGGCCAAGAAAATGCCGATGTTCAAACGAGAGCCATCACTGATACTTGTTAAAAACGGTGAGCGTAATGATGCATTCGCACCAATCATTTTGGTGATCCCTTTGTTCGCCATAATACTTGGTTTCATGACATTATTAGCAATATGATTTCCTGTGTATAATAAAATATAATTCAACATAATCGTAACAATAACTTCACTCGTCCCAAAATAGGCACGCAAGAAACCTGGAATGGCTGCTGCTAAAGCCCCTGCAACCGCGCCAACAATAATCGCCACCGGCAACGCAATCATCCGGGGTGCATCAGGCATGGATAAAGCGACCCAAATACTAGCCACCCAACCACATAAGGCTTGTCCTGAAAGCCCGATATTAAAGAATCCAGCCGAATTTGCCACCGAGAATCCTAAAGCGGTAAAAATCAACGGTGCTGCGGTGACAAAAATCTCACCAATACTTTTCTTTCCTTGGAAAGCTGTTTCAAACATCGCTTGATACCCAGCCACTGGGTCATAGCCAAAGATAACCATAATAATTGCCCCTAAGAGGAAACCCATAATAACAGATAACACAGGGACTAAAATATTTCTTATTTTTTCAGAACGATTATTCAACAGTTTCACCTGCCTCTACTTTTGATAACTCAGCACGGGCTTCTTCCAATGAGTAGCCAGCCATTAACAAGCCCAATTCATTTTCTGTCGTTTCTTTCGGATCAACAATTCCGACAATTTCCCCCGCATGAATAACAGCGATACGATCAGAAACGTTCAAAATTTCGTCTAATTCAAAACTTACTAATAAAACAGCTTTATTTTTATCTCTTTGTTCAATTAGTCGACGATGAATGTATTCAATGGCTCCGACATCTAAACCGCGTGTTGGTTGAGAAACAATCAACAAATCTGGATCGCGGTCAACTTCTCGGGCAATAATTGCTTTTTGCTGATTCCCACCTGAAAGCGCCCGAGCTGGTACTAATTCATTAGGAGTCCGTACATCATATTCTTCAATTAATTCACGGGCGTGTTTGTTAATCATTCGATAGTTTAAAATACCTGTTGAACTGTATGGTTTTTGGTAATACGTTTGTAGGCCAATATTTTCAGCCAATGTCATCTCTAATACCAAGCCATATTTATGTCGGTCTTCAGGAACGTGGGCGACACCCATTTCCGTAATTTCCCGAGGTTTGCGATTAGTAATCTCCTTTTCATTCAAATGAATGGACCCGTTTTCGACTTTGGTTAATCCTGCTAAGGCTTGGATTAATTCTGTTTGTCCATTGCCATCAATCCCCGCAATCCCAACAACTTCCCCTGCTCGGACATCTAAGCTAAGATTTTTCACTGCATCTAAGCCGCGGCTTTCTTTCACTACTAAATCTTTAATTGATAAAATTGTTTCTTTCGGTTGCGCTGGTTTTTTCTCTGTTTTGAAGGAAACAGAACGACCCACCATCATATCGGCTAACTGTTGCGAAGAAACGTCTTTCACATTGACGGTGCCAATACTTTGCCCCCGGCGAATAACCGTACAACGGTCCGCCACTTTTTTAATTTCATCTAACTTATGTGTAATTAAAATGATCGATTTGCCTTCATCGGTTAGTTCTTTCAAAATAATCATTAATTCATCAATTTCTTGTGGCGTTAATACTGCGGTTGGTTCGTCAAAAATTAAAACGTTCGCACCACGATATAAGGTCTTTAAAATTTCAACCCGTTGTTGCATACCCACAGAAATATCGCGAATATAGGCATTGGGATTTACATCCAACCCGTATTGCTTAGACACTTCTTCAATCTCTTTTTTCGCTTTTTTCCGGTCTAAAATACCGCCATGGGTAGGTTCACTACCTAAGATAATATTTTCAGTCACAGTAAAGGCTTCAACTAACATAAAATGCTGATGGACCATTCCGATTCCTAAACGATTGGCTGCAGTAGGACTTGTAATGTTGACTTTTTCGCCATTCATATAAATCTCACCTGAGGTCGGTTCCAATAGCCCTGATAAGATATTCATCAAGGTCGACTTGCCTGCACCATTTTCACCTAGCAGTGCGTGGATTTCACCAGGTTTTACTTGTAAATCAATTTGGTCGTTGGCTTTGAACGTCCCAAATTCTTTGGTGATTTTACGCATCTCAATTACGTTTTCTTCTTGAGACAAGGTCTATTCACTTCCTAACAAAATTATATTGGCAATACTTTAGAGGGTAATTTTGACCCTTAACTAAGTAGTTGAAGAACCTCAACTATTTAGTTAAAAATCCAAACATCATAAAGGGTTTCCTTGGCAGCCGTCGCTGCCAAGGACCACTTTATTTTTAGAAGGAACAATAATGAGCCCTTCTTTTTTCATTTAGGAGCTTAAATTATTCTGGTTTTTCTGGGACTTTTACGTCACCTGAGATTACTTTATCTTTTGCTGTTTTAACAGCTTCTTTTGTTTTGTCGTTTAAATAGCCGTCTGTTAAGTCAACGCCACCATCTTTTAATCCATAAACTAAATGTTCGCCACCAGGGAATTTGTCTTCTAACGCACGGTTGGCAATATCTTGAACCGCTGTGCCGACACCTTTAAGGGTTGAAGTTAACGTGAAGTTGTCTTCTTTGCCGTCTTTTGTTTTGTACTTGCCATCAGCATCTTGATCGCGGTCAACACCGATTACCCAAACTTTGTCGCCAGAACCTGATTCATTCAAGTCTTTTGCTTCTTGGAAGACCCCTTGTCCAGTCGCACCAGAAGCGTGGAAGATGATATCAACGCCATTTTGGTACATTGCAGCAGCTAAAGCTTTCCCTTTGGCAGGATCAGCAAATGAAGCCGCATATTTTGTATCAACAGTAATTTCTTTACCTAATTCTTTCGCAGCATCAGCCACACCTTTTTCAAAACCAGCTTGGAAACGGTCAATTACGACCCCTTCTTCACCACCAACAAAACCGACTTTGTTCGTTTTTGTTTCGTTTGCAGCAGCAACACCGGCTAAGTAAGCTGCTTCATTATCTCTAAATGTTGCAGAAACGACATTCTTTTTGCCATCGATTTGATCATCGATTAAAACAAAGTTTGTATCAGGGTTGGCATCTGCTGCAGAAGAAATTGCATCTTTTAGCAAGTAGCCAATACCAAAGATTGTGTTGAATTTACTTGATACCGCTTGGTCAATATTTGTTGTATAGTCAGCTGCATCATTCGATTGAATATATGCATACCCTTTTGAACCTTCTGGTAAATCATGTTCTTTACCCCAAGCTTGCAATCCTTCCCAAGAAGATTGGTTGAACGACTTGTCATCCACGCCGCCTGTATCTGTAATGATTACAGCACTATGCGCTGCATCCCCTTTGCCACCGCCGCTTTCAGCGGTTTTGCCTTTGCCACCACCACATGCTGCAAGTGAAACTGATAAACCTAATGCAATCAAACTAAAACCGAATAATTTTGCTTTTTTCATTTCTGTAAAGCCTCCTAAAAATAGTTTAATGTATTTAAACAACTAAGTTGTTTCTAAGGTTGGTCTGGGACTTTTACGTCACCAGAGATGATTTGTTCTTTGGCTTCTTTAACTGCCGTTTTGGCTTGATCGCTTAAGGCTTCTGTTGTTAAATCAACACCGCCATCTTTCAATCCATAAGTTAAATGTTCGCCGCCAGGGAATTTATCTTCTAATGCAAGATCAGAGATTTTTTTCACAGCAATATTTACACCTTTAATGGTTGAAGCTAACGTTAAGTTATCATCCTTGCCATCTTTGGTTGTATATTTACCGTCTTCGTTTTGGTCACGGTCAACACCAATCACCCAAACTTTATCTTTTGAACCTGTTTCATTTAGCGCTTTGGCTTCTTGGAAGATTCCTTGTCCTGTAGTCGCCGCTGCGTGATAAATAATGTCGGCACCTGCTTGATACATAGAAGAAGCTAAGGCCCGTCCTTTTGAAGCGTCTGCAAATGTCCCTGCATAAGTAGACGTAATTTGAATATCTTTGCCTAATTTTTTGCCAGCGTCTGCTACACCTTTTTCAAAACCAGCTTGGAAACGGCCAATAACAGGTCCTTCAACCCCGCCGATAAATCCTACTTTGTTGGTTTTCGTAGTGTTAGCTGCTGCCACACCTGCTAAATACGCAGATTCATTATCTCTAAATGTTGCAGAAGCGACGTTGTTTTTCCCATTAACTGTATCGTCGATTAGAACGAAATTCGTTTCTGGGTTGGCGTCCGCTGCATCTACTACTGCATTTTTTAGTAAATAGCCAATGCCAAAAATCGTTTTAAATTGACTTGAAATGGCTTGGTCAATGTTTGATGTATAATCAGATGCTTCATTTGATTGAATATACGCATACCCTTGAGGTCCTTCTGGAAGTTTGTGCTCTTTGCCCCACTCTTGCATTCCTTCCCACGCAGATTGGTTAAAAGATTTGTCATCAATGCCGGCTGTATCTGTGACCATTACGACACTATGTTGTGGATCACCTTTTGTGTTGGCGTTCTTTTTGCTATTGCCACCACATGCAGCTAACCCAATGGTTAAGGCAACTGCTGCCAATCCTAGACCTAAAAATTTTGCTTGTTTCACTTTCCGAAAAGCCCCCTACTATTTTATCTATTATTTCATTCGCATTTATGCTATTGAAATCTACTTTGAGCCCAACGAAACCTTATGTCCTTTTTTTAAAAATCTTTATCTGTAAATGAATAGGGCAATAATGCCTCAACTGTCATTGTTTTAGTCGCGCCATCTTTACCAACTAGCGTGACCGGCATTTGTGGATCAAAGAATTCAGCCATTACTTGACGACAAGCGCCACATGGAGAAATGGGTGCCTCTGTATTACCTGCTACAACTAAATGTTGGAAGGTCCGTTCATCTTCTGAAATGGCTTTAAAAATCGCCGTTCTTTCTGCACAATTTGTTAAACCAAAGGAGGCATTTTCAATGTTGACTCCTTGATACATTTTCCCGTCTGAAGTCACTAAGCAAGCGCCCACAGGAAAGTTAGAATACGGTACATAGGCGTGTGCCAATGCTTCTACGGCACAATCAAGCCATTCTTGTTTTACTGTCATCTTTTTCGCCACACCTTCGTTTAATTTGAAATACGAATTAATACCCTTCGCCAGTTGCGCCAGAAACAATTGCTACACCCGTACTTGCACCGATGCGTGTTGCCCCAGCTTCAATCATTGCTAACGCTTCTTCTGCATTATGCACGCCACCAGAAGCCTTAACGCCCATGTCAGGACCAACTGTCTCACGCATTAAACGAATGTCTGCTACTTTAGCGCCGCCTGTTGAGAAGCCAGTAGATGTTTTAACGAAATCGGCACCTGCTTCTTTGGCTAATTCACAAGCTTTAACTTTTTCTTCGTCTGTTAATAATGCTGTTTCAATAATCACTTTGACTAACGCTTTTCCTTTGGCTGCATCTACTACGCCTTGAATGTCTTGACGTACGTGATCGTATTGTTGTGATTTTAATGCACCAATATTAATCACCATATCCACTTCATTCGCACCATTTTTAATTGCATCAGCTGCTTCGTATGCTTTAACTTCTGGTGTATTTGCCCCCAAAGGAAAGCCAATAACGGTACAGACAGCGACGTCGGTATCTGCTAATTGCTCGCTAGCAAAAGCGACCCAACAAGGATTGATACATACAGAGAAAAAGTTGTACTCCTTAGCTTCGTCAATAATTTTTTGGACAGCGGCTTCTGTCGCTTCTGGTTTCAAAATAGTGTGGTCAATCATGCGGTTTAATTCCATGATGAGAATTCCTCTTTTCTTTTTGTTTTATTCCGTAATAATATCGTGAATCAAAATAGGCTCTTCGCCGGTTGGTCCAATTTCAATATTTTTATAAAGCAATTGTTCGACTTCTGTCACGTCTTCACGATTGGCATAAATGGTTAATAATGATTCGCCTTTTTCAACTGGGCTCCCTACTTTTTTGTGAAGTTTCAAGCCAACTGCAAAATCAATCGTATCTTCTTTCGTAGCCCGACCAGCGCCCAGCAACATTGCGGCAACGCCAATTTCATTGGCAACGATTTTTTGTACCACGCCTGTTTCTTTGGCAGGTAAATCAAATTGATAAGTTGCGGTTAATAATTTTTCTGGCTGGTCAACAACGGAACTGTCGCCGCCTTGATTTTCAATCATTTCTTTAAATTTTGCGAGCGCTCGACCGCTTGTTAATGCTTCTTCTAATAAAGCCCGTGCTTCGTCTAACGTCTCGGCTTTTTTAGCTAAAACGACCATCTGACTTCCTAAGACATAGCACATCTCCACTAAATCTTCTGGCCCATTTCCTTGCAAGGTCTCGATTGCTTCAACGATTTCTAAACTATTTCCGATAGCCTCCCCTAAAGGTTGTGACATGTCTGAAATTACTGCCATCGTTTGGCGATTTGCCAGTTTCCCAATACGAACCATTGTTTCCGCTAATCGACGAGCACTTGCTAGGTCTTTCATAAAGGCCCCTTCACCAGTAGTCACGTCTAAGACAATCGCATCTGCCCCTGCGGCAATTTTTTTACTCATAATGGAACTTGCAATTAATGGAATTGAGTCAACAGTGGCGGTCACATCGCGTAACGCATAAAGTTTTTTGTCTGCTGGTGCTAGATCACCTGACTGACCAATCACTGCCACTTTTGTATCGTTCACCAATTGAATAAAACGTTCTTCTGTCAATTCAACTTTAAAACCAGGAATCGCTTCTAATTTATCCAACGTACCGCCCGTGTAGCCTAAGCCACGACCAGACATTTTTGCTACATTGACCCCGACACTAGCAACTAATGGCGCTAAAATAAGCGTCGTAGTGTCGCCTACGCCACCTGTAGAATGCTTGTCGACTTTGATTCCTTCTATAGAAGAAAGATCCACAATTTCGCCTGAATGGACCATTGCTAACGTCATTTGTGTAATTTCTTCGTCTGTCATATCTTGGTAAAAAACAGCCATTAAAAAGGCACTTACCTGATAATCTGGAATTGAACCATCTGTGTATCCGTTGATAATAAATTGAATTTCTTCGCTTGTTAGTTGATGCCCGTCACGTTTCTTTTCAATAATGTCTACCATTCTCATGAATTCGTTCCCTCCGATTTCCCGATAATGTATTATACAACAAAATCGTTCAGCTTTAAACCATTTAGTAAACCAGTTTACTATTATTTTTTTCTTGTGAAAACGCAAACAACACGAACGTTCCATTTCTAAGCTGTTTTTTAAATCGGTTTTGTGCTTTTTCTAGCAATAAACGTCGCATCAAAAACTTTATTCGGAACTTTCCCTGTTGGATCTGCAATAGCTTCCACCAAAAATTTTGCTGCATAATAGCCAATATCAAAACTCGGCTGATAGACGGTTGTTAAACTCGGCACCAAATATTCGGAAATTTCCAAGCCATCAAAGCCAACCACCGAAATATCGTCAGGAATTTTCTTACCTGCTTCTTCAATGGCTTGATAAGCTCCCATCGCCATTTCATCATTGCCACAAAAAATTGCTGTGATTTCTTCATTTTTCAAAACTTCTTTCGCCGCAGCATAGCCGCCATGCAAGTTCAATTCCCCAGCACAAACATAATGCGGACGAAAAGGTAAATTGTTGTCCTGTAACGCATGCTGATACGCCGTCACTCGTTCCGTTAAACGATAATAGCCGGCACTTTCACGCAACATGCCAATATGCTGATGCCCTTGTTGAATCAAATGATGGACCGCTTGATAAGCACCTTCGTACTCTTTAACGATTAATCGTCCACTATCTCGTGGATTAATCCCACGATCGACAAGAATGACAGGAATCGGATGTTCTCGTCGGTCTTTTAAAATATGATTTTCTGGCAAAACATTCGGCGTGGCAAAAATAATGCCATCCACCGACCGATGAATCAACTCGCTAACATATTGCATCGCTTGCTCGGAATCATGCTTTGAATTGCATAACAAAATCATGTAGCCTAACGAATTTAAATATGTTTCCACACCTTCAATCACTTTTGAGAAAAAGAAATCCGTCACATCTGGCACAATCATACCAATGGTTTTGGAATGACGGTTGATTACATTCGAAGCAAAGTAATCTGGTTTGTAATGATTTTCAGCAACTACCGCCAACACCTTGTTGCGGGTTTTTTCACTGAAACGACTCCCTTTATTATTCAGAATTTGTGAGACGGTTGTGACAGAAACACCAGCCATATCAGCAATTTCTTTAATCGTTAGTTTCATCGCGCCCCTCCCAACGTCTCCTTTTGCATTGACAGACATTTGTAGACGTGTTACAGTCTTCAAAATACTTATCGAATCTTTTACATTTTAACAAAAAAAAGACAAAAGAAATAGACTAAAAAGATTAAAAAACAAAAGAAAATGGAGGCTATTTTTTTCATGGAAGAATCCCGTGTCCGTCAATTACCAAAAATCGAGCTGCACTGTCACTTAGATGGGTCGATTCGACCAACCACTTTACGCACCATTGCTGAAAAACAAAACATTCCATTACCCCAAGACGAACAAGCCTTGAAAGAGTTAGTGGTTGCCCCTGAAAAATGCACCGATTTGAATGATTATTTAACTCGGTTCGACTTCGTGCTAACCTGTCTACAAACAGCTGAAGCTTTGCAAGCAGCGGCGTATGACGTGATTAGCCAAGCTGCCGAAGATGGCGTGGCATACATAGAGGTGCGTTTTGCGCCTTCGCAACATACAGAAAAAGGCTTACGGTTACCTGAAATCGTGACCGCTGTTTTAACTGGCTTAAAACAAGGCGAAGAAGATTTTGGTGTAAAAAGCAATGCACTGTTATGCGGCATGCGGCATGACCAACAACAAGCCATAGAAAAAATCGTTCACTTAGCGCATGATTTCAGAGAGACAGGCGTTGTCGGCTTTGATTTAGCTGGCAATGAAGTCGATTTCCCTCCATACACATTTGAAGACGTATTAGCTTTAGCCAACCAATTGTCAATTCCATTAACACTCCACGCTGGGGAATGCGGCTGTGGCAAAAACGTCGCTGATGCTGTCACTTTAGGTGCTACTCGGATTGGTCACGGTATTGCTTTGAAAGATACACCCGAATACTTGGCGCTCTTAAAAGAAAAAAAGGTTCTTTTAGAAATGTGTCCAACTAGCAACTTCCAAACAGGCACCGTCAAAACATTGGCTGAATACCCTTTTCAACAATTTATAGAGGCTGGCTTAGCCGTCTGCATCAATACCGATAATCGCACTGTTTCAGATACTACGTTAACGAAGGAATTCATGAAATTGGCCACTTGGTATCAATTAAGTTATAACGAAATGAAGCAACTCACTAAAAATGCGCTTGCAGGTGCTTTTTTATCGCCAGACGAAAAAAAACTGTTGAACCAAAAAATTGATCAAGCATATCTATTCTAAAAAAGAACCTCCACTAAAGTGGCGGTTCTTTTTTACTCTGCTTCTTTAACACTTCGTAAAATATAATAGCCTTTGTCTTTTGTCACAATTTCAACATTGCCAAATACTTCAGCCATTTTCTTTTCTGCACTAGGTGCACCTTGTTTCTTTTGAATAACTACCGTTAGTGTGCCACCAACTTTCAACAACGGAAAAGCCCCTGTTAAAATGCCATGGACAACTTTTTTACCTGCACGAATGGGCGGGTTGCTAACAATCGCCGCGTAGGTCTTTTCGTTTAAGGTTTCATACACATTGGAAGAATGAATATCCACAGTAGTAATTTGGTTACGTTGGGCGTTCATTTGAGCTAGCCCAACTGCCCGTTGGTTGACATCCACCATTTCCACCAGTCGACCAGTCGCCGCTGCTAAGGACAACCCAATTGGTCCATAGCCACAACCAACATCTAACAAACGGCCTGCTGGTAAATTTTCCCATTCAAAGGCATCAATCAACACACGAGAACCATAATCCACTGTTCCTCTTGAGAAGACCCCGCTATCGGTCGTAAACTGAAAGGTCCGACCACGTAATGGAAAAGACCAGCTTTCTAAATCATGTGCTAATTCTGGATTTTCTGTATAATAATGATTCGCCATTTTGTTCTTCCTATCTATGCTTGTTTTGGTTTTAGTCTACCTTTTATTTCTCGAACAATCAAGGCACCTAATAATTCATAGCCCACTTGTGAAAAATGCAAACCATCCGCTTGTAAAAATTCATCCGTTCCAGGATAAACAGTCATCGCTTTATACAAATCAATAACTGGCAAGTTATGTGCCGCTCCGACTTCTTGTGCAACCTTGACCAATTCCTTGATACGCGTTTGTGGACGTTCTGGACGTCTGCCACTATCCGCATATGGTGGCGTAATTAAAATCACCTTTTCTGAACCAATTTCGTGAATCATTGTTTCAAGGTTTTCTCTAAACGTGGCTACTGTTATATTTCGATCCAGTGACGCATCATTGGCGCCAAAGAAAATCACCACCTCATCAGGTTTCTCAATTAGCACTTCTTTATTTAATCGTTTTAAACCATCTTCTGTTGTATCGCCAGGCATTCCAGCATTAATGACAGCCACTTCTTCTAGACCCATCGCAGCAATATCCCGTTTCACTAAGTCAACAAGAACAGGTGAGACGGCTTCGTCTAAATAACCAGCAGTAATGCTATCACCAAATAATACAATTTTTCTCATGGCTTTTCCCCTCTTTTCTAACAGTTTTCTCTTTTCATGATACCATTTTCATCATAAATTGGCGAAGAAGGGAATTCTTTTGTAAAATCCTGTGTTTCCCTTGTGAAATTATGGTAAAATGTACAAAGATTGAACAGGGTTTGGTGGAGGAACAATGGACGATAAAATGAATTACTACCCAATTTCCAGAGAAGAATGGCATGGGTTTTATCATGACGGCAAAGCACCGTTAACCGAAGCAGAATTGGATAACATTAAAAGTGTGAACGACCAAATTTCACTAAAAGATGTACAAGAAATTTATGTACCCTTAACGCATCTTATTCATTTGTACATGAAAGAATTTGAATCGCTAACACTTAGCAAAGGATTATTCCTACATGAATATGTCTCTGTACCACCATTCATCATTGGAATTGCCGGCAGTGTCGCCGTTGGTAAAAGCACCACCGCTCGTCTTTTGCAAAGAATTCTGGCCCGAACGTTTAAACGAAGAAACGTTCAACTCATTACAACGGATGGATTTTTGTATCCCAATAAAGTGTTAGAAGAACAGGGAATTATGGACCGAAAAGGGTTTCCTGAAAGTTATGACATGGAGAAGCTAATTAATTTCTTAAACGAAGTCAAAAGCGGCAAAGACGAAATTAAAGCACCCGTCTATTCTCACAGTGTCTACGATGTTATCGAAGGCGAATATGAGTTGATTCAACAACCAGATATTCTGATTGTTGAAGGCATTAACACCTTACAGTTACCCGCCAATCAACAAATTTATGTGAGTGATTTTTTTGATTTTTCTATTTTTGTGGATGCCGATCCAGCCTTAATTGAAAAATGGTACCTAGAACGTTTTGGGGCCTTATTAGATACGGCTTTCTTAGATCCTAATAATTATTATTACCAATATGCAATTGGCAAACGAGAAGATGCTTTCGCCATGGCACGGAATGTTTGGAAAACCGTGAACTTACCGAACTTGGAGGAATATATCTTGCCAACGCGCGGACGTGCGGACATTATTTTGCATAAAACGGAAAATCATTTGATTGACCAAATCTATCTACGTAAATATTAAGGGTTGACGAGCTAAGAAATATCCTGTATCTTTTGTAGAAATATCCTTGAAAATTTTCAGCAGAATGCATGACTTTCAAGGAGTAAAATGTTTTAATAAGTATAGCTAGACAAAGAAGAGTACGGAACAAAAGTGAACCACTTTTTAACCGCCTGATTCTCGGCTGTTTAAAAGTAGCCCCTGCGGAATTAAGCCAAAATTTTCTAAAAATCGTAAAACAATTTTTGAAAATCCTTTCTTAATTCTTGGTGCTGACCACTTTTTAACCGCCTTTTCTTTAGATAAATTTAAATGGATAAGGGGTAATAGACGTGACTAACGTTGCCGATTTGACATCTGTCGAAAAAATTATTGTTTTAGACTTTGGTAGTCAGTTTAACCAATTGATTACTCGTCGTATTCGTGAATTTGGCGTATTCTCTGAGTTATTAAGCCACCGAACTACGGCAGAAGAAATTCGCAAAATCGCGCCTAAAGGAATCATCTTCTCAGGTGGACCAAACAGCGTGTATGACAAAGATGCTTTTAGCATTGATCCAGAAATTTATGAGTTAGGAATTCCCATTCTTGGCATCTGCTACGGTATGCAATTAATGACTCATAACTTAGGTGGAAAAGTAGAACCTGCCGCAAACCGTGAATACGGAAAAGCAGAATTAGAAATCCTTGGTGATGCGACATTATTCCAAGGAACACCTGCGAAACAAACCGTTTGGATGAGCCACGGTGATTTAGTAACAGAAATCGCTCCTGGATTCGAAAAAGTTGGGACAAGCAATGATTGTCCAATCGCTTCTATCGAAGATGCCAACCGCAAATTCTACGGCGTACAATTTCACCCAGAAGTTCGTCATTCAGAATATGGTAACGACTTATTACGTCACTTTGCTTTTGATGTGTGTGGCTGTACTGGTGACTGGAGCATGGAAAACTTCATCGATATGGAAGTCGCTAAAATCCGTGAACAAGTAGGCGATAAAAAAGTCTTACTTGGTTTATCAGGTGGCGTTGACTCAAGTGTTGTCGGCGTGCTTTTACAAAAAGCCATTGGCGACCAATTAACTTGTATCTTCGTTGACCATGGATTATTACGTAAAGGTGAAGCGGAACAAGTAATGGAAAGTTTAGGCGGTAAATTTGGCTTAAACATTATTAAAGTAGATGCGAAAGAACGCTTCTTAAGTAAATTAGCAGGCGTTTCTGACCCTGAACAAAAACGTAAAATCATCGGTAACGAATTTGTGTATGTTTTTGATGACGAAGCAACTAAACTTGCTGGGGAAGAAGGTGTTTCATTCCTAGCACAAGGAACTCTTTACACAGACGTCATCGAATCTGGTACAGAAACTGCGCAAACAATTAAATCACATCACAACGTTGGTGGTCTTCCTGAAGACATGCAATTTGAATTAATTGAACCTTTAAATACATTATTCAAAGACGAAGTTCGTGCCTTAGGAACTGAACTTGGCATGCCTGATGCAATCGTTTGGCGCCAACCATTCCCAGGACCAGGATTAGGTATTCGTGTGCTTGGTGAAATTACAGAAGATAAATTACAAATCGTTCGTGATTCAGATGCTATCCTACGTGAAGAAATCGCAGCAGCTGGCTTAGATCGTGACATTTGGCAGTACTTTACTGTCTTACCTGGCATCCGTTCAGTAGGCGTTATGGGCGATGGCCGTACCTACGATTACACAGTCGGTATCCGTGCTGTGACTTCTATCGACGGCATGACCGCTGACTTTGCCCGTATCCCTTGGGATGTTTTACAAAAAATCTCTGTGCGCATCGTGAACGAAGTTGCACATGTAAACCGTATCGTGTACGATATTACTTCAAAACCACCTGCAACTGTGGAGTGGGAATAAAGAGCCAATATAATATGGATGGGGAATGCCGATAAATCAACGTTTTTCAACTTATGAAATGCTTGATTTTCATTGAAAATGATATAGTTCCCTGCCAAAAGAGCCCCTGCTAAGATGATACTTGGCAGGGGGTTTTTGTGTATTGTATTTTTAACGGCATAATCCTCTATACTATGTTCGGGTTAATTTTATACCTTCCAATAATTCAACAGTGCCTCCTCGTTCAGTTTCATCAACTCTATATTTAGGGTCTACAAAGTTATCTTGCCAGAATACACACAATTCGTTATTCGCATTTTTAATTTCAACTACATTAGGATATTTCTCTCTTTTATTATTTATTTTAGTAAACTTATTTCTTCCTAAAATTGCATCACTAGCAATAGCTATTAATATTTCATTTGATAATTCTTTTTTATTCAGCTTAATATATATTCTATTCCCTCCAATTGCTGAGAGCTCTTTTGCTTCTTGAATATAGTTTGATATATCATGATCTAGATGTGCATACTTACGAAATTTAATTTTTCTTGCTAATAGCTTTGCACAATATTTAACATAAGGATATACTCGATTTTTATATTCACTAAATATTATTTTCTTTTCAATGAAAATCATTTCTCTAATTAAGTAAATAACTGGTATATTGATTATCCAAACTAATGGTTCTAAACCGAATGATAACCAGAAATTCAACGTAAAAACATCATTAATATTCTTAATAAACTGAGAAAAAGAACTAAAGATCATAAACAAAGAGATTGTTATTAAGAAAAAATTGAAGAATGTAGCCACTATTTTTGTATCTTCTTTTTGATTTCCAATTGCTACTAAGATAGAAAGTATTGTCAAAACAAACACTAATATCATTTCCCAAACAACAGAAAAAGTATAAGACGAGTTTATAAACAATGGAATTGCAGCAAAACTAAATAATTCTGCTTTCTTTTCATGAAATAGTTGTTTGAAATTTAATTTTTTTAAATAAGCAACTATAGGATATACAGAGAAAAACAGTATGATTAGATAATCTTTTATATACCAGAGTGAAATTTCTAAATTTTCTTTATATGCAAAATAGTAGACTATACATAAATAAAGGAAATTGAAGCCTATAATCACAATAGAAATGGGATTTAGAAGAAATTTAAATGTATATTTAACAACATCCATTAAAGAATCTAAAATACCATTTTTTCTCGCAAATACAATACTTAAAAAAATCAAGATTAATATCCAGTATAAAATCGCTTGTTCTCTTGTACTCAATTTGAACTCTCCCTAAAACATAGTCTACACAATTCTATCACAAATTTTATCTATCATTACTTACACACTAAAATTATATATTCATTTTCCAAATCAGAATAACATTTTTTGCGTAATAATACGTCAAGCAACTAATCTAATCAATTCCAATGAGAATCAAAACAAGTGACGAGTAGTCCTACTTTTAATAGTATCGTGGCTGTGAATATCTTTTTATCTTGTTCTAATGTTTTCAATACACAAGAGGTATCCAGAAAAATCGCCCCATCGCTTCCTGTCTTCTGATGACCCTAGTTTTCCCTTCCAACTAGTATCTAATTCTAGTTGTTCACCTAACTTATGAAATGCCTTTAAATTAATCATAAAGGTATTGTGATAGCTAGTTCTTAAAGTATCTTTTTCATGTTTTTCCTCACGAGAAAAGTAATTCCATTTAATTCTCATATTCGAATAAACTAAAGCAGAATCTATGATTTCTTTCTATAATTCGTGTAAATAGTCATCCTTACATTCCAGCATTTTAAAAATCAAATTGTATATTTCCAATGATTCTTCAAAAGATATAGAGTTTTTTTGTAAATAGCTATCATAATCTAACACGAAATCTTCTCCTTAGTAAATAAAAACTAACGTTTTAATCTTCATCAAAGATGTTATTAATTAATTTGTCAAAAATATTCCGTCTTTCCCCATTTGATTTATTGCTAAAATCAATTGTTTCAATCCACATAACTAGATTCTCTTCAGTCTTTATATCTAAGTTATCATTAAAAATAAAATATCCAACTAAATATAAAATATAATCCATTCTGTCAACAAATTCTTCCAAGTCATTGTTTTGTATAAAAGATAACGCTCTATCTAAACCGCCTAAAGATAATTCAATAACTTTTTTTAAATCGTCAACAGTTAGTTTAGTTATCTGAGATTCCTTAGTATCTGACGGAATGGGTGCGTAGTTATTACTATGTTGCCCATTTTTTTTAACTTTTTCAAATGCAGGATTTAAAGAAGCAACTGGATAAGAGACATTTGTTGTAAACGGTGAAAATAATTCATCATATCCAAATTTTTGAATTTTTTCCTTAAAGGGAGCAACATAGTCCGAGTAAATATCAAAATCGTGGAGTTTTAACTTTGAAAAACTCATTTGTAAAGCCGAAACTCTACTTCCAGCGTTGTTTAGCACTTCAAACCACTCAATTTGTTCATCCTCTGTCAAATTATCAGCAATATTAATTGTATAATTATAACTCATCATTTTGCTTCTAACTTGCGTTAAAATAGGGAAAAGCTCTTGTACAAGATCTTTTTCTTGGAGATGACGCAGTAAAACTCCATCATCTTCATTTAAAACTACTCCAACAGGAACATGGTAATCTTTTATACTACCGTCTACTATCTTGAATTTCGCAGCCGATACATCTAGAAATATATTTCTAAAATCTTCATGATTTGTATATGCTTTATAATTTGTAGACAAACGCTGTTGTCCGTCAACTACAGATTGATGATCTGCTTCAATTTGATTTGAATCAATAAGCTCCCTATTAATAAAAGAGACTTGAGGAACCGCATTTATCCCCGTACTCATCTGATTAATAGATATTGGTGCAACTGGTGCTTTTCCGAATAATTGATAATTTAATAATGCCATTGATTTTTGTACATTCCAACTCAAATCTCTTTGATATAAAGGTAATGTAATTTTATTTCTTTTAATATATTTACACATGTCTAAAATACTCAACTGATGGCTTTTTTTTGTCGGGTTAAATCCAACAGCAGCTACTATCTTTTTATTAATCCTAACCATGACGAAAAACCTCTTTTCTTTTTTTCTTTACAAATCCCATAATAACAAATATAAACGGATTTGCATATATAAAAAAGTAGCTGCTAAAGATAGCAGCTACTTTCAGAACGTAGACAAAGTATCAGATTTTTGATACTTCGTCTTTTTTTCTTGGTAAAATAGAAAAAAGGAGTTGATTTCAATGTTGAAAAAACAAGATATGAGTAAACGTGATCAAATTGGCTTTTATTCTCTAGAAGATTTAGTTCCCAAGGAACATCTATTGAGAGATATTGATAAATATGTAGATTTTGATTTTATCTATAAATTAGTTGAAGATAAATATGATGAGGCAAACGGTCGTCCTAGTATAGATCCTGTTCTGTTAATTAAACTTCCATTGATTCAGTATCTTTATGGCATAAAAAGTATGAGGCAAACTATTAAAGATGTTGAGGTTAATATGGCTTACCGTTGGTTTTTAGGTTTAGATATCCAAGATACTGTTCCTCATTTCTCAACCTTCGGCAAAAATTATTCTAGAAGATTTCGTGGTACAGATATCTTTGAACAAATATTTTACGGCATATTAGAACAGTGCATTGAAGCTAAATTAGTGGATAACTCTGAAATATTTATTGATGGTACTCATATAAAGGCTCATGCCAATAATAAAAAATATGAAAGTAAAGAAGTTACTGAAGAAACTCTTTTTTATGTAGAATCATTACAAAAAGAAGTTGAAATAGATAGAGAAACAAGATTAAAAAAGCCCTTAAAAAGAAGAAAGGAAAGTGAAATTCAAGTAAAAAATAAAAAGATTAGTAAAACAGATGATGAGAGTGGTTGGTTCCATAAAGGAGAACATAAGCAGGTTTTTGCTTATGCCACACAAGTGGCATGTGACAAGAATGGTTGGATTTTAGGATACACAACTCATCCTGGTAATCAGCACGATAGTCGAACATTCATTGATATCTATAATAAATTACAAAGCCTCTTTACCTTAGATAAATTAGTAATGGACGCTGGATACAAAACACCAGGTATAGCTCATTTATTATTTCAAAATAATTTAACACCTATTTTTCCATATAAAAGACCTATGACCAAAAAAGAATTTTATCAAAAATATGATTATGTTTATGATGAATATTACGATCAATATATCTGTCCTAATATGAAAATTTTAAGCTATACAACAACTAATAGAGATGGATATCGTGAATATAAAAGTGATACTGTTGACTGTAGTCGATGCCCTTTGATTGCTTACTGTACTGAGTCAAAAGAAAAGAGAAAATTAATTCAACGACATTTATGGGAAAACGATATGGAACGTTGCGAAGATATACGTCATTCTCTTGGAATGAAAGTTATATACAATAATCGGAAACAAACAATTGAGCGATTATTTGGAACGGCAAAAGAATTTCATGGATTGCGCTATACTAATTTAATTGGGAAAGAAAAAATGCACATGAAAATTGGGCTCACTTTCGCATGCCTCAACATTAAAAAATTAACAAAAATGCTTAAATTAAGAGACCTAGAGGGCTCTATTTTTTTATCTATTTTTAGATTTTTATCAAAAATAGTAACGAGATACAAAAAAACAAACCAATCACTCTTTATGAGTAATTAGTTTGTCTTCAATCTGAAAGTAGCTGCTAAAGATAGCAGCTACTTTTTAGCGTTAATATCTAAACTATTCTTTTTTTCGTTGCATTCTAGTTTACCAATCCTCGTTGTTGTCTTTTTAAGATAATAGTTCATCACTTGTGAAAACCGTATCTGGTATCCAAATTTTGAATCCTTGTTCAGCATAGCTTTTTTCAGCGCTTAGAAAAAGACATGCTGCAATTGATGAATGAATATATTACCAGAATAGATCACTGCAAATAAGGCATTCTCTTTTGCAACTACATGAACAGTGTTATCACCATTATTAATCCAAAAGATGTCATTAACTTGGGGTTTGTTCGTATCTAGAATCATTGAATTACCTCCTTAAATTTTTGTTCTACTTTAAGTGTAAGTAGTCCTATTTTCCAACGTGATGTGATTACTAGAAAATTCCATTGAGCTCTTTTTACACCTCGTAATGGTCTAATTGCAAGGAACCAAGTAAGAATGAAAATGAGAAGTACAAAATGAATAGCTTGAATAGAATTTGAAGGGTATTGGTTGAATTCGTGGTGAGCAAAATAGAAAATTAATAAATTGAATTAGCGTTATAGTTAGACAAGTGTTAAGGACTGATAAAAATCTTTTTTGAGATTTACGTCCACCATAAGAATCATTTAATAAAGAAATAAGTTGTTTCATTTTTATCACTACTTTCTTTTTGTTTGTGTATTCACTTTTTTAACTATGATTTATCACAGCATTAGCAACAGTAAGCAGTTGCTAATCAACTTATGCTTCACATTATTTTATATCTAATATCTTTCTTGTATTCTACAAATTAAACATAGATTTTACAATCGTTTTCAATCATTCTTTTGTGTGTAATTACGTTGTATTTGTTCCATGAAAATGTAATCAATTCTATTTTATTGTTATCTAAAAATTCAATTTCTTTTGCAGAACAGCATATATGCTGTTCCGCTTTTTGTTAGTATTTCACTTGTCGATAGACAATGAAATACAACACAAGAGCACCCGAAATGGAGTGAAGGGCAAGACCGAAGAAAACCTCATAGAGGTTTTTGTGGGGTGGTTATGTGCAATGATAATTTGTGCAACATTATCCCTTATTGCTTCCCGAAAAATATCCCCAAGGTATGCAATACTTTGATTTAAAGTTCCAATAAATAATGTCCGTTTCCTGATATTTAATTCTTAGTATTCAACGTTAGGAGAATGAAATGCTCTTGTTCTAAATCACGTATTTCTTGAATTAAGTGTTGAACAGGTCCATATGAACTTGTTATCTTCTCCTTTTTCACATCAAATTGCAACATGCGTTTTGATAATTCAAAGTTTGCTTTGAATTGGAATTCCATATTTGGTGAAAACTTAGTAAGAACACTTTTTAAATCTGTCAAAGTATCTATACTTTCTAATAATTCAGCTGCTTTTGAAGGTTTTAAATTGAATAAAAGTTCAATTAGCTCTTGGGTTCTTAATTCATTAAAGTTTGTTGTTCTTACTCGATCGTTAAACATATTAGGAGCTGTTAGCTGCTTTTTTAGAGTTTCTTCTGTTATTACTGCCATTACTCATCATTCCTTTTCTTTTTTATTCGCTTCCTCTTTTGGCAAGCCCAGCTTGCACCTATATCTTATAGGATATAGACTCACATTATTTTTAATATCTAATAAAAATACGACAATTTATCTGATTTTTCTGTTAAAATGATATTGTATGTATTATTGGAATGAATAAATATGAAAAATAGTGGTCTTTGGTCCATAAAGTTCGATCCTATTATCAAATCAATCACCAAATCCCTGTTTTTATAGAAATATTCATAACATTAAGAAAAAAACACCGATTTAATCAAAGCAATTAAAAATACACAAATATAGTGAGGTTAGATAATGTCTAGATCAATTGAAATAAAAAAAGTATTAAAGTGTAAAATATCTGAATCTAATTTATATTCTTATTTTATAGATTTTGATTTAGATTCTGAAGGAAATCTAGGTCAAAGACTTGCAGAATTTGTACATTTACTCACTCAAGAAATACCAAATTTCGCATTGGGATTCTATGAGGGAGACAGTATTCCTCAAGAAAAACTTTTAGATACTTTAATTGATGCTGCTAACTCTATCTATAAAATTGATTGCTATCAAAAAGTTTCACAGATTTATGAAACTGGTGAATGTCTAGAAGATAATATATCTGATAAGTATCTTAGACGTGGAGAATTTGGAGAACTAATTTTACATTCGGTATTAAAATACTATTTTGAAACATTTCCATTAATAGCAAAAATATATTTTAAAGATTCCTACGGACATGCTGTACACGGCTTTGATTCTATTCATATTCAGCCAAAAACTAATACGCTCTGGTTAGGTGAATCAAAATTGTATACGAATGGAAAAAGCGGTGTAGATGCATTAGTAGAAGATTTATATGAACATTTTAATATAGATTACTTTCATAGTGAATTTAATGTAATATCAAAAAGATTGAAAGACTCAAAAACTATTATAGATAACCACGGTCATGATACAGAATACTGGGTCTCACTATTAAATCAGTATACAAGCATATCGGAAAAACTGGATAATATAACTATTCCACTATTTTGTGCATATGAAACAGATTTTTTTGATAGCTTTGAGAATGATTTTGATACCTTTGAAACAAAGTACATGGAAGAAATTAGTATGTTACATGAGCGATTTCTAAATAAAAGCTCCCACCACCCTTGGAGCAAAAAAATGAATATTATAGTAATACTAATGCCATTGGAGAGCAAAAAAAAATTAGTATCAATGTTACACAAAAAACTCAAAACCATACAAAGCTTAGGTGTAGGAAGGATTTGATTATATGGATTGGAATAAAGTAGACATTTACTCTGTAAAAGAATTAAGTTTTGAAGATAGTTTTTCTCTAGCTAAATTTACATCTAACTTGTCTTTAAGTAACAAAAAGGACATTGCAAGAAAAATTATAATTCATATATTAGAGATTTGGGAAAACATCGATTCTTCCACCAAAGAAATATGGATGGACATTGTAGAGTCAGCCGGATTTTATCCATATCTAATTAGTAACTCAACTATGGATACGACTTCTGAAATTAGAAAAGCTTTCCATTCTTCAAATTATTTAGATAATGTAGTATTTCATAAGGAACAAAAATATCTTTCTACTTTAATTGAGAAAAAAGAAAATATTGTAGTAAGCGCTCCCACCAGTTTTGGAAAAAGTTTATTAATACAAGAAATTGTGGCTAGCAGAAAATTTAAAAATATCCTCATTATTCAACCCACTCTGGCATTAATTAATGAAACAAGAATAAAACTTAAACCTTATCAGGAGTACAATTACAATATAGTCGTGAATACTTCACAGAAAATGGAAGAAAAAAATATATTTATTTTGACAGCCGAACGTATTTTAGAATATCCTAACTTCCCTATTGTGGATTACTGCATTTTAGACGAATTTTACAAAGTTAGTTCCTCGCGAGATGATGAACGATCTGATGTTTTAAATATAGCGCTTAAAAAAATACTGGATAACAATAAAACTATTTTCTATTTTTTAGGTCCAAATATAGATGAAATATCTCAAGGCTTCGAAAATCACTACAATGCCAAATTTATAAAAACTGATTACACTCTAGTTGATACTAAAGTGGAAATGATAAATATAGATTTTCAAACTGATAAACCAAGATCTATGGAAAAAGAAAGGAAACTCAAACTTTTCAAAATGCTTTCAGAAAAAGAAAAGGAACAATCTATAGTATATCTTTCATCTCCAGATAGAGCGCTAAAAGTGGCTAAAGAATACTTAGAGTATTTAAGCACTAATAATCTTTTAGCAAAAGAACAGCAATTACCCATTAATGAATGGATACAAGAAAACATAAACTCTAATTGGAGTTTTAATAAACTAATCCAACAAAAAATTGGTGTTCATTCTGGAACAATACCAAAACATTTGACTCATTCAATAATAGATTACTTTAATAAAGGTTTATTACAAGTACTATTTTGTACATCTACAATTATTGAAGGAGTAAATACAAGTGCAAAAAATGTCTTTATTTTTGATGAAAAGAAGGGGCCAAATAGAATAGACTACTTTGATTTCTCAAATATTCGTGGAAGAGCCGGTAGACTATTAGAGCACTTTACAGGCTATGTATATGTCTTCCATCCAATTCCGGAAAAAGAGAAAATGGAGTTAGATATTCCTTTCTTTGATCAAGAAAAAATTTCTGATGAAATATTAATCAACTTTGAAAAAAAAGAAGTTAAAAGTGAACATATTTCTAGATTTGAAGAATTGATGAATTATGATGATGATTTACTCAAAGTGATCAAAAAGAATGCTGTGTCTGTATCTGGTCAAAAGAAGATAATCGAGAATATTAAAATAACTTTGAAAGAAAAACCAGAATTAGTATTATGGAGTGGCATTCCAAAATACGAAGCACTAGCTTATATTCTTAACATTTGTTGGGACAATTTGTTAAAAGACACTGAAACTACAAGACCTATGACTAGAAATAAACTTCCTGTAGTAGCTTATAATAGCCTAATAAGTAAATCCACATCAGAATCTTTAAATAATGAGTTCAAATATTTAAAAGATAATAATCCCAAATGGACTAATCAAAGAGTTTTAGATCAGGCTGTCACTAATTATTTTCGTGAACAAAGACACTGGATTTCTTATAAAGTACCGAAATGGATAGGTGTTGTAGACAGTCTACAAAAAGAAGTGTGCAAACAAATGGGAGTAATTAACGTTGGTGATTATACTTATGCTGCTTCTCAACTAGAAAACGAAGGAATGAATAGTACTTTATCTATCTTACTAGACATGGGAATACCTTCTAGTGCTATTAACAAATTGAAGTATGCAGTGGATGGAATTACGGACTTCAGGGATTTAGTAAAGCACGTAAAGAGAATAGCTGATTCTAATCAATATTCTTTAATAGAATATGAAAAAAACAAAATATATGACCTTTAAAAGATATGTATGTAATGAGCTAAAAAGGAGGATAATTTATGAAAAAGCTATTAGATATCTATTCGATGAAAATGAATGAATCTACAGGAAAAATTGATGTTCAATTCTCAAAAGGCAAAAAAATCTATTCTTATAACAAATTTTCTCTAGATTTCATTGATAATAATACACAAGAGAAAGTAGAATTATACAGTTTTTTACTAAATGAATCCACAGGTAACATAAATTTAAAATTTTCTAAAGATGGAGACATAATTTCCTACAGCAAATCTTCTATTTCTATTTTCAAAAATGGTTCAACTAATACTGAATCTAAAAATAATTTTGGAAACACTAATGATAGTAATAATATAATTCAGAATCTCAGTTCTAATAAAAACATTCCCGTTTACACTTATGAAAAAAGTGTTACAGATGCAAAAAACAAACCCCTATTTTCACATATTGTTTATTTGAATCTGGAGATAGTTTACTTTTTCCTTGGGATAAGAGTAGATTATTCAAAGAACAGAGTTTAGAACTTTTAAAATATCATATGCAAGATTCTACAATAGAATTCTACCCCATTAATTTATTAGGGGATATCAAACACTTGGATAAAAAAATGATGAATCTGTTTTCCACTGTAAAAAATGAATATAGTAACACAAGAAAAGAAGTATATTGTATGAATGTGTGTCAGCATTGTGGGGCCAAACAAGGAGAATACTTTGTGTACAGAGATATGAATGAATTTATTTCACATATGACTGAGTTAGAGATAGAACGTTATATTTAATTCAAACTACTTATTCAATAACAACTATTAAAAAAAGGAGATTAAATATGATCTTAAAAGAACGAAGTTCAGAATTACTATTACGACTTCAAAATGAGTATCTAGCAAGAGGTATTGAAGCTAATATGACTAAAAACATCCCGAAAAACTATATAGATACTCAAGAGTGACACCATATTTGCTGGAGAATTTAGAAAAAAATCAGGTCACAGCAGTTTCTCCAATCCATTTTAATGATAGTTTTGATTCACTAATGATTACTAACACAAAAGACACTATTATAGAACAGTATAATGAGAGAGTTTTATTAGCTCAAAAAGTTAATCAAGTATGGCCGATTTCGAAAAACAATTTTATTGAATCTATGGAAAATCAAATAGTAGTAAGCAAAACTTTTGCGCAAAAAGAATTGATGATTTGTTGTTTTACTGAAAATGCTGATAGTAGCTATATGTGGGGTCATTATGGAAATAATGCTGGTGTTTGCCTCGAATATTCTACTAAAATGAGGTCTTTCGATTTTATTTATCCTGTTGCCTACGGTACAACTCCAATTAGTGTAACAGAACTAGTAGACCCTGTAACCGATGAAAATATTGAAATTGCAGTTTTATTGTCTGCTCTTTATAAGGATATTGAATGGTCTCCAGAAAAAGAATGGCGTATTATTCTACCTAATTTGAAACCGAATTCATATGAAAAAGAAGATGGTTTTATGCCAGTTATAGTTAACACTCCAAATGAAATCACTTTAGGAACAAAATTTTTTAACGATATATTTGACGGTCAAACTATAAATGAATATAAATATAAATTGTTGCGTATAACTAAAAAACATGAAATACGAGTTTCAATATTGAGATACATAAATATACGAGAACCAAACAAAACAATAATTAATACATCTGATTTAATTAGTACGTTTGATAAATTTAGAAATAAACAATTATCCTCATATCAACTTGAAGAAATTCTCGAACGAATTATTAGAAATTAATATCTTGAAAAGTAACAACACGATATCTTGAAATCTTTATGTTGGATTTCAAGATATCATAACTAATATTTTTTCACAAAATTACCAACTGCTCAAAATAAGCAGCTGTCCGATTGATTAGCAATTTATCTATACTTTTGCTATGCTGCTTAATAAAATCTGCCATCTGCTGCAGCTCGCCTGCTCTCGCTTCTATCGCACTTGATTCCGCAATGAGTCTTTCTTTAGTCCGCTCTAACTTCTGGTTTCTATGAACTAACAATTTATTTTGGCCTGCTAAACTATAATAGTTTCTAATCACAACTCTATTTACAAGTTCATTTACATATTCAGTAATATCAGCGATCCCCACACCATTATTTCTTTCTTCCATTCATCATTCACAAAAAAATCAACAGGTTCTTCTTGAATCTTTTTATGCGTATCAGAAAGTACTAAAGTTCGTACTGCTTCAACTGCTGCATGATTATATAAAGTTAACGGTCTTCCTCTACCGCCTGTCTTTTATCTTTTAGTTTTAGCTTTGCCGACAAATCCAATCTCTTTATCAAAATCCACTTCTGACATTGCACGTAAAAAAGAGGTCTCTGATATTTTTTTGACAATTTCAGTCAATTCTTCTATTGCCTCGTTTGTCCTATATCACATTTGTTTTAGCTCTTCAATTATCTTTCTTTGTTGTTCATCCATTAAACTTCACCTCTGAAATTAAATAAGCTTGTTGTACCAGTTGTTGTATTAATTTTTTCAAATATAATAAGAAAAAATCAATCATAAATAAAATTAAGTTAAGCAGCAAATACGCACCTATTTCTAGGATAGTAACCGCTAGCTACAAAAAGCAATCTTAAAAGTCAACTAACTATTTTTAACCTAAAAAGAACATGGTGTAGAGCAATTTATTCTTAGTTATACCGACTTACCACTCTTTCGCTCAACCGTTTAACGAATTATTGAACGTTATGCCAAACTAGCTAAAGTACAAGTCATTAAGGGAAAAGGATTACAACATTCAAATGTCAATTATCTTGTTAATGAATTTAATGCAGATATTTTAGTTGTTTCCCAACGATTAGGACACTCTATCTCGGAGATTACTTTGAAATATTACGCTCATTTATGGAGTCGAAACGACGAAACCCTTGCACAACAAATGACAGAAAATATCCAATTTTTCTACGCAACTAAATCAAACATTGCATAATTTAATGGAAATCAAATAGTTAAAAACTAACCCTACCATTTCCCTACCAATTTGGTATGTAAGTTGGAAAATTGTTTATTTAACAACGTTTCTACGAAGCAACATATATTGAACGGGAACAATCAAACATACATTGAAAAACCACCCATGTGAACGGGTGGTTTGTTCTGCACTGTAAACCTTCATTCCCCCCTTGACTCTCCCTTCACTCTTGGCTATGATTACCTTAGCAAGTACAATGGTGTACTGTGAACAGTCGAGCAACGGCGCTCAAAAAGATTGGCTTTCGTGCATTCTTTTTGAGCGCTTTTTATTTTTAGAAAGTAGGGAAATTGAATGGAAAAAATGTACCGCAGTCCGTATGAAGCGTACCCGTATCTATCTTCTAAACCAGAAGATTTACGATGTGATTTTGAATTAATGACTGATGAATTGGCCTCGATGACAGGTCTTCTACGAGGATATGTGCAACAATTAGACGTCCCTGAACAGCCTGCACTAACAGAAGAACTAGCCAAAATTTGCGAGTTAATCTACCATGTCAATCCAACGACCCGAACAAAATTAACAGTCACAGAGGAAGAAATAGCCTGGCTTTTGGAACGTGTCAATGCTATGAATGAACTGACATACGAAGAAAATCGTCCTTTTGTTTTACCGATGGGCACAATCTGTTCCTCTTATGCACACATTTTAAGAGCCAAAGCCAAAGATATTGTTCGTTTACTTTATCGCATGGACTATGGTGGTAAAAAAATTGATCCGCAGCTGTATGATGTAGTCAACTTACTCTCAGGTTACTTTTTCATGTTAGCTTTGTATCTAAATCAGCTCGAAAATGGTGAAGAAGTTCCCTTTGTTTCTCGCAACTATTCTATTTAAAAAGTACACCGACCGCTAACGACGAATTGCTAGCGGTCGGTGTACTTTTATACAGGTAAGTAAGCTTCCCCTTTTGCAAATAGTTTAGCAGTACCACCAATAATGACTCGATCTTCTTTCACTTCACAAGTTAAAAAGCCGCCTCTTGAGGACACTTGATAGGCCGAAAGGGTCGTTTGATTGAGCCGTTTTCCCCAATAAGGAATTAAACTGGCGTGCGCAGAACCACAAACTGGATCTTCGTTAATTCTTAGTTTCGGGAAAAAAGTCCGTGAAACAAAATCCACCGAGTCTCCTGATGCCGTTACAATGACTCCTACTCCTAAATCCAATGCTTTTAATGCAGAAAAATCTGGTGTGATTTTTGCCACTGTCTCTTCATCTTTTAAGACAAAAAATAAATCGCGACCCAAATAAGCTTCATAAATTTTCGTGCCTAAAGCGTCTTCATACTCTGGCAAAATTGGAATCCTTTCCGGTAGGATATAAGGAAAATCTAGATAATAGTATTCCTCTTTTTTGGTCACTGCGAGCGGTCCACTTTGACTAGTAAAATGAAGCGTTTCTTCCGCAACGGAATAATAGTTAAATAACACAAAAGCCGTCGCTAATGTAGCATGCCCGCAGAGATCGATTTCTCGTTCCGGCGTAAACCAGCGCAGGGCGTAACTTTGTCCCTCTTTGACTGTAAAAGCAGTCTCTGACAAATTATTTTCAATCGCAATGTTTTGCATCACCGCTTCTGGCAACCATTTTTCCAAAACATAAACAGCGGCGGGATTGCCTTTAAAAACTTCCTCCGCGAAAGCATCGACAATATAATAGGGATAACTCATTTTAATTCTCTCCTTGTATTTTTTGATAAATGTATTCCGCGCAACACAAATCCTCAACTGCTAAGCCAACCGCATCAAAAATCGTGCGGCCTTTCTGCTCCGCCTTTAGTTTAACTTTGCCAGTCACTAATTCGCCGAGAGAACCTACAATTTTTTCAGCTGAAAAGGCACCTTCTGAAATCGGAATTAGAAGATCCCCGCTTTCTTTTAATGCAGCCGCGTACTCATCTACAAACACTTGACTGTTTTTAACAAGGTCGCTTGTTAATTCTCTGGAAGTCGGCGTGAATGTGCCAATCGCATTGATATGGGCATTCGGCAAAACGTCTTTTTCTTCTAAAAATGCGTCCTGACTGGAAGTTAGTGTACAGATAATTTCCGCTTCCTGGACGGCTTCTTGGACAGAAGAACAACCAATAAAGGTACATTCGGGGTAATTGTGCTGTTGCTTAGCGATTAATTTTCGTGCGCGTTCTGCTGTGCGGTCATATATAAAAACCTTTTCAATCGCCCGAACGCTTTGTAGCGCTGCGAGATGAGACGAAGCTTGTTGACCTGCACCAATCAAAGCGATACTTTTTGCCTTTGGAGCTGCTAAATAATCGGTTGCCAAAGCAGAAACAGCTGCTGTGCGAAGCCACGTAATCGCATTGGCGTCCATCATCGCAACTGGTCTTCCAGTAGAACTATCAAACAATAAAATTTGACCAAGATGTGAGGCCAAATTTTTTTGTGGATTTTCTGGAAAAGCTGTAATGATTTTTGCCCCAAAAAAGCGATTTTTTCCTAAGTAAGCAGGCATTAATGCAAAAAGATTCTGATTTTCCCCATCTGGTAAAACCTCTACATGGCGCTCACTTTGCGAAATTTTTCCTTTTTGCAACTCTGCAAAGCAACGTTTCATCACTTGAATTGCTTCGGAAAACGACAATTGTTGAATGACCCTCTCATAAGAAATAATGTCCATCTGAATTCCTCCCTTTGCGCTATCATAAACCAGACAAACAATACACTCAATGTTATAATTGTATGGAATACAATTTTATAGAAAGGAAGTTCCCCTCATGCCGATTAATTCCTATGAGAACTATGCGTTGTCATGGCGCCCTGTTAAAGAACGTTTAACAAGACCTTATTACCAATCATTGGTTCAACAATTAGAAGCGGATATCTTATCTGGTGCACTTCAAAAAAATGTGAAATTGCCTTCGCAAAGAGAATTAGCTGATTACTTGGATCTGAATTTCACGACGATTGGTCAAGCCTATAAACACGCTATGGAAAAAGGCTTACTTTATACCAACATCGGTAGCGGCACTTTCGTTTCTCCCAACGCGTTTCACTCAATTACAATCTCTACCAACCAAGTAGCGGACCATCTAATTGATTTAGGGCTGGTTAGTTCCTTTGATATGTGTAATCAGCGGATTTTACCTTTTATTGAATCCGTTAGTAAAAATGCGGCCCTTAACAGTTTGCTAAATTATCGCGATCCTTTAGGTACGCACTTTCAACGAGCAACCGCTGCCGAATGGCTTCAGACACAAGGCGTTCGGACCAATGCCGAAGAAGTTGCCATTGTATCTGGTGTCCAGAATGGACTGGCCGTGACGTTAGCCGCCGCTTTTTCTCCAGGTCAGCGGATTGCCGTAGATCGATACACGTATTCAAATTTTATTGAACTCGCCCAGCTTTATCATTTAGAAATCGTCCCGATTGGCTATGATTCCGAGGGGATGGACCCAGAGCATTTACTGCAAGAATGCAAAAAGAAAAAAATACATGGTATTTTCTTAATGCCCGCATGTAATAACCCGATTGGTTTCCAAATGTCTAGCGCCCGCCGAATGACTTTAGCTGAAATCATTCAGCAAGAACACTTATGGGTAATTGAAGATGACATTCATTCTTTTTTAACAACTTATGCACAGCAAGCAGTTTTACCAACGTTTCAAGAACTCTTACCTCAACAAACGATTTACTTAGCGGGGATGACAAAATTTGTCTGTACAGGCTTACGCATTGCGTACCTTGTTTTCCCTCCGCTTCTTCGCCAAGAAATAGAGCGTGCGATTTTTAATATTAACGTTAAAACTTCTGGCTTTGATGCTGAAATTGTCACCCAAGTCTTACGCTCACCAGTTGCAAAAGAATTAGTGATAGAAAAATTGGCTTTAACAAAACAAGCCAATGACTTATTTGATACCATTTTTGGGTTAGCTAGACCTAGCAATCCCTTGCCGTACTACCGAACTATTCCCCTTTCTACCGAAAAAACGGCGCCACAAATTGAACAAGAATTTCTCCAAAATGGGGTACGTCTTTTTCACTCGAGCCGCTTTACTGTGCAAAATCAGCCAGATGCTTTTTTACGAATTTCCTTGGCCTCCAATCAGCTTGAGGTATTGGCGAAAGGATTAACCATTATCCAAGAACTCTTACCGACATTAAACGAAAAGAAAGGACATTCCCTATGAATTCATTGCCAATACTTGAAAAAGCAGTGGGCACGATTACCCTGCTTTCCGAAGAAAAACAAAATGCCGAATATGAAGGCTTTTTATGCCAAGTTAATGAATCGCAACAGCTTATCCGCAGTCGCTTAGCCAAAAAAACGCCGAAAAAAGAAGGCTATTTTGCAGCCTTCTGGGAAAAAAATCAACAAAATCAGAACGAAGCCTTTGATGCAACGGAAGCCCCTGAAATGTTAGCAATTGTCATTGCTGATCAAGAAAAGCAAGGTCTCTTTCTTCTGCCGAAAGAATGTTTAATCCAACAAAAAATTCTCAAAACGAATCAACAAAAAGGCAAAATGGCGGCCCGTTTTTATCCTTCTTGGTGCCAAAACCTTAATCAAACCGCCAAAAAAACACAAAAATGGCAACTAGCTTACTTTACTGATTTATCTAAATACTAAAAACGTCAGCTGGCTTCAGAAGCCAGCTGACGTTTGTTTCTTCTACTGTTTAACCAATTGGTGGCGTACCTTCTGCGTTCCCAGCAATCGCTTCGATTTGAATCTGAGCACCTTTTGGTAAATCCGTCACACCAATCACTCTTCTTGCAGGCGTGCCTTCAGGGAAGTACGTTTGGTAGACGTCATCTACTGCCGCCAGCTCTTCAATCTCTTTCACAAAAATGTTCACTTTCACCAGATCAGCTAAGCTGTGATCCACACTTTCAATAATCGCTTTAATATTTTCTAAACATTGCGTCGTTTGTTCCTTGATTCCGCCAGCGACTAACGCATTTGTTTTAGGGTCCAATGGTAGCTGAGCTGATAGATGGTTGTAATGAGAAAAAGCAACAGTTTGTGTCGAAAATGGACACTTCGGTGCGTGCTCTGTATTATTTGCTTCAATAATTAATCCATGTCGATCTTCAATCGCTTGTGGTGGCGTACCATCCCCATGAGAAACCACCGCTTCTACTTGCACCGCCGCGCCCATTGGTAAATCAGCAACAGCAATCACTGTTCGTGCTGGCATATAATTGACCGTGCGCGCAATTCCTGAATCTGGGAAAAAAGCGGCATATACTTGATTGACAGCTTCCAGCTTAGATAAATCTTTTAAATAAATGTTGATCTTCACAATATCATCAAAAGGCACATCAATACTGGTTAAAATGGCTTTTATGTTTTTCAAACATTGCTTTGTTTGCGTTTTAACACAGCCAGCCACAACTCTGCCCGTTTGAGGATCTATAGGCAATTGTGCAGACAGATTGTTATAGTGAGAAAACGCGACCGTTTGACTGGCTAGAGCATCAATTGGTGCCTGAACAGTCTGATTTGTTAATTTAATTAAATCCCCAGCTTGAGGCGCATTAGGGATAGTTCCTTCCCCATTTGAAACAAGTGCCTCCATTTGAACGGAAGCGCCTAACGGCAAATCTGTGACGGCGACCACTGTTTTAGCTGGATAATAATGGGTAAAAAAGGCCACATAGACCTCCTCAACTGCGGCAGCATCCCGCATATCTTTGACAAAAATGGTCATTCTGACAATGTCACTCATCACATGGTTGATACTTTCAACAACCGCTTGGATATTTTTCAAGCATTGTGTCGCTTGGGACCGAATGCCACCTTCTACCAATTGTCCAGAGGTTGGCTCAATAGGTAACTGTGCTGACAAATGATTATAGTGGGAAAATGCGACTGTTTGGGCTGCGAGAGGATGCTTTGGTGCACGCTCTGTATTTCTTGCTAAGACGATATTTTCATTACTCATAACTCTACTCCCTTTTTTAGCATTCCAACAAAAATGATTCCGCTTACATTTTTAAGCATTAAACTTCCAACAAGATCCTTTTTATTTTCCTGCTTTTCTATTAATGGTGATAGCTTTCCACCACCACTTCTTTCAGTCTACAATAAGAACAGGAACATTTCAATAAGGCATTCCTAAATTGATTGTTGGCCCGCAAACAAATCTTCTTCAGTTAAAGAAGACTGGCACGAATCAAGCTTGATTCGTGCCAGTCTTTATAGATAACTCGTTAGCTTTAACTAGTTTTATTTAACCACCATATACTCACGATAATTTTCCGAGAACGTATCCATTAGCGTATAAATTCGTTCAAAATCATAGTCACGACGAGGGTCATCATACCAAACACATTGAATACTTCCAATAATTGGAAGATTTGGGCTACCTGCTGGCACATCTGTAAATGCTTTTTTCGACATATTTGCTAAAGCATCATCATATTGATAAATGCCAGAATCAACATTGCCAGCTACCCAATACCACGCATCATTGGTATTAAAAATTTTGTGTCCTTTTTGAACAAAGTACTCAGGTTTGGCTACGTCATATCCGCTCCAACCGGCTGTCCAATAAGAAATAATAATCTCTGGGTCAAATGTACCGAAAGAATCGTCGCTGTTGTAATAAATGCCATCATTGAAGCTCATTGGCTGCATGCCCGCATCTTTAATTATTTTAGCTAAATCATTCGCATAAGCGACAAAATCTTTGTAGCGCCCAGAAGATTGCAGTTTCGCCCAACCGCCTGTATCGACATCATTTGCATACTCATCGCCGCCAAAATTGAAAATTTCACTATGCGCGGAAAAATAAGCCACGTACTTACTGATAATCGCCTTTGTGAAATTCACTGCCTTTTGGTTCCCTAAATCTACTGTTCGTTTTGAGCCATCAAAAGCGGGATTTTTAATCGCTAGTTTTTCCATGGCCACTAACAAGGCATCCATATGTCCTGGACTGTTAATCACGGGAATGATGTTGATGTTGCGCGCTTTCGCAAAAGCCAACAACCGATCCATTTCTTTTTGTGTTAACGCGTTGCCATTAGGATCATTGTAATATGCGTTGTTGCCTCGTTGGATTGCTTTTGAAACCCGGTTGTGGTTGTATTTTTTACCATTCACATTGACCGACATATCATCCAAGATAAACCGTAAGCCATCATTTCCTAAAATTAATTGGACATCTGTGTACCCATTTTGACTGGCTTTGGCCACTAATTCTTCCAGTTGTTCCACGGAAAAATATTTTCTTCCCGCATCAATGGAGAAGACACTTTTTAAAGGTTGTGTTTGTTTCTCTTTTAAATTATCCAAAGCTGTTTGGACCTCCGTTTGCCAAGTAGTCACTTGCGCGGCTGTATACGTTTTTCCCGCAAGTTCTGTTGCGACTGTCTCTTTTGTTGTTTGTAGTGCTTGAATCGTTTCTGGTGTATAGCTTTCTGCCTTTTCAATGGCTGTAACTGCTTGATCCAACGCACGATATAAAGTGGTTAAGTCAATGGCTAACAGGCCGTTTTCTAATTCAGCATCATAGGTATTTGAAATCCCTTGGCCATAATCGCCACCTAAAATAGCTTTATTCACATCATAAAGCGTTGTTGCTTGTGTCACTGCTTCTGCGGCTTTATTTTGTGCTTCAAGGTCTGTGTTGGCGTAGCTAATTCGTTTTAAATAGTGTTGCGCAGCCGCTTTCATCTCTCCAAGAGAAACGCCTTTACTCTCTGCAATGGCCGTTTTTGTCCAAAGTAAATTGGAAGGTTTTATCTGATTTAAATCGTCTTCATTATAGGTGCGACCATCGCGATCTAAGGCATAGAGGAACATGCCCCCTAAATTATTTTCATAAGAATAACGAGCTACTTTATACATGTTACTTTCCATATACGGCTCTTTTGTGTCATACCAGCGGTTGCGATCTTGCTCTTCTGGGAAAGTTAATCCTGGAACAAATCGTTCCCCATTGAGAACCGGACTTAAATTATTTAATGCTCGTTGCGTGCGTTGGTCATCGCTGCCATACTGTTGATACGCGAGAAAATCGAAACAGTCACTGACATCTTGTAAAGGTGGTAAATATTCTGCATTGGTATCATACAAAAATGGACGATCCGTTCCCGACTTCGGTCCAATGTATTTTGATAATGCACGAATGACACCATTAGATAGAACAATATCTTTTTCACTTGGACGAGTTTCCATGTCAATATCTAACCCATCAATTCCTAAATCATCGACAAATTTGGTTAACAACTCTTTCGCATAAGCATCAAATTCTGCTTCTGTAGGCGTTGTTCCTGCGTAAGGAACTTTTAATAGCTCGCTGTAATCAATCCCACGAACTAAACGAACACCTCGTGCATGCAGTGCTGGCGCATACTCATTTTTTAACGTATCATAAAATGGCTGTGCAAGTGCTTCTTGTCCTTTTGGCACATAACTAAAGACATTCACAATGTCAATACCATAAGGAATATCGTGCATCGTTAGCCAATTTTCATCTGGCAATGTTGTATTAACTCCTTGTATCGTTTTGTCACGCCAAGCCCGATAATAAACCATAAAATGTTTCTCTTGGGTCGGCTCATTGGCTTGGCTGATCATTGGTTGATGAAACAGACTAAATAAGATAAACGCCAAGCCAACCAATAACGAAAGACCCAGCCAACTGACAATTGTTTCTCTGTTTTCTCCTTTTCTTGTCGATAAATTGTTCCCCACTTTGAACACCATTCCTTTCTGCACTCCGTTCATTTTTGTGTATCCGCCAAAAAAGAAAGCGCATACACAACCATCAATAGAATAACAAAAAATAACGAATTTGCAAAATAGAAACTGGAAAAATGAGGATTTTCTATAAAAATCTTTTCCCGCCTAAAATCACTTTCGTTAGGCGGCGTTTAAATGGTAAACTTTGAGACTTGCAAGAAAAATGGGCCTATTTTTCTTGCAAGTTTCCTTTACTTAGTCGTGATCAACATCGGCGATTTTCATAACAATTTTCCCTTGTGCTCGTCCTGTCAGTGAATAATCCACCGCTTCTTGAATTTGGCTAAAAGGTACGACTCGGTCAATTATCGGCTGTAATTTTCCCTGTTCAATGAACTCAGTGAGTAAAGCTAATTGCTCGCCATCGGGACGCATAAACAAAAAATGATAACTAACATCTGTGTCTTGCTCCAATCGATGAATCTTGCGGGTAGCTATTTTAAAGGCCCATTGTTTCCAAAGCGGCAAGCCATACTCTTTAGCAAAACGTTCGTTGGGAATGCCTGACAATGTAACAACTTTTCCCTGAGGTTTAACCACTGAAAAAGCTTTTTCTAAGATTGTCCCCCCCATTGTATCAAACACATAATCGTAGTCGGATAAAACTTCTTCAAAATTTTGTGTCCGGTAGTCAATCACTTCATCTGCTCCCAACGCTTGAACCCATTCTTTATTTTTACTACTCGTTGTGGTGGCAACGTAAGCGCCCGCTAGTTTTGCTAATTGAATCGCAATGGTTCCAATCCCTCCTGAACCTGCTTGAATCAGGACTTTCTGGCCTGGCTGTACATTCATAATATCATGTAGCGCTTGATAACTTGTCAAACCGACTAACGGAATGGCCGCAGCTTCTTCAAACGTTAAATTTTTCGGCTTCATAGCTACAGCCGCTTGATCCACAGCAATATATTCAGCAAAAGTTCCCACGCGATTTTTGGGTACTCGTCCGTAAACTGCATCGCCCAGCCTAAAATTTTGAACTTTTTTTCCAACAGAGACAACAATCCCAGCAAAATCACTGCCTAAAATCAGTGGCATTTGATAATTTAAAAGCATCTTTACTTTGCCATCTTTTGTTTTTAAATCAATCGGGTTGATACTGGCAGCGATAATTTTGACCAAAACATCATTGTCATGAATGGTGGGTAAGGGCACCTCCTCGATTGATAATTCTTTTTGTCCGTATTTATGAATTAAAGCGGCTTTCATCATTGAATCTTTCCTCTCTTTCTATCCCTTTTATTGGTTTAAAAGTTTAAACCTTTAATCAATTAGTATCTTAACGAAAAATGGGATCCACGTCAAGTTTCAGCCCTCAGCGTATTTTATTGACAAAAAACACGAAAAATGGTTTAATCGTTTAAAAATACGAACCAAAGAGGCGAAAGAATATGAAAGAATTAGAAGGAATTCAAACAGAATTTACTGCGCTTAGTGATTTTTTAATCGCATTGGGTGATGAAAAACGCCAAGCAATTATTATTGCACTGTTAGAAGACCAGGCCTGTGTTGGCCGTCGTGTCACTGAGTTAACAGAGGCGACACAACTCTCACGTCCCGCTGTTTCTCACCACTTAAAAATTTTGAAACAAGCCAAATTAATTGATTGTCGCAGTGAAGGAACTAAAAATTATTACTCACTTTCTCACGATACCACCAAAATTGAGCAACTCCAACAACTATTGACCCACATTACGTCGATTATGCCAGGGAGGAAGCAAGCATGAAAAAAATTCTCGTGGTCCTCACAAACGTTTCCCGTTATCACGGCACCGAAGAACCAACGGGCCTCTGGCTAGGTGAAGCCACGGAGTTCGTGGAAGAAGTAACCAAAGCAGGATTTTCAGTTGACTATGTTAGTCCCCAAGGAGGCTATGTCCCTTTGGATCCCCGGAGTATGAAATATGTAGATTCATCCATTATGGCAGTTTATGAAAGTGCTGATTTTCAAGAACGAGCGCTAGCGCATTCCCTCTCTCTTGAAGAAATTGAGCCAGATGAATACGCAGCAATTTACTTTACAGGAGGCCATGGCGTTATGTGGGACTTTCCTGATAATCCTCAGTTGCAAGCAATCACTCGTAGCCTTTACGAACAGGGCAAATACCTAACTTCTGTTTGTCACGGAATTGCTGGTCTTTTAAATGTCAAAGATGCGTCAGGAAATTATTTGATTGCAGATAAAACCATTACTGGCTTCACTACTGCAGAAGAAATTTTAGCCATGAAAAAAGCAGTTGTTCCTTTCTTAAACGAAACAATTGCCAAAGAACATGGTGCTACTTTTGCGAAAAAGCGTCCCTATAAAGAATTTGCGTATCAAGATGGCCGTATAATCACTGGGCAAAATCCTTTTTCTGTCCGCGCTGTCGCAAGATTGTTAATTCAACAACTATCAAAATGAAACAACAGCGACTACTTTTAGGTAGTCGCTGTTGTTTCATTGCTTCTTCTTTTTTCCGAAAGCCGAAGCCCTAACATAAAAAATTTTTGATTAGCTAAAGAGTAACATCGCGCCAATTAAGATAATTAGGTTAATTAAGCCTAAGACAATCATTGGTTTGGCCATGAATTTTGTCCAAGTGGCATATTGAACTTTGGAAATTTCCAAACCACCCATTACGACACCAGATGTTGGCGTGATCAAATTAATCAAGCCACAACCTGAAGCAAAAATCATAACCATCACTTCTGGACTTAAACCAATGTTTTTAGCTAACGCACCCATTACAGGAATAGAAACGTACGCTAAACCAGAAGTTGAAGGAATTAGGAAAGATAAACCTAAGTATAAAACAAAGGCACCGATGACAAATAAGACTGGGGAGAGTCCTTGTAATAAGCCTGCCGCTTTATCAAGGATAAATGAATCTAAATACGTTTTAGACATCAAAACAGATGCCCCGCGAGCAACTACGATAATTAAAACAACGGATAACATATCTTTGGCACCGTCGATAAATGCTTCAATGGTTTCTTTTTCAGTAAAGCGACCAATCAAGGCAGCAATGATCCCTAAAAGGAAGAACCACATCGCTAAGTCGCCAAAGTACCAGTCACCGAAACTGTTGCCTGTTAAAACAGACGTCCAGCCTTTGAAAATCGTCACTCCAAAGTCGTTCCATGGAATTAAGGAAACAATCATAATGACAAAACAGAAAGCGAATACCATTAAGATTTTTTTATGACGATTCGTAAATGGCATTTCTTTCGACGCTGCTTGTCCATACGTTTTTTCCATATCCTCTTGTTCTTGTAAAGATAAAATTGTTGAACCTTTGTCCGCCTTCACTTTTTTCGCATAACGCATCACAATGAAAATAGAATAGCTAGTAGAGGCCGCCCACAAAATAGCACCGACAATTAAAATAATTCCTGTATTCGGCTGAATGCCAATACCTCGCAACGCATCCATCGCTACCCCTGTGGAGAAAGGGTTAACCGTTGAACCGATAACACCTGATCCTGCACCCAATAACACAGTACCCACTGCGACAAACGTATCAAAACCAGCGGCGACCATGGTGGCACTCAATAAACCATAAAAAGGAATTGTTTCTTCTGCCATTCCATAAGTCGAACCACCAATAGAAAATAAAATCATTAAAATCGGAATGATTTTCAATTCGTTCCCTTTTAACTTTTTAACGACTGATTGAATCCCTGCTTCAAGAGCCCCAGTTTGTGTCACAATATTTAAAAAGCCACCAAGTACTAAAATAAAAATATTAATTTCAATGGCATCTTTAAACCCATTGAATGGAGCCATGATAATATCCGATAATTTGGCCCCTACCACGTGGTCAACCATTTTGCCATCAATTTCTCTTGGGGTAAATGGCTGGCCATTTAGCAAGACCGTTACGATACCTAAAACAATTAAAATAATAAATAAAATACTAAAAGACGAAAGCTGTTTTTTGTTTTTCTTCTTTTTTTCTGCCATATCCTTTTATACAGGAACCTACTTTCCTGTATCTCCCTTCTCTATGATTAATTACTCAATCGATCAATAAAGAATGGCGTATCTAGAAAAGTTAAGAATTTATGACTGTAGCTAATACGGTTCATTTGGACTAATTTTTTCATAACACTGCTTGCTGTTTCCCGCGTAGTTCCACTCATCCGTGCAATGTCATTAATGGTAATTGGACAAGTAATTGCAACGCGCTCTCTGTTGTCAATTCGTTCTCCTAAATCATTTAATAACATCGCCAGTGATGTCACAATCCGTTCACATGCATCATTGGTTGTTCCTTTTTGGATTTTGATCATACTTTCTTTTAAAAGGACCGATTGTTCTTGAATCCAATGAATCAATTGCTGGGGATTATTTTGGAGAAAACGCTCAAACAGTTTAACTGGCACAAACACAACCTCAATATCCGTATAGGCAATCGCGGAGTCGTAATGAACCTCATCTTGAAACAGTCCGATTCTCGGAAAAAGAGCCTGCTTTTTCATAAAATGCAGATAGGAAAAATTACCACTGCGATCATTTTTTTCAATTTTAATGACACCTGAAACCAATAAAATTAAATGATTTCTCGGATCACCTGGATAAAAAAGGACTTGGCCTTTTTTATAGGAGCGAACGAAACTCTCGTTGCGCAATTCTGTTAGTTCTGATTCAGAAAAGTATTGAAAATCTTGATTATTTTTAGTGATTATTTTCTCTATCATCATCTTAATTCTCCTAAATACTATACTTTATTTTGTCACAACCGTTCCTACGATTTCATCGCCGCTCATACTTCCTAAGTTTTCCAAAGAAGTGATAATTGCTTGTTTATTGGGTTGGCTTTCTACAAACTGAATGGCGGCTTCAATTTTCGGTAACATACTACCTGGTGCAAAATGACCCGCTTGTTTGTATTCTTCCAACTCTGCTACAGTGACATTGGTTAATTGTTTTTCATCTGGTTTGCCATAATTAATACACACATAATCCACGCCAGTTAAAATAACTAGTGCATCCGCATCCACTAATTCTGCCAGTTTTTCAGAAGCAAAATCTTTATCGATTACTGCTTCGACACCTTTTAATTCTTGTCCTACGACAGGGATGCCACCACCACCACATGAAATGGTAATTATATCATTTTTTATTAAGGTATTAATAGTCTCAGCCTCGTGGATGTCAATTGGCTTAGGACTTGGAACGACTTTGCGCCAGCCACGTCCTGCATCTTCTTTAAAAATAGCACCTGCTTGCATTGCTTCTTTGGCTTCAGCTTCTGTTAAAAATGGACCGATCGGTTTTGTTGGATTTTTGAATGCCTCATCTGCTGGATCTACGACCACCTGTGTTAAAACAGTAGCCACTTGTTTCTTGATTCCTGCTTTGTTTAATTCTTGATTAAGCGCATTGGACAACCAGTAGCCGATACTTCCTTGTGTCATAGCAACACACGTATCTAGCGGCATCGCTGGATTTTTTTCAGAATCAGCTGCTTGTTGTTGCAATAATAGATTTCCGACTTGTGGACCATTGCCATGTGAAACAATCAACCGATGCCCTTGTTTAATTAAATGAACTAAATAGGCAGATGTTTGAACTAATGCTTGCTGTTGTGCGTGTGCGCTAGCATCATTTGAAAGGATGGCATTTCCGCCTAGTGCAACGACCATTTTTTTCCCCATTACAAATCCTTCTTTCCTATCATAATAAAGAATAGGCCGCCCTTCAAAAGAATCTCTTAAAGGGCGAAACGACTATTCTTTTTTCAATGTTTTTTCAGTTGCTTCCTACACACGAGGAATGAATAAGTTGCCTAAAGTAGCTGCCATGATCGCTTTAATAGAATGCATTCTGTTTTCTGCTTCTTCAAATTGACGACCATATTTACTGCGGAAGACTTCATCCGTGATTTCCATTTCAGTAATGCCGAATTTTTCAGCAACCATTTCTCCGTATTGTGTTTTCGTATCATGAAAGGCTGGCAAACAGTGTAATACGATTAAATCGCCATCCATGTTTTCGGTTTTTTCTAACATAGCCATATTAATTTGATAAGGTTTCAACAGATTGACACGTTCTTCAAATTTATCTTCTTCACCCATGGACACCCAAACGTCTGTATATAACACGTTGGCTCCTTTAACACCTTTAGCAACGTCGTCTGTAATCATTAATTCTGCACCAGATTCTTTCGCAAATTCTTTTGCATAATTAACGACTTCATCAGAAGGGAACAATTCTTTTGGTGCACAAATGCGAACATTTACGCCTAAAATAGCACCTGTCACTAACAAGCTGTTTGCCATGTTGTTACGGCCATCGCCGACATATACTAAAGTGATTCCTTCTAAACGACCAAAGTTTTCTTTCACTGTCATAAAGTCCGCAATCATTTGTGTTGGATGCCATTGATCCGTTAAACCATTCCAAACAGGAACACCAGAATATTTCGCTAAATCTTCCACTACTTCTTGACTAAACCCACGGAACTCAATCCCGTCAAACATACTACCTAAAACAATCGCTGTATCTTCAACAGATTCTTTTTTACCTAATTGAATATCGTTGGCGCCTAAATACTCAGGATGTGCCCCTAAATCAATCGCTGCTGTAGTAAATGCAGAGCGTGTCCGTGTCGAAGTTTTTTCAAATAAAAGAGCGATATTTTTTCCTTCTAAATAGTGATGTGGAATCCCTTTTTTCTTCAATTCTTTTAAGTGAATACTGAAGTCTACCAAATACTCTAATTCTGCTCTTGTAAAATCTTTTTCTGCTAATAAACTACGTCCTTGAAATACTGAATTCATGATGATTCCTCCTATTTTTGGGTGTTTTTTAAAGATCTTCACGGTAAAGTGGCATACTCATACAACGAGGGCCACCACGGCCACGTACTAGTTCACTTCCTGGAATGTAATTCAATTTAACGCCTGCTTCTTCTAGCGCTTTATTCGTAATCGTATTCCGATCGTAAACAACAACTTCCCCAGGGGCAATTGCTAATGTATTTGAACCGTCGTTCCATTGTTCACGGGCTGCTGCTGTTAAATTTCCAGCGCCGCAACGGATTAGTTGAACATTGTCTAAATGCAAGTATTTGCATAAAATGTTATCTAATGTATCTTTTTCTTTTGTAATTTGGATGTCTCCATCTGCTTTTTCAGTGATCGAGTAAACAACCAAGCCGCCTTCGATTTCTGGATGAATCGTAAATTTATCATAGTCAATCATGGTAAAAACGGTATCTAAATGCATGAATTTACGATGTTCACCGATATCAAAAGCCAAGATATTTTTGAATCCTAATTTTTGTTCAAAAATATTTCTCGCAATTTTTTCAATTGACGCGGCATCCGTTCTTTGAGAAATCCCAATGGCCACTACTTCTTTTGAAAGAATTAATTCATCGCCACCTTCAATTCTGGTTGATTCTGAACGATCATAGACTCTAGGAACCTCTTTTCCAGCAAAACGAGGATGATAATCAAAAATGTATTGCCCAAAAATAGTTTCCCGTTGTCGAGTTACTGAATACATATGATTTAAAGAAATCCCGTGCCCCATTGTCGCAAAGTTATCACGCGTGAAGTATAAGTTAGGCATTGGATCAATAATGAATGGATAATCCGCTTCAACCATATCTGTTAAAAATTCTTGCTCATATTTAGGTAATTCTTGTTTTTGAATGCCTGCAATCGCTTTTTGAATCAGTTCTTCGTTGTCGTCAATTTCTAACATTAACTCTCTAACTTTTTCTTTTGCTGATTCGCTGCGAATATTGGCTTCTTCTAAGAATTGGTCAATAAATTGTCGGCGGACCTCTTCATTAATCAACGCTTCAGCAGCTAAGTCCTCTAAATAGACCACTTCGATATCTTTTGATCGTAACAACTCTGCAAATGCATCATGTTCTGCTTGTGCTTTTTCTAAAAACGGAATATCATCAAACAACAGTCTCTCCAGATAATCTGGCATTAAATTTTCTAATTCCTTACCTGGACGATGTAACATCACTGTTTTCAATTTCCCGATTTCAGAAAATACATTAATTGGATGACTCATGTGAAATAACCTCCTCAACTTAATTACAAACACAGAATAACAGACCTGATTAACCTAGGACGTGAGCCATTTGCCAAACAAAATACCAAATATACAACGGTATTCTTTCTTATGCATATTTCTAGCCTAAAAGAATGCGCTTTCATAGATATTCTAAAAAAATAATGCATAATTAAATAAAAAAAAATGCATTTATTCAAAAAAAATTATTTCTCCACACACTTCATAAAGTTATAATCTTATAGAGGTAAAAGTAAGGAAAAGTAAGGGAGCCAGAAGTCAAAACGACTTCTGGCTCCCTTACTTTTATGCGTTACTTTTTGACAAAGGTGTTGGCTGAATAAATTGTTGAAAATACTGCTCTAGTTCTTGTGCTTTTTCCTCGGATGATGAAACAATAATAACAGTGTCGAAGCCAGCGACAGAACATTTCTTTTCACACAAAGACACTTCATCAAGTACAGCTGAAAACAATGTTGCGTTGTCTGGTAATGTATGAACCACTAGTAAAAAGGCGACACGTTCAACTTTGGTCACTACCTCACGAATTGCTTGTATCAACTGTTCTTTTTTTCGTTCTTCTAAAGAAGTGAATTGTTCAAAAATCGTTAACCGCATCTCGCCAGACTCATCCAATGCTTTGACGACTTTTAATTCCCATAAATCCCGTGAAATCGTTGCTTGTGCGACATTTATCTCGCGCTTTTTTAATTCTCTTAACAACTCATTTTGACTATGAATTACAGTTGTTTGAATGATTTCTTTAATCAAACTTTGGCGTGTTTGCTTATTCACAAATAACACCCTTCCTCCAGACATTTACAAAGCAATACTAGCAGAATCTCTCTAATTAGAATAGAAAAAGGGTCGTTTAGCCAAAAGATTCTCATTGATTTTGTCGGATATTTCGCATTTAAAAAAGTGAGACTTGCACAATTTAGTAAAACGTTGTACAGTGATTTTAGGGAATTACTGGCACCGTTTTAAATAACAGCAATGATGTTTTTTTGCATGATTAACTGAACTGGAGGAAAGTAATGAACCGATTAAAACGCCAAACGATGATTAAGCGATTGGTCACAGAAAATGAAATCCATACACAAAGTGAATTACTAGCATTATTGGAAAAAGAAAATATTCACACCACACAAGCAACTATTTCTCGTGACATTCGTGAGCTGAATTTAAACAAAGTAGACAATGGTCAAGGAGAAGCCTATTATCGTATCTTGAATAATTCTGCCCTTCGTCCAAAATATAAAACAGATGAAGAACGTCTTGTTGACATTATTATTGAAACTGGTGTTTCTTTAACACAAATAGAGTTCACAAATCTTTTAACCGTCTTACCTGGCAACGGGCAAGCCATTGGGGTTTTAATTGATCGCATACGTATCCACAACCCTCATATCTTGGGCTGCATCGCTGGGGATGATACCATCTTAATTCTTTCAAAAAATAAAGAAGATGCCCTTGAAGTTAACAACTATTTCCAGCAGTATTTGTACCACCCATAATTCATCACTTAGTAAAATCGACTATTTTTTGACATCATTGCTATTTTTATTAAAGATAAATAAAAAAAGGCGTCTCAGTGAAAGCTGAGGCGTTTTCTCATGAGTTTTTCTTTTGAACACCGTCTTTTTTTTGTATAATAATCAAAAAGCAAAGAAAGGGTTTCTTATGACTGAACAATTCATACTCACTTCAAACGATCAACAAACTCAGCTCAATGTACGTCATTGGCCCTGTCCTTCACCCAAAGCCGTAGTTCAATTGATTCACGGCATGGCAGAGCATATCCAACGTTATGATGAATTTGCTCGTTTTTTAAATCAATTAGGGTTTGCCGTAATTGGTCATGATCATCTAGGTCATGGCGAATCTGTACAACCAAGCGCACCAATCTATGGTTTTTTTGGAGAACAAGGGCCTGAAAATGTCGTTACAGATATTCATCAAGTGAAACAATGGGCTGTGAATCGCTATCCACAATTGCCCTATTTTATGATGGGTCACAGCATGGGGTCTTTCGCCTTGCGCAACTATCTGCAAGACTATCCTGTGACTGTGCAAGGAGTCATTTTCATGGGCACTGGAACAAGTCCGTTACCTTTAACCGCAGCATTGCCTTTTATTAAAAAAATGGCCGAGAAACAGCCGAAAAAACCAGCTCCGTTCATTGATAAGCTGGCATTTGGTTCTTTTAGTAAAAAATTTCCTGAAGCAAGTTCCTTTAATTGGCTTTCTAAAAATCAAGCCAATGTGGCTGACTATGAAAATGACCCATTAATGGGCTTCATATTTACCAATAATGGTTTTGCTACCCTTTTTTCACTTGTTAAACGAGCCAATCAAAAGAATTGGTACCAAGCGATCCCAAAAGAATTGCCTATTTTGATCATTAGTGGCGCTGAAGACCCAGTTGGTGATTTCAGCAAGGGTCCAGCGAAAATTCAAAAGCAATTAAAGCATGCAGGTTTTCAGCACGTGACGTTACGACTATTTCCCACATTGCGTCATGAAATTTTATTAGAAACGGAAAAAGCTACAGTTTTTCAAGAAATTGGGCATTGGTTAACGGATTTAACGAATTAAAAAAGAAGGTTGATGTTGTGACATCAACCTTCTTTTTTAATCTATTTTCGTTAAACCGCCCATATAAGGACGTAGAACTTCTGGAATCGTTACGGTGCCATCTTCATTTTGATAATTTTCCAAAATAGCAGCCACTGTTCGACCAACAGCAAGTCCTGACCCATTAAGTGTATGGGCATACTGAACATGACCCGTTTTATCACGATAACGAATCAACGCCCGACGTGCTTGGAAGTCTTCACAGTTTGAACAAGAACTAATTTCTCGATACGTTTTCTGTGCCGGAATCCAAACTTCTAAATCATAGGTTTTCGCTGCCGAGAAGCCCATATCACCTGTCGAAAGAGTAATCACTCGATAAGGGAGGCCCAATTTTTCTAAAATGTCTCCAGCATTGTTGGTCATTTTTTCTAATTCTTCATAGGAGTGTTCTGCATCACTAAATTTAACCATTTCTACTTTATGGAACTGGTGTAAACGAATTAATCCTCGGGTATCACGACCTGCACTACCCGCTTCCGAGCGAAAAGAAGGACTTAAAGCAGTAAAATAAATCGGTAACTCTTGCGCATCTAAAATTTCATTATTATAGTAGTTAGTTAACGGGACTTCCGCTGTGGGGATCAGCGTCAAATCACTTTCTGCAACTTGGAAGACATCTTCTTTGAACTTAGGAAACTGACCAGTGCCAAACATTGCTTTGCTATTGACCAAATAAGGAGGAATCACCTCGGTATAACCATGTTCATTAACATGTTGATCTAACATAAAATTATAGACCGCTCGTTCTAAACGAGCCCCTAAGCCTTTGTAATAAAGAAAACGGCTACCAGATACTTTCGCGCCTCTTTCAAAATCTAAAATTCCTAAGGCTTCACCGATTTCCCAATGTGGTTTCGGTTCAAATGAAAAAGTTTTCGGCGTACTCCACCGCCGAACTTCTACGTTGGCGGCTTCGTCTGCGCCAACAGGTACGCTCTCATGAGGTAAGTTAGGCAAACGTTCTGCAATGGCTGTGCATTGTTCTTGCAAATGAACAACTTCTTGGTCTAAAACTTTAATTTGCTCGCTAACTTCTTGCATATTTAGTAATTGTTGTGAAGCATCTTTTTGTGCACGCTTTAATTGTGCAATTTCTCCTGATACCTGATTACGGTGTTTTTTCAGTTCTTCAACTTTAACAAGTAACGCTCTCCGTTCTTCATCTAAAGCCAAAAAGCGTAATAAAACTTCCTCGTCCACACCACGTGTTTTTAACTTTTTCTGTACCACTTCTACATTTTGGCGAATTTTTTTCATATCCAGCATCTTATTTCCCTCTTCATGATTAAATTTTAAACAATGGTGAATTTTACTTTTTCAAAAATCTCATTCTTCATTCGTTGGCCAGTCGCTGTGCCAGCTAAGCCACCTAAACCCGTTTCTCTCAATTCTCGTGGTAATTGACGGCCGACTTTATTCATGGCTTCCACCACTTCATCTGCTGGTATTTTATTTACAATTCCAGCTAAAGCCATATCTGCAGCGATTAACGCATTGCCTGCACCTACTGTATTTCGTTTGACACAAGGAATTTCGACTAACCCAGCCACTGGGTCACAAACTAAACCTAATAAATTCCCTAAAGCCATAGCAAAAGCTTCAGAAGATTGGCGTGGTGTTCCGCCAGCCGCTTCAACAGCTGCAGCGGCGGCCATCGCTGAAGCACTGCCTACTTCGGCTTGACATCCACCAACAGCACCAGCAATCATCGCATTGTTGGCTGTGACCATCCCAAATAAAGAACTGGTAAACAAGAAACGAATTTGTTGATCACGCGTTAAATTCAAGGTATTTTTAATCGCTGTTAAAACCCCTGGTAAGGTGCCACTTGCACCAGCAGTTGGCGTTGCGCAAACAACGCCCATTGCTGCATTGACTTCATTAGTACCTAGTGCGGCTTGAACTGCAGACATCATTAAATCACCTGATAACGTTTTGCCAGCTGCGCGGTATTTTTTTAAACGAGCCGCATCACCGCCCGTTAACCCAGTAGGAGAAAAAACGCCTGCCCCTTCTTGCGAGCGTTTGACAGCAGCATCCATTACATCCAAATTTTGACCCATCTGTGTCCAAATTTCTTCATAGCTTTTTTGGCTACGCTCCATTTCTTGCTCAATCATCAAATCAGAGATTTTTTTTCCTGTTTTTTCAGCTTTATCGATAAATTCTTCAATCGAAAGGTACATATGTCAAACTCCTATCATAATAAGATTATTTTCGATGTGTCATCTAGTGAAAACAGTTGTTCTTTCACCGAGGAAATTGGTGCCGAATCTAAGTCAAAGATGAATAAAATTTGATTCCCTTCCACATAACGAGACACCGCATTCACTTGAATATTATTTTTTTGTAACGTATCTTTAAAAGCTTGCATCGCCTGCTCTTCTTGATTAATGACTAACAAAATAGGTAAAGGACCATGTAGTTGTACATTGAAACCGTCTAATTCAATGTATTTCACCTCGATAGTACCGCCACCTACAGAAATTCCTGTTAAATGGATTTCGTGCGTTGCATCACTGAGTGTCACACATGCTGTATTAGCATGCTTCACTGGACTTTCTTCACTCATTTCTAAAAATTGAATCTCAATTCCTTGTTCTTCCGCAAGTTCAATGGATTGTGTTACGTTGGCATCATCTGCTGCTAATCCAAGAATTCCACCAATAATTGCAAAATCAGTTCCATGTCCTTTATGCGTGTCTGCAAAAGATTCATAGTATTTAATCACAATTTTTTCTGGCGTTCCGCCGAATAACTTTCTTGCCGCTAAGCCAATTGCTAAGGCCCCAGCTGTATGCGAACTAGAAGGACCAATCATAATAGGACCGATAATGTCAAAACAACTTTTGTAGTTCATTACTTTGTTCACTTTTTTAGGTTTATTGATGGCCATAGCTGTGTTCATACGTAACTCCTCCTTTGGTTTTTACTGCTTCTTTTTCTTTTTCACTGGTTACTTCCGTCGTTCCTTCAAATTCTGGTGTATTATCCACCGCTTCAATTCTGTAACGTTTAAAGACCAGCGCACCTAAAAATCCAAACATCAGACTGACCACTGTGATAATCGCTACTGCTAGTAAAGTCGTTTGAATGGCATTGTTACCTAATGTCACAAGTAAACCAGCCCACGGTGTTGCCATTCCTGTCACAGGTACTTTTAAGCCAAAGAAAGTCACTACAATACCACTAACCATTCCTGAAAATAAATTCGTTGCGTAAATAGGTATTGGATTGGAGCTGATGATATCGACTTGTGTTAATGGCTCAATTGCCACAGCTAACGGGGTTGAAGCTGTGCCTAGTTTTAACTTTTTAAATAGCGCCGCATTGACAATGGAACTGCCGTAACAAGTCAACGCACCGACAGCCATTGGTACACCAGTCAAACCAATCAAGGCAGTTAAAACCATTGAACTTAACGGTGTCATACCAACAATCGGGATAATAGCACCTAAAATTGCGCCCATCACATATGGATTGCCATCTACTGCACTTAAAATCGTGCTCCCAATAACTTCTAGGACACCTAATACAACGGGTTGAATAAAACCAGCAACTAACGAAGCAGCGACTGGAATGACTAAAATAACGACTAATAAGTCAATCCCTTCTGGAATACGTTTTTGCATCTGCTCAACAACAAAAGATAAAAGATATGCGGTAATAAAGGCTGGTAACAAGCTGACTTTAATCAATGACAGACCTAAAATAATTGAAAAAACTGGACTAATCCCGAAAGCGAGCGGCACAAGAGCTCCAGCTGCTAAACCACCTAGACTACCCATAGTTTCACCAATTTGCGACACATAATCTAAATGAAAAACGCCGCCTACTGCATACCGCAAAAATGCCTCTGGTAGAAAGGTGGCACAAGCTGCACCAGACAAAGCACTTAAAGATTTTTTCCCTCGCGGTGCTTTAAAAGAGAATAGGGACATGCCACATAAAACTAAGACTAACATCAAGACTCCTGATAACGTTTTCATTTCTTTGCCTCCAACTATATTTTTTTATAACGGATGGTACTCCTGAATAAAATTTTTATTGCTCAACAAGTGAAAGAATGAGCGAGCATTCCGATGAACTAAAGTACAATGAGTAACAAAAATTTCATTCCACATTCAGAGTATACGACTAAACAAAAGTTTAGTCAATGTATTTTTTTAACGTAAAGAATCTTATTGCTTTTCCATTAAAAAAGTATTACACTAAAATTAATTTCAGTGTAGGGGAGGATATCACTTGGAGTCATATTTACGTTTAAGTGAAGTAGATAAACAAATCTTACATTCACATGCCTTAATGCTTGATGGATTAGGGAACTTCTTTGGTAGTACCCATGAAGTCATTCTTCATAGTTTAGAAAATTTGGAAAGTTCAGCTATCAAAGTCATCAATGGCCATTTCAGTAACCGCAAGGAAGGTGCCCCCATTACTGATATGGCGTTAAAAATGTTAAGTCAAGTAGAGTCGGAACATGATTACGCTGTGAAACCCTACTACAATAAAAATCAAAAAGGGGTTATTTTAAAATCTTCCACCATTCCAGTTATCGGTGAAAATGATCGTATTATTGGATTGATCTGTATCAATATGCATTTAGAAATGCCATTAATTGATTACTTGCAAGACTTATTACCTTCAGGACAACAAAATGATATGTCCCAAGAGCTTAAAAATTCTGAACATTTTTCTGACAATATTGACGAATTAATCACTACTTCACTGACAAAAGTAAAACAAGCAGTAGAAAGCGATCCAAATGTATCACATTTGAATCAAAATAAAGAAATTGTTATTCGTTTATACGATCAAGGAATTTTTAATCTCAAAGATTCTGTCATAAAGATTGCCGATCGATTAGGTATTTCAAAAAATACCATCTATTTACATATCCGCAATCATAAAAAAGAAGAAGCTTAAACCATCAAAGCCACCAACGCTAACTAGCGTTGGTGGCTTTGATCACTTCTCTTCTATTTTAATTTGGTAAATCAAACAAGTAAGGTGTCCCTATTTCTCCATTTAACGTAACATCTAAGCGATTTTTTGTGCCGGGAACTAAATTACTGGCTGTGAAATTCCCTTGGGCATCCGCAGTAAAACTTGCTAAAATCACCCGCGCATCATCTGCACGTGACACTAAAATAGTTGCATTCGGTGCTGTTTTACCAGAAATTGTCCCTTGTTTCGGATCAATCGTAATATTGCTAAAAGAAAGCGCTGCTTCTTGTCCTGAACTTGGAATATCAATTTGGACAGGTGCACTATTCCGTTGATCAACGGTTGCGATTAATTGAGTAGTCGCTCCCGCTCTGGGACTAATTACTGTAAAATTGCCATTGGCATCCGCATAAAAAACACCTGCTTGTGCAGAAGCATCACCGACTACCGTTGCTGTAATGGTTGCATTAGGTAATGTAGTACCATTAATTTCATTTCTTTCAGGATTGAAAACAACATTGGTAATTGTAATGTTTGTATCAGGTGCTTGGTTTTGAGGGACTTCATTCGTTTCATCAGTTCCTGCAGAAGGCTGCGTGGCATTTTCTGACGGATTTTCCCCTGTCACATTAGAATTTTGACCCGTGACAGACGAATGACTACTTTTCATTTCTTGTTGACTAGAGGATTTCTGCGTGGCTTTCTTTGTTTCTTGCTTTGGCTTAGAATCATTTGTGCTTGCTGTTTTTTTGTTTCCACATCCTGCTAGACTTAAAGACAATACACTGAACGTTAACATACTGAACAAAGCAATTTTTTTCATTTTTCGTTACCTCCAGAAATCTTTTTGTAACATTAATGTAACATTTTTTTAAAAATCTAGCAATAATTTTTCAACCGTTTTCCTTTTTGTTTAAAAAGAAAAAACCTGCACAAAGGCATTTAGCCTTTGTGTAGGTTTTTATCTGCTAAATGGATTTAATGTTTGCGATAGCTTAAATAGTAAAAGCCAGAAACAAAAATGGCGCCACCAATGATATTACCTAAATAAACAAAAATAAAATTACAGAAAAAGTCTCCCCACTGAACGCCGCCTTCAAAAATTGCGGCTGGAATGATGAATGCATTCGCCACACTATGCTGAAAGCCAATTGCAACAAAAATCATTACTGGAAACCAGATGCCTAATAGTTTCCCCGCTGCATCTTTCGCACCATAACAAAGCCATAAGGCCAGACCTACAAACCAGTTACAGCCAATACCTGAAATAATTGCTTGAAGCCAAGTTGCTGCAACTTTATGTTCTGCAAGAGAAAGAACCTGATTTAAATAGGCACCGCTACTGGTTAAACCTAAATAATGACCAAAAAAATAGGCAACAAATAGGGCGCCAACCATATTTGCCAATGTAATTGTGACCCAGTTCACGAGCAATTCTCTGAAAGAGACCTTTTTAGCAAACCAAGCCGTACTCACCGCCATCATATTTCCTGTGATTAACTCACCACCAGCCATTAAAATAACAATTAGACCAATTGGGAAAACCGCAGCTCCCACTAAAGCTTGAACACTGGCTAAATCTGCTGGAATAGAGGCGGAAACACGCACATAAGCCAAATAGCCGAGGGAAATCATGGCACCGCCGATAAATCCTAAAATGAGTTTTGCTACCAAAGGCTTTTGAATTTTTTTCTGACCATTTTCAATACTGATACTTAAAATTTCATCTGGTGTATACAAACATTTCACTTCCTTTGTTTTTTGTCCTCCTTTACTTTACCCTTATATCACAGAAATTCAAGTACTTTTGTGTATTTTTTCACTAAAAACTGTAGTTCTTTTAATTTTATATGAAAACATCCTGAAACAAGTCCTATTTCTTGTTTCAGGATGCTTACTTATCCGTTTTTAAAGAGTTATCTTTTCACTTTAAAACAATAGGTTGCTATGGCTAACGATAAAAAGCTCAGGCCTAGGAAGCTCACAACTGTTGAAGATTGTTCCCCTGTTTTGGGGAATTTTTTCTTGGCAATTTTGGTCGTATTATCCGCTTTTTTGACTGTTCCTGACGATTCTTGATTTGTCTGTATCTGTTTAGTTGCTTGGTTTTCTGCTACTGATTCCTTTGTTTGACTAGCCTTGGCAGAGGGCTTTGAATTACTTTGAGCGTCATTAGGATCTTGATTAGACTCTACCGCGTAAATGACAGAATTCTGGCCTTTGTTTTGGCTGCTTTCGTTTACAGGGCTTGGGGTGCTACTCTCACTTGTACTGTTGGTTGCGCTGGTCGTACTTGAAGCACTACTTTCGCTGGTACTACTTGTTTTACTGGTTGTACTTGGTGTGTTGCTTTCATTTGTATTGCTTGTTTCACTTGTCGTACTTGAGGTACTACTTTCGCTGGTACTACTGGTTTCGCTGGTTGTGCTTGGCGTGTTGCTTTCACTCGTACTACTGCTCTCACTTGTCGTGCTTGGCGTGCTGCTTTCGCTGGTATTACTGGTTTCACTGGTTGTGCTTGGCGTGCTGCTTTCGCTTGTACTACTGCTTTCACTTGTCGTGCTTGAGGTGCTGCTTTCGCTTGTACTACTGCTCTCACTTGTCATGCTTGGCGTGCTGCTTTCGCTTGTACTACTGCTTTCACTTGTCGTGCTTGAGGTGCTGCTTTCGCTTGTGTTACTAGTTGTCTCTGTTGATTTTTCAACTAACAGAAGTAACGCCGTTTTTATGGTTTGTGTTAATTGGTTAATACGCTTTTGTGCATCTGCAGGCGTTTTAAAGCCACCAAGTGTTGGCTCTAATAATTCTTCATCTGACCAAGCAAGCAGTTGTTGTAACTGCTTAGAGCTTCCTTCGCCAGTTGTTGTATCTATTAAGGCTTCTTGCATGGCTTGCCAAGAGTCTTTGGTATATACAGATTCGTCTAATTTATGAACGCTTGCAAGTTCATTTTCTGCTTCTGTACGCTCTAGCGTGATATCGGCTTTTTTGACTAATACTTTCATTGCAGATTGCAAATTACTTGTTAACTGATCCACTTGTTCTTGAGTTTTGTCCCCACTCACCTGACCTTCTGCTAACAATTGTGTCGCCTGCTGATAATAGGAAGGAACAATCGTTTTAGGCCCAATGGCAGTGAATAGCTGCCAAGAGTAAACTGTATATTGGTTTGCTTCACCAATCGAAGCATAAACGGTTTGTAGCTGGGACAAATCAAGCTTTTTTGCAGGGGCCTCTACCGTCACCGGTACGTTCACTGTTACCAATGACCCTGTTTCATAAGTTAATTGAACAGTCACTTTTTGTTGGCCGATTTCATTTAAAACCTCTGGATTGACGATTTTAGCAGTTGGGACTGCTTCATCCGCGTCATTTGTATTAGCAACCAGTTGCTGCGGATCGATTGATTGTCCTTGCACAATCGTTGTAGCCACAGGGGTTGCTAAAGTATTTCTAACCGGAATTGGCGTATTTTTATATTGCTCATAAAGCGTTGGTGAAATTAATGATTCCCATGTTGCTGGCATTAAGCGATAGTCCGCCTCTGTCCAATTTTCTACCAATAATTGGCCGTTTTTAAGGCCATCATCTCGAGTATTGTCTTTCACAAAACTCGTTTCTGGTCGGAAACCACCGCCACTAGCGATTAACAATTCCCGACGTCGATTTTGCGGAATATTATGGTAGTTAACAAACTGATTGTTGATAAATACGCCATTGAACACATTGTTATTTCCTGTATGTCGATTGTATTCCATTCCAATTGCATATTGATTGTTCCAATACTTCCAATCAAAAATGTTATTAGCCACTAACCAGTTAGAGAGTTCTGAGATAGCACCCTCTGCTTGCGTTTCTGCCAAACCAATCTCTGGTGTTCCATACATAATGAGGCCTGTATTTCGCAAATAATTATTCATAATCGTAATATTACGGCCTGATTTAAATTTAAATCCGCCAGCTGGACCATTTTGTAGTCCACGTAAATGATTCCCCACCACCGTGATGTTTTGAGCACCACGGAAATAAATTGCATGATCTCCCACCAGACCATTCAAGTCTTCATTATCATAAGGTGAATAGAAAAAATTATGTTGAACAGTTACATCCTTCAGCATATTAAAAGAATTAACCCCGGTGGATAGATAATTTTGTTCATTAGGTACTGAAATAGCACCAGCTTCAATGGCTGTTTGCAAACGTGTAATAGTCGCTGCTAAATCTGAACGACTGGTACTTTTAATTGCATCTAATTCTGTCACTTTTAACCCAAATAGATTGTCCACGATGTCTACATCTGACATATACTGGAAGCGACTTGGTGTTGAATAACCACCAATGTAAATCGCTCGGTTAAAATCAATCTTGGGTTGCATGTGTGCTGTGTCTCGCATGAAAATATTGCCTGAAATCTTAACGCCAATGTCTGCATTTAAATTGACCACAAATCCTTTTAATGGATTATAGAAGATATTGTTTGCTAGCGTTAATTGATTCGTCAATTTCAAGGTCACATTGATGCCATCAAAAGCAATATTTTGAAGTCGTACATTGGTTTTCGTCCCGTACGTTGTGTCTGTTAGCTGAATCGGTGCACCTGTAGCATTATGTAAAATAGTGGCTCCTGTTGTATCGCCAATTAATTGATAATTTGAAGAAATCGTAATATCTTTTGACAGAGCATAACTTCCCTGTGGTAAAAATAATGCCCGTCCTTCCTTTGCTGTCTGACTCAGTAATGTCTGTAACTTATCTGTTTGATCCTCTGTGCTATTAGGTACCATCGCTTGCGCACCAAAAATTGTTGCATCTGTTGCATCAACTGGTTCAGCCGCTTCAGTCACCATTGGTAGACCAACCACCGTCAATAAACCAAATAGAAGAATAAGTATTGTTTTCTTCATGTGTTTTCCTCTTTTCATTCCGTTACTTCCAACGGCTTATTTTGTAAAAGTTGATACAGCGTAATAACACGACTGTCTTCGTATGCATAAATTTTTTTGAATTTTGGATTCATATGTAAGATACTTGTTACCTTTAACAATTTTTGATTTGTGACTTCTAATTCTAAGGCCTCAACCAATTCCTTTAATCGAACACCGGCACTATTTTCTTCACAACTTAAGATTTCTTCAATTTGTTCCATCCGTTTTTTCATTCTATCCCGCCTTCCTTCCCTTGCTCTTTCTATTATATAGAAAAATTCTTGTGAGAACCCTCAATATTTTTTAACCGCCTGTTAAAAAAAGTAGTAGTTCCTTTACTATCAATAGCTAATCATCTATTATTTACGATAAAAAAAGCAAAAAAAGTACCTTTTTGACATAATTTTCAGAAGAATTGACGCAGTATTTATTAAAAAACAACGAGAAAACGTCAATAAGTAGGTGTTGATTACCTACTTATTGACGTTTTCTTCTTGTCTTTTTTTACTTTTTAGAAAAATTTTTTTACAATTTATCGGACATATACCTCAAAAAAGCCCATTTTTTTGATTTTTTATTAAAGTGACGTGGTTCTTTTCTCGTTAATTTTTACTATTTTTTGGTTCAAACGATTATATTGCTCAAACGTTAACTCACTTGAAAGTAAAAAGATCTCTGGATGGCCCGTTTCTACATCTGCCAAAGAAGTCACTAATAGTAAATCAATATTTTGCCATTCTTCTTTGCTTGCTTCACTGTATCGTAAGACTTCCAATGCATAAAACCGACGAAAATTATTTTCAATCGAAAGTTTCACCCGTTCTTCTTCCAGTACTGGCAAGCCTGATTTTAACCCTAAAACAATTTTTTGTTCACGATGAATTAAATCATTAGAAAGCGCCAAAACACTAGAATAACGCAAAGCCAAAAATTCTTTATTTGTAAATAATTCATTGCCTGTTTGTTCGTAAAGTTGATTTAAGCCTTGGCTTAATTCTTCTAAAAGAACTGGATATTTTTCTTTAACTTTATTCCAAAAGACATTGTACATTTTCACATTTTGGACATAGTAAAGTTCGGCAAATAAATGTGTAGCAAACAAATAATAAAAAATTTGCGGACGAATTTTCTCCAATTGCGGCGTCATGTGTATTTCTTCTAATAAGAAATGTTGGACTAAATGAGTCAACATATAAACAGGCGCTTCAGACTCATCAAAATGCGCTAAAATTGCTTGTGCAGTGGCTTCGTCTTGATAAAATTGGTCATTGGCTAACAAGAAAAAGTACACAAAAGTTAAATCGTTTTTGTTAAGGAAAAGGGTTGTAGCTGTCATTTCTTCTATAAAGGCTTGGTAATGTTTATTACCTTCTAAATAAGTTTCTTGCTCGGCTGAAGGTCGATATTCGGCGCCTTGCGCACTACGGACTTTTGAGATAGCGACCATATATTTAACTCGGCGTATCACCGTTTCCGCAACTTCTACGTTGAAAAAAGCCATCATTTTTTGGACAGTTTGTGCGACTTCCGTTTCTTGTATATAGTCAAAAGGCCAAGTATCACGGATTAAGTCCATAAAAATAGTGTAAGCAAAATGGCGCAAATACGCTTCATTGCCTTCAATTTTCCAGGTGCTTTTATTAATCACTAACCCCAATGGCGCTAAAATTTCTGTAAACCCTTTAAGCAAGCGCCGAATCGTGGCATCACTGGTATGATACTTTGCTGTCGCTGGCACAATTCCATTAAATCGACCCCAGAATAAATCTTCCATTACTTGATAAGTTAAACTATCCCGAAAAATTGCTGTATAAAGTTTCTGGAATGCTTGACTGGACGCCAAGTTCAAGCGATAGCCATGCCCCTTTTCAAAAGCCAAAGAAGCATCATTATCCACAGCATAATACGTAATGTCATCTTTTAGAAGTTCTACGTATTTTTTGACTGATTTTTTGTTTAATTGTAATTCTTCTGCTAACTCATTGATGTCAATCCAGCCTTCATTAATTGGCAAGTTTCTTAAAATAATAATTTTAGAAACGACATCTGTATCGAATATATCAACATATTCATCCCATTTCACTGTTCACTCAACTGCCTCTCTTCTGTTCTATTGTACACAAAATGAGAAATCTATTCCACGAAAAAATAACAGTTGTTTCTTTTATTCTTTCGTAGATGTGGACGTTTCAGGAACAAACACGTTGAGTCCCCCAGCTTCCACCGTTACTTTAATCGGTAAATCATCGGTAGGGTCGCCATCTGTTCGTGTTTGGACTTTCTTGTCTTTTTCGCCACTAATTTTAAATTGGCTCCCAGAGAAATACACGACACCAGGAATTTCATTTAATTGTCCTCTGATAATTTTAGGTAAATAATAGACAAACTTGTAAAAAACTAACTTAGGTAAAATGATAATGTGGACTTCGCCGTCATCTGGCGTGGCATTGGCATCGAAATTGGTAAAGCCGCCAGCAGAATTCGTCATGGTCATCGTTAATAATTGGGCTTTGCCATGCCAACGTCTTTCATCGCCATCAATTTTTAGTTTGTATTTTTTCTTTTTCATTAATAAGCGGAAAAATTGCTTTGTAAAGGCTAAAGGACCATATTTTTGTTTCTCCTGTTGGGTCACATTTGCTGCTGTGTCCGCCAATAGTCCAATCGTTAAGGTCGAAATCATCACATCTTGATTTACCATCCCAAAATCAACTGGCGTGGTCTGTCCTGCCAAAATGGTCTCAAAGGCGTCTTCTTCTTTCAAAGGAATACTTAACACACGCGCAAAATTATTGACTGTTCCACCTGGAATAATCCCTATTTGATAGTCACGAATGGTGTCTTTAAAATTTTGAACGGCATGATGAATGGTCCCGTCACCACCAATGACGACCAAGACACCCACTTGATTTTCTTTGGCATTTTTCCGCATTTCTTCAGGATCAATGTCTGGATTGGAAGGTTGCAAAATAACCGCTTCCCCTTTCGCTTCTGCAGCTTTTTTAAAGCGTTCTGCAATCTCTTTACTTTCACTACTTCCTGAAGTTTCGTTGTATAAAACCATCATCTTTTCCATCATTCTATCCTCATATCTCTAACTAAATTTCTTGCACATGTAAAGTGTACAATATTTTAGCCAAAATACCTAAAGATAGCATCGAAAAACAAAGGCTGAGGCACAAGCGGTTTGCTCCAAGAACTCAGTAAGTTCTGTTCAAAGGCTAAACTGCGATGAAGGGTTACCTGAGAATGTCAATAAGAAGGAGCTGCTTTTGTTCAGTTGATTAGCTTAAGATGAAAAAACAGGCCATCCGTCGAAAGAACGGATGGCCTGTTTTTTTATAGCTTTTGCTTATTTCTTGCTCTTTTTATAGAAGAGCCAACTTGCCAAACTGACCAACAGGAGGCCGATAAAGACAAAGAAGTAATTGACTTGTGTGTTGGTTTTCGGTAAACCAAGCCAACCTGTCTCTCTAGCTGCTTGTTTCGTTGTTGGCTGATTTGGTTTTGTTTTTTTGGATACAGGTTGTTTCTCGTTAACAAACGTGCCCGCATCCACGAGTTCAGGTTTGTCTTTCGCTGTTGCCGCAATAGTGAATGCGACTGCTTGCTTAGACAGTTGGTAACCATCCGGTGCTTTTGTTTCCACAAAGGTATATTTTCTTGGTTGTAAGTGGTTCACTTGAACTAACCCTTGGTTGTCAGAACGTAATGAACGAGCGACAGTTTGCCCTGTCTCTGCATCTGTCACTTTAAATTCAGCACCTGCTAAGGCATTCTTTTGCTGGTCAATTTTCACCAGCTTGGCAGCACCTTGGTAATTAATAAAAGGTGCTTTAAGTACCACAGTGGCTGGTTTGCCTTGGTTGTCTTTGGCAATCGTAAAGCTTGCGCTTGGCGTTTCATTAAGAAGATAGCCAGTTGGCGCTTGTGTCTCCACAAAACGATACGTTCCCGGTGCTAAGTTTTTCGCAATGACTTTGCCTTGCTTGTCAGACATCAGATTGGCTTGTCCAGCTACGGTTTGCCCTGTTTCATCAATGACCTTAAACACCGCACCTGCCAATGCTTCACCTGTTTCGTTTTCTTTGGTTAATTGAGCAGTTCCTTGATAATTGATAAGATCGCCTAAAGCAATTGGCTGCTCTTTTCCTAATTGGGCGGTTACATCAAATGGATGTGGCGTTGTGTCTAACAGATAGCCTGTTGGTGCTTTCGTTTCCACTAAAACGTAATGCCCTTCATTCAGACCTTTAGCGTAAATTTCGCCAGTCTTATCCGTTGTTATTTCAGAAACTTTCTCTCCTGCACGATTCAAGAATGTTATTGGTGAACCTTGTGGCTGATTCTGATTATCGGCGTTGTAAATTGCAAAAACTGCACCCGCTAAGGTTTGACCTTGCTCGTTGACTTTACGTCCCGTTACTTCCGCTTGATAATTTACAAACTCTAACTCATCTAGTGGTTGTTTATCATTTGAATTCTTCTTCACTACAAAATAAATGGGTTGTTTATTGACGATATAGCCATCCGTTGCATCCAGTTCATCTAATTCATAGCTACCAGCGCCTAAATCCTCCATAGCCAATGAACCATCTTTTTCAGCAGTTACTTCTCTTTCAAAGATTTTTTCCCCGTTTTCGATTCGATACAATTTAAAAATTGTTCCTGGAAGTGGGTTCGCATTGGCATCAATTTTCTTAAAGACGGCACGTCCTTTGAAATTGGCGAAGGCCCCTAATTGGAAGATCTCCGGATCGCCTTTGAAATCACCACGAATTTCTACTTTTACTAATTCAGGATAAATAATATAATCTGCGCCATCTGGTAATTTTGGTGCTTTGATTTCTTTGTAATAATAGGTACCTGGCGCCAAGTCTCTAAAGATAATTTTGCCATCTTTGCCACTCGTTGCTGTAATCCCTAATGATTGTTTATTGTGATCATATAGTTCAAAAACAGCACCTGCTAATGGTTGGTCTGCGCTATTCGTTTTCACGATTTGGAAAGCCCCTTTGTAATTCACAAAGTTGTCACTAGCAACAACGACCGCTGGTTTACCAGCATTTTTCTCAGCAATTTCAAATGGGACTGGCGTGGTATTTAATAAATAGCCTGTTGGCGCTTTGGTTTCTACAAAGCGATATTTACCTGGGGCTAAGTGCTCTGCAACAATTTCCCCTTGATTATTTGTCGTCAAGCCTGTTTGAATCGTTTGTCCCTTCGCGTCAAGCACTTTAAATGTCGCACCACTTAATAAGTGTCCATTCACATCTTTTTTGATTAATTTAGCTGCGCCTTGATAGTTAACAAAGTTAGCCGTTGCTATAACTGTTGCTGGTTTGCCCCGATCGCTTGCTGCAATCGTGAAAGCACTTGGTTCAGTGTTTAAAAGGTACCCTGCTGGCGCTTTGGTTTCCACAAATTGATATTTGCCTGGGGCTAAATCCGTCACTGTGACTTTTCCGTTTGCATCCGAAACTACGTGTTCTCGAACCGCTTGTCCTGTGGTATCAAGGACTGAAAATTCAGCACCTGCTAATGGATTGCCTGCTTGGTCTTTTTTAATTAGTTCAGCAGAACCTTGGTAATTAAGCATTTTAACATGAACATCATGAATTTGTCCGCTCGTGTTTTGTGTCACAATGAACCGTTTGGGTGTCGTGTCTAAAAGATAGCCTGTCGGTGCTTCGATTTCTGTGAACTGATAAAGCCCCGGTTTTAAACTATCCACCTCTAACTGGCCATTCGCGTTGGTTCGATCCGGCGCAAGGGGAACTTCTTCCCAATGAGTAAACGGCGTGGTTACGGCATGCTCTAATTTAAAGCGAGCATTGACTAACTTTTTACCCTTCTCATCCATTTTTTCTAAAAATACTTTATTGACATCGTTTTTAATAATGGTTGGTTGTGCTCCTTCGGCTGAAGTTTCTTCATCAATAGTAATGACTCGGCCTTTAGCTAATTCGTCCGAAACTGTATAACCTTCTGGTGCTTTTGTCTCCACCAAAATGTATTGCCCTTGCGGCAACCCACCAAATGTGATAACCCCAGTGGCGTCTACTGTACCTTCACGTAGGACTTGTGTTTTGGCTTGGTCCCAAATTTGGAAATGGGCGCCTGCTAAAATAGTCGTCCCATCCATGGCTGTTTTCTTCAGCTGAATTTTGCCTTTAGTCCCTGTGGCATGACCGCCACTGTGATCAATGTCAACGACCACATCGCCATTGTCATCCCCATGAACGACTTCTGAACCATTTCCAGTAATTGACACTTGGTTGGATACCGTGTCTGTACTCCCCGCCGCTGAAGAAGTCACTAAACTACGATATTCCATATAATAAGGTGCTTCAATATGGGCCATTTTAACGACAATTTTTTGTTGTCCTGTTTCATTATCGGTGGTAACTTCCAGTGTGTAATCTTTTCCTTCTTCTAAAATAACAGATTTATCTGGCGTAATCGTTCCGTCTTCTGTTACGTTGGTACCGTAAATCACCAATGACTCGGGATCTAACACTTGATTTGGTGAGGGTGTATCAGTAATAACCACATCGTCTAAAACCGATTGGGCGCCATTGATCATTACATGCCAGTACACATGATCTGGATCATCTTTGTGGTATTCGCCACCTTTTTTCACTGATTCGCCACCATGTTGAATAGAAACTTTTCCTGTCACATCACGTGAAGAACCTTGGTTTGTATAAGATGCGGTATTGTCATAACTAGCCGAACCTTCGATAACTTTTTCATCAACAGACGTCTTAAATTCAATCACATACGTACGACTATCATTAGGAAAATCAACACGCCAAGTATTTTGGTTTTTCTCGCTTGGTTCTTCCATTGTGATATCCGTCAACGGTTGCGTTGGCTTCACTTTTTCAACCGAACCATCTGGTTTTGTATTGCCTTCATAGACTTTCAAGCTCCCAGCCAAATAGGTTTGATTGGCTAAAATTGGATCCGTCAAAAAGGCGTCGACTAAACGATTATTACTTAAATTAACCGCAATCGTCCAAGTGATTTCTTTGGTGACGGCATTGTAAACACCGCTTTTTTGCGCATTTAAATCAAAAGCAGGTAAAGGTTTAAACGGTTTACTATCTTCTGAATGATGATTGTTTCCTGCTTCATCCGTCCAATCAATGGCAGCGGTATTTCGATAATGGTCCAACGCAGGATTGTTAGCGTCTAACTCGGTAACATCGAAAAAGGTAGTATAAGTTATGTGGAAGGCATCACTTGTTTTGGCATACGCCCCTATAAAACTTACCTTAAAGCCTGTTTCACCATCTGCATTACGAGTTATTTCTACCATGAAATCCTTGCCTAACGTCAACTGAGCACCAGTGGTTGTATCTTTGACAACCAACGAATTGGGTACCATAGTTAAGCCAGGAACTGGTTCGTACGTATCCGTAATCACGGCATTTTCCATCAAATAATTATTTTGATTCACAGCTAACGTCCAACCAATCGTTGAATTTTGATAATCAACTGCGCCAGTGTTTTTAATAATATTTTGTTGACTGGCTGTGCCATCACCTTCTGAATGCTGACCAGTGCCGACATCCACACGATTATTCACGGCAACATCGCCTTCGACAATTCCATCAACTTTGGTTTTATAATCAATCTTGACTGCGCCAGTCACATCATGTAAAAAGTCAATTGCAAAGGAACCGTCTCCGTTGATTACCACTTTGTAATCTTTTCCTTCCACAAGTTCTGCTCCAACGACTTCATTTCCTTTGTCATCAAATGTCACTGAATATAAATGTAAAGAATCTGGTTCAAACGTTAAATTATCGCCCATTGTGTCTGTAATGACTGCTTGGTCTTTTGGAATGGTTTGTTCACCATAGTTGTAGTTAATTTCCCAAGTGAATTCTTGATTGGCTTCGTCGTAATCTATATTGCGCTTATCTAACATTTTGCCATAGGTTGCCGTCACAGTTGCTTCAGCATCTAACCCATTTGGATTATTATCACTTGTTAACGTCGCGTGATTTTTAAAAGGCACATCGCCGCCGCCATCTGGAATAACCGCCTCGTCAATCGTCGTTTGGTACTCAAGACGATACGCTTTATTGGTGTCACCTTTAATCGTCACATTGCCATTTTTATCAACGATATATTCATCTGGACTAAGTTCGCGACCCACTTCTTTAATTGTTCCATCAAGATTCATCACTAATTCATAGACTTTCACTGACTTAAAGGTATTCCCTGTTGGCCATGTTTCCGTCACAGTTGGGTTTGTTTGATCTTTCATCGCTTGATTGATATCTACCGTCCAAGTAATCGCACTAGGATTGGGCGTTCGATCAAAATGGCCTTGTTTATCAATTTGTTGTTCGGTATCTGGGACAATCGGAATCACTACAGGCGGCAAATCTTCTTGTGTAGGAATATCAATCACCCAATCTCCTGGGCCCCGCCCATCTGAATCATTCAAATGAGTATCTAAAGAAAAGTCCCCGTGAATGTCACTTTCAGACGTGATTCGCTCATTAAAGGTAAAACGAACCGTACCATCTTCACTAATTGTGTAGGTTCCATAGACATTTCCTTCTGCATCAACTAAATCACCTGAACCTGGTTTATTAGGTTTCAAATTGCCAGGTAATTGAAACTCGAAGTAATCGCCTGCTTTCATTTGTTCCCGCACATCTTCTGGAATCGACCAGTTAAAGTTCCAATGAATGGTCACATCTTCTTTATACGGCGGTGTTGCTGGTGTGCCATCAGGATTTAAATAAATCGGATCTTCAAAATTATCGATAATCGTTGTTTCATCACCTGTAAAATAGTCACTGATATCTGTTGGTCCTGCTACGCGCGGTTTGACAGTCGTAGACTCGGTTGTTTTACTTTCTATCGCTTTTGTCGTGCTGGCGACAGTTTCTTCGGACGAACGAGGAACAGAGGAGTTTGTAGATGCTTCTTCTGTTGGACCTTCATTCGCTGATGCGGCTGGCGAACTCGTGATTGCCGTTGATTCTGTCGGATCAGTACCAGTATTTAACGTCAACGCTCGTTGCTGTTGTCCATAAGAAAACGTCACATCTTCTGTAACTGTAGGGTTCAACGTTAAGACTAACGTATCTGCTAACGCTTGCTGATTCAATTCAATTTGAATCTGTTTCTTCTGGTCATCCACTTGAATCTTGCGCGTATTATTGGGCGCTGCCCAATGTGCAGCTTTGATTGACACATTGGCACTATAATGCACTACAACCTCTTGTGTTACTGGTTGTGCTTTTCCTTGAAGCGCTAAGGTCATTTCTTGTTGGCTGGTTTGCTTCACTTCTCCTAACGTTAACTGGCCATCGCTGTTAACATCTTCCGCCAAAGCCATGAGTGGTGTGCCATAATTTAGAACAAGTAACAAACACATCAACCCGTAGAGCCAACGGTTTACCATTGGTCCATTCTTTCTCATTTCTTTCATCCTTCCTCTACTAACGACACATAGAAGAGAACGTTCAATTCGTACCAATTTTTTATTTTAAACCAAATAAGTGAGTGCTCTTCTGTTGTCTTTCTTCCTTGCTAAAACAGACAGCCAACACACCTTTTCTTTTTATCTCCTCAAAACGCACTCTTACTTCGAATGCGGATTCATTTTCTGCTTTTTCCTATAGACTCTTCTATAAGAATAAGAAGAGTATAACGAGATTTTTCAGCGAAAATTATCAACAACTTCTCCTCCAAATAGAAAAAGTTGATGAAATCCCAGAAACCCTTTTCATCTTTATGAAAACACGTCCTTATCCTTTCTTATTTTTACTATTCCTTCTTCCACTATACCGTTTTTTTTAATTTTTTTCATAAGAACTAACCAGACAAAAAAGCCTATTTGTATAAGCTATTTAAGCTAAAAAATCAATAGACTCAAATTATCATTTTTGTTATTTAAATGTTTTATATAAACTGGTTGTTTTTCTTAATAATTTTTTGCTCTATCATTTTTTGTCCATGTTTTCTTCCATTTGACACATTCAGTTCTTCTTGATTTTTAAGAATAGATACAGTAGCATAAGAACAACTAGTTCTTTCACTGGCAATTGTCAAATGTCATTTAGAAAAGAATGCCCTATCTGTATTATCTGAAAAATCAAACAATCATAACCAATTAGAAAGGTGGTTATTATGTATAACTTATTAACCAAACAGGAAATTCAGTTACTTTCCCTAATTGAATACTTGTATGACAGTAAAGAAAAAGTCCCCATGCAAGTACTCCGACGAAAATATGAATTTTCCCATTACAATATCAACAATTTATTGAATCAATTAACTTTGTTAATTTCTCGAGTCAATACACATGAAAATGTACATATTCGCATCATTAATAATCAACAGTCCATAGAATTAGTTGCCGATGAAAATATCCCGATTGAGTTAATGAAAGAAGCTGTTGTCCGCGGGTCACTAACCTATATGTTAGCCCTGGATTTACTTTTAAAACGCTACACTTCAGCCAAAGATTTTTGTGAAGAGCACTTTATTAACTTTTCTATTTTTAAACAAGTCAGTGACCGTTTAAATAATCATCTAGCTAGATTTAATTGTTATTTAAACTTAAAAAGACGAGAAAAAATTTGTGGTAACGAGAAAGATTTTCGCAGTTTCTTTTATTCCTTATTCTTCATTTCAGGAACTTCTCTAGTACCATTTCTATCTAAGACTAATCAAGCACAATTGCAGAACTTCATTGAAATCATCAAAAACCGTTACCCTTACTTTACATATACTGATTTACGCAAATTAAAATTAATTATGTCCATAGGTTTACTCCGTTATCAATCCGGTTTTACAATCACCAATTATCCAGAAGTTGCTGCTATTAATTTGGCCTTTCCTTATTCAGAATTCCAACTATTAGTGAATGATTGTTTTATTGATGAACAAAAAGAGCCTGACACTTGGCAAGCTGAGATTCATTTTTATTATGATTTCTTCAGCACATTAACGATGTACTCTCTGGTCCAAATGGAAACCATCAACTTTGCCAACTTAGCGATCATGGGAATGGATAACAGTCCACACGCTACTTGGATTTTTGAAAAATGTACGCAATTACAGTTGGATTTAAGCGCAATAGAAGTGGTCTTTTTGTTGGTTAATTTATCCAATGCCAGTGAACGACTGATTCATTTCCCTGTGGAAGAGGAATTGAGCTATGAGGTTGCTAATGTCTCTTTGTATGAAAAACAATACCCAAATGTTTCACGAACAACCAACTATTTCTTAAAGCGTTTGCCTTTTGACAAACAACATCCACTAGATGCGTTATTTAAAGAAACCATTTTTTTAATTATTCGGAGTGTTTTATTAAATAAACAAATTCCTGTTAAAATTTTACTTCATTCATCTATTAATCAGATACAAGAAAATTGGTTAGCGAAGGAAATCAATAATTATTGCGATGTTCCTTTGAAATTTGTTAATCATATTCAAGAAGTGCCTGACTTAGTCATTACTGACAAAAATAATCCGCTTTTTCACGCCAGTAAAACTTTTTATTGGCATCCCGTTCCTTATTTAGATGAATACTATAACCTAAAACAAGTAGTTCGCAAAATTTATTTTGCCAAATTGCGTGGGGAAAACAGTTTGGAGGGAATCGGATGTTAACAGGGTTACTTGATGTACCTTATCGTAAAAGTTTTGCTCTTTTAGAAGAATTACTCGAACGTCGTGAAGCAGAAGAGCAAACATTGGCGATTTCTACTTTAGCCACTCAATTAAAAATGCAACAAAATACCATTCTACAATCCGTGGCTTTGCTCCAAACAGAAATTGAAAAGAACGGCTGGGAGAACTTATTTTCTTTGTCGGCAAACGCCAAAGAAATCACATTTTGGTTTGCACCCTATTTCCAACTATCGTTCTTGATGCCCTACTTTGTCAAAAAAAGTTTCGCGTATCAAGTACTGACCTATGCCTTTAACCATAATGCAATTGATAGCAAACATTTTGAAAAAGTCCTAGAAATTTCTTCATCAACCTTTACGCGAAAAATTGGACAATTAAACCAATGGCTCCAAAAATATCAGATTGAAATCAATTTAAAACGTACCAATGTGTTGGTGGGCAAAGAAAAAGATATCCGGATTTTCTTTATGATGCTTTTTTGGAACAATTACTCTGAAGGGGATTGGCCGTTGCACACGATTACTAAAAAAGAAGTCCATAGTCTCTTTCGACGTTTAAAACACTCTGTTTCTTTCAATACAACACAAGATTTTACAAAAGACTTAATTTTTTCTGCGGTGATTTTAGCGCGTTGGAAAGAGGGCTTTTTTATCAAAGAAACTTTCGTGGAGGAAGAAGCGATTGTTAATCCCTTTGTTAATCTGAGTGAATTTGAATTGTTTTTTAAAGAAGAAGCCTTACACCAAGTTCCAACAAAATTTATACAAAAAGAAGGCCTTTTTGCCTTTTTCTTATTGACGATTAGTGTCAGCTACGCCACACAAGATGTCTTGGAAATTCCAGCAGCACGGATGCATATGGTCCAGCTATTAGGCTCACCCATTAAAGAGATCATTTATCAACTAACGTCTTTTTATCAAATTAAATTGACATTTCACGAGTATCTTTATCTATATACTTCTATCCAAAATTTAAGTGTCTTTTTTAAGACCTTTGTCACGATTGCCAATCCATTTGTGCAAGAAAGCTTTTTAAAAGAAGCACTTCAAAAAAATCCAAGTCTCTACAAAGATGTGAAGCGCCTTACAATTGAAATGCTTCCGACATTGATTGGCAATGAAAAATTGTTAGTTGACTGCTTGTTTATTCTTTTTTGTACACTGAAAACGAAATCTTTACCACCGATTCGTGTCTTAGTAAGGACCAATCAAAGTAACTTAATTTTAGATACCCTTTATGAAAAGCTAAGTAAAGCCGTGGATAAAAAATTAATTTTTGTCGCTTCACCAGAAAAGCCTTTCGATGTAATTATTACAGATATCTTTTCAGAAGTTAGTGTCAAATCAACGGTTCCCACTTATTATGTTGATTTTTCCGCTAGCATTGGTGAACTAGCGCAAAGCTTAGAAAATTTAAATACACAAATTGTCACCAAACAAAGTCCACGCCACTTTTAAAAGTTTTCACGTGAAACATTTTAAGTGATAAAAATTACAAAAAACGCCAAAAGGTAGCAGAAAAACTGCTACCTTTTGACGTTTTTTACGAAAATTTTCAATGTTCCACTCTAGTGATACCGAAACGTAGAACATTCATTTACTAACTACTCATTTTACATGACGTTGTTATTTTCTGTCACCAATTCTAGCTCTTGCAAGTAATGATCCAAAGTCGCGTGATGTTGATCGACATCGGCTAACTCTGTTTCAATTTTAGCTAAACGCGTGTTCATGCGTTGAATTTCCGTTAGTGTTTGTTGTAAAACGTTTAAAATCCGTTCATCGTTAGGCATTGAAATCACTCCTTGTCCATTTATAGTTCTGAGCCGTGTTCAATCTCTTCAATCGTTTCAAGAGACAAATCTTTGGCATCATTTTTAGCTTTGTGGAAGACCATATATAAAATGGTACAAACGATTGGGATACAGCCTGCTAAGAAGTACATTTGTTGGAATGACATAAAGTTACGTAATTCACCTAAAACGTACGGACCAACCCCTAATCCAAGGTCTAAACCGATGAAATAAGTCGATAAAGCAATCCCGATACGGTGAGGACTTGGGCTTTCTTGAAGACAAACCGCTTGGCCATTTGACATGAAAGTACCATAACCTAAGCCAATTAATCCACCTGAAACTAATAACATCCAACCAGACGTAGTCATACTTAATAAGAATAAGCCTAGTGTTAAGAAAATGTAGCTCGGATACATGACGTAGCGTTCCCCTTTGACATCGAAAATCCGACCTGTCGATGGACGTGTTAAGGTAATCACGACCGCATAGACGATAAAGAAGAAGGTGCTGACGTCAACTAAATCGATTACTTTGACATAAGAAGATAAGAAAGATAAGACACTTGAATAAGCAAGCCCCATTAAAAAGGCGATAAATGTAATAAATAAAACTTTCTTTTCAACAAAACTATCAAAATTCCATTTAGATAAAGCTTCACGATGTTCAGGTGTTAACTCAATATTTTTCACTGGGAAAATGAAGCAAGCAATGGTTGTTAACAAAATTAAAATAATTGAAAAGTTAATAATGACATGGAAGTTGGAAACATTTAACAATAACATCCCAATAAATGGCCCAATGCCGGCTGCTAAACTAGTACTCAACCCATAATAATTGATCCCTTCCCCTTTTTTGTTTTTAGGGATATAGGCGGTGACAATCGCGTTGGTCGCTGTCGAAACGGTTCCGTAACCAAACCCATTTAAAAAACGGACCAGATAAAGAATGCCCATACTTGGCATATACATATACGCAACAGTCGTTAAAAGATAAAACAAAGCCCCATAACGTAAGACTTGTTTGCGCCCAATCAGTTCAAGGAGTTTCCCCATGAAAAGTCGTGCAAGCAATGTCCCGATGATGTAAATTCCTGAGGCCAAACCCGCTTGACCTAAAGTAGCGTGTAAGCTATCTTGCGCAATCACCGCAATAATAACCATTAATAAATAATAAACAAGATAGACAATGAAATTAATCACTGTAATACTGATAAAGCCTTTATTCAAAAGCTTTGTTGGTGTTTGTTCTGTCATAATTCTTTGAATTCCTCTCTCTTTTGTTCTGTTTATTTTGTGTTGCTATTTTTCAATAAAAGACCGCTATCCCCTCACTTTGATGACTTATCAAAAAATTTTCTGAAATTCATTTGCAGTTATTACTATACGAGATATCCGTTACAAAAAAATGTAAATTTGTGAATGATAAACGTTATCTACAAATAACTTCAACAAATGTTGTTGATTTTTGTTGAAAAGCCAAAATGACTAATGATTTTAATTAAAATAAGCTCTTGGCTAATTGCTCAAAATTTACTTTTCATACGAAACTTCCTCATACATAGAAAAAGAAAAATAGGGCATAAGCCGAAACGACTTATGCCCTATTTTTTTAAACTTTCTCTATTTTCGTCCTAAAATCCATGAAACGATGGCAACTAAAATCACTGCCCCGATAATCGATGGCACAATAGCCATCCCAGCTAAGCTTGGTCCCCATGTGCCTAAAATGGCTTGACCAATTGTTGAACCAACTAACCCTGCAATGATATTGGCAATAATACCCATCGATGATCCTTTTTTAGTAATTGCTCCAGCGATTGCCCCAATGACACCACCGACAATTAATGCCCAAATAAAGCCCATGATTGTTTCCTCCCTTTAACTGTTTATTCTACACGTGGTTCCATATTTTCTTTGACTTGTTCTGTTCCTTTATTCACAGCTTTTTTTGCTTTTTCTGTTTGTTCAGAAGCAAATTCACCGGTACTTTTGGCAGCGCCTGTGACTTTATCTTGAACCGTTTCGCTATCTTCTTCGTATTCTTCTTTTGATTTGATATCGACTACGTTAACATTCACTTCAATCACATCTAAGTGGGTCATTTTTTTCACTTCACGGCTGATTAATTCTTTCATTTTTTCGTAAATGTCTTGAATATCTTTGCCGTATTCTACTACGATATCCATATCAACAGCGACTTGTTTTTTACCAACTTCGGTATCAATACCCGCTGTGACGTTATCTGTGTTTACTAATTTTTCAGCAATATTTGAGAAAAAGCCGCCATCGACTGTTAATAGACCATCGACATTTTCTAAGGCTAAACCGATAATTTTTTGAACGACTTTATCTTCAAATGTTAATTCACCTTTGATTGCATGATCTTCTGGTGTGTGTGGTCCGTTTCCTGCTGGTTTTGGTACATTATTGAATTTTTCGTTACTCATGGTTCATTCCTCCTAGTTTCTTCTATTATTGCTTTATTTTTAATAAAATAATAACCAATTATTGAACACGAGGTGCCGTGTTTTCTTTGACTTTTGTCTTGCCTTTAGTTACCGCATGTTTGGCTTTGTTGGTTTGTTTTGACATAAAACTACCTGTCGCTTCAGCGGCGTTGCCAAGTTTATCTTGGACCGTTTCACTTTCTTCTTGGTACTCTGCTTGTGTTTTGATATCTACTACGTTGACATTGACTTCGATTACTTCCAAGTGAGTCATTTGTTGGACTTCGCGAGTAATAACCTCTTTCATTTGATCATAAATGGTCTCGATATCTTTCCCGTATTCGGCTACAATGTCCATATCCACTGCGACTTGTTTTTTGCCGACCTCGGTGTGAATGCCTGTTGTAACATCTTCACTGTTAATCATTTTATCTCGTAAATTCGAGAAAAAACCGCCGTCCACAGTTAACAAACCGTCGACTTCTTCCAAAGCAATGCCAATAATTTTTTGGATTACTTTATCCTCAAACGTCAACTCACCTTTAACAATCGATACATTTGCATTTTCCATAGCCAAAACCTCCTATTTATGATGAAAATAATTTTTGACAATGCCTGTCTGTTCCAAATACAAACCTAGCCAAATACCTAGTCCTGTCAGGAGTACTACTAACAATGTTTTAAAGAAGCCGATTGACAGAAACAAGATTGCAAAAACCAAGCCGACTAGGCCACCAATTAACGGAACGGCATATTGTTTTATCCATTCAACCATTGTACATCCCTCCTACTCCACACGTGCTTGTGTTTGCTGTTGTTGTGGTCGTTTCATTTATTGAATATCTTCAAAATGAACATCAATCGTAATCTTGTGACCAGTTCCCACCAAACGAGCAAGCCGTTCTTCCATTGTTTTTGACCAAGCTTCTGTTTGTCCAATTAAATCTGCCGTTCGTTTCAGTGTGCCTTTAACATTGACCTTAATGCGCCGTTTTGTCGCCTTTACACGAATGGTTGGTGCTTCCAGAAAGTCACTGTCTTGCAAGCTAGAGCGTACAAATCCTTCGATGGCTTTACGGTGTAACACTAACTTTCCTTGCTCTTCTTTTAATTCAAACGTGCCTTTTCTTCTTGGGAATAAAAGAATGAATAAAAAGAGAAAGAGCATAATTCCTAGTAAAACCAGCGCTACCCAAAAGATTGCTTGACGTGCGTACTCGTTGTCTTGCAAGAACCATTGGACATTATCTGGTGGTTGCCAAGCTGTATCGGCTGACCAAGTGGTGATGGCCACCGCGCCAAATAATGCCATTAAAATCAGTGAACCTAGAAGCAAAAGTATTTTAACAACTTTATTCACGGAACATCCCTCCTAAAGATTAATTGCTTCTCCACCAGTTACGCCATAAACTTGAGCCGTAACATAACTTGCATCATTGGACGCCAAGAAAACATAAACAGGGGCTAATTCAGCAGGCTGACCCGCACGTTCCAGTAAAGAATGTTGCCCAAATTCTGGCAACTCTTCAATTGGTTGTCCATGATCTAACTGTAACGGTGTCCAGATTGGTCCTGGAGCCACGCCATTTACCCGAATGCCTTTTGGTGCCAGTTGTTTTGCTAAACCAACGGTAAAGTTGGCAATTGATGCCTTCGTTGCTGCATAATCCAACAAATGCTCACTGGGATTAAAAGCTTGGACGGAAGTCGTTGTCACAATGCTACTTCCGGCAGGCAAGTGAGGCACTGCTGCTTTGACAATGCCAAACATCGCAATAATATTGACATGGAAAGTGTCTATCACTTGTTCCATTGGCAATTCTTCAATAGCAGCACAGGAAATTTGTTGGGCTGCATTTAAAACGAGGGTATCCAAGCCGCCTAAAGATTCACGAGCTTGTGCAACCAATTCTTCAGGTGCCTGTTTATCTCTTAAATCTGCTGGCAAAAGAACGACTTTTCGGCCAGCTTCTCGTATATAGTGCGCCACTTCTTCGGCGTCTTTTTCTTCACCTGGGAAAAAATGTAATGCGATATCTGCGCCTTCGCGAGCAAAAGCAATCGCCGCAGCTCGTCCAATCCCAGAATCACCGCCTGTAATTAATACCCGACGATTTTCTAATTTGTGATTTCCGACATAGCTGTCTTCCCCACAATCTGGTTTAGGGACCATTTTGTCCTGTAATGCGGGAGTTTCTTGATCTTGTTGCGGAAATCCATCACTATAAAATAACTTTCTTGGGTCTTTTAAGTTTGGTTCTGTCATTAAATCTCCTCCCTTTCTACTATTACCTTAATACAATTTTTTCTTTTTGAAAAATATTTGAGCACATAAAATAAAAAAAATATTTTTAATACTCATTAAGCGAAATTTTTGGCAAAATTATCTAAAAGCTGATTTTATTTTTCAAAATAGCGTTTAATTGACCTTTTTTATCAACATTTGTTATTGACATATGATGTCCAATTCGCTTAAATAAGAAAGAAGCCCAACAGGCAAAAACAAAAATATTTAGAGATAATTGAGGAGTTACCGCCAATGAGAAATGTTTTACAAGACTACTTAGATGAACATTCCTTTCGAGTCGTTGTAAAAAAGAAGAAAAATTATTTAACTTATGAAGGACTGCAAGATCGTTATGCCTATATTTTAAAAAGTGGCATCATCAAAACTAGCGTTATTTCCAAAGACGGTCGTGAATTTAATTTACGTTATATCAACAATTTGGAAATTGTTTCATTGCTACGTGATGAATATTCAGAATTTATTGATGCACCTTTTAATATTCGCATCGAATCTCCACAAGCAGAACTTTACCAAATCGACCGTGTTCAATTTTGGCGGGATATCAATAATAGTAAAGACTTGCAAATGTATGTCAAAGAATACTATCGGGACCGTTTAATGCATTCCATGAAAAAGATGCAGCAAATGTTGATGAATGGCAAATTTGGGGCCGTTTGTACACAAATCTATGAAATGTACGATTCATTTGGCGTAGAAACAGAGGAAGGTATTTTAATTGATTTCGTGGTGACCAATGAAGAAATTGCACATTTTTGTGGGATAACTTCTGCTAGTAGCGTTAACCGGATGATGCAGCAACTAAAAGAGTTAGGGGCAATTGAACTACGTAACCGCAAAATTTTGATTAAAGATTTAGATATGATTAGAGATAACATTATTGTTTAACATCAGCACCCCCCGCAAGTTTGACCTTGCGGGGGGTGCTTTTTATTTTTCAGTGACAATATTCAATGGAAACTGACCTTTTTCTAAATTAAATGTCCGACCAGCCGTCAGCTGAAGCATTTCTTTTTTCATGCCTTCCGCCAAACGTACATCGCCAAAGCTTTCAATCATATCAATAACGGCGATTACTTCTTTATAATATCTCATTTTGCCAGTGTACAGATAATACGTAAGGTTTTTTAAGTAACGTAAGTTAAAATGAATATAGTAGATTTCAGCAGGAATCGTGGTAACACTCACTAGCGCTAAATATTCCCGAGCTTTCGCATAATTTTTCTTATAAAGTTCCCCAGTAATGATATTTAGGTAAAAACCATAGGCAACATTTAGTGTTTGGGTATCACGTAATTCAGCATCTTTGACAGGAAACATCTGCTCAAGAATCTGAAGGACTTCATTTTCAGAAAACAAGGCGGCAGGATTAGTCACCATTTGATAATCGTAGTATGTATAGTAGCTTTTGCTAGAGATAAGCGCGAGAATTACCATTCGATCGGTTTCATCAAATTCTGGAATTTCCTCCCAATCATTACTAAACGTTAATTTAATATCTGTGTAAATAGACATTTCCAACGCATTTTTATGAGGATTGCGCTCTAATTGATAAAAATAATGAATCAGATTCTTTTTTTCACTTGTATTGTTCAACCCCATTGGACAACATTCAATTTGATGTTTGACTTCTGAAGAAGCCATGATTCTCGTATCAGATACCATAAAAAAAAATTCATTAAAAGTAATCCCCAATGACTGTAATGCCGTCATTAAATCCTCGTAACTTAGCTTGGCTTCACCAATTTCGATTCTTCGATAGGTTTGTTTCCCCTTTTTTGGCAAAACATCTTTCTGAGCAATTTTTTTCTTTTTTCTAAAATATTTTAGAGCACCTAGAACATCCATAATATCCCCCTTTTATAATAAAAATAATATTAAATATTATTTTTTTATTAACTTAAAAATCCAAAAATACCTGTACAAATTAAACAAAATCAGCGAAAACATTAATAAATATTTCAAAATATTCATTTTTATTATTTCCGTAATTATAATATTGTAATATTTTGATAATCATAAAAACTTATATACTTAACTTCCCTTGAAAAAACCAAAAGAAATGTTCTATAATAGAAGTCAATATAGCTAACAGAGAAGGAGGTTTTGCATATGTTTGGCTTTGATATCAGCTTATTCCTTATTACACTATTCCGTTAAACCCACTCTTCATTAACCATTGTACAATCAATTTCATTGAATATCTATTTCATTTTTATTAAATAACATTTTTAATAAAAGTACATATCGTTTATTTTTAGATATTTTATTTAATTATATGAAATATATTTATTTAAACAAATAAATTGCATTTAATTAAATCAGAGGGAAACAGATTGTAGCAAGTGAAGAGAAAAACAGCTCTTGAGAGATATTTTCTCAAGAGCTGTTTTTCTATTTTATTTCAAAAGCGGTTTGCGTTGTGGGGTTATTACTTAATAAGGTGTTTTTATACAGTAAATAGTACGCTGCCGCTGACCAACTAAAGTTTTTCGTACTTAGCCCCTTCCCTGTCAGTGGATCATAATTTTCATGAATAGGTCCTTCTCCCATCAATCCTTCGGCATGTAAGAAGAGTTTTTGTGTCATTTCTTTTGCTTCTTTTGTATAGTCATAGTTTTGAAGAGCTTCTACACCAAACAAGGCTTGATCAAGCCAAACTGGTCCCCGCCAATATTTCGTTGCAGCAAATTTTTCATTGTCTTTGGATGCCGTTGGGAATGGCATAAAGGTATTGAACATTTCTTGATTCATCATGTTTTTCTTAACTGCCGCCGCCTGTTCTTTGGTCGCTACTTTTGCCCAGAGCGGCAACCAGCCTTCTGTTCCTTTGCCACGATTGACTAACAATTTTGTTTTCGAGCCGTCTTCATTTATTTGTAAGTCATAGAAGAAGCCCGTTTTTTCATCAAACATATTTTCTTGAATATATTTTTTTAGTTTCTTCGCTTCTTTTTGATAGTTCTTATAGTCCTCTTTTTTGCCTAGTTCTTCTGCTATCGAAGCTAAATAGCCCTTTTCAGCGTAGAGATACGCATTCAAATCCACTGATTCTTGATTAATCGAATACCCCACTACTTTTCCTTTATTTTTGTTTTCAAAAACTTTAACTCCATCATCGCCTTTGCCCACACCTTCTTTGTCAAACCGTGTAGCGTTATCCATGCCACTTTCCCACGCGGCTGCTTCAATAACAGCATCATCATCCACTTTAGGTTGGCCATTTTTATCTTTAATGATTTGATCCTTGTCGTCTTTTTGCCAGTGAGCATCACTGACCATGCTTCCATATTCTGCTATCCCATTTTTATTGTGGTCTCTGTTGGTATACCACCAATTATGATAAGCCACAAGTTTGGGATACATTTCTTTTAAAAATTCCTTATCTTTGGTTTCTTGATAAATATGCCAAACTGCCCATGCAGCCAATGGTGGTTTAGAATTTCGTTCATTCCAGTTGCCACCTTCACCACCACGCGCACTGTCTTGATTGTAAAAGACAGCATCAATGATCGCTCCTGCATCTTGTGGACGTACGGTATCATCTTTTTGAATTTGATAATCAAACAAGGCCCGCATATTATTTTTAGCTAACTCAGGATTAAAATCAGCCGTTGCTACATCCGCTTTCCACGAATCCCAAGCCCACATACCAATAAACCATTTATAAGACATGGACGGAACAATCCCGTCATGCTTAAAGGCACCTGCCGCACTTCGCCAATTGGTATTAATCGTTTCAATCGATTTGACTAGCGCATTTTGATATTCAGGAAATTCTGCTGTTTTCTTTTGATCAAACGTTTTATCTAGATATCCTTGCCATCTTTGCTTGTTCTCTTTGAAATAGCGCGCCGCATTTTTGGTATATTCGGGTGCTTGTTGTTGTTCCTTTGCCTCTTCTTCTTTTGTAAAAGTATAGCTTTCTGTTGTATAGGTATTGTACGTTTGTTTAGGCTTCAATTCAATTGGTTCAGCGGTCGCTGTATAATTCCGATTATCAATTTTTGTTGAAACTTTATCCGCATGATGAATCGTATATTTTGTGTCTTTCGTAGCAAAATAATTCCACGTTTCTCTGACTTCGCCAAAATTCACTTGAATGTCATTGTCTTTAGCAGTTAAACGAGTACCAATATCTAAGGTTTCCGTTCCCTCTTGAATTTTATCAAAGACCGCACCTGTCCAGCTTGCTTCAAGTGACAAGGGCTCTTCACCAGTGTTTTCAAGTGTCGTTTGGATAAGCGCCGTTCGATTGCTGACAAAAATTAAAGCTAAATGAATCGTTAGATCGTCTAATTCATAGGTTTGCTCTAGGCGCCCAGGATAATAAGACAGGTCCATGCGGTTGCTTTGGCTTAAATCATAGGTTTCTCCCGTTTTTTTATTTTTGACCGTTAATTTGTTTAAACTTGCCGCCAAGTTTACTGGATATTCTTCCGCAATAATCAATGGCCCCGCAAAACCACCCAGTAGCTCTTTATTGCTTTTTTCAGGTAAATAGTAGCCATGCCATGCACCTAAATCAGAAAAATTATTAAAATAATTGGTATCGTATACGCCATTCGTCCGTTCGGTTGGTGATGCACTCACATCTAAAACATTTGCAAATTCATCAACTTTTGTTCTTTCAACACTTGCTTGCACTTCCCTGCTTAACGCAAAACAGCTGACTACGGTGATTCCTAACGCTAACCAAGTAGACACCCGTTTCTTTTTTGATAAACCCTTCATAAAACCCCTCCTATAAAATGATAGCGCTTTATACACTGATTTATTATCAGCAAGGACTATGCCAAATGGAGTGTATCCCTTTTTATTATTGAAAGATTCAACTTTCTCTAGAAAAAAAGCGACCGTATCGAAGTGTATTGATCAAAAAATAACGAGTGTATCGATAGTGTATTTAGTTTATGCTTGATTCTGTTTTATTTTCGTAGCTTCCACAAATTTTTCAGTAATTTTTTGCGGTCGTGTAATAACAGATCCCACCACCACGCTATAAGCACCTAGCTCCAGAACACGTTGGACTTTTGCTGGCGTATCAATCATTCCTTCTGCAATGATTGGTGTAGTAAAATGCTTCTTTGCTTCTCTTAACAGTTCAAAATCATTTTGTTCAATCCGCTGATTTTCACTTTGCGGCGTATAGCCGACTAACGTTGTGCCAATATAATCAAAGCCTAACTCCGCCGCTTCAATCATCTCTTCCAGCGTGGAACAATCCGCCATCCATTCTTGGTTAGGATACTTTTCTTTTATTCTTTTGAAAAATGTGGCTAACGTTTCGCCATTTGGTCGTTTCGAATGGGTTGCATCGAGAGCGATAATTTCTGGCTGAACAGCCATTAATTCATCTACCTCACGCATAGTTGCAGTAATATATACTTCTGCATCAGGATAATCTCGTTTAATAATCCCAATGATTGGTAAATCAACCTCTTTCCGGATTGCTCGAATGTCTACCACAGAATTTGCTCGAATACCTTTAGCCCCTCCTTGTTTAGCGGCCAAAGCCATCTTGGACATGATAAAAGAACTATGCAACGGTTCGTCTGCCAACGCTTGGCAAGAAACAATTAATACCCCTTTGATTTCTTCATTCAACATTGATCCCTCCAATTTAAAAGCGATTACAAAAACAGTATACCTACAACAGCTGAAATATGCCACTCTTCTAAATAAGAACAAACGTTTCACGTGAAACAAAAGAAAGCAAGCGGTTAAGGCTTGCTTTCTTTTGACTTATTTTTAATTTTTACGACCCTCTAAATAATCATACCCAAAATGTGCATACGCAAATGGCGTTGCAATTCGTCCTCGTGGTGTTCGTTTAATGAAACCTTTTTGAATAAGATAGGGTTCATACATATCTTCCACCGTTTCGGTTTCTTCACCGATATTTACAGACAAGGTACTTAAACCAACCGGACCGCCGCCGTATAAATCAATCATTGTTTTCAACAATTTTTGATCGACATAATCCAAGCCTTGATGGTCCACTTGCAGTAAGGTTAACGCTTTGTCTGCAATCGCTCGGTCGATTTTGCCATCTGATTGAACTTGGGCAAAATCACGGACACGTTTTAACAAACGGTTAGCAATTCGGGGGGTTCCTCTTGAGCGGCGCGCAATTTCAAAGGCACCTTCCTCAAAAATCTCCGTTTGAAAAATATCTGCGGAACGGAGAACGATTTCTTTTAAATCCTGCTCTTGATAATACTCCATGTGAGAAATAATCCCAAAACGATCTCGTAATGGCGCTGAAAGCATCCCTGCCCGTGTGGTAGCGCCCACTAAAGTAAAAGGCGGTAACGGAAAATGAACGGGATGTGCCGTGGTTCCTTGACCGACCATGATATCAATGTAAAAATCTTCCATTGCGGAATACAGCATTTCTTCCACAACTCGTGGCAAACGATGAATTTCATCGATAAATAACACATCACCAGGCTCTAATTCGTTCAAAATAGCGACTAAATCTCCCGCCCGTTCGATGGCTGGTCCACTTGTGGTACGAATGTTCACATTCATTTCATTGGCGATGACCATCGCCATTGTCGTTTTCCCTAAACCTGGTGGACCATAAAGAAGGGTATGATCCAACGCTTCATTCCGATTTTTCGCCGCTTCAATATAAATCGTTAGTTCTTGTTTTACTTTGTCTTGACCAATATATTGTGCTAAAAATTGTGGACGTAACGATTTTTCAATTGAAGCTTCTGCTTCTTGACTTGCAGCTGAAAGCAACCGTTCTTCTTCTGTCATCGTTATTCCTCCTTAGCGTTTCATCATGAATTTTAACGCATTGCTCAAATAAACATCTGTCGTTGTCTCACCTAACGCTTCCAATTGCTTAGTGATACGCTTAATCTCTCGGTCACTGTAGCCTAGGGCACTTAATGCTTCTAACGCTTCTGCCAATGCTTGATTGCTTGTTGTCACCGCTTCGGTTGCGGTCATGGCCGCAACCGCTGCTTCGGAAGACTCTAATTCGCCTAATTTTCCTTTTAAATCTAAAATCATTTGTTGGGCTGTTTTCTTGCCAACACCTGGGAACTTCGTTAAATATGTAACATCTTCCCCTTCAATTGCATTGATTAAACCACCATGATCAGCCACAGAAGCCATGATAGCTAAGCCACTTTTAGGTCCAATTCCAGAGACACTGATTAATTTTAAGAACAATTGTTTTTCTTCTAAACTGCCAAAACCAAATAAAAGTTGTGCATCTTCCCGCACGACTTGGTGAAGATATAGTTTAATATCCGTATCCATTTTTCCTGAATAGCGATACGGGTTATCGACTGAAATCTGATAGCCAATGCCATTTGTTTCAACGACAATATAGTATGGGCTAACAAACGTTACTTTTCCAATAATATATTCGTACATGTTGTCACCTTTCCAATTGCTGATTGCGTACATATGTTCCATTTTAACACAAAGCATCAAAAAGCCATAGCGGAGAATTTTTTATCATCGATCTTGGCTACATCTATTTGTTACTTTTCGCTCACTAGGGAATTAAAAAGTGCGTACTGTTTTTTTTGACATGCTTGCGTGATAATAGCGGTAGCTTCAAAAAAATAACCAAGAAGGAGACTACATACATGAAATTAAATATCTTAGATCAATTAACGGTTCCTAAAAATCAATCAGCAAGCGACACATTACAAGAAGCCAAAGAGCTCGCTCAATTAGCGGAAAAACTTGGTTACACAAGAATTTGGTATGCCGAACATCACGGCTCAGACGCCTTTGCCAGTGCAACGCCAGAAATTTTAGTTGCACATATTGCTAGTGCCACCGAAAAAATTCGTGTTGGCGCGGGTGGCATCATGACCATGCATTATGCGCCATTTAAAGTCGCAGAAACGTTTAAAACATTAGCAGCTTTATATCCTGATCGAATCGATTTAGGCATGGGCCGCTCGCCTGGCGGCAGCCCTTTGACTACGTTAGCGTTAAATAATGGTCAGCCACCACAGCTAGACCAATTTGATAAATTACCTGAAATTTTACTCTTTTTAAGAGAGGAATTTCCTGAAGATCATTTATATTCTAAAATTTCAGCTGTTCCGCGGGAAGTTCTATTACCACAACCCTGGTTACTAGGTGCTAGCAAAGAAAGCGCACGTTCAGCTGGTGAATATGGCATTAATTTTTCCTTTGCGCAGTTTATTCATGGACATTTGCCCAAAGAAGTATTGTCCGCATATTACAAGCATTTCCGACCAGTAACTGAACAACAAGAGCCGCAAGTGAGCGCTGCGTATTTCACTTTTGCCGCCGACACGAAAGAAGAAGCAGAATACCATGCGGCTAGTTTCGAGCATTATATCTTTGCCACCGAACATGGGCTTCCAAATAAATTTTTATCGCCAGAAGAAGCCCTAGCTTTCCCTTACAGTGAAATGGACAAACTGGTTTTAGAACAAAATAAACAACGCTTTGTCATTGGCAGTAGCCAAGAAGTTGCGGAGTTTTTCCACCAACAAGAAGAACTAGGGTTGACAGAAGCAATGCTAATCACCCCAGGTTATGACAAACAAACGCGCTTTCAATCGTTTGAACGCCTAGCAAAAGAATTATTATAGAAAGGAAATGAGAAATGTTAGAGGTTTTAAAAAGAATTAATACGCTTGCACAAAAAGAGCGTGAACAAGGTTTAACATCTGAAGAACAAGCTCTTCGTGTCGATTTGCGACAAGAATATTTGCGGACCATTCGTGAACAATTCAATAAAACATTAATGGGCGTCACTATTTATGATCCTACTGGTGAAGATGTAACCCCAGAAAAATTAAAAGAAGAACAGCAGAAATATTTTGATTAAAAGAGACACAGAACAGTCGATTTGACTATTCTGTGTCTCTTTTTAACTACTCTTCTGTCACATATGTCCACTTATAATCATATTGTGCGCCAGCACCATGGGCAACGACGCCTTTCACTTCTTTACTGCGTAGATGGGCAGTCGCCTTTTGATAAAGTGGTGCTAAAGCGGTCTCTTCACCAATCAATAACTTCTCAGCCTTAACCATGTCTTCCCAACGTTTTTCAGGATCTGAAGCATCTCTTGTAGCTGAAGCCTCAATCAACTCATCGTAGGCTTTACTTGAAAAACGCCCGCGATTATAGTTATTACCAGTAACAAAAAGATCTAAGAAACTACTGGGATCTGCGTAATCCGCAGCCCAACCACCTAAGATTGTCTCAAAATCGCCGCGACTACCTCGATCAATTCGAACTGAAAACGGCACTGGGCTCACTGTTACATCAATGCCCTCTAAAGTATCCTTTAACGTACCTTGAATATATTCCGCTAACTTTTTCGTAGAATCGACATCATCGGCAACAATATCCATTTTGAGTGTTGTTATGCCCAATTCTTTCTTCGCTTTTGCCCAATATTCTTTTGCTTTTTCTGGGCTATATTCAACAATTTTTTTATTTTCATCAGCAAAATCTGTGTCATCTGTCGGCGAATACGACATCCCTTCTGGAATTAAGCCGGTAGCGACTACTGAGCCGTCGCCTAAAATTTTATCTACTAATGCGTTGCGATCAATCGCTGCTGAAATTGCTTTGCGTAAATTCACATTATTATAGGGTGAATTTTTATCTCGCTGATTAAATTCCAAATAGCTGGTTCGTGCTTCTTTTTCGATAACCAATTCTGGATCCTTCGCCATTTGCTGGGCCAATTCGCCACTTAAAATAACATCGTCTGCTTGACCATCTTGGAATAAGTTCAAGGCAGTTGGTGCCTCCTTGACGACATCAAAATTGATTTTATCTAATTTGACATTGTCTTTATCCCAATAGTTTTCATTTTTTTCCAAAGTCCAATTGGTATCTGAGCCAGCCCCTTCAAAGTTAGCTAAGACAAACGGACCATTATAGACTGCTTTTTCACTGGAAGCAGCGTAATCTTTGCCATATTTCTCTACGGTTGCTTGATGTTGCGGGAAAAATAGTGGAAAGGCCAGTAAATAATCAAAATATGGTGTTGGTTTTGCCAGTTTAATTTCTAGCTCATAATCCCCGTTTGCTTTAATGCCTAATTCAGAAACTGGTTTCTTACCAGCTACAATATCTGCGCCGTTTTCAATCATTTCTAGAAAATAAGCATACTCAGCGCCAGTCTGAGGATCTGCTGTACGTTGCCAACTAAAAACATAATCGGCAGCTGTGACAGGATCACCATTGGACCATTTTGCTTCTTCTCTTAGTTTCACTGTGTACGTCAGACCATCATCACTGACTTGCACTTTTTCTTTAGCCCCTGCTGGTTGCGGCTTGCTTTTATCATCTAAACGATAAATTCCTTCATACGCATTATTCAGTGCCGTAAAACTAATTGTATCTGTTCCTAAAGATAAATCTGCAGAAGGCATTTCTTGTTGAACTACTACTTTAAATTCTTGTTTAGCGGCAGTTTTCTCTGATCCGCCTTTTGCTTTTTCGGCGCCAGCTCCCCCATCACTACCACAAGCAGCTAAAACTAACAGCGTTGTTAAACTTAACCCGATAAGTCCTTTTATACGTTTACTTTTCATGCCTTTCTCCCTTCACAGAAAAAACTCTTCATTTTTTAATTTTTAGAATATTCTTATAATACTAAAATTAAAAAAAAATGGCAAGCGTTAAAATAAAAAAAGAACCAATCCCGAAGGACGGTTCTTAAAAAATGACTAACTAGCTTTGTTACGTCGTTTATAAATATACCAGCCAGAAGAAGAAAGTCCAACGAACAGTAAACCATATAACGCAAGCGTTTCTGTTTCTGTACCTGTTTTAGGTAAAAAGCCGCCATACTTTTTCTTCTCTGTTACGGATGGATTGCTCTGTCTTGCTCCCGCTTGGTTTTGTTTATTGGTTGCTACTGGTGTTTCTGGTGTTGGTTTCGGGTCTGATTTTGGATCTGATGTTGGGTCTGGTTTTGGATCTGGTTTTGGATCTGGTTTTGGATCTGGTTTTGGATCTGGTTTTGGATCTGGTTTTGGATCTGGTTTTGGATCTGGTTTTGGATCTGGTTTTGGATCTGGTTTTGGATCTGGTTTTGGATCTGGTTTTGGATCTGGTTTTGGATCTGGTTTTGGATCTGGTTTTGGATCTGGTTTTGGATCTGGTTTTGGATCTGGTTTTGGATCTGGTTTTGGATCTGGTTTTGGATCTGGTGTTGGATCTGGTTTTGGCGTCTCTCCTCCACCGATTAACTCTTTGTAAGCTTCTTCCGAAATAGAAACAATTCGTTCGCCTGGGAATGGTTCTTTATATTGTGCTAAATCAATCGTCGTTGCTGCACGATACAACCGCAAGCTGGTTGCACTTTTCAAGTATTCAATCAAGACAGCATCTAGTGAAATCCCTTCTTCTCGTTCACCACCTAGCATATCGTAACCATCACCACCAGCAGCTAAGAAATCATTGGTAGCCATCCGGTATTGTTTCTTCTCATCCAATGGTTCAAACTTTTGTGTTTGCCGATTTTTAATTTCTATTCCTAATACGCGACTACCGACAATCGTTTGTCCTGTTTCATTGCCTTCGTCACTAGCCAAGCGAGTACCTGGTTTTGTGGAATCATAGTGGATACGAATGGAGCTTGAAACATGTAGGAAACCACCATTTGCGCCAAGTTTTGGTTGGCCAGCATCATCTAGTAAAATTGTGCCATTCTCATCTTTTTGTGGAATCGAACGAACAGACATTTCAAACATTTCTTTAACTTGAGCGCCGGTTACTTGAATTTGCGCAATGCTATTGCCAAAAGGTAACACAGCAATGACATCCCCAACTTTAATTGGCCCTTGTTTAATATCAGCGCGAATGCCGCCACCATTAGTTACTGCAAAATCAGCAGGTTGACTAAACGCGTCTTGGCCATATGACATAATCGCATCACCAATCAAATTCCCTAAGTTGGTCTCTCGTGTGCGCACATTTTCTCGTTGTCCATCCAATGTGAATGGAATATAATCGACAATTACTTTTTCATTTTCAGCGTTAAAATTCGTTCGTGCTTCATCAACGATGGCTTTAACTGCCGGGTTTTCTGGCAATTCTAGCAACTCTGCTGCTGAAATCAATTTTGCTGTTTTCTTAGTTGGTTCACTCTCTGGTGCTGTGACGATCCCAACATTATTTAAATAATTACCTGTTTGAGCATAGATCACTTTGCCATAACGTTTGCCGCTTTCGACGGCTGTATGCGAATGTCCATCAATCACATTAATATCTAACTCAGGATATGTTTGACTAAGGGTTTCTGCTAGCGTATCACCACGCCAGATATGCGGCGTCGTTTCATCTACGCCTAAATGCCCAGTAACTACGAAAGCTTGAATATCCGCGTACTTCTCTTTAATTTCATTAATCACTGCTTCTACTTCTGGAATCGGGTCTTTAAATGTCACCTTCTCCACGTTTTTCGGGTGTGTTTTCGTTGCTGTTTCTGGGGTCGTCACACCTACAATGGCAAACTTTTTCCCGGCTTTTTCTACGATTGTATACGGATCAAAAACCCGTCCACTGCCATCTTTGTAATACGTATTACTAGATAAAATCGGAAAATTCAGTTGGTCTTTATAACCTAGTGCAATCTCTAAACCAAAATCAAACTCGTGATTTCCCACCGCCATGGCATCATAACCAACTTCATTCATTGCTTTGGCCATATCCGCGCCTTTGGAGAAATTGGAGATTGGTAATCCTTGGAAAACATCCCCTGCATCCACCATCAAGGTTGGGTTTTCTTGGTCTTTAAAGGTTTTTAGACGCGCCATACCCAATTCGCCTTTCCCTGCTTCTAATCGTCCATGAACGTCATTTGTGTGCATAATGGTATATGCATTATCTAAATCAAAACCCGCATTACGGACATCTTGTTTCGTAATAGCGGCGGCGTTTGGTGTACGTCCATCAGGAGAAGTCGGAATTTGAAGAGTGCCGTCATTCACTAATTCGATTGCTTTGGCACGCCATTTTTCATCAAAATTTGTCCCAATAATTGACCAATTTCGTTCGATTTCTTGTTCTGGATCAAGCGTTCCTTTTTTCTTAATATAATCAACAATCATTCCTCGTAAGGTTTCTGGATCAGAATTTTTAATAGGTTCTCCTACTTGAATCCCTTGGCTAGCTAAACCGCCGTAACGATAATTATTCATAGCAATCGTATATTCTTTGGCAGGATCCAACGGTTGGCCGTCAATTTTCGCATCTACAATTCGTTCACCCACTGGTTTTGAAATGTCAATCTTGTAGTCCACTCCAGAAATCATGTCATAGTTATATACACGAATGTTTGGATTAAAACTAACGGTCAAATCATCTGGCTGTGTTTGGTTATAGTACGCCCCTTGTTTTTCCAAATACTTCAGTAAGTTTTCACCGTTAATGGGAACACTCACTAAGGTATTCGGGTATTTGTAGATATCAAAAATCGTGGCATAGGAAATCTTCCCCGCAGGTAATTTACTGTCGTATTTAAACAGCGCTGCCGCACTTAATTGTGCGCCCGTTACTTCTTTTTGAACGTTATTAATTAAAGAAATCATCGCTGTTGGTTGTAATTGTGCTTCGGGAATTCCTTTAATTTCTTGTTTTGGTAAAAAATCAGCTGTTGCTGTGCCGATCTCCTCCTGAATAAACGCTCGCGTTTTTTCATGGTATTCTTTTGTCGCTGCCTTAACTGCTTCATCTGCTGGAACATTCGTTGTTGGTACAATCGTTGCTGTACCTTCTTGCACTTCCCACTTATCGGCATTTTTAGCAACTGAAAGATCAATCTTAACAACTTCTGTCCCTGTATCTTTAGGTCCCCCTACCGGTACAGTTTTTCCATTCGGCGCTGCTCCTTGCTTGGTAAAAGAAAGGTGGTCATGACCCAGAATATACGCATCAATCCCCGCGACATTTTCAATTACTTGGTCGGCACTGGCAGCCGGATCACTATTTTGTTGTCCCGCATGAATCGAAGCAACAATAATGTCAGCCTGATCGTTAGTTTTCAACTCAGTAACTGCTTTTTCTGCTTCTTCTTTCAAAGGTAAAAAATTAAGCGAAGTAACACGAGGGCCATCCCACAAAGGAATGTGCGGGATTGTTAAGCCGATAATCCCAACTTTTAAATCTGGCTGCCCATCTTGATTAAGATCAAGTTCCTTCGTGGTAGTCCCTTCAACAAAACGACTACCATCCTTATTGTAGGTATTCGCAGACAAGATTGGAAAAGTGGCTTCTTTTTGAATTTTTTGGATTAACGGTAAACCAAAATTAAACTCATGATTCCCCAAAACCATTGCATCATACTTCATCACATTCATGGCGGTAATCATTGGATGGGTCTTTTCATTCACTAAAGGCGCTTTATTATACAAGTCATCTGTTAAAATAGTGCCTTGAATATTGTCGCCATTATCAATTAAAACGGTGCCTGCTGGGTTTTGTGCCCGGACTTGGTTGACGACTGTACTTACTTGGGACAAACCAACTGGTAATTCTTTATCATCTTCATAAGACCAATTCCATAATTGACCATGAACATCTGACGTACCTAAAATTGTTATTTTTTGCGGCGTGCTCGTTTCTTCTTTTTCAGCGGTTGACGTTTCTAAATTCGTCGTCTCTGTTGGTGCTGTGGTTTCTTGTGACTGCTTGACACTGTCACTCGTAGCCTGATTTGGTGCTTCTTGTTTGATGTCTGTTGTTTCCTGTGTAATGACTGGTTCTTGTTTTCTACTTGAATCGGTGGTACTTGTTACTGCTTCTGAACTTTGTTGACTCGTTGTTTCTACTGCATATGCCGTACTAGTAACGCTTGGCGCTATCAACGCAACAGCCATTAAAAAATGCATGCCCCACTTCACTTTTTTAAAGCTCAACTTTTTCACAAATTTCCTCCTTGTGTTTCAACCCATTTGCAACAAACAATTGTCAAAGTAACAAACAACAAAAAGAGCCTTCCCCCATCACGCTGCTCTTCTTTTCCTATCATAATATATCCGTTAAATAAAAAACAGTAAATTCCGTTAAAATAAGATGTTTTTCCTGTAAATTGTTTTTATTTTTGGACAATACAGCGGATTTGTTTGTGAAAAAAATAGTAATTTTGACCAAAACACGAACTTTATAAAAAAGAAAGTCTTTTTATATTGGAAAAGCAGAACAAAAACTATTTTTTTGAAAAAAATAACTAAAAATACCGAATAAACAGCATTGGTCTAGTCCTTGAATACCTCTAAACAAATATTAGCAGCAATTGGTCTAGTCTTTAAGGAGGAAAAAGAACGCTCTTTTGCTTAAGCAAAAGAGCGTTCTTTTTTATTTGAGGTTAATCCTTCATATAAGGTAACTTTTTAGCATAGCCTTCTTTATTCACTTGACGTGCCCGGGCAATCGCCAAATCTTCTGAAGGGACATCTTCTGTGATAGTTGAACCAGCAGCAGTCACCGCATGATCACCAATCGTGACTGGCGCAACAATGTTCGTTGCAGAGCCAATAAACGCGTGATCACCCACGACTGTTTGGTGTTTATTTTTGCCATCATAATTAACAAAAACAACGCCGCAACCGACATTAATATCTTTGCCTAATGTTGCATCACCAACGTATGTTAAATGGCCCACTTTTGTGCCTTCATCGATTGTTGCATTTTTTACTTCCACGAAGTTACCAATGTGTACGTTTACCCCCACATCTGCTTTAGGACGTAAATGTGCATACGGACCCACATCGGCCCCCTCGCGAACCACACTTTCTTCAATCACAGACTGTTTAACAACCACTTGATTGCCGATGTGACTATCAACGATTTCTGAATGTGCGCCAATCCAGCAATCTTCGCCAATCACTGTTTTTCCTTTGATAGTGACTCCCGCTTCAATGACTGTGTCTGAACCAATTACCACGCCTTCATCAATATACGTTGTGTCTGGATCAATAAATGTAACACCATTTCGCATATGCATCTCATTTAACCGACGATGCATAATTTTATTAGCAGTGGATAAAGCAACACGATCATTTACACCCATTGCTTCGTCAAAGTCTGCCATTTGGTAAGCAGCGACAGCTTTGCCTTCTTTTTTCAAAATTTCAATGATATCTGTTAAATAGTATTCCCCTTGTGTGTTGTTTGTATCTGTTTTCGCTAACGCTTCAAACAATGATTCATTATCAAAACAGAAGGTTCCTGTATTAATTTCTTGAACACGTGCTTCTTCTTCACTGGCATCTTTTTGTTCCACGATTCGTTCAACAATGCCCACATGGTCACGAATAATTCGACCATAGCCTGTTGGGTCTTCCGCATGCGCTGTTAAAATAGTCGCACTTGCATTCTTACCTTGATGGTAATCGAATAAGTTTTTCAAGGTTTCTGCAGTTAATAACGGCGTATCCCCTGTAATAACTAATGTTGTTCCTTGTTTGCCACCTAATAACTCTTGTGCTTGCATGACTGCATGCCCAGTTCCCAATTGTTCAGCTTGTAAGGCATATTGACTACGTTCGCCTAAATGGCTTTTAATCATTTCCGCCCCGTGTCCAACGATCGTCACGATTTCTGTTGGTTCTGTTTGTTCTACTTGATCTAAAATATGTTCGACCATTGGTTTACCAGCAACTGGATGCAATACTTTATAAAGTTTAGATTTCATGCGTGTTCCTTTACCAGCTGCTAAAATAATTGCGTATCTATTTTCCACGTTTGCCACCTCAAATTAACTAAATTGTTTGATTTTCTTCTAAATCGTCCTCATTATACCTTTTCTAGTTTATCTTACTCTTTTGTCTTTTTCAACAAAATAAGGCATTTAAAAGGTAGACCAATTTATTTTCTCATCTTTTTTTAAAGGAATAAAACAGAAAAAAAGAACCTGAAAATGGAATGGACCATTTTCAGGTTCTTTTTCAAATTATTTCTCTGTGAAATAGTTTCCTGGGACTACGCTAATCGTTTTTGTTTGTGTATCCACATCTTCCACATATAATAGCGAAGTGTAGTCATCGATTGCACGACGGCCATTGAATTTTGACTCAGCAAAAACGGTAATGCCCACAAGTTCTGCTTCAAATTCTTCAATCATACTCTTCATACCATTGACGGTGCCGCCGCCTTTCATGAAGTCATCCACGACTAAAACTTTTGAGCCGCGTTTTAAGCTGCGTTTTGAAAGTTCCATTTTTTCGATACGTTCTGAAGACCCTGATACATAGTTCACGCTCACCGTTGAACCTTCAGTAATCTTAGAATCGCGACGAACAATCACAAACGGAACATTTAAGTAATAAGACACAGCTTGCGCAATTGGCACTCCTTTGGTCGCAACGGTCATTACCGCATCAATTTGTTTGCCTAAATATTTAGAAGCAATAATCCGGCCCACTTGTCTTAATAAATTCGGTTCCCCAAGTAAATCTGAAAGATAAACATAACCCCCAGGTAATAAGCGATCTTGTTCTGACAAACGATCACACAAATCCATAATCAACTGCTCCGCTTCCTCATAAGGAATTTCAGGGATAAAGCGGACACCGCCTGCAGCGCCTGGAATCGTTTCTAAAATACCTGTTCCACGTTCTTTAAATGTTTTTTTAACAATTGCTAAATCTTCACTAATGGAAGACTTGGCAGATTGGTATCGGTCAGCAAAATATGTCAAAGAAACCAATGTATGGGGATGATCTAAAAGATATTGGGTCATATCGATTAATCGTTCACTTCTCCGAATTTTCAAATTCGTCACTCCTTTTCATTCTATCGTTCCTTATTATAAGGGGTTTAACCGAAAAATTCGAGGATTTTTTTCAAATAACTGAAAATAGTTCGCCATTTCTTTTAAAAAAAAGAAATAAAGGAGAAAAACTTTCGTTTTTCTCCTTAGTTTCTTTGCATTTTTTGTTTTCGTTGGACCATAACAACCACTCGGCGATAAATATTGACTAATAAGAATAAACCAATAAAAATTAGGGTAATGCTTGCACTCGGTGGTGTTTCCAAATAATACGAGCTAGTCAACCCTGTTAGCATGCCAATCAAGCCCATAAACACACTGATGATGATCACCGTGTTGAAGCCTTTACCAATTCGCATACCTATCGCAGCTGGTAAGACCATAATTGCTGAAATTAACAAGGCTCCCGCGATCGGAATCATCACAGCAATCGCCACACCAGTAATTACATTAAAAAGCATCGACATCCAATGAATAGGTAGCCCATCAACATGAGCAGTATCTTCATCAAATGTTAAAACATACATTGGACGTTTAAATAACATAAACAATAGAACTAAAACTACGAATAAAATTGCCAACATAACCACTTGATCCCACGTAATCGTGACGATGGAACCAAATAAATACGATTGAATACTAGCAGCTGAATTGCCTCCTGTTAAATTCATTAAAACTAACGCCAAAGCCAAACCGCCTGACATTAAAATAGCAATCGAAATTTCTGAATAGGTGCTATAAATCATTCGTAAATATTCTAGAATGATTGCAGCCACAATCACGACAATTAAGGTCATTAAATTAGGATTCCAATTAAAAAAGAAGCCTAGAGCCACACCGGCTAATGACACATGTGAAAGGGTATCTGCCATTAAAGATTGTCGGCGAATAACTAGAAAGACGCCGAGCATTGGAGCAATCACTGAGATAAACAGTGCTGCTAAAAAGGCCTTTTGCATAAATGCATAAGAAAGCATTTCTGCCATACGATTCACTCCTTACCGCTAAAATGAACACTACCATTGTAGCGACGTTTAAGCGAATTAATTTTTTAATTCCTGCTTATTTTTTAAATTTTTCCCACATTTCTTTAAGCCGTTCCTAGGCTTTCGTTATTATCGAGCCAGATAACGTTTTATTGGAAAATTTACGTATACGATTCTTCACTCATATGGAAGCAACGCCATTTCGAATCTTCTTTGCGGACAAGACGAATTTGACGATCCACATAGGTTTTGATATCTTCATGATCATGCGTAATCATCAAAATAGCTTTTCCATGTTCATGCGCACTGTGTTGCAACAATTGATAAAATTCGTTTCGCGATTGTTCATCCATACCTGTTGTTGGCTCATCTAAAATAAACAAATCTGGATCAGTCGCAAACACTCGTGCTAAACTAATTCGTTGCTTTTGCCCGCCAGAAAGCTCGCCAATTCGTTTGTGGCGCATTTCCCACATGTCCACTGATTTCAAAGCTTTTTCCACATGAAGATGATCTTTTTTCGTCAACGGTTTGAACCAACGATTTCTGGGAAAACGACCTGAACGTACTAATTCAATGACGGTGCTAGGAAAGCCCGCATTGAAAGAAGCGACTTGTTGTGGAATGTAGCCAATGCTGATTTTTTCACCAGCACTATTTTTTTTAGCGACCGTAATTTTGCCACTTGTTGGTTTTAATAACCCTAAGGTACTTTTGATCAGCGTTGACTTGGCAGCGCCATTTTCTCCTGTTAAAATAACGAATTCCCCTGGATCAACATAATAAGAAACATCTTCTAAAACAGGTTCATCATCATAATAGAAGGTTAAATTTTCGACTTCAATATAATGCATAAGTTGGCTCCTTTCTGTTGCCAGATTAATGAATGCTTTTTTGTAAAGCAGCGAGGTTTTCTTTCATGACAGACACATAGTTCTCGCCTGCTTCTTGTTCTTTTTGAGTTAAACTCTCTAAAGGATTCAATACGGCTAATTCGACGCCTGTCTCATCTGCCAATGTTTTGGCTACTTTTGTAGAAGCCGATGCTTCAAAATAGATCACAGAAACATTGTTTGTTTTAATATATTTTTTTAATTCGGCTAAACGACTTGGCGAAGGTTCTTGGTCTGGAGAAATCCCAGCAATCGGTTCTTGGGTCAAGTCATATTGTTTTGCCAAATAGCCAAATGCAGCATGTTGCGTCACAAAGGTCCGATTTTTAGCGCCTGCAAATGCAGCTTGGTATTCCTTATCTAGCGCAGTCAATTTTTCCAAATAAGCAGCGGTATTTTTTTCAAATACGGCTTTTTTCTCAGGATATTTTTTGATAAGCGCATCCCGAATCGCTATCACTTCTTTTTGCGCTAACACGGGATCTAACCAGACATGCGGATCCAGTTCGTGGGAATGGTTATGGCCTTCATGACCTTCTTCGCCAGATTCTTCCTCTTCTGTTCCTTGCATCAATTGAATGGATTGACTGGCTTCCACGATTGAAACTTTTTTCGTGTCCAAGTTTTCAATAACATTCGGAACCCAAGTTTCTAGCTCTTTACTATTATAAACAAAGACATCCGCATCAGTAATTTTCGCTAAGTCTTTTGCGCTTGGTTCATAATCGTGTGGTTCCGTTCCAGCTGGAATCAACAGCTCAACCTCTCCCTCATCACCAACGACTTGTTTTGCGAAATCGTACATCGGATAAAAAGTAGTCATTACCGTGAGCTCTTTCTTCTCTTTTGGCGATTGTGTGGTTTGCCCACAGCTAGCTAAAAGAAAAGCACTGATTGCTAAAGTAACGCCGATTATCAAACGGCGGTAGATTTTCGTCATGTTCTGTCCTCTTTTCGATTTACCTGTTATAAACCGTAATATTTACGATTTGCCAGGAATAATGTACCAAATGGATCACGGGACGTCAAGGAATAAATTTAAAAAACAACAGAGCGTGGGACAAAAATCACTTTGGGTTTTTGCTCCACGCTCTGTTGTTTTTATTTATTTCAATGTCCGAACCAAATAAACTTCTTCACAAAAGCCTTTAAGTCCATTATAAATCCGTTGTGCTCGTGTTTTCTTTTCACATAAAGCAAAGACTGTCGGTCCACTGCCGCTCATCAACGCTGCATCAGCGCCGTACTTCAGCATGCGATCCTTGATTTGTTGCACGATCGGATGTCTGGCAATCGTGACACTTTCCAACGCATTGCCGACCGTTTGGGTCATCCCAGTATAATCACCATTTTCAATAGCTATTCTTAGTCCAGCAATATCTGGATGGTGCAATTCATCTACCGCTAAATCATTAAAAACGGTACTAGTGGATACACTAATTCTTGGTTTAACTAACACAATCCAACATTGAGGCATGGTCGGTAATGCTTCAATTTTCTCCCCACGTCCGTTTGCAAAGGCTGTTCCGCCCCTTAAACAATAAGGAACATCCATACCAATTTGGCTACCAATTTCACAGAGTTCGTCCATCGTCAACCCCAGATTCCACAGCTTGTTTAAGCCTCGTAATGCTGCGGCACAGTCACTGCTCCCCCCTGCTAAACCAGCTGCCACGGGGATACGTTTTTCAATATATATTTTAATTCCTTTATGAATATTATAGGTACGCTTTAATAAGTCAACTGCTTGATAGACATGATTCCGTCGATCCACGGGTAAAAAAGAGCTGTCCGTTTCAATACGAATGATGTCTTCTTCTAGATTTTCAAAAGTTAAATGATCGGCTAAATCTACACTTGCAAAAATAGATTCAACTTCATGATAGCCATCCACACGTTTATGCAGAACATCTAACCCAAGATTAATTTTCGCAGGAGCTCGTTCGATTATTTCCATCGGTTCCCTGATTCACCTTCCTTAATCTTTTGTCTACCAACATTTTAATCTTTTAGATTCTATCATATGTCCATGAAGAAGTACACCGAAGATTGCTCTTTCTCTGACGACAGATGGCTGAAATTAAAAAGAGCTTAGGAACGAAGGGCTCTTCCTTCACTCCTAAGCGGACTTTCTAAATTATACGGCTTGACCGATGAATTCGATTTCAACGGTGCGTGTTAAAACATCTGAATAGCTATAAGATACACGTTCAAATGAGTTCTCGTCTGGATCCAAGTCAACAACAAAAACAGATGGATAAGTCTCCGTTAAGATTCCTTTACGTTCTGTTTGGCGCTTTCTTCCAGTCTGAGCAACTAACATAATTTCACTGCCGATACGGCCTTCCAAATCTTTCTTAATTGACGATAACGTTGTTGGCATTGCATTCACCTCGAGAAACATTATATCACTTTTTTTAAAAAATTTCAAGTTTATCATACTAGAAGTCTGTTTGCAACTACTTTTGCTCGACAAACCGGCTGTTTTGTCGAATTTTTATTCATTTTCTAATGTATATTTCATTTTTGCTTTGGCACGATCATAGGCACTTCGGACAGCTGAAAAAGTTCCCCCACGCACTTTAGCGATTTCTTCTAACGTGTAGCCTTTTAAGTATGCGTTTAAAATTTGTTGTTCCAACGAGGAAAGACGTGTCGGAAAAGCTGCCAATTTTTCTTGAATCATTAATTGACCTAATGGGTCGGTAGCCGCTGTCCCTAAATAGTCCACTAACTCTTCACCAGCGCTTTCTAATCGTTGTTCCAGAGAAATAGACAAGGTATCTGTTCGCCGCTTATAGGCGCATTGATGGCGAATTAAGCTATGTACGTGATTTTCAAAATTTCGTTTAAAAAACTTTCCTAATGATGCTTGTTTTTCTGAATCAAATCGTTCTAACGTCCGAAAGAAGACAATTCGTCCTTCTTGAAGCCAGTCTTCAGTATCATAATCTTTTAAATAGTATTTTTTCATGCACTTATAAATCACTGGCTGATATTGCCCATATAAGGCTTGAAATTGTTCTTGGTCTCCTGCTAATGCTTGTTGAATCTGTTCTAACATAAAAAGCCCTCCTTTTCGATAAACGTATCGAATGATTTAGGAGAGCATAGCATGTTAGAAATTTATGACTTAAGCGAACATTTGTTTAATCTTTTTTTTGAGACAATTCTTCTAGCTTCTCAGAAAGTTTTGATAACTGCTCCACGTTCCATGGAGAATTTCGACGAAATTGCTGGAAATGGATATCCGTTGCATGAATGGCAATCGTCTTTTCTGTTTTCTGGACAGCTTTGTAAAGTTCATTGGCCGAAGTCCGCAATGCACCTTGTGAAAAGACCACCCATTGTTCAGCCAAATCACTCGTTGCGACTGTTACTTGCGTTAAACGATCATTTTTTTCACCAGCTAGACGTTCAATATAACTATCTGCTGTTTCATCTTCTTTGGTGAAAACCACGGTCAAAAGGTACTTTTTGTACGTTTGCTGAATACCTGGGACTAATTGGGCATCAAAGACCACAATGATTTCCAACCCTTCATATTTGGCATAATTGGACAGACGACTAAGAAGCAGTTCACGCGCATCCTCTAAACGCTCTTGCTTTTTCAACTGGACCAATTCTGGCCAAGCACCAATCATATTATAGCCATCAACGATTAACAATTGTTTTTTCATACAATCGCCTTCTTCTATAATGGGTTGCGGCCACGATAGACTTCATACATTAGCAAGCCTGCAGCCACACCAGCGTTTAAGCTTTGAACGTGTCCAGTCATTGGAATCGTTAATAATTCATCCACTTCTTTATGAAGACCTTGACTCATGCCACGACCTTCATTTCCGATGATTAAGGCAATTGCGCCTTGTGTATTCCAGCGACGATAATCCGTCCCAGACATATCTGTACCAAAAATCCAAAATTGATTCTCTTTTAGCGTTGCAATACTTTGCGCTAGATTCGTTACACGAGCCACTGGAATATGTTCCACGGCCCCTGTTGATGCTTTGGTTACGGTTGGTGTAATTCCCACTGCACGATGTTTCGGAATGATAATACCGTCCACGCCTGTCGCATCAGCAGTTCGCAAAATTGAGCCAAAGTTATGTGGGTCCTCTAGACTGTCTAAAATTAGGAAAAATGGTGTTTCTGTCTTTTCTTTTGTTTGTTCCAATAATTCTTCTAAAGTTAAATATTGATACGCCGTGATTGCTAAAACCATGCCTTGATGCACGCCGTGATCACTCATCGTATCTAATTTTGCTTTAGGCACCCATTTAACTGGAACAGCCTGTTCTTTCGCTGCTTGTTTTAATTGCTCAATTTTCTCGCCACGAGCATCTTCTTGTAAAAACAATTTATTCCCGCGTCCTTGCTGCAACGCCTCAACAGTGGCATGGAAACCAAAGACAAAGTTATCTGCTAGCTCTTCTGAGGTTCCATCAGCACCTGCTGTCGCTGGTCGTGGGTTCCGTTCTTTTGAACGCTTATCTGAACGTTCTGGACGTTTCTTACCTTTTTTAAAAGGACGAGATTTTTCATTTTTCATTGGTTTCACCTACTTTCTTGATACACCAGTTAATTAATTCTTCTAAACGTTCTTTTTGTTGTGTTAAATGTAAATAACCCATCAAGGATTCGAAACCGGTCGCTACCCGATAGGTCGTCACATCAGCATTTTTGGCAAAGGTGTGACTTTTAGCATTCCGACCGCGTTTGTACATCACTTCTTCTTCCTCCGTTAGCATTTCTCCCGCTAACATCGCTTGCATTAAGCTTGCTTGGGCTTTTGCTGACACGTAATGTGTCGCCATGCGATGCAAAACATTCGGTTTCGTTTGTCCCAAGGAAACTAAATAATCACGAATGTAAATTTCATAAATCGCATCGCCAACATAGGCCAAAGCTAAACCGTTTAATTGTTTGTAATCTCTCATTCACTTCTTCTCCATCTCGTCCCTTGCGGAGTATCTTCTAAAACAATGCCTTGTTCTTTTAATAAATCGCGGATTTCATCACTTCGGGCAAAATCACGGTCTTTCCGTGCTTGGTTCCGTTCTTCAATTAACGCATCGACTTGTGCATCCACTAATTCTTCGTTTTTAAAGAATAAACCAAAAATAGCTAACCAGCCACTGAAAAGCTTATCCATCGCCACTAGAACTGGTTCCGAAACTGTCGCTTGTTCACTGTACTGATTCATCATCTTCGCTAATTCATAAACGACCGTAATCCCGTTAGCTGCATTGAAATCATCGTCCATTTCCGTAATAAAACGTTGTTCTAATTCGTTTAATTGAGCCAAATAGTGTTCATCCTCTGGCAAACTTGCGACCGCATCTGCTTGTCTAAAACGTAAATTTTCAAACGCATTTTTCAATTTTTGATAATTGGCTGCTGCCTCTTTTAGAGTGCTTTCGCTATAACGAATCGGGCGACGGTACTGGGTGGTAGACATAAAGAAACGTAAAATTTGCGGATCCACTTTTTGAATCATTTCATGAACAGTAATGAAGTTACCTAGGGATTTGCTCATTTTTTCATCGTCTTCACCAATTGTGACATAGCCGTTATGCATCCAGTAATTGGCAAAGGTATGGCCTGTTTTGGCTTCGCTCTGTGCAATTTCATTCTCATGATGTGGAAATTCTAAATCTTGTCCACCGCCATGAATATCAATCGTCTCTCCCAAGTGTTTTGTCGCCATGACAGAGCATTCAATATGCCAGCCGGGACGTCCTTTCCCCCAAGGAGAATCCCAAGAAATTTCATCTTCTTTGGCACTTTTCCAAAGAGCAAAATCCAATGGGTCTTCTTTTAATTGTTGTTCAACGCCAGTTCGTTGACTTGCCCCCACTTCTAATTCATCAATCGATTGATGGCTTAATTTACCATAATTAGGGAATTTACGGGTGCGATAATACACATCACCTGCGACCTCATAAGCAAAACCTTTTTCAATTAAAACTTCGATGAAAGCTAAGATATCAGGCATGTGGTCCATCACCCGAGGATGTAACGTTGCTGGTTGGACATTCAATGCTTGCGTGTCTTCTTCAAAGGCTTTGATAAAACGCTCCGCCACTTCCGGCGCAGTAATTTTCAATTCTTTAGCTGCCTTGATAATTTTATCATCGACATCTGTAAAGTTCGAGACATAATTCACTTCATACCCACGATATTCAAAATAACGACGAATCGTATCAAAGGCGATCGCACTGCGCGCATTACCGATATGGATATAGTTATACACGGTTGGTCCGCAGACATACATCCGAACTTTATGCGCCTCAATTGGCGTAAATACTTCTTTTTCTCTGGTCAATGTATTATAAATTTTAATCATGCCCTTTTTCCACCTTTCTTCCATTTAGACGAACGACTTTCGCAGGAACACCCACAGCTGTGGCATCTGCTGGGATGTCTGAAATAACAACAGCACCCGCTCCAATTTTTGAACGTTCACCAATCACCACTGGCCCTAAAATTTGAGCTCGTGCCGAAATCATCGCTCCTTTTTTCACTGTTGGATGGCGTTTACCCGTATCACGACCGGTCCCACCTAACGTCACTCCGTGAAACAAAACAACATCTTCTTCTATTTCCGCGGTTTCCCCAATCACAATGCCCATGCCGTGATCGATAAAAACTCCCGCTCCAATTGTGGCTCCGGGATGAATTTCTACGCCCGTTATGAAACGCCAAAATTGTGCATGAATCTTCGCCAACAAAAACAACTGATGCCTATATAAGAAATGAGACAAGCGATGCCAAAACAGGGCGTGCAAGCCAGGATACGTTAAAAGAACTTCTAGTGTGGTCCGCGCTGCAGGATCGTTTCTTTTAACAGCTGCGACGCTACGTTTCAACCAACTCATATGGTGAACTCCTTTCTACTATACAAAAATAAAAAACGTCTTTTAAGCAACAAAAAAACGTTGCTTAAAAGACGCCCATGCGTGGTTCCACTTTTCTTCACAAGAACTAGCTCTTGCCTCGATACAGTTAACGCCTGCCGACGTCTTCGGTTACTTTTTTCACCAAAGCCACTCATAGATGCATTTCGACAAAAGATGCTCGCTGTTCTCACCACCCACAGCGTCTCTGAAATCCATCTGATTGTCTACTTCTTCTATTCTTTGTGTTTTTATAACACTTTATTTAAATGATCTAATGCTTTTTCTTTGCCTAATAATTCGATGGTTTCGCCTAATTCAGGACCATGCATTTGTCCAGAAACAGCAATTCGAATTGGCATAAACAAGTTTTTGCCTTTAACGCCGGTTTCTTTTTGGACGGCTTTAATCGCTGCTTTAATACTTGGGACATCGAAAACGTCCAAGGCTTCTAATTGTTCTTTAAACGCATGTAACACAGTTGGCACTGTTTCTCCTTGCAAGAATTCTTTCGCAGCATCATCTAAAACTGGATGTTCATTAAAGAACAAGTTTGATAGTTCCACAATTTCAGCTGCATAACTCATTTGTGGTTGATACAAGCTAACTAATTGTTTTAACCATTCGATTTTTTCAGGAGATGGATTTTCTTCAACACGACCGTCAGCGACTAAATAAGGAATACACATATCTGTTAGTTCACCTAAGTCCATTTGTTTCATGTATTGATTGTTAATCCATTCTAATTTTTTCGCATCAAAGGCCGCTGGTGACTTGCTTAAGCGTTGTTCATCAAATAATTTAATCAAGTCTTCTTGTGAGAAGATTTCTTCTTCGCCAACAGGAGACCATCCTAGTAAAGCAATAAAGTTGAACATGGCTTCTGGTAAGTAACCTAATTCACGGTATTGTTCAATAAATTGTAAAATTGTTTCATCACGTTTGCTCAATTTTTTGCCAGTTTCTGAATTAATGATTAAGGTCATATGGCCAAAGACAGGTGGTGTCCATTCAAACGCTTCGTAAATCATTAATTGTTTTGGTGTGTTCGCAATGTGATCATCGCCACGTAAAACATGAGAAATTTTCATTAAGTGATCATCTACTGCAACGGCAAAGTTATACGTTGGCATCCCATCGCGTTTTTGGATGACAAAATCGCCACCAATGTTATCTGACTCAAAAGTAATTTCACCTTTCACGATGTCATCAAATTTGTATTCTGTATTACGTGGCACACGGAAACGAATCACTGGTTCTAGACCAGCCGCTTCTTTGGCTGCTTGTTCAGAAGGTGTTAAATTCGCACAAGTGCCTGCGTAGTGAGGCATTTCCCCACGAGCTTGTTGTGCTTCACGTTCTGCTTCTAATTCTTCTGGCGTACAATAACACTTATACGCACGATTGCTACTTAATAATTGATCAATCAATGGTTGGTAAATTTCTTTACGTTCTGATTGACGATATGGACCATATTCTCCCGGATGAGCAGGTGATTCATCCCATTCCATCCCTAACCATGCTAAGTTTTCCAACTGACTTTTCTCGCCGTCTTCGATGTTCCGTTTTTGGTCGGTATCCTCGATACGAATGATAAATTCTCCGTCATTGTGGCGGGCAAATAAGTAGTTAAATAATGCTGTTCTTGCATTCCCAATGTGCAAGTGTCCAGTTGGACTTGGTGCGTAACGCACACGAACTTTCGTCATGTTCATTCCTCTTTCCATTTTTTAAAAACAGACGGTTTAACGTCGTTTTCAGTTATTTTTCCAATAAAGCAACGGCAATTGCGCCGATTCCTTCTTTTTTACCAACAAAGCCCATCGTTTCCATGGTCGTTGCCTTAATGTTCACTTGTGTGACCGCTAAGTGGCAACTCGCGGCTAGATTCTTTTTCATCTCTGCCAAGTATGGGCTCATCTTTGGCTCTTCCGCTAAAATTGTACAATCAATATTGCCAATAGTAAAGCCCGACCGCCCAACTTTTTCATTTACTTTTGTTAATAAGTTTACAGAATTCGCATTTTTGAACTGCGGATCGGTTTCGGGAAACAGTTGCCCAATATCACCCAGACCAGCGGCACCAAGGATTGCATCAATAATTGCATGTGTTAAAACATCGGCATCTGAGTGACCTAACAGACCTTTTTCATAAGGAAGAGTAACCCCACCAATAATTAAAGGTCGTTGCGGAACTAATTGATGAACATCAAAACCTTGACCGATTCGAATCATACTAAGTCCTCACTTTGCTTAATTTTTATCGTTTTTAGGATGGTTATCCTTGCGATCATTAATCCCGCGACCCGCGTGCGCCGGTTTGGCAAAAATCATACGCCCAGCTGCGGTTTGTAAAGCACTTGTGACGACCACTTCGATTTGCTCATTCATGTAATGCTGGCCATCTTCTACCACAACCATTGTGCCATCATCTAAGTAAGCGACCCCTTGTTGACGCTCTGTTCCGGCTTTTACAACCATCACATTCATCGTTTCACCTGGAATCACCACTGGTTTCACAGCATTAGCTAAAGCATTAATGTTTAAAACAGGCACATTTTGAAATTCAGAGACTTTATTTAAGTTGTAGTCATTGGTCACAACCACGCCATCTAATAATTTTGCTAATTTGATTAATTTACTGTCTACTTCAGAAATATCCTCGAAATCTCCGTCATACATCTCAACGGAGATACCTTCTTCTTTTTGTAAAGCATTTAAAATATCTAAGCCACGACGACCTCTCACCCGTTTTAAACTGTCTCCAGAATCAGCAATGTATTGTAATTCATATAAAACAAAGTTAGGGATGAGCAAAACACCTTCTAAAAAGCCTGTTTTAGCGATATCGTAGATTCTGCCATCAATGATGACACTGGTGTCTAAAATTTTGTATTTATGGAAGTTGTCTTCCACTTTACGTTCCAACATTTGTCCTTCGGTGTCTTCCGTATTTGCTTTCTTTTGGCGAGGTGTAAAAACTTTTTTCCACTCCTCAATCCGTGTTGTTCCCATTCGGAAACCTAAGTAACCCAGAATAATCATAACTAGAATTGGCAGTAAACTATTCACGACAGGAATTTGTAAGTTGTACATTGGAATGGAGATAATGACGCCAATTGTTAAACCAATGATGGCACCAATACTTCCAAATAATAAATAGGTTAAACTCATTTCATTTAAAGCTGCTTCGATTTTTTTGACAGCGGAAACAATATACTTTGCTAACCCTAAAGATAAAATAAAGAAAATAATTGCACCGATTAATCCGTTCGTAAAGTTATTGTTTAACCAACTGTTATTGCCTTGCTTAGCCATTTCCCAAGCCATTGGGAAAAGAGAAATTCCTAAACTTGCACCAGCAATGATCATCAGCAACGTGATGATTCGTTTTTGCATATAGCCATCCTCCTCGTTTATTTAATAAAGACGTCTAGTGTTGTGGGGCGTACAAAAATCATACGCCACTAACAACCTAAACGGATTATTTCTACTTTTTTCATTATTTAAAAACTTTTCTTAACGTTTCACCAATTGTTGAAACGCCAATAATTTCAATCCCTTCAGGCGCTTCCCAGCCACCAAGGTTATTTTTAGGGACATAGACTTTTGTAAAGCCTAGTTTTTGCGCTTCACGCACTCGTTGTTCAATACTATTCACGCGGCGGATTTCACCAGTTAAACCAATCTCACCAATGAAACATTCTGAAGATGAGGTTCCTTTTTCTTTATAGCTAGAAGCAATACTGATTGCTAACGCTAAATCAATAGCTGGTTCATTAATTTTGACTCCACCAGCCGCTTTTAGATACGCATCCTGGTTTTGTAATAAAAGGCCTGCCCGTTTTTCTAAAACCGCCATGATTAAAGAAACGCGATTAAAGTCCAACCCGGTGGTCGTTCGCTTGGCATTGCCAAACATCGTTGGGGTAACTAACGCTTGGATTTCCACCAAAATGGGGCGTGAACCTTCCATTGCTACCACAATCGAAGATCCGGTGGCCCCTTCTAAACGTTCTTCTAAAAAGACCTGAGAAGGATTCATAACTTCAACCAATCCATGTGTCTGCATTTCAAAAATACCAATCTCATTCGTTGAGCCAAACCGATTTTTGACAGCCCGTAAGATTCTAAAGGTGTGATGCTTATCTCCTTCAAAATAAAGAACCGTGTCTACCATATGTTCCAACATCCGTGGCCCTGCGATAGACCCTTCCTTCGTTACGTGTCCGACAATAAAAATGGCAATCCCATTCGTTTTTGCCAGTTTCAATAATTCGGCAGTTGTTTCTCGGACTTGACTGACACTACCAGCAACGCTGGTAACATCTGGCTGCGTCATTGTTTGAATCGAGTCAATAATGACATAGTCTGGTTCTAATTTTTCAATGGCTCGTGATATTTCGTGCATATCTGTTTCTGCGTATAAGTAAAATGTCTCGTTGACGGTGCCTAGACGCTCCGCTCGTAATTTAATTTGCTCAGCACTTTCTTCACCAGAAACATATAAAACCGTGCCACCTGTGGCTGCTAATTGTTGCGATACTTGTAAGAGCAATGTTGACTTACCTATTCCGGGATCGCCACCGATTAAAACTAACGAACCTGGAACAACGCCACCACCTAAAACCCGATTCAGCTCCACTAATTCAGTTTTTACACGCGGCTCTTTTTTAGGTACGACTTCAGATAGCCGTTGTGGTTGTGTCTTTTTACCAGTCAAACTTACTCTAGCACGACGATCAGAAGTATCTTGAATAACCTCTTCCACCATCGAATTCCATTGTCCACAATTAGGACAGCGGCCGAGATATTTTGGAGACACATACCCACAGCTTTGACATTCAAATTGAACTTTTGCTTTTTTTGCCATGTAGAATCTCCTTATCTGTTGTTTATTTTAACATTTATTAAATGGTTTGAATAACGTTGCCTACTGAAAAAATGGGCTTTATTTTTGTCCAGACGAACCAAAACCGCCCGTTCTTTCTGCCTCGACTTGGTCATCATCCGCTAATAAAAACGGCTTAAAAATCCCTTGGCCAATTCGTTCACCTTTTTCAATGACAACATCTTCATATCCAAAGTTTAAAAATTGGAACATGATATGTCCTTCGTTATTCTCGTTATTATAATAATCACTGTCAATGACTCCGACACCATTCGCTAAAAGTAGGAATCGTTTTAGCGGGTTCGAAGAACGACTTACCAATTCTAAATATTCAGAATCAGGCATATACGCCTTAATTCCTGTTTTAACTAAAATTGGTTTGGGATTTTCTCCAGCTTGTTGTAACTTCCAAAGACTTGGTACAACGACCGTTTCGGCTGCTTGAAAATCATACCCCGCGGCACCTTTTGTTGCTCGTTGTGGGACACTCAAGCCCTCTTCTTGATACTTAGAAATAATCTCAAAACCACGTTGTTTCATATCCATTCTCCCCTACTGTCTAAACTACTCCTATTTTACCATAATCTCTGATACTCTGGTTGTTTTTAGTAAGTTTCTCATTTCTAAAAGCCCAGTTAATCTAGACTACGCAAAAAAGAGGAGAATTTTTGTTTATTTTCCTTCTTTTAGTCTATCATCTTCTCTTAAAATAAACAGACCAAATCCCAAAAAGTCCCAAGATTCCCTCAAAAAGTTCACACTTTCATTAAACTTTCTTTACTATTCATTATTTAGCACTTTCTAGTAGCCGCTGATTTTGTTATAATGAGTGTCAAATTTTACTGTAAAAAGAAACGAGGCACTTATGAGAAACAAACTCCAACAGGCCAAACGAATTGTGATCAAAGTCGGAACCAGTTCTCTGATTTATCCCAATGGCAATATTAACTTAAAAGCAATTGATCAATTAGCCTTTACTTTGAGTGATTTAAGCAACCAAGGCAAAGAAATTATTTTAGTTTCTTCTGGCGCAATTGGTGTCGGACTGAATAAATTAAATCTATCTGTGCGCCCAACGACAATTCCCGAACAACAGGCAGTCGCTGCAGTCGGCCAAGCAGAATTAATGAACATTTATAATCAGCGGTTTTCAACCTATAGCCAACAAATGGCACAAGTTTTATTAACTCGTGATGTTATTGAATATCCTGAAAGTCGCAATAATGTTACCAATACTTTTGAACAACTGTTAAAAATGAATATTATTCCTATCGTCAATGAAAATGATACTGTCGCAATTGAAGAATTGGATCACTTAACCAAGTTCGGGGATAACGATCAATTGTCTGCCATTGTCTGCCAAATTGTTCAAGCTGACTTGTTAGTTATGTTATCAGATATTGATGGTTTCTTTTCAGACAACCCTACTGTCAACAAAGAAGCCACGTTATTTTCTGAAATCAATGAAATTAATGAAGACTTGTTCCAATTAGCCGGTGGTAAGGGGAGCCGCTTTGGCACTGGTGGGATGTCTAGTAAATTAAAAGCTGCTGAACGTGTGTTAGCTAATCAACAGGCGATGATTTTAGCAAACGGAAAGCAGCCAAAAATCATTTTTGAAATTTTAGAAGGAAAAGATATCGGTACGTTATTTATTAAAGGAGGGCATGAAAGTGACTGATTTAAAGCAACTAGGGCAACAAGCTAAAGAAGCCTCTTATACGCTAGGCTTGATGGATACTCGTCAAAAAAATACTTTGTTAAACAAAATGGCCGCAGCCATTGAAGCCAATGCACCCCGCATTTTACAAGCAAACGCATTAGATTTAGAGCAAGCCGCTACCCACGGAATTTCTGAAACAATGCAAGACCGCTTACGTTTAACAGAAGAACGGATCACAGCGATGGCCGAGGGCATACGCCAAGTCGCTACTTTACCCGATCCAATTGGGGAAGTAGATAAAATGTGGCGCAATGAAGCGGGGCTGTTAATTGGGCAACAACGCGTGCCTTTAGGTGTTATTGGAATCATTTATGAATCGCGGCCAAACGTGACAACAGATGCCGCTAGCCTTTGTTTCAAATCAGGAAATGCTGTTATTCTTCGAGGCGGAAAAGAAGCGTTTCACTCCAATCAGATATTGGTGACAATTTTACAAGAAGCGCTAATACAACAAGCCGTTTCTCCCCATCTCATTCAATTTGTTGATGATACTTCTAGAGAAACAGCCCAACAACTTATGCGCTTAAATGACTACTTGGATGTCCTCATTCCGCGTGGCGGCGCCAACTTAATCAAAACTGTTTTGACAACAGCCACTGTTCCTGTTATTGAAACGGGCACGGGCAATTGTCATATTTACGTGGACAAAGACGCCCAGTTAACAATGGCAACTGAAATTATTGTCAATGCTAAATGTCAACGTCCTTCCGTCTGTAACGCCGCCGAAACGTTATTAATTCATCAAGAAGTGGCTGAAGCCTTTTTACCAACAATTGAAAAAGCCTTGAAGGAGTTTCACGTGGAACTTCGGGCAGATGAACGTGCGTCAGCAATTTTTGAAGAAGCCATTCCAGCGACTGAACAAGATTGGGAAACGGAATTTCTCGACTTTATCTTAGCAGTGAAAGTCGTTGATTCTTTAGACGAAGCCATCCAGCATATTAATCGCTACAATACAAAACATTCTGAAAGTATTATTAGTGATAATTACTTTGCCACACAACAATTTTTACAACAAGTGGATGCAGCCGCTGTTTATGCGAATGCTTCAACTCGTTTCACGGACGGTTTTGAATTTGGATTTGGCGCCGAAATCGGCATTAGTACGCAAAAATTACATGCCCGTGGACCTATGGGTCTAGCAGAGCTTACTTCGACAAAATATGTTATTTATGGAAATGGGCAAGCACGTTCTTAGAAAGAAAAACCCTTGATTTAAAGATCAAGGGTTTTTCTTTCTCTTCTCCAATGTGCATTTTTACACATGGAATTGTTCACAGTCCCACAATCTATTCTTGATATTTTTTTTGAATCCTCATTATACTTTCTACATATGCTTGTTTCACTTGGACTGGCTCTAAAATTGTCACTTCTTCACCAAAGCCCATAAAATAGTTGGCTAAAAATTGTGTTTCTGTTGGATGAATCTGTCCAACTAAAAAACACTGCGTGGGCGTTTCTTCCAACTGAATATTGTCAAAGCGATGTTTATAAAAAAATTCTTTGCCTTTTTCTGTAATGATTGCTTTAAATGGAATCGTACGTGCCGTCGTTTGTTGATGGCGATACGATTCTTTCAGTTCTTCAGTCGTAAAATCCAGTGTTTGGTTTAACTGCTGAATAGCCTCCATAAAATCACATCGGTAAGTACGCCAAGCCTTTTTAGTCACATCATAGCCTGAACAATACCAATATCCTTCTAAAATAGTTAACCGGGTTGGTAAGATTTTTTTCGTTGTTGCTTCATATCTGGTATAGTTAAACTGAATTACTTGTTGCGCCAAAATACAATGAAACAGCTGCTCTAAATTGCCTGGTGCTTCTACTTGTTCAATTCCTTCGTAGTAGACGACCTTACTCATTTGACTGATTTTAAATTGGGTTGGTTCATCTAAAGAATGCAATAATTTTTGCTTAATTTGCTGATAGGAATGACCAAACGGTGACTCTGCGACTAATTTCAGTAATTGTAACGAAAAAAAGATTGCTAACACTTCATTTTCGTTAAAATAAATCGGCGGCAACAACGGTTTGTTTAAAACTCGATAGCCACCATAACGACCATTCTCCACATATAGCGGCACGCCTAAATGTTCCAAAGCTTCAATATCCCGCAAAGCTGTGCTTTTAGAAATCCCAAAAGTTTTCATTAACTGATTTAAATTAAACTGAGGATGGGTTCTCAAGAAAAAAAGTTCCTGATTTAAACGTTCTGATTTTTTCATTTTTCCCTCCATCGGTGTCACTTTTTGACACCTTTTATTGTTATGCTTATCTTATCAACCTTAGGAGGTTCAAACAATGAAAAACACACAATTTGCCCTTTTTATGGTCTTAAGCGGACGAGCAACGGAAGCCTTGACGTTTTACCAAGAAGCCTTTGCTGGTGATATTCTTTTTAAAATTACTAATCAAGAATTTAAAGAGCGTTTAAATCCTTCTTTGACCATTCCCGCTGGCGAAGAACACTGGCTTTCTCACTCGATTTTACAAATGGACACTTTTCAATTACAACTAGCTGATAATCCTTTGTTTGCAGGAATGAATACCACGCCCACAGAACAATTGACCCTCAGCTTAACCGTCGACAGCCGTCACTCTGCCAAAACAATTTTTGAAAAACTCACGTGCCATCCCGAATCCTGTATTATCCAAGAACCAATTGAAAATGAATTTGCAACATTTTATGCGATTGTGAAAGATCCTTTTGGTTTAGTCACTCAAATTACTCAAGAAAAACAAGCAGATCCTACCAAGAAAGGAAGTTAGCCGAAGAATGCGAACCTATGAATCAAAAGAAGCCTTGATTGAGGCCATTCAAATAACTTCACAAAAATATTTAGCTGAATTTGCAGAAATTCCTGAAACACTTAAAGATCACCGAATTGAAACAGTAGCTAAAACACCTTCAGAGAACTTAGCCTATCAATTAGGCTGGCTCAACTTGCTGCTTTCTTGGGAAGAACAAGAACAACGTGGTCTGACCGTTCAAACGCCAGCTGAAGGTTATAAATGGAATCAACTGGGCGCTCTCTATCAATCATTTTATCAAACCTATGGACAAATGAGTTTAGAAAGTCAGCTGATTGCGTTGCAAGACATCTTAGAAAAATTACTTCATTGGATTGACTCGCTTTCCGAAGATGAATTATTTTTACCTCAACAACGGACTTGGGCGACCACCAAAGCACAATGGCCTCTTTGGAAATGGATTCACATTAATAGCGTTGCCCCTTTTACTAGTTTCCGAACGCAAATTCGCAAATGGAAAAAAGCTTGTCTTTAAAAAGTTATCCACATTTTTTCAAAAAAAGCTTGACAAGCATTTTTAAATTCTCCACAGAAAACTTTGTGGATGAAATTTCCTATTTTTTCCAAAAAACTTTTCCACAGTGCTTATTTGTTCGACATTAAATCTTTGTAAATTCTAGAAAAAAGAAGATGAAAACGTTGTTTTAATAACGTTTTCATCTTCTTTCAACTTTAGGGATTCCTTTACTTTTAGCAAGCAGGACTTCTGAACTTGCGTCTATTTTTTTTAGCAACTCGAAAACTTATCCTTGTGGATAAACCGAGATAAAAAAGCTTTTTTGTGGTTTTCAACAGAGTTATGCACAAAGTTATCCACAGGGTGTTTTCAGCAATTTTTCGGAGAATATTCGTTGTTTTAATCTGGTGATTTAGCATTTGAATGTCAATCCCTTACTCCTAATTCTTCTTCACTCCACCCTTAGGATCCTAATAAAATTTTAAAGTTTTTCTTCTATTGGTACATCAAATAAAGAGTATGATAAACTATAGGTACTTTCGAAAAATCAGGTGAGGTTATTTATGAAAAATAAAAGTAGGCAGTTTTTAAAAAACAACTGGCCTTATATGTTAGCCAGTTTCTTCATTCCATTTTTAATTATGGCAATTATCTATTTGAGTATTGGGATTTATCCAGGAAGTAGTCGCAGTGTTTTAGCCAGCGATGCCTTTTCTCAATTTTCAAATTTTCACGCAAGCTTTAACAATGTTCTTCATGGAAAACAAAGTCTTTTCTATACGTGGAATGCTTCTTTGGGACTAAACTACTTGTCCTTAATTTCCTATTATCTTGGTGGCTTATTTACGCCGCTCGTCTTTTTCTTTAACAATCAAAACATGCCTGATGCGCTCTATTTCCTAACGTTGTTGAAAATTGGGAGTGCCGGCTTGAGTTTTTGGTTCTTGGCAAAACAAACCTTTAAGATTCCTAAATGGTCCCATGTGACTTTAAGTGTGTCTTATGCGCTAATGTCCTTCATTGTGGCCCATTCAGAATTAATTATGTGGTTGGATGCCTTTATTTATCTGCCACTCGTAATTTTAGGAATTCATCGTTTAATGGACCAACGAAAACCGACATTATTGTTTGTCAGTTATTTCTTGCTTTTCATTACAAATTATTATTTTGGCTTTATGATTGGGTTGTTTTCCTTCCTGTACTATTTTGCACGAACGTTTACAAACTGGCAACGATATAAATCTCGAATCGTTGCGTATTTTACTACTTCTCTTTTAGCTGGTGGAGCATCCATGATTATGGTCTTACCTGCTGTCTTAGATTTACGAACCAATGGTGAAACTCTTTCTGAAATTACAACCTTTAAAACAGAAGCGACTGCCTTTTTAGATATTATTATGAAAAATATGATTGGCGTTTACGATACAACCAAATATGGGTCTATTCCTTTTATTTACATTGGGTTGTTGCCTTTGATTTTTTGTCTCTTCTATTTCGTTACGAAAGAAATTCCATTGAAAAACAAACTACTTTTTGGCAGTTTGTTTGTCCTATTGATTGCTAGCTTTTACATCACGCCCTTAAATTTATTCTGGCACGGTATGCATGCGCCGAACATGTTTCTTTTCCGCTATAGTTTCCTCTTTTCATTCCTAGTTATTTTGCTTGCTGGTTATGGTTGGGAAAAATTTGAAAAGGATGATCTCGGCGTCTTAAGCGGCTTGATTTTGATTCTTTTAGCAATTTTTGCTCTTGCAATGGGCACAAAAGGTGCTACTAGTTATACGTATGTGACTTTAACCTCTTTCGTATTAACGGCAACTTTTTTACTATTATACTTTTTCGGGATTGCTTTTTATCAATTGAAAAAAGCGCCTACGCCTATGCAATACTTAGTGATTTTACTATTGCTGCTCGTTTCTGGTGAAGCAATCATTAATACACGGGCGATGGTCACTGGTATTTTAGATGATTGGAACTACGCATCACGCAGCTTGTATTCTGAACCTTATCCTGACTTAAAAAATCTAGTCGATCAAACAAAAAAAGAAAATGATACCTTTTACCGCTTGGAAAATTTAAATGGTGTTTCGGCCAATGACGGCATTAACTATGGCTACAGTGGCATTAGCATGTTTTCTTCCGTGCGGAACCGACATTCTTCAACATACCTAAACGCCTTAGGTTTCCGCTCGCGAGGCACGAATTTAAATATTCGTTACCAAAATAATACCTTGTTAATGGATGCTTTGATGGGCATTAAATACAATATTGCTGAAAACAATCCAATGAAATTCGGCTTTGAGCGACAAGCAGCTGCTGGTAAATATCAGCTTTATCGTAACGAAAATGCTTTGCCATTAGGATTTTTAGCAGACAAAGAGATTTACAATGTCCGGCAACCTCTCAATGATAATTTAGGTAGTCAAACAAATTTACTAAATGCTTTAGCCAATACCAATGAACGGTATTTTACCTTTTATCAACCAACGATGACGCTTCAAAATAACGTGACAATTACGCAAAATACAGCTGGCGTAACTTTTACGGAGAAACAACATAACGTAGCCAAAGAGATTTCTTATACAGTCAATGTGCCCGCCAATACGCAAGCTTATTTGAGTTTATTCCCAACAGATTTTGCTCAATTGGAAAGTTCCACTGCGACGGTCACTGTGAACGGCTCGAGTCAGCAATCACAAATTGGCATTACTGGCCAATATTATAATTTAGGCTACTATCCAAAAGATACAACCGTTAACTTCAAAGTAAGTTTTTATGGAACCAAAGCAGTAAGTTTTGTTCAGCCACAAGTAGTTGGCTTAAATACCAATGCATTTGAAAAAGCCATTTCCGCCGTGCAAGAAAAAGGCGTTGATTTAACCACTGGCAAACGCTCTGCTTCAGGTACCTTTACCGCTGACAAAGATCAAGTACTCGTCACTACAATTCCTTATGACAAAGGTTGGCGTGTCAAAATTGATGGCAAAAAAGTTACCCCAAAAGCCTTTAAAGATGCCTTTCTAAGCGTTCCTGTCAGCGCTGGAACCCATACTATTCAGTTCTCTTATTTACCAGAAGGATTGATTCCTGGCATCGTGTTATTCGTTCTATGTACTGGTGGTTTCGTTGCCTACGTAACCTTGATTCCTGCTAGACGAAACCGTAAAAAAGAAGACAAATAAAAAATCTTTCACAAAAAACTAAGGGTTATTATTAAAATGACTCTTTATCAATAAGGTCTGATGAGTTGTGAAAAACAAAATCTGAGACAGAATGGGATTCATTCTGTCTCAGATTTTTTTGTTATAAATGATTTAGGCAGTTAAAATAGATATTCGTTTATTCTATGAAATATCTATGCTTTTTCAACTTTTTAATTTCAAATTGCTAATTTTATCCAACAAGACAAACATTAATTTGATTTTTTTATGTAATTCCTATGATTTCCATTTAAACTACTAATGACACTATATTAAATAAAAGCAACCATAATTTGCCAAAAAACAACAATTTAGTTGCTTTTACATCTTTGGTATTACTGTAAAATAGCAATAAAAAGATTATCACTTCAATAGAAGAAGTACTAATTGATAACGGTAATCTATCAATTGTTACTATTTCAGATATAAAAAGAACAAGAAGATTAACTACGCTTACTGATAATAGCAGATTTATAAATATATCTTGATTATAATTTTTTTTAAACCCAAAAATAAGTAAAACAATTTTCAAAATTATGAACGTAACAAAAAAGATACACAAATTAGCGATTATAACAATAACTATCATAAAAAAATTAAATTCTCCGTTTGAAATATTTAATAGTTTTGACGACTCTTCAATCATTTTTAATAGCTTATTATCTTTTTCTGTAAGAGTAAAAAATAAAAAAATATTTGAAACAAGGTACGGTATAAAAAATGCAAGTATCGACCAGTTCCACTTCTTCGTATTCAATTGGCTCACCTACCTCATCTAAGTTTATAGCAAAATAGTTATATTCTGATTCGTTATGTAAAACTAAAATAATTAAATGCACCTACTGCTTCCAATCGCATTCCTAGTGAGGCATTTTCTACCAAAATGGCTAATTATTTATAATCATTGTAAAACATCTTGATTAATTCTAATTTTGATTTAGTTAACCCTAGTCCATGAATTTGAATAAAACAGCTCGACATTTTTACATTACAGGCCATTATGATAGTGTTCTAAACAATATTCAATTACATACTTAGCCAAATTATTCACTTGAATACTTAACTTCTGGTCTTATAAAATTATGTTCTTTCTGTTTATCGGCCTTACTAATCTCAAAATTTTACGTTAAATATCGACATAACGAGATTCCATATTAAAAGATAAACAACCGCCACTCTAATTAAATTCTAATAAGACGCAAACTTAATGTCAACCATTCTTTAATAAAAAATATATTCTTTGATTAATAATTTGTGATAAATAAAAAAGTTAGACCAAAGTCTAACTTTTTTTATTTATATTAGAGTTAAATTTCAGTCATTGCTTCTTCCACAAGCGAAACACTTTGATGTCTTCCTTTCGTAATCAACAAGGAAAGTTGCACAAAAGCAAAGAGTACGCTGGTCCGCTTAGGATAAGCAAAATAACGTGGTTGCCAACTAGTGACATATTGTTCTTTGCGCTTGCGTGTATCTTGAAACGCATAAATTTGATAACTATACTTGTAAAAAATATTAACAAAGCGTTCTTTTAAGAAAGAGTACTTGCTCTCCCCTACGTTAGCCAACGGCGCCATCCCAATATCAATTAATTGATAGCCCTGCTGTTGATAGGTTTCAATAAAATGAGTGAACAAATATTCTCTAGTAAAAGCAGGTGCGTCTGAACGAATACGTAACAAATCATACGAAATACTTTTGCCTTTTTCCATTTCTTTTCCCGTAATAAAACCAATGACCGTTTGTTTCTGTCTCACCAAGCCCACGCTACTGCATTTCAAGTACTCGGGATCCAACCGTCCACCAATAAAGTAGCGCTCTTTTTGATTCCGTGACCAGTCCGCAGAAACTCGTTCTAACTCTTGATATAAGGCATCACTAATCGTTTCGGGATAAAATTCAAACTGAAAATCCGCTGCTTCCGCTGCTATTTTTTCAGTCACTGTTTCCGTCCAGGCTGTTTGATTCACTGTTGACGGCTCATCAAATTGAATCAAGCCTTCTTCCCCAACTTTCATAAATTCAAAGCCGCAATCGTGAAGATTCATAACATATTCTTCCGAAATACGATAAAAAACTAATTGATAGCCTAACAAATCAGCTTGATCCATAAACGCCAGTGTCGCCGCTGTCCATTTCTCTCGTTGCCCAATTGGATCCGCCAAGACAAAGCATTTATTAAACTTCATTTGAAACCCAAAAAGTACTTGATCTTCACCTTCTTCTTGGTAATAAAAATGACCATAATCCTTTAAATACAAAAATTGACTGCCTTCGTTGCCACCAAATTTTTCCAAAAAGCGTGTCAACCGCGCTTCCTCAAACCCCTCACCTAAAGTAACAGTTGTTTCGGCTAAATATTGATACAAAAAGAATAAACCAATCAAGGAAATACTTAATCCAATCAATCCGTTAAACCAAACATCATCTGACGGAAACAACAAAAAGTGATTGATAACTTGATTGCCACCAGCTGGTCGTGCGGCGTAATAGCCAGCAACCGCATAACCGATAAACAAGCAGCCAAACAAAATACTATCTACCGTTAAAGCGCCCCATGAATAAACAAACTTTTCACGATAAAATTCTTTACGAGCCAAAATAACCGCCAATAAAATAACAGCATAAACAGTAATCAACTGCCACGAAGTCGTTCGTGCCACCGTATTTACAATACAAAATCCTAGTAAAATAATTGTAGGCCAATAAGCTTTTTTCACTTTCATAGAAATGCCTCGAGCTAAACCTAATAACAAGAATCCTACAAATAAATTCAATGTTTGATCTAAAAAATTAAAAGAAAAGGGAAGTAACACTTGGAATAAACGACTGACATTCGACAAATTCGTCACAGTCGATAATAGAACCATCATAATTCCTGCAAAATATAACGCCGCCACCAAAATAAAATGCGCCACTTTTTGTGAAAATAACCGAGGTAAATTATCAAAAAATTGATTAACTTTCATGCCTGCTTGTTGCAAGAACAAAATAACTCCTGTCATAAAAGGCGTCACATAATAAAACAAACGATAATACAACAACCAGACGACCGCTTGTGATCGATCAATCCCTAATTGTGACAAGCCCAAAATCATTAAGACATCAAACGTTCCCATACCACCAGGAACCATGGTTAACATCCCGATTAACGTAGCGATAACAAACATTGGGTAAACAGAAACCATCGAAACTGGCACCTGCATCAAGCGACCTATCATCAAGAAAGCAAACATCCCACCTAGCCATTGACCTAATGAAGCGCCGAATAATAGGAGCACTGCTTTTGGAAAAAATGTTTTAAACAATGTTCGCCGTTTTAAATACGTGAAAAACCAGAGCGCTGGCGCAATCAGACTGCCCAATAATAACCAAACCCAATATTCACGAAAAACATTTTGGGTTCGAATAAAAAATAAATCAACAAACGCCACAAAAGATAAAATAGATAACCCTGAAATCAAGAACAGAGCAACTTTTGAGACCGTTGCTACAACCTTGCCCCGCGGTACATCTTTTCCGTAAAAATTAATCCGTAGCGTTGCACCAACCACGCCGCCAAAACCCGCTAAGTTATTAATGGTATTGGTGACCCAAGCCGAAGTTAACCAATCCATTCGTTTCATTGGTGGCTTACCTTCTTTTTCGAATAACTTAACGACTACATAGTCATAAAGGAGCATTGGAATAACCCCTAATAGTCCTGCCAAGACCATACCAATTAAACGCCCCGTACTTTGTTGTTCCATCGTGGAAAAAATATCCGCCCAGGTCATGCCTTGAGCGATATGTGTCACTTGGTTAGCCACGAAAACTAATACAGAACCAAGAAAAATTAGTTTCAATAATAAACTGTGTTCTTTCAACCACTGCGTTAGTTGGCTAATATTTTTTTTCATCTTATAGCCTCTTTCATATCTCTTTTCTATTCATTTAACTTTCGTTTTATCGATTTTCTTCCATGGTAGCCTATTTGCTGAAAATTTTCCAGCACGGCTAGACATTTTGGCTGAATCGTATTGTTTTATTGAAAAAAAAAGAGTGAGAAAAAAATCTAAGACGATTTTTTTCTCACTCTTTTAACTGTATTTTTTACGCCACTACTTCTGCGATAATCTCAATCTCCACCAATACATCCATCGGTAATTTAGAGATTTCAATCGTTGTGCGTGCAGGATATTCCGCACTAAAATACTCAGCATAGACTTCATTGAATGCCGTGAAATCCGCCATATTTTGTAAATAGCATGTCGTTTTGACTACATGAGCAAAATCACTACCAGCTTCTGTTAAAATCCCTTGAATATTTTTCAGTACTTGATTGGTTTGTTCTTTAATCGTTGTACCAACCACCTTGCCTGTTTCAGGATCCAGTGGAATCTGACCAGAAGTAATCAATAAACCATTCACAATTTTTGCTTGTGAATATGGCCCAATTGCTTGTGGTGCTTGCTTTGTTTTAATTGTTTTCATTTCTTTTCCCCCAGTAAATGACAAGTTGTTACTTTTTGTTATTTTATTTGTTTCTATTTTTCCATTGTACTGCAACCATTTTCGGAATGCTATCTTTTCTCAATTATTCCCAAGCGCTGATGCTGTGCCATCCTTTTGTAAAACAGCTTCAAAACCTTGACGCATCCTTTCAAGTCCTTCGTGTAGTTTTGCTTGCGAACAGCCAATATTTAACCGTAAAAATCGTTGCCCATTACCGCCATAAATCGAGCCGTCCATAATGGCGACTTTCCCCACAGAAACTAAAGCCTCTTGTAAGCGGGCCACATCCGGAACTGCCGCTGATACATCCAACCACATTAAGTAAGTGGCTTCCAGCTCCGTCACTTTAATTTTTGGCAAATATGTCTGTAAAAAATCTTTCACGTAACGTTGGTTCTCCGCTAAATAATCATTCAACTCGTCAACCCAAGTACCACATTTTTGATAGGCCGTCATGGTTGCTAGCATTCCCAAAATACTTGTTGATGATAAACCATCGGCGTTTTTTAATTTGAGCTGAAAAGCGTCACGTAATTCGTTATCTTGAATTAGGGCGTAAGCAAAAATCAGCCCTGGAAAATTAAAGGTTTTCGTGCCACTGGTAATAATGGCAGATTTTTTATAATCAAATTGCGTAATTGGTCGATGAACTTGGCCTTTATTAACGATATCCATATGAATTTCATCAGAAAGTAAAAACACATCATACTGTTGGCACAATGAAACCATTCGCTCTAATTCCCATTGCTCCCAAACACGTCCTGTTGGATTATGCGGGGAACATAAAAGCAAACAGCGATTTTCTGGTTGCGCTAGTTTTTTTTCTAAATCAATAAAATCAATGCTGTAGCGCTTCTCTTGATAAAGCAATTCATTTGCCACTACTTGCCGCTTATTTTCCTGAATAACTTTAAAAAATGCATCATAGGAAGGTGTTTGTAAAATAATGCCCTCCCCTTCGTTAGTCAATAATTGAATCAAAGCAGAAATCCCATAGATAACAGTCGGGGTATACATAATCCAGTGTTCTTCAATCTTCGTCTGGAATCTTGCCTGGTACCACGTTTGAATTGCTTCTTTTAATTGCGGATGGTTCCACCTCGTGTAGCCAAATACGGGATGTTTCAAACGCTCCTGTAATGTTGCCAGAACTGCCTCTGGCACAGCAAAATCCGTATCGGAAATAGTGAAGGGAAGCAAGTCCGCTTCCCCAAATCGGTCTTCTACAAAATCCCACTGTGTACAATACGTTCCTCGTCGATCAATTGCTTTATCAAACGACACACTCTTCACCTTCTGTCTTTTTTCTAACCTAAAATCATCTCTAATTGATTACGGACCGTTGTCACTTTGGTTCCGATAATCACTTGTACATTCTGCGCATCTAAATGTACAACGCCTAAAGCCCCTAATTGCTTTAATTTGTCATCATCTACTTTATTAGCATCTGCTAACACTAAACGTAAACGCGTAATGCAATTATCAATAGCTTGAATATTCTCTTGCCCACCCAAAGCCGCTAAAATCCCAGGCGCATCATAGCCACCCGTTTTCTTATATTGAACTTCTTGATCGGTATATTCAGTCTCATCTAAGACCTTGTCTCGTCCAGGTGTTTTTAAATCAAAGGTTACAATGACTGTTTTAAAGACGAAATAATAAACAACAAACCAGATAGTGCCGACAATGAGAACCCACCACCATTTTGTATAAGTTCCTTGTAACAAGCCAAAAATAACAAAGTCCAGTAGCCCGCCATCAGTGTTCCCAATCACAACACCTAATAAAGCCATTACCATGAAACCTAGACCAGTCATAATGACATGAAACAGCCATAATAATGGACTAATAAATAAGAATAAAAATTCAATTGGTTCTGTAATGCCAGTGATAGCCGTAGCAATTACACCCGAAAGGAGTAAGCCTTTAATCTTATGTCGATTCGCCGGAGCTGCAGTATGATACATCGCAAGCGCCGCCGCTGGTAAGCCAAAAATAAAGGTCGGCATTTTCCCTTGTGACAAGAAAGCTGTTGCGCTTGGTGAAATCGGTAAATTATTTTGCAATTCTGCATAGAAAATATTTAACGCACCAAACACTTCTTTGCCAGCCACCACCGCTGAACCCCCTGCTTCAGTAAAACGAATCATGGAAACCAAAATATGATGCAACCCAAACGGTAACAGTAGACGTTCCCCTGAACCAAACAGAAAAGGCCCAAAAATACCAGAACGTTGGATAAGTTGGCCAATCGCCATAATCATTAGCGCGAAAAGTGGCCAAACTAACGGAATTACTAAGCCCACGAATGCCATCACTAATGAAGTAATAATTGGTACAAACCGTGCGCCAGAAAAAAAGGCAAAACTATCTGGTAGTTGCACCGTATAAAATCGATTATGCAACTTATAGACAATAAGCCCAGCGATAATTCCACCAAGAACACCCATTTCAATCGTTTGAATCCCAAAAACCATTCCTTGGCCGGCTTCCCGCAACTGCTCAGGATCCACGAGGCGATTCGTCTGCACTAAATAGAAATTAATCGCTAAATTCATCACCGTATAGCCTACGAAACCTGAAAACGCAGCAATTCCTTTTTCTTTCCGAACTAACCCCAACGGAATGGCCATTGCAAACATGACAGGTAAATAGGCAAACGCAAAACCACCAATTGTCGACATAAATTGGAAAATAATTTTTACTGCGGGCTTTCCTAAAAACGGGATCGTTTCAATCATGGATTCACTGGAAAAAGAACTTCCTAATCCCAACAAAATCCCCATAAAAGCTAATAAAGCCACTGGCAACATAAACGTTTTACCTAATCCTTGGAAAAACTCCCAGAAAGTCGCTTTCTTTTTCTTTACTGCCATTTCTTAACTCCTCCATTCATTCTTTACAAAACTAAAAATGATTGCGTTTACATTTATTACCCTCATTATAACTAGCCCAAAACAAAGAAAAAAGAGGCTACACTCTTTCTGTATCCCCTTACATCATTTAGTATGGTGTTGCATAAAATTACCGCGGCTGCTTTGCCTCTGCATACATTAATAAAACCGTATCGAACAAACAAATGACAGCAATTCTTGAACTTAAATCTACGCGCTGATGATAACGTGTCGTCCCTTTGGCAAATAACGTCGTCGTCGACAATTTTTCCAAGGTGCTTCCTTTAGTCGAAATCAAACTAATCATCGGCACTTGCTGTTCCTGCGCTACACGTGCATACGCTAAAATCCCCTTAGTTTCTCCTGTATAACTGACAAAAATGGCTAAATCCTGTCCGTCCAGATTCTTAACTGCTGCCGCTTGTTCATCCCAATCAGATCGTGCATAGGCTTTTTTTCCTAAAAATGTTAGCTTTCGTGCAAAATCAGTACAAATAGGAAAACTGCCACCAACACCGAACACTTCAATCGTATTCGCACGCTCAATCATTTTAAGCATTTCCGCGACTTTGGCTTCATCCATTTGTTGAAAACTATCTTGCACATTGGCAATCAACTGTTGCGTAATAGCTTGAAAACTACGACTATCGCTTTCTGTGCTCTCGCTCTGCACCGATTGGACGATTGCGTATTTTAATTCTTGGAAGCCTCGATAACCTAAGTGTTTTGCTGTCCGAGAAATAGTGGCTGTTGAGACAAACAACGCCTGCGCCACCTCATAAATGGTTTGTGAACTAATTTCCGTCATATGCGTCAAAATATAATCCAGTACTTGATTTTCAATTTTACTTAAATGATTTCGTTTCTTTTCTAACAAAGCGATTAATCCCTCAGTCGACATCCAATCCCTCACTTTAAATCCTTTTTTATAATTATACACCAGAATATTCTGATTATTTCAATAAGAAAGTCCAAAATAACCAACAGCGGCTCCATCATTCGCCAGAGAAAAAAATCAGCCTTCCGATGGAGGTGCTTGTTGCGCTTTCTTGCTATACTCTGTATATAGAAAACAGGAAAAATTTGGAGGTAGTACGTATGAATAATCAACGACCAATGTTTATAAATATTCTTTTAGTGGTCCTTTTATTTTTAGTTGTCGGTTCACTCTTCAGTGCCGTTGTCGGTATCGTGGGAAGCTTATTGTGGCTAGCAGTAAAAATTTTAGTTCCCGTAGCGATTATCGTGTGGCTTGTTCGAACAATTTCGGGAAATAATGGCAACTGCCGCCGTCATTATTAAAAAAAAACAGGTTTTCCTTTTCGGAAAACCTGTTTTTTTTACTTCTTTTATCTAAAAGCATATACAATATTGCTAATACCAAACATCATAAAGTAGAAGCCAACTAAGAAGCTTAGAGTTAATGCTGAAGACAATGGATTAAATAATAACATTACACCTAAGATAATCCCTAAAACGTCAACAATTAATGTGAACCAGAAGTAACCTGTGCTTACTCGTTTAGCAAAATCTAAAGTAAATAAGCCGAAAATTGAGTCGAATAAAAACCAAATTGCAAAAACAAATGGTAACACAGCGACACCAATATTTAAGTTAAACAATAAGTAAACACCAATTAGGATATCAATAATCCCTAAGATGATTGGTGCATAAGCTTTGTAGCCTAGCAATTCTTTCATACGATTACGTACAAAAATTTCGAAAATCCCTTTAATAATAGCAAAAATCGCAAAAACCATCACAATGGCAATTAAATTACCGGCAGGATTTTGGAAAGAAATTAATGCAGTCAGAACAAATAGAATTCCTAATACTAATGAACCCCAGTCCATTCCATGATGTTGTCGTTGTTCCATGACACTCACTCCTCTATAAAATAATTTATTACACTTATTATGTTACTACTATTTTACAAGGTGTCAAATATTTTCATCGTGCTTTCTGAAAACCATTTCAATGATAACTCCATTAAAAACAACGTATCACTTGATTGTCTCTTTTTTGGTGCAAAATTGTGCCTTTTTTGTATAAATAAGTCCCTCGTTTTCCCACAAAAAAACCGCTACTTTTTCATCTAGTTTATAAAAAAGTAACAGTTATAAATTATTTTTTCTTTTTCCCAATCGAGAGAATCCCTCTTTTTATGACATCAAAGAAACTCAAAGATTGGACCATATGATCTGGGTCAACATATTCACGAATAGCTCGTAACACTCGCTTCGGCTCTTTTGAAGCAAACGTATACGTCCCATTTTTCTTGGTTTGAATCGCATAACGAGGAATCCATTTTCCTTTGAACATTACTGAAGCCAACACGTAATCGACTTCTTCCCACGGAATTTGGATAAACTTACGTGGATCTTTGGCATGGTAAAATTCAAACCCGCGGTCACCTATCATAATTTGTCCATAATCTGTTAATCCTGTAAATGCCGTCGCATCTATAACTAAATCAACTTTTGTGTTTAATGATTGTACCATGTTATCTGCTCCATTTCATTCGACTAATTCCTCTTTATTATACGTTTCTTTCCTGATCGAAACAAACAAAATTACATCTTTGTTTAAAAAAGCGGAAGAAAAGTTTCTCGACTTCTCTTCCGCTTTTTTTGATTAGAAGTAATAAACTTACCTCGTCATTCTTATAATAAGCCGATTAAGTGGCCGACAACGCCGACTACGAATAAACCAAGAATGATAACGATTGGGCTAACTTTTTTCTTCAATAACCACATACATAAGAATGTAAGTAGTAATGGTGCTAGACCTGGAATCAATTGATCTAAGTTATCTTGTAAAGTAGTAACTTTCGTTGGTGAAAGCGCCAAGCCTTGGTTCACTTGTTCAAAGGCTTTATGCATTCCTTCACCGCCAGCAGGAAGTTTATCCCACTCGATATAAGCACCTTTGTCTAACTTAACTTGTGAGACAATTGGTAAGAACTTAATCGATACCCAACGTTGAACCAATGCGGCCAGTACGAACATCCCTAAAATAGAAGCACCTTTTGTAATATCTTGTAGTAAACCACCTGAAAGGTCATCAGTAATTTTAGAACCTGCTTTGTAACCAAACTCTTGTGTATACCACATGAATGACCAACGAATTAAGTTCCAAGCAACGAAGAATAAGATTGGGCCTAAGATGTTACCACCCATTGCTAAGGAAGCACCTAAAGCTCCTAACATTGGACGAACAGTAAACCAGAAAACTGGGTCACCGACACCGGCTAAAGGACCCATCATCCCAACTTTAACCCCTTGAATCGCTACGTCATCAACTGGTGCGCCATTGGCACGTTCTTCTTCCAAAGCTAATGTTACACCAAGAATTGGTGAGGCAATGTATGGGTGTGTATTAAAGAACTCTAAGTGACGTTTTAACGCCGCTGAACGTTCTTCTTTCGTTTTATATAATTTTTTGATTGCTGGAATCATTGAGAATGCCCAGCCGCCGTTTTGCATACGTTCATAGTTCCAAGAACCTTGGATAAATGTTGAACGCCAAGCTACAGCTAAACGATCTTTTTTAGTTAATTGAATTTTTTCTGCCATTTTCTTTGCTCCTCCTTCAGAATTAGTAGTCGTTTAAAATATCGCCTAATGGGTCGCCAGAGTTGCCTCCGCCATTTGAGTTAGAAGAACCGCCCATTTTAGATAAGTTCAAGTAAATAAGAGCTAAAGCGACACCTAAAGCACCTAATGCGATTAATGTTAATTGAGAAATCGCTGCGACTACGAAACCGATAATGAAGAATGGCCATACTTCTTTTGTTGCCATCATGTTGATTACTAATGCATAACCTACGGCAACGACCATACCACCACCGATAGCCATACCATCAGTTAACCAAGCTGGCATTGATTCTAAGAAATTACGAACAGTGTCAGCAGGAATGAATAGTAAAGCACCTGCTGGAATCGCAATACGAATACCTTGTAAACATACAGCGAAAATGTGTAACATTTCAACTTGTTTAATGTTGCCTTTTTCAGCAGCCGCATCCATCATGTGAACGATTGGAACCGCAACTGTCCGAACGATCATTGTTAAGAACAAACCTGCAACCGCTAAAGGAACTGCGATGGCAATCGCTGAAGGAACACCTTTAACACCTTGGCCACCTAAAACTAAAATAATTGCTGAGGCAACAGATGCTAAAGCGGCATCCGGTGCAACGGCAGCCCCGATGTTCGCCCAACCTAACGCGATCATTTGTAAAGTACCACCTAAAACAATTCCGGCTTCTAAATTACCAGTAACTAATCCGATTAATGTACATGCTACTAACGGTTGGTGGAATTGGAACTCATCCAAAATCCCTTCCATACCAGCTAGAAAGGCAACGAGTAAAACTAAAATAATTGATATAACAGACATGATAAGCCTCCTATTTTGATTTGTATTTGGCGAGTTACGCGTTTGCTAACTCATTTTTTGCTTTTTTCAAAATTTCGTCCATATTCGCTTTTGAATCATTTGGCACTTTACGCACATCAAATTTGATGCCTTTGGCTTTTAATTCATCAAACGTATCAACGTCTTCTTGACCCATTGATAATACTTTGCTTACAACGACTTTTCCAACAGAGTGAGCCATTGAACCAACGTTTACTTCTGGGATTTCTACGCCGCCTTCAACCACTTTTAAGACGTCTTCAGGATTTTCAAATAATAATAATGCTTTTGTATTGCCAAAACGTGGATCTTTCGCTACTTCAATCATTTTACTGATTGGAATAACATTGGCTTTTACTCCTGGAGGAGCTGCTTGTTCGATTAATTTCTTACGTAAGTCATCTTTTGCAACGGCATCAGAAACAACAATAATTCTGTTTGGTTGTGTTGCTTTTGTCCAAGCTGTTGCTACTTGACCATGTAATAAACGTGAATCAATACGTGCTAGCACAAATTTAATTTTGCCATCGCCAACAACTGTACCTGGTGGTAACGAACCTTTTGGCTGTGCATCTTCTGTCGCAGCAGCTTTTGGTGCTTCTGCTGGTTGTAACTCTTCTGGTTTAACTTTGACACCATCTTTTGCTGTTTCAAGAATGTGTGTCGCAATTTCTTGTGCTGATTCCATAGAGAAACGAGAAGCATATGCTTCAATAACCATTGGTAAGTTCATACCTGCAACGATTGCCCATTTGTCTTTATGATCTTCTAACAATGAGTTCGCTTGGTTAAATGGTGTTCCTCCCCATAGGTCAACTAAAAATAGTACTTCGTCTTGATTGTCAAACGATGCAATGGCTTCTTGCATTTTTGCTTTTACATCATCGGGACCTTCGCTAGGCATTAACGTAACTGCTTTTACATTTTCTTGTTCGCCAAAGATCATTGCACCAGATTGCAAGATCCCTTCAGCAAATTCACCGTGACTTGCTAGGATAATTCCTACCATTTTTATACCTCCTGTATAATTGATGTTTTTTTTCATGGTTGTACTGCTAAACGCTTTCACTTTTTGAAAAAAATCAGATAAATCAGATTCTGACAAAAATAAATGAAAAAATTTCAATAGTTCTTGATTTTTTTCAACATCAGCACTTGCCTTTATCAATACAGTTCATGAAGCAATGATGTTGGTCCTAGGCCACCACATCCTTTCAATGTCTTTCGTCTGTAAAAATTAACGTCAGCTGGCGTTATTTTCTTTGCTACGCTCTTTTTTCAGTAAATCCATCAAATTCACTTGGCTGTCTGCTGCGACTTTTCGAATTTCCAATTCAATACCTTGTTCATTTAAAAACAGAAATGCTTTTAAATCGTTGGCATCCACTGCGACTGCATTCGTAATCATTCGCTTGCCTGTGCTGAAACTCATTCCGCCAATATTCACAGAAGTTAGTTGTACACCGCCTTCGACCACTCGTTTCACGTCCAAAGGATTAGTGAATAACAACATGGCTCGAAACGAATCAAAACGAGGATCAGGGTAAACATCAATCATTTTTTGAACAGTGATGACATTTACTTTGACACCAGGTGGAGCAGCTTGAACCAACAAGGCTTTTCTCAAATTGTCATGAGCAACGGAATCACTAACCACTAAAATGCGATTAATGTTCGTCAATTTTGCCCAAACAGTTGCTACTTGGCCATGAATTAATCGATCATCAATTCGAGCTAAACGAATATCCATTACCATCGGGAATGCTCCTTTAAATTCATTTTTAAAGGTTAGGACCTTTGTCTTTTTACTTAAAAATTTTAGGTAAAAAGGGACACCTTATTATAAGCAAGTTTCGTGCCAACTTTAGTGTATCGGTTCGAAACCTAGAAAATTATAGGTTTTTTTAAGAAAATAAAAAAAACGATACACTAATAAATAGTGTATCGTTTTTTCTGTATTAATCTAGTGTATCAATTTCGGTGATTTTATCTTCGATACACTGAGCATTTTTGACTAACTGTGCGATAAAATAAACTTCTTCTGCTGGAACATCCATATTAAGAGCTTCTTCCATAGTCTCAATTGAGGCCACAATCACTGGATAAATTGGCTCTTGAACCAATCGACCAAGTTCTTTTTCTGAAACCGTCAGTGTATCATTCCGTAAAATACGCTCCAACATGCCCGATGTGTGCATAATCAAATTGATGTAAAATGTGTACTCTTCTGGCATCGCTAATTGGGTTTGGATATTTTTAGCGAATGACCACAACAGATCAATGATTTTTTTTCCATTAATGAAAGTGAAACTTTGCTCCATATATTTTAGACAAATTTCTTTTGCTGCCGCTTCGTCCAACGGCTTATTCATTACTTCTTCTTTCCGCTCTGCTAGTAATTGCTGAATAATTTTTTCTGCTTCACCGGAAAAGAAATTTTCCATGGAAATATAAGGAACACCAATTTTGGGATTGGTAATCCCAGTTGTCGCAATAATTTCATAGTCTTCTTGAATTTTAGGCAAGACTTCTTTCATATTTACAATGGACAAAGGAATCACTTCTAAATGCCAGTCTATTTGTGGCAAGACAGCTTCCTCAATAAGCTCTTTCATTCGGCGCGCAGTTCCTTCTCCAGAAGCGCAGATAGCAATAATTGCTCTTGTTTTCCAATTTTCAATGATTTGTTTCGTTTCACTTTGGCGAATATCGGCATAGCCATGAAAGTTTTTTAAAGACTCGTGAAGTGTTTCCAATTGCGTATCAATTAATGCGGTTTTGCGGGCCGCTTCAAGAACAATTGGCGTGGTCACCATGTCTACTGTCCGCACATCAATGCCTGTCTGGCGTACAATTTCTTCTGAAAAAGTACTTAATGAACCCATATCCACCAATAATAGTACGCCATTCTCTTCATTCACTTCACCAACTGCTTCAACGATTTTACGCAAAGCTTCTTTCGGTGGCATATCTAACGGCATATCCACAGCCTTCAAATTATCAACATTTAACAATTGAGAAACCACTTGTACCATACTGCTAGCGGTACTATTTCCGTGCGCAGCCACGACAATGCCAATCCGGCCAGCCTCAGGATTTTCTCTTAAAGAAATGAGCAAAACAGCTAAATAGTAACTTTCAGATTCAGGAATCTCCATCTGATAACTACTTTCAATAATATTTTTAATTTCTTTTGCTGTTTCAAACTCTGTTGGATAATCTAAAACCATATTTCGAATACTTTCATTTAAAGGATGCTTAGGATCTTTGCCTAATTGGATGCGTTTCAAGAAAGAACTAATGTGTAAACTCATTGCATAAATAAAGTTGGGTTGAAACGAATACGATAACCGCTTCGCTGCAAAATTATAAATTTTCTTAGTGACATCAATAATTCGTTGGTCAACAATTTCAGCCAATTTATTTTCTGTATCAAAGGTGAACCCATAATCTTTGTAGAAAGATTTTAAATGAACATTGATATCCGTTGTAATAAAATTATTAATTAGTTCTTGGTCCAAGCCGTCTGCTTTTAAGAGAGCCGCTTTATCTCCAATAATCTCATATAGATTGTAAGGCAATTCATAGGCATCTGACTGAATAGCTACTAAAGATTCATTTGGTGATACCACTAATTGCGGTTCCAGATATTTCGATAACTCCGACAATACTTCTCGATTACTGGCAAGTTGCATAATGCCTTCTTTGATATTGTCCGTTAATTCGTCCATCGTAATCATTAATTCCTCTTGTTCCATCTGATTAAGGAACCCTCGCGCAGTCACAAGTTGCACATTCGATTTTAGCTGACCGACATTTCCATAAGAAACACTTCCAATTAACGCTTTGACCACATCTTCTGACAAAGAGATTCGCCGTTGAATCCGCGCTGCTTCCATTGAAACCATCACTTTTAGGAGGTCAATTTTTTCTTTCGCAGGACGGTCACTAAAGTTCGGTAATTGAATGATAATCGGAATGCGTCGCACAAAAGTATTCAATAAAGAAGAAGTAGGATTCTCCGTCGTAGCACAAATAATCCGAACATCCGCATGATGTGATTTCACTGTTTCACCTAAACGCGCGTACACGCCGTGATCCATAAAATAAAAAATCATTTCTTGTCCTTCGGGTGGTAACCGATGTACTTCATCTAAAAACAGAATGCTGCCATCTGCTTCATCAATAATCCCTTCTTTCGCTTTCGTAGCGCCTGTGAAGGCCCCTTCTACATACCCAAATAAATGCGACATCAAAAGTTCTGGATTATGCGCATAGTCTGCACAGTTAAACACCACAAACTCTTTTTCTTTGGCCACAATTTGGTTCAGCTTCGCAAATTGAAACATGGCATGAGCAAAATAAGTTTTCCCAGAACCTGTTGGTCCAGTAATTAAACAATTCAAGCCTTTTGGCGGATATAAAATCGCTGCTTTGGCTTGTTCCACCGGCGTTTTCATGCTTCCAGCTGAACCGATAATTTTTTTGAAAATATCTTCAACTTCTGGGGTTTTACTTGTCGTGACTACTGGTTCAACCAATGGTTCGATAAAAGTTTTTGTGGAGTGATCCATTGATTTTTCCCGATAACTTTTAACTGGCTTGGTTAATGGTCGATGCTGAAACGCCACCTGCGCGACATATTTTACTGGTCGACCAGATAATTTTTTCAAGCGCCCTTCACGAACCAGTTGATTCAAATCTTTACTAGCATTGGTCCGCTGAATGTTTAAACGTTCTGAAATTTCTTGTGTCGTGACTCCCGCATCACTTGTTAAGGTCATTGGCGTTAAATTCTTCGTTTGCTCTTTAACATATTGATAGATTTTTTCAATCCGCTTCATTTTTGATGGCTCCTTTAATCGATACACTAATTAATTTACATGATACAGTGTATCATTAAAAAAATACACTAAAAACCCTTTCATGAAAAAAATTTCTGTTTCACATGAAACATTTTAAAAAAGCGCCTTTTTTCTATAAAAAACCCACCTTTTTATTCGTTTCTGTAAAAAGATTGAAACTCCTTGAAAAAAGGTTCTGTAGCCGATATAATGCAGAGAGGTTCAAGAATATATTAAAAGCGAGGAAAACAATTGATTACTGTTAATGATGTAAGTTTACAATTTCCAGATCGTAAACTTTTTGAAGAAGTGAATATTAAATTTACTCCTGGCAACTGTTACGGCTTAATCGGCGCAAACGGTGCAGGAAAATCAACGTTTCTTAAAATTTTATCAGGTGAGATTCAACCGACAACTGGCGTGGTTTCAATGGGTCCTAATGAGCGACTAGCAACGCTGAAACAAAATCACTTTGACTACGAAGACTACACTGTTTTAGAAACTGTAATTATGGGACATAAACGTCTTTACGAAGTAATGAAAGAAAAAGATGCTATCTATATGAAAGAAGATTTTTCAGATGAAGATGGGATTCGTGCCGCAGAACTAGAAGGCGAATTTGCTGAACTTGACGGTTGGGAAGCAGAACCTGAAGCAGCTGTTTTACTCCAAGGGCTAAACATTCCAGAAGAATTACATGATCAAAAAATGAGCGAATTAACAGCTGGTCAAAAAGTCAAAGTATTATTAGCTCAATCTCTTTTTGGTAAACCAGATGTCTTACTATTAGACGAGCCGACAAATGGTTTAGACACCCGCTCAATCAATTGGTTAGAAGAATTTTTAATCAACTTTGAAAATACCGTTATCGTGGTTTCCCATGACCGTCATTTCCTAAACAAAGTCTGCACTCACATGGCAGATTTAGACTTTAGTAAAATCAAACTTTACGTTGGTAACTATGATTTCTGGTTGGAATCAAGCCAACTAGCGACAAAATTGCAAGCACAATCTAATGCCAAAAAAGAAGAACAAATCAAAGAATTACAAGACTTTATCGCTCGTTTTAGCGCCAATGCCTCAAAATCAAAACAAGCAACGTCTCGTAAAAAAATGTTAGATAAAATTACCTTAGATGACATTCAACCTTCCTCTCGTCGTTATCCATTCGTTGGCTTTACACCAGAACGTGAAATCGGCAATGACTTATTACAAGTTGAAAATGTCTCTGTAACGATTGATGGCAAAAAAATCTTAGATAATATCTCGTTCAACTTAACAAAAGATGATAAAGTGGCATTCATCGCTGACTCAGATATTACAACGACTACGTTATTCAAAGTGATTATGGGCGAAATTACTCCCGATACAGGTTCTGTTCGTTGGGGCGTTACAACTAGCCAAGCTTATTTACCAAAAGACAACAGCAAAGACTTTGAAGAGCCATTAACCATTTTAGATTGGTTACGTCAATTTGCTGGTAAAGAAGAAGATGACAATACGTTCTTACGTAGTTTCTTAGGTCGGATGTTATTCTCTGGTGAAGAGGTACTAAAACCAGTCAATGTTCTTTCCGGAGGCGAAAAAGTGCGTGTCATGCTTTCAAAATTAATGCTTTCCAAAGCCAATGTCTTAGTTTTAGATGATCCAACGAACCACTTAGACTTAGAATCAATCACTGCATTAAATGATGGGTTGATGGCTTTCACTGGTTCAATTCTTTTTGCTTCACATGACCACCAATTTATCCAAACATTAGCGAACCGAATTATTGCTGTTTCTGATAAAGGTGTCATTGATCGAGCAGAAACAACCTATGATGAATTCTTGGAAAACCCAGAAATTCAAAAACAAATGGACGTTTTATTCAGTTCAGATTATTAAAAAAATAGAGAAGTCATTAAAAAATGACTTCTCTATTTTTTATTTTCTTTTTTCACCAAAAGAAAACACAGCAATACAACCTATTCCGGTATGACTAGTAATGGTGGGTCCTAGAGGATAAATCAGTATCTCATTAACCTCTATTTCTTTTTCAATTAATTCTTTGACTTTTTCCGCGTCATCTTTCGTTCCCGCATATGCAATCAATAGTGTTTGTTTCATTGGCTCTACAATGCCTTGAATCGTTTCTTGCGCAATCTTTTGCAAGGACTTGTTTCGTCCACGAGTTTTACCAACGGATGCTAGTTTGCCTGCCGCATCCACGCGAATAATTGGTTTAATGTTCATTAAGCCACCAAGTGCTGCCGCTGTTTTAGAAATCCGTCCGCCACGTTCTAAATGTTTTAAATCATCTACCGTTACCCACGAATGAAGTTTCATTTTTTGCTCTTCAAGATAGGCAACAACTTCTCCTAATGAATGACCATCTGTTTGTAATCGAATGGCTTCTCGGACTAACATCCCTTGACCTAAGCTAGCTGCTTTTGTGTCAATAATATGAATTTCTACATTATCGTACTCTTCTTTTAACATCTCTACTGATTGCAACGCACTTTGATAAGAGCCACTTAACCCAGATGAAAAAGCTAAATAAATCACCGGTAACCCTTGCTCCACAAAAGGACGGAAAAATTCATTGTAGCGTCCTACATTAACTTGAGAGGTAGTGGGCATACTTCCATTTTTAATAGCCGTTAAGAAGTTCTGATAATCAAACGTTTCACCTAAATCATCGCGATATTCTTTCCCGTCAATTTGAATATTCATGCTAATAAAAGGTACTTGGTTTTCTTTTAAGTATGTATACGGCAAGTCACAACAAGAATCTGTCACTAATTGATAATTCACGGACAATTGCCCCCTTCATGTTTTCTTTTATTTTACCATAGTTTTTCATTTTTATATAAAATTAAAAAAGAACGTAAAGGCTGAACTGGCATAAGCCATCCTTTACGTTCTCTTAAAAATCTGCTTAAATTTGTGCCCAAACACTTTCTAAAACGTTCGTTTGGTTACGGTCTGGACCTACAGAGAATGTTGAAATGCGCACACCAACTAATTCTGAAATCCGATGCACGTAGTTACGAGCATTAGCTGGTAAATCGGCTAAAGTTTTGCAACCAGTGATATCTTCAGACCAACCTGGTAATTCTTCATAAACTGGTTTACAGCGGCTTAATTCTTTCAAGCTTGCTGGATAATGATAAATTAATTCACCATCAAGTTCATAAGCTGTACAAATTTTCACCGTTTCTAAACCACTTAACACGTCAATCGAGTTTAATGACAAGTTCGTAATCCCTGATACACGTTTTGAATGACGCATAACTACTGAATCAAACCAACCGACACGACGCGGACGTCCTGTTGTTGTTCCGTATTCTTTACCGACACGACGAATGGTTTCTCCTGTTTCATCAAATAATTCTGTTGGGAATGGGCCGTCCCCGACACGTGAAGTGTACGCTTTGCAGACACCAACCACTTTATTAATTTTTGATGGACCAACGCCACTACCGATAGTTACGCCACCAGCTACTGGATTAGAGGAAGTAACAAATGGATAGGTTCCTTGATCGATATCCAACATGACACCTTGTGCCCCTTCAAATAAAACCCGTTTTCCAGCATCTAATGCATCGTTTAAAATAACCGAAGTATCTGTAACATATTGTTTAATTTGTTGTCCGTATTCATAGTATTCTTCAAAAATATCATCAAATTCAATGGCTTCGCTATCAAACATTTTAACGAATTGACGATTTTTTTCTTCTAAGTTAATTTGCAAACGTTCCGCAAAAATTTCTTTATCCAATAAATCAGCGATACGGATTCCCACCCGTGCTGCTTTATCCATGTAGGCTGGGCCAATTCCTTTAATCGTTGTCCCAATCTTGTTTTCACCTTTCGCATCTTCTTGCAATTGATCCAATTTAATATGATACGGCAAGATGACATGGGCACGATCTGAAATACGTAAATTATCAGTGGCAACATTATTTTCTTTTAAATAAGCTAATTCTTTTACTAAAGATTTTGGATTCACAACTACGCCGTTACCAATTACACTAATTTTTTCTTTATAGAAAATCCCTGAAGGAATTAAATGTAATTTATACGTTACGCCGTCGAATTTAATGGTATGTCCGGCGTTATCTCCGCCTTGGTAACGAGCGATCACTTCTGCGTTTTCACTTAGAAAGTCTGTAATTTTTCCTTTACCTTCGTCGCCCCATTGCGTTCCAACAACTACTACTGATGACATTCGAACACCTCGTTCATAATTTTTTTGTCCTGAATCATTGTACCAGTAAAACCAGTCCCTTTCAAGGGTAAAAATCGAATATTCTTTCACAATCAAAAGCGTTTCTGTCAAAAATACGAACATTTTTAGTTATGTTTTTGTAAAATAATAAAATATACGAATATTGTTCGTGTTTTACTCTCTGATTTTAATCCCTTAATAAGCAAAAAAACGAACTCAAAAAATGAGTTCGTTTTTTAAAATTCTGTCCTCGGCGAAAGCGAAGAAAATTTATTATATTCTTTAATGAAAAGTAATTCGACCGTTCCACGCGCACCACTACGGTTTTTCTCAATGATGACTTCTACAACATTGTCAACTTCTGGTGGCTCATGATCGCCGTCTTCTCCTTCACCACGATCGTAGTAATCATCACGATAAAGAAAGGCAACGATATCGGCATCTTGCTCAATGGAACCTGATTCACGAATATCACTTAACACAGGACGTTTATCTTGACGTTGTTCCACGCCACGAGAAAGCTGTGACAAAGCGATAACTGGGACTTTTAATTCTTTCGCTAATTTTTTTAATTGACGTGAAATATCAGAAACCTCCTGTTGGCGGTTCTCTTTTCCAGTTCCTTCAATCAATTGTAGGTAGTCGATCAAAATTAGACCTAGGTTGCCTTTTTCTTGTGCTAATTTACGACATTTCGCACGAATTTCGGTAATTTTAATCCCTGGTGTGTCATCAATATAGATATTCGCACGGGACAAACTACCCATCGCAATAATTAAGTTTTGCCATTCTTCTTCAGATAATTGCCCTGTTCTTAAATGGCTGGCCTCAATGGATCCTTCTGCACAAAGCATCCGGTTCACTAATGATTCTGCCCCCATTTCTAAACTAAAAATAGCGACAGCTTTATCTGTTTTGGTGCCGACATTTTGGGCAATATTTAATGCAAAAGCGGTTTTCCCTACCGCTGGACGGGCCGCTAAAATAATTAGCTCTTCCGCTTGCAAGCCGGCAGTCATTTTATCCAATGCTTGATAGCCTGTAGGTAAACCAGTAATCTCTTCATCATTTTGGTATAATTGGTCAATATTCGCAATAGTTGTATTTAGAACATCTGAAATTGATAAAAAGCCACTACGATTCCGCTTTTCGGAGACTTCTAAAATGCTTCGTTCTGCATCATCCAAAATAGATTCAACATCTTCACCTTGCTCAAAGCCTTTAGTTACAATCTCTGTAGCGGTTTGGATTAAGTTGCGCAGCAACGATTTTTGTTCAACAATTTTTGCATAATAAATGACATTGGCAGCTGTCGGCACAGCTAAAGCTAAATCTGACAGATAACTTAGTCCACCAACATCTTCTAACAAATTCTCTTGTTCTAGGCGATCTTTGATTGTTACCACATCAATCGCTTCATTTCGGTCGCTTAAGGTCATCATCGTTTGGAAAATCAACTGATGACTACGACGATAGAAATCTTTAGGTTCCACATATTCCATCGCTTCTATTAGCACATCTGCATCTAAGAAAATAGAACCTAAAACGGCTTGTTCCGCTTCAATATTTTGTGGCGGTACCCTATCTTGCAATAATTCATTCATTTTGTTCTCTCCCACGATGTCTTACTTTCTGGTTCATTTAGTCTATCCATTTTAACACAATTTCATTAAAAAAAGTACATTTTTTCTCTGCTGATTTCTCTATTTTTAGTTCACTTTCCAATTTTAAAAAATATACAATTAATAAAAATATAATATTTTCTTTAATTCAAATTGTTGTATATTTGATTTTTAAATATTATAAAAAATAATTCTAGTAATTTATTTTGCATAAAAAAGAAGCCGGAGAAATCGGCTTCTTTTTTATCGATTGTATTATTCCGCTACGACATGAACCTTAATTTTCGCTGTAACTTCATGATGTAGTTTGACTGGTACGTTAGTGTAACCTAAAGAACGAATTGGGTTGGCTAATTCGATTTTGCGTTTATCCAATTTTACATTGTATTGTTTGTTTAAGGCTTCTGCAATTTGTTTTGAAGGAATTGAGCCAAATAAACGGCTGTCTTCTCCAGCTTTTGCCTTGATCTCTACAACAGTCTTTTCATCTTCTAAAAAGGCTTGCATTTCTTTTGCTTGTGCTAAAACTTCTGCTTCATGTTTTTCTTGGGCTTTCTTTTGACCCGCTAACGCACTCATGCTCCCTTTATTGGCTTCTTTCGCATAACCATTTTTAATTAAAAAGTTTTGGGCGTAACCAGTTGGCACTTCTTTTACGTCCCCTTTTTTTCCTTTTCCTTTAACGTCTTGTAAAAAAATGACTTTCATTTCCTTCACTCCTGTTCATACATTTCATTAATATTTTGACGAATTACATCAAGTAGTTGCTCTTTTACTTCTGCTACTGTTACGTTTGATAATTGTACTGCCGCATTAGTAAAGTGACCGCCACCACCTAAATTTTCCATAATAATTTGGACATTAATTGAACCATTACTCCGAGCACTAATGCCAATCTGTTGATCCGTCCGCTTGGTAATGACAAATGCTGCATTAATCCCTGCCATAGAAAGTAATGTGTCCGCTGTTTTGGCAGCTGTGACACTATCATATTCTTTGTCTTCACTCCCTGCAACAACGACGGTATCTTTTGTGACATATTCGCTTTTAGAGATTAAATTGTTCATTTCCAGATAGCTTGTAAGATCAGAACTTAATAGATATTGTACTAAAGATGAGTCTGCTCCACAAGTTCGTAAATAACTAGCCACATCAAATGTTCGCGCCGTCGTTCGTGTATTGAAACTTTTCGTATCAACCACAATTCCCGCCAACATCATGGTTGCTTCAAAGGCCTGCAGTTTATTTGCGCTATTACTTTGATATTCGATCAATTCTGTGACTAATTCTGAAGCAGAAGAGGCAGAAGATTCAATATAAGAAAGCAAGGGTTTTGCTGGAAATTCGTCTCCTCGTCGATGGTGATCAATGATTACTACTTTATCAAAACGCTCATAGAGCTCTTGTGAGATCGATAGAGACGGTTTATGGTAATCTACCATAACTAATAAGCTACTTTCTTTCTTGCGCTTCATGGCCTCTTTAGGACTAATAATGCGCTCTTCTAATTCTGGGTACTCTTTAATCGCCTCTAACACTCTTTTGACATCGGGAATGATTTCATTTTCATCTAAAACAATCCACGCTTTTCGATTATTAAACGAGGCTAAACGAGCAACACCAAATGCTGAACCTAACGCATCCATATCTGGATAACGATGGCCCATAATATAGATGTCAGCTGATTCCGCAATAATTCCCTTAATTGCCATGCTCATTGCGCGAGAACGTACTTGGGAACGTTTCGTCGTTACTGCCGTTTTTCCACCAAAAAATAACGGCTTCGCTTCATCTTTGGCTTCTTTTACAACCACTTGATCACCACCACGAACTAAAGCTGTATCTAGGTTTGTTTGAGCCGTGGTCCCGGTTTGATCTAAGGTTGGCCCCCCATAAGCAATCCCCATACTTAACGTAATGGCTACTTCATGGTTAGCTGATTCCTTACGGATCGTATCCAAAATAGAAAATTTTTCGTCCATCATTTTTTGAATATCTTCCCATTGGGCAATGAAAAAATAACGTTCTGCGTTGATTCGCTTATAAAAAACTTTGTATTGGTCCATCCAATCAGAAACCATCGTCGTAATGAAACTATTCAAATAAGAAATTTCTTTCTCATCCATTGTATCAGTGACATCATCATAATTATCGACAGACACAATGCCAATAGCCGTTTGCATTTCGACTTTTTCTTGATACAAATTACTTTCTTTAGTGATATCTTCAAAAGTAATTGTATGTTGTTCTTTATTGACGCTAAAGCGATAGGTATTTTCGTCAATCGTAAAGATATCTTGGTTTCGTTCTGCTAATTCTAAATAAGACGTAACTTGGCTAGCGGTTAATGTTAGCTGATTGTCTTTATTAAAAATAGAAGCAGCATAAGGATTAAGCCATTCTACCGCGCGTGTTTCCCCGTTATACGTAATAATCCCCACAGGTACTTCATTCACAACATAATCCAACGATTGTTCAGCAATGGAACTTGCTTCTTGAATCTTTTCTACGTTCGTAATTTCTACATCTCTAATCAACAGCCGAATAACCACTAAGAGAAAGATATCTAATGCGATAATTACCGCCAATAGCAGCCATTTATTTGTTAGTAAGAAATAGAGGAGAAATTCTACTAAGAGAAGACCCACAACAATTAAGAAACCGTTTTTTTGAATTCTCTTCTTTTGCATTTTTTTGCCTCCAATCTTTCTGCAGACCTTTGAGGCGACTTGTTCCAACGAGCGTATTGCTCTGGTGATTCACTAGTTATTTCATCCCTTATTTTATCACAAAACACTTCATTCTGCGAACCTTGTTATGTTTCACGTGAAACACTAGTCAAGATAAAAAAGAACCAAAGAGCAAGCTCTTTGGTTCTGGAAATTGTCATAAAATTATTGTTCGTCACTAACGAATGGTAATAATCCCATGATACGTGCGCGTTTAATAGCAATCGTTAATTTACGTTGGTTTTTAGCGCCAGTACCTGTAACACGACGTGGTAAAATTTTGCCACGTTCTGAAATGAATCGTTTTAACAATTCAGTATCTTTATAGTCGATGTATTCGATGTGGTTTGCTGCGATATAGTCGACTTTCCGACGTTTACGTCCGCCTCTTCTTTGTTGTGCCATTCTTGTTCCCTCCTATCAAATTCGTTTAGAATGGTAAATCATCATCTGAAATGTCGATAGATGAACCTGAGCCACCAAATGGATCAGAATCTTTATCGAAATCAGGCATACCGTTATTGTTTTGCGACTGAGAAGATGATGGATTGAAACTATTGTTGTTGTTATTAAATCCAGAACCGGCATTGTTATTACCAAAGCTACGATTTTGTGATTGATAACCATTTTCGTTGTTATTAAAGCTACCGCCGCCAGTTCCTCTTTGTTCTGAAGCAGAACGAGATTCTAACAATTGGAAGTTTTCACAAACCACTTCAGTTACGTAGACACGTTGACCTTGTTGGTTCTCGTAGTTACGAGTTTGAATTCTTCCGACAACACCTAATAATGTACCTTTACGGGCATAATTAGCCATTGTTTCTGCGGGTTTACGCCAAATCACACAGTTGATAAAGTCTGCTTCACGGTCACCATTTTGATTCGTAAAGTTACGGTTTACAGCAAGTGTAAAGGTCGCAACAGCTGAACCACTAGCGGTGTAACGTAAGTCAGGATCTTTTGTCAATCTTCCGACTAATACAACGTTATTAATCATTCAAAACATCTCCTTTCGTCAATAAATGTTTCATGTGAAACAAATTATGCTTCTACCTTCACGATCATATGACGGATAATATCGTCATTGATTTTTGCTAAACGATCAAACTCGTTGATTGCGCCAGCTGTTGATGGAGAAGTAACATTAACGATATGATAGATGCCTTCACGGAATCCGTTCATTTCATATGCTAAGCGGCGTTTTTCCCAATCTTTAGATTCGATAACTTCTGCTCCGTTATCTTTTAAGATTGTGTCGAAACGTTCTACTAAAGCAGTTTTTGCTTCTTCATCAATGTTCGGACGAATAATGTACATGATTTCGTACTTCGTATCTTGACTCATTGATTTTCACCTCCCTATGGACTTCAAGGCTCTTAGTTGGCTAAGAGCAAGGAGAACATACCTAAAAAGGTAGTTCACAATCTCTAATTATATGCTAATTGATGGACAAAAGCAAGAAATAGTTTTGAAAAGCCCCAATAAAAAAGTTTCGCCAACTGGCGAAACTTTTTTATGTTATTCTTCTGTTTCTGATGTTGTTTCGTTTTCTGTTGTTTCTACAACTTCAACGATTTCTTCTTCCACTTCTTCTGGTTCTACAACAGCCATTGTTACCACTTTGGCACCATCTTCCATTCTCATTAAACGAACCCCTAATGTTGCGCGTCCTGTTTGAGAAACAGAATCTACGTTAAAGCGGATAATGACGCCTTTGTTCGTAATCAATAAGATATCTTCATCCCCATTGACCGTGGTTAAACCAGCTAATGGACCATTTTTCTCAGTGATATTTGCTGTCTTAATCCCTTTACCGCCACGTCCTTTAACTGGATATTCAGAAGCTTTTGTACGCTTACCATAACCATTTTCAGTAATGACTAGGACTTCTTTATTTTCATCCAGAATCGCTGCGCCGACCACATAATCATTTTCGCGGAGACGGATTCCCCGAACGCCTGATGCTGTCCGGCCCATATCACGTACAGTATTTTCATCAAACGTGACAGAGTATCCTGCATGTGTTCCGATAATCATCTTCTGATTGCCATTAGTCGTTACCACGTTAACTAACTCATCATCTTCTTTTAAGCTAATGGCGATTAATCCATTACTACGGATATTAGAAAAGGCTGTTACGGCTGTCCGTTTGACGGTTCCTTTTAAGGTTGTGAAGAACAAGTATTTACCTGCTTCCGCTTTGCCTTCAACAGAAATAATCGCTTGAATTTTTTCTGCAGAATCAATTCCCAGTAAGTTAATCACTGGAATTCCTTTTGCTGTTCTACCGTATTCAGGGATTTCGTAACCTTTTGCTCGGTAAACTTTCCCAGTGTTCGTAAAGAATAATAACGTGTCGTGTGTTGAACAAGAAACTAGGTTTTTCACGAAATCATCATCATGAACGCCCATCCCTTGGACACCACGTCCACCGCGGCGTTGCGCCCGGAATTCGGAGTTTGCCATCCGCTTAATGTAGCCGTTATTGGTTAACGTAATCACGACTTCTTCTTCTTCGATTAAATCTTCATCTTCAAGACTTAAGACTTCACCTACTAATAATTCTGTGCGTCGTGCATCACCAAATTTTGTGCGAACGTCATTTAACTCTGTTTTAATGATTTCAATGACGCGTTCTGGGCGGGCTAAAATGTCCTCTAAGTCCGCAATGAATTTCAATAGCTCTTGATATTCATTTTCAATTTTGTCGCGTTCTAAGCCTGTTAAACGGCGTAAACGCATATCTAAAATCGCTTGCGCTTGACGATCTGAAAATTCAAAGCGTTCAATTAACGTTGCTTTTGCTTCGTCATCTGATTGTGATCCACGGATAATGGCAATGATTTCATCGATATGATCTAAGGCAATTCGTAGACCTTCTAAAATATGCGCCCGTGCTTCTGCTTTGTTTTTGTCAAAAATCGTCCGGCGAGTAATGACTTCTTTTTGGTGCTCGACGTAATTTTCTAAAATACGTTTCAAGCTTAAAATTTTCGGTACGCCTTTTTCAATGGCTAACATGTTAAAACCAAAAGATGTTTGTAAGGCAGTCATTTTGTACAAGTTGTTTAACACAACAGAGGCACTCACATCTCGACGAACATCGATGACGATCCGCATGCCTTCACGAGAAGATTCATCCCGCAAATCAGTAATTCCTTCAATTCGTTTATCTCTGTGTAATTCAGAAATTCGTTCGATTAATTTGGCTTTATTCACCATATAAGGCAATTCAGTTACTAAAATACGTTCTTTTCCATTCGGCATTTCAGTCAATTCAACTTTTGCACGAACAGTAATCGAACCTTTCCCTGTTTCATATGCTCGGCGAATCCCTGATTTCCCCATCACTAAACCGCCTGTTGGAAAATCTGGTCCAGGTAACACTTCCATCAATTCATTCGTCGTTACATCAGGATTGTCCATCAATAAACTTGTTGCATCAATCACTTCACTTAAATTATGTGGTGGAATATTTGTTGCCATCCCCACCGCAATCCCCGTTGTTCCGTTAACTAGTAAGTTTGGAAAACGAGCAGGTAAAACTACTGGTTCTTGTTCTGAATCATCATAGTTTCCTTGGAAATCGACTGTATTTTTGTTAATATCTCGTAGCATTTCTAAAGCAATTTTACTCATACGTGCTTCGGTATAACGCATAGCGGCAGCGCCGTCACCATCGACAGAACCGAAGTTTCCGTGGCCGTCAACTAACATAGCCCGATAACTAAAAGGTTGTGCCATCCGCACCATTGATTCGTAAATCGCACTGTCCCCATGGGGGTGATATTTACCCATAACATCCCCAACAATCCGGGCTGATTTTTTGTGTGGTTTATCAGGGGTTACCCCTAATTCGTTCATTCCATATAAGATTCGGCGATGAACAGGTTTTAAACCGTCACGAACGTCAGGTAACGCGCGGGCTACGATAACACTCATTGCGTAGTCAATGAAAGATTCTTTCATTTCGCTGGTCAGATTGACGTCTTGAATGTTTTCTTTAATTTCTTCACTCATGAATTTTTTCCCCTCTAAATATATGTTCTAGCGTCTCTTACAACGTTGCGACACATTAAATATCCAAGTTTTTCACGTAATGGGCATTTTCTTCGATAAACGCACGACGTGGTTCCACACGATCGCCCATTAGCATTTCAAAAATTTGGTCAGCTTCAATGGCATCATCGACACTCACTCGCGCCATTAATCGTTTTTCTGGGTCCATTGTTGTTTCCCAAAGTTGGTGATCATCCATTTCACCCAAACCTTTGTAACGTTGAACACTTGGTTTTGGTGAAGCAGGTAATTCTTCTAACACTTTTGCTAGTTCCTCTTCAGCATGTTTGCCCGGTTGAACGTAGGTGATGTTTTTCCCTTGTTTCACACCATATAGTGGTGGTTGGGCAATATACACATAACCAGCTTCAACAATTGGCCGCATGAAGCGATAGAACAAGGTTAATAACAACGTTCGAATATGCGCACCATCGACATCGGCATCGGTCATAATCACTAGTTTGTGATAACGTGCTTTAGAAACATCGAAATCTTCGCCGAAGCCTGTTCCCATAGCTGTAAATAATGACCGAATTTCTTCATTGGCTAAAATTTTATCCATGCTGGCTTTCTCGACATTCAAGATTTTCCCACGAATTGGTAAAATGGCTTGGAATTCACGGCTACGGCCTTGTTTTGCTGAACCGCCGGCCGAGTCTCCTTCGACGATAAATAATTCGCATTTTTCCGGATCTTTACTTGAGCAATCAGCCAGCTTCCCTGGCAAGTTGCTAATTTCTAACGCGCCTTTACGACGGGTGACTTCACGGGCTCTTTTAGCGGCTAAACGAGCTTTTGAGGCCAACATGCCTTTTTCGACAATTTGTTTGCCGACTGTTGGATTTTCCATTAAGAATTTTGTAAAGTATTCTGAGAATAAACGATCCGTAACGGTCCGTACTTCTGAGTTCCCTAATTTCGTTTTCGTTTGTCCTTCAAATTGAGGATCTGGATGTTTGATGGAAACCACTGCGGTTAAACCTTCACGAACATCTTCCCCAGTTAATTTTTCATCGTTTTCTTTCATCAATTTTTGTTTACGTGCATAGTCATTAATCACACGTGTTAAAGAAGTTTTAAAACCAGATTCATGCGTTCCGCCTTCATAAGTATGAATATTGTTGGCAAAACTTAAAATATTTGAGTGGTAGCCATCTGTATACTGCATTGACACTTCCACTGTAATATCTTGTTGCTCTCCTTCAATGAAGATTGGCTCTGGGAAAATAACGTCTTTATTGGCATTTAAATGCTCAACATAACTCTTAATCCCGCCTTCATAGTGATACTCTTTTTTATCTTCTTGTCCTTCACGACGGTCTTCAATTGAAATGTGTAAGCCTCGATTTAAAAAGGCTAATTCACGAACCCGTGTTGCTAATTTATCAAAATCATAAACGGTTGTTTCTGTAAAAATTTCAGGATCTGGAATAAAGTGAACAGTAGTTCCGTGACGATCCGTTTCTTCGATAACTTTTAGATCATCAACAACCGCACCACGACGATATTCTTGGTAATACACTTTGCCATCTTTATAAACACGAACATCTAAACTGGTCGATAAAGCATTAACAACAGAGGAACCAACACCGTGCAAGCCACCTGATACTTTATAGCCGCCACCGCCAAATTTCCCGCCGGCATGTAGCACTGTAAACACTGTTTCCACAGCTGGGCGACCTGTTTTGGCTTGAATCCCGACTGGAATTCCACGACCATCATCGATAACAGTAATACTATCGTCTGGTTCGATAATTACTTGAATTGATTTAGCAAATCCTGCTAAGGCTTCGTCGATAGAGTTGTCAACGATTTCCCATACTAAGTGGTGTAACCCTTCGCCACTAGTAGAACCTATGTACATACCAGGACGTTTCCGGACAGCTTCTAAGCCCTCCAAAACTTGAATCTGACTAGCGTCATATTCTTGCGCACGTTCTCTCATGTTTTTTTCTTCTTCTGTCATGTCGCTGAATTCCTTTCTATCTTGCCTTGTTGAACATAAAAAATATCTGGTTCAACTGTTAGCTTGTCTTTTATGTGATCTAAACTAGTTGTCGTTAAGAACGTTTGAACTTTGCCTTCAATCGTTTCTAACAAGTGAATTTGACGTTCATTATCTAATTCACTCATGACATCATCTAGTAATAACACAGGATATTCTCCTGTTTCTGAATGCATCAAATCAATCTCTGCCAATTTAATACTTAAAGCTGTCGTTCGTTGTTGGCCTTGTGAGCCATACGTTTGAACATTTTGACCATTGACAATAAATAGCAAATCGTCACGATGAGGGCCTAAAAAAGTATTCGCTTTAAACAATTCACGCTTACGATTGTTCATTAATTGTTGGAGCAATTGATTTTGAAGTGCTTCTAAGGAAAGATCCGTGTTGTCAATTGGGATGCTTGATGCGTAGTCAATGGTGAGCGTTTCGCGTCCATGACTAATTTTTTGATGGAGTAAGTTTGCCCAGTGTTCTAATTTTTTAAGAAAACCTAACCGAGCGTATAGAACTTTCCCGCCAAATTCAGCTAGCTGCTCTGTCAAAATATCCAGATAAACAGTATCTGTTTGTTTCTTTTCAGCTAGTTGTTTTAGGTATTGGTTCCGTTGCTTTAAAACAGACTGATATTGGACAAGATCATAAAGATAAATAGGACTCACTTGTCCGAGTTCCATGTCAATAAATTTCCGGCGGACTTGAGGTGAGCCTTTCACCAAAGATAAATCTTCTGGGGCAAATAAAATAACATTCAGTTGCCCAATGTACGCACTGAGCCTTTTTTGCTCAATGTGATTAACCTTGGTTTTACGTCCTTTGTTGGAAATTAAAATTTCCAACGGCACGGTGCCTGTCTTTTTTTCAACCACACCGCTAATTTTAGCTGCTGCTTGTTCCCAGCCAATTAATTCTTTTTCATTGCTGGTTCGATGACTTCGTGTCATTGCTAGAACATAAATGCTTTCTAACAAGTTGGTTTTTCCTTGGGCGTTTTCGCCTAAAAAAAGATTTAACGTTTTTGGAAAATCTAAGCTGACTGTTTCATAATTACGATAATGCTGAAGTGTCAGCTCATTCAGCCGCATCGTCGGACTCGTTTCCGTTTTTCACCATAAAAAAAGTACCTTCTTCAGGTATCTCAATCATCATGCCCGCATAAAGTTTCCGTCCGCGACGATTTTCCAACTCGCCATCAACAAACACGCTATTGTCTGCCAAATACCATTTGGCTTGGCCGCCACTACCAATGACGTTGATTTCTTTAAGAAACTGACCAAGCGTTATATACTCAGTTGCTAAAACAAACGTTTTTTTCAATGTGCATCCCTCTTTTTTCTAATACGTTCTCATATATATTATACCCTTTTTCATAAGAGAAAACAAATTTATCTGTCTAATTTTCATTCTAAGCAATTTTAATTCTAAATGACCGAAAATATTATTAGGATAAAAAAACTCTTAAAAAGCATTTTAAAACGGAAATTGATATTTTCTTGAGAAAAAGGGGCCTGATTTGGCAGAAATGACGAGTAGCGTTTAACTAAAAAACAATTTGGGGTAACTCAAAGACAAACGAAGAGGGCATGCATTGAAGAAAAGTAGCTTGTAGAGGTCTGAGCGTCGTTTTAAGCAACGTAAACTTCTTTCACTAGGAAATGTTCATAAAAAAATGAACAGCTCTTAAACGAAAAATTAAAGGGCTTTTTTTCTTTATCCACGAAAAAAAAGGCAGAATTTATTCGTCAAACGATAGTTCAAACATTCACAATAACATTAGCGTAAAAGCTATTCTAGTTTTAAAAAGCTTATCTAGCAGCGTTTATCGACTTTAAATAGACGACAAAAAAGAACCTTCGGCAATCATAGTGATTTTCCGAAGGTCTTTTTTAAACATGATTAATTTGTACGAACCGGTGTAATTAGTTGAATGAAATCTAGTTCTGTTTCGGTTGGCTCCAATGTAAACGGACGAATTGGAGAAAGGAATTTCACGGTAATATTCATATCGCCAAACGCTCGCAACGCATCTTTCATATAATCTGGGTTGAAAGAAATATCCAACGCTTCACCAGAAACATTTTCATAGTTTAAAGCTTCTTCGACTTTTCCAATTTCAGGTGAATTTCCATATAAAACAACAGAATCTGGTGAAATTGAAAGGCGAACAATATTGTTACGTCCTTCATGAGAAAGTAAAGAGGCACGTTCGATTGCTGAAAGCAATTCTGGTACATAAAATTCAATTTGCGTGTTATGGCTAGTTGGAATTAAACGGTTGGTATCAGGATAATTTCCTTCTAACAAACGAGAATAGAAGTACATTGTTTCTGTTTTAAATAGCACTTGGTTTTCCATAATGCTGATTTCAACCATTTCTTCTTCATTGGTTAATGAACGAGAAAGTTCAGTTAAACTTTTTCCTGGAATTACAATGTTAAAGTCTTCTACTGCTTGTTCTGTCGGGATCACACGTTGACTTAAACGATGTGAATCTGTCGCAACGGCAAGTAATTTTTGATTTTCTAAAATAAAGTGAACCCCAGTTAAAATTGGACGACTTTCGTGCATCGATACAGCAAAACCTGTTTCACTAATAATTTTTGTCAATAAATGAACAGGTAATTTCATTTGGTTTTGAGTATCAATTACTGGTAAGTGCGGATAATTGTCAGCATCTAATCCATTAACCGTAAAATCAGCTTTTCCTGAAGTAATTGCAACTTGATTGTTATCTAGAACTTCCATTGTGAACATATCTTCTGGTAATTTACGAATAATTTCGCCAAAGAAACGAGATTGTAAAACGATGCTACCTGTGCGTTCAATGGTCATTTGAGCTTTTTCATCATCTTTACTTAAAAAACTTTCAATTGAAATATCCGCGTTACTCCCAGTAAGTGATAAGCCATCTTCTGATAACACAATTTTAACACCTGTTAAGATTGGAATCGTTGTTTTAGAAGAAATTGCTCGTTGAACAGTTTGTAATTCTTGTAAAAAGACACTTCGTTTGACCGTTAATTTCATAATGTAAACTCCTTTTTAAGTATTTTCAATACGTTCTAATTTTGTACGCCACTGTTTTGTATATTATATATAAATAAATAATAAAAGTAATAGGGCATGTTGATTCTGTGGAAAAGTCAAAAAGGCATTGATTTTACTAAGTTATCCACTTGTGTATAAGTTGTGGATAACTTTGTTCTTTTTTGTTTAGTTTTCCACATCCTAAGAGTTCAATAAATTTTTAATTTCACTGACTTCTTTTTGAATCGCTGGATCTTTTTCCAATAATTGCTGAATCTTTTCGTGCGCATGAATCACCGTTGTATGATCTTTGCCGCCAAATTCGGCACCAATTTTTGGCAAGGAATTGTCGGTCATTTCTCTAGCAAGATACATTGAGATTTGACGAGGAACCACAATTGTTTTCACCCGTTTTTTCCCTTTTAAATCTTTAAGAGGCACATGATAATATTTGGATACTTCTTCTTGAATTTGTAAAATGGACAATTGATTTTTACTACCAACTGATTTTAGAGATTTCAAGGCGTCCGCCGCTAAACTAGTGGTAATATCTTCTCCATTAATAGTTGCAAAGGCTTGAACACGGACCAAAGCACCCTCTAATTCACGGATGTTGGAATCAATTTGACCAGCGATATAACTTAGTGTATCATCCGGAATTTCTAAACGCTCGGCATCTGCTTTTTTGCGCAAAATTGCAATCCGTGTTTCTAAATCAGGCGGGGTGATATCGACAGACAAACCCCAAGCAAAGCGAGAAACTAATCGTTCAGGTAATTTTGGAATATCATTCGGCGGGCGATCACTTGTTAAAACAATTTGTTTATTTTCATTGTAAAGATCGTTGAAGGTATGGAAAAATTCTTCCAATGTTGCTTCTTTTTCCGCCAAAAATTGAATATCATCGACTAATAATAAGTCAACATTGCGATATTCTTTCCGAAATTGTTCGGATGTCTTTGTTTGAATTGAGTTGATAAATTCATTCGTAAACGTTTCGCTACTAACATATTTGACTTTGGCATCTGGTTGATTCACTAACATTTGATGACCAATAGCATGCATCAAATGGGTTTTCCCTAACCCTACACCACCATAGAAGAAAAGGGGATTGTAAATCGAACCAGGATCCTCGGCAACAACAAGCGCTGCAGCGTGCGCCATTTGGTTTCCTTTACCAATAACGAAGGTGTCGAAAGTGTACTTAGGATTAAGCATCGCTTTTTTACTTTGTTCACTAAAAACAACTTCTTCTTCGGCAGGTTCTTCGAGTTCTTGTGCCAGTGCTGCGTCTTTTTCATCGGCAACAACAAAATGGGGCATCACTTCTGCACCGGTCAATTTAAATCCAGTTTCGACAATTTTTGCCGAAAGATTTTTTTCCCAGTAATCACGATGAACTGCAGAAGGGACTTCTAGCCACAATTGATTGTTGTCTAATTTCAAAGGGCGTGTGGTTTTAATCCAAGCATCAAAACTTGGCGCCGACAAAATCGCTTGATAGGCTTCTTCAAGGCTATGCCAAAAACTTTCCACGTCGGGCAT